>NZ_CP146343.1:1860000-3127500 GCF_037055275.1 Pseudomonas sp. ML2-2023-3
GCTGCGACAGCTACTGCGAGAAGCGACTTGCTCATTGGCCAGCCTCTTGGTTTGGAGTTTTAGTCAGATCCACTTTCGTCTTCGACTCTTTTTTGCTGCCAATGGACGATACGGCCACAAAGAACAGCGGTACCCAGAACACGGCCAGCACGGTAGCGGTGATCATGCCACCGATAACACCGGTACCAATAGCGTGCTGGCTGCCCGAACCTGCGCCCGTGGAAATGGCCAGGGGGATCACACCCAGTACAAACGCCAGCGAGGTCATGATGATCGGACGCAGACGCATGCGGCACGCTTCGATCGCAGCCTCCGTCAATGTTCGTCCTTGTTCATGCAGTTCCTTGGCAAACTCGACGATCAGAATGGCGTTTTTCGATGCCAGACCGATGGTCGTGAGCAAGCCCACCTGGAAGTACACGTCGTTGGACAACCCTCGCAGGCTGGTCGCCATCAGTGCCCCGATAATCCCCAGAGGCACAACGAGCATGACTGCAATCGGGATCGACCAGCTTTCGTACAGTGCGGCAAGGCACAAGAACACCATCAGCAAGGATATTGCGTACAGGGCAGGTGCTTGCGAACCTGACAGACGTTCCTCAAATGACAGCCCCGTCCAGGAAATACCAACACCTGGCGGCAGTTTTTTCGCCAGGGCTTCGACTTCGGCCATGGCTTGACCGCTGCTGTAGCCAGGAGCCGGAGAACCGAGGATTTCCATCGCTTCTACGCCGTTATAGCGCGACAGCTTCGGAGGGCCGTAGATCCATTTGCCTTTGGCGAATGCCGAGAACGGCACCATGGTCCCTTCACTGTTACGCACGAACCACTTCTTCAGGTCTTCCGGGTTCATCCGCGAGTCCGCTGCACCTTGCAGGAACACCTTCTTCACACGGCCGTGGTCGATGAAGTCGTTGACGTAGCTGGCACCCAGGCCGATCGAGAGCGTGTTGTTGATGTCACTCAGCTCGACGCCCAGGGCGCGTGCGGCTTCATCGTCAATTTCCAGTTGGTACTGCGGCTCATCGTTCAAGCCGTTTGGACGTACGCCTGCCAGGATCTTGCTTTGTGCAGCCATCCCCAGGAACTGGTTACGGGCGGCCATCAGCTTCTCGTGACCGATACCGGAGCGGTCTTGCAGGTAAACGTCAAAACCGGTGGCGTTACCCAATTCCATAACTGCCGGCGGAGCAAAGGCGAACACCATTGCGTCGCGGAAGGTAGAGAAGTGCGCCTGAGCACGGGCAGCCAGTGCAAACACACTGTTGTCCGCATCTCGCTCGCCCCAGGGCTTGAGCATGATGAACGCAAGGCCCGAGCTTTGACCGCGACCGGCGAAGTTGAAGCCGTTTACGGTGAACACGGAAGACACCGCTCCCGACTCGTCTTTCAACAGGTACTCACGCATCCTGTCGATCACATCCTGAGTGCGTTCTGCCGTGGTGCCCGCGGGGGTTTGTACCTGTGCAAACAGTACGCCCTGGTCTTCTTCCGGAAGGAATGAAGTAGGAATACGGGTAAACAGGAACACCATGCCGACCACGATCAGTACGTAAGCCAGCAGGTACGGAGCCTTGTGGCGCAGGATGCTGCCTACACCTTTCTCGTAGCGTTTGACGCCACTGTCGAACGTGCGGTTGAACCAGCCGAAGAATCCGCGCTTGTTCTCACCGTGATCACCCTTCTGGATAGGCTTGAGCATGGTGGCGCACAGCGCCGGGGTGAAGATCAATGCAACCAGCACCGACAGGCCCATCGCCGAAACGATCGTGATCGAGAACTGTCTGTAAATCACACCGGTGGAGCCGCTGAAGAAGGCCATTGGCAGCAGTACCGCCGACAGCACCAGAGCGATACCCACCAGGGCACCCTGGATCTGCTCCATGGATTTCTTGGTGGCTTCCTTGGGCGGCAGGCCTTCTTCGGCCATTACCCGCTCGACGTTTTCCACCACCACAATCGCATCGTCCACCAGCAAGCCGATGGCCAGGACCATGCCGAACATGGTCAGGGTGTTGATGCTGAAACCTGCAGCGGCCAGGATGCCGAACGTACCGAGCAATACAACGGGCACCGTCATCGTGGTGATGATGGTGGCGCGGAAGTTTTGCAGGAACAGGAACATCACCAGGAACACCAGTACGACGGCTTCAACCAGGGTTTCAACAACGCCCTTGATCGATGCGGAGACCACTGGAGTGGTGTCATACGGGTAAACGACTTTCATGCCTTGCGGAAAGAACGGTTCCAGGTCTTCGATGGTCTTGTGCAGTGCTTTTGCGGTGTCCAGAGCGTTGGAACCCGGTGCCAGCTTGATCGCCAGGCCCGAAGACGGCTTGCCGTTGAACTGTGCGCTGATGCTGTAGTTCTCACCACCCAGCCCAACCTCGGCCACATCGCTCAGGCGAACCTGGGAGCCGTCGGAGTTGACCTTGAGCAGGATCTTTTTGAACTGCTCGGCGGTTTGCAGGCGGGTTTTACCGATGATGGTTGCGTTCAGTTCCTGACCTTTGACGGCAGGCAGGCCGCCCAGTTGTCCGGAGGACACCTGTACGTTCTGCGCGCTGATGGCGGATTTAACGTCCACCGGGGTCAGGTTGTATTTGTTCAGCTTGGCCGGGTCGAGCCAGATACGCATGGCGTACTGGGCACCGAACACCTGGAAGTCGCCCACACCTTCGGTACGGGAAATCGGGTCCTGCATGTTGGAGACGATGTAGTTCGACAAGTCGTCCTTGTTCATGCTGCCGTCTTCGGACACCACGCCGATGACCATCAGGAAGTTTTTAACCGCCTTGGTCACACGGATACCTTGCTGCTGAACCTCTTGAGGCAGCAGTGGGGTCGCCAGGTTGAGCTTGTTCTGTACTTGAACCTGAGCGGTGTCAGGGTCTGTACCTTGCTCGAAGGTGGCGGTGATGCTCATGCTGCCGTCGGAGTTGCTTTCAGACGACACATATCGCAGGTGGTCAATACCGTTGAGCTGTTGCTCGATCACCTGAACCACGGTGTCCTGCACGGTTTGCGCCGAAGCGCCCGGGTAGGTCACGGAGATCGAGATGGCCGGTGGCGCAATGCTCGGGTATTGGTTGATCGGCAGTTTGAGGATCGATAGAGCCCCGACCAGCATGATCACCAGGGCAATTACCCAGGCGAAAATCGGACGGTCGATAAAAAATTTCGACATGGTTTACTCCCCTTTACTGCCTGCAGCTTTTTCTGTTGCCGGGGCAGATGCCGGGGTTTCGCCTTGTGGCTTGTCCATGATCTTGACTTCAATGCCAGGCTTGATGAACTGCAGGCCGTCGGTAATCAAACGGTCGCCCGGGTTCAGGCCTTTCTCAACCAGCCAGTCGCTGCCGACCGTGCGTGAAGCTTGCAGTACACGCATTTCAACCTTGTTGTCGGGACCCACGATCAAAGCCGTTGGTTGGCCCTTGAGGTTGTGGGTCACGCCGATCTGAGGCGCCAGGATCGCATTGCTGTCGATGCCTGCTTCCAGTTGCGCGTGGACAAACATGCCCGGCAGCAGGGTTTCGTCAGGGTTCGGGAACACGGCGCGCAAGGTCACGGAGCCAGTGGCTTCATCGACCGAGACTTCGGAGAACTCAAGGCGACCTTCTTGCGGATACTCGCTGCCATCTGGAAGGGTCAGCTTGACCTTGGCGGCGTTGTCACCGGCTTTCTTCAGGCGGCCGCTGGCCAGATCGCGGCGCAGTTCGAGCATCTCGACCGAGGACTGCGTGACATCGACGTAGATCGGGTCCAGTTGGGTGATCACGGCCAATGCGTTTGCCTGGCCACTGGTCACCAGTGCGCCTTCAGTGAACAACGAGCGACCAATACGACCGGTCAGCGGAGCCAGAACCTTGGTGTAACGCAGATTGACCTGGGCCGTGTTCAGCGCGGCCTCGGCTTCGAGGCGTGCAGCTTGGGCGTTGTCGTATTCCTGGCGGCTGACGGCTTGCTCGGCGACCAATTGCTTGTAGCGATCAGCCAGGGATTTGGCCGATTGCAGCGTGGCGCGGGCGCTCAGTACGGCGCTTTCATAGATCGCTGGATCGATTTGATACAGCTGCTGGCCGATTTTTACGTCGCTGCCTTCTTTAAAGAGGCGCTTGAGGATGATGCCATTTACCTGGGGCCGAACTTCTGCCGAGCGATAAGACGCGGTGCGGCCTGGCAGGTCGGTGGTCAAGGTAAAAGGCTGGGTTTTCAGCGTGACGACGCCGACCTGAGGGATTTGCGGGGCAGGTGCTGCCTCTTCCTTTTTGCATCCGCTGAGCAGCGAAGCTAGGGCGATGGCAGCAACCAGAGCGGTAACAGCTGGCTTGAATTGCATGAAAATCCTCGGGTCAGGCACGCGAAAGCGCACAAGAATAGTGGAAGGGTAAAGAAAGCTGTTCCGGGTGGATAAGTAGCTTGCTAAGGAATATACTTACATTCATGTCTGTTTGTAAATAGCGGGACACTGTCTCGCCAGGCATTACAGGGCCACTTTTCAAGCCTGAAGTAGACCGGGATAAGGCAAAACAAACGCCACCCGATGTTGGTCCGGACGAGTGATCGCAGCGGCCCGGATCCTCCTGATTGAGGTTGTAATTGCCATGGTGCGTCGTACCAAAGAAGAAGCGCTTGAAACCCGGAGCAAAATCCTCGAAGCGGCCGAGCAGGCCTTTTATGAGCGAGGTGTTGCACGCACGACGCTGGCAGATATTGCCGCGCTGGCGGGCGTCACCCGTGGTGCAATTTACTGGCACTTCAGCAACAAGGCCGAGCTGGTCCAGGCCATGCTCGACAGCCTGCATGAGCCGTTGGATGAAATGGCCAAAGCCAGTGAAAGCGAGAACGAAGTTGATCCGCTTGGCTGCATGCGCCAACTGTTGATTCATTTGTTTCGCCAAGTTGCCACTGATCCGAAAACCCGGCGTATCAATGAAATTTTGTTTCATAAGTGCGAATTCACTGACGAAATGTGTGATTTACGAGCTCAGCGTCAGGTAGCGATGGTCGATTGCAACAGCAGGATTGAGCTTGCCCTGAACAATGCCATTCACCGTCAACAACTCCCTGAAAATCTGGATGCGCGCCGTGCTGCTATCTGTTTGCATGCCTATGTCGACGGAATTCTCGGACAATGGCTGCTGGTTCCCAACAGTTTCGATCTTTACAACGAAGCTGAATCCTGGGTCGACACCGGGCTGGATATGTTGCGTTTAAGCCCGACACTGCGAATCTGCGGCGATATCCGAAAGGGAGTCTAGTAGGCTCAAGCCATATGGCGAGTGAAGTTTTCCCCCTCTGGGCCATTTGATGGCAGCAGGCAGTTATATACGTCTAGCTCGCGGGTTTAAAGTTAGCGAGCTACGTATTTTGTAGTTAAATTGTTATCGCTTGGTTAAACCTCCTACGGCCACGGGCGAATGACCCTAAGCCAAAGCGGTTGAGTGGAGGCTGAACGGCGACATCCTTTCTGGTTATTTCTTTCAATCAACCCTTCCTGCGTCGGCTGCCCTACACTTGAACGACGCTTTGGCTGCACGCCAGAGCAGCCAGAATCGGGGAGCGGGCGACTGCCAACGTGTTTGTCCTCTCTCGACTAAAGCAAACAGACCGCGATGGAGTGGTGTGTCGTGGGGAATTCGAGGAATAACAAGTGAACAAGATTTACTCGAGTGCTGAATCCGCTTTGCAGGGGCTGGTCGAAGACGGCATGACCCTGGCAGTGGGCGGTTTTGGATTGTGCGGGATTCCAGAGGCGCTGATTGCGGCCTTGCGTGACACCGGCAAGCGCGAGCTGACGGTCATCAGTAACAACGCCGGGGTCGACGGTTTCGGGTTGGGGCAACTGCTGACGACGCGTCAGATCCGCAAAATGATTTCTTCCTATGTGGGTGAGAACAAAGAGTTCGAACGCCAGTACCTGGCCGGCGAGCTTGAGCTGGAGTTCACCCCTCAGGGCACCCTCGCGGAAAAACTGCGGGCGGGCGGGGCGGGTATCCCGGCTTTTTTCACCAAGACCGGTTACGGCACGCTGGTGGCTGAAGGCAAGGAAACCCGTGAGTTCGATGGCGAGTGGTACGTCATGGAGCGTTCGTTGCGCGCCGATGTAGCCTTGGTCAAGGCCTGGAAAGCCGACAAGTCCGGCAATCTGCTGTTCAACAAAACTGCACGTAACTTCAACCCGTTGGCAGCAATGGCGGCCAAGGTGTGTGTGGTGGAAGTGGAAGAAATCGTTGAAATCGGCGAGATCGAGCCTGATCAAGTTCATTTGCCCGGGATTTACGTGCAGCGGCTGGTGCTCAACGCTACTCCGGAAAAACGTATCGAACATCGCACTGTGCGGAGCGCCTGATCATGGCCTGGACTCGTGAAGAAATGGCGCAGCGCGCCTCCCAAGAACTGCAGGACGGCTTTTACGTCAATCTCGGTATCGGGTTGCCTACGCTGGTGGCCAACTACATTCCCGAGGGGATGGACGTGTGGTTGCAAAGTGAGAACGGTCTGCTGGGCATAGGCCCGTTCCCCGCCGACGATGAAGTCGATGCCGACCTGATCAACGCGGGCAAGCAAACCATTACGACCTTGCCGGGCAGCAGCTTTTTCAACAGCGCTGATTCGTTCGCAATGATTCGCGGCGGCCATATCAATCTGTCGATTCTGGGGGCGATGCAAGTCTCCGAGAAAGGCGACCTGGCCAACTGGATGATCCCCGGGAAGATGGTCAAGGGCATGGGCGGTGCTATGGATCTGGTGGCCGGAGTCAAGCGGGTGGTGGTGCTGATGGAGCACACGGCCAAGGGCGGCACCCATAAACTGCTCAAGCAATGCGACTTGCCGTTGACTGGCGTGGGCGTGGTTGACCGGATCATTACCGATTTGGCCGTGCTGGATGTGACCGGGCAGGGGCTCAAGCTGGTCGAGCTGGCAGCGGGCGTCAGTCTTGAAGAGCTGAAAGCGGCCACCGGCTGCGAAATCAACGCTTGAGTCTGTGGGAGCGGGCTTGCTCGCGATGCCCTCGCCGCGGTTTAACTGCCAAACCGCAGTGATGCCATCGCGAGCAAGCCCGCTCCCACAGAAAATTGATGCTGCAAAACGCAAAAAGCCCCTCGCGGGGCTTTTTACTCAAGCGTGAATCAGCGTTCCAGGTCGGCGATCTTGCCTGGGGTGCCATCCCACTCGGCCGCGTCCGGCAGAGGGTCTTTGCGTTCAGTGATGTTGGGCCAGATTTCAGCCAGCTCGACATTCAACTGAATAAAATTCTCCATGCCAGCAGGCACTTCATCTTCAGAGAAGATCGCCTGTGCAGGGCATTCAGGCTCACAAAGCGCGCAGTCAATGCACTCATCCGGGTGAATCACCAGGAAGTTCGGGCCTTCGTAAAAGCAGTCCACCGGACAGACTTCTACGCAGTCGGTGTACTTGCACTTGATGCAGTTGTCGGTGACGACGAAGGTCATTTCTAATTCTCTCCTCAGGCGGCGGCAGCGAAGCCCTTCCAGAACGGGTTCGCCGGGTTCGGGAGTGATATCTACAGACCAGGCTAAAAGGTCAGTAGCATCCCGAACCGCGCGCGATTCTAGCAGCTTTTAAAGGCGTGTCTTTAATGTGTAGAGCAAATCAAGTGCTTTACGCGGCGTAATGTTGTCCAGATCCAGCCTGGAAAGGTCATCCAGCACCGGGTGAGGGAGGCTGGCAAACAGGTCGCTTTGCTGTGGTGCCGACTTTTTGCCAGGGGTCGCCGGGGGTACTTCGTGGGGCAGGCTGGTGGTCTCCAGACGGCTCAAATGCTCGCGGGCACGGGTGATGACATTGGCTGGAACACCCGCAAGCTGTGCCACTGCCAAGCCATAACTCTGGCTCGCAGGGCCAGGCAACACATGGTGCAGGAACACAATGCGTTCGTTGTGCTCGGTTGCGCTCAAGTGCACGTTGGCGACCAGCGGTTCGTTCTCGGGCAGTACCGTCAACTCGAAGTAATGGGTGGCGAACAAGGTGTAGGCCCGTAATTGGGCGAGACGTTCTGCCGCAGCCCACGCCAGGGACAAGCCGTCGAAGGTGCTGGTGCCGCGACCGACTTCATCCATCAGCACCAGGCTGCGGTCGGTGGCGTTGTGCAAGATGTTAGCGGTTTCGCTCATCTCGACCATAAAGGTCGAACGGCCGCCCGCCAGGTCATCGCTGGAGCCGATCCGGGTGAAGATACGGTCAACCAGCGACAGCTCGCAGCTGGCTGCCGGAACAAAACTGCCGATGTGGGCCAGCAGGACAATCAATGCGGTCTGGCGCATGTAGGTCGATTTACCGCCCATGTTCGGGCCGGTGATCACCAGCATGCGCGTGTTGTCATCCAGCGCCAGATCATTCGCCACAAATGGGGTGGTCAGTACTTGCTCGACCACCGGGTGACGACCCTGGCTGATGCGCATGCACGGCTCGTCCACAAAGCGCGGGCAGTTCAAGTCCAGGTTCAGTGCACGCTCGGCCAGGTTGCTCAGCACATCCAGCTCGGCCAGTGCGGCGGCGGTGTCTTGCAGCGGTGCAAGGTGGCTGATCATTTCTTCGAGCAGTGCTTCGTAGAGCATCTTCTCGCGGGCCAGGGCCCGACTTTTGGCCGACAGGGCCTTGTCTTCGAAGGCTTTGAGCTCCGGGGTGATAAAGCGTTCGGCGCCCTTGAGCGTTTGGCGGCGGATGTAATCAGCCGGTGCCTGCTCGGCCTGCTTGCTTGGCAACTCGATAAAGTAGCCGTGTACCCGGTTGTAACCGACCTTGAGGTTGGCCAGGCCAGTGCGGGCTTTTTCCCGGGCTTCCAGATCAATCAGGAACTGCCCGGCGTTTTCGCTCAGTGTCTGCAGCTCATCGAGCTCGGCGTCGTAACCGGTTTTCAATACGCCGCCATCGCGGATCACGGCTGGCGGATTGTCGTTGATTGCTTTTTCCAGCAGGGCTCCCAGCTCGGGGTAGGTGCTGGTAGTCGTGGCCAGTTGTTGCAGATGCGGCGCTTCGAGTCCGATCATTGCATCTTGCAGTTCAGGCAATGCGTTCAAGGCATCGCGCAGGCGTGCCAGATCGCGGGGGCGAGCATTGCGCAGGCCGATACGGGCCAGAATACGCTCCAGATCGCCGATTTCCTTGAGCTGTGGCTGCAGCTTTTCGAAGCGATAGCCGTCCAGCAAGCAGGTGATCGATGACTGGCGAGCCAGCAGCACGTTGAGGTCGCGCAACGGACGGTTCAGCCAGCGGGTCAGCAAGCGGCTGCCCATCGAGGTCTGGCAGCGGTCGACCACCGACTGCAAGGTGTTGTCGCGTCCGCCCGCGAGGTTGGTGTCCAGCTCCAGATTGCGTCGGCTGGCGCCGTCCAGTACGACGGTGTCGTCCAGGCGCTCATGGCGCAGGCTGCGCAAGTGGGGCAGGGCCGTGCGCTGGGTTTCCTTGGCGTAGCTGAGCAGGCAACCTGCGGCGCCAATGGCCAGGGTCAGGTTTTCGCAGCCAAAGCCTTTAAGGTCTTGGGTCGAAAACTGCTGGCACAGACTTTTCAGGGCCGAGTCGCGTTCAAAATCCCACGGCGCGCGGCGACGAACCCCACGACGTTTTTCGGCCGGCAGGCCTTGTGGCCAGTCATCGGGAATCATCAGCTCGACCGGGTTGATGCGCTCAAGCTCTGCCAGCAGGTTTTCCCAGCCCTTGATCTCCAGTACCGAGAAGTTGCCGCTGGTGATGTCCAGAACGGCGAGGCCAAACAAGCGCTCATCGCCGAGCACGGCGGCAATCAGGTTGTCGCGGCGCTCATCCATCAGTGCCTCATCACTGACCGTCCCCGGCGTGATGATACGCACGACCTGACGATCAACCGGCCCCTTGCTGGTGGCCGGGTCGCCGACCTGCTCACAAATCACCACCGACTCGCCAAGCTTGACCAGCTTGGCCAGATAGCCTTCAGCTGCATGGTAAGGAATCCCGCACATCGGGATCGCCTGACCTGCAGACTGACCGCGTGCAGTGAGTGTGATATCCAGCAATTTGGCGGCTTTCTTCGCGTCTTCGTAGAAGATTTCGTAGAAATCGCCCATGCGATAGAACATCAGCTGATCAGGGTGCTGATTCTTCAGGCGCCAGTACTGCTGCATCATCGGCGTGTGGCTGGACAGGTCGGAAGTATTTTTACTCATCAGGGCTTAGGCGGATTCGTTCAGAAGTGGGGGAAAGGCAGGCCGTGGCCTGAGGTTTTCGCAATGGGCGCAAGGTTAACATGTCAGCCCCTTGCATCTACAGGTGCGCAAGGAGGGGCGCTTGCGCGTGGCTATAAATAGAAGAAATAGCATTTGCCATCAATAAACACGGCCAGCACTATTGCCGTCATGTCCAAACGAACTGTTTCAACCGTCCTTAAAGAGCTGCTTGCCCGGCACGGAATCAGCGCGATGGCGCTGCACCGTAGCACTGGGGTGCCGCAGCCCACGTTGTCACGTATTTTGAGCGGTAAAATTGTCGACCCTTCCGACAGGCATATCTCCAAAATCGCCGAGTACTTCCACATCAGCACCGATCGTCTGCGTGGCCGGGATGACCCCTGTACGTTTGCCGCGTCAGAAGCCGGCTTGCATCACCCTGAGCTGCGCGATATTTGCCTGTGGGACGACAATACCCCGGTGGCGGACGATGAAGTGTCCATTCCGTTTTTGCGCCAGGTCGAACTGGCAGCGGGCTCCGGGCGTTTTGCCATTGAAGAGAGCGAGCGCGCCAGGCTGCGTTTCGGCAAACGCAGCCTGCGTCATAACGGTGTGGAATTCGATCAGGCCAAATGCGTGACCGTGCGCGGTGACAGCATGCTGCCCGTTCTGCGCGATGGCGCTACGGTCGGGGTCAATGCTGGCAAGCGTACGCTGGAGGAAGTCATTGATGGCGATCTCTATGCGGTCAATCACAATGGTCAGTTGCGGGTCAAACAACTGTATCGCCTGGCGGGAGGGCTCCGTTTGCGCAGCTTCAATCGCGATGAGTTTCCCGATGAGGATTACGCCTACAGCGATATGGAGGATGAGCAGTTGGTGATCCTCGGGCATGTATTCTGGTGGGGCATGTACGCACGCTGACCCTCGCATTTAAGAAGCAACCCACAAGTCAGTGGGTTTTTTTCGTCATCAAAAAGACCATTCACGCCGTAATTGTTGGCTTTTTCCGGCTTGCTGAAATCATCCGAATAAATATATGCACTGGTGCATTGACTGTATATCCATACATGCATAGTCTTTGCTGCATGGCGGTCCACGATGTAACTCAAGCAGGGATGTGGCGTAACAGAGGGCGCCCGCTGTACAGCCCGAGCCAGAAATTGGCGCTTATCAATAAGGACACAGGAGTGATGACATGATTAATGGGCCGCAGGTTTTGCTGGAAATGCCGGTTTTACTGGTCATCCTTCTTGCCTTGGTGGGCGGTGTTTTTGGTGAGATGTGGCGGGCGGACAAGGACGGAGCAAGCGGATGGTTGCTGTTGCGGCGCCTGGCGCTGCGTTCGGGGGCATGCATGGTGTGCGGTGTGTCGACCTTCATGCTGCTGTACTCGGCAGGGATGTCGATTCTGGCGGCCGGGGCACTGGGGTGCCTGACCGCGCTGGCCGGTGCGGATGCGGCCATCAGCCTGTACCAGCGCTGGGCCGCCAGGCGGCTTGGGGTCGATGGCTCGGCTGGCGACTCGCGGATCGAGCCATAGCAGACGCTATTTTGGTGTAGGTTATGGCGCAGACGCGCCCATCAGGAGAGGACCGTGGACCGAATATCTCAACTTGCGACTGAACTTGGGCTGCTGTTACAGGCTCTTAATGCCCAGGTGACGACCGCCGAATCCTGCACCGGCGGCGGCATCGCTGAAGCCATCACCCGCATCGCCGGCAGCTCCGCCTGGTTTGAGGCGGGATTCGTGACCTACTCCAACCAGCAAAAAACCAGGCAACTGAATGTCCCCGAGCCCTTGTTCACTCAGGTGGGAGCGGTCAGTCGCGAGGTGGTTGAGGCGATGGTGCGTGGTGCGCAGGTGCAAAGCGGGGCTCGATTTGCCGTCGCCGTGAGTGGCGTTGCCGGCCCGGGTGGCGGTTCGCCAGAGAAGCCGGTCGGCACCGTCTGGCTGGCGTGGGGCGATGGTGATCAGGTGACGGCCGAGCGCAGGCACTTCCCCGGTGATCGCGAAGAGGTACGCCAGCAAACGGTGATTGCCGCTCTGGAAGGCTTAATACGCCGAACGGTACGAGAAATAAAAAATGAGGGGTAGGCGATCGTTTAACCCTGTGGAATAATACTGGCTACTTATACAGTTATCGGCCGTCGGGCCTTATTGATTACGAGAGGACTTTAATGGACGACAACAAGAAGAAAGCCTTGGCTGCGGCCCTGGGTCAGATCGAACGTCAATTCGGCAAGGGTGCCGTGATGCTGATGGGCGACCAGGAGCGTCAGGCAGTTCCGGCGATCTCCACGGGCTCCCTGGGTCTGGATATCGCACTGGGCATTGGCGGCTTGCCAAAAGGCCGTATTGTTGAAATCTACGGTCCAGAGTCGTCGGGTAAAACCACGCTTACCCTGTCCGTGATTGCACAGGCGCAAAAGGCGGGTGCAACGTGCGCTTTCGTCGACGCAGAGCACGCCCTTGACCCTGAGTACGCTGCCAAACTGGGCGTAAACGTTGATGACCTGCTGGTTTCCCAGCCTGACACCGGCGAACAGGCACTGGAAATCACCGACATGCTGGTGCGTTCCAATGCGGTTGACGTGATCATCATCGACTCCGTTGCTGCACTGACGCCAAAAGCTGAAATCGAAGGCGACATGGGCGATACCCACGTTGGCCTGCAAGCCCGTCTGATGTCCCAGGCGCTGCGTAAAATCACCGGTAACATCAAGAACGCCAACTGCCTGGTTATCTTCATCAACCAGATCCGCATGAAAATCGGCGTGATGTTCGGCAGCCCGGAAACCACTACCGGTGGTAACGCGCTGAAGTTCTACGCTTCGGTACGCCTGGATATCCGTCGCACCGGCGCCGTGAAAGAAGGCGATGTGGTAGTAGGCAGCGAAACCCGCGTCAAAGTGGTCAAGAACAAGGTGGCACCGCCATTCCGCCAGGCTGAGTTCCAGATCCTGTACGGCAAGGGCATCTACCTGAACGGTGAGATGATTGACCTGGGCGTGTTGCACGGCTTCGTTGAAAAAGCCGGTGCCTGGTACAGCTACAACGGCAGCAAGATCGGTCAGGGCAAGGCCAACTCCGCCAAGTTCCTGGACGACAACCCTGATATCAAGGATGCGCTGGAGAAGCAGCTGCGTGAGAAGTTGCTGGGGCCAAAGACCGACGCTGAGCTGGCAGAAATGAAAGTCATGCCAAAACTGAGCAAGGCTGCCAAAGAAGCTGCAGCACTGGCTGAAGCTGAAGAAATGGAAAACGCTACCGACAGCGATAACTGATAGACATCATGATCGCCGTTCTGGATACCCCCGTCGCAGTGCGACGGACTGCAATGGACCTGCTCGCGCGACGCGAGCACGGTCGAGTCGAGCTGACGCGCAAGCTGCGTCAGCGCGGGGCTTGCCCCGACATGATTGACGCCGCCCTTGACCGTCTGACGGAAGAGGGGCTGCTGTCCGAGTCTCGTTATCTCGAGAGCTATATCAACTACCGTGCCGGTTCAGGTTATGGCCCTTTGCGAATTCGCGAAGAGCTTAGCCAGCGTGGCCTGGTGCGTGGGGATATCGAGGAGGCGCTGCGAGAGTGTGGTTTCAACTGGCAAGAGCAGCTGGAAGATACCTGGCGCCGCAAGTTTTCCGGTCAGTTGCCTGTCGATGCGAAGGAACGTGCCCGCCAGGGGCGCTTTTTAAGCTACCGAGGGTATCCGCTTGAAATGATCGGCCGCTTGTTGAGCGGCCGAGAGTTTGAAGACTGACAGCCGCTGTGGGAGCGAGCCTGCTCCCGAAGTTCGTTCGCGAGCAGGCTCGCTCCCACAGGGTGTATTTTCAGTCCGCTACGGATGCGGGCTGTGAGGACGTAATCGAACGGTCAACTGTCTCCCAGTTTTGCGGCAGGTTGATAAAATCGACCAGTTCGCGCAACCGCCCCTGATTGCGCCCGCTAAATGCAAAGCCCAGGCAGGTAAGGTGGTTGAACTTGGGGTCTTCATGCTCAAAGCTGCAATATCCCTGTTGATGGAAACCATCACTCAAGCAAATATCGGCAAAGTCTTTCTGTATCGCCTTGAGCGCCAACGCGCTGAGAGGTCGCTTCATGCGGATGACAAAGGTCTTGTTCAACCATCGGCTTGAATGAAAGTTGCTGTAGAACTGGTTGATTTCAGCAAGCGCCTCTTCAGCGCTATGTACCAGACGCATCAACTTCAAATCGTTGGGCAGAATGTACTGGTGGGCCTCCAGTTGGTTGTGAATGAAGTCCAGCGCCCCCTGCCAAAACGAACCGCCTGGCACATCCAGCAAAACTACCGGTACCAGCGGGGTCTTGCCGGTCTGCATCAGTGTCAGCACCTCCAGCACTTCATCCAGCGTGCCAAAGCCGCCCGGGCACATCACCAGAGCATCTGCTTCCTTGGTGAAAAACAGTTTGCGGGTAAAGAAAAAGTGAAACGCCAGCACATTGGGAGTGCCGTTGATGGTGGGGTTGGCCCGTTGCTCGAAGGGGAGGGTGATGTTGAAACCCAGGCTATGGGCCAGGCCTGCACCTTCATGGGCTGCGGCCATGATGCCCGCACCGCCGCCGGTAATGACCATGATGTCGGACTTGGCCAGCACGCTGCCCATTTCCCGGGCCAGCGCATAGAGCGGGTGTTCGATAGGGGTTCTGGCCGAGCCGAAGACCGTGACTTTGCGTCGCCCCTTGAACTGCTCCAGAGTTCGAAAGGTTTTTTCGAGCTCGCGGATGGCTTGCAGAGTGATTTTGGCATTCCAGCGATCAAGATCGTCGTGGGCCATGCGCAACACGGTCAGCAACATTTCTCGGTAAAGCGCCCGGTTCGGGCTGTCGGGGGCGACCCGTTGCAGTTGCTCGTCGACTTCATGAGCAAGATCCAGCCCCTGTTCCTGGAAGTGCAGCGTCAGGGTGTCATTGGATTGATCAGGCATGTATTTCTCCTTCTACACAACATCCTTGAAGGCGCCGCAGGTGGGCAGCCGCAGAGACACAGAGTGTCACCATGATGGTTCGATGATGGTCCCGGTATGTCTTGGCTGGCAATAGCTAATTGCCTGACCTACATGGAGTTTGGTGCGAGGAGGTCATGCGAGGGAACGTAGTGTCGAGGCCTGTGGCAGGCTCATGCGCCGTACCGGGAGGTACGGCGTGTCAGCGAGGTTACTTTTTGCGCTGGCAGTTTTCAGCCCGAAAATCCTGGATCAGGACCGGACTGTTGGTTTTGTATTCCTTGAAGCTGTAGCGCAGCGTCGCACCTTGAGCCATCAGGGTACGGAAACCTGCGTTGCTGCAAACACTGCGACCCAGTTGCGGGACTGTTTCTTCAGGATTGGAGCGCATCTGGGCGGACAATGTAGGGCTGGCCTCCAGATTGTTGATCAAAACAGTACCGTCTACCGTAAAGCCTTTGTCCAGCAGGTCCGCATTGATAGCCCGTGGTTTGCCTTCATTGCTTTTCGCGGCAACCTTGAGCAGGGTTTTGTTCAACTCAAAATCCTTGAGAGAAGCCGCTTGTGCAGCCAGAGGCAGTGCAAGCATAAGAGCGACGGTCGGAATGATATGGCGCAGCATGAAACTCTCCTGATTTCAGTGACCCAGGCTTAGACCGGCCACATATCTGTGCGTTCAGTGGCGCGGGAGTATAGGTCAGCATGAGTTGGCAGGAAATGCCAAAGGTCATGGATTCGCGCCCTGTTACTGCGCCTCTGTTAAACTTGCCGCCTTTCTCTTGTGAATCCGTTGGTGTGCCAATTCTGGCAAATGGACGGTTGGCGCCTTTAAGTAAAAATCCATGACCCTGACGACCTTTCCCCCGAATTCTGTAGCCCGTTTACGAGACGAGCGCGAAGAGGAGAGCACCAAGCCTTACCTGGCGCGTGGCTCACGAGCCCCGCGTTGCCATACCTGTCGCGTGATTGAAAGCCACTGCCTGTGCAACTGGCGGCCAAAGGTCAGCACGCGCTCGGGTGTGTGTTTGGTCATGACTAAAAAGGAAGTGTTCAAGCCCAGCAATACAGGTTGGTTGATTGCGGACGTAGTCAGCGACAACTTTGCCTTTATCTGGTCGCGAACCGAGACCGACGATGCACTGCTGGCATTGCTGTCCGATCCGCAGTGGCAGCCATATCTGGTGTTTCCCGGTGAATACGTCGCCCCTGAGCGGGTAACGCACACGGTGGACCTGGACAGCAGCAAGCGCCCGCTGTTTATCCTGCTGGATGCAACCTGGACCGAGGCCCGCAAGATCTTTCGCAAAAGCCCGTATTTCGATGCCTTGCCTATTTTGAGCCTGCTGCCTGAAAGGCTGTCGCGCTACCGGCTGCGGCGCTCCACACGAAGTGAGCATCTGTGTACCGCAGAAGTGGCCAGTTTATGCCTTGAGCTGGCCGGCGATACCGAGGCTTCAAGTGCGCTGGATGCCTATTTCGATGTGTTCAGCCAGCATTACCTGGACGCGAAAAACCAGCTGCCGATGAATGAATCCAGCGTCGCACACCAGGAACTGGGCGTTTTTGTAAAAGACCTTCCCCGGAATCGGGCTCAATAGACTAAAGAAGTAGCGCTACACTTTTCCGGCAGATGCAAGCGAGTGCCATTGTTCGTATTTGGATGATGGCGCCGTGATAGCTTCCCCTTGGACCCAGGCGTCAGGTTTTCAACTTGACCACCCCCGTTTCGCTGGGCATGCTTGGCGCCGATTCGGCTGAAGTAGCTGCTAAAACACTTATATTTGCCGACGTTTAGCGTAAATCGCGCCCTTTGACCCCTAGTCTTTGAGCTATTGCTCGAGTTGCCTTAGCGAGTGCTGGAATTCATCAGGGCTCGCCTGAAAAACAGGATCATTTAAAAAATGGCCACATACGAAATCCTGATTGCCGACGACCATCCGCTGTTTCGCAGTGCCTTGCACCAGGCTGTGAGCATTGGGCTGGGCTCTGATGTTCGCCTGGTTGAGGTTGCCAGTATTGCTGAGCTTGAAACACAGCTGGCAATCAAGGCCGATTGGGATCTGGTGCTGCTCGACTTGAACATGCCGGGCGCTTACGGTTTCTCCGGGCTGGTGTTGTTGCGTGGTCAATACCCGCAGATCCCGGTAGTGATGGTTTCAGCTCAGGAAGAAGCCTCGATCATGGTGCGGTCGCGGGAATTTGGCGCCAGTGGTTTTATCCCAAAATCCAGCTCGCTGGATGAAATTCAAAAAGCCGTGCGCGCGGTGCTGGATGGTGATGTGAGCTGGCCGCCCCAGGCGTTTGAAGAAGTTCAGGTGTCGGCTGAGGCCAAGGCCGCCAGCGAAGGCCTGGCCAGCTTGACTCCACAGCAGTTCCGGGTGCTGACCATGGTGTGTGAAGGTTTGTTGAACAAGCAGATCGCCTATGAGCTGAGCGTTTCCGAAGCAACCATCAAGGCCCACGTGACAGCGATTTTCCGCAAGCTGGGAGTTCGCACGCGAACCCAGGCCGCGCTACTCTTGCAGCAACTTGAATCAATTTCGAGCCATTAACCTGCGAGCCTTCACGCTTTTTTGACGAGGCGTGAACTAGCGTCCCTTTCTCATTTTTTTGCGCAGTTGCCTATCTATGTCGCCTTTCAAGGGTAAAACCGGATTTAAACGGATTTTGAATGCCAGCGGTTACTCGCTGGACGGTATGCGCGCAGCCTTTACTGGCGAGGCGGCTTTTCGGCAGTTAGTGTTGCTGAACGTGATATTGATCCCGCTGAGCTTCCTGCTGAATGTGAGCCGGGTAGAGCGGGCCTTGCTGATCGCTGTATGCCTGTTGGCATTGATTGTGGAATTGTTGAATTCGGCGATTGAGGCAGTGGTTGACCGTATCTCCCTCGACTTGCACCCATTGTCGAAAAATGCCAAGGACATGGGCAGCGCCGCCCAGTTTGTGGTGCTGACCATGATTGCCGTGGTATGGGCGGTCATTCTGCTTTAAGCGATGGTCGGTAATACGATCTCGTCGCTGCGCTGAACCCCTGCGGTGAAGGCGCGGCACAGTTCCAGAAACTCGCGCATGGCAGACGTCTGATACTTCTTTTTGTGCCAGATAAAGAAAAACTGTCGGGCCAGATCCAGGTCAGGTGTTTCCACGGCGACCAGGCTGCCGCGGCGAAAAGCGTCGCGCAACGCCAGGCGTGAGATGCATCCAATGCCCAGTCCCGACTCCACCGCCCGTTTGATCGCTTCAGTGTGCTCCAGCTCCAGGCGAATATTGAGCGCAGTTTGGTGATGGCGCATGGCTTGATCGAACGTCAGGCGGGTGCCGGAGCCCTGCTCGCGCAAAATCCAAGCTTCACGGGTCAACTCTTCCAGTGTGGCGTGACCACGAACCGCCAGCGGATGCTGCGGAGCGCAGAAAACCACCAGTTCATCCTCTACCCAGCTCTGGACTTCGATGTCCGGATGGGCGCAATCGCCTTCGATCAGACCCAGGTCAATTTCGTAATGGGCGACTTGTTGCACGATATGGGCTGTATTTTGAACCACCAGCTTGACCTGACTTTCAGGGTGCGCCTGCATGAAGCTGCCTATCAGCAGGGTCGCCAGATAGTTGCCGATGGTCAGTGTGGCGCCCACGGTCAATGAGCCAAAGCCGGATTTGCCGTTGAGCAGGTCTTCGATTTCCTTGGCCTGATCCAGCAGGGCGACGGCCTGAGGCAGCAGTTGGCGGCCCAGAGCATTAAGGCTTAAACGCTTGCCCGCACGGTCGAAAAGCTGGCAGCTGGTTTGGCGCTCCAGCTCGGTAATCGAGGTACTGGCAGCAGATTGTGAAAGGGCCAACAAACCAGCAGCGCGAGACACGCTCTCTTGTTGGGCGACGGCAACGAACACCTGGAGTTGTCTGAGAGTAAATCGCATATCGATATAACCGATAACCCTTATCTTGATAATTCAGTTAACAGATATTGTCGCCGCCATTAGAATGCTGTGCAATCGCGCCCATAGTCAGCGCAGGCGAAATTAGGAGCCCCGTACATGAGCAACATGAACCACGAACGTGTCCTCAGTGTTCATCACTGGAACGACACCCTGTTCAGCTTCAAGTGCACCCGCGACCCGGGTCTGCGCTTCGAGAACGGTCAGTTCGTGATGATCGGCCTGCAACAGCCCAACGGCCGTCCGCTTATGCGTGCCTACTCGATCGCCAGCCCGAACTGGGAAGAGCATCTGGAGTTCTTCAGCATAAAGGTGCCGGATGGCCCGCTGACCTCCCAGTTGCAGCACTTGAAGGAAGGCGACGAGATCATCATCAGCAAAAAACCTACGGGTACGCTGGTGCTGGACGACTTGAAGCCGGGCAAGCATCTGTACCTGCTCAGCACCGGTACTGGCTTGGCGCCATTTATGAGCGTCATCCAGGACCCGGAAACCTACGAGCGTTTCGAAAAAGTGATCCTGTGCCACGGCGTGCGTTACGTCAATGAAGTCGCCTACCGCGAGTTCATCACCGAGCACCTGCCACAGAACGAGTTCTTCGGCGAAGCGCTGCGTGAAAAGCTGATCTACTACCCAACCGTGACCCGCGAGCCGTTCGAGAACGAAGGCCGTCTGACCGATCTGATGCGCAGCGGCAAACTGTTCAGCGACATCGGTCTGCCTCCAATCAACCCGCAGGATGACCGTGCCATGTTGTGCGGCAGCCCGAGCATGCTCGACGAAACCAGCGAAGTGCTGAACAGCTTCGGCCTTAAAGTTTCGCCACGTATGCGTGAGCCGGGTGACTATCTGATCGAGCGCGCCTTCGTCGAGAAGTAAACCGCACCGATCAAAAAAATGTGGGAGCGGGCTTGCTCGCGATTGTGGAGCTCCAGTCACCGCACAGGTGTCTGAAAGACCGATATCGCGAGCAAGCCCGCTCCCACATTGCGTTTCAGATCACTGCTTGGGAATTACCTCAAGCACCCGGATCGTGCCGGGTTCAGGGTAATGCCAGCGTACGTCCAGATCCCAGAACTGCGCGCCGTACTCTCGTTCGGGGGTGGGCGTCTGGTAGGCCGGGCGCGGGTCTTGCGCCAGGCATTGCTCAATCAGTGCCACCAGCGGCTCCTGGAGGCGTAGAGCCTGTGTATGAGCCTGTTGCAGGGCCGTATCGGCCCACACCACGGGAATCAACACCGGTGCCGCGCTGGCCATGCCATTGCTGGCATCGGCAATGATGTCCGCGTAAGGCACATAGGGTTTGATATCGAGAATCGGCGTGCCGTCGAGCAGGTCGATTCCTGAAATCCACAAGCGATTGGCTTCAACCTTGTCCAGCTTGACCACAGACTGGCCGATGCCATTCGGGCGGTGGGTGGCGCGGGTAGCAAACACTCCCATCGACTTGTTGCCGCCCAGCCGTGGCGGGCGTACTTTTAGCCGGGGTTTGTCTTCGAGCGCTTGATGGAATACGAACAAAAGCCAGACATGACTGACCTGCTCCAGCCCTTGCACCGCATCGCCCTGATCGAAAGGCGCGACCAGTTCCAGCACGCCACGGGCGGCCGGAGCCAGTTGCGGCTGACGGGGGATCGCGAACTTCTCCTTGAAGCAGGAGCGCACAAATCCGATGGGGGAGACGGTATAGGTCATCGAAAGAAACCTTGTAGTCGCTGCCGCAGGCTGCGATGGGCTGCGGCAGCGGCCCTTGGTAGATAAGGACTTGAAGATCTTTCAGATCTTATCGCAGCCTGCGGCAGCGACTACAAAAGCGATAGTGTTTTCAGTCGCGAACGCGCAGGGTCAGGCCTTTCAGGAAGTTGCGCAGCAACTGGTCGCCACAGGTGCGGTAGTTGGTGTGGCCGAACTTGCGGAACAAGGCGCTCAGCTCAGGCTTGGATACCGGAAAACCAGCAGCCTTGAGGATGGCGTGCATGTCGTCTTCCTTGAGTTCGAAGGCCACGCGCAGTTTTTTCAGGATGATGTTGTTGGTCACCGGCAGCTCAACAGGCATCGGTGCACGGCTTTCGTCCTTGCCGCGCTTGAAGATCACCAGGCCATCAAGAAAGTGCGCCATCACGTCGTCAGGGCAACGAACAAAGCCTTCTTCTTCGTCTTTTTTCAGGTAGGTCAGTACGTCTTCCTTGGTGACTTCAAGACCACCAAGCTTGATGATTTCTACAACCTTGTTGTCGCTGATGTCGAGCATGTAGCGCACGCTACGCAGTACGTCGTTATGAATCATGTGGGTAATCCTGATATTCAGCAGTGAGCACCGCAGGCATTGCTGCGGTGTCGAAATGTTCGGTGTGGGGCTTAGAACTTTTCTTTGGCGCTCATGTAGCGCCATTGGCCAACGGGCAATTTACCCATCGACACGCCACCAATACGGATCCGGCGGATAGAGATGACCGTCAGGCCGACGGCCTGGCAGAAGAGTGCAATGACCCCCGGCTGCGGATTTTTCATCGCAAAGCGCAGGCGGTTTTCACTCTGCCAGCTGGCCTTGACCGCAGGCAGCTCGCGACCCTTGTAGGTCATGCCATGATTGAGGCGGTTCAAACCGTGGGGTGCCATCTCGCCAGAGACTTCAACCACGTACTCCTGCTCGATCTTGTTGGCATCGGCCGTAAGCTTGCGCACGATTTTCCAGTCTTGAGTAAACACCAGCAGGCCGCTGGCGTTGGCTTGCAGCTCGTTGCCAACGCTCAGGCGCAGGAAGTGGCCTTTTAGCGGGCGCTTGCCGAAACGGTGCTCCTCGCTCAGGGTTTCAGGGCCGATCAACGCCAGGGCGCTATCAGTGTCCAGGCCCGCCGGGGCGTTCAACAAAATGGTCACCGGTTCTGGCGCAGTAGCCTTGGCCTCTGGGTCCAGCTCGACTTTTTGGCTGTCGACCTTGAATTGCGGCTCGTCGATGACTTCGCCATCTACCGTGACCCAGCCACCTTCAATGAACAGTTCGGCCTCACGGCGGGAGCAGCCGACGAGTTCGATGAGGCGTTTGGAGAGACGTATCGGTTCAGACATGACAGGGGCCGTATAGGAATTGGGCGGCTATTGTACCCGCCTGGCGCCGGTTAAGCCCGGCAACATTTGCCTTATGCACGTGCTGGGCGTTTATACCGCAGGTGCAGCAATGGATACGGTTGGCCCAGGCCGTCTTTTTCGCAGCGCCCGGTGACCTCAAAACCTTGCTTGAGGTAGAAGCCAATGGCTTGCGGGTTCTGCTCGTTGACGTCGAGGCGCTCGGCATTCAGTTCGTTGATGGCGAACATCAGCAGGCACCTGCCTATGCCTTGGCCCCGGTAATCGGGGTGGATAAACAGCATTTCCACCTTGCCTCCCGCTACGCCCGCAAAGCCGGTTATGCGTTTGCTGACGGGATCCTTGCAGCAGATCAGCATCACGGCATCCAGGTATTGATCTTTGACCAGACCCCGTAACAGTTGGATATAGCTGTCAGGCAAAAAGTCGTGGGTAGCCCGTACCGATGCTTCCCACACGTCGGTCAGTTCATCGAAGTCTGTAAGGCGTGGCGTATGAATAACCCATTGTTGTTGCATCAAGCGTGTCTCCTGACACAGGTTGGGATAGCGATGGATTAACGATAGTCGTAAAAAAAGCCCTGGCGCGAGTGCGGCAGGGCTTTTTGAGAGGCAGTTGCGGTTTAGATCACTTCAGCCCACAAGTCATACTCGTCGGCGTCGGTGACGCGACACATGATCTTGTCACCCGGCTTGATGTCTTTTTCGGTAGCAATAAACACGTTGCCGTCGATTTCCGGTGCGTCGAAGAAGCAGCGGCCAACAGCGCCTTGCTCATCAACTTCGTCGATCAGGACTTCGATTTCCTTGCCGATTTTCATCTGCAGGCGTGCGGCGCTGATGGCCTGTTGGTGGGCCATGAAGCGGTCCCAGCGATCCTGCTTGACGTCGTCCGGCACGATGGCCGCGTCCAGCAGGTTGGCGGGGGCGCCTTCTACTGGCGAGTACTGGAAGCAACCCACGCGATCCAGTTGCGCTTCGGTCAGCCAGTCGAGCAGGTACTGGAAGTCTTCTTCGGTTTCACCCGGGAAGCCGACGATGAAGGTCGAACGGATAATCAGGTCCGGACAGATCACGCGCCAGTTTTTGATGCGGGCCAGGGTCTTGTCTTCAAACGCAGGGCGTTTCATGGCCTTGAGCACTTTGGGGCTGGCGTGCTGGAACGGGATGTCCAGGTACGGCAGGATCTTGCCGGCGGCCATCAGCGGGATCAGTTCGTCAACGTGCGGGTACGGGTAAACGTAGTGCAGGCGGACCCACACACCCAGCGAGCTAAGCGCTTCGCAGAGTTCGGTCATGCGGGTCTTGACCGGGGCGCCGTTCCAGAAACCGGTACGGTACTTAACATCAACGCCGTAGGCGCTGGTGTCCTGGGAAATCACCAGCAGTTCTTTTACGCCAGCCTTGACCAGGCGCTGGGCTTCGTCGAGGACGTCACCCACCGGACGGCTGACCAGCTTGCCGCGCATCGACGGGATGATGCAGAAGCTGCAGCTGTGGTTGCAGCCTTCGGAAATCTTCAGGTAGGCGTAGTGACGCGGCGTCAGCTTGATGCCTTGAGGCGGCACCAGATCGATCAGCGGGTTGTGATCCTGGCGCGGTGGCACCACCTGGTGCACGGCGTTGACCACTTGCTCGTACTGCTGCGGGCCGGTCACGGCGAGCACGCTTGGGTGCACGTTGCGGATGTTGCCTTCTTCGACACCCATGCAGCCGGTCACGATGACCTTGCCGTTTTCCTTGATGGCTTCACCGATCACTTCCAGGGATTCAGCTTTCGCGCTGTCGATGAAGCCGCAGGTGTTGACCACAACGACGTCAGCGTCCTGGTAGGTGGAGACGACGTCGTAGCCTTCCATACGCAGCTGCGTAAGGATGCGTTCGGAGTCGACCAGCGCTTTCGGGCAACCCAGGGAAACAAAGCCAACCTTCGGGTTGGCTGGCTTGGTGGTAACGGTGGACATGGCGAACCTCGGTATGTAGTGACGTTACATGCCCGTAAAGGCTGCACGACGAACGGGCGCTTTGGGCCTGCTGGCGCTCTGTTGAAATTATCAACCAAGCGGTAACAGGCTCTTGTGCGCCTCTGATCAAAAAAAGTGCGCAATTTTAGCTATGGTCAACGTACTTGACCAGCGTTATACGGGGATTTACGACGAGTGCTGCGCTATGCTGCGCGCCGTCGCGAAAACAGGGTTTTCAATCACCCGAATTTCGTGGATCAGATTCGCAAAATCAGCGCATGCTGCTGATCAAATGTAGCGCAAACCATTAAGAAACGCGGTCCATGGTCGTAGGGGTGGTTGATGGGGCAGGCAAGTAGTCAGGCGGCAGAAGACGGTCACTCAAAGGCCAGGCCCATAGGGATGCTGGTTGCAGCGGTCGGCGTGGTGTACGGCGATATTGGTACCAGCCCCCTGTACACCCTCAAGGAGGTGTTTTCCGGCGGGTATGGAGTGCAAGTCAACCATGACGGTGTGTTCGGAATTCTGGCGTTGATTCTGTGGTCGCTGATCTGGGTGGTCTCGATCAAGTATGTGCTGTTCATTCTGCGGGCAGACAACGAAGGTGAGGGCGGCATCATGGCCCTGACCGCATTGGCGCGGCGTGCTGCTTCGCCCTATCCCAAGCTGCGTTCGGTGTTGGTGATCCTGGGGCTGATCGGTGCTTCGCTGTTTTACGGCGATAGCATGATTACTCCGGCGATCTCGGTATTGTCAGCGGTCGAAGGGCTTGAACTGGCGTTCAGCGGGCTGGAGCGCTGGGTCGTGCCGCTGGCCCTGATCGTGCTGGTGGCGCTGTTTTTGATCCAGCGCCGTGGCACAGCCACTCTGGGCAAGCTGTTCGGTCCGATCATGGTGCTGTGGTTCGTCGTGTTGGGCGGGCTCGGTATTCATGGCATCGCTCAACATCCTGAGGTGCTCAATGCGCTGAACCCCGTGTGGGGCGTGCGTTTCTTCGTCTCGCACCCCGGTATGGGCGTGGCCATTCTGGGCGCCGTGGTGCTGGCGTTGACCGGCGCTGAAGCGCTGTATGCCGACATGGGCCACTTTGGGCGCAAGCCGATAGCCCGGGCCTGGTTCATCCTGGTGTTGCCTGCGTTGGTGCTCAATTACTTCGGGCAGGGTGCTCTGCTTCTGGAAAACCCCGAGGCTGCCCGTAACCCGTTCTATTTGCTGGCACCCGCCTGGGCGCTGATTCCTCTGGTAGGCCTGGCCACGCTGGCCACGGTGATTGCCTCCCAGGCAGTGATTTCCGGGGCCTTCTCCCTGACCCACCAGGCGATTCAGCTCGGTTATATCCCGCGCATGCATATCCAGCACACCTCCAGTGCCGAGCAGGGGCAGATTTACATCGGTGCGGTGAACTGGTCGCTGATGGTCGGGGTGATTTTGCTGGTACTGGGCTTTGAATCCTCGGGGGCCCTGGCGTCGGCCTACGGGGTGGCGGTGACCGGCACCATGTTGATCACCAGTATTCTGGTGTCGGCGGTGATGCTGTTGCTGTGGAAGTGGCCGCCGATTCTGGCAGTGCCTGTACTGATTGGCTTTCTGTTGGTGGACGGTCTGTTCTTTGCCGCCAACGTGCCAAAAATTGTGCAGGGCGGGGCCTTCCCGGTGCTGGCGGGGATTGTGCTGTTTATCCTGATGACCACTTGGCGTCGCGGCAAGCAACTGCTGGTGGATCGCCTTGACGAAAGTGCGCTGCCGTTACCGCTGTTTATCAGCAGTATCCGGGTGCAACCGCCGCATCGGGTTCAAGGGACTGCGGTGTTTCTGACGGCCCGTCCGGACGCGGTGCCCCATGCGCTGTTGCACAACCTGCTGCATAACCAGGTGCTGCACGAGCAAGTGGTATTGCTGACGGTGGTCAACGAAGATTCGCCCCGGGTCCCTGCTTCGCGGCGTTTCGAGGTGGATTCGTATGGAGATGGCTTCTTTCGGGTGATCCTGCACTTTGGTTTCATGGACGAGCCGGATGTGCCTGAGGCGTTGAAGCTGTGCCATCTCGATGAGCTGGATTTCAGCCCTATGCGTACCACTTACTTCCTTAGCCGGGAGACGGTGATTGCGTCCAAGCTGGTGGGTATGGCGCGTTGGCGAGAAGGGTTGTTCGCGTTCATGCTCAAGAACGCCAACAGCAACTTGCGCTTCTTCAAGCTGCCACTTAACCGGGTTATCGAGCTGGGGACCCAGGTCGAGATGTAGTCGCGTTCAGGTCGCCAATAAAAAGCCCCGGCTCGTGAGAGTCGGGGCTTTTTTGTGCAGGAGGGAGGCGTTTTTGTGGGAGCGGGCTTGCTCGCGATACAGGCGCCGCGGTTTGCCTGATAAACCGCAGCGCACCCATCGCGAGCAAGCCCGCTCCCACAGGTTGCTTACTCGGCAGTCGTCTGATGCTTCTTGATCAGGTCTACGAGGCGCTGGGCCAGGGCCGGGTAGTTTTCGTCGAAGTGGTGTCCGCCGGGCAGTTTCAGGCTTTCGCCTACGGCTGTCTTGGCGGTGCAGCCGCTTTCATCCACCTCTTCTGCGCCATAGATGCATACCACTTTGCTGGCAGGCAGCTTGGACATTTCCTCGCCCGTATCGGCTTCAGCGCCGGCTTTGCCGAGCCAGCCATCGACATGGATCTCAAAGCTGCCACTGCGGGCAAATGCCAGGAGCATGATGGCGTCGACCCGCTTTTGCTCGGCTTCAGGCAAGCGATTGTAAGTGGCAGGCAAAACGTCAGCACCAAACGAGTAGCCCACCAGTACAAAGCGCTGGGTGCCCCACTTCTGACGGTAATGCTGCATCAGTTCGGTCAGGTCGGTGGCGCTTTGCTCGGGTGTTTTGTGCTGCCAGTAGTAGCGCAGCATGTCGATGCCGACCACCGGGTAGCCGATCTTGGCCATTTCACCGGCCACATCGCGGTCCAGGTCTCGCCAGCCACCGTCACCGGACAGGAACAGGGTTACGGTGCTGTTTTGCTGGCCTGCGGGCACTTCGACCACCGGCATGCTCAACCCGCCGTTTTCATCGCCTACCAGTATTTTGCGCAGTTCGTTGCTCAGTACCTGCGGGTAATGAATGTCGTAGTCGCTGATGCTGGTCTGAGCGTTTGGTTGATCACGTACGAACGCAGCGCTCGGGTCGTCAGGGTTGTCGTTCCAGGCCACCAGCCAGTTGCCGTGGGCAGCGGTTTTTGGAACGGGCAGGGCGCAGCCGGGCTCTTCAAGTTTGAAACCGACCGACACGGCCTGGGCCTTGTCATTGGTCTGCTCGGCCAGCCAGCGCCAAGCCAGGGTTGCACCCGGACCGATACCGCTGACCAGCGTCGCTGGGCCCTTGAGTTGTTGCAGTGCAGTTTGCAGGGCTTGCTGCTGCAGGGTGCAATCATCTTTGGGCAGAATCACCTGCACGACCTGTGCTTTGCCGCCACGGCTCAAGGCCACTAACTGCTTGTCATTGAGCGCTTCTTCGGCGGGGGTGGCGATCACCACCCGGGCCAGGGCTTTCTGACCGGGAGTGACGTTGGTCAGGGTCGAGCCATCGGTTTGACTCAGGTGTTCAATTGTTGGCTCAGGCGCGGGGCGATTCCAGAACCAATAGCCGCCTGCAGCCAGTGCGACCAGAACTATCAAGGCAAGCAACAAAAACCGCCAGGAACGATGTTTCATTAACGTTTCACCAATCCAGTCAAGCCGCCTGCAATCAGGGCGGCGGTATCAGCCAGCGCTACCAGCGGATCAAGTCCGGCGGGCACGGCCATATAACGAGGTTCCCAGTCGGGCTGGAATTTATCTTTGAAGCGGCGCAAACCCTGGAAGTTGTACAGGTGCTCGCCGCGCTGGAACAGCATCGACCCCAGACGCTGGGTCAACGGTGCGCCGCGTCGGGGTTGCAGGCCGGACAGAGGTACCATTCCCAGGCTGAAACGTGCGTATCCATGCTTTTTATAATGCTGAATCAAACCCACCATCATGAATTCCATGGTCAGTTTTGGCGCTTCGGGGTGTGAGCGCATCAGGTCGAGGCTCGACAGCTCATGGCTGTGGGTTTCAAGCAGGTTGGCGAAGGCTACCGGCTTGCCTTCAAAGCGAATAATTGCCACGCGAAAGTGCTTGATGTAGTCCTCGCTGAAGCGACCCAGGGAGAAGCCTTTTTCCCGTACGTTTTTGCCGGTAAGCCAGGCATCCGAAATGGCCTTGAGTTCATCCATCGGGGCCTCACCCGGTTCGTGGATTTCCAGTGACAGACCGTCACGGGTGCCACGGTTCCAGGTGTAGCGCAGGTCTTTCATCTCTTTGCCCTTGGCTTCGAGATCAAAGCGGTGCAAGTCGACCCGGGCTTCTTCTCCGAGCTTGATCGCGGTCAGGCCAATGTCCATGTAAAACGGCAGGTTCTCGGCGCGGACCTGATAGAACACGGGGCGGGCGTGAAAGGTGTCGCACAGGTCGCGAAATTGCCAGATCAGCTCGGCACGCTGCTGGGGTGGTCCAATCGGGTCGTACAGCGCTACCAGGCTGCGCCCGCGGCGGGCGTACATCAGGAAGGCATTTTCATCCGGGTGGAACAGCAGGGCCTTGTCGCCGGTCAGGGCCAGGCCACCATCGGGCTGGTCGGAGGCCAGGATGATTTTCCCGGCTTTTTCCAGCTCTGCGGCATCGGGCAGGTGAATCACCGGGCGTGCGGTACGCAATAGCCAGGTCAGCGACACGATCACCAGCAGCACGGCTGCGCCCAGCAACGAGCGCAGGCCCCGTGGGGCGTCCGAGTCGAGGGTGAACTGCCACCACAGTTGATGGCTGTAAGGAACGTCCTGATAGGCGAACAGCAACAGCCAGATCGAGGCGCCCAGCACGCAGACACTGGCCACCAGATACAGGGGTGAAAACGGCAACTCGGTCAGGCGGCTCGGACGGTAAAACGAGCGGCGGAACAGCCCCAGCAGGCTGGCGGTCAGGACCAGGATAGTGGCTTCTTCCCAGTCAAAGCCTTTGAGCAGGGAAAGCACGGCGCCGACCAGCAGCAGAATCGTGGTCAGCATCCAGGCAGCGGACAGGCGCCGGCGCAGGCCTTGGGCAAGCAACAGACACAGCACGCCGATCAGGCTGGCGCCAAAGTGTGATGCGTCAATCAGGCGGTGCGGGATCAGAAAGCCGATGTGCTCAAGGCGTGTGTCAATTTCGGGAGTGGCCCCGGAAAACAGCAGCACCACGCCGGACATAAATACCAGGACCGCCAGAACCGGAGCGGCCAGGCCCGAGGCAACCCGCAGGCTTTGTCGGGTATGGATCAGGCGTTGGGCTTCGTTCAGCAACAGCAGCAGGCAGGCAATCAGCAGCGGCAGGATCACATAGATCATGCGGTACAGCAGCAGGGCAGCCGCCAGAGGTGCTGCGCCGAGTTTGTCGGCAAAGGCGGCCAGCAGGATGGCTTCGAAAACCCCGACACCGCCGGGCACGTGGCTGAGTACGCCAGCAGCCAGCGCCAACAGATACACCAGCATAAAGGCGCCAAAAGGTGGCGCTTCGGGTAGCAGCAAATACAGCACGGTGGCCGCTGCAGCGACGTCCAGGGCTGTAATGACTAATTGCAGGAAGGTCAGGCGCGGGCTTGGCAAGCGTAATGTGCGACGCCCGGCCTTTACCAGCAGGTTGTCCGGGATCGGTTGCTCAGGAAGGCGGCGGCGATAGATGCCGAGTGCCAATAACCCGAACAGGGCCAGAACCGCGAAAGCAATTGCACCCAGTATATAAGCCGGGATGTGCAGGGCGGCGGAGGCGGCGGGCAAGTTGCTCAACGTTGCCAGTGCTGCCAGTGGCGGCAAGGCACAGCCCAGTGACAGGCTGGCGAACAGCGTCATGTGGGCGACTTCTGATGCGCCTACGCCATGACGTGCATACAGGCGATATCGCACGGAGCCGCCGGACAGCAGCGACAGGCCGATGGCATTGCCGATGGCAAAGGCGGTGAAGCCGCCCAATGCCAGGGTTTTAGGTGGCAGCTTGACCCCGGCATACCGGCTGGCGGACCACTCATACCCCAGCAGTATCACAAAGCCCACGGCAGTCGCGGCCACTGCACCGAGGAGGGCGGGCTTGGGGACTTCCAGGATCGAGTCGTGCAGGGCGTACAGGTCAAGTTCGCTGAGCAGGTGGCGACAGGCAATCAGTGCTATCGCAAACAGCAACAAAGTGATTGCCAGACCAATGGGTTGGCGATACTTGCTCAGCAAATCCAGCCAGCGCAAACGAGTTGCGGCAATCGGGTGGGCTGCTGTGACGGCTTCTTTAAGTTCTGGCGAATTATCGGGCATCAATCACCTCGTGGATCGTGCGCGATAGGATGGAGGCATAGGCTCAAGTTACCAATCCTTTTGGTGAAAATATTTCTAAATATGTTTGGCTGTTTGCCTGAGGTTCAGGTTTGGCCTGTACAAAAAGGGTAATTATTGCCGGACAGCATAGACGACGGGACTTTCAGGAATATGACGTTGAGCGTCAATAACCGTTTTCCCCATACTTTTCGAGCGCGCACAAAAAAGGCCACTCTTTCGAGTAGCCTTTTTTGATGTTTGGTTGCGGGAGCCGGATTTGAACCGACGACCTTCGGGTTATGAGCCCGACGAGCTACCAGACTGCTCCATCCCGCGTCTGTGTGGGCGCATTCTACAGAGGATCGTGCGGGTGTCAACCTTAAATGTCGTAAGCGGTTGAAATACCCGGTTTTAATTCCTCCGGCTCGTGACGTGCAGAAGGCGGGTAAAACACCCGGGCACAAAAAAGGCCACTCTTTCGAGTAGCCTTTTAATGTTTGGTTGCGGGAGCCGGATTTGAACCGACGACCTTCGGGTTATGAGCCCGACGAGCTACCAGACTGCTCCATCCCGCGTCTGTGGGGCGCACTCTACAGTGATGAGTGGGGGAGTCAACCTTTAATGCATAAATGACCTGAATAAGATCAAAACAGGCCTGTTTTTGGGTGGGGGCAGTTCGGTCTGTTGCAGCTGCCGAGGAACGAAGGCTGCGTTCGGCGGCGAAGCCGTCGCAAGTCAGGCGAGCTACAAAACAGGCGCGCACAAAAAAGGCCACTCTTTCGAGTAGCCTTTTTCGATGTTTGGTTGCGGGAGCCGGATTTGAACCGACGACCTTCGGGTTATGAGCCCGACGAGCTACCAGACTGCTCCATCCCGCGTCTGTGGGGTGGATTCTACAGCGATCCGCTGGGCTGTCAAACCTTAATTTAGAAAAATTCGTTCTGCGTCAATTGGTTAGATAGAAAATCCGGTTGTAAAAAGGCCTGCAGGCCATGTTCCATATGGGGTGTGGCTCTATTGACGGGCAAGATTCGATTGAAAAAACAAATTCAATGGCGATATTTCCCGCGTCTGTCGGGGAGAGTCGAGACCACTGGTGCTATATACAGTTGGTGGTGACATACTGGCAATCCGCATTGCCTACTCCCCTGAAGAACGTCGCCTTACATGACGCAGCGCAAAATCATCCACGTCGACTGTGACTGTTTCTATGCCGCTATTGAGATGCGCGATGACCCGAGCCTGGCAAACAAGCCGATGGCAGTCGGGGGTTCGGCTGACCGTCGGGGGGTAATCTCGACCTGTAACTACGAGGCGCGGGCTTATGGTGTGCGCTCGGCGATGGCGTCCCGGCATGCACTCAAACTGTGCCCGGATCTGATCATCGTTAACGGCAGGATGGATGCCTATAAAGAAGCGTCGAAAGAAATCCACGGCATTTTGCGCGATTACACCGACTTGATAGAGCCGCTGTCATTGGATGAGGCTTACCTGGATGTGTCTGATAGCCCGCATTTTTCGGGCAGTGCCACGCGCATTGCCCAGGAAATTCGGCGCAGGGTCTCCAATCAACTGCACATCACCGTCTCGGCGGGTGTAGCACCGAACAAGTTTCTGGCCAAAATTGCCAGCGACTGGAAGAAGCCCAATGGGCTGTTCGTCATTACTCCGGATCACGTTGAAGATTTCGTGTCGGCGTTGCCAGTCAACAAGTTGCATGGCGTGGGCAAGGTCACGGCGGACAAGCTGGGGCGGTTGGGGATTGAGACCTGCCTGCAGTTGCGTGACTGGAACAAACTGGCACTTGTGCGTGAGTTCGGCAGTTTCGGTGAGCGATTGTGGGGGTTGTCGCGGGGGATTGATGACCGTCTGGTGCAGAGCGACAGTCGACGTCAGTCTGTTAGCGTGGAAAATACCTACGATACCGATTTGCCGGATCTGGCCAGTTGCCTGGAAAAACTACCGGAGTTGCTGGAGACGCTGACTCGCCGCATTGCACGTATAGACAGCAGTTATCGTCCAGGCAAGCCGTTCGTCAAAGTCAAATTCCACGATTTTACCCAGACCACACTGGAGCAGTCCGGTGCCGGGCGTGACCTTGAGAGTTATGAGGGATTGTTGAGCCAGGCGTTTGCACGCGGCGCCAAGCCCGTTCGATTGCTCGGGCTTGGTGTGCGTTTACAGGATTTGAACAGCGGGTTTGAGCAGCTGGAGCTGTTCAAGGGGTAGGCAAATAACTGTAGTCGCTGACGAGGTACGAGGCTGCGATGGGGTGCGAAGCGGCCCCAAAACACGAAGAGCCTGCGGCCCTTCTCGCAGCCTGCGGCAGCGACTACAAGGGCATGTGTCAGCTGACGCCCGGATCCGCCACCAGCCGCCCGGCATCCTTGGTCAGAGAATGAAGGAACTCACGTTGTAGCTCGGGATCGTTGCGTGTGAGTTCGATCAGGCTTTGTTCCAGCTCGCTGGCTTCTTCTTCCAGTCCCAGTTCCGACAAGCGCTTGACCCGATGTACCCATTGGTTGACGTCGTCGCCCTCCAGGTCGTCGTAGATCAGGTTGTGCGCTTCAAGCAGCTTGCCACGCAGGTTGCTGCTGATCGACAGGGTTGAGTTCGAGTGGGTCTCGTCCTGAGCGTCTTCAACCATGATGGTCAGCTTGCCGATGTGATTGAGGTCTTGCTCGGCAAAAGGGCTGTCCAGCAGGTTGAGGCGCAATACACCGTTGCGATCAGTCGTCAGCTCATGAGTCTGCTTGCCAGCCTTGACCACAACCGGGCGTTCCGACCAGGGCAAGCTTGAATACTCCAGGCGCTTGTCGCGCTGAACATCATCAATACCGGCCAGGTTCTGTTCGGCGCGACCGTGGGACTGCACGTTCATTGCAGGGTTGATGCCCGCAAAGCCGTAGTTGATCCAGTCTTTGGTCACGCTGTCAGGAAGTTGCCCGAACATGAACACGTTAAGCACATTGGCACCCACCCCTGCGACGATAGCCACCGCCCCCAGCGGAATCTCATAGACTTCGCGCCAGGGCTGGTACGGGGTGTAGCGGTCGTAATGGCGCGTGACATCGAACTCGGTGACCTCAAAGGTCTTCTGTTCATTGATGCGCACACGGCGTTGCGGCAGCTCAAGCACTGCTGGCGAGCCAACATCGATCAGGAGGCTGTGGGCGAGCAGCTTTCGCTCGATTCGCTCCTCGTGCTCACTGCGTTGCGACATGTGATTGGCACAGCCGCTCAGCAGCAAGGTGCCGCACATGGCGGCACCTGCGAGGGTTAAGGTACTTCGCTTGAACATGACGCCTCTATCTGGTTTCAGCGAGCGATACGGGCTTGAAGGAAGGCAAGCACATCAGCAACGGGCAGGGCTTGAGGCTCTGCTTCGGTGCGGCTCTTGTATTCCAGATTGCCTTCTGCAAGGCCACGGTCACTGACCACGATCCGGTGAGGGATGCCGATCAGTTCCATGTCGGCGAACTTGATACCCGGGCTGGTTTTCTTGTCGCGGTCGTCCAGTAGCACTTCAAAGCCTGCGGCCGTCAGTTCGGCATAGAGCTTGTCGGTGGCTTCGCGTACGGCTTCGGTCTCGTAGCGCAGTGGAACCAGTGCGACCTGGAAAGGTGCCAGGGCATCGCTCCAGATAATGCCGCGCTCGTCGTTGTTCTGCTCGATGGCTGCTGCCACGACGCGGGAAACACCGATGCCGTAGCAACCCATTGCCAGGGTTACCGGCTTGCCGTTTTCGCCCAGCACCTGGCACTTCATCGCTTCGCTGTACTTGGTGCCCAGCTGGAAGATGTGACCCACTTCGATGCCGCGCTTGATTTCCAGTGTGCCCTTGCCATCCGGGCTCGGGTCGCCAGCGACCACGTTGCGCAGGTCGGCAACGGTCGGAACCGGCAGGTCGCGTTCCCAGTTCACGCCGAAGTAGTGCTTGTCATCAATGTTGGCGCCCACGCCGAAGTCGCTCATCAATTCGACCGAACGGTCAATGATGCACGGCAGCGGCAGGTTCAGAGGGCCCAGGGAGCCTGCACCGGCGCCGATGGCGTCACGTAGTTCTGCGTCCGAAGCCATGACCAGCGGGCTTGCTACCAGCGGGTGGTTACCAGCCTTGATTTCGTTAAGTTCGTGATCACCGCGAATAACGAGTGCGATCAGCTTGCCTTCTTCGGCGGCGTGAACGATCAGGGTCTTGACGGTTTTTTCGATGGCCAGATCATAGCCTTCGACCAGTTGGGCGATGGTCTTGGCATCTGGCGTGTCGACCAGGCGCAGCTCCTGGGTGGCAGCAGGGCGCGAGGTTTCGACTGGAACGGCTTCGGCTTTTTCGATGTTGGCCGCGTAGTCGGAACCATTGCTGAACACGATGTCGTCTTCGCCAGACTCGGCCAGAACGTGGAACTCGTGGGAACCGGCGCCGCCGATGGAGCCGTTGTCAGCTTCAACCGGACGGAAGTTTAGGCCCAGGCGGGTGAATACATTGCAGTAGGCCTGGTGCATGCGGTCATAAGTGACCTGCAGCGAAGCGTTGTCGACGTGGAAGGAGTAGGCGTCCTTCATGATGAACTCGCGGCCGCGCATCAAGCCGAAGCGCGGGCGGGTTTCGTCACGGAATTTGGTCTGGATCTGGTACAGATTGATCGGCAACTGCTTGTAGCTGTTGAGCTCGTTGCGGCACAGGTCGGTGATGACTTCTTCGTGGGTCGGGCCTACGCAGAACTCGCGACCATGGCGATCTTTCAGGCGCAGCAGTTCGGCGCCGTATTCTTCCCAGCGACCGGATTCCTGCCACAGCTCAGCTGGCTGGATGCTCGGCATCAGCACTTCAAGAGCACCTGCAGCGTTCATTTCTTCGCGAACAATGGCTTCGGCCTTGCGCATGATCCGCAGGCCCATGGGCAGCCAGGTGTACAGGCCGGAAGCAAGTTTGCGAATCATGCCGGCGCGCAGCATCAGCTGGTGGCTGATAACGACCGCATCGGAAGGCGTTTCTTTCTGTGTGGCGAGCAAATATTGGCTGGTGCGCATGGTTAGTCGTGGCCGTTGCTGATGACTAGAAATGACCTCGCATTGTACGGGCGAGATCAGTTTGCGTACAGCGCGGGCGGGGGAGAGTGCTTCCCCCGCAGATTTATGGCTGTTTTTCGAGGTCTACAGCGGGCTTCTGGCGGGCCCGGCGGCTTTCCTGAAACCAGTGCAGGCTGATCAGCAGCAAGGTAGGGATGCCCATCAGTGCCGTGATGATAAAGAAGTTGTGATAGCCGAACTTTTCCACCAGAACCCCTGAATAGCCGCCCATCAGGCGCGGCAGCAGTAGCATGATGGAACTGAGCAGGGCGTACTGGGTGGCCGAAAACTTGAGGTTTGTCAGGCTGGACAGATAGGCGACGAATGCAGAGGTGGCGAGGCCGGAGCTGAAGTTGTCGAGAGAGATAGTGACGATCAGCATGTCCAGATTCGGGCCCATGTCTGCCAGCAACATAAATAGCAGGTTGGTGCTTGCTGATGCCGCCCCGCCAATCAGCAGGATCGGCAAAATGCCGAAGCGCACGATAAGCAAACCGCCCATGCCAGCGCCAACGAGGGTCATGATCAAGCCGAAAATCTTGCTGACCCCGGCGATCTGATCCTTGGTGAACCCTTGGTCGATATAGAACACGTTGGCCATCACGCCCATGACCGTGTCAGACATGCGGTAAGTGGCAATCAGGCCCAGCAGCAGAAGGGCTTGCCAGCGATAACGCAGGATAAAGTCATTAACCGGTGTCAGGACTGGCGCCAGCCCGCGTCGTCCAAAGGTCGAGAGGCACAGCACCGTGAGCAGCGTGTACAGGATGGCGCGCAGAAATGCCCTGTCTTCAAGCACCAGTGTCATCGGGCTGACGCCCTCGAACAGGACGCCTGCAAAATCGGTGTTGTAGAGCTGCGTGAACATCGCCGGTACTGAAACAAGCAAGACGATCAGTACGAATACAGACGCCAGCTGATGGCCAAAACTGTAGCGCCCGGCCGACAGTTGGGTGCGCAGCGGTACCGGGGGCTCGCGCATGAACAGGGTGGTGAGCAGTGCTGGCACCATGAGCAGGCCGAACAGCACATAAGTACCGGTCCAGGCCGAATGTTTGTAGTTAAAGCCCGTCGAGCCGAAGCCCTCGGCAAAGAACAGGGCGCCTGCGGTGGCCAGCAGGGCTGCCACGCGATAGCCGGACATATAACTGGCAGCGAGCGCAGCCTGACGATTGTCTTCTGCGATTTCCAGCCGGTAGGCATCCACGGCGATGTCCTGGGTCGCCGAGGCGAAGGACACGACCACCGCGATGGCAATCAGCCAGGAGAGGTGTTTTTGCGGGTCGCAAAAGCCCATGCCGATCAGGCCCAGGATCACCAGCGACTGCGACAGCACCAGCCATGAACGACGCCTGCCAAGTTTTCCGAGCAGCGGTAAACGCCATTGGTCCAGCAGCGGGGACCACACCCATTTAAAGGCGTAAGCCAGACCGATCAGGCTGGCATAGCCAATGGTTTCACGGGCCACACCGGCTTCGCGCAGCCACACGGAGAGCGTTGAAAAAACCAGCATGTACGGTAAACCGGCGGCAAAACCGAGCAGTAACAGCACAAGGGTTGAGGGGCTGGAATAGGCAGCTAGCGCTTCGCGCCAGGTTTTACGGGGCATGGACTGGAGTCTGCCTCTGGTTGCGGAAACAAAGGGCGCACTCTAACCGCAGTGCTCTATCGGGCGCCAGCCATGACGTTGCATATCCACGCGATTATTCATGATGCTCAGGCCCTCGGCGCGCAAACGCGCACGCTGTTCATCACCCGACGGGCTACCTGCTGGCAAACTGATACGGCCACCAGCGGCAAGAACCCGATGCCAGGGCAGGCGCGTGCCTTCAGGGAGTTGGCTAAGCGTTCGCCCAACCCACCGTGCAGCTCGACCCAGACCAGCCAGTTCGGCAAGCTGGCCGTAGGACACCACATAACCTGCGGGCACCATCATCAAGGTTGAATACAGTGCTGTACGGCGAATTTCGGCGGGGCTTTGAGGGGTGTCGATGAGTGTGCTCACGGCGGGCTTCTGGTCGGCGGAAAGGGGGCTTGCGCTGTTAACTCAACTATAGAAGGAACTCCAGCACAATGAGCCGGTCTTTCTTTCTCAAGGGCGTGTCCATGGGGATAATGCCGGCATTCTTTCGCACTCCTGAGTTTCGCATTTGCTTATGCTGTCCAGAACCCTGTTATGCCTTGCTGCCCTGAGTCTTACTGCGCCCGTGCTTGCCGATACGGTGTGGTTGAAAAATGGCGACCGTCTGACCGGCAAGATCAAAGTATTCGACGGTGGCAAGTTGCTGATCCAGACCGAATACGCGGGTGCCGTGCCCATTGACTGGAAACAGGTCAAAACCCTTGAGAGTGATCAGGAACTGCTGGTCAAGCAGGATGCCTACACCGGAGAGAAAGCCAAGTCGTTGCAGGCAGCCGAAGATGGCCACGTAACCCTGGCCAATGGCGAAGCGCCGAAAACCGTAGAGCTGGCCAGTATTCAGCAAATCCTCAAGCCCAAGCCAGTGATTGAAGACCTGGTCTGGAAAGGCAATGTCGATGTGGCACTGGACTACAAGCGGGCCGACAAGGATACCGACGATTACGACATCGACTTCAAGACCACTGCTCGTCACGGTGCCTGGCGCCATCATGCAGAAGGCGAATACAACCGCGAGTTTCAGAACGATGTTGTCACGACGGACAACTGGACTGCCGAATACGCGCTTGACCACTTCATTGATGAAAAGTGGTACTGGCAAGGTCGTCTGACTTATAACCGTGACCGGGTCGAAGACGTTTCACGCCAGCGCACGATCGGTACTGGTCCGGGCTATCAGTTCTGGGATGACGAGCTGGGTGCGTTCTCCCTGGGGTCGCTGATCAACCGCACGGACTATGAATATTCTGACGGCAAAAAAGATAACTTCTACTCGCTGGCCATGAAGTGGGATTACAACCGCTACTTGCTGGGCAAGACAGTGTCGATCTTCACCAATGGTGAGTTGGGCAAGTCGCTGGAGAGTACGTCGGATTACAGCCTCGATTCCGAAATAGGCTTGCGTTACAAGGTGACCGAGTGGGCATCGCTCAATCTCAAGGCCGAGAAAGACCTGATTGGTGGTTCAAGCGGCTCTGATAACTCCCTCAACAAGACTCGCTACACCATGGGGTTTGGCGTGACCTGGTAATAGCTCACGTCGTGGCCGCTGCCGAAGGAGCGCAGCCTCGTTCCTTCGGCAGCGGCTACAGGTTGCTCTAGATTCGCAAGCCGCCATCAAGCTCCAGAATCCGCCCGGTGTAGTAGTCGTTCTCAAAAATGTAGGCCGCGGAATGGGCGATTTCTTCAACCTTGCCCATGCGCTTCAACGGGATGCCGGAAGTCATCTTTTCGAGGGCTTCGGGTTTCATGCCCAGGGTCATTTCGGTTTCGATAAAGCCTGGGGCAATCCCGGCCACCCGAATGCCGTAGCGTGACAGCTCTTTGGCCCAGGTCACCGTGGCTGCGGCAACTCCGGCCTTGGCTGCCGAGTAGTTGGTCTGGCCTACGTTACCGGCGCGCGAGATCGACGAAATGTTGATAATCGCGCCTTGACTGTTGAGCTCGATCATTTTTGCCGCGACCTCACGGGTGCACAGGAAAACGCCCGTCAGGTTGACGTCGATCACCGCCTGCCATTGCGCCAGGCTCATCTTGGTCATCACCCCGTCCTTGACCTTGAGCAGCAGTCCGTCGCGCAAAATGCCGGCGTTGTTTACAAGACCATTGATCGCGCCAAAATCTTCTGCAATCTGGGCAACAGTTTGCGTAACCTGTTCTTCATCGGCGACGTTACACAGGTAAGCGCGGGCCTCTACACCGTGTGCCTGACAAGCCGCGACCGCCAATTCAAGCTTTTCCGGATTGAGGTCGACCAGTGCCAGCCTCGCGCCCTTGGCAGCCAGATACTCAGCCATTGCACGGCCCAGCCCTTGGCAGCCGCCAGTGATAATGATTACTTTGTCTTTTAGTTGCATGGGTGCCCTGATCTCGACCGTTATCGACGGATTTTTTATTAAGGAGTCATAAGTTGAGCGTTGAAGCTGCCAAGCATGCCCGAGAATTACTGCTCAAGGAATACCGCGGAGCCCTGTCGACCCAGTCCAAGGCCATGCCGGGTTTTCCCTTTGGTTCCGTGGTGCCTTATTGCCTGGATGAGCAGGGGCGCCCGTTGATTTTGATCAGCCGTATTGCCCAGCACACCCATAACCTGCGCAAGGACCCCAAGTGCTCGCTGATGGTAGGCGAGCGGGGGGCTGAAGATATCCAGGCCGTTGGGCGCCTGACGTATCTGGCCGAAGCCGAGCAGTTGACCGAGGCTGCAGCGATTGCCGCCGCAGCTGAGCGCTACTACCGCTATTTCCCTGAGGCCAGGGGCTATGACACGGCCCATGATTTCGACTTTTGGGTGCTTAACCCGGTCAGGCACCGTTATATAGGTGGTTTCGGGGCTATTCACTGGCTGGATCAAGTCACGCTGGCCAACCCCTTTGCCGGGCAGGTCGAGGTGCGCATGGTGGAGCACATGAACGCCGACCACGCCAACGCCATCGAGCATTACGTCAAATTGACCGGTCTACCGCTAACAACGCCAGCTACGCTGGTGGGTATCGACAGCGAAGGCATGCATTTGCGTATCGGTGAAGGCCTGCATTGGTTGGGCTTTCCCGAGCCTTGCAATACTTCGACACAGGTGCGCGAAGCGTTGGTTTTATTGGCGCGTGCTAGTGAATGGCCGAAAAAACAGACGACCTGACCTTGAATTTTCACAGGCGCGCCGTCATCTAGGTTTGGTTGGAAGATATTCTTCCGGAGAGGAATCATTTGATGCGCGCTTTTCTATTGCTCTTTCTGTTATTTCCAGTGCTAGAGCTGTACGTCTTTTTCAAGGTCAGCACCGCTATCGGGTTTTTCCCTGCGTTGCTGCTGATCATTGCCGGCTCCATGCTGGGTGTTCTGGTGGTTCGCGTTGCAGGTCTGGCCACTGCGCTCAGAGCGCGCGAAAGCCTCAATCGCGGCGAGCTGCCTGCTCAGCAAATGCTTGAAGGTCTGATGCTGGCCCTGGGTGGCGGCCTTCTGGTGCTACCGGGCTTTATCAGCGATGCGGCCGGTCTGTTGTTGCTGTTCCCGCCGGTTCGTCGTTTCCTGGTCAACCGTCTGCGCAAGCGTGCAGAAGAACAAGCCATTCGCCAGCGTGCGTTTGCCGATGACTTCGAGGCTGCAGCTCGCCCTCGATCCCAGCAGCCTTTGGGGCGTGAGCCGAATGTGATCGAAGGCGAGTTCGAGCACCGCGACAAATAAGGCTTTTGCGTTATCAACACGGCACCTTGGGTGCCGTGTTTGTTTTTCGGTCAGGCACAAGGTTAAAAAATTCATGGGCGTGCCCTTGTAATAAGTGGATGCGCCCTTATGTAACGGACACCGCAGGGTTTTACTGGCAACAGCACATCCCTTCAGCGAATAGCACCCGGCATTTCCGGATTTGCAAACCCCGCCGGTATTGACACCGGCCGATGAACACCACAATTAGGAGAGATCGACAATGAAGCTTCGTCCTCTGCATGACCGCGTCGTAATCCGTCGCAGCGAAGAAGAAAAGAAAACCGCTGGCGGTATCGTTCTGCCGGGTTCTGCTGCCGAAAAAGCCAACAGCGGTGAAATCCTCGCTGTCGGTACTGGCCGCGTTCTGGACAACGGTGAAGTACGTGCGCTGGCCGTGAAAGTGGGTGACAAGGTTGTGTTCGGCCCTTACTCCGGCAGCAACACTGTGAAAGTCGACGGCGAAGACCTGCTGGTTATGGCTGAGAACGAAATTCTCGCTGTAATCGAAGGCTGATCTCCCGCTCCTTTTCCCGTTACTACAAAGTATTTAAGGAAGAACGAACATGGCTGCTAAAGAAGTTAAATTCGGCGACTCCGCCCGTAAAAAAATGCTGGCCGGTGTAAACGTCCTGGCTGACGCAGTAAAAGCGACCCTGGGCCCTAAAGGCCGTAACGTGATCATCGAGAAGAGCTTCGGCGCTCCGACCATCACCAAGGACGGCGTTTCCGTTGCCAAAGAAATCGAGCTGAAAGATCGCTTCGAAAACATGGGCGCGCAGCTGGTTAAAGACGTTGCCTCCCGTGCCAACGATGACGCTGGTGACGGTACTACCACTGCAACCGTTCTGGCTCAATCGATCGTCAACGAAGGCCTGAAAGCCGTCGCTGCCGGCATGAACCCGATGGACCTGAAGCGCGGTATCGACAAAGCGACCATCGCCATTGTCAAAGAGCTGAAATCCCTGGCCAAGCCATGCGCTGACAGCAAGGCGATCGCTCAGGTAGGTACCATCTCTGCCAACTCCGACAGCTCCATCGGCGACATCATTGCCGAAGCCATGGAAAAAGTCGGTAAAGAAGGCGTGATCACTGTTGAAGAAGGCTCGGGCCTGGAAAACGAACTGTCTGTTGTTGAAGGCATGCAGTTTGACCGTGGCTACCTGTCCCCGTACTTCGTCAACAAACCAGAAACCATGACTGCCGAGCTCGACGGTCCGCTGATCCTTCTGGTCGACAAAAAGATCTCCAACATCCGTGAACTGCTGCCAGTTCTGGAAGCTGTTGCCAAAGCCGGTCGCCCACTGCTGATCGTATCCGAAGACGTTGAAGGCGAAGCCCTGGCGACTCTGGTTGTGAACAACATGCGCGGTATCGTGAAAGTCGTTGCTGTTAAAGCACCTGGCTTTGGTGATCGTCGTAAGGCAATGCTGCAGGACATCGCTGTTCTGACTGGCGGTACCGTTATCTCCGAAGAGATCGGTCTGAGCCTGGAAAGCGCTACCCTGGAACACCTGGGTAATGCCAAGCGCGTTACCGTAACCAAAGAAAACACCACCGTTATCGACGGTGCTGGCGTTGAAGCTGACATCCAGGCTCGTGTGACTCAGATCCGTGCTCAAGTGGCTGATACCACTTCGGACTACGACCGTGAAAAACTGCAAGAGCGTCTGGCCAAGCTGTCTGGCGGCGTAGCAGTGATCAAGGTTGGCGCTGGCTCTGAAGTAGAAATGAAAGAGAAGAAAGCCCGCGTTGAAGACGCCCTGCACGCAACCCGTGCAGCCGTTGAAGAAGGCGTGGTACCTGGCGGTGGCGTGGCACTGGTTCGCGCTCTGCAGGCAATCGCTGATCTGAAAGGCGACAACGCTGATCAGAACGTTGGTATCGCACTGCTGCGTCGTGCTGTTGAAGCACCTCTGCGCCAGATCGTTGCCAACTCCGGTGACGAGCCAAGCGTAGTTGTCGACAAAGTTAAGCAGGGTTCGGGTAACTACGGTTACAACGCAGCCACTGGCGAATACGGCGACATGATTGAAATGGGTATCCTTGACCCGGCTAAAGTGACTCGTTCGGCTCTGCAAGCGGCTTCGTCGATTGCCAGCCTGATGATCACCACTGAGGCGATGATCGCTGAGATCCAGGAAGACAAACCAGCTGGCGGCATGCCAGACATGGGCGGCATGGGTGGTATGGGCGGCATGATGTAAGCCAGCCTTACCCCGTTACGCAAAAGCCCCGCCTGAGTCATCAGGCGGGGCTTTTTTGTGGCTGGTCGTTATCTGGCAGGTATTGAGAAAAGTACACGTCTGATACTGTGCGTCGTTCGCCATCGCGAGCAAGCCCGCTCCCACGACAGATCCTGTCAGCATCCAGTCTTGGGTTTACCCCCAAACCAGTGGGAGCTGGCTTGCCTGCGATGGTATCAGCCGCAGGTTGACTGACACTGCGCGTCGCCTCAAGCCCGCTCCCGCAAAAGCGATGGTTTACCGCTGGGAAAGCTGCTCCGGGATTCCCTGCGTTGGCTTCCAGCCCAACAATTGCTGTTTATAGCCGTGGCTGGCGCCCTGATAGTAGGCAATCGCCCGTTCAATCAACGGATCGGTCGCCGGTACGCGGGACTCAACACTGGTGGTCAACGCTTCGTCGTGGCGACGCAGGCCCTGACGCGGGCTGAGAATGGCCAGGTCTTTACCGTCAAACAAACCCAGGTGCTGGTAGTTGCCCACTACCACCCGTGGTGGCAACGGATTGTCCTGGAGCAGGTTGCGACCGAAGAAAGTCGACTGGTAGTCCAGGTTCAGCAAGCCGAGCAAGGTTGGGGCAAGATCGATCTGGCTGGCCAGTTGCGCGTTTTCCCGCGCTTCGATCAGTTTGGGCGCATAGATAAACAGCGGGATCTGATAGTTGGTGATCGGCAAGTCTTCCTTGCCCGCACTGCCTGCCGTGTGATCGGCCACGAACACAAAGATCGTGTTATCGAACCAGGGCTTTTTGCGCGCTGCGTCCAGGAATTGGCCGATGGCGTAGTCGGTGTACTTCACTGCGCCGTCGCGACCATTACCCGACTTGATGTCGATCCGGCCTTCCGGGTAGGTGTAGGGGCGATGGTTCGAGGTGGTCATCAGTTGCAGCAAAAAGGGTTTTTGTTGCGCATAGTCTGCATCGGCCAGCTTCAGGGTTTCGCGGTACAGGTCTTCATCGGCCATGCCCCACGCGTTCTTGAAGTGGATATCGGCTTCATTCACGCTGCTTTGGTCAACCACGCGGTAACCGTTGCCACTGAAAAAGGCGTTCATGTTGTCAAAGTAACCGCGTCCGCCATAGACGAACACGCTGTCGTAACCCACACCTTTAAGCTGCTGGCCCAGGCTGGCAAAACCGCTTTCACGGCCGATGCGCTTGACGATGGAGCGCCCCGGCGTCGGCGGAATGGCCAGGGTGATGGCTTCCAGGCCGCGGTCGGTGCGGGTGCCGGTGGCATAGAAGTTATTGAAGTACAGGCTTTCCTTGCGCAGTTGATCCAGATTTGGCGTCAGGTTGCGACCATCGCCGTTGCTGCCCAGGTATTTGGCGCTGAAGCTTTCGATCGTCACCAACACAATGTTGGGCTGACGCGCAGTGCCCGGATTGTCGATATTGCGACGGATATCCAGCGGGTCCTGGCCAACAAACGTAGCGTTGGGCTCCGTCAACTCTTTGCGCAATTGTTGGGCCACCACGTCGGTCGGCAAGCTGGCATAAAACTGCTGGTAATCCAGCTCGTTGTTACGGAACGCGGCGAAGAACTGATACGGGCCATTGCTTGCCAGTTCATGCTGATAGGCATTGCCACCCTGACCCCGTGGGCCGTCCTGATCGAGCAGTTGCAGGCTCAGGCCAGCTACCAGCAACAGACTGGCGAAGGCAGCGATGCGAGAGCCAAAGGTTGGCAGCGGAGCATTCATGGCCGCGTTGAACGGTTTGCGCAGAACAAGGCTCAACACAATGGCAGTCAGGGCAATGGCACTGAGCAGTATGCCAATGGGGTAGGACTCCAGTACGTTGTTCAGCACTTCATCGGAATAGACCAGATAGTCCACGGCGATAAAGTTGAAGCGCACGCCGAACTCATCCCAAAACAGCCACTCGGCGACGGCCGTGAACAATATGGCAAACAGACTGACGGTCAGCAGGCCTTGCAGAAACCACTGATGGCCTCGACGACGCCACAGGCCGGGCGGGCATAACAGCAGGTACAGGCCCAGAGGCAGGGCGGCATAGGCCAGAAAGCCGAGGTCATAAAGCAAGCCAATGCCAAACACCGGAAGCCAGTTGTTACCAGCCTCTCCCAGGTGGGTGACCAGCAGAACGCCTCGGGTAATTAGAAAAGTCGCCAGCCAGCAGCCAGTCAACAGAAGGAGGTAGCGCATTGGCGCAGTGTGCAGCAGACGCATTGTTGTTTTTCCTTAAACGCGAGGGTGCGGGAGTGTGCGGGCGCCACTGTATTGAGTTTGTGAACCGATAGTAAAAAAAATGTCATTTTTGCAGATGCGACAACTAAATTGTCTGTGCGCCCTGCGGTGCTGGCCCTGCGCGGTTCTTGGCCTTAAGCTGCGCGGGCCAAGACGGCCGTAACTGTGAACGGAGAGAATACCCATGCGAATTCTATTGGTTGAAGACAACCGCGATATCCTCGCCAACCTGGCGGACTATCTGGGGCTCAAGGGCTATACCGTTGACTGCGCCCAGGATGGATTGTCAGGTTTGCACCTGGCGGCCACTGAGCACTACGACCTGATTGTGCTCGACATCATGTTGCCGGGTATCGACGGCTATACCCTGTGCAAGCGCCTGCGTGAAGACGCTCGTCGCGATACGCCGGTGATCATGCTGACTGCCCGCGACCAATTGGACGACCGCCTGCAAGGCTTCAAGTCCGGTGCCGATGACTACCTGCTCAAGCCGTTTGCCCTGTCCGAACTGGCAGCGCGGATCGAGGCGGTATTGCGTCGCGCCCAAGGCGGAGGTCGACGGGAGTTGCAGGTCGCGGAGCTGCGTTACGACCTCGATACCCTCGAAGTGACCCGTGAAGGGCGTTTGCTCAAGCTCAACCCGGTGGGTCTCAAACTGCTCGCGGTATTGATGCAAAAAAGCCCTCACGTGCTGCGCCGCGAAGTTCTGGAAGAGGCCCTTTGGGGCGACGACTGCCCAGACAGCGACAGCCTGCGCAGCCATGTGCATCAATTGCGCCAGGTGATCGACAAGCCTTTCGACAAGCCTCTGTTGCAAACCGTGCATGGTGTTGGCTACCGCCTCGCCGAGCTTCGCGATGGAGTTTAAGCAAAGCCTTTCCCAGCGGATCATCATTGCCTTTGCCTTGATGAGCGCCCTGGTGGCAGGGACATTTGCGGTGGGCATTATTGCCACCGTGCATCTGGTTGAAGAAAAACTCATATCGGCCGGTCTGGGCGGTGATTTGCAGCGCCTGTTGCTGATGGACAACGGCGCAGAGTGGAACCACAGGCCTAAACCGAGTCAGCTGTTTTATTTCAGTGGCGGGCGTGGCGATTTTGCTTTGCCCAAGGACCTGCGCCATCTGGACCCGGGATTCCATGAGGTATTTCGCGATCAGCTGTCGTATCACGCGATGGTTGAAGTGGTCGATGGCCGGCGTTATGTCCTGCTGCAAGACCAGAGCGATTTTGAAGAGCGTGAGCGCGTGCTGTTTGCTGTGGTGGTGGTCGGTTTTGTCCTGGCCCTGGCATTGGCCGTCTTCCTGGGCTGGACGCTTGCACGTCGCGTAATGGCGCCGGTGGTGCGTCTGGCGCGTCAGGTTCGCCATCGAGATCAACTGCTGGGGCTGGCCCCGCCCCTGGCCCCGGACTATGCCGCTGATGAAGTGGGCGAGCTGGCCGTGGCGTTCGACGCTACCCTGGGTCGCCTGCGCGACACCCTGACCCGCGAACGTCTGTTTACCAGTGACGTAAGCCACGAATTGCGCACCCCGCTGATGGTACTGGCCAGCTCCTGCGAACTTCTGCTGGAAAGCCCGTCGCTGGATCAGCGCAGTCGCTCACAGGTCGAGCGCATATCCCGTGCTTGCGAAGAAATGCGTGAACTGGTGCAGACCTTCCTGATGTTGGCCCGCGCGCAACATGAAGATGCCAGCATGTCGCCCACGGTAACGCTCACCACCGTGGCCGAAGGCCTGATCAGCCTGTGGCGAGAGCCCATCGAGGCCAAAGGCCTTGAATTGATTTACGAACCCGGCAATCCGCTGGATACGCGCTATAACGCGACCTTCCTGCACGCGGTGATGGGCAACTTGCTGCGCAATGCGTTGCACTACACCGATAAGGGCTTTATCCGGTTGACCCTGGAGCCCAGCGGGTTTGTGGTGGAAGACAGCGGCGTTGGTATCCCGGAAGAAAAACGCCAGGCCATGTTTCAACCCTTTGTGCGCGGTAGTGAAAAACGTGGCGAAGGGCTGGGTCTGGGGTTGTCGCTGGTGCAGCGAATCTGCGATAGCCAGGGCTGGCGCGTGACCCTCACCACAATGGAGCCAAACGGCTGCCGTTTTCGCGTCGAGCTCGGCCCGCCCGACGCCTGAAGTCCTTCCCGCGGCCTGCGTTCTGCAGGCCGCTTTACGTCATGGTTGATTCGTATATGGCCCCGCGCCAGTATTTGCGCGATGTAAAACCCTGCAACATTTGTGTGGGACGCATAGACGGAATTTTCACCTGATGATGACCTGACGCTTACGTTCTCCTGAATAAGGTAGCGCCTATATGCTTCAGGAGCACCGTCATGAATCCCATCATCAAACTCAAGTTCTCAGAAAAGTATGACCAGCAGCACGCGGCCGAATACCTGATCAAGCACCAGGATGGTCTGGCTCGCCGTCTCTCGCACAAGCGCGATGAGCAACTGGCCCGCCGCGCTCTTCACCTGGCCGGTGAACCTCGGGTTGTCCTGGATTTGCCCTGTGGCGCCGGGCGTTTCTGGCCGTTGCTGGCGCAAATGCCTAACCGGGAAATCATTGGTGCCGACAACTCGGCCTCCATGCTGGAGGTCGCGGCACTGGCGCAACCGGCCGAGGTGGTGAAACGGGTACGGCGCTTGCAGACGTCTGCATTTGAAATAGATATGCCGGACAACTCCGTTGACAGTATTTTTTGCATGCGTCTGCTGCACCATATTGGTGATGCAAGTCACCGGATGGCTCTACTGCGCGAGCTTCATCGTGTCAGCCGGGACAGTTTGATCATTTCGCTCTGGGTGGACGGCAATTTCAAGGCCTGGAAACGCAAGCGTCTTGAGCGTGAGCGCGCTGTGGAACAAGGGCAGGAGGGTTACCAAAACCGCTTCGTGTTACCAGCTGTTACAGTGGAGTCTGAGTTTAAAAAGGCTGGTTTCGTCATTCAGGATCATTTGGACTTTATTCCGCTTTACGCGATGTGGCGGGTTTACGTACTAAGAAAGAGATAATTCATGACCGTTGATTTTGTACAGCAATCCCCCTCTGCGACTGAAGACCGATTTGAGTTTTACTGGAATCAAAAAGGCGAATGGGTTGAAGAGCCCAACCAGCGTCGCGGTGGCGAGAGTGGTGTACAACGCATTCACGATGCCAACGAGCGTTTGCTCTATGTAAAACGTCAAGTAGGGCACACCTACCGCAGCTGGCGCTATCCGTTGGGTCGCCCGACGGTATTGCGTGAACGCGATGCGTTACTGGCCATGAACCGGCTATCGGTTGGCGTGCCAGAGTTGGTGTACTGCGGGGCCCGGCAAGGGGAAGACAAGCAGTGGCGAGCATTGCTCGTAACCGTCGCTCTGGACGGCTTTGTTGAAATCGACAACTGGTATGCCGCTGGCGAGCGTGAGCGTTGGGGGGAGGCGGTACATGATCGTGTACTTGAGGCCATTGGCCAGACCCTTGCGCGCATGCATCTGGGCCGCTGGCAACATGGCTGCCTGTACGCCAAGCATGTGTTTGTGCGAGTGACAGGGCAGGGTGAAAACCCACAGGTAGAGGTGGCTTTGCTGGACCTTGAAAAAAGCCGGCAACGACTGACTGCTCATAAAGCAGCCTCCCACGACCTTAAGCAGCTTCGCCGCCATTCGTCGTGGAACGCCACGGAGTGGGACAGACTGATCTACTTTTATAAGACGGTGTTTGGCAGCGCCATCAAAGGTTTACGGTGATGAAGCGAGAAATAGCACGAAGTTTGTTTCTGCTGGGAGCTCTGGTCATTGCTGGCGTGGCAGTGGCCGCATGGGAACAGCCAGTGACCCAAGTGTTAAGTGGGCCCCCGACAGGGGCTCACTGCCCGCTGCCGCGGGTAGTGAAAGTGGCAGTAGCGACAAAGCCCGATCACGATCTGCTGCTGTTCATGTTTGGAATGAGCCAAGGGATGAAGAAGTAACGGCAAAACCCCTGTAGCCGCTGCCTCGTTCCTTCGGCAGCGGCTACACAGATTTTTGTCATCTGCTACATCACATGCAGATGGTTGTCCCACAGCCCGGACGGTAGATCCAATGGCTTGGCGCTCAGATCGCTCTGACGGCAATCATAGAATCGGCAACGGCCCTGGCCGGACGTCACCACAAATCCATCCTGTACCGCACCCACCCCCGCACAGTCCGGCAATGGCGCATCCAGACGCAAGGTACCGCTGTCCAGATCCCACACGAAAAATCGATTGCCCCGCGGAGCGGTCAGCGCAACCAGCCGCAATTCACTGTGGACCGCGACACTGGCCGTGTAATGGCCCATGGCACGCAGTTGCTGCTCGGCCACCGGAAAGGCCTCAAATGGCTGGCCAGGACGCTTGATGGCCAACAATTCGGAAAGCTCATGGGCGTCGCCCATGAATTGCTGGCAGGCGACGATTGTGCCGTCACTGGCGATGCCCAAATGGCGCACGCTGTTCATCTGCTGGCTCAGGGTTTCCTTGCTGAGCAAGGTGCCGTCGCGTTGCATCAGCACCAGGCTGGGCTCCATCGCATTCAGGTTCATCTCGACCCGGCTTTCGGCTTCGGTGCGAATGCCGCCGTTGGCCACCACCAGCGTTTCACCGTCAGGCATCCAGGACACTTGATGCGGACCCACGCCGTGGGTAGGGATTTCGCCACTGTGGACCAGACGTGCGCCCTCAAAGCGATAGACCCCCAGCAAGCCACGGCCCGGGTCAGTGGTGTCGTTTTCGGTGGTGTAGAGCCACTCGCCATCTTTGTGGATGACTGCGTGGCCATAGAAGTGGCGGTTGGGCAGGGAGGTCAGTGTTTGCAGCAACTGCCCGTCTGCGAGGTTGATCAGGTAGCTTTCGGTGCCGGGGCGCCGTGCTACAAACAACGCAATGGGCAGTGTCGGGTGGTTGATGATGTCATGGCAGCGCTGGCCTACCTGCGTGCTAAAGACCTGAGTGCCATCCAGGTGATAACCGACAGCAAAGTGATTGCCGTCCACATCGTCGCGGGCACTCAAGAGCAAGGGACTACGGTCTTTTTGCTTGAACAGGGACCAACCGCCCAGCGTGATCGCGCTGAGCAGTAAACCGCCGAGCTTGAGAGCTTGCCTGCGCATCATCGAACCCTCCTTCATCAATCGCCGTCGTTGGCGTTAAAGCCCAGCTGGATGCCCAGCGCTTTGGCCAGCTCGCCTTCGTGCAGGCGATGAACCACGTTCAGGCTGTCATAGATAGCGTTCAGTTGAGCGCGCCCGGCGTCGTCTGCCAGCAGCTCATTGAGTGTGCGCTGGTTGTCATTGAACAGCTTGAGCGAGGTTGCATAGGCCGCATCGATCTTGTCAGCCAACGGTTTTTGCTCGGCAGGCAACAGGCTGCGCAACCCTTTGTTGTCGACACCCGCCCACACGCTCTGAGCGGCAGATAGGCTGGCGGCCAGGCTTTTGAGCGATGACTCGCTGCGCCATGCATCAGCCTGGAATGGCTGCGGGATGCCCTTGCTCTGACGGCCCATTGGGGTGCCGAGTTTTTTCTTCAGGGTATCGAGGGCCGTGACCTGTACACGCAGCACATCTGCAATGGCTTCGTGGGAGTCGGCATAACGCTGGTTAGGGAACTTGCTCATTTGCGCGAGCATGCCATCGGTGCTGTTCCAGCTGGCCAGGATTTCTTCGGCCAGTTGCTTCTGACGTTCGCCAATGGCGGTCAGCAGCGGGCAGTAGCGCGCTTTTTGCGAATCGTCAGCGAGGTTGATATTGCTGTCGAACAGAATGTATTCGTAAGCCGACAGGCCTTGCACCACAACGCTGGATTTGGCCAGGGCTGCTGCATCGATCTGTGGCTGGGCAATCACCAGTTGCTCAACCTGACGGCCGACCAGATTCTTTTTGTCTGGCCAGAACTGTACCTGCCACGAACGATTGCCTTCGGCCAACGGCCCGATCAGTAAAGGCTGCAGCTCGGCCCAGGCTTTTTGCGCATGCAGAAAGTCGGCTCTGGCAGTCTCCAGGTTTTCCTTGCCTTGGCAGTAAGCCAGTGCGCTGACGGCCAGTTGGCGGTCGGCTTCAACCCAGCGGCTGTACGTCGGCAAGATCACTTGCTTGGCGATGGCTGCGGAGGTGACGGCCTGCGGGTCTTGTGGCGAGCATGCGGCCAGGGCGATAGCGGCAAGGCTGGTGAACAACAGCTTGGGTCGAAACATGTCGGGGTCCCCGATCTTGTAAAGCGTTAAAGAGAGTTCAGGAACGCCAGCAACGCAGCGCGCTGCTCGGCATTAAAGCGTAAAACCTGCTGCTTGGCCGGTTCGGCTTCGCCGCCATGCCAGAGCACGGCTTCCATCAGGTTGCGAGCACGTCCATCGTGCAAAAACTGAGTATGACCACTCACCGCCTGGGTCAAGCCAATGCCCCACAACGGTGGCGTGCGCCAGTCGCGGCCGGTGGCGGCGAACTCAGTGCGGTTGTCGGCAAGGCCGGGGCCCATGTCGTGCAGCAGCAAGTCGCTGTACGGGCGAATGACCTGATTGGCCAGTTCGGGCTCGGCAGCGTTGGCAGATGTAGTGAACACAGGGGTGTGGCATGAGGCGCAGCCCGCCTGGAAGAACAGGTTTTTACCGGCCAGCACCTGGGGCGCGCCGACATCACGGCGGGCAGGTACGGCCAGGTTACGGGTGTAGAACTCCACCAGGCGCAGGATGTTGTCGCTGACCTCGGGTTCGCCATCAGGGCCGTTCCCGTTGGGCGCTTCGAGACAGGCGGTTTGAGCCTTGGTGCAATCATCGAAGGGTCTCAAGGAGGTCGTGAGCCCCATATCACCAGAAAAGGCGTGAACATTTTGTTGATTGAGGTTCGGTTGGCCCGCTTTCCAGCCAAATCGACCCAGAACCGTCTTTTGCTGCGCGTCATCCCACACCCAGTTGGGGCGCCCGGCGATGCCGTCACGGTTTTTGTCCTGTTCATCGGCATTGGCCAGGATCGCCTCGTTCGGGATGGCTTCGAGCAGCCCCAGGCCTATCATCGGCGGCGCGATGCGAGCCGAAAAGCGTGTGTCGGGGTGCATTGGGCCATAACCCAGCTGGGTGATCTGCAGCGTGGGTTTGCGCAATTCGACTTCAGTGCCGTCCTTGAAGCGCACGGTAACGGGTTCGTAGTCGACCCGTACCTTGCCCTCGGGAGCTACGCCGGGTACGGACATGTCCTGCAACTGACCGCCATAGACCGGCTCGGGGACGATACCGGCCTGCTCGATGAGCGTGGCGTAAGCGGGATCGTTGGGGATCGATAACCGAACCAGCATCGACACTGAGTTCTTTGCGCCGGGCGCTGGCGGGTGGCCGCGGCCATCCTTGATGTGGCAGTTTTGACAGCCATTGGTATTGAACAGCGGGCCCAGGCCATCACGTGCGGTGGTGGTGGACGGTGCTATGACCCAAGGGCTGCGAAAGAAACTGTTGCCGACGCTGAAATCCAGACGCCGGGTGGGCGAAAGGTTGGCCGAGGGCATGGAAAACGCATTGTGATCGGTTTTACGCACCGTAGCAGCCCCGCCGGAGCGGGCTTCGCCGGGCTCGGGTTTGGTAAAGCGCGGGGCATCATCACAACCGCCAAGGCCAAAGGCCAGTAGCAGCAGGGACAGGCGAAGAGGCAACGAAGGCATCAAACGTCCAGATCAGTGAGCTAAATCGAGGGCGCAAAGTTTATCAGGGAAGGTGAATTGAAATAAGAGGGATTAGCGTTTGGATTGATATGTGGCAAGCAAGCTCATGGGAATGGGCTTGCTTGCGATGGCAGCCAGTGCGGTCTGGAGGTTAAATCCTACATGGCATGGTAATACAATAGGTATTTCCCACGGAATAATCAGAGATGAACGATATAAGGTATTTTCTTTGAATACTATGCTCTCCAAAAAACGGAACGAAATATGAAAATACTTATAGTCGTGTTCATAGTGGGTGCGATTTCTGGTTGTGCAAATGGCCAGTTATTACCTAAAGCGTACAGTCCGGAACTTGCTTATAAGTGTCAGACAGATCCGTATGGTGATTATTGTCTGCACCCGCCAGCGGTAATCAAGAATTAATGATTCCGCAAAGGGTAGGCCAAGATTGGGGGCTGGTGAGTTAAAACTCCCATAGGGTGAAGGGCACTCCGTCCGGTAGTATATTGATCACTTTGAATGTTATTTTTGGCATGCGACCGGGTGTATGTCCAGGCAGTGCCCTGTATGGGTTTGCTGTGAACCTGATTGCTATCGGTCGACCAGGCAACAGCTTTGTTCTCTTGAGTTAACAAGTTTCCATCTAGTAGTAGTGTCAATCTAAAACGCTTTTTCGGCTATGAGATGTTGTCCAGTGGGCATCATTTTATTTGGCGGCAGCAAGGGCGTGTCGCTAGCTTGGAATGGAGTGTAATTAATAGCTATGTTTTTAGCTTTGATTTAGTCAAGTTTAAGGGCGGTGATGGCTATGTATTTATTATTTACAGAGGCGTTAGCAGTTTGACTGCGAATGCGTTATGTCTGTTTTGCAAAAGCACTTCTGTATAAGGGCGAAACCCACAAAAAAGGCGACCCGAAGGTCGCCTCATTGTTCACTCACTCAAACCCTGCAGATCAAAACTCGTGATCGGCGTTGTCCGGGTTCAGGTCGCTGATGCCCAGCTTGCCAGCGGCTTGCTCGATGGCACCGGTCTGCTTGACCAGGGCTGCAATGGCATCACGAACCACCTGGTTGCCCGCTGCGTTATCCGCTGCGATCAACTGGTCGTAGTGCTCGCCCTTGTTGGCGCGGTCAACCATGACCTGGATCTTGGCTTCTGTGTCGGCCAGATCGGATTTCAGTGTCGCGTCTGCAGCCGGGTCAATCACGACCACCAGCGACGACAGGCTTGGGCCGGTCATTTTAGTGCCGTCAGCGCGCAGGTACTCGCCCAGGTACACGTTACGAATGCCCTTGGCATCGTAGAAGTGCGAGTTGTGGGTGTTGTCGCTGAAGCAGTCCTGCTCGTCTTCAGGGGAGTTGGCTTCCAGTGACACTTTCATACGCTCGCCGGCCAGTTCGCCCAGCGACAGGCTGCCCATGCCGAACAGCATTTTGCGCAGACCGTTTTGTACCGGCTCGGCTTCAAGCGTGGCGCGGTAGTTGTCGGCAACGTTGGGTGCCCAGTTGCCGACCATTTCGTCGAGGTCGTTAACCAGCAGTTGGGTCACGGCTTTCAAGTAAGCGCGACGGCGTTCGTTGTGGCCGCCAGTGGCGCCTTCGCCTTCCAGGTAGTCGGAAGCAGGGCGGTTGCCTGCACCCGGGCCTGTGCCGTTGAGGTCCTGGCCCCACAGCAGGAATTCGATTGCGTGATAACCGGTAGCCACGTTGGCTTCGGAACCACCCAGCTCGTTCAGGCTGGCCAGGGTTTCCGGAGTGATTTCGGTGACGTCGACCTTGTCTTCGCCGATCTGAATCTGGGTGTTGGCGATGATGTTGGCGTTGGCACCCGGGTTGCCCAGTGCGCCTGCATAGTTGGCGTCAACGTAGTCGATCAGGCCTTCGTCCAGCGGCCAGGCGTTAACTTGGCCTTCCCAGTCATCAATGATGGTGTTGCCGAAGCGAAACACTTCGCTCTGCAGGTAAGGCACACGGGCTTCAACCCATGCAGCGCGAGCGGCTTTCAGAGTGTCGTCGTTGGGCTTGGCCAGGAACGCATCGATAGCGGTTTGCAGTTTTTTGGCAGTGCTTTCAGCATCGCTGTATACGGCGTGAACCATGTCGGCGTAATGCGCAACGACGGCCTTGGCGGCAGCTTCGTCGACTTTGGCTGCGCTGATGTCAGCGGCTGGCGTCGCGGTGCTGGTGGCGGCTGCTGGCGTAGGGGCTGCGGCGGTTTTTTCCTTGTCCTTGTCGCCACAACCGGCGAGTGAGATAGCAATGGCCAGCAGACTGGCGGTTGCCAGAGGCATACGAATCATGGCGAAAATCCTGCTTCGAGAGGTGGGACAAGCGTGCGGCTGCACGCGAAACTGCCACATAATGCGAAAGATATGCATTTTGTGTAAAGAGATACTGTTGGAAATATTTCTTATTTACCGCAGGCCGCACCGGGTCTTTGCCGATTTTTGAAATATGGATTTACATATTGGCGGCCTTGTCACGTTTGGCCTGCTTCAGATAAGCGACCAACTCCCGCGAGCCAAGGGGTTTGCTGTACAAATAGCCCTGGCCTTCATGGCAGCCTTCGCCGATGACGTAGGCTTCCTGATCAATGGTTTCAACCCCTTCGGCAATCACCTGCATGCCAAGGCTTTTACCCAGCTGGATGATGGCGCGCACGATAGTGGCATCGTCGCCGTCGTCGATCAGGTCCTGAACAAAGCTTTTATCGATCTTGATTTTGTCCAGCGGCAGGCTTTTGAGGTAACTCAATGACGAATAGCCTGTGCCAAAATCATCAATCGCAATCAACGCGCCGGAGCGGCGAAGGCTCAGCAGGTGTTGGGCGGCGGTGCTGATATCTTTCATCAGGCTGGTTTCGGTGACCTCCAGTTCCAGGCTGCGCGGCGGCAAGCGGTGGCGCTGCAGGAGGTTGTTGACCACTCGCGGCAGTTCGACGTGGTGCAACTGCACCGTGGACAGATTGACCGCCATGCGCAGTTCACTGAAGCCTTGATCATGCCATTCGCGCAGTTGGCGGCAGGCTTCGTCCATTGCCCATTCACCGATGGCAATGATGCTGCCGTTTTTCTCGGCCAGCGGGATGAACAGATCGGGCGGAACCATGCCGTGTAGCGGGTGCCGCCAGCGCAAGAGGGCTTCGACACCGACCACCCGGTGGTCGCTGTAACGAATTTGTGGCTGGTAGACCAGGGAGAGCTGGTTGCACTGCAGGGCTTCACGAAGGTCTTTTTCCAGCTCGCGCATACGCCGCATCTCGCGGTCCACGCTGGCAATATAAAACTGATAGCGGTTGCGCGAGTAACTCTTGGCCAGCGTCATGGTTTGCTCGGCTTTTTGCAGCAACTTTTCAGTGGTGTCGCCATCTTCGGGAAACAGCGTGATACCGATAGTGGCGCGCAAGCGGATGTTTTGCTGGTCAAGACAGAAGGGTGATTCAAGGTCATCCAGAATGCTCTGGGCCAGTTCGGCAGCTTCGTAGGGCTGTTCGATATGGGCCTGAATCAGCGCAAACTGATCGCCACCCAGGCGTCCCAGAGCGCCCAGGCTTCCACTGTGGGCGCGCAAGCGATCGGCCAGAGCCTGCAGCAGTTGATCTCCCGCTTGATAGCCGAACTGCTCGTTGATGCCTTTGAAGTCGTCCAAGCCCACGCAAAGCACAGCGACGCGGCGTTGCAAACGGCCAGCATCGGTCAGGATCTTGCCTAATTGCCCCTGCAGCTGTTGGCGATTGGGCAGGCCGGTCAGAAAGTCATACTGGGCCATGCGCAGCAAGGAACTTTCAGCTTCGTGACGCAAACGGTTGTTGCGTTCAATGGATGCGAGCAACTGGTTGGAAGTGTTGACCCAAACACCCAGTTCATTGTGCTCGTGACCTTTGAGCAGGGGGATCACGTGCTCGCTGGGGCGGTCCGGATTAATACTGGTCAGGTGGCCGATGACTTTGGAAAGCGGCTTGGTCAGCAACCACTGATACACCGAATACAGCACCAGCCCCATCAGCAGGGCACGCAACAGTCCGGAGAGCAGCATGACCGCTGAATCGGCCAGTAACCCTTCGCCGTAACTGGCGGTGTCGAGCGTGATGCTCAGGTCGCCGTAGTACTCGCTGTAAGGCCCCTTGCCTACTAGAGGAATACTGAACGTGTGCTCTTGACCCAGAATCATGTCGGTCACCCAGCGGCTCGATGAGTGTTGCAGCGCCCGTGATTTTTCGGCGAGGGCCGTCTCATTGGGATGGCCGATGGACGCGTTGCGCACGGCTCCATCCTGGAACATGCCTTCGATGACCTGCATGGCCATGTCGCGGTCCAGGCTATACAGCGCTTGAGTCGACGGGTCGCGAAACATGTCCAGGATACGTCCGGCATCTACCGTGACGGCTTGTCGAACCCGGTAGGCGTCAAAGACAATTTGCGCGCAGCTCAATACTCCACCTACGACCACTGCTGACAGCAGTGCGATGCGGAGCAACTTCAGTGACAAGCTGTTCTTGAATTGCAGCTTCAAAGCACTTTTCCCTGTTCCTTGCCGGTATTGCCTGTGGCCTTGTAGGTTGACGATTCACGACAGGTGCGAAAGCAATAAATCCACAACGCTCACAATCGCTACTGTGTCGGTATTTTCACTTCGAACTTGAGGTGCGCTATTAAAATACACAACGCTTTCATACTAGCTGGCCCGGACTCGGCGAGCGGCTCTTTTGAAACTTTAAATCAGACCAAAAAAAACCCGGCAATGCCGGGTTTTTTTACCTGGAGTCAGGCTCAGGCAGTGAAGGCTTTACCTTCGAACTGCTCAGCGACGAACTTCCAGTTAACGAGGTTCCAGAACGCCTCAACATACTTCGGACGTACGTTGCGGTAGTCGATGTAGTAAGCGTGTTCCCAAACGTCGCAGGTCAGCAGCGGGGTGTCGCCGCTGGTCAGCGGGTTGCCGGCGCCGATGGTGCTGGCCAGTGCCAGGGAACCGTCAGCTTTCTTCACCAGCCAGCCCCAGCCGGAACCGAAGGTGCCGATGGAGGTTTTGCTGAATTCTTCTTTGAACTTGTCGAACGAGCCGAAGGCAGCGTTGATGGCATCCGCCAGCGCGCCAGTTGGTTCGCCGCCGGCGTTTGGCGCCAGGCAGTTCCAGTAGAAGGTGTGGTTCCAGACCTGAGCGGCGTTGTTGAAGATACCGCCCGAAGAGGTTTTAACGATCTCTTCCAGGGTTTTGCCTTCGAACTCGGTGCCTGGCACCAGGTTGTTCAGGTTCACGACGTAGGTGTTGTGGTGCTTGTCGTGGTGAAACTCCAGGGTTTCTTTGGAGATGTGCGGCTGCAGGGCATCGTGTGCGTACGGCAGCGGCGGCAATTCAAAAGCCATGATGATTCTCCTAATCAGGTCAGTTGCGATGAGCGCAAGGCCGATCACGGGCGGCCAAACACGCGCCGATGAGTTTTTACTCTTTGCGGCGCAGGGGCTGGATCATAGCACCGGGGTGAAGGCATAACCACGCGACAACTGTGTGGGATAGACGCTTCAGCACTTTTGGCGATGTTTTTTGTGACCTGCGCGCGGGCTCAGCCAGAGACGATCAACTGCACCGCCACCGCATACATCATCACCGCCACCAGCAGGTCCAGCACACGCCAGGTATTTGGCCGTGCCAGCCACGGCGCCAGCCATGCGGCGCCCAGTGCCAGGGTGAAAAACCACATCAGCGAAGCACTCGCCGCGCCCACTACATAGGCCCCTGGCACGCTTTGCTGCGCGCCGAGCGAGCCAATCAGCAAAACCGTATCCAGGTAAACATGGGGGTTGAGCAGGGTGACGGCCAGCGCGCTGAGCATCACGGCCTTGAGCGAACGTGCAGTCTGGCCGGCGGATTGCTCAAGGCTCGACTTGGCGAACGCACGACGCAACGCCTGCGTGCCGTACCACAGCAGAAACACCGCGCCACCCCATCGCGCCACGCTGAGCAACAACGGGTTCTGCGCCAGGAGGGTCGCCAGGCCGAAGACCCCGGCCGCCACCAGCAGGGCATCGCACACTACACAAAACGCGGCCACGGGCAGGTGGTGTTCACGACGCAGGCTTTGTGCGAGGACGAATGCATTCTGGGTGCCGATGGCCATGATCAGGCCGAACGCGACCAACAGGCCATTGAGGTAGCTTTGCCACATAAGAATTACTCGTCGTGTGCAGGCGGGAGAAGGTTGTTGCTGGCTATTGTCCGGCCCTTGGATGTATAAGAAAAACCAATATTGCTGATCGCTCATTAGGAAAACTGATGTTCGACTATAAATTGCTCTCGGCCCTGGCCGCGGTAGTAGAACAAGCCGGGTTTGAACGGGCCGCTCAGGTACTGGGTTTGTCACAATCGGCCATCTCCCAGCGCATCAAGTTGCTGGAAGCGCGCATCGGTCAGCCGGTGCTGATCCGCGCCGCGCCACCGACGCCGACCGAGATTGGCCGTCGCCTGCTCAACCATGTGCAACAAGTGCGCTTGCTGGAGCGTGACCTGCAAAGTGCAGTGCCGGCGCTGGATGACGAGGGGCTGCCCGAACGCCTGCGCATTGCCCTGAATGCCGACAGCCTGGCCACCTGGTGGGCACCGGCGGTGGGTGATTTTTGTGCCGAGCAGCACCTGTTGCTGGACCTGGTGGTTGAGGATCAGACCGTTGGCCTCAAACGCATGCGCGCCGGTGAAGTGGCTGCCTGCCTGTGTGCCAGTGAGCGGCCAGTGGCCGGGGCCCGTAGCGTGCTGCTGGGCGCCATGCGCTATCGGGCACTGGCGAGCCCGGCTTTTATTGCACGGCATTTTCCTGAGGGTGTGAGCCCGGCGTTGCTGTCAAAAACACCAGCCCTGGTGTTTGGCCCGGATGATTTTCTGCAACACCGCTACCTGGCCGCACTGGGCGTAGACGGTGGATTCGAACACCATTTGTGCCCGTCCTCCGAAGGGTTTATCCGTTTGGCCGAGGCGGGTCTGGGATGGGGGCTGGTCCCGGAGTTGCAAGTGCGCGAACAGCTTGAATGTGGACGTCTGGTGGAGCTTTTGCCAGATAAACCCATCGACGTGCCACTGTACTGGCATCATTGGCGTAATGGCGGACAACTGCTGAGTCAACTGACTGAACATTTATCTCGTTCGGCAGCCCGCTGGTTAGTGCCTTTGGCCTGATAACCGGCGTTTAAAGAGCAAGCAGCAAGAATTACAGCATTTGGAGTGATTGATGAAGATTCTGGTCACCGGCGCGAGCGGCTTTATCGGTGGACGCTTCGCGCGCTTTGCCCTGGAGCAGGGCTTTGACGTGCGGGTCAGCGGGCGACGGGCTGAGGGTGTTGAACACCTGGTGCGGCGTGGGGCTGAATTTATCCCGGGTGATTTGACCGATGGCTTGCTGGTGCGTGACCTGTGTGTCGATGTCGACGCTGTGGTTCATTGTGCTGGCCATAGGGGCGCCTGGGGGCGTTATCAGGACTTCCACCGTGACAACGTGCTGGTGACCGAGAACGTGGTTGAGGCCTGCTTGAAGCAGCGGGTGCGCCGCCTGGTGCATTTGTCCTCTGCATCCTTGTACTTCGATGGCCGTTCCCACACCGACCTCACCGAAGAACAGTTGCCCAGGCGTTTTCGGCACCCATATGCCGCGACCAAAAACCTGGCGGAGCAAAAGGTGTTCGGTGCCCAGGAGTTCGGCCTTGAAGTGATTGCCCTGCGTCCGCGGTTTGTCACGGGGGCGGGGGATATGAGCATGTTCCCGCGCTTGTTGAAAATGCAGCGCAAAGGTCGCCTGGCCATCGTGGGCAACGGCCTGAACAAGGTCGACTTCACCAGTGTGCAAAACCTCAACGAGGCGTTGATGAGCAGCTTGTTGAATACGGGTTCGGCCTTGGGCAGGGCCTACAACATCAGTAATGGCACGCCCATCCCGTTGTGGGATGTGATCAATTATGTGATGCGCCAAATGAACGTGCCGCAAGTAACCCGTTATCGCGGCTACGGCCTGGCCTACAGTCTGGGCGCGCTGAGCGAAGTCGGCTGCAAGCTGTGGCCGGGCCAGCCCGAACCGTCACGTTCGCGTTTGGGGGTGCAGATCATGGACAAAGACTTTACCCTCGACATCAGCCGTGCCCGGCATTACCTGGACTACGACCCCAAAGTCAGTCTGTGGGCCGCACTGGATGAGTTCTGTGGCTGGTGGAAAGCTCAGGAATCGCCGTACCGATAAATGCTTGTAACTGAGCGCTATTTTTGAAGGTTTACCATGCGTAACGATGCCCGCGACGACTTTGAACATGTCCCGACCTTGCGCGCCGATGCCCATGATCATGATGAGCTGGCGCCCACGGACGCTGCTCGTGAGCGCACCACGGTTTATTCACGCAATACACCGGTGATCAAGGTCAAGGGTCCGAGTACCGGGCCTTTGTGGACGTTGATCTGTGCCTTGCTGCTTGCCGTGGGCGGGCTTGCCTGGTGGAGTTTTCAGCAGATCTCGCTGATGGAGCAGCAACTGGTGGCGACCCAGGAAAGCTTTGCCCGCATCAGTGAAGATGCGGCGGGGCGGTTGCAGGCCATTTCCGGCAAGGTGGTGGCCAGCGAGTCGAGCATCAACAATGGCAGCGAAGCCCTGAAGTTGCAGATCAAGCAGCTCGAAGAGCAGCTTCTTGAGCAGAGCAAACGTCAGCAGGGTGTTGTGGCGGGGCAGCAGGGCGAGCTGGATCAGCGCTTTGAGCAGATCAATGCGGCGATGGTGCTGCAGGTGACGGCGCAAAAAGAAACCCAGGCCAGGCTCGAAGCCGAGTTGAAAGCGTTGGGTGCTGAGTTGTCGACGCTCAAGACCGGTGTCGCGCAACAGGCTGTAGACGTGGCGGCCCTGAAAAAACAAGGTAATCCGAGTGTGGCGCTCGAGCGTCTGGAACAAGACATGATCGTGCTCAAGAGCGAACTGGAAAACCGCCCGGCACCTGCCCAAGGCGCCAATGCAGCGGAGTTTGACGTGTTTCGCGCCCAGATGACGCGCAACATCAATACCCTGCAAAGCCAGATTCAGAACTTGCAGAAGCAGATCAGCGCCCGCCCGTAAATCGCAACACTGAACGTGTGGGAGCGGGCTTGCTAGCCCCCACACGTCCCACTACTTCGCCTTGTCTTCACGCCCACGCAGCACCTGATTGGGCATCGCCAGCGCCGCAGCCAGCCCCAGCAACGACACCGCAGCGCTGATGGTCAGCAGGTGGCGGAAAGTCAGCAGCAGTTCTGCCCGCAGGCTATCCAGCGCGGGGCCCTGGACCGCGTTCAGGCTGTCGAGCAACACATTCCCCGAGCTGCCTTCACCGATCAAGGGTTGCCCCATGACCGGTGACAGTATCGAGTCGTGCAGCAACGCCAGCAGCAGGGCCGACATCAAGGCGACCCCCATAGCACCGCCCAAGGCGCGAAACAGATTGGTGGTGCTGGTCGCCACGCCAATGTCTTGCTGCTGCACCGAGTTCTGCGCGCCCACCAGCGAGGTTGGAAACTGCATGCCCGAAGCGATCCCGCTGAAAAGCATGAATACGGCGCTCAACAACTCTGCGCTTGGCGGGCTGAAAGCCATTCCCAGGATGGACAGGGGCATCAGCACGGCACCGGCTAAAATCATCGGTTTGTAGCGTCCGGTTACCGAAGTCCTGCGCCCGGCAAAATAGGCCCCGATCGGCAAGCCTATGGCCAGAGGCAGCAGGTGCAGGGCCGCGCTGTCGGCCCCCGCGCCGGTGATGCTCTGATAACGCAACGGCATGAGCACAATCAGGGAAATGGCCTGGAAGCTGGTGAAAAATACCGTGCACCAGCACAGCACCGCATTGCGATTGGCAAACAGGTGCATGGGCAGCAACGGTTCAGTCGTGCGACGTTCATGCCACACAAACAGCCCCAGCGCGATCAGTGCAACCGCCAGAAACCCGGCGACCTGATCATCGCGCCAGCTATGGCCCTGGCCGATAAACGTGATGCTCAGCAGCAGCGACGTCAGGCCCACGATCATCAGCATCGTGCCCAAGTAGTCAATAATCGGCTTGCGTTGCGGGACAGGTAGCCCGACCAGCGTGCGATAGGAGATCCACCAGGCCGCGAGACCCAGAGGCAAATTGATTAAAAATACCCAGCGCCACGACAGATACTCGGTCATGTAACCGCCCAGTACCGGCCCCGCGACGCTGGCCAGTGCATACATGCTGCTGAAGTAGCCCTGATAGCGACCCCGTTCGCGTGGTGGAACGATGTCGCCGATGATCGCCTGGCTCACCGATATCATCCCGCCAGCACCAATCCCCTGAATGATCCTTGCCAGGACCAACTGCTCCATGTTCTGCGCGAGCCCGCAAAACAGCGAGGCGAGGGTAAAGAGCCCCATGCCGAAGAGCATCAGGCGCCTGCGCCCGTACAAGTCGCCGAGCTTGCCGTAAATTGGCACGGCCACTGTCATGGCCACCATATAGCCCGAAATCACCCACGCGAGCTGGCTGACATCCTTGAACTGGGCGGAAATGGCGGGCATGGAGACGGCGACAATGGTTTGATCCAGTGCCCCCAGGAAAATCGCCAGCATCAGGGCGATCAGGATGCTGCGAATTTCAGGCTTGGTCTGGGGTGGCTGATTCAAACTGGTCACGAAAACACCTTTGGGCGGCAAACCTATGGCGGAATGCCGTTAGTCTACTCGATAGCCTGCTATTCGATAGCCTCGTAAGGGAGCCCCACGTAATTTTCTGCAATGGTCGTGCGCCCCGCCCGGGAGTCGACGAAGTACGCCAGTTCACTGTCAGTAATACGCTGGCTAAAGCCGTCACTGTCGGGGAAACGGTGCAACATCGATGTCATCCACCACGAGAACCGTTCAGCCTTCCAGACGCGCCTCAGGCACACCTCGGAATAGCGTTCCAGCAGATCGGTGCGACCTTCGCCGTAGACCTTGAGCAGAATATTGAACAGTGTGCTCACATCGCTGGCGGCCAGGTTCAAACCCTTTGCTCCGGTCGGCGGCACGATATGCGCGGCGTCGCCCACCAGAAACATGCGCCCGAACTGCATCGGCTCGACCACAAAACTGCGCAGTGGCGCGATGCTTTTTTCGATGGACGGCCCGGTGATCAAGCGCTCAGCCAACGCCTTGGGCAGGCGGGTTTTCAGCTCGTCCCAAAAGCGTTGATCAGACCAGTCCTCGACCTTTTCCTGTACCGGGACCTGCAGGTAATAACGGCTGCGGGTAGCCGAACGCTGGCTGCACAGGGCAAAGCCGCGTTCGTGTTTGGCATACACCAGTTCGTCGTTGACCGGCGGCGTATCGGCCAGTACGCCGAGCCAGCCGAAGGGATACACACGTTCGAAGATTTTCAGGACATCACTGGGAATCGACTGACGCGCCACGCCGTGAAAACCATCGCAGCCGGCAATGTAATCGCAGTCCAGGCGCCAGCTTTCGCCCTCTTTATCGAATGTGACGTACGGCGTATCGGTTTTCATCCCGTGTGGTTGAACGTTGCTGGCGCTGTAGAGGGTCTGCGCCCCGGCTTCCTCCCGAGCGGCCATCAGATCGCGGGTCACCTCGGTCTGGCCGTAGACCATCACTGTTTTGCCGCCGGTCAGGCCTTTGAGGTCGATATGCACCTGACGGTTATCCAGGGCCAGTTCAAAGCCGTCATGGACAAGCCCTTCAGCGTCCATGCGCTGACTGACACCGGCCTGGCGCAACAGGTCGACCATGCCTTGCTCTAGCACTCCGGCGCGAATCCGCCCCAGGACGTATTCGCCGGTCTGGCGTTCGATGATGACGTTATCGATACCGGCGTTATGCAGCAGTTGACCCAGCAGCAGGCCTGAAGGACCGGCGCCGATAATAGCGACTTGAGTTCTCATTATTGTTCTCTCGCGCAGCCTCGTCCGCAGGGAACGAGTGGGTTCTTATTAATTTATGCTTGTATTTTTCGCTTGCGAGAGAAGCAATAGAAGGTGATAAACACGTTAATACCGGTACTTTTCGCTAATCGGTGCGATTATCGGCTTTCAGGAATAACTTCAGAGCGGGCGCCCATGAATCCTTCAATCCCGGTGTTCAAGCTGTACGGCGAGCAGCAGGACTGGCTTGGCCCCGACCTGTTGCACTGCGAAACCATCTCGCTGCGCAGCCGCGTCCACGACTGGGAGATCCATCCCCATCGGCATGCCGACCTGTGCCAGTTGCTCTATGTCCACACGGGCAGGGCGCGGGTTGAAGTCGAAGGCCAGTTTCATGTTCTGGAGCAATCCGCCATCCAGATCATCCCGCCGCTGTCTGTACACGGGTTTCAGTTTTCGCCGAACGTTGAGGGTTTTGTACTGACGCTGGCGGCTCCGTTGGTGGCTCAACTGCAAGCGCAGCTGGGCGGATCAGTGAGCTTGCTGCAACGGGTCGCCAGTTACCCGGCTGGCAAGGATCGCGATTACCTCAACAACCTGTTCAGTGAGCTGCAAAGTGAGTATGTCGGCGCGCAACCCGCCCGCGACATGCTCTTGCAATCGCTGATCAGTGTGCTGCTGGTGTGGGTCACTCGCCAGGTGATTCAGCGCCGTGAAGCCAAGCAGGTGCCATCACGGGGGCGTGAGTACCTGAGCGTGTTCAATCAACGGGTCGAGACACAGTTTTGCGAGCAACCGAATGTCGAGCAACTGGCGCATCAGGTGGGCATTTCAGTGGCGCACCTGAACAGTATCTGCCGCGAGCTGGCGGGGCAGTCGGCGTTGCAGATCATTCATCAACGGATTTTGCTGGAGGCAAAGCGGCATTTGATTTACACGCCGATGACCATCAGCGAGGTGGCTGACAGTCTGGGCTTTGCTGACCCGGCGTATTTCGCGCGGTTTTTCCGGCGCCTGAGCGGAACATCGCCCAGCGCCTTTCGAACAGGTCGGGCTGACGGCATCAGCCCGACCTGATGCTCCGGGGCTTCCTTACCTCAGAGCGCTGAACATGGCATTGCAGTGCGCGCCATTGCAACTGGCGATCAATCCGGATGCTTGCCGGGTTTGTTCAGCGCGGTAGCAAGCGCCTGCAAACAGTACAGCGGCAGCGAAAACGACAAACACGGTCATGCATCTTGTTTTTGTTTTAGTAGTCATGGCATTTGCTCCCTGACGTCACAGACTTGAGGCTAGTTCAGACTTAGGTTCTTGCCATGCCAGTTGTACGAGGGGTTGTGCCCGATTTCATCCTTCAAATGGACTAGATGCGCCAGCGACTACGGGGCTCGGTTTACAAGTCTTTATCCCACGCCGGTTCATCGGTGAAGCGTTCGACGAGAAAGTCGAGCATGCTGCGCAAGGTTGCAGGCATGTGTTTGCGTGAGGCATACACCGCGTAAATGTTCATCAGGCGCGGTTCTGCTTCGGGCAGCAGGCGCACCAGTTCACCGCGTTGCACATACACCCCGGCCTGGTAGCTGGGCAGCAGCGAAACCCCCGCACCCGCCAGAGTGGCGCTCAACAAGGTGCTCGCTTCGTTGGCGCTGATGTTGCCTTGTACCGGGACCGACACGTCCTCACCGTGGTGGGTGAAGTGCCACAGGCTCTTGCCGTAGTAGGAGTGGGTCAGGCAGTTGTGTCGGCTCAGTTCGTCGACCTGCTGCGGCGCCGGGCGTTCGCGCAGATACGCCGGGGATGCACAGAGCACCGAGCGACAAACGGTAAGCTTGCGGGCGATCAGGTTCGGGTCCAGGTCATTGCTGGTGCGAATCGCCAGGTCGATGCGCTCGTCTACCAGATTCACCGTGCGGTCGAGCATCTGCAGATCAATGCTGACCTGCGGATAAAGCCGTACGTAGTCAGTCACTGCCGCAGCCAGTTGCGCCTGTCCGAACGAGGTGCTGACACTGATGCGCAACAATCCCCGTGGTGCATCGGTGGGCGCACCCACGGCGGCCTGCATGTCGTCAGCCAGCTCCAGCAGTTGTCGGCAGCGGGGCAGAGTCTCATTGCCCGCAGCAGTCAGGCTCAACTTGCGCGTGGTGCGGTGCATCAAGCGTGCACCTACCCATTCTTCCAGCTCCGCCAGGTAGCGTGACACCACCGGGCGTGACAGATCCAGATGATCGGCCGCCGCTGACTGGCTGCCGAGGTCGACAACGGTAACAAACACACGCATTGCAATAAGACGATCCATGATCTGCCCGATATCTGAAACAAACTATGTTCAAGCATCGCATTTTTAGTTCGCGATCGTGCAACTAAGCTCTGTCTATCGCCGACCCTGGCCACTGACTCAGGAATCACCCATGACTGGATTTTCGACCCTTCGCCGTTTTGTCCTCAGCGCTGTTGTGCTGGGCTTTGCAGCCCATGCTGCCGCTCAGGCACCGTTGACCCTGGACGTGTACAACCCTGGAGAGGCGGCGATTTTTCCCGTGTCTTCGGTGCTGGTCAGTGGTGACAAGGACGCCATTCTGGTCGATGCCCAGTTCGGCAAGGCCCAGGCCCAGCAGGTGGTCGACAAGATTCGCGCCAGCGGCAAAAACCTCACCACGATCTACATCAGCCACGGCGACCCGGACTACTACTTTGGCCTTGAAACCCTGACCCAGGCATTCCCCGACGCGAAGGTCGTGGCCTCGGCACCGACGGTTGCACATATCAACGAAACCAAAGATGCCAAGCTGGCCTTCTGGGGTCCGAAAATGGGCGCTGATGTTCCGGGCAAGGTGATCGTGCCGCAGGTTCTCAAGGGCAATACCCTGGACCTTGAAGGGCGTGAGCTGGATGTGGTCGGCCTCACCGGGCGCCAGCCGGATCGCACTTTCGTATGGATTCCATCGCTTAAAGCCGTGGTCGGTGGTGTAGTAGTGGCCGACAACCTGCACGTATGGATGGCCGACACCCAGACCCCGCAATCGCACAAACAGTGGCTGGCCACCCTCAAGCGCATCGACAGCCTGCAGCCGAAAGTCGTGGTGCCGGGTCATTATCTGGGTGAAAGCGATCGCTCGTTGAAGGCCGTGTATTTCACCCGCGACTACATCAAGGCGTTTGACGAAGAAGCCCTCAAGGCCAGCAATTCGAGCGAACTGATCGCCGCCATGAAAAAACGCTACCCGGACCTGGGCGAAGCGTCTTCGCTGGAGCTCAGTGCCAAAGTGGCCAAGGGCGAAATGAAGTGGTGAAAGATCCCAACGTTATTCCCAACACACTGGAGAGCGTCATGAGCAAAATTGCAATTATCGGAGCGACTGGTCGTGCCGGCAGCCAACTGCTGGAAGAAGCCCTGCGCCGCGGTCACAGCGTTACGGCCATTGCCCGCAACGCTTCCAAATTGAGTGAGCGTGCCAGTGTCGTGACCAAGGACGTCGACATCAACAATGGCCAGGCCCTGCAAGACGCAGTGGCGGGGCATGACGTGGTGCTCAGCGCGGCGCATTTTTCGACCCAGCCAGCCTCGACTATTATCGATCCGGTAAAAAAATCTGGCGTTAAACGCCTGCTGTTTGTTGGCGGCGCGGGTTCCCTGTTGTTGCCTGATGACAGCAAAGTCATCGACAGTCCGGGCTTTCCCGAAGAGTACCGGGCGGAGGCCTCGGCTGGCTGTGTGTACCTCGACATCCTGCGCGCCGAAAAAGACCTGGACTGGAGTTTCCTGTCGCCGTCTGCCGAGTTTGTCGAAGGTGAACGCACAGGCACGTTCCGCCTGGGTGCAGACCACCTGCTGATCAGCGCTGAAGGCAAAAGCTGGATCAGCTTTGCTGACTTCGCCATCGCCATGCTGGATGAAGTCGAACAACCCAAACATTCCCGCCAGCGGTTCACAGTGGGGTATTGAGCCTTACGGTTGGGGGCAACTGCGCCATTTCGCGCTTCGCCCCTTGCCTGTGGATTCGATCAAGCCTTCAGCTTTCAACGTACGTAACACCAGGCGCACCGTGTCGCGGCTCGTGCCCGGGCACGCAAGTTCGATGTCACTGATTGAAAACGGCAGTGAACGGTTCAATACGGCAATACGGACACGGCTGCTTTTGTTGCCGTGTTTTTTCTCAATGGTTCCCACCCGGGCTTCAAACTCTTTGTAAGCCTTGATGAGTGCGCCCCAAAAGTAATTGAGCCAGGGCCCTGCATCATGTTCACCCACGTGCCAGTTGACCGAGCTGGCTTCCAGGGTCTCGTAATAGCTCTCCTTGCTGTCTTCAAAAATACGCTCAAGGCTGATGAAACGACCTACGGCGTAATCAAACTGATAGAGCAGTAACAGGGTCAGCAGGCGGGCAACGCGGCCATTCCCGTCTGCGAAGGGGTGGATACACAAGAAGTCCAGAATGCACAGGGGAACCAGAACCAACGGATCGGCCAGTTTTTGCTCGTTGGCGCTGTGATAGCGGGCGAGTAAATCATTCATGGCCATGGGTGTCAGGTGAGCAGGCGTCGGTGTAAACCGCACCCTGAGACTCCCGTCGGGATGGCGTTCAATGATGTCATTGTTGGTTGATTTCCAGTGACCTCCCTCTTGTGGCAAGTAACGATAAAGAATCGTATGCAACTGGCGCACCGTGCCCTCTGAGACGGGCATGGCATCGCAGGCTTCGTGTATCAGCGACAGGGCGTCCCGATAGCCGGCAATCTCCTGCTCGGAGCGGCTTTTAGGTTGGGCGTTTTTGACCATCAGGGATTTCAGGCGAGTGGGCGAGACAACAACGCCCTCCAGACGGTTGGATGATTCGGCGGACTCGATCATTGCTTGCTGTCTAAGCCCTGCAAGTGCCTCTGCCGATTGCGCGACAAACAACGTTTGCTTGCCCCGGTACTCGCCCAGCGCTCGCAGAGTAGAAAGCTGCAGGCCGTCATAACGAAGCTTGGTCAGAAGTTCGACGGTGAGCGAGTGCATAAGCTTCCTTCTAAATAGGGTAATTTCGAGACTTAAATGGGTTGTTAATGACCGTTTTTACCCTTTTTAAGTATCGATTACCCTATTTAAACTGTTACAGGGATTTTTGTAGCTTCAGGTTTTCCGTGGCGTATTAATTCACGGCTGATCAGTATCCCTAGCCTGTTTCACCAGCCAATCCAGCAATTCGCGCAGCGGTGCGGACGGTTCGTTGCGCGCAGAACACACCAGCAGGTAGGCGGCGCCGGTCCGTACTTTGAAGTCAAAGGGCATGGCCAGTCGGCCAGCCTTGAGGTCATCCCCTATCAGTGACCAGTCGCCTATGGCGACACCGTTGCCCTGGGCGGCTACGGTCATGGCCAGATCCAGGGTGTCGAAGTACTGGCTCTTGCAGATCATCGACACATCTCCCCCCGCCGCAGCCAGCCAGTTGATCCAGTCCTGTTGATCACGGCTGGGGTGCAGCAGGGTGTGTTGTGCAAGGTCGTTCAGGTGGTTGATGGCGTTGCTGCCGTCCAGCAGATGCGGGGCGCATACCGGGGTCAGTTGTTCGTCGAACAGGTGCTGGCCTTCGCGCTTGGGCCCCGGCTGCGGGCTGTAGACCACGGCGGCATCGAAAGCCTCGCGACGAAAGTCCACCCCGTGCTGCACGCTGCTGGTCAGTTCCACCGGCACGTCGGGGCGCAGTTCTTGCCAGTGCAGCAACTTGGGCAGCAGCCAGCGCAGCATGCAGGTAGGGGCCTTGATCTGCAGCGGGGTACGGCGAATGCTGGCGTACTCGACTGCCTCGCCGATCATGTCGAACACCTGCCCGATCCGCGGATACAGCGCCTGGCCCTGTTCGGTCAGACTCAGGCCGCGAGCCTGGCGATGAAACAGCGCATAACCCAGATGTTCCTCAAGCCCGGCAATTTGCCGGCTCACCGCGCCCTGGGTGATGTGTAACTGCTCACCGGCACGGGTGAAGTTGCAACATTGAGCCGTGATCAAAAAAGTATGCAGCGCGGGAAGTGGCGGTAGGCGTTTCATCAGTGGTCAGCCATGAGTCCAGGACATGGCTAGTATGAGCACGTTTGCGTTGTGCGCACCACAGCCGACCGCTTCAATGGTTCATTCCCGAACAAGAAGAGGAGCAGGACACATGGCGACGTGTGGCGAAGTATTGGTCAAGTTGCTGGAGGCGTACGGGGTCGAGCAGGTGTTCGGCATCCCCGGCGTACACACCGTTGAACTATACCGCGGGCTGGCAGGGTCCAGAATCAATCACGTCACCCCGCGTCACGAGCAGGGTGCCGGTTTTATGGCTGACGGCTATGCCCGTACCAGCGGCAAGCCCGGTGTGTGCTTCATCATTACCGGCCCCGGCATGACCAATATCACGACTGCGATGGGCCAGGCTTATGCGGATTCGATTCCGATGCTGGTGATTTCCAGTGTGCAGTCGCGCAGCCAGTTGGGCGGGGGGCGTGGCAAGTTGCACGAACTGCCGAATCAGGGAGCGCTGGTGGCTGGCGTGGCGGCGTTTTCCCACACCCTGATGTCGGCGGCAGAGTTGCCGGGCGTGCTGGCGCGGGCATTTGCGCTGTTTCAGGCCGGTCGCCCACGGCCTGTGCATATCGAGATTCCCCTGGACGTACTGGTGGAAAACGCCGACGCATTGCTTGCCAGTCACCCTGTAAGCATTGCCCGGCCAGGGGCTTCGCCTGCTGCCATCGAACAGATGAGCCAGCGGTTGATCCATGCCAAACGGCCGTTGATTCTGGCGGGTGGCGGCGCGATAGAGGCGGGCCCCGCGCTGCTAAAACTGGCGGAGCGACTGGGCGCCCCGGTGGCCCTGACCATTAATGCCAAGGGCATGCTGCCTTCGGATCACCCCCTGTTGATTGGCTCGACCCAATCACTGGTTGCGACACGGGCGCTTGTGGCCGAGGCGGACGTGGTGCTGGCCATTGGCACCGAACTGGCCGAGACCGATTACGACGTGACCTTTGCTGGCGGTTTTGAGATCCCTGGCGCCTTGTTGCGCATCGATATCGACCCGGATCAGACCGTGCGCAACTACCCGCCCACCCTGGCCCTGGTAGCCGATGCGAACCTGGCCGCCCAAGCCTTGCTGTCGAGCCTTGCTCAAGTGCCGCCACGGCGGGCGGACTGGGGCTCAGAGCGGGTCAGTCGCCTCAAGGCGCAACTGGCCACTGAATGGGATGCGCCGACCCGGGCCCAAACCCATTTCTTGCAGGCTGTGTTCGATGTGCTGCCGGATGCGGTGTGTGTAGGTGATTCAACCCAGCCGGTGTACACCGGCAACCTGACCTTCAACCCCGGGCAGCCGCGTCGCTGGTTCAACTCATCAACCGGCTACGGCACCCTGGGTTATGCCCTGCCAGCGGCAGTCGGTGCCTGGTTGGGTCGTCGGGCAGAGGGGAAAGCGGGTGGCCCGGTCTTGTGCCTGATCGGTGATGGAGGGTTGCAATTCACCCTGGCTGAACTGGCCAGTGCAGTTGAGGCACGCACACCGATAATCGTGTTGCTGTGGAACAACCAGGGCTACGGCGAAATCAAAAAATACATGCTCAATCGCGCCATCGAGCCCGTGGGCGTCGACATTTACACCCCGGACTTTATCGGTGTGGCCAAGGCGTTGGGGTGTACCGCGCAGACGGTCGAGGGCGAGGCGCAATTGCGCGCAGCCCTGGCCAGCGCCGCCGACCGCCAGGGCCCCAGCGTGATTGAAATCGATGAGTGGCACTGGCAGCAATCGCTCGCGCTATAGGCTCATGCGCAGGCGCGCCAGATCCCGCACCGGTGGCGCGCCGAACTGACGGCTGTACTCGCGGCTAAATTGCGACGGGCTTTCATAGCCCACGCGATAGCCCGCTGCCGATGCATCCAGGCCCTCACTGAGCATCAGCCGCCGCGCTTCGTTGAGGCGCAATTGTTTTTGGTACTGCAGTGGGCTCATGGCGGTCATGGCCTTGAATCGATGATGCAGCGTCGACACGCTGAGATTGGCCTCCCGTGCCAGGCTGTCGATGCGCAGCGGCTGTTCAAAGTTACCGTTAAGCCAGGAAATCAGCCCGGCTGACGCGATGGTTTTGACTATTTTCGCTGGCGATTTCATACAGGCGGTGGCCCAAGGGGCTGCGCAATAGCCGGTACAAAATCTCACGGCGAATCAGTGGCGCAAGCATGGCGATATCTTTGGGGGTGTCGAGCAGGCGTGTCAGGCGCAGCAATGCGTCGAGCATCGGCGGGTCAATGGGCTCAACGTAAAGGCCCCGTCCGGTCGGTCGCGACGGCACGCCCATGGGGCCCGCATCGCTGATCAGGGTGGAAATGTCCGCAGGATCAATATCCAGGCGCAAGGCCAGTACCGGGTGTTCGGGGGATATTTCCAGCACCCTGCCGCTGATCGGCATCGACACAGACACCACCAGATAATTGAGCGGGTCGTAGGCGAAGTATTCATCCGCCAGCCGCACCTCTTTACGGCCCTGGGCCATGATGCACAGCGCGGGTTTGGGCAGGCTGGGGGCAAAATCGCTGGGTTGGCTGTAACGGGACACAAACAGCGCCTCGACACCGGTATCGAACGAGCCGTCTTCAGGGGCGTGGCGGTAAATCAGGTCTGCCAGTTCCACGCGCTGTTTTTCAAGTGCGGGGTCGAGCGCGGGCCGCGGTGGTTCCAGCAGTGACATAGGTCGCATCCTCATTAAAGCAACAGGGCAGGTACAGCTTAAGTTTGTGCAAGGCCAAGGGGTAGCCGATTTCTGCCGTTGTCTTGCCTGATCCTGTCATTGGCAGCGCTCATGTGCCTGCCAAACCCGTTGCAGACGTACAGCCTTGCTCAAAAAGCCAAAGGCGAGACAGACGGTTCAAGTGCGCAATCAGAAGGGGAAAAAACGAGGTTTTGCAGAATCGTGCAAGCCTGGGGCAGGAATCGACTAACGGTCACGGGTGCTGGCCTCTAAGCTTTGAACCTCTCCCTAACACCCTTTTCCTTTGTGGAGGCCAGCATGCCCCAGTCCAATGCCGTCAGTCATATGACCCTGGTTCGCGCCCGCGCAGGGTGTTCGGTCCAGGTCCAGGCGTGCCTGAGCCAACTGATTGAACCGACCCTGCAGACGCCCGGTTGCCTGCACTTCGCCTTGCAGCATTGCCAGAGCGATCCGCTGCTGTGGCAGGTCGCGGGCTATTGGCAGGATGAAACCTCGATGCAGGCGTATTTCAACTCATCGCTCATGGATGTTTACGGCGTGCTGGTCTACCAGCACGTGGTGGATAGCCTCGATTTCAAGACCTTCAACGATGCGAGCGGGTTGAACAGGTAGAATGCCGGTTTTTCCATTGGCCGGGAGTTGAAGCATGGCGCGTAAAGAGTTTGCACATTTTGAAGCGGTATCAGCCGTGGTTCCGGTTGAACCCGGGATTTACCACGCAGCGATTGCAGTCAAAGCCTTGTATGAAGGTGGAGCGCCGCGCTTTCACAAAGTACTGATCGAGCAAACGTTCAAAACAGCGACCGCCGCCGATGCTGCTGCCGCGCAACAACTTGAAGCCCTGCAGGGCGTCACCGAAGACGCCGAGCTGGTCTGGTAGTTGTAGGGGCTGTTGACGTTTGGTTGTGGCTCACAACCAAACGTCAACAGGCCCTAACGCGGCCGATGCATTTTGAACAGTGCTTCGGGGCCTAGCTGGAAGTAATCCGCCGGGCCGCCACCGCGTAAAATCGGTTCGGCGGCTGCGGTGTCGTAAATCCCGTCTTTAAGCAGGTGTCTGGCGATATGTACGGCCACCACCTCACCCAGAATCAGCCAGCTTGGCACCAACGCCTTGTCTGCGCGTTGCAGCTGGATGATCTGCGTGACCTTGCACTCAAACGATACTGGCGTTTCGGCCACGCGCGGCACACTGATCACCCGCGAAGCTGCAGTTGTCAGGCCTGCCAGTTCGAACTCATTCACCTCGGGGCCGACCATGGCGCAGCTTTGGTTCATCGCTTCGGCCAAGGGACGTGTGGCCAGGTTCCAGACGAATTCGCCGGTTTTCTCGATGTTATTGAGGCTGTCTTTACGACCCACACTGCAAAACCCGATGATCGGCGGGATGTAGTTAAACGCGTTGAAAAAGCTGTAGGGAGCAAGGTTCAGCCGGCCTTGGGCATCCTGAGACGAAATCCAGCCAATCGGACGCGGGCCAACGATAGCGTTGAACGGATCGTGGGGCAGGCCGTGGCCTTGGGAGGGTTCATAAAAATGAATATCGTCATGCATGGGAGTAGTCCGCAAACGGCTGATATAGAGCCCCTATAGTGCAAGGCCTTGGGGCTGATTACAAAAGCGGCTACGGGTTTTCGCAATTTTCTTTCCCCCAGAAACGACTAAGCCCGGCCAGGGCCGGGCTGAAGTGCCTCCTTCAGGTGTTAGCTGAAAAGGGCGCCATTGGTGCGATCGTAACCATCCGAGGCAAAGGTATCCGAATGGGTACGGCTGAAGCCGTCTTCTGCGAAGGTGGCCGAGCCAGTTTTGTCGAAGCCGTCTTCTGCGAAGGTAGCCGAGCCGGTTTTGTCGAAGCCGTCTTCTGCGAAGGTGGCCGAGCCGGTTTTGTCGAAGCCGTCTTCTGCGAAGGTGGCCGAACCGGTTTTGTCGAAGCCGTCTTCAGCAAAAGTAGCCGAGCCGGTGCGATCAAAGCCATCAGCGGCAACGGCGGCCGAACCTGTGCGGCTGAAGCCGTCTTCAGCAAAGCTCGACGAGTGAGTACGGTCGAAACCATCGGCGGCAAAAGCATTGAAAGCCAGGGCAGAGAAGGCGGCAGCGAGGATCAATTTGGTTTTCATGATGAAGCTCCTTGTTTCGTGTTTGAGATGTTCAGTGGGTATGGGTTTAAGACTACGCCGATTAATTTGATTAAAAAGCGCAAAAAATAGCGATAAATAATCGATTTATTCGATGTGTTCGCCCGCGCAAAAACAGGCCAACGGATGTCTGCTCTTGCGTTTGGTGACGATTCACATCAGCCAGCGATAGAGGTCTTGCTGAAATGGATAGTGGCCTAACAGAGTTAACTGACTATTAAGTCAGATAACGCTGACGCACTTAACAGAGAGGGAGGTGCTTTGGAGGGGGCGGGCAGGAAGGTGTTGCTGATACAACCAGCCCCGTGTGGGGCTGGTTGGAGGCGGGGCTTAGTCTGTTTCGATACGCGAGTGCTTGCGGGTGTCTTTCATGGTGGCGTAAACCGCTAGAGAGCAGGCGATACAGGCAGTCACGTACCAGTAGTAACCGGTTTCCATGCCTGCACTCTTGAACCACAGCGCAATGTATTCAGCGGTACCGCCGAAGATCGACACGGTCAGCGCGTAAGGCAAGCCTACGCCCAGTGCGCGGATTTCTGTCGGGAACAGTTCAGCTTTCACCACGGCGTTGATCGAGGTGTAGCCGCTGACAATGATCAACGCGGCCATGATCAGGAAGAACGCGCCCCACCAGGTGGTGATGGTGTGCAGGGTGGTGAGGATTGGCACGGTGAACAGGGTACCCAGCACGCCGAAGGCGATCAGGATTGGACGACGTCCGATCTTGTCCGACAGAGCGCCCACCAGTGGCTGTATGCACATGAACAGGAACAGTGTGGCGGCCGAAATGGTGGTGGAGTCAGAAATGCTCATCCCCACCGTGTTCACCAGGTATTTCTGCATGTACGTGGTGTAGGTGTAGAACGCCAGCGTGCCGCCCATGGTCAGGCCGACGACGGTCATCAGCTCTTTAGGATGGCGCATCAAGGTGCGCATGGCGCTTTCTTTAGGCTTGACCCGGACCTTTTTGAACGACTCGGTTTCTTCCATGCCACGACGCAGATACAGCGCGACCACGGCGCACAGGGCACCGATCACAAACGGAACGCGCCAGCCCCAGCTGTACAGCTGTTCTTCGGTCAGGGTCTGTTGCAGAACGATCAATACACCCAGGGCGATGAGCTGACCCGAGATCAGTGTCACGTACTGGAAGCTGGAGAAAAAGCCACGACGCTCCTTGGTCGCCATCTCGCTCAGGTAGGTTGCCGAGGTGCCGTACTCGCCACCCACGGACAACCCTTGCAGCAAACGGGCGAAGACCAGCAGCACCGGTGCCCACACGCCAATGGTTTCATAACCTGGCGACAGGGCGATGACCAGCGAGCCGAAGCACATCAGCAGCACCGAAGCCATCAGTGCGGCTTTACGGCCTTTGCGGTCAGCGTACAGGCCCATCAGCCAGCCGCCGATCGGGCGCATCAAAAAGCCTACGGCGAAGATGGCCGCGGTATTGAGCAATTGTGCGGTGGTGTCGCCCTTGGGGAAAAAGGCCTTGGCGAAGTACAGCGAGAATGCGGCGTAGACGTACCAGTCGTACCACTCGACCATGTTGCCGACGGAGCCACTGAAAATCGATTTGATACGGCTTGAGGTGGTCTTTTCTTTGGGGGCCGCAGACGCGGACCCGGCAGGCAGGGTGCTGGAGTTATCCATTGAATGGATCCTTCTTTCATTGTTTTTTTATAGCGCGTCAAAACGCGAGCTTGCAGGGCTATAGCAGGAGTTGTGCCAAGGCTGCAGGGCCCGGTTTACAAGGGGAGAGGGTGGTGGGTGAGCGGGAATCCGCTGGTTTTCGGGTGCGTCATAGGCAAGAATCCGCCTATCTGACAAGCGTTGCAGGCCCTGACTCTTGTGGGAGCGGGCTTGCTCGCGATGGCATCACCGCGGTTTACCTGAACCACCGCGCCGTCCGAATCGCGAGCAAGCCCGCTCCCACAGAGGCAGGAATCGCTTAACTGCTTCCCAAAAACGCCTCGCGCACCAGCCCATGACGCTGCATTTTTTCATTGAGGGTACGGCGCGGCAGTTGGAGTTCATTGAGCACTGCCTTGATATCACCTTTATGTCGGGTCAGCGCAGCACGCAGGCATTGCGCCTCAAAGGCTTCCTGTTGCGTCACCAGTGATTGCCCTGTTTCAGGGTCGTCCAGTTGCGGTTCGCTCAAGCCCAGTACGTCCCGCTCGGCAACGTTGGCCAGTTCGCGCACATTGCCCGGCCAGTCGTGGCTCAGCAAACGGGACAGTTGTGGCCCGCTCAGCGGTTGTGCGCTGCGCCCCAGGCGTTCGCCGGCACTGTGTGAAAAGGCGTCGTACAGCAATGGAATATCTTCTCGGCGCTCGCGCAACGGTGCCAGGCGCAGTTGCGCCACGGTCAGTCGATAGGCCAGGTCTTCGCGAAAACGCCCGGCGCGGGCTTCTTCGAGCAAGTCAGGTTTGGTGGCGGCAATCACCCGCAGGTTCACGCTGATGCTCTGATTGGAGCCCAGGCGCTCCAGCTTTTGCTCTTGTAGCACCCGCAGCAATTTGGCTTGCTGGGCCAAGGGCATGCTTTCGATTTCATCCAGAAACAAGGTCCCGCCATCGGCGTACTCCAGCTTGCCGATGCGCTTGCCCAGCGCTCCGGTAAATGCCCCGCTTTCGTGACCGAACAGCTCGGCTTCAAACAACTGCTCGGGGATTGCGGCGCAGTTGAGCGCCACGAAAGGTTTGTCGGCACGGGGGCCAAAATCATGCAGGCAGCGGGCGACCAGTTCCTTACCGCTGCCGGTCTCGCCACGAATCAACACATTGACCGGCAGTGGCGCCAGCTCCAGCACCTGACGACGCAAGGTCTGCAAGCTGCGCGACACACCCAGCAAGCGCCCGTCGATCAGTTCGCGCAGGTCAGCCTGTTCGTGCAAACGACGGTTTTCGAGTACCAGCTGGCGCTTTTCCAGGGCTCGACGCAGGCTGCTCAGCAGTGCTTCGGGGCTGAAGGGTTTTTCGAGAAAGTCGTAAGCACCCTCGCGCATGGCTTCGACGGCCATCGGGACATCACCGTGGCCTGTCAGCAAAATCACCGGCAAGTCCGCATCCAGTTGCTGCAAGCGGGTCAGCAACGCAAGGCCGCCCATCCCCGGCATGCGCACATCACTGACAATCACCCCGGCAAAATGCGCAGGCAGTTGATCCAGGCAGTCTTCGGCGCAGCTGAACAACTGCACTTCAAAGCCGCTCAGGCTCAGCCATTGCTCCACGGCATTACGAATACTGGCCTCGTCATCGACCACGATCACCGAGTTGAGCATGTTTCACATTTCCTGTGCGATGGGCAGCGTCAGCGTGAATTGTGCGCCATCGGCCCGGTTGCAGGCGGTCAAGCGACCGCCGATTTCGTGAACAATGGCGTAAGACACCGCCAGGCCCAAACCTAATCCGTCACCCACCGGTTTGGTGGTGAAGAACGGATCGAAGATTTTACCCAGATGTTCCTCCCTGATCCCGCCCCCGCTGTCGCTGACCGTCAAGTGCCACAGTTGTTGATTAGCCTCGATGCGGATTTCCAAGTGTTTGCGCGGTGTGTCGAGCATGGCGTCAAGGGCGTTGCGCAGCAGGTTGATCAACACTTGTTCCAGACGGATCGCATCGCCGCGTACCCAGGCCGGGCGAATCAGATTGATCGTCAGCTCTATGGCTTCTTCCTGAAGGCGCGGCTCCAGCAACTGCAGGGCCTGATCGACCACGGTTGCCAGGTCCAGGCGCTCGCGCAAACCGCTGGGGCTCTGGCGGGCGTAAGTCTTTAAATGGCCGGTGAGTGCGGCCATGCGCTTGAGCATCTGCTCCAACGGGTCCAGGGCTTTATAGGCATCGTCGATACGGCCGTGATCCAGCAACAGACGCAAAGTCGCCAACTGCATGCGCTGGGCGGTCAGGGGCTGGTTGATCTCGTGGGCCAGCGCCGCCGACATTTGCCCCAGTGCCGCGAGTTTGGCTGATTGCACCAGGCTATCTTGCGCAGTACGCAAATCCCGGGTGCGGGCTTCGACCAGTTGCTCAAGCTCCTCACGATTGCGCTGGCGCAAACGCCCCAGTCGCCAGCGCTGGAATAAAAATAGCCCCAGAAACACCAGCGTCAGCCACAGGCCAATCGCCGCCAGTGCGGCATTGCGACTGTCTTCCGCGGCGGTCACGGGACGGCGTAGCAGGTGCAGCGTCCAGCCTTCTGCGCTCAGTGGCAACGACCCCCACAGATAATCTGCCTGGCCGTTGGGTCCGTCGACGCGGGTCAGGGAGCTGGCTTCATCAAAGCTGCGCAGGGTGTGGGTCTTCATCAGCGTCAGGGGTTGATCGTGGTACTGGCGCGTGGCGGAAATTTCGCTACGATCGCTGTCACTCAACGGTCGCAACAGGCGATAGCGCCAGCCGGGTTGGTTGGCAATAAACACAATGCCCCGGGCGTCGCTGACCAGCAGGGTGTCGTTGCCGTGGCTCCATTCACGCTCCAGCTGCGGGAATTCAAGCTTGACCACCATCGCCCCCAAAAACCTGCCGTCGGCATCGAGCACCGCGCTGGACAGGAAGTAACCTGGTATTCCGCTGGTCACGCCCACGGCATAAAAGCTGCCGCTGCCCTGGCTGCGGGTCTGCTTGAAATAGGGCCTGAAGCCATAGTTATGGCCCACATAGCTGTTGGAGGTATTCCAGTTGCTGGCGGCGACGGCCAGGCCGGTGCTGTCGAGCAACTCCAGGGTGGAGGACTGGGCCGCACCGTTGATGCGTTCAAGCTTTTCATTGAGTGCGGCCTGTTCGTGCGCGGTCAAGGGCTTGCTTAAGGCCGTCACCAGCTCCGGGTCCAGTGCCAGTACAGCGGGCAGGGCGCGATAGCGCTCAATCAGCGTGTGCAGCGAGTTGGCATACAGGTTCAGTTGTTCAGGCCCGCGGCGGGCGCTCTCTTCCAGCGCATGACGTTCGGCCTGGCGCATCGCCCAGCCGCCAGCCAGAGCCGCTCCGGCCAGAATCAACAGGCAATACAGCGTCAAACGCAGGGTGCGAGACGTCACAGGCATAGTGGCAAACCGCTCGAATGGCAGGGCGCGAACCATATCATGACGCCAGTACCTTGCAGGAGACGGGATAACTATCTACCGCCGCGCAGGTTTTGCTCAGGGATATGTTGGCTTTCAACCCAGCGGAATCCTAGCCATGACGACGAGTTTACCCCCTGTACGCGGTCGAGCACCGTTGCTGTTGTCCAGTACGCAATGGGCGCAAAAAGAGGCGCTCACCTATCTGTCTTCAGTTGTCGAAGCCAACTTCAATGGCCTGAGCGAGGCGCATAAATTCAGTTATCCCGTGCTCTATCGCAACGCGCTGGCATCCCTCAAGGCGGTTGAGGACGAGATCACGCGGATCAAGGCCGACTTCAAGTCAACTCATCTGGCAGCACTCACTCATGAGCTCAAGGAGCTGCTGGGCGTTGATGTCGACCCCGAGCAAGCGCGGATCCATACCCGTTACCGTGAAAATATCGAAGAGGACCTGCTTGAGTACATGACCCGCATCAGCGGTTCACCGTCTGCTGCCCGCGAGCCCAAGTTCACCTTCAGTCCCGGACGTACGCCGCGCGCACTGGAAGAGTCCAGGTTTATTGAACATGTTCGCGTGGTGTCGCTATGGGATGCCGCGTGCGAGAACTTCAGTTACAGGACTGACTCGGTATTGCTCAAGCCCTACAGCTTTGAACAAGCCAGTTACATCGACTATACCGCCGGTTTGAGGGGCAGGCCTGCCGGGCCGTTTATCCAGATTGTGCGAAAACTGGATCTGGGTGCGAAGCTCAAACAGTTGCTTGATGGCGCAAATGCGCAGGATGGCTCCTTGACGCAGCGGGTGGTTGCAGCGGCCAAAGCCGGCTTTGAGTTCGATTTGCTGGAGGCTTACCGCAACAGTTTTGTGTCGAAGGTCAACCTTACCGATTACGAGCGTTTGCTCAGCATGTTGAAGGGAGACGCTGAGCCGCACATATGGCCGGTTTCAATGGGTCTCAAACCCGTGATACCGGAGAAGTTCATCAGACACCCGGGAGGTACAGAAGAAGACTCAAAATTGCTCTTTCACGATGAAAACTACCTGGACTTCTCCGGGCGCGGCGAAATTGCGCTCCCTCTTTTCCTGATCAAGGTTCCTGAGGTGTCTGGTGTTTTCAGCTATTTCCCACAACGCCTCGGCGGAGCCCTTTTGTGGCACAAAAGCGTAGACAGCGGCTTGAAGCACTTTTTGCAGCAACTCAGGCAGGACCACAGCAAAGGTCAGCTTGGCTGGTTTGTCAGGCATCTGGGGTTGAAAGACCTGGGAGGCTTCAACAAGCTGCTGAGTGACGAGCCAAGGCCCCAGGGCATCACCTGGCTCGCGGGTGTTCTGCATGATGCTTTTCGCAGTACGTTTCCCGAGCCAGACCTGGACAGTCTGCAACTGTATGTCGAAATCAGCACAAGCGGTTCTCAACCATTGGCCAAGAGAGTTGGAGAGCGGCAGACAGCGCGGTTTCGTGACAACTTGAGCCTGTTGGCCACTAGCAAGTCGGCACTGGATTGGCAGGCTTTCAAAGAGGCATTGTCTGACATAGGCAGTGAAGTGCTGACGATGCTCACCACCCCCATGCCCGGAGGTGTATCGGGGCTCAATACAATCATGCAGGCCGCCATATTGGGCTCCCTGGCCTACAGCCTTGTGCAAGGCGTGAAGGAGGCGAGCCATGGAGAGGTCACGAACTTTGCCGGTGCATTGGCCGACAGCGCCGACTTGTTGATCAGTGCCCGCTTGGTGGGTGTGGCGGCCAAGGCTTACCGCCAGCGTATGCAAGGCCTGTGGGCCACTCTTGGTCAGCCGCGCAAGGTCACCCATCAGTCGGGTGGCGTCGAGTTGTGGCGGCCGCAGTTGAGCGCGTACCCGCACCTGCAGGCAGACGCACTCGATGGCCGGGTGCCCAACGCTGAGGGTTTGTATGACATCGATGCAAAGCGGTATGCCAAGGTTCAGGAGGGCGACAAGGCCTTGGTGGTAGAAGTCACCCATGACGCGCAGTCCGGTCTTTACGTGCTTAAAACCGATAATGCGCAGGCATTCAGGCCCGCGGTGGCGTTTGACCCCGGTCAGCAGGTCTGGCGCCTTGCGCTGGAGGATGTTCAGGGGCTGGACGACAAGCACCTGCTGCAGCGCATGTTGGCGCTGGATTTGCCTGGTTCTGCTCCAGGTGACATAGAGCGCATGCTGAGCATTACCGGCACCAGCCGTGAACAGCTTGAAAACACATGGCAAGGTCAGCTTATTCCAGGCCCGCTGGCCGATGGCGTGCGTCGGCTTCAAGCTGACCGACTGATTGAGCAAATCAAAAGCGACTTTCCCCAGCGCGGCGAAATGCCTGTCAACGCTGACAGCGCAGTGTTGTGCATGCTGACACAGCTGAAGCTTTGGCCCAGGGAGACGGTGCTGGATGTGTTCAATCAGCAGGGGCATCTGGTTGAGTCGTATGGCAAGGATTTTCAGCCCGGCACCCCTGTGAACCATATTGAAATCAAGCGCCTGGATCACGGTACGTATGTGGCCAGGAATGATGTCACCCAGGGCAGTGCCCAGGTCGAGCAATTGTTCACGCTGATTCTCGACCAGTTGCCCGAGGCTTCACAACTGGGCCGCGAGAGCAATCCGGACCTGAGCAAAGCAGGGCGAATTGCTTCGATACGTTGGCAAATTGCCGACCTGGCCCGAGAGGATAAGCCACTCCTGTTCAAGGCACTGACAGCGCTCTATGGGCACAAGCGCAACGATCCGATTGCCCGCCCAGACCCTGCCAACAAGTATTTACCTTTGATGTACCCACCCCTTTCGGGTACCACGACGCCATTGCTGGCCAAACTTCATCAGCTTAATGCCTGGATGTCGGTGGAGAGCCTTGAACCGTTATTGGCTGCGCACCCTTTTACCCCCTCTCAGGTCACACAGGCTCTTGAGCAAGGCATGCAGCCTTTGGCGTTTGCCCGTGCAGCAAACCGCCTGCGGACACGGCTGCGGGTAGACATTGCACTGGACGGGATCTATCACCGGCGGGCCTGGAGTCCTGACATCGATTTATGGACCCGAGAGTTCGCAACAGGGGTTTTGCGCGACAGACTCAACCGCAGGTTGGTGGTCACGGATGTGAGTGCCCCAGCCTCAACGGATGGCTACAGCCCCACGGGGCCTGATGATCCAACCATCGTCCTGCGTCAGACTAAGGCTGGCACCTTCGAAGTTTCTGATTTTCGTCGCGGTGGCACAGTGACCATCAGTTCAACCCCTGACAGCTTCTACCTGGCGATCAACTGGGTGTTGCGAGAAAGTGAACGTTTATCGCTGGGTATGGATGGCGCTCGGGTATCGGGTCTGCGCCAGGCAGTGGGTGATGCAATGCTCGCCCGGCGACAGCCTGATGGCCCCGTTAATCTGTGGGACAAGACCACTTTCCAATATGAGCGCAAAAAGGTTGTACTGCGCGATCAGGCACCCGGTGAACTGGGTCTTTATCGTATCGATGATAAAAATTACCTGTCGTTGCATGGTTCTGTTTATCAGGTCGACTTCGACCCTGTGATCAATAAATGGCGCATGAAGCACCCGAATAAAATCGGGGTCAACGAACCGACTCTGGAGCACAACTACAACGGTGCATGGCGCCAGACAATCGAGAACCCCCTGCAGTGGGAAGGGCTCAAATTGCTGCGCCGGCTGCGAGCCCGGCCTGAATCCATCAGTGATGAAATGGGCCATAAAATCATGGCTGTGAGCAATACCAGCGAAGGTGTATTGCGTCAGATTCACATGAACAACCTCGCACCCCCGCCCTTGTTGGTGGATACCTGGAAGCGCTTCGAGATCGAAGCCGAGATTCAGCGTTTCGTAAAACAAATGCAGGCACACCATTCCCTGTCCGAAGCCCGCAGCGATATTCATCTGTTGCTGATGCAGAATTTGCCCGACTGGCCTGCGGACAAGGTACTTCAAATTGTCGACTTGCAAGGTAATACGCTGCAGGAATACGGGGCCGACCTGAGCAACACCGCGCCTCGGATCAGGGTGACGATCAATGAGACCGATAACGCCAGCCTGTTGCTGCGCGCGCTGCTCTCGCGCATGAATCAGGCCGATACATTGAGCCTGCTGGGCGAGTACCACCCCTCTATCGAGGAGCGCATGCTGGCGCTGGCTAAAAAAGTTGCCGCCCATGCGCTTGCGCGCCAGGCCCCGGTGTTCAAGTCACTCTATGGGCGCCTGGAGCGCAGTTCGGATCCGCACGTGAGACTGGTTCAAAAAAATTATCCAGATCTTCCCAAAAGCATCATCGAACATTTGCTCCGCCACACCTCCGCCCCCTAGCGAACCAACTACTTCGATAAAGAGATGATTGCCCCGCGTTTTTCGGAGCAGGTCGGCTGGACGGCCAGAGAGGTGCGGCTGGCACGCGCTTACGAAGGTTTGTATATCGGGGCCACGGCAACTGCGGACAGTGAAATGCTCACACTGCGCATGCTGCAGTCCTTGTCGGGCTGGCCAGCGGGCGCAAGGCTTGAGGTTCGCCGCAATGGTGTCAATGGTCAGTTGCTCGACAGTATCGGTGCCGCTGATGCTGACAGTTCACGGGTGTTGGTCAAGACAGGTAGCCAGTATCAGGCCTGGTCGCCAGACGGGCAGGCACTTAATGCACCGTCTGCAACCGACAACAATTTGCTGTCCTCCATTTTGTATTCACTCACCCCGGCAGAGCGTGCGGCCATGGATGTCCCGGACGTGGGTGACACGGCAACGCTGGCTAAAAAAATCAGTGATCAGGCGATCAAGGACCGGATAAATGTCCAAGCCCTGTTGGGGTTGGAGCCACCTGCACCGCCGCGAAAACCGCCGATGGACCTGGGCAGGTCGTTCATCGCTTATCCACTGACAATCAGTATGGGGGGCTCGGACCACTCTCTGTATTTGATCCGTGAAGCACAATATCTGTACCCCACATGGAGCTATCACAAGATTGTCGACTATCTGGACGCATTGGGCGGTACTGAATCTTCTCGGCGTGCCCATGTGGCGGTGAGCCGGGCGCAGTTCGAGACCATGCAGGTTGAGCTGGATGGTTGGGCGCAAATCCAGCTGTACCCTAGCGGTACTTCTCATATGGCGATGGCAATGCCGGGCCACAGGCTCCAGGTGTGTGAGCGAATCGTGCAGGCCTGGCGCAGGGAAACCCAGATAGCCCGGGACAATGATGGCAATGTTATTGGGCCCATACTCGACTTTTATGGCCTTGATGTGGGTGACCTGCCAGCACTGACAGGCAACTTGAGTCATATCCGGGTACTGCGAATGGACTGCATGAATTTGCGCAGCGGTTCTGGAGAGTTTCTGAATGGTTTTCCGCATTTACACACGCTGAGCTTGTCTGGTAACCGTCTGCGCGATATTCCTTCAGCGATTGCAGGCATGACTCAGCTGAGGTCACTCGACCTGTCGGGCAATCGCCTTGTACTGACCTCCGACAATGTTCAGCGGCTTGCGTCTTGCTCAATGCTTGAAGTATTGAGCCTGGAAAACAATCCGTTAGGAATTGCACCCGATGTGAGTCAGATGTCCGGCTTGCGCACCTTGAACTTGCAAAACACAGGGATTACTCAGTGGCCCAACGGGTTATGGGCACTGACTCAGGTTCGATGGGCCAACCTTCGCAATAACCTGATTAGCGACATTCCAGATGCCGTTTTCAGCGCCCCTCCGACAACTACGGCCAACAGCGTTACCAGTGTTTCCGGTAACCCGATTTCTGCACAAAGCCGTGACCGGATCATCGCTTACTGGGTCCAGGGCGGCAGTGACTTTGGCTATGGTCCATCGATTGCCCATGCCATTGGTCATGCTCAGGCACAGGCGTCGGTAAACGATGTTGCGCCGTGGCTGCACTTGGGCCTGACCGGTGCGCAAAAGCAGGCCAGGACGCAGCAGTGGGCGTTGTTGCGAGGATCCGGGGGGGCAGCCAAGGATTTTTTTGAAACCCTGGCTTTATTCGCCACCAGTCAAAACTTGATGGTGCCTGCCGTGTGGGAGCAACTGACAAATCGGGTGTGGGTACTCGTTGATCAGATGCTGGCGAACACGCAACTGCGTGATGCGCTGCTGACCCGGGTCTTTCGTGAAGAGCGAAGCTGCGGTGATGGTGCCATGGTGCTGTTTGAGAACATGGAAGTCGAAGTGCTGATTCATGAAGCTCTGAATAATACAGGTCAGGCCCAGCGCGAAGCGGAGCTTTTCAAACTGGCCAAACGGCTATTCCGTTTAAGGCAGGTCGACCAGGTTTCAGATGCCGAAGTACGCAGGCGGGTCGCGGCAGGCGGTAATCCTGATGCCGCTGAAGTCATCCTGTTTTATCGGGTGAAACTGGCAGATGACCTTGATTTACCGACCCGTGCGCGGTCTATGTTGTACGAGTCCACGGCAGGGGTTTCTGATCAACAAGTCACCGAGGCCAGAGACAGTATTCTGGCTATGGATGGTAGCCCGGCGTTTATGCATTCGATCATGTACGAATCGTTTTGGCGCCGTTTTCTGGAAAGCACACACGCAGACCGTTTCGCTGCCATCGAAGCGGATTATCAGCGGGACTACAAACAACTGGCCGAAGAGCCGGGGCTTTCAGATCTGGTGGAGTTGCAAAGAGGAGCAGCGCTTACATCCGACCGGGATCAGAGAGTCAATGTGCTGATCGAGGAGCTGACGCTTAAGGCCTATGAGTCCAGTGAGTAATTGAGCTGCAGTCAGGCGACAGGGGGGCGTGCCCCCCTGATGGCCACTACCGTCAGCAACTGCCCTTCAAGCAGGCAAAATTGTGCGTCCAGCTCACGGCCCTGTTGCCATTCGGGTGACAAGTCGGTGAGCAGGCGCAGGCGCACCAGGCCTTCCGGGGTCCAACTCAGCACTTCAGCGTGCTCAAAGTAGAAGCGCTTTTGCACCAGCGGGTACAACGCCTTGAACAGGCTTTCCTTGACTGAAAACGTCAGCGTGATCAGCAGCGCAATCTGCTCTGCAGGCACGCTGGCCATGCGTGCAAGCTCATCGGGGGTGAGGATTTCCTTGGCCAGGCGCTGGGCACGTTCGGTAGTGAGCAGTTTTTCCAGATCGATGCCCAGCCCCTGCCATTCACTTTTCAGGGCCACCAATGCCCCGGCACGGCCATTGCTGTGGGTGATGGCGCCACTGATATGGGCCGGCCAAATGGGCGCGCGGTCTTCACCCATGCCGGGCGTGGCGCAGGTGCCATCCAGTTGCAACAGGGCTGCGCGGGCGCAAAGACGCCCGGCCAGAAATTCAGCTTGGCGTTTGGCCACTGAGCGTTGAATACTCGCAGGCATCTCAATGGCACTGCGGGCAAAATCGTCGTCTTCAAGCTGTGCAGGGATAAAGTCGGTGCTGAGCCACACACTGGCGGGCAGTATGTGCGGCAACGGCCAGTCAGCGCGCAGCGGCGTGCAGCAGGCAGGCAAGGCGGGGAGTCGGTTCATGGCAGGCATTGTGCGGGGCTTGGTACGGCTGTGCAATTGTTCAGAGTATGTTCAGGGCGCACGACATACTGTGTGCAGTCAGGGACACACGTCCTTCGAGACGCGGATTTTGCTTGGGAGAGCGCGATGAAATTGTTGGTGGTTGAAGATGAGGCGTTGCTGCGCCATCACTTGCAAACCCGACTGAGCGAAAACGGCCATGTGGTCGAGGCCGTTGCCAATGCCGAAGAGGCGTTGTATCAGAGCGAACAGTTCAATCATGACTTGGCCATGATTGATCTGGGCTTGCCGGGAATGAGCGGGCTGGAGCTGATTCGCCAGTTGCGCGCACGGGGCAAGACGTTCCCGATCCTGATTCTGACGGCTCGCGGCAACTGGCAGGACAAGGTCGAAGGGCTGGCTGCCGGCGCCGACGATTATGTGGTCAAGCCGTTTCAGTTCGAAGAGCTGGAAGCACGGCTCAATGCTTTGCTGCGTCGCTCCTGTGGCTTTACCCAGTCGACTATCGTGGCAGGTGCGCTGGTGCTGGACATCAACCGCAAGCAGGCACTGCTCGATGATGAGCCGCTGGCGCTGACGGCCTATGAGTACCGCATTCTGGAGTACCTGATGCGCCATCACCAGCAAGTGGTGGCCAAGGACCGCTTGATGGAACAGTTGTACCCGGATGACGAGGAGCGTGATCCGAATGTGATTGAGGTGCTGGTAGGGCGCCTTCGTCGCAAGCTTGAGGGGGCAAATGGCTTTAAACCGATCGATACCGTGCGTGGCCTGGGGTACCTGTTCACTGAGCGCTGTCGATGATTCGTTCGCTACGCGTTCGATTGATGTTGGCGGCCACGTTGTTGGCCGTGTTGTTTATGCTGGCGCTGTTACCGGCCATGCAGGGGGCGTTCAGTCTGGCCCTCAAGGACGCCATAGAGCAGCGTTTGGCGTCTGATGTCACCACGTTGATTTCGGCTGCCAAGGTCGAAAAAAACCATCTCAAAATGCCCGTCCTGTTACCGGATGAGCAGTTTGACCTGCCGGACAGTCGCGTTCTCGGCTATGTCTATGACCGCGAGGGGCACCTGGTGTGGCGCTCGCGGGCAACGCAAGAAGAAACCATTAACTACAAACCGCGCTATGACGGGCGAGGCAACGAATTTGCGAGCATTCGCGAAGCCAATGGCGAAGAATTTTTTGTCTACGACGCCGAGGTGAAGTTGCTCGGCGGCAAGAGTGCAGCCTTCAGCTTTGTTGCCTTGCAACCGATGCGTGAATACAACCTGACGTTGGCAGGCTTGCGCGAAAACCTTTACCTGGGGTTTGGCGCAGCATTGATTGTGCTGCTGGCATTGCTATGGATTGGTCTGACGTGGGGGTTACGCGCCTTGCGACGTTTGAGTCAGGAACTGGATGAAATTGAAACCGGCGAACGGGAAAGCCTCAGCGAGCAGCACCCTCGGGAGTTGCTGCGTCTGACCGGCTCGTTGAACCGTTTGCTGCAAAGCGAGCGCGAGCAGCGTACGCGTTATCGCGACTCGCTCGATGACCTGGCCCACAGCCTGAAAACTCCCTTGGCGGTGTTGCAGGGTGTGAGCGAAAGCATGGCCCAGCGCCCTGCAGAGCGCGAGCAGGCCTGGGTGCTGCAAAGCCAGATCGAGCGCATGAACCAGCAAATTGGCTATCAGTTGCAGCGTGCCAGTTTGCGCAAAAGCGGCCTGGTCCGCCATCAGGTCGAACTGCTGCCGGTGGTGCGCAGCCTGTGTGACACGCTGGGCAAGGTGTATCGGGATAAAGGGGTGAAGGTCAGTTTCGACATTCCGGAGCTGAGCCATGTACCTATCGAGCAGAACGCCTTGCTGGAGTTGCTGGGTAATCTGCTGGAAAACGCCTACCGGCTGTGTCTGAGCCAGGTGCGGATCAGCCTGCACCGCAATGTTCACGGTATTGAGGTCTGCGTTGAAGACGATGGCCCGGGGGTGCCGCCCGATCAACGCGCGCGGATCCTGCAACGTGGCGAGCGCCTGGACCGTCAACATGCGGGGCAGGGCATCGGGCTGGCAGTAGTCAAGGACATCATAGAAAGCTATGACGCCACCCTGACGCTCGAAGACTCGTCACTGGGCGGAGCGGCCTTCCGGATTCATTTTCCGACCGAGTGAAACCCATGTGGGGGCGAACTTGCTCGCGATGGCATCTTCACGGTCATTCAGACAAACCGGGTAGCCTGCATCGCGAGCAAGCCCGCTCCCACGAGATTTCGGATACAGACAATCAGGCGGATATCCGCCATCTCATTCGCTTCAAGTTGCCCAATGGGCGGAATCCCGCCAAGTCCTTTCCTGGAAAATCAAACCGCAATTTCCTGCAGGGGCAGGTGCTATGGGCCTTTGAGGGGCTTTTGCCCAATGTGGCCCACGGCTTGCAATAAGTGCGAGAGGTCTGCCGGTAGAGCAGCTCCAACAACAAATCCCTCCAAGAAGGAGGGTTCGCGCTTTGGGTATCGCCAGTCTCAGACGGAATGATGATTGAGTGATGCACTTGAGGAACTTTGCAATGACGACTCGTCAGCCACTGTACAAATCCCTGTATGTGCAAGTGATCTTAGCTATCGCTATCGGCATCTTGCTGGGCCATTTCTACCCTGAAACCGGTGTTGCACTTAAACCGCTGGGTGATGGTTTTATCAAACTGATCAAAATGGTCATCGCGCCCATTATTTTCTGTACGGTGGTGAGCGGTATTGCCGGCATGCAAAGCATGAAGTCGGTCGGCAAGACCGGCGGCTATGCGTTGCTCTACTTTGAAGTGGTGTCGACCATTGCCCTGCTGATTGGCCTGATTGTGGTCAACGTGGTTCAGCCTGGCGCGGGCATGCACATTGACGTGTCGACCCTGGACGCCAGCAAAATTGCCGGTTACGTGTCGGCAGGCGCAGACCAGAGCATCGTAGGCTTTATCCTCAACGTGATCCCGTCGACCATTGTTGGCGCCTTCGCCAATGGCGACATCCTGCAAGTGCTGATGTTCTCGGTGATCTTCGGTTTCGCCCTGCATCGCCTGGGTGCCTACGGCAAGCCGGTACTGGACTTCATCGACCGCTTCGCCCACGTGATGTTCAACATCATCAACATGATCATGAAGCTGGCGCCAATCGGTGCGCTGGGTGCGATGGCCTTCACCATCGGCGCTTACGGCGTAGGCTCGCTGGTTCAGCTGGGTCAGTTGATGATTTGCTTCTACATCACCTGCGTGTTGTTCGTGCTGATCGTGCTGGGCGGTATTGCCCGCGCTCACGGTTTCAGCGTTCTGAAGCTGATCCGCTACATCCGTGAAGAGCTGCTGATCGTACTGGGTACGTCCTCGTCGGAATCGGCCCTGCCACGCATGCTGGTGAAAATGGAGCGTCTGGGCGCGCAGAAGTCCGTGGTAGGTCTGGTGATCCCGACCGGCTACTCGTTCAATCTCGACGGCACTTCGATCTACCTGACCATGGCGGCCGTGTTTATCGCTCAAGCGACAGACACTCATATGGACATCACGCACCAGATCACGCTGCTGCTGGTGCTGTTGCTGTCGTCCAAAGGTGCTGCAGGCGTGACCGGTAGTGGCTTTATCGTACTGGCGGCAACCCTGTCGGCTGTAGGTCACTTGCCGGTTGCTGGGCTGGCGCTGATCCTGGGCATCGACCGATTCATGTCCGAAGCCCGTGCCTTGACCAACCTGATCGGTAACGCGGTGGCAACCCTGGTTGTGGCCAAGTGGGTGAAAGAGCTGGACACTGACAAGCTGCAGGCAGAGCTGAACTCTGGCGGTCGCCCGCTGGACGACACGCGTCCGCAAGACGACCTGGGTGTGGCTGAAGGCCCGGCCCCGGTGTTGCTCAAGTAAGCTTGAGTGAATAAAAAACCCATCTTCGGATGGGTTTTTTTATGCCTGCTTATTCGACCCGGGTTTGGCCGCTGAAGACCAGTGTCTGGCGGCAGCGTCTGCACAGGTAACCGCGCCCCTGGTTGACCAGGGCATGGCGCTGGGCCGAGAACGCAAAGTCGCTCTGCGGACAAGGGCAGCGGTAGATGTAGCGCGTGGCGCTGCGTCGCTTGATGGCGTAGGTATGACAGCGATTGGGCGGCAGTTCGTACACCCCGCGCATGATCAATTGCCATTCTTCGCCATGGGGGGCGATGCGGTCGCCAAACAGTTGGTGGGCGATCAGGTGGGCGACTTCGTGGGGGACAGTTTGCTTGAGGAAATCTTCGCTGTTTTCGCGGTACAACTGTGGGTTGAAGCGCAGCAGGTTTTCGTGCAGATGGGCGACACCGGCTTTTTGTCCGCGCAGCTTGAAGCTGACGACGGGGCGTTTAAAGGAGCGTTTGAAAAATACTTCGGCCTGTTGGAAACAGTCTTCGACGCGGGTATTGAGTGACTCGGGCATGCGGTTCGGTTCTCCAGAGCAGGCGATTATGCCGCAAGCGGTGGGGGTACCGAAGTATCGAGGTGCCGAGCGGTCATGCGGCAAACGGTGTAGTCGCTGCCGCAGGCTGCGATGGGTTGCGTAGCGACCCGTTCTTAAAGGTCCTGCGGCCCTTATCGCAGCCTGCGTGCGCCATCTAGTTGGTGTAGACCGGCCCTACGCCCAGCCCCCAGACAATCACGGTAAACGCCATGATCGCCACCAGTACCACCAGGCCGACCGCCAGTACCGAACTTGAAAACAGAAAGCCTTCGTCAGGGTCAATGTTCATGAAGGTCGGCAGGCCCACGTAGAGTAAATACACGGTGTAGCAAATGGCTGCTGTGCCCACCATCATGCCCAGCCACATGTGCGGATAAAGCGCCGCCAGCCCGCCGATAAACAACGGTGTCGCCGTGTAGGTGGCAAAGGCCACGCAGCGCGGCAGGCTGGGTTGTGCATCGTAAGTGCGGGCCATCCAGTGAACAAACGCGCCCATCACACCCACGCCCGCAAGCATTGCGACGTAGGACATCAGGGTCATCCACAACGCGCTGTCCAGGGTCAGCATCACCGGCGCTCGAGCACCAATAACCCAGCCCACCTGGGTGGTACCAATAAATGCGGAAATGGCCGGGATCGCAGCCAGAATCAATGTATGAGTGAGGTACATATGGCCGATGCTTTCTTCTGCATCGCCACGGATTTCGCGCCACTCTTTATCGGGGTGGGTGAAAAGGCCCACAACGTGATGGATCATGGCTTTCGCTCCTGTATGAGACGCATCGCCCCCAGCGGGACGCGTGCCGGTCGCGCAGCCAATACGTATCAAAGCGGTGGGAGTGCGGCCTTAAGCACCAGTATAGGGAACCTGTCGTCCCACAGAACCGGCCCTTTAGAGCATATTGTGCTGTCAGACTCAGGCTTATCGCATTGGAGTCTTTAGGCGGGCAAAGGGGTTCGTCGGCCGGGTTTTTTTGGGTAAAATCCCCGGTTTTGGTCTCGACTCGCGGAATCGAAGCGCTATGAGCACTCTTTCGGTCTTTCAAAACAAACTCCAGAAACGTCTGCGTCGATTGACCGGTGAGGCTGTAGCCGACTTCAACATGATTGAGCACGGTGACAAGGTGATGGTCTGTCTCTCTGGGGGCAAAGACAGTTACACGCTGCTCGATGTGCTGCTGCACCTGCAAAAAGTCGCGCCCATCCAGTTCCAGATCGTGGCCGTGAACATGGACCAAAAGCAGCCCGGTTTCCCCGAAGACGTGCTTCCGGCCTATCTCAAGTCCCTGGGCGTGGAGTACCACATTGTTGAAAAAGACACGTACTCGCTGGTCAAGGAACTGATCCCCGAAGGCAAGACCACCTGTTCGCTGTGCTCGCGCTTGCGCCGTGGCACTCTGTACACCTTTGCCGATCAAATCGGTGCGACCAAGATGGCCTTGGGGCATCATCGTGATGACATCGTTGAAACCTTTTTCCTGAACATGTTCTTCAACGGCACCCTGAAGGCGATGCCGCCCAAGCTGCGCTCCGATGACGGGCGTAACGTGGTGATCCGGCCCCTGGCGTACTGCAACGAGAAGGACATCCAGGCCTACTCCGACTGGCAGAAGTTCCCGATCATTCCTTGTAACCTGTGCGGTTCCCAGGAAAACCTTCAACGCCAGGTCGTCAAGGACATGCTCCAGGAGTGGGACCGCAAGACGCCGGGGCGCACCGAGAGTATCTTTCGCAGCTTGCAGAACGTGAACCTGTCGCAGTTGGCAGATCGCAATCTCTTTGATTTCGCGAGTCTGAAGATCGACGACACGGCCGCGTCGCGATTCGTTAACCTGCTAAACCTGTAATTTGCCGAGGAGAGGGCATGCGCGACTACAAATGGCTGCACGAATATTGTTTGAACCGTTTTGGTTCGTCAGCCGCACTGGAAGCCCAATTGCCCGTTCCGAGAACCCCGGAACAATTGCGCCAGATCAGCGATGATCGCTACCTGTCGACCCTGGCCCTGCGGGTTTTTCGTGCCGGGCTCAAGCACAGTGTGGTGGATGCCAAGTGGCCGGTGTTTGAAGAAGTGTTCTTTGGTTTTGACCCGGAAAAAGTGGTGCTGATGGGCGCCGAACATCTGGAGCGGTTGATGCAGGATGCGCGGATCATTCGCCATCTGGGCAAGCTTAAAAGTGTGCCGCGCAATGCGCAGATGGTGCTCGATATCGCACACGAACACGGCAGTTTTGGCGCGTTTATCGCCCAGTGGCCAGTGACCGATATCGTCGGGTTGTGGAAATACCTGGCCAAGCATGGGCATCAGTTGGGCGGTTTGTCGGCTCCACGCTTCTTGCGCATGGTTGGCAAGGACACCTTTGTGCCCAGCTATGACGTGGTGGCTGCGCTGAACGCGCAAAAGCTGGTGGACAAGGCGCCTACCAGCCTGCGGGACCTGGCGATTGTGCAAAATGCATTCAACCAGTGGCATGCCGAAAGTGGCAGGCCGATGTGCCAGCTGTCACAGATGCTGGCGTTTACGGTGAATCATTAAGCAGGTTTTGCGAACGGCATAAAACCTGTGGGAGCGAGGCTTGCTCGCTCCCACGCGCTCTTACGCGCCTTCACCACTCAGTCGCCGGTCCAGTTGGTACCGCCAGCGCACAAACAGCATCGCGCTGATGAACACGGCCACACTGGCGGCAATTTCCAGCAGGCCGAACACCTGGCGATTCGGATCGAACGCCGCCAACGCCCCCTTGATCAGGTACAGGTTGACCACGTAGCAGGTGAACGAATGCCCGCGCGGGCTGCCTTTGAGCATGCCCGGTACCAGAAACATCAGTGGCACCAGCTCGATCAGCAGAATCACCCAGGGACGCGCGCCATGCAGGTCAGCGAAGATCAGGTAGTAAGCGCTCAACAGGCCGATCAGGCCAAAGAAACACACCAGGCTCAATACGCGCATCAGCCGCACTCGCGGCTCCAGCCACTCGACGGGCGGCAGCACTTTTGGCTTTTTAGCCACGGGTGGTCTCCAGTTTCAAGGCGATAGTGGCCAAGCGCTGACCCAGGGCACGGCACAGGGTGATTTCGTGTTCATCCAGCCCGCGCTTGCCGTCGGCGCCCGCATGGTGACTCGGGCCATAGGGCGTGCCGCCAGCCGTGGTGTGCAGCAAGGACGACTCGCTGTAGGGCAGGCCGGTGACCAGCATGCCGTGGTGCATCAGCGGCAGGAGCATCGACAGCAGGGTGCTTTCCTGGCCACCGTGCAGGCTGGCGGTGGAGGTGAACACGCCCGCCGGCTTGCCGACCAGTGCGCCGGTCAGCCACAGGTTGCTGGTGCCATCCAGAAAGTATTTCAGCGGTGCAGCCATGTTGCCGAAACGGGTCGGGCTGCCCAGGGCCAGTCCCGAGCAGTTTTTCAGGTCGTCGAGGCTGGCGTACAGGGCGCCTTCTTCCGGAATCCCCGGTGCCACGGCTTCACACTCTGTGGAGATGGCAGGTACGGTGCGCAAGCGCGCCTCAAAGCCGCCTTGTTCGATACCTCGGGCGATTTGCCGGGCCATTTCGCCGGTCGAACCATTGCGGCTGTAATACAGAACCAGAATATAAGGCGCGCTCACGGCAGGATCTCCAGGACTTTTTCAGGAGGGCGGCCAATGACGGCCTTGTCGCCCACGACCAGGACCGGCCGCTCGATCAGCTTGGGATGGGCAGCCATCGCGTCGATCAACTGTGCCTCGCTGAGGCTGGCATCTGCCAGGTTGAGGGCCTTGTACTCGTCTTCGCCGCTGCGCAACAGTTGGCGTGCGCCGATGTTCAGTTTGGCCAGCAGGTCGCGAAGTTGGGAGGCGTCCAGTGGCGTGTCGAGGTAGCGCACCACGGTGGGCGTCAGGCCTCGGGCTTCGAGGAGTTCGAGCGCACCGCGGGATTTCGAGCAGCGCGGGTTGTGATAAAGCGTCAGATCGGTCATGTGCGGGTCGCATCTTGCGTAAGGTGGCGGCTATTCTACCCGCCTGACGGGCGCGCCTGAACCGTATGCGGTAAATGGCCGCTCGCTGATGGCTTTTAGTATGTATTTAGCGAGAAGGATCAACACATGTTAAAGCGACTCATGGCAGTAGCTGCCGTCACGGCCACGTTATTGTTGGCCGGCTGCGGAAATGATTATGGGGTCGATCAGCACGGACAGAAGATCGCGTCGGAGCGTCTGGACAAACAATGGAAGGTCATCAACTACTGGGCTGAATGGTGCGGACCCTGCCGGATCGAGATTCCTGAGCTCAACACCCTGGAAAAACAGCTGCAGGGGCAATCCGTGGGGGTGTTCGGGGTCAACTTCGATGGTTTGCAGGGCAAGGAGCTGAGCGAAGCGAGTACCGCGCTGGGTATTACGTTTACCGTGCTGGCTCAGGATCCGGCAGAAGTGTTCGATCTGCCCCGCAGCGAGGCATTGCCGGTGACGTACATCATCGATGACAAGGGCAAGGTGCGTGCGACATTGATGGGCGAGCAGACGGCGGCCGGCGTGCTGGCCAAGATCAAGGAACTCAAGGGGGCTTGAGTCAAGGCCGTCGCGAGCAAGCCCGCTCCCACAGGCAGGGTACAAATGCTGTGGGAGCGGGCTTGCTCGCGATTCAGGCGCCGCAGCTTTTCAGCCTTCTTCAGGCCACAACCGCAACGGTTTGCCTTCAGCTGGCCAGAACCGCACCTGTTCAATCGGCGAGATGTCCCAGCTCTGTACGGTTTGCAGGGCCTCGAAGAATCGCTGCTCCTGCTCCATCAGTGCCGGGGCACAGGCTTTGCGGGTGCTGCCCACGCCACCAAAGGTCAGCGTGTTGCCGTCCAGGGTGTAAGGCGCGAACCAATGATTGCAACCGCCACTGCCATAGGCCCGGCCAGCATCGTCCAGGGTTACGGTCAGGTGGCTGTTGTCGATCAACGGTCGTTCGCCGATCCACTCCAGTACGTAGGTGTGGTTCTGCTGCAACTTGACCGGATCACCTGCGCAGCCGACCAGGCTTGCGCCCAGCAATGCCAGCAGGGCCAGGTGTTTCATGGCGCAGCCTTTTGGCATTGCGGGCACACGTGCTTGCTGCCTTCAGTGCTCCAGCCCAGCTCGGCAATACGCGCCGAGGCAGCAGGTTTTTGCGCCTTGGTGCCGAGTTTGGCGTCGACCGCGAACTCGAACTTCAACTCTTTGGCGCACGTGTCGCAGTTGACCTGCCATTCATGAATCGCCAATTCGCCGAAAACCGGCCCTTTGGTGACGGCAACCCACTGGCCGCGGGGGTTGATCAGATGACGGACCTTGTCGACGGACAGGCGCATGGACAGGCTCTTGCTGCCCTTGAGGGACACAATCAGCACGTCGCCGGCTTGAATCGAGCCACCGTTACCGGTGACTTGATACAGGCCTGGCGCCAGGGCGCGGCATTCAATCAGGGTGTGCTGCGGGTTAAGCAGGCTGTAGCGAAAATCGTGTTCGACCATGGGTCCTCCAAATAAGTCGCTATGCTAGCACGCAGGCATCAAAGCCCAAGATCAACCTTCAATCAGGTTGTGCGGCGCACCGTTTTTCCAGGCCGCGATATTGCTCAATGTCGTGGACGCGATCGCACTCAGGGCTTCACGGGTCAAAAACGCCTGGTGGGCGGTGATGATCACATTGGGAAAGGTCAGCAGCCGCGCCAGCACGTCATCCTGAAGGGGCAGGTCGGAGCGGTCTTCGAAGAACAGCTGGGCCTCTTCTTCATAGACATCCAGCCCTAAATAGCCCAATTGGCCATTTTTCAGCGCTTCGATCAGTGCCGGAGTATCGACCAGTGCGCCGCGCCCGGTGTTGATCAGCATGGCGCCGTGTTTGAGGGTCGCCAGGCTGGCGCTGTTGATCAGGTGCTTGTTGTCCGAGGTCAGCGGGCAGTGCAGGGAGATGATGTGCGAGCCGGCCAGCAGCTCGGGGAGGCTTACATACTGCGCGCCCAGGGCCAGCAGCTCGGCGTTTGGGTACGGGTCGAAGCACAGCAGCTTGCAGCCGAAACCGGCCATTATTTTGCCGAACGTGGCGCCGATCTGACCGGTGCCCACCACACCGACGGTTTTTCCTACCAGATCAAAACCGGTCAGCCCGTGCAGGGTGAAGTCGCCTTCGCGGGTGCGGTTGTAGGCGCGGTGCAAACGCCGGTTGAGCGCCAGAATCAAGGCCACGGCATGTTCGGCGACGGCATGGGGGGAGTACGCAGGCACGCGCACCACACTCAAGCCAAGGCGTTTGGCGGCTGGCAGGTCCACATGGTTGTAACCGGCCGAACGCAGGGCAATAAGCCGCGTGCGGCCGGCGGCCAGTTGCTCCAGGACCGGAGCGCTCAGGTCGTCATTGATAAACGGGCAGACCACTTCGTAGTCATGGGCCAGCGCTGCAGTGTCCAGGGTCAGGCGCGCTGGCTGGAAGTGCAGCTCGTTGCCGTCAGGTTGTTCGGCTGCGGTGAAACTGTCGCGGTCGTAGGTCTGGCTGCTGAAAAGAATCGTGCGCATGGGTCTTCCTTGGCTGTAACCACACATCGGCTTTTGTGGGAGCGAGCAAGCCCGCTCCCAGTTATCTATGCAGCACTGCGTGCTTCTTTGGCCAGGCGGATGATGGCCCGGTCCAGTTCGTCGAGAGCTGCGTCGGCGTTGGGGCTTGTTTGCTTGAGCAGGGTTTCGCTGCGCTGGCAGGCGGCGCGCAATTGCGGAACGCCGCAGTAACGCGTGGCCCCGTGCAAACGGTGGACCCGTTCGATCAACCCGTTGTTGTCCTTGGCGTTGCGCGCCTGCTGGATGGCTTCGCGATCAGACTCCAGCGAGGCCAGCAGCATGGCCAGCATGTCGACGGCCAGGTCAGCCTTGCCCGCCGCCAGACGCAGGCCTTCCTCATGGTCGAGTACGGGTAATTGTGCGTTTTGCCGAATGGGTTCGTGGTGGTTGTCACTGATTTGATTGCGCAAGGCCAGCCCCGTCCACTTCAACACCACCTGCGCCAATTGACGCTCGCTGATCGGCTTGGTGAGGTAGTCGTCCATCCCGCTCTGTAGCAGGGCGCGTTTTTCGTTGGCCATTGCGTGGGCTGTGAGCGCCACAATCGGCAGCGCAGTGCAGTGGCGCTCGCTTTCCCACTGGCGCAGCACTTCGGTGGTTTCGCGCCCGTCCATGCCGGGCATCTGTACATCCATCAGCACCAGATCAAAGTCTTCGGTCTTGACCGCTTCAATGGCGGCATAGCCGCTGTCCACGGCTGTCACTTTGGCGCCCATGCCCTCCAGCAGGGTTTGCACCAGCAGCAGATTGGCCGGGTTGTCATCGACACACAGCAGTCGCGGTGCGCGGCTGGCCAGCGGCTCTCCGGGTTCGGCACGGGTTTGCCGCGGGCTGATCAGGTCAGCCAGGGCCCGGCGCAATTTACGGGTACAGGCAGGTTTGGCCTGCAACTGGCCGTGGGGGTTGGCCACCACGGTATTGAACAGCCCCTGCTCGGTGGTCGGGCACAGTACCAAGACCTTGCAGCCCATGTGCTCAAGGTCCCAGATGTGCTGGTTGAGGCGCTCGGGTGGCGTGTCGTTGGCCGTGACCCCGAGGACTGCCAGATCTATGGCCTGAGAGGTCTGATGGGCGCCGGTCACGCAGTTGGTGAGATTCTCAAGGGTGGTACACGGCGTGACATCCAGCCCGCAGTCTTCCAGCTGATGGTGCAGGGCCTGGCGGGCCAGGTCGTGTTTTTCCAGAATCGCTACGCGACGGCCCAGCAAAGGGGCGCAGGGCAGGTCCTCGACGTCATCGCGGGCTTTGGGCAGTTTGACACTGATCCAGAACACCGAGCCTTCGCCGGGGGTGCTTTCTACACCGATTTCGCCACCCATCTGTTCCACCAGCCGTTTGGAAATCACCAGCCCCAGTCCGGTGCCCCCGGGTTGGCGTGACAATGAGTTGTCCGCCTGGCTGAAGGCCTGGAACAGGGCCCGGATATCCTGGGACGTCAGGCCGATGCCGGTGTCCTGCACGCTGATGCGCAGTTGTACGCTGCCATCGGTTTCGTTTTCGTCCTGGTCTTCCAGCATGGCGCGCACGGCAATGGTGCCTTCGCGGGTGAACTTGATGGCGTTGTTGACCAGGTTGGTGAGGATTTGCTTGAGTCGCAGTGGGTCTCCAACCAGTGACAGCGGTGTATCGCGGTACACCAGGCTGACCAGCTCCAGCCCTTTGTCATGGGCCGAAGGCCCGAGGATGGTCAGGGTGTCTTGCAACAGATCGCGCAGATTGAACGGGATATTGTCGAGCACCAGCTTGCCGGCCTCGATTTTCGAAAAGTCGAGAATCTCGTTGATGATTCCGAGCAGGTTGTCGGCCGATTTTTCGATGGTGTTCAGGTAGTCGAACTGGCGTGGGGTCAGCTCGCTTTTCTGAAGCAAGTGGGTAAAGCCGAGAATGCCATTGAGCGGGGTGCGGATTTCGTGGCTCATGTTGGCCAGAAACTCTGACTTTATCCGGCTGGCTTCCAGGGCTTCCTTGCGGGCCAGGTCGAGTTCCAGGTTCTGGATCTCAATGGTTTCGAGGTTTTGGCGCACATCTTCAGTGGCTTGATCGACGCTGTGTTGCAGCTCTTCCTGGGCATTGTGCAGGGTTTCGGCCATGCGATTGATGCCCGAGGCCAGTTCGTCCAGCTCTTGGCTGCCCAGTGGCGGCAATCGGGTTTCCAGATGCCCGTCCTTGAGTTGCGCCACGGCCTGTTTGATTTGGCCCAGAGGGGCATTGATCGTACGGCTCATGCGCAGCGCCAGCAGGGTGGTCAGCACCAGGCCGGTAACAATCAGCAGCAAGCTGGCAAACAGGTTGCGGTAGCTGCGCAGCAGCATGCCGTTGTGGGAGAGCTCAAGCTCGACCCAGCCCAGCAGGCGGTGGGCCTCGTTGGGAATCACATCACCGGCCAGATTGCGATGGCGGCCAAACACCGGTAGTAAATAACGGGTGGCATCGTTGTCAGTTCGTTGTTGCAGCTGGGTGCTGCTGCCCAGGGGGGCCTGGTTGAGCATGATCGGCCCGGCGTGGGCGAGGGGTTCGTGGTTGGCGTTGAGGAACGCTACGGCCCGCACATCCTGTTGCTCAAGGGATTCGGTGGCGATCCGCGCCAGAAGCGCGGTGTCATGGCGGCCCATTGCGGGGGCCACCAGCGGGGCGAGTTGTTCGGCGATCATTTCTCCGCGCTGCAATAGCTGCGATTGCAGCTCGGACTGTTGCAGCCAGGTGAAGTAGCCACCCAGTACGGTTGCCATCAAGCTGACGGGCAACAGCGTAAGCAGCAATACGCGGCCTTTGATACCGAGGTTTTTAAGCACGCAACTCTCCAGCCCTGCATTTTTAAGAGTGACCCGTGCATCCCGCCCAGGCCAGAACGCAGTGTAGCCACATGGTGACCGGCAAATCTTTGAAAATTTGCCATCAATTTCCGATTATCGGCGCCGCTAAAGCCCATGCCGGTTGCCCGTAGTGGCTCAATCTTGAATAATCAATGATTGAGAATTACTTGCAGACGCTAATGAATCCCGTAGCTGTTAGCCCTTCACGCCTTCTGACCATTGAAGATGACCCCGTCCTGGGTGCCTACCTGCACGAGCAGTTAGTGCGCTGCGGGTTTGACGTTATCTGGTGTCAGAACGGTCAGGAGGGTTTGGCCCGTGCCCGGCAAGAGCACTTTGATGTTGTCTTGATGGATATCCTGTTGCCCGGCATGAATGGTTTGCAGGTGCTCACGCAATTGCGCCAGACCCACGCCTTGCCGGTGATCCTGATGTCCGCGCTGGGCGCCGAGGCTGACCGAATCAGCGGGTTCCAGCTGGGGGCCGATGATTACTTGCCCAAGCCATTCAGCATGGCCGAGCTGCGGGTGCGGATCCAGGCCATCCTGCGCCGCGTGGCTCTGGACCGCATGCCGGATGCCCGCCTGGCGCAGGACCCCGCACCTGCCGAGAGCGGATTGCTGTTCGACGAAGACACGTGTGACGTGCGTCATGGCGAACAATGGGCGGGGTTGACCCGCAGCGAGTTCCGTTTGCTCGATACCCTGCAGCGCAATGCCGACGAGGTTTTGAGCAAGGCCTTTCTTTATCAGCAGGTGCTGCAACGGGGCTATGCGGCCCATGACAGAAGCCTGGACATGCATATCAGCCAGATCCGGCGAAAACTCAAAACGGTCGGCTACCACCAGCGCGAAGTGCGCACGGTGTGGGGCAAGGGTTATGTCTTGAGCGCCAGCGATGCCCTGTAAAGTGCCCGGCAAGAACTCTGTCTTCTGGAAACTGGCCTGTTTGCTGGTGGTGTTCTGTTTACTGATGATCTGGCTCAGTTGGTCCTGGGGCCGCTACATGGACAAACGCACCGGATTTCTCTCCGAGCAGGCCCACGGTACGCTGGTGCGCTACGCCGGTGAGGCCGAGCGCGCCTGGGAGACCGGGCAGCAAACAGCTGTCGACCAATGGCTGCAAGCAATGGGCAGCAGGGAGCCCGGCTGGGTCGGGGTGATCGGGCAGGACTTACAATCACTGAGCAGCTATCCGCTGAACGATCGCGAGACTGAGCGCCTGACCTTTCTGCGTGGCCTGGACTGGCCCATTAGCCATATCAAGACGGCGCGACCGTGGATCAAGGTGCCATTTCCCAAGGATCCTGCTGCGGGCAGCCTGGTGATCGAACTGCCGCAACGTTTTATGCCGGGGCGCTCGCAGGTGATCTGGCGCATTGTCACCAATGGCGTAATCCCGGGTTTGCTGACCTTGCTGTTGTGCGTGGGCCTGTACCGCGTGCTGATCGTGCCGTTGAATCATTTGCGCGAGCAGGCCAACGCCTGGCGTGCCGATCAACTGGGTGCCCGGCTGTCGAGACAGACTACCGGCCGTCAGGACGAACTGGGTGAACTGGCCCGGGCCTTCGACCAAATGTCCGAGCGCCTGCAAAGCACGGTCTTGCAACAACAGCAATTGCTCCGTGACTTGTCCCATGAACTGCGCACTCCCTTGAGCCGCCTGCGGGTGGCGTGCGACAGCGAGCAGGGGGTCGAGGCCTTGCGCGAACGCTTGAGCCGGGAAGTGGATGGCATGCAGCGGCTGGTCGAGGACACCCTGCAGCTGGCCTGGCTGGATGCCGAGCGCGGGCCGTTGCCGGTGGAAGACATCCAGGTACAAGCGTTGTGGGAGATGCTCACCGAAAACGCCCGCTTTGAAAGCGGCTGGCCGCAATCACGGTTGCCTTGCCTGGTGGATGGGCATTGCTGGGTGCGCGGGCATCTCAATAGCCTGGCCCAGGCGCTGGAGAACATTCTGCGTAATGCCATTCGCCACTCGCCGCCCGATGGCGTTGTCAGCCTGAGCGGGCACCGTGAAGGCGACGAATGGCATCTATGGCTCGACGACCAGGGTGGGGGTGTGGCGCCTGAAGAGCTTGAACGGATTTTCGCGCCTTTTACCCGGCTGGACGGTTCAAGGCCTGGCGACGGGGGCTTCGGTCTGGGTCTGAGCATTGCGCGCAATGCCCTGCGGTTACAGGGCGGCAGCTTGTGGGCCGAGAACCATGGGGGTGGATTGCGGGTGCATATCCGCTTACCAGCCAAATAGACTGCTCGTCAGCTGCTACGGGTTCGAGTGTGCCTCAAACCCTGGCTTATAGCCTTTAGCCATAAGCACCGCACTTTGCGTGATATGGGCTGTCCGCGTTTGTCGGTATGATGTGCGGCCCCGCGGTCTGGATTGCGAATACGCCATGACATTGCAGTACCCAACTATCGCCGATTGCGTCGGCAACACTCCTCTGGTGCGCTTGCAGCGCCTGGCTGGAAATTCCACCAACACCTTGTTGCTCAAGCTCGAAGGGAATAACCCTGCAGGCTCGGTCAAGGACCGTCCGGCACTGTCGATGATTGCCCGTGCCGAAGCGCGCGGCCAGATCCAGGCTGGCGATACCCTGATCGAAGCCACCTCGGGCAATACCGGTATTGCACTGGCGATGGCCGCTGCGATCAAGGGCTACAAGATGATCCTGATCATGCCCGACAACTCCAGCGCCGAACGCAAGGCGGCCATGACCGCCTATGGCGCCGAGCTGATTCTGGTCTCTCAGGAAGAGGGCATGGAAGGCGCCCGTGACCTGGCCGACAAGATGCAGGCCCAGGGCCTGGGCAAGGTGCTCGATCAGTTCGCCAACGGTGACAATCCCGAGGCTCATTACACCGGCACCGGTCCTGAGATTTGGCGCCAGACCAACGGTACGATCACTCACTTCATCAGTTCGATGGGCACCACCGGTACCATCATGGGTGTGTCGCGCTACCTCAAGGAGCAGAACCCGGGCGTGCAGATCGTCGGCTTGCAGCCGATGGAAGGCGCAGCCATTCCGGGTATCCGTCGCTGGCCGACCGAGTACCTGCCGAAAATTTACCAGGCTGACCGCGTTGACCGCATCGTCGACATGGCCCAGCGCGAAGCCGAAGATGTCACCCGTCGCCTGGCCCGTGAAGAAGGCATTTTCTGTGGTGTGTCCTCGGGCGGGGCGGTAGCTGCCATGTTGCGCTTGAATCAGGAAGTCGAAAACGCGGTGATGGTCGCGATCATTTGTGACCGCGGCGACCGTTACTTGTCGACCGGCATTTACGATGCGCCCAACTGATGGCTAAGCAAGAGAGAGGCCTGCGCTTCCAGCCTGCTGGCGGCACCAAGGCCCCGCAAGTGCCTGCGGGCAAGAAACAGCGTTTGAACATCGAGCGTTTGGCCAACGACGGCCGGGGTATTGCCTTTATTGAAGGGCGTACCTGGTTTGTGTCGGGAGCCCTGGCCGGTGAAGAAGTTGAAGCCCGGGTGCTGGGCGCTCACGGCAAAATCGTTGAAGCCCGTACCGAGCGCGTGTTCAAGGCCAGCGACATCCGCCGCGTGGCGCCCTGTGCCCACGCGGGCAAGTGTGGCGGTTGCAGCGTGCAGCATTTGCCCCATGAGGAGCAGCTTGCACTGAAACAGCGCATGTTGACCGAGCAACTGTCCCGTGTGGCCGGTGTCGAACCTGAAGAGTGGGCGCCCCCCCTCGCAGGTCCGGAATTTGGCTATCGCCGCCGTGCACGCATCGCCGTGCGCTGGGATGCGCGGGCCAAGCGTCTGGAGGTAGGTTTTCGAGCGGCCGGTAGTCAGGACATCGTCGCCATTGATCACTGTTTGGTCCTGGTACAGGCTTTGCAACCTATCATGACGGGGCTGCCCGCCATGTTGCGCCAGTTGAGCAATCCCAAGGCCCTTGGCCATGTCGAGTTGTTCAGCGGTTCGGCAATTGCGGTGTTGCTGCGTCACATGGCGCCGCTCAACGATGGGGACATGAAAATCCTGCAGGATTTCTGCCTCACCCATGACGCCCAGTTGTGGCTGCACGGTGAAGGTGAACCTCAACCGGTCGATTTGACCCGGACCCTGGGCTACCGTTTGGAACAGTGGGATCTGGAGCTGGCGTATCGTCCCGGTGATTTTGTCCAGGTCAATGCTGGCGTCAATGAAGCCATGGTGGCTCAAGCAATAAAGTGGCTTGCTCCACAAGCTGACGAACGGATTCTTGACTTGTTCTGTGGGCTGGGTAACTTCGCGTTACCACTGGCGCAAAAAGTCCGCGAAGTGGTGGCAGTTGAAGGTGTTGCGACCATGGTCGAACGCGCAGCGCAAAACGCGGTCAGTAACAACCTGCAAAATGCAGTGTTTTTTCAGGCTGACTTGTCGCAGCCGCTGGTGGATGCAGCCTGGGCCAAGGATGGGTTTTGTGCCGTGCTGCTCGACCCGCCCCGTGACGGCGCCTATGAAGTGGTACGCAAGCTGTCTGGCCTGGGAGCCAGGCGTTTGGTGTATGTGTCGTGTAACCCGGCCACGCTGGCACGGGATACGGTTGAATTGATGAAACAGGGTTACCGGTTAAAACGTGCCGCAATCCTCGACATGTTTCCGCAAACAGCGCATGTCGAGGCGATGGCGTTATTTGAAGCAGACTAGGACGGTCTGTCTATTTCGACGGGCCCGCAACCCGCGCAGTGATGCCCTGTAGCGCGCGGTTGGGATTAGGGCCTGTGATTTCGGCGCATTGAATCTGCGCTGTAGGGAAGGTAAGCAAGATGGTACAGGTCAGAGCACACCAGCCGATCAACACCGACGGCAGTCTCAACCTCGAGGCATGGCTCGATCATGCGGTGAGTGTCGATGTGGCGCTGGACCGTGAAGCCTTGAAAGAAGCGTGCGAGTTTGCGCGCGAGGCCGAGCAGCAAGCCAACGCTGCGAAAAACCTGTGGGCCGAGGGCACGTCGAGCTTTCGCACAGGGTTGGAAATCGCCGAAATACTGGCCGATCTGAAACTGGATCAAGACTCTCTGGTTGCCGCGATTCTCTATCGCTGCGTGCGCGAAGGGCAGGTCTTGTTGCCTGCTGTCAGCCAGCGCTTCGGTCCGGTGGTGGCCAAGCTGATTGATGGCGTGCTGCGCATGGCGGCCATCAGCGCCAGCCTCAGCCCCCGCCAATCCATGGTTCTGGGTACCCAGGGCCAGGTCGAAAACCTGCGCAAGATGCTGGTCGCGATGGTTGATGACGTGCGCGTTGCACTGATCAAACTGGCCGAACGTACCTGCGCGATTCGTGCTGTCAAAAATGCCCCGGACGAGAAGCGCAACCGCGTCGCCCGTGAGGTATTCGATATTTATGCGCCATTGGCGCACCGCCTGGGTATCGGTCATATCAAGTGGGAGCTGGAGGACTTGTCCTTCCGCTACCTGGAGCCCGAGCAGTACAAACAGATTGCCACCTTGCTGCATGAGCGCCGCCTCGATCGCGAGCGCTTTATCAGTGATGTGATGAACCAGCTGCGAACCGAGCTGGTGGCCACTGGCGTTGATGCCGATATCAGCGGCCGGGCCAAGCACATCTATTCCATCTGGCGAAAAATGCAGCGCAAGGGCCTGGCCTTCAGCCAGATCTATGACGTGCGTGCGGTACGGGTACTGGTCCCGGAAATGCGCGACTGCTATACCGCGCTGGGGATTGTCCACACCCTGTGGCGGCACATTCCCAAAGAGTTCGACGATTACATCGCCAACCCCAAGGAAAACGGCTACCGCTCGCTGCACACTGCCGTGATCGGGCCTGAAGGCAAGGTGCTGGAGGTGCAGATCCGCACCCACGCCATGCACGAAGAGGCCGAGCTGGGGGTGTGTGCGCACTGGCGTTACAAGGGGACCGACGTCAAGGCAGGTTCCAACCAGTACGAAGAGAAAATCTCGTGGCTGCGTCAGGTACTGGAATGGCACGAAGAACTGGGTGATATCGGCGGTCTGGCCGATCAGCTGCGGGTCGATATCGAGCCGGACCGGGTGTACATCTTTACGCCGGACGGTCATGCCATCGACCTGCCCAAGGGCGCAACACCGCTGGACTTTGCGTACCGGGTGCACACCGAAATCGGCCATAACTGCCGCGGTGCCAAGATCAACGGGCGCATCGTGCCGCTCAACTACAGCCTGCAAACCGGTGAACAGGTCGAGATCATCACCAGCAAGCACGGCACGCCGAGCCGCGACTGGCTGAACCCGAATCTGGGCTACATCACCACCTCGCGGGCGCGGGCGAAGATCGTTCACTGGTTCAAGTTGCAGGCACGCGATCAGAACGTGGCTGCCGGCAAAACCATGCTCGAACGTGAGCTGGGTCGCTTGGGCCTGCCAGCGGTGGACTACGAGAAGCTCGCCGACAAAGCCAACATGAGAACCGCCGAGGACATGTATGCGGCGCTCGGGGCCGGTGACTTGCGCCTGGCGCAGCTGATCAATCTGGCGCAGCAGCAGGTCGAGCCGGAGCGCGGCAGCGAACAGATGGAGCTGATTCCGCGCAAGGCCACGGGCTACAAGCCGGGCAAGCGCGGGGACATCCAGATCGAAGGCGTCGGCAACCTGCTGACCCAGATGGCCGGGTGCTGCCAGCCGCTGCCGGGTGATGCGATTGTCGGTTACATCACCCAGGGTCGCGGGGTGAGTATTCACCGTCAGGACTGCGCCTCGGTACTGCAACTGGGCAGCCGTGAGCCGGAGCGGATGATTCAGGTCAACTGGGGACCGATCCCGGTCTCGACATATCCTGTCGACATCGAGATTCGTGCCTACGACCGTTCGGGCCTGCTGCGTGACGTCTCCCAGGTTCTGCTCAACGAGCGGATCAACGTGCTGGCAGTCAATACTCGCTCGAACAAGGAAAACAACACCGCGTTGATGACCTTGACCATCGAGATCCCGGGTCTGGACGCGCTGGGACGTTTATTGGGACGCATCTCGCAACTGCCGAACATCATCGAAACCCGTCGGATCGGGCGTAGCGAAGCAAGATAACCTGTAGTCGCTGACGAGGTACGAGGCTGCGATAAGGGCCGAAGGACCTTCGCTTTGTAAAGCGGGGTCTCTACGCAACCCATCGCAGCCTGCGGCAGCGACTACAGGTTTCGGCCAAAGGATTACAGATGTACAACCTCGACGACCTGCTACACCTCATGGCCCGTCTGCGTGACCCGCAGTACGGGTGTCCGTGGGACATCAAGCAAACCTGGGCCACCATCGTGCCCTACACCCTTGAGGAGGCCTACGAAGTCGCTGATGCCATTGAGCAAGGGGACTTTGAGCACCTGCAAGGTGAACTAGGCGACTTGCTGTTCCAGGTGGTTTATTACAGCCAGCTGGCCCGCGAAGAAGGCCGGTTTGAATTTGCCGGGGTGATCGACAGCATCACCCGCAAGCTGATCCGCCGACATCCCCACGTGTTCCCCACGGGCGACCTGTATGCGCCGCTGGACATACCGCGCCTGAGCGAAGAGCAGGTCAAGTTGCGCTGGGATGAAATCAAGGCGCAGGAGCGCGCAGAAAAGTCCGTTGTTCCCCAGCAGCTCTCCTTGCTGGATGACGTGCCGGTGGCGCTGCCAGCCCTGTCCCGTGCCGCCAAATTGCAAAAGCGTGCCGCTCAGGTCGGCTTTGACTGGCCAGCGGCATTGCCGGTGCTGGACAAGGTCCGAGAAGAACTGGACGAGGTGCTGGAAGCGATGGCCGACAATGATTCGGCGGCCATCCATGATGAAATCGGAGACCTGCTGTTTTCGGTGGTCAACCTGGCCCGCCATCTTAAAGTGGACCCTGAAACCGCCTTGCGTGGGGCCAATGCAAAATTTGATCGACGTTTCCGGTTTATTGAGCAGGCATTGCGCGATACCCTGCGTCCCATTGAAAGTTGCACCCTTGAAGACCTGGACGCCCTGTGGGGCGAAGCCAAGCGTCAGGAAAAGAATTTGCCCAGCTGCGGCTGAGTTTGCCTAAGTGAGTAAGTAGATGAGCATTTCCCTACGCGACCAGTTGCTCAAAGCCGGACTGGTCAACGAGAAGCAGGCCAAGCAGGCCGGCAAAGAAAAGCAGAAGCAGCAACGTCTGGCCCACAAGGGTCAGATCGAGCTGGACGACACCCAGCAGCGTCTGGCTGCCGAAGCCAAGGCCGAGAAGGTCAAGCGCGACCAGGAGCTGAACCGTCAGCAACAGGAGAAAGTCGAGCAAAAGGCCCGCGCCGCCCAGATCAAGCAATTGATCGAAGTGTCGCGTCTGCCCAAGCTGACGACCGAGGATTACTACAACTTTGTTGACGATAAAAAGGTCAAGCGCCTGTCGGTCAACACGTTGATGCGCAACAAGCTGGCCAATGGCTCCTTGGCGATCGTGCAGCATCAGGGCGGCTACGAAGTCATCCCGCGAGAGGCTGCGCTGAAGATCCAGGAGCGGGATCCGCGCCGGATTGTGCAGTTGAACATCCTGGTCGAGCCGAAAACTCCGGAAGAAGATGATCCGTACGCGGCCTATCAGATCCCTGATGACCTGATGTGGTAACACCCGCTCCCACAGGGTTTTGCATCAGGGCATACACGACAAACCCCGCTTCGGCGGGGTTTGTATTTTTCAAGTCTGTAGTCTCTGTCGTTCAGGCCTGGCGTTTCTGCGCTTCCAGCTTTTCCAGCTCAGCCTTGTAGCTGTGAGCGTCGCTTTCGCGGTGGAACATGCCAACCAGTATGTCTTCTTGATGCACATCCCACAGGTGAACACCGTGGGCTACCAGCTGGTGGAACATACGTGAATCGTCGCGCTCAGTTACTTTGATAGTCATCTGCTTGCTCCAAATTCTGATGAGGTCCTGCGGCAAGGCGTCGCAGGACTTCTTTATAGAATCTGTTAGCTTCCTAAGTAAATAGCTGATTGTCGCGCTGTCATGTTGTTAAAAACTTAAAAACTCTGGAGCCCTTGTAATACGGGGTGTTTACAGTTTTGCTCATAAGTTTTATGAATAAAGTTTCATGTTTGTATCGTTCAGCGGGCCAGAAAAAACCTCGCCGAAGCGAGGTTTTTTGACGTTTACGGTTTAGTTGCCCTTGACCGTTTTGCCATTCACCGTGCCGTCCAGCAGCATGATGTTGTATTCCTTGCCGTCTTTTTCGACCTGGCGCAGTTTGACCAGCAGCGAATCCCAGTTCTTGGCGAACCACATTTCCGTGATGCGCTTGTTCTGCGTTGGATCGCGTACGCGCTCAACCTTGATTGCGTCTACCTTGCCAGCCTTGGTTTCGACCACTTCAGGGCCGATCACGCGAAAGTCATAGGTGTCGACGTCGTTACCATCAACCACCTGGTAGCTCATGGATTTTTTACCGGCTTCTACGTCACGCTGAAGCGCGAGCTGATAGGTGGACTTGTCGAGCATGCCAGTCAGCAACGGCACTTTGACTGCGTCGCCCTGGTCGGTGCCGGTGACCATTTTGGTCGCCCAGTCGAAATCCAGATCAATCTTTTTCGCTTTGCCCAGGCCGCCACGTTCAAAGTGGTAGGTCAGCGGGATCAGCGTGTTTTTATCGATCTTGAGGGTGCTTTCCTCGTTCAGGCTGGCCACCAGCATCGACGCCTTGAAGTTCAAGGTCCAGATACCGTTGTCGCTCTTGGTCAGGCTGCGCTCGGCGGAACCGCTCATGGGCAGCTGTTTCCAGTCTGCGGTGTAGCTGGCCTTGAAAGGCTGGAGTTCGGCCGCCTGCACTGCTGGGATAGCCAGCAGGCTGAGGGCGAGAAGCAGGGCACGACGCATATATTCTCCTAGGTTCGTATCAAGTGGCCGCTGGCCGCGAGTAATTGACCGTCCAATAATGCGCCTTGCTCGTCAAGAGACAAGCGACCTTCGGCAAACCAGCGCACTGCAAGCGGATAAATCCGGTGTTCCTGGACGTGGACCCGTTGCGCCAGAGCGTGCGCAGAGTCGTCGGACTCTACCGGTATCACTGCCTGTACGACCAGAGGGCCGCCGTCGAGTTCCTCGGTCACAAAGTGAACGCTACAGCCGTGTTCGCGATCTCCTGCTTCCAGCGCGCGCTGATGCGTGTGCAAACCTTTGTATTTAGGCAGCAGCGAAGGGTGGATGTTAAGCAGGCGACCCTGATAGTGACGCACGAAATCGGCGCTGAGAATGCGCATGAAGCCGGCCAGTACCACCAGTTGCGGTTTGAATTCGTCGATGATCTTGATCAGTGCAGCATCGAAGGCCTCGCGGCCCTCGAATGCTTTGTGATCCAGTACGCGGGTATCGATACCCGCGTCTTTGGCGCGTTGCAAGCCGTAGGCATCTGCGCGGTTGGAGATAACCGCGCGGATGTTTGCCGGGCTGTCCTTGACGTCATTGCTGTCGATCAAGGCCTGCAAGTTGCTGCCGGTGCCGGAAAGCAGCACCACTACATCACAGGTATCAGGCATTAGTGCGCCTTGAGGTTTTGCAGCTCAACTTGTGGAGCGCCTTCGGCGGCCGTTGCGATCTGGCCGATGACCCACGGTTGCTCGCCTGCTTCACGCAGTACGTTCAGCGCGGTTTCAACGTCAGCCTGAGCCACGCAGATCACCATGCCAACGCCGCAGTTCAGCACGCGGTGCATTTCGTTTTCGTCCACGTTGCCTTTTTCTTGCAACCAGTCGAATACAGCAGGGCGCTGCCAGCTGGCAACGTCAACAACTGCCTGGGCGCCTTTTGGCAGAACGCGCGGGATGTTGTCGAGCAGGCCACCACCGGTGATGTGGGCCATGGCTTTGACAACGCCGGTTTCCTTGATCAGCTTGAGCAACGGCTTGACGTAGATGCGGGTTGGCGCCATCAGCAGGTCGGTCAGCGGCTTGCCGTCGAGCTGGATGTTTTCGATGTCGGCACCGGACACTTCGATGATCTTGCGGATCAGCGAGTAGCCGTTGGAGTGCGGGCCCGAGGACGGCAGGGCGAGCAGGGCGTCGCCGGCAGCAACCTTGGAGCCGTCGATGATTTCGGATTTTTCGACAACACCCACGCAGAAGCCGGCCAGGTCGTAGTCTTCGCCTTCGTACATGCCAGGCATTTCAGCGGTTTCGCCGCCTACCAGCGAGCAGCCCGACAGTTCGCAGCCAGCGCCGATACCGGTAACCACTTGGGTCGCGGTTTCTACGTTGAGCTTGCCGGTGGCGTAGTAGTCGAGGAAGAACAGAGGCTCGGCGCCGCATACGATCAGGTCGTTGACGCACATGGCAACCAGGTCGATACCGATGCTGTCGTGCTTGTTCAGGTTCAGTGCCAGGCGCAGCTTGGTGCCAACGCCGTCAGTGCCGGAAACCAGAACAGGCTGCTTGTAGCCAGCCGGGATTTCGCAGAGGGCGCCAAAACCGCCGAGGCCGCCCATCACTTCCGGGCGTGCAGTGCGCTTGGCCACGCTCTTGATGCGTTCGACCAATGCTTCACCGGCGTCGATGTCTACACCGGCGTCTTTGTAGCTCAGGGATGGTTGCTTGCTCATAATCCAGGCCTTTAGGGGGGATTCGGGGGTATCGACCGAGTTCAGGGGGCAGGCTTGCAAGTGCTCATCGAGTGCGTCAGAGCATTTGCAGGGTGCCCGGCTGTTGCCGGTCTGCGAAGGCGCGCGATTTTATCAGGCTTGAAGGGCAGCGGCCATCCTCGGGCCGACAGGCAGGGTTATATCTGTCGAAAAAAACCTTTTTTAGTCGTACTTGGGTCTGTGCGCGGGCCTGTATAAGGTATAGCGAATTACTTTTGAGTTTTTATGACCGAATGAAAATTGCGGTACAGACGTGAATGATTTGGCTGTCGCCGTGTCAGAAGTCTGTTCGAGTGTTTTTATGGCGTCCTTTTAGGCTGCTTTTTGTGATCGGGAATCTTTCATGCGTCTGAGCCAATTTTTAGCCGTGGGCTGTTTGTCATTTTTTAGCCTGGCGAGTCATGCCGAAATCCTGACCGGCCTTTATCAAGTGCGTGAGCCGGTGGCCAGCCAGTCACCCGATGAACGTACCCAGGCCACGCAAAAGGCACTGGAAACCCTGGTGCTGCGTTTGACCGGGGACGCCAAGGCGATTCAAAACCCCGGGCTTGAGGCGATTCGCAAGGATCCCCAGCAGATCATCAGCCGGTACGGTTATGACGCTGGCCCCCCGGAAAGCCTGCAGGTGGATTTCGATCCGGTGAGCACTGACCGGGCGTTGCGCCAGGCCGGTTTGTCGATGTGGGGCAGTAATCGTCCTGCCTTGCTCGGCTGGTGGCTGAACGATTCGGTGGATGGTTCAAGCCTGGTGGGGGACGGTCAATCCGTGGCAGAGCCCCTGCGCCGTGCCGCGCAGCACCGTGGGTTGCCATTGCGTTTGCCGCTGGCAGACCTGGGCGAACAGTTGGTAGGTACGGCTGAAAACCTTGAGGGCAGCAATCCTGCTCCTTTGAAGGATGCTTCCGAGCGTTACGGCGCCGATGCCTTGCTGGCCGTACATGCCCGTGAAGAGGATGGGCAGTGGAGCGCCAAGTGGCGGTTGTGGGTTGGCGATCAGCAGGAGCAGGGCAGTGCTCAGGCACCGGATCAGGCGGCGCTGGCCGATGCCGTGATGCTTGCGGTGAGCCAGCGTCTGGCGCCGCGTTATACGGTCAAGCCCGGTGTCTCGACGGAGCAGTTGCTTGAAGTGCAGGGCATGACGCTACCGCGCTATGCGCAACTGTGGCATTTGCTCGAACCTTTCGGCGCGCAACTAAAGAGCGTTGACGGTGATCGTAGTGTGTATCAGGTCAATGGCAGCGCCGAGCAGCTGCGCTCGCAACTCGGGTTGGCGCAACTGCAGGAAGTACCGGCAGAACAGGCACCCGCAGTGACAAGTGCAGGCCAGGCGCCCGGTGTTGCTTCAGCGCCGGCGGCTCAGCTTCGGTTTCGCTGGTAGGTTGTTGTCTTCTTTATATAGGGATGGGCTGGCTCATGGCTGATTCGCGACGGTGGGTGTGGTGGGGCGTAGGGCTGGGGTTCGCCCTGTTTGTGTATTTTCTGCATCCGATACTCACGCCTTTTCTGGTCGCAATCGTCCTGGCCTATATGTTCGACCCTGTGGTTGATCGGTTGGAAAGAGCCGGGCTTTCAAGAACCTGGGGTACGGTCGCGGTCTTCGGGCTGTTAACTGTCATTATGATGACGCTGCTCCTGGTGTTGGTGCCGTTGCTGGCCAAACAGCTGTTGAAGCTTTATCAGTTGGCACCGCTGGTGCTTGACTGGTTGCAGCACACGGCCATGCCGTGGGTGCAGGCCAAGCTCGGCTTGAGTGACAGCTTCTGGAAGTTTGACAAGATCAAGGCGGCAATCACCGAGCACATGGGGCAGGCCACTGACATTGTCGGTATCGTCCTGTCCCAGGCAACGGCATCCAGCCTGGCCCTGATCGGCTTTCTGGCCAATCTGGTGCTGATTCCCGTAGTGGCGTTTTACCTGCTGAGAGACTGGAACATCATGATGGCCAAGATTCGCGGCTTGTTGCCGCGGGCCCGGGCCGATCAGATTGTGTCGCTGGCCAAGGAGTGTCACGACGTGCTCGGCGCGTTTGTGCGTGGCCAGTTGCTGGTGATGCTGGCGCTGGGGGTGATCTACTCGGCGGGCCTGATGTTTGTCGGCCTCGAGTTGGGGTTGTTGATCGGCTTGATGGCGGGGGTGGCGGCCATCGTGCCGTATATGGGCTTTATTGTCGGCATTGGTGCGGCGTTGATCGCCGGGCTGTTCCAGTTTGGCGGGGATCTGTACCCGATGCTCGGGATCGTGGCGGTGTTTATGGTCGGTCAGGCGCTCGAGGGTACGGTCCTTACACCCTTGCTGGTGGGTGACAAGATCGGTATGCATCCGGTGGCTGTGATCTTCGCGATTCTTGCGGGTGGCGAGCTGTTTGGCTTTACCGGTGTGTTGCTGGCACTGCCGGTGGCGGCGGTGATCATGGTGCTGGTGCGTCACTTGCAGGATATGTACAAGGACTCCCATGCCTATAAAGGCAGTGAAGACCCGGAGCTGTAACGTCCAGGCACTGTGAGGGGCGGGCTCACCGGGCAGGTGGTCCCGCCTTTTTCATGTGCGTCAGCAGCACCTTAATCGTCAGGAAAAGATCAAACAATCCAAGACCTTAACGCAAACCTTTGATTTTGCTCGTGGTCTGTTACATTGTGTGCCCGGTTACACGGGTATAAACTTTTAGAACTTTACACAGAGGCCACTAACAGTTCGCTTGAACTGTTCAGTCAGCATGAAACCGATTCAGCTGCCCCTAGGTGTGCGTCTGCGTGATGACGCAACCTTCATAAATTACTATCCAGGCGCCAATGCCGCTGCACTCGGCTATGTCGAGCGACTGTGCGAAGCCGACGCCGGCTGGACTGAAAGCCTGATCTATCTCTGGGGCAAGCAGGGCGTAGGCCGCACACACCTGCTACAGGCTGCCTGCCTGCGTTTTGAGCAGATGGGTGAGCCCGCGGTGTACTTGCCTCTGGCCGAGTTGCTGGATCGCGGCATTGAAATCCTCGATAACCTTGAGCAGTACGAACTGGTTTGTCTGGATGATCTCCAGGCGGTGGCCGGACGTGCCGACTGGGAAGAGGCACTGTTTCATCTGTTCAATCGCCTGCGTGACAGTGGGCGTCGCCTGCTGATTGCAGCGTCTACCTCGCCCCGTGAATTGCCCATCAAGCTGGCTGACCTCAAGTCCCGACTGACCCTGGCGCTGGTTTTTCAGATGCGTCCCTTATCTGATGAAGACAAGTTGCGTGCCTTGCAATTGCGCGCATCGCGTCGCGGCCTGCACCTGACCGACGAAGTCGGGCATTTTATTCTCACGCGAGGCACTCGCAGCATGAGTGCGTTGTTTGATTTGCTCGAACGGCTCGATCAGGCCTCCCTGCAAGCGCAACGCAAGTTGACGATCCCTTTCTTGAAAGAAACCCTGGGCTGGTAGCTCACCCCTTTAAAACTGCGGTCTGCAGCCGTTTTCGGCAGTTTTCAGGCGCCAGAAACCCTGCGCGGCTCAAGAGCTTTGTGCGCAAAATCTATTGTCAGGGGTGTAAAGCCTTAGATGTCACGACAAAACCATCAAGTCACATTTTGATCGATTGAATTTGCAAATGAGGATCATAGAGGGCATAGTCGCGGCTACTTTTCTTACAAGCCACGGTCGTGCCCATGCTAAAGCGCTTCGCACCCCTCGTGCCTCTCGCACTCGTTACCCTGTTGTTTGGCTGCGCTGCCCACACGCCAGTGTCGCAGCAAGTTGTCGATCATCAGGTTCAAAAGTCATCCTCGGTATCGCAATCTTCCGCTCTTTATCAGGAAGAACTGGCCACCGAAAAAGAACTGGCTGAATTTTCCGCCAACAGCAAGCCTTACCAGTTGCCCGCCCTGGCTGACAGCATCCTCGAGCGCGGTATGTCCCTGATCGGTACGCGTTACCGTTTTGGCGGCACCTCTGAGGCAGGCTTCGATTGCAGCGGCTTCATTGGTTATCTCTTCAAGGAAGAAGCCGGCATGCAATTGCCGCGCTCAACCCGCGAAATGATCAACGTAAAAGCACCGTTGGTCGCACGAAACAACCTCAAACCCGGTGATTTGCTGTTCTTCAGCACCAATGGTCGTGGCCGTGTAAGCCATGCCGGGATTTACCTGGGTGATGACCAGTTTATCCACTCCAGCAGCCGCCGCAGCGGTGGTGTTCGGATCGATAACCTGGGTGACAGCTACTGGAGCAAGACCTTTATTGAGGCCAAGCGCGCCCTGGCGATGGCTCCTGCGAGCGTAGTAGCCCGCAAGTAAAGTTAATGTCTTACTTGAAGTTTGGCTGCTAAGGGCTAGAATTCAGTCGCATTGTTAAATCCTTGAAGCCGCGAAGGTGTCCCCTCTCGCGGCTTCAGGTTTCGCGGCCAGAGTTGCCGTATCCAGAATCAGGAACATTCTGTTTATGTCGACCATGGCCCGCGTTGCCCTCTTGACCTTAGCAGCACTGCTCAGTGCCTGCGCCAGCCACCCGCCACCTGTTGCGGTGGTCAAAAAACCAGTCGTGTTTGCCAACCCTTATGAAGAAACCTCGCCGATTGCCGCCGACGTGCTTTTTCGTGCCTTGGGTCTGGTCGGCACGCCTTATCGCTGGGGTGGCAATACTCCGGATTCAGGTTTTGATTGCAGTGGTCTGATCAAGTACGTGTACAACGACGCGGCGGGCATTTCGTTGCCGCGCACGACCCGTGAAATGATCGTGATGCAGGCGCAGAATGTTGGCCAGGACAAGCTGCAAACCGGTGACTTGCTGTTTTTCGCCACCAACGGTGGTTCCCAGGTCAGCCATGCCGGGATCTACGTCGGTGAAGGCCGTTTTGTGCATGCACCGGCCACTGGCGGAACGGTCAAGCTGGACAGCCTCAATAAAGCCTATTGGCAAAAAGCCTATCTGAATGCCAAGCGCGTTTTGCCGACCGAGCAGCATCTGGCGCGTCTGCCGTAAACCCGAACCTGCATCACGCTGGGTGGGAGCGGGCTTGCTCGCGATGGATACAACGCGGTGTAACTGCCACGCCGCGGTGATCCAATCGCGAGCAAGCCCGCTCCCACTGTTTCATTTGCTGGTTGGCTTTGCCGACACCCGCCAAACCTTGTTGCCGACATCATCGGCCACCAGTAAATCTCCCTGTTTATCGATCACCACGCCCACGGGTCTGCCCATGGCTTTCTCGTCAGCGTTGAGAAAGCCGGTCAGTACATCAACCGGCATACCGGCGGGTTTTCCGTCGGCAAAGGGTACAAAAATCACTTTGTAGCCACTGTGCGGCTTGCGGTTCCAGGAACCGTGCTGGCCAATAAACGCGCCTTGGGTAAAGTCGGGCAGTTTGCTGCCTTCGGCAAAACTCAGCCCCAGGGATGCAGTGTGCGGGCCGACGGCATAGTCCGGTGCAATGGCTTTGGCGACCAGTTCCGGATTTTGCGGGTTGACCCGTACATCCACGTGCTGGCCGTAATAGCTGTAGGGCCAGCCATAGAAGCCGCCATCCTGAACTGAAGTGATGTAGTCGGGCACCAGGTCGCTGCCGATTTCGTCGCGCTCGTTTACCGCTGTCCAGAGCTTGCCGGTTTTGGGTTCCCAGTCCATGCCATTGGGGTTGCGCAGGCCCGAGGCGAAAATACGGTGGTTGCCGGTGGCGCGATCAACTTCCCAGATCGCGGCGCGGCCTTCTTCCTTGTCCATGCCGTTCTCGCCCACGTTGCTGTTGGAACCGACGGTGACATACAGCTTGGTGCCGTCAGGGCTGGCGATGACGTTTTTGGTCCAGTGATGGTTCAGTGGGCCGCCCGGTAAGTCGAGCACCTTGACCGGATTGGCTTTGATGCTGTTTTCGCCCGCCTGATAGGGGACGCGTAAAAGCTTGTCGGCGTCAGCGATATACAACTCGTCGCCCACCAGGGTCATGCCAAAAGGCGAGTTCAGATTGTCGAGAAAGACCGTGCGGGTTTCGGCCACGCCATCGTGGTCTGCATCGCGCAACAGGGTGATCCGGTTCGCGCTTGGCACTGCGGCCCCGGCGCGGGCCATCACCTTGTCTGCGATCCAGCCTTTGATCCCCTTGCTGTCATCCGGTTTGGGCGGTGCGTTGGTTTCTGCGACCAGCACATCGCCGTTGGGCAAGACATAGAGCCAGCGCGGATGATCCAGGCCTTCGGCGAAGGCGGCGACCTCCAGGCCTTGGGCAGCAATGGGCGTGGCGCCATCAGCCCAACCGACCGCCGGGGCGATATTGACGGTGGGTATCAGGGTTTTGTTCGGTTCGGGTAATTTGGGCGAGGGGCCGGTGCCATCACTTACTTGCAGGGTCGACGACTCGCCGCAGGCAGCCAATCCTGCCGCAAGTACGATGACAATAGCGTGCTGGCGCTTGAGCATGAAGAACTCCATTATGTTTTGGTCTCGTAGGTCATAGAGAAGCTTAGCCCTTCAAAGGTTCAGGTCGTAGCTTTGTATAGCCCTATTGGTGCCACCTTTAATTGACGCTCCACCCCCAACCCTCTAACCTTCGCGGCTTGTTTCAGGTGCTCGGCAACGTAACGTTGGTCGAGTGAAACAGGGAAGCCGGTGAGGGCGTGTTTGTCCTGCACAACCGCCATGATCCCGGCGCTGCCCCCGCAACGGTAAACGAGTCAATGCCACGCCAACTGCCACTGTGATTGCTCACGGGAAGGCGCGTGGACAAGGGCGCCCTGTACAGGGCCGTCCGCTTGTGAGCCCGGAGACCGGCCTGATCCATCCACCACTCTCGCGGCGGGCGATGCAGTGTGTTTTTTATGAATTCCCCCCCGCCTCCCGTTTGCATCATTGAGCCCCAACGGAGAGCTGCCATGAACGAATCCCCCGAACGCGACGAACGTCATCAGGCGCGCATGCTGCGCAAAAAAGCCGTCATGGATGAGCGCATTGCCAGCTCGCCCAATGAGTGCGGGCTACTGCTGGTGTTGACCGGCAATGGCAAAGGCAAGAGCAGTTCCGCTTTTGGCATGCTGGCACGGGCCATGGGCCACGGCATGCAGTGCGGCGTGGTGCAGTTCATCAAAGGTCGCAACAGCACTGGCGAGGAGATCTTCTTCCGCCGCTTCCCCGAGCAGGTGCGTTATCACGTGATGGGTGAAGGCTTTACCTGGGAAACCCAGGATCGCCAACGCGATATCGCGGCCGCCGAAGCCGCCTGGGAAGTATCCCGCGAGATGCTGCGTGACCCGTCCATCGGGCTGGTTGTACTGGATGAGCTGAACATCGCGCTCAAACACGGCTACCTCGACCTTGAGCAGGTGCTCGCCGACCTGCAAGCCCGTCCGCCAATGCAGCATGTGCTGGTCACCGGGCGTGGCGCCAAACCTGAGCTGATAGACCTGGCCGATACCGTGACTGAAATGGGTGTGGTCAAACACGCATTCCAAGCCGGGATCAAAGCCCAGAAAGGCATCGAATTGTGAGTGTTCAAGCATGAGAGAGTCGCGTCATTGCCCCGCGGTGTTGATCGCCGCACCGGCCTCCGGTCAGGGCAAGACCACCGTTACCGCCGCCTTGGCCCGATTGCATCGCAATCAGGGGCGCAAGGTGCGGGTGTTTAAATGTGGACCGGATTTTCTGGACCCGATGATTCTGGAGCGCGCCAGCGGTGCGCCGGTTTATCAGGTGGATTTGTGGATGGTGGGCGCGGATGAAAGTCGCCGCCTGCTGTGGGAAGCCGCTGGTGAAGCGGACCTGATCCTGATCGAAGGCGTGATGGGTCTGTTCGACGGTACACCTTCCAGCGCCGACCTGGCGCGCCATTTTGGGGTACCGGTGCTGGGTGTGATTGATGGCACCGCAATGGCCCAGACGTTTGGTGCGCTGGCCCTGGGCCTGGCCCGCTATCAACCGGACCTCCCGTTTGCCGGGGTGCTGGCCAACCGGGTTGGCACAGTGCGTCATGCACAGTTGCTCGAAGGCAGCCTGACCGAAGGCCTGCGCTGGTACGGCGCGTTGTCTCGCGAGACCGGGATCGAGTTGCCGAGTCGACACTTGGGGCTGGTTCAGGCGAGTGAGCTGAACGACCTGGATGCGCGTCTCGACGCGGCAGCCAATGCCCTGGCCAGCACCTGTGAGGTAGCGCTGCCACCCGCCGTTGAATTTGCAGCGCCCGAGCCTGTGCTGGTCGAGCCATTGTTGGCCGGGGTTCGGATTGCCGTGGCCCGGGATGAAGCCTTTGCCTTCACCTATGGTGCGAGTCTGGATCTGCTGCGGGCGATGGGAGCCGAGCTGGTGTTTTTCTCGCCGATTCGCGATGTCCGCCTGCCAGAAGCTGACAGCCTTTATTTGCCGGGCGGTTATCCCGAGTTGCATCACCTTGAGCTGTCGCGCAATACACCGATGCTGGAGGCGATTCGCGCCCATCACGCAGCCGGTAAACCGTTGCTGGCCGAATGTGGCGGCATGCTTTATCTGCTCGACGCCTTGACCGATGTCGACGGTCAGCGTGCCGAGCTGGTGGGTTTGCTGACGGGGGAGGCGAAGATGCAAAAGCGTCTGGCCGCGTTGGCATTGCAATCGGTGGACATGCCCGAGGGGTTGCTGCGTGGTCACACTTACCATCACTCGCTGACCAGCACTGAGCTTGAACCTGTTGCCCGTGGCCTGAGCCCCAATGGCGGGCGCGGTGCCGAAGCGGTGTATCGCGAAGGGCGGATGACCGCCTCTTACGTGCACTTCTACTTTCCGTCCAATCCTCAGGCGATTGCTGCGCTGTTTGCGCCGTGCGCTGTGACGGCGCCATGACCGATAACGCCTTTAGTCCTGAAGAACGCGCAGCGGTGTACCGCGCCATCGCCGAGCGCCGCGATATGCGGCACTTCAGCGGTGGCAGTGTGGCACCTGAACTGTTGTCGCGTTTGCTTGAGGCGGCGCATCAGGCCCCGAGTGTGGGGCTGATGCAGCCGTGGCGGTTTATCCGCATCACTGACCGGGAACTGCGAGGCAGGATTCAGGGCCTGGTCGAGGCCGAGCGGGTACGGACCGCCGAGGCGCTGGGCCAGCGCTCCGATGAATTCATGACGCTCAAGGTTGAAGGCATCCAGGACTGTGCCGAGGTGCTGGTGGCGGCGTTGATGGATGACCGTGAAAAGCATATTTTTGGTCGACGTACCCTGCCGGAAATGGACATGGCGTCGTTGTCGTGTGCCATTCAAAACCTGTGGCTGGCAGCACGTGTAGAAGGCTTGGGCATGGGGTGGGTGTCGTTGTTCGAGCCTGAGGCGCTGGCGAGCTTGCTGGGGTTGCCCCCGGGAGCCAAACCTCTGGCAGTGTTGTGCCTGGGCCCGGTCGAGGCTTTTTATCCCGCGCCCATGCTGGTGCTGGAAGGGTGGGCGCAAGCACGCCCACTGAGTGAACTGGTGTATGAGAATTATTGGGGAGTGAGTCCATGAGTGTGGCGTTGTTGTGCGTCGCCGGAGTGGCGCTGGATGCGCTGTTTGGCGAGCCCAAGCGCTGGCATCCGCTGGTTGCGTTTGGCCGAATGGCCGAGCGTATCGAACAGCGGTTCAATTCCGGCGGACGTGGCTGGCGCAGTCATGGTGTGACGGCCTGGGTGCTGGCAGTGTTGCCGCTGACGATCCTTGCAACGGCGCTTTCATGGCTGCCGTATATCGGCTGGCTGGTGGAAATTCTGGCGCTGTATTGTGCGCTGGGCATGCGCAGTCTCGGTGAGCACGTGCAGCCGGTTGCCGAGGCATTGCGTGCCAACGATCTGGAAGAGGCACGGACCCGGGTCGGCTATCTGGTCAGTCGCCAAACCAGCGAGCTGGACCCCACTGAAGTTGCCCGTGCGGCCACTGAATCTGTGCTGGAAAACGGCAGTGATGCTGTCTTTGCCACTATTTTCTGGTTTGTCGTGGCGGGAGCGCCGGGCGTGGTGCTCTATCGTTTGAGCAATACGCTGGACGCGATGTGGGGCTATCGCAACGAACGCTTTGAGCGCTTTGGCTGGGCTGCTGCCCGTATCGACGATGTTCTTAACTATATTCCGGCAAGGCTGGTTGCGTTGACTTACGCCGTATTGGGTAAAACCCGACTGGCCTTGAAATGCTGGCGCAAGCAGGCACCTCAGTGGGACAGTCCCAACGCAGGCCCGGTCATGGCCGCAGGCGCAGGGGCCCTGGGTGTGGAACTGGGTGGGCCGGCGATTTATCACGGCGAACTGCATGAGCGTGCGCAATTGGGCGAAGGCGTGCCAGCGGATGCGGACTCGATTGGTCGTGGCTGGCAACTGGTGCAACGTGGCGTATGGCTGTGGCTATTGATTCTGTGTGCGTGGAGTGAATTCTATGCTTGAACACGGCGGGCGTTTACGCAAAGCGGCGTTGCACTACGGCATTGACGAGGCTGACTGGCTGGATTTGTCCACTGGCCTTGCGCCCTGGCCTTTTGATATCCCGCAGATACCCGAGCGTGTCTGGGCGCGTTTGCCTGAAACCGACGATGGCCTTGAGCAAGCTGCCTGCGCCTATTACGGCGCATTGAGTGTGTTGCCGGTCCCGGGCTCGCAGTGCGCAATCCAGTTGCTGCCGCGCCTGCGCCGCAGTGGCAAGGTCGGTGTGCTGTCGCCGTGTTACGCCGAGCATGCGCATGCCTGGAGGCAAAGCGGGCACATCGTGCGTGAAATCATGGAGCAGGAAGTCGATTTCTACCTCGACACCCTGGATGTGCTGGTGGTGGTCAACCCCAACAACCCTACCGGGGTGAGGCACACGCCAGAGCGTCTGCTTGAATGGCATGCGCGGCTTGTGCAACGCGGTGGCTGGCTGGTGGTGGACGAAGCCTTCATGGACAACACACCCGCGTTCGGCCTGGCCGGGCACACCCAGCGTACCGGGTTGATCGTGTTGCGTTCATTCGGCAAGTTTTTTGGTCTGGCCGGGGTGCGGCTGGGTTTTGTGCTGGCCGAGCAAAAATTGCTCAAGTTGCTGGCCGAGCAAGTCGGGCCCTGGGCGGTGAGCGGACCGACACGCATTGTCGGCCAGGCCTGCCTGCTGGACACCGAAGGCCATGCTCGCCAGCGCGAGCGCAGTGAACTGGCCAGCGGGCGGCTGGAGCGATTGCTGGGGCTGCATGATGTGCCGCCCCAGGGCGGCTGCGCGTTGTTCCAGTGGTTGATCACGCCCCACGCCGACCGCCTTTACGAATTCATGGCGCACCGCGGCATTTTGCTGCGCCTGTTTGCCCACAACAGCAGCGTGCGTTTTGGCCTGCCCGCCGATGAGGCTGACTGGCAGCGGCTCGAGCTGGCGCTGGCGGCGTACACCAAGGAAACCACATGAGTACGTTGATGGTGCAGGGCACCACTTCCGATGCCGGCAAAAGCACGCTGGTGACGGCCCTGTGTCGCTGGCTGACCCGCCAGGGTGTAGCGGTGGTGCCGTTCAAGCCACAGAACATGGCGCTCAACAGTGCGGTGACTGCCGAGGGTGGCGAGATTGGCCGCGCTCAGGCGGTGCAGGCCCAGGCCGCCGGATTGGCGCCGCACACGGACATGAATCCGGTGCTGCTCAAGCCCAATAGCGACACCGGTGCCCAAGTGATCATTCATGGTCGTGCCGTCACCAGCATGAATGCGGTGGCGTATCACGACTACAAGGCCATTGCCATGCAAGCGGTACTGGCCTCCCATCAGCGTTTGAGTGCCGCGTATCCGGTGGTGATGGTCGAGGGTGCGGGCTCGCCTGCCGAGATCAATCTGCGGGCCGGTGATATTGCCAACATGGGCTTTGCCGAAGCGGTTGACTGCCCGGTGGTGTTGATTGCCGATATCAATCGCGGCGGGGTGTTTGCCCATCTGGTCGGTACCCTGGAGTTACTGTCCGAGACCGAGCAGGCACGGGTCAAGGGTTTCATCATCAACCGCTTTCGCGGTGATATCGCCTTGCTACAGCCTGGCCTCGACTGGCTGGAACAGCGTACCGGCAAACCGGTGATCGGCGTGTTGCCCTATGTGATGGACCTGCATCTTGAGGCCGAGGACGGCATCGATCAGCGTCAGACCGACAAGGTCGAGCAAGTGCTCAAAGTGGTGGTGCCGGTACTGCCGCGTATCAGTAATCACACCGACTTCGACCCGCTGCGCCTGCATCCGCAAGTTGACCTGCAATTTGTGGGGCCGGGGCAACCGATTCCTCCTGCAGACTTGATCATCCTGCCGGGCTCCAAGAGCGTGCGCAGCGACCTGGCGTACTTGCGTACCAATGGCTGGGAAGGGGCCATCAGCCGACATCTGCGTTACGGCGGAAAGCTGCTGGGGATTTGCGGCGGCTTGCAGATGCTCGGCGAGCAGGTTCACGACCCGCTGGGCCTTGAAGGCGCAGCGGGTTCCAGTGCCGGATTGGGCTTGCTGGCGTTTAGCACCGAGCTTGCAGCCGAGAAACAGCTGCGCAATGTGCGCGGGCATCTGGTCCTGGAAAACGCGCCAGTCAGCGGCTACGAAATCCACGCGGGCGTGACCACGGGGGCGGCTCTGGAGCAGCCTGTGGTGCACCTGGATGACGGGCGCTGTGATGGCGCGCAAAGTGCGGACGGGCAAATTCTCGGCACCTACCTGCATGGTGTGTTCGAGTCGCCTGCGGCTTGCAGCGCGTTGCTGCGTTGGGCCGGTTTGCAGGATGTGCAAGAAGTGGACTACCACGCTCTTCGCGAACGGGATATCGAGCGGCTGGCGGATCTGGTGGAAAACCATCTGGATACCGCCTGCCTGCGAGCGTTGTGCGGGATTTGAGATTCATGGCGTCAATGGCCGCTAGAGGTTTAACACCATGCTGCAACTGATTCTGGGCGGTGCCCGCTCGGGTAAAAGTCGTCTGGCTGAAAAGCTGGCGGCCGAGTCCGGCTGTGCCGTCACCTACATAGCCACCAGTCAGCCGCTGGACAGTGAGATGAACGAGCGCGTGCGCCATCATCGCGAACGCCGTCCAGAACATTGGGCGCTTATCGAAGAGCCGATTGAACTGGCCCGCGTGCTGCGTGAAAACGCTCGCGCCGATACTTGTCTGTTGGTGGACTGCCTGACCCTGTGGCTGACCAACCTGCTGATGCTTGAAGATCTGCAGCGCCTGAATACCGAGCGCGATGCGCTGCTGGAATGCCTGGCTGATTTGCCGGGCGAAATTGTGTTTGTCAGCAACGAAACCGGAATGGGTGTCGTGCCGCTGGGCGAATTGACTCGCCGCTATGTCGATGAAGCCGGTTGGTTGCATCAAGCCCTGGCCGAGCGCTGTCAGCGAGTCGTGCTGACAGTGGCGGGCCTGCCCCTGACGTTGAAAGGAACTGCACTATGAGCACCCCTTGGTGGCTGAACCCCTGCAAGCCCGTTGACCGTGACATGCAAGCGGCCGCGGCCGAGCGTCAGCAGCAACTGACCAAACCCGCAGGCTCCCTGGGCCGGCTTGAGGACCTGGCGGTGCAACTGGCCGGTTTGCAAGGGCGGCTCAAACCCCGTGTCGATCAGTTGTGGATCGGGATTTTTGCAGGTGATCACGGTGTGGTCGCCGAAGGTGTGTCGGCCTATCCGCAAGCGGTCACCGGGCAAATGCTGCACAACTTTGTCAGTGGGGGGGCGGCAATCAGCGTGTTGGCCCGCCAATTGGGCGCGCAGCTGGATGTGGTGGACCTGGGCACGGTGACGCCGATGCTGGATCTGGCGGGGGTACGGCACTTGCAGTTGGGTGCGGGTACAGCCAATTTTGCGACGGGCCCTGCGATGTCCGACGCTCAGGGTCTGAAAGCCCTGCAGGCCGGGCGCGACAGCGTGTTGCGGGCGCAGGCGGCGGGCAGCGAGGTGTTTATCGGCGGTGAAATGGGCATTGGCAACACGGCGTCTGCCAGTGCCGTGGCCAGTGCGCTGCTGGATTGCCCTGCCTCGCAATTGACCGGGCCAGGCACTGGTCTGGATGCAGCCGGTGTCAGCCACAAGGCGCGGGTGATTGACCGTGCACTGGCGTTGCATGCCGGTCACCTCGACGATCCGTTGCAGACACTGTTTCGCCTGGGTGGCTTTGAAATTGCCGCCTTGGTCGGCGCCTATGTGGCCTGCGCACAGGAAGGTGTGGTGGCGGTGGTGGATGGCTTTATCTGCACCGTGGCGGCCATGGTCGCGGTGCGCATGAATCCTGACTGCCGCGAGTGGCTGATCTTCAGTCATCGCGGGGCTGAGCAGGGTCATCGCCATGTGTTGGAAAGCCTAGAGGCCGAGCCGTTGCTGGACCTGGGCCTGCGTCTGGGGGAGGGCAGCGGTGCGGCGTTGGCGGTGCCGTTGATGCGTCTGGCGTGTGATCTGCACGGGCAGATGGCGACCTTTGCCGAAGCCGCCGTGGCAGATCGTCCGGCATGACCGTGCAGCTCGATTTGCTGCGTCACGGCGAGACTGAGCTGGGTGGCGGTTTGCGCGGCAGCATCGACGATGCCTTGACGGCGCTGGGCTGGGCGCAAATGCGTGATGCCGTGAAAGGCCAGGGGCCGTGGGATCGCATCGTCAGCTCACCGTTGCAACGTTGCGCATTGTTTGCCCGAGAACTGAGTGAGCAGCTCGATCTTCCGGTGTCTTTGGACAAGGATCTGCAGGAACTTCATTTTGGTGCGTGGGAAGGGCAGAGCGCGGCAGCGCTGATGGAGGTTGATGAGCAGGCCTTGGGCTTGTTCTGGGCCGACCCCTACGCCTTTACCCCACCCGACGGTGAGCCAGTGCTTGAGTTCTCGGCGCGGGTGCTGTCAGCCGTCAGCCGTTTGCAGCAGGACTTCGCAGGGCAGCGGGTGCTGGTGGTATGCCATGGCGGGGTGATGAAATTGCTGCTGGCTCAGGCCCGTGGCTTGCCTCGCGAGCAGTTGCTGCAAGTGCCGGTGATCCACGGCGCACTGTTCGGGCTGCAGGTCGACGCCGATGGGCAGCTCACCGAGGGCAACAGGTGATGCTGCCTTTCTGGATTGCATTGCAGTTTTTAAGCAGCTTGCCGATTCGCTTGCCGGGTATGCCGCAGCCTCAGGAACTGGGGCGTTCCCTGCTGTTTTATCCGCTGGTGGGGTTGCTGTTTGGCGGGCTGTTGTGGGGCCTGAGTGCGCTGCTGGCCGGTGCACCGCTGATGTTGCACGCGGCGTTGCTGCTGACGGTATGGGTGTTGCTCAGTGGCGGGCTGCATCTGGACGGCCTGGCTGACAGTGCAGATGCCTGGCTGGGGGGCTTTGGCGACCGCGAACGCACCCTGACCATCATGAAAGACCCCCGCAGCGGACCGATCGCGGTGGTGACGCTGGTATTGGTGCTGTTGCTCAAGTTCTGCGCGCTGCTCGCACTGATTGAGCAGCAAAACAGCGCGGTGCTTCTGGTCGCGCCGTTGATCGGGCGCAGCGCTTTGCTGGCCGTATTCCTGACGACCCCGTACGTGCGGGCCGGTGGATTGGGTCAGGCGCTGGCCGATCATTTGCCACGCAGGGCGGGATGGTGGGTGTTGGGGCTCAGTGCCCTGGGGTGTGTGGTGTTGGCCGGGTATGCCGGGTTATGGGCCCTGGTGCTGGCAACAGCGGGGTTTGTATGGCTGCGCCGGGTGGTGATGCGCCGTCTGGGGGGCACCACGGGCGATACCGCCGGTGCGCTGCTGGAGTTGCTGGAAGTGCTGGTGCTGGTGGGGCTGGCGTTGATCGTTGCTTGACCAGTTGCCAGTTTCACCAAGGTTGATCGCTCCGAGATAAATCTTGATTCTGTTTTATTGCGGGTATATACATACAAAATGTTACCAACTCAGTGTTTATGCACCAATCTGCGACGTGCTGCGCGTGGCGTGAGCAGGCATTACGACGGCGCTCTCGACGGCTTCGGGATCAACGTCGCCCAGTATTCTTTGCTGTGTAATCTCAAGCGGCTCGATCAACCCAGCATTTCCAGCCTGGCAGAAGCCATGGGGCTGGATCGCAGTACGTTGGGGCGTAACGTGCGGGTGCTTGAGGGCGCTGGTCTGTTGAAACTGATGGAGGGGGCTGATCAGCGTAATCGTCTGGTTTGCCTGACTCCGGCAGGGGACGAGTGCCTGAAGGCTGCCTTGCCTGCCTGGGAGGACGCTCAGCAGCGCTTGATGGATCGTTTGGGTGAAGCCAAGCGCGCACAACTGTTACAGCTATTGGATGAGTTGGCAGGCACTGGCTAGAGTTCAGTCGCTCGATTATAAAAGGGTATATACCCGCTCCCGGAGAACAACAATGACATCGGTGTGGCGCAACAGTGGATGGGTCCTTCTTGGCAGTGCGCTTATCCTGGCCCTGTCTTTGGGCGTAAGGCATGGGTTCGGGCTGTTTCTGCCTCCCATGAGCGCGCAATTTGGCTGGGGGCGTGAGGTGTTTGCCTTTGCCATTGCCTTGCAGAACCTGATCTGGGGCCTGGCTCAGCCTTTTACCGGGGCACTGGCAGACCGCTTTGGCGCGGCCAGGGTGGTGATCGTCGGGGGTGTGTTGTATGCGGTGGGGCTACTGCTGATGGGGCTGTCGGATTCGCCGCTGTCACTGTCGTTGAGCGCGGGGCTGCTGATCGGGATCGGTCTGTCCGGTACTTCGTTCTCGGTAATCCTGGGTGTCGTCGGGCGCGCCTTGCCCGCAGAAAAACGCAGCATGGGCATGGGGATTGCCAGTGCGGCGGGGTCTTTTGGTCAGTTCGCGATGTTGCCAGGCACTTTGGGGCTGATTGGCTGGCTCGGCTGGTCGACCGCGCTGTTGGTCTTGGGTGTGCTGGTGGCGCTGATTGTGCCGTTGGTCAGCATGCTCAAGGATCGGCCGCTACCCAATCTGGGTGGGGAGCAAACTCTCAAGGACGCATTGCGTGAGGCGTGTTCGCACTCGGGCTTCTGGCTATTGGCGTTCGGGTTTTTTGTCTGCGGCTTTCAGGTGGTCTTCATTGGTATCCACTTGCCGGCATATCTGGTGGATCAGCATCTCCCCGCGACAGTGGGTACGACGGTGCTGGCGCTGATTGGCCTGTTCAATATTTTTGGTACCTACACCGCCGGTTGGCTCGGCGGGCGCATGTCCAAGCCCCGTTTGTTGACGGCTTTGTACCTGGCCCGGGCGGTAGTGATCGGGTTGTTCCTGTGGGCGCCAGTGACGCAGTTCAGTGCGTATCTGTTTGGCATGGTCATGGGCTTTTTGTGGCTGTCGACCGTGCCGCTGACCAATGGCACGGTGGCAACCATGTTTGGTGTGCGTAACTTGTCGATGCTGGGCGGGATCGTATTTCTGTTCCATCAGCTCGGAGCATTCCTGGGCGGCTGGATGGGAGGTGTGGTCTATGATCAGACAGGTAGTTACGATCTGATCTGGCAGGTCTCGATCTTGTTAAGTCTGTTGGCGGCGGCGTTGAACTGGCCGGTGCGCGAGCGCCCGGTGGCCCGTTTGCAGGCGCAGGGGAGTATGGGGTGAATTCGACCTGGATATGGCTCGGCGCAGCCAGTACTGGAGTGTTGTTGCTGGCCCTGATCTGGTGGGGCTGGCATCAAGGCGGATTGGCGTTAATGCAGTTGGGCATGGGCGCTTGCTAGTGTGGTCTCGGGTGAGTAAGTTCTGAGCCTGCCTCTTTTTCAAGGACACCGATGATGCTTAAGCGCTGGATTGCGATGCCTGTACTGCTGTTAGCCTGCGCCGGTACGGTTTGGGCGGCGGACTGTCCACCCTTGCTGGAAGGCACGCTGCCTAAATTGCGGGCCAAGGAATCGATTGATCTGTGCCAGCGCTTTGCCGGTAAACCACTGTTGATCGTCAATACGGCGAGCTTTTGCGGCTTTGCGCCACAGTTCAAGGGGCTTGAGGCGCTGAACCAGCGCTACAAGGGCCAGGGGCTGGAGTTGATTGGTGTGCCGTCGGATGACTTCAAGCAGGAATCCAAAGATGGCGAAGAGACGGCCAAGGTGTGTTACGTCAATTACGGTGTGACTTTCACCATGATCGATCCGCAGCATGTGCGTGGGTCTGATGCGACGCACTTGTTCAAGGTGCTGGCAGAACAGAGCAGCGCGCCAAAATGGAACTTCTATAAATACGTGGTTGATCGTCAGGGCAATGTGATTGCCAGCTTCTCCAGCCTGACCAAGCCCGATAGCCCTGAATTGATAGAGGCGATCGATAAGGCGATTGCTTCAAAGCCCTGAAACGCACCCATTAAAAATCCCCGCCTCGGTAACGAGAGCGGGGATTTTTTTGATTCAGCGGGCGAGGCGGTTGGCCTCGCAGTGAATCAGAACTTGTAGGTTGCGCCTACTGCAAAGCCGTTTGCGCTGTTTTCATATTTGGAGCTGTAGTAGCTACCGATCTGAGGTTTGGCATCATCCACCTTGACCGACTCTTCCTTGAGGTAGGAGTAAGCCACGTCAATGCTCAGGTTGTCATTGACGGCATAGCCGGCGCCCAGGCTGAAAATCGTACGGTCGCCGGTAGGGATACGAGGCGAGCGATTTTCATTGTTGGTAGGCGACTGATCCCAGGTCAGGCCAGTACGCAGTACCCACTGCTTGTTCAGCTGGTACGAGGTACCGATGGCGTATGCCCAAGTATCGTGCCAGTTTTGCTCTTCTTTAATCGTGGAGAAAAGAGCTGGGGCTGCACCACCACCGGCTGCAGCAGTAACGCCCTCGTTCTGGACGGTGATGTCTTTCAGGCGGCTCCAGCGAGTCCATGTACTACCTGCATAGACCTTCCACGCATCATTGATCTCTTGAGTAACCGACAGATCCCAGGATTCAGGGGTGTCGATTTTCAGTGTGGCGTCATAGCGGTTGCTTTTCAGGCGGGCGGCAGTGAACGGGTCGCTGCTGGCTGTGACGTTAGTGTGGCCTTCGAGTTTGTATTTGACCTTGGAATGATAAGTCAAACCAACGCGCGTGGTATCAGTGGCTTGTACCAGGATGCCGGCGTTGAAACCTAGCGCGGTATCGTCACCCTTGATTTTTACATTGCTGTCGCCTGCCCCGGCCAGTGGGTTGGGGGTCAGTCTGACTTCGGACTCAAGCGTACCGGCGATGCGGTTGATGGTCGGACCGAAACCAATCGACACGCGATCATTGAAGGCATAGCTCACGGTTGGTTGCAGGGTAACAACCTTAACTTCGCTTTTGCTGCCAAAGCCGCGGCCCTGGAAGCTGCTTTCATAGTCTGTTACGAGACCGAAAGGTGCATAAACACCGAAGCCTACAGCCCACTCGTCGTTGAGCTTGTTAGTGTAAAAGCCCATAGGCACCGCAGTGAACGGAACCATGTCGCCTTTATTGGTGCCGGAGATACTGCCTCGGGCATCCTTGATGTCGGTCGAAGCGTCGATCACGGCGATACCGCCAGTCACTTGCTGGCCGCTCAGGCGGGACATACCGGCAGGGTTACCAAAAACGGTACTTGCATCGTCGGCAGAAGATGAACGACCTGCGAAACCGGTCCCCATACCGCTTACGCTTTGTTCGTTAAGTGCGAAGCCACTAGCGAAAATCTGGCTGGAAGCCAAAGTGACAGCGAGGCCAAGTGTGGTCTTGAGCATTACTTTTTTCATTATTAGAACTCCTTATGATCACCGGACGAAAACTACCAACATTTTTGTGGAAGCGCTATAGGCTAAATCGCAGAAGATAGCGATGTTTTGTAGGACAATCCGACCGGTTTCAGGCTTTTTGCAGATTATTGCAAGTGATGGAAATCTCAAGCCACTTGGTTGAGAGGTGTAACGCAGGTGCGCCAAGCATGGGCGAAATCTCGCAAACGTCCATGTGGCTCAAAGGCTTGGCGCCAAATTCTTGCCATGCCCAGCAGGTCATCTGCTGAGGGGATGGCTATTTTTTGCTGTTCGATCAGCAGCCAGGCAATGGCTGTGGCGTACCGCAAATTAACCGTGAGCTCCAGGTGAGGGCTGCACAGGAATGCATGCTGACTGGCCAGTCCACGTACCAGGCTCGCCAGGTCCGGGTCGTGGGCCAGGTACTGATCCCACAGGGCGGTATGGCGAGGTTCGCGTATGCAGTAGAGCCCGTGACCATGACGATCATGCAGGGCCGAGCCTAAATTTGACTGGCTGGCTGCAATACCCAGCAACAAAGCTTCTGCATCCGGGTTGTCCTGCCCCAGATACAGAAGCGTTGGTCGAATCACGTAACGGCTCAACTCCCTGGCGGCGATACCCATAAAGTCCTCGAGGCCCGAAATGACCAGCGATACCCCATGGCTTGGCAGCTGTGAATCGAAAGGGTTCGCTGGAAGCGGAACGTACCGCTCAAGTTGAAGTGTAGTGTCATATCTTTGCTGTAACGGCCTGTTTTTAAAACATTTAAAGCTTCGGGCCGTTGGCTATATATCCGCAAGGACTTAAGCGATGCCGAATGTTTCTTAAATAGAAGGCAACAAAAAGCCCTGCGGATCAGGCAGGGCTTGTTGTGTAACGCTCAAGCTTTCAGGCGATAAGGGCCTGACGAGTACGCTCGATCACAGCTTGCAGGGGTTCTGCGCTGGAGTATTGGTCAGGGTACAGGCGCTCGCTGTGACGCGCGATGCCGTGTTCGTTGACCAGGGTGAAGCTGAAGCATCCTTTGCGAGCGGCCATAATCAGGCAGTTCATTGGAGCAAAGGCGTTGGTTAGGGTGCGAATGGCATCCTGAGTATGGATTTGAGTAGACATAGTTATTAGGTGTTCCTACAAATGACACGGATTCAGATCCGTGCTGCGTTAAAACGTTCCAGTGACGTCGAGCCATTCTTTGGCTGGACGAAGAACCTGACTGGAACAAAGCCGCCAGTTGGAGCGCATTAATTATGTGGCGCTTGGGCTGGCAGGTAGGTACTTAGGAGGGCAGGCAATCACAACTGGAGCTAAGGTTCCGTGCTCCGGGTGAAGATCCTGATCAATTTGCAGGTTGGTTCGGTCAGAGTAAAAGAACTTCGCGATACCCTGTGCGTTTGTGCAAAGGCCGTATCGTCGCAAGTTTTACCTGGAAACCATCTAGGGGGTCGATCCCGTTTTGTCAGCGCTGCTTTGCTTTACGCAAGGTGGCTGGGAGGATTTGTTCGGCCCGAATTGACTTTCAGCTTGGTACTAACGCTGCGGATACTAACGGCTTGAAATGTTAAACGCAAGTGTGCTAGAAAAAATACTTTCTGTAGCCCTGGTTCAAGATGGCATAAATCATCTGGCCGCAGCGTGATCAGGTAGCGTTTTTGTTTGGTAATAGTACATTTTTGGGAGTTTTCCTGGGGGCGTAAAGCTTGGATTGTTGCCCAAATATCTGCACAACATCGCTCTGTCGCGGTGCGCTGGCCGACAGGTTGTGCTCTTTAAAGGCCCGAATTCCTGCTCTGAATGTGAACTTGTGCACATTTGCAGTGCTGCGGGCAAAATCAGCGCAGATACCCGTGTGTTCGTCCTCCTAGCCTGTCTGGTAAATTTAAGTCAATGAAAAACATCGTTTTTTTTAATTGGTGAAAAAATCGACAGTTTGACCCGAGGCCCCGTAGGGTGGGCCTTTGCGGGGGTTAAACTTGGGTTGTCCACTGACTTATCCACAGGATCTGTGGATTGTCCCGAGCGCTTGCTCTAGATCAAGGGTGTAGACTTTTTTCGACTTTACCCAAAGAAAAAAAGGAGTAGAGTGGCGCGCCTTCTGTTCTGCCCACAGTGTCGTATGAAGTTCCGCACAGCTACTTCCTCTGTTACTCGCTCAAATACCTCCAATGATGCCCCCAAGCGCTTTTCTTTGCGGGTGGCTATCTGGTTGCTGGATAACCCGCGTCTGGGTGCCAACCCCAGCATCCAGCACGTTGCCGGACATTTGCTCAAACAGCCCGCGCGCCAGGGTGTCGTGCTGGCCCAGAGCCGATTGGGGCAATTGATGTGCCGTGAATGCGGCAGCGCCCGTGATCAGCGTATCGGCCATGAACTGTTGCGTCAGGCCGCCCGTGCTGGTGATCGTCTGGCACAGCAGGAACTGAACAAGACCGAAGACTGAACTGTCTTCGGTGCCGTCTGTTGAGTACCCTTGATCTTTTACCTCGCGTGGAGGGGTTATGGCCCTGGATCTGAGCAGTCTGTTGCTTGGCTTGGCAGTAGCAGGTGTGCCATTGCTGGCGCTTGTCTGGCAGTTGCAACGCCGTGCCAGCGGTCATCATGCTGAGCTTGCGTTGATCGGTGAGCGCTTGGGTACGGCTCAGTTGGCCCAGGAAGGCCTGAGTGCCCAACTGGATGCTTGTCGCGATGAGGTCAGTGATCTTGGGCATGCCAATGCAGCCAAGCAGGCAGAGCTGGCCGCGCTGCGTCGAGAGGTCGAGTTGTTGCAGGTTGAGCGCGATAACGGGCGCGATGCAGCTCACGCCTGGAACCTGGAGCGCAATCAAAAAGAAGTCGAGCTGCGTCGCCTGGATGCCCATGCGTCTGCGCTGGCTGCCGAGTTGCGCGAGCAGCAAGACAGCCATCAGCAGCGACTCAATGACCTGCAGGGTTCACGCGATGAGCTGCGGGCTCAATTTGCCGAGCTGGCGGGCAAGATCTTCGATGAGCGCGAGCAGCGTTTTGCGGAGACGAGTAATGAACGCCTTGGACAACTGCTCGATCCGCTGAAAGAGCGCATCCAGTCGTTTGAAAAGCGCGTTGAAGAGAGTTATCAGCAGGAGTCGCGAGAGCGTTTCTCCCTCGGCAAAGAGCTGGAGCGCTTGCAGCAACTGAATCTGCGATTGAGTGATGAGGCGACCAACCTGACTCGCGCCCTGAAAGGCCAGAAAACCCAGGGCAACTGGGGTGAGTTGATTCTGGAGCGGGTGCTGGAGCACGCAGGACTTGAGAAAGGCCGTGAATATCAGACCCAGGTGAGCCTCAAGGGCCCCGACGGCGAGCGTTTCCAACCAGATGTGCTGATCATGTTGCCGGGTGACAAGCAGGTTGTAGTCGATTCCAAGGTTAGCCTGACGGCGTATCAACAATATGTAGCCGCAGATGACGACGTGATTGGGCAGGCGGCACTCAAGCAGCACGTGCTGTCGCTGCGCAATCATGTAAAGGGCCTGGCCGGCAAAGACTACAAGCGTCTGGAAGGGCTCCACAGTCTGGATTTCGTCTTGTTGTTCGTACCGATCGAGGCGGCATTTTCGGCGGCGTTGCAAGCCGAGCCGAACCTGTTCCAGGAAGCTTTTGATCGTCATATCGTGATCGTCAGCCCCACCACGCTGCTTGCCACCTTGCGAGTGATCGACAGCCTCTGGAAGCAGGAGCGTCAAGGCCAGAATGCCCGTGAAATTGCCGAGCGCGCCGGTTGGCTGTACGACAAATTCGTATTGTTTATTCAGGATCTGGATGAGGTAGGCAATCGCCTTCAGCAGTTGGACAAAGCCTACAGTTCAGCACGAAACAAGCTGACTGAAGGGCGAGGCAATCTGGTCAGCCGCAGTGAGCAGCTCAGGTTGCTGGGCGCTCGGGCCAGTAAAAGCTTGCCTGCCGATTTGCTGGAGCGAGCCATGACCGACGCTGATGGCGTGGCGCATCCGGCGGAGTAAGGCAAGCGCCCTTTCTGTCAAAGCGGCACATGCCTGCTCAGCAATGCTCTCAGAACCGCAGGCTTTACCGGCTTGGGCAGGTATTCAAGGCCTGCGGCATGCACCTCGGCAATCATCTCAGGGCGGCCATCGGCACTGATCACCACGCCGGGCACTGGTTCGCCCAATTGTGCCCGCAGCCAGCCCATCAGTTCTGTACCGACCTCGCCGTCATCCAGGTGGTAGTCAACCAATACCAGTTGCGGGCGCACGCCCTCGTTAAGCAGTGCCGCGCACTCTTCGCGGTTGCGTGCGGTCCAGACACGGCAGCCCCATCGAGTAAGCAGGCTCTGCATGCCGATCAGGATGCTGTCTTCATTATCGATACACAGCACCTGGGCGCCTGTCAGAGGTTGGCCATTCTGCTCGACGACGACGGGCTGCGGTGAGGCCTGGCTCTTTGCCATCGGCACGCGGACGCTGAACACGCTGCCAAAACCGGGCCATGAGCGCACTTGCAGGGTGTGGCCGAGCACCTGGCACAAGCCGTCGGCAATCGCCAGGCCCAGGCCCAGGCCTTTTTCGGCACGGGTCTGGTGGCTGTCGAGGCGTTTGAACTCTTCAAAAATGACCTGCAGTTTGTCTGCCGGGATGCCCGGTCCTCGGTCCCACACCTCAAGGCACAGTTCGCCGCCGCGTCGCCGTACGCCCAGCAACACAGGGCCTTTGGCGTAGCGAAAGGCGTTTGTCAGGAAGTTCTGCAAGATGCGGCGCAGTAACTTGATGTCGCTGTTGATCCGTACACGGCTGCCGCGAACTCTGAAGTTCAAGCCCTGTTCCTGTGCCTGGGCGGTGAACTCATTGCCCAGGGTTTCAAACAGATCGTTAATGGCGAAAGGCTTGATGTCGGGGGTGATCTTGCCGTTTTCCAGGCGCGAAATGTCCAGCAGGTCGCTGATCAGGTCTTCTGCGGAGCGCAATGAACTGTCCAGATGCTGCACCAGCTTCTGGGCATCCGCGCTCAAGCCATCTTCCTGATGAGAGAGGGCGGCCGAAAACAGTCGTGCAGCGTTCATCGGCTGCATCAGGTCGTGGCTGACGGCAGCCAGGAACCGGGTTTTGGACTGGCTGGCAGTTTCGGCCACGCCTTTGGCTTCGGTCAGCGCCTGATTCAACTGCGACAGTTCAAATGTTCGCTCGGCCACCCTTTGCTCCAGGCCCTCATTGGCCTCGGTCAAGGCCTGTTCGGCTTCGCGGAACGCGGTGATGTCGGTAAAACTCATCACGAAACCGCCGCCCGGCATGGGGTTGCCGATCAGTTCAATCACACGGCCATTGGGAAACAGGCGTTCAGACGTGTGCGCCCGCCCCTGACGCATCCAGTGCAGGCGACGGGCCACATGAACTTCAGCTTCGCCGGGGCCGCACAGGCCCCGTTCTGCATTGTGACGAATGATGTCTGCAATCGGGCGGCCTACGCTGATTAACCCGTCGGGGTAGTCGAACAGCTCAAGATAGCGGCGATTCCAGGCCACCAGTTTGAGTGACTGGTCGACTACGCTGATGCCCTGAGTAATGTTTTCAATCGCGCCCTGAAGCAGCGCGCGGTTGAACTGCAGCACTTCCGAAGCTTCATCGGCAATGCGTACCACGTCCTCCAGTTGCATTTCCCGGCCTTCAATGGCCGCTTTTACGACCGCGCGAGTAGATGATGCGCCAAGTACCCCGGCCAGAAGCCGTTCTGTGTGGGCGATCCACTCGCCGTTGGCGTTCTGGTTGGGGTTGAAGCCCTTGCCCTGACGGTACGCGAAGCGAATAAAGCTCTGGTGGGCGCGTTCTTCGCCGACAAAACGTGCCGCGAGGGCGAGCAGGTCGTTGACCTGTACCGAGAGCATGGAGCGGCCACTGGGGTGGCTGCTCAACTCCTGGCCGATAAAACGCCCGGCCTGCCAGTGCTCTGACACCCGGGTGCGCGACAGCACCGAGACCCAGGCGAACAGGGTGAAGTTGCCGGCCAGCGACAGCACCACGCCTTGGGTCAGCGGGGTGATGGACAGGCCCAGCGGGTTGCTGTGCAGCCACGCCAGCCCCGGGAAGTGGCTCAGATGCCAGCCAAAGCTGTGGGCGATGATCGGCAGCACCAGGGTGTAAAACCAGATAAAGGTGCCTGTGGCCAGTCCGGCAAAAACCCCCCGGCGGTTGGCTTGCTTCCAGTACAGGGCGCCGAGCATGGCCGGGGCCAGTTGAGTGACGGCAGCGAAAGCGATCTGGCCAATGGTGGCAAGGCTGGCGGTCGAACCCAGCAAGCGGTAGCTGACATAGGCCAGCAGTAAAATCACCACAATCGATACGCGCCGGACCGAGAGCATCCAGTGGCGGAACACTTCGAACGGGCGCTCGGCGTTTTTGTGTCGCAGTAGCCACGGCAGGAGCATGTCGTTGGAGACCATGGTCGACAGCGCGACACTGGCAACGATCACCATGCCGGTAGCAGCCGATGCCCCCCCAATAAATGCCAGCAATGCCAGTGCCGGGTGAGCCTGGGCCAGCGGCAGGCTGATCACGAACGAGTCGGGCAATACTGAGCTGGGCAGCAACATTTGCCCGGCCAGGGCAATCGGCACCACAAACAGGCCCGCGAGAATCAGGTAGGCCGGAAACACCCATTTGGCCAGTTGCAGGTCTTGGGGCTCGATGTTTTCAACCACCGTGACGTGGAACTGTCGGGGCAGGCAAATGATCGCCATCATGGCCACGCCGGTCTGGACCACCATCGAAGGCCAATTGATGGTTTCCTTCCAGTACTGCTCAAGTCGCGGCGCTAGCATGGCCTGGTTGAACAGGTCGTCGAAACCGTCATACAGGCCATAAGTCACAAAGGCGCCTACCGCGAGAAAGGCGAACAGTTTGACCAGCGACTCAAAGGCAATGGCCAGCACCATGCCCCGGTGGTGTTCTGTGGCGTCGAGGTTGCGCGTGCCAAACAAGATAGTGAACAGCGCCAGCACCAGCGTCACGATCAGTGCCGTGTCCTCGACCCGGGAGCCGGTGGCGTCGGCGCCAGCCCCGATCAGCAGGTTAACCCCGAGCACAATACCTTTGAGTTGCAGGGCGATATAAGGCAGCACTCCCACCAGGCAGATCAGTGCCACCACAATCGCCAGCGACTGGGATTTGCCGTAGCGGGCGGCGATAAAGTCGGCAATGGAAGTGATGTTCTCCTGCTTGCTGATCATCACCATCTTTTGCAGTACCCAGGGCGCGCATACCAGTAGCAGCACAGGTCCCAGGTAAATCGGCAAGAACGCCCAGAGCTGCTCGGCAGCCTGACCAACGGCGCCGAAGAAGGTCCAGCTGGTGCAGTACACGGCCAGCGACAGGCTATACACCCACGCGCGAACCCGCGGCGGCAGCGGTTTGCTGCGCCGGTCACCATAAAAGGCAATGGCGAACATGATGGCCATATAGGCGAGGGCGACGGCGGCGATAAGCCCGCTGGACAACGACATGAACACTCCTGAACGTGTAAGACCCGAGCAATCCGGCTGCGGGAAGCTAGTCTCGCATGATGTTCGGAGCGCGTCAGTGTCGACCATGGTCTGAGCGTGGTCAGGTGTCGCAGAGGTTGAGATGGTGCAGAAAAGCTATATATAGGAAAAACAGATAACAGTTAGAGAAATTACCCGTTATATAGATATTCGATTTGGTTCTACTCTAGTCCTACCTCACTTGAGGAACAGGAGGAACCCATGACTTTCCCTAACAAAGCCAATGCCGGTTTTCGGCCATTCAGCCACTTGCAGCACCCTCGCGAAGTGATCCGCCAGTTCACTCCGAACTGGTTTGCCGCGACCATGGGTACGGGGGTGTTGGCGTTGGCCCTGGCCCAGTTGCCGGTTCATATCCCTGGCCTGCGTGCCTTTGCCGAGGGGCTATGGCTGTTCAATATCGGTTTGTTCATCCTGTTCAGCGTGCTGTATGGCGCGCGCTGGATGCTTTACTTCGACGAGGCGCGACGTATTTTCGGGCACTCCACGGTGTCGATGTTCTTCGGCACCATCCCTATGGGCCTGGCGACCATCATTAACGGCTTTCTGGTGTTCGGCGTGCCGCGCTGGGGCAGCGAGATGGTGCAGGTGGCCGAGGTGCTGTGGTGGATTGATGTGGCCATGGCGCTGGGCTGCGGCGTGCTGATCCCTTATCTGATGTTTACCCGCCAGGATCACAGCATCGACCAGATGACCGCTGTCTGGCTGTTGCCGGTAGTCGCAGCAGAGGTCGCGGCGGCCAGTGGCGGGCTGTTGGCGCCCTATCTGACGGATACCGCCGCGCAGTTCCATGTGCTGATTACCAGCTATGTGCTGTGGGCATTTTCGGTACCAGTAGCGTTCAGTATTTTGACCATTTTGATCCTGCGCATGGCGCTGCATAAGTTGCCCCACGAGAGCATGGCGGCTTCCAGCTGGCTGGCCTTGGGGCCCATTGGCACGGGCGCCCTGGGCCTGTTGCTGCTGGGGGCCGATGCTCCGGCGATTTTTGCCGCCCATGGCCTGGCGCGGATCGGTGAAATTGCGGAAGGTCTGGGGCTGATCTCCGGGGTTATTTTGTGGGGCGTTGGCTTGTGGTGGATCGTTATCGCGGCGCTGATCACGATTCGTTACTTCCGCTCGGGTATCCCGTTCAATCTGGGGTGGTGGGGCTTTACCTTCCCGCTGGGCGTTTACTCGCTGGCCACCTTGCGCCTGGGCAGCATGTTGCAGCTGACCTTCTTTGATGTGGCCGGTTGTGTGCTGGTGGTGGCGCTGGCGCTGATGTGGCTGCTGGTAGGGACTCGCACGGTGCAAGGCGCTTATCGTGGTGAGCTATTTGTGTCGCCGTGTATTGCAGGCTTGAAGAAGTGAGACTTGTGCTCGGGTTCTGTGGGGAAACGCTGAAAAAGGTGTAGCCGCAAACAGAACCCGAGCAAGGTTGTGTCCTGAGTGTTACAACGGCCCTCCAAAGAGAAAGCCTATCAGCGCAACGTGAGTACATGGACGATGAGCCACCCCTCGCAATTCAGTTTGCTAAGCAAGCGCCGCTTCCTGCCTTTCTTCGTGACCCAGTCCCTGGGCGCTCTCAATGACAACCTGTTCAAGCAATCCCTGATTCTGGCCATCCTTTATAAGTTGAACATCGAGGGTGATCGGGGAATTTGGGTCAACCTCTGTGCGCTGCTCTTCATCGTGCCGTTTTTTCTGTTCTCGGCGCTGGCTGGTCAGTTCGGTGAAAAATACCCCAAGGACCGCCTGATTCGTCTGATCAAGTTGGGTGAGATTGCGATCATGATCGTCGCGGCCATAGGGTTTGCCTTCGATCATCTGGTCCTGATGTTGATTGCCTTGTTTGCAATGGGCACACATTCGGCACTGTTCGGGCCGGTGAAGTATTCGATCCTGCCGCAAACCCTGCGTGAAGAAGAGTTGGTCGGGGGGAATGGCCTGGTCGAGATGGGCACTTTTCTGTCGATTCTGGCGGGGACCATAGGGGCCGGGATCATGCTGTCGTCGAGCAATTACACCGTGGTTGTTTCAGGGGTGATCATTGCCGTGGCGGTGCTGGGCTATGTGGCCAGCCGTGGTATTCCGGCCGCGCCGGCGGATACACCACAACTGCGGCTGAACTGGAATATCTTCAGCGAATCATGGGCGACGTTGCGCATGGGGCTAAATCAGACCCCAGCCGTGTCGCGTTCTGTAGTGGGGAACTCGTGGTTCTGGTTTGTCGGTGCGATTTACCTGACGCAGATCCCGGCCTATGCCAAAGACTGGCTGTATGGCGACGAGACCGTGGTGACGTTGATCCTCACGGTATTCTCGGTGGGCATCGCTCTGGGATCGCTGCTGTGCGAGAAACTATCGGGGCGCAAGGTCGAGATTGGTCTGGTGCCCTTCGGCTCATTTGGCCTGACAGTCTTCGGTCTGCTGCTGTGGTGGCATTCGGGGCAGATGCCGCAAAACATTCAGGCCAACGATTGGCTGGGGGTGCTGGGGTTCAGCCAGGCCTGGTGGGTGCTGTTCGATATTCTCGGGCTGGGGGTGTTTGGTGGTTTCTATATAGTGCCGCTGTACGCACTGATTCAGTCGCGTACCTCGGAAAGTGAGCGGGCGCGGGTCATTGCCGCCAACAACATTCTCAATGCGCTGTTTATGGTGGTGTCGGCGCTCGTCACCATCCTGTTGCTCAGTGTGGCCAAGCTGACGATTCCCGAGTTGTTTCTCGTGGTGTCGTTGATGAATATCGCGGTCAACACTTACATTTTCAAAATCGTTCCTGAATTCAGCATGCGTTTCATGATCTGGCTGTTGAGCCATTCCATGTACCGCGTGCAGCACAAACATCTGGAACTGATCCCCGATGAGGGGGCGGCATTGTTGGTCTGCAACCATGTGTCATTTGTAGATGCCTTGCTGATAGGCGGGGCGGTACGTCGTCCAATTCGCTTTGTGATGTATTACAAAATCTACAATCTGCCGGTGCTCAACTTTATCTTCCGCACTGCAGGCACGATTCCCATTGCCGGGCGTGCTGAAGACGAAGCTATTTATGAGAAGGCGTTCGACAAGATTGCCCAGTATCTGAACGATGGCGAACTGGTGTGCATCTTCCCGGAGGGCAAACTCACCACGGATGGGCAGATCAATGAATTCAAGGCGGGAGTGAGGCTCATTCTGGAGCGCACGTCGGTGCCGGTAATTCCGATGGCGTTGCAGGGTTTGTGGGGCAGCTTTTTCAGTCGCGACCCGAACAAGGGTTTTTTCCATCGACTGTGGTCGCGGGTAACGCTGGTTGCCGGTACACCGATAGCGCCTGGTGACGCCACGCAAAAACTGTTGCGTGAACGGGTGATGGCGTTGCGCGGGGCGGTCAAATAGGGAACGCAAATGTGGGAGCGGGCTTGCTCGCGATGCAGGCGCTGCGGTTCTTCATTAAAACCGCGTCGATCGCCATCGCGAGCAAGTCCGCTCCCACCGTTTATTGTGTTATGCGCTGATTTTTAGACCTACCAGGCCAGCAATGATCAGTGCAACACTGGCCAGTCGGAACAGCGCCATCGATTCACCAAACAGGATGATTCCTGCGATGACCGTACCGACTGCGCCGACACCCGTCCAGATTGCGTAGGCAGTGCCCAGTGGCAGTTCTTTCATGGCCAGGCCCAGCAAGCCAAGGCTGATAATCATGGCGCCGACGGTCAGGGTTGTAGGTAGCGGGCGGGTAAAGCCTTCGGTGTATTTCAGGCCGACGGCCCAGCCAACTTCAAACAGGCCGGCGAAAAACAGAATGATCCAGGACATGGTTATCTCCATCAACTGACGGGGTCGTCCCCAGAATAATCACTCGATGAGTCGCGAGGTCGTCCTCGCAGTGCGCAGTATATTGCACATGATTATTCCGTCAGGCAACCCCGAAATTTCACTCAGTTGCAGCCTTGGCTGCTGCCAGGCGATCTTCTTTCTCGCTCATGCGACGGAAATACGTCGACAGCAACGCCCCCGAAATGTTGTGCCATACACTGAACAGCGCGCTGGGTACAGCCGCCAGCGGTGAGAAGTGTGCGCTGGCCAGTGCCGCGCCCAGTCCGGAGTTCTGCATACCGACTTCCAGGGCCAGGGATTTACGCTGGGCCAGCGGCAGCTTGAACAGACGACCGGTAAAGTAGCCGAGCAAATAGCCGAAGCTGTTATGCAGGATGACCACGGCCATGATCAGCAATCCTGACTTGGCGATCTGAGCCTGACTGGCCGCTACGACGGCGGCGACGATGATCACAATGCTGACCACCGAGACCAGGGGCAGTACGTCGACGGCAAAGCGCACCCGTGCGCCGAGCAGGCGTTGGGCCAGTACCCCCAGCACGATGGGTAACAGCACAACTTGCAGGATCGACCAGAACAACTCCATAAATGAAACCGGCAACCAGGCGGAAGCCAGCAACCAGATGAGCGCCGGGGTCAGCAATGGTGCGAGGAGGGTGGTCACGGCGGCAATCGCAACAGACAGTGCAAGATCGCCGCGTGCCAGCCAGGTCATGACGTTGGACGATGTGCCGCTTGGGCAGCAGCCGACCAGAATCACGCCAACGGCGATTTCGGGTGGCAAGTGGAACACTTGGCAGAGCAACCACGCCACGCCGGGCATGATCACGAAATGAGCGACCACGCCCAGTGCCACGCGCCACGGATGGCGGGCGACTTCGGCGAAGTCTTCGAGTTTGAGTGTCAGCCCCATACCGAACATCACGACACCCAACAGGGGCACGATGTAGCCTTTAAGGCCGACAAACCAGGCAGGTTCAAGAAACGCCAGCACGGCGAAAATCAGCACCCAGTAAGCAAAGGTATTACCGACAAAGCGGCTTAAAGCAGCAAGTGCGCGCATGGTGGTCCTTTTTATAGTTGTGTTGAACCTGTAGTCGCTGCCGCAGGCTGCGATGGTTGCGAAGCGACACTCCGCTTCCATTTATAGAAAGCGAAGGTCCTTCGGCCCTTTTCGCAGCCTTCGGCAGCTGCTACGGGAGGAGAGCTATTAGATCCCTTGTGGAATCTCTTCGCCGCCCAATGCTTCGAACAGCTGCGGCAAGAACTCGCCTAAGGTCAGCATCATCAGGGTGAAGCTGGCGTCCTGCTGGCCCAGGTCGTCGTCACCGCCGTCCTGTTCAGCCTGGTCTTGCAGCAAGTCTTCGAACTTGAGGCGTTTGACCACCAGTTTGTCGTCCAGTACGAACGACAGTTTGTCCTGCCACGCCAGCGACAGCTGGGTAACCACTTTACCGGTGCTCAAGTGCAGCTGGATTTCGTCGCTGGTCAGGTCCTGACGCTTGCAGCGAATGATGCCGCCGTCTTCATGGGTATCGCGCAGCTCGCATTCGTCGAGGACGAAGAAGTTGTCGGCGGCTTTTTGGGTCTTGACCCATTCGGTCATGACGGCGCTAGGTGCGATTTTGACTGCGAGAGGGCGAACGGGCAGCGAGCCGATCACTTCACGCAAGGTAGACAGCAGGTCTTCTGCGCGTTTTGGGCTTGAAGCATTGACCAGGATCAGGCCCTGCTTGGGAGCGATGGCGGCAAAGGTCGCCGAGCGGCGAATAAAGGCACGCGGCAGAAAAGCCTGGATAATTTCATCCTTGAGCTGATCGCGCTCCTTCTTGTAGACCTTGCGCATTTGCTCGGCTTCGATCTCTTCGACCTTCTCCTTCAAAGCATCACGTACAACGCTGCTTGGCAGGATACGTTCTTCTTTACGGGCGGCGATCAGCAGGAAGTCCTGGCTGACGTGAACCAGTGGCGCGTCTTCGCCTTTGCCGAACGGGGCAACGAAACCGTAGGTGGCTACTTCCTGGCTTGAACACGGGCGGGCCAATTTGGTGGCCAGTGCAGTTTCCAGCACCTGCGCATCAAAAGGCAGATCTTGGGTCAGGCGATAGATAAGCAGGTTTTTGAACCACATGGGGTGAATCACTCCTTTATACAAAGACGCATTATTCGCTTGATAGCCTTAATAGGCCAACCCTGCGCTAAGCCTTTGTCACCGTTAGAAAAATTATTTTAAAAAGTGCTTGCCAGACTATAGGTCGCTACGTAGAATGCGCGCCACACCGAGAGTGAAAGGGTGATTAGCTCAGCTGGGAGAGCATCTGCCTTACAAGCAGAGGGTCGGCGGTTCGATCCCGTCATCACCCACCATTCGCTCACAGTGTTACGCGCAGCGGTAGTTCAGTCGGTTAGAATACCGGCCTGTCACGCCGGGGGTCGCGGGTTCGAGTCCCGTCCGCTGCGCCATTTTTTGTACCACAAGCCCTTTGAACGCTTGTGGTTGGGTAAGCTCGCTGAATGCAGGCTTTCCTGAAAGGCTTCGATTTTGCAGTTCGCTGCAAAATCAAAGATGCAGGGCGTTGGAAACGGAAGTTTTTACCGGGTTTTGAAAAAAACTTGAATAAAAACAACCACTTACACAAAAAGTGTGAGAGAATGCGCCCCGCAACGAAAGTGAAGTAAAGGGTGATTAGCTCAGCTGGGAGAGCATCTGCCTTACAAGCAGAGGGTCGGCGGTTCGATCCCGTCATCACCCACCACTTACTTTCAATGTTACGCGCAGCGGTAGTTCAGTCGGTTAGAATACCGGCCTGTCACGCCGGGGGTCGCGGGTTCGAGTCCCGTCCGCTGCGCCATATTTTGAACACAAGCCCCTTGAACGCTTGTGATCAGAAAGAAGCCTGCCTAGTGCAGGCTTTTTTGTGCGCGTGTGTTTTTGTTGAAGGTCAAAAACCCGTAGCAGCAGCCTCGTTCCTTCGGCAGTTGCTACGGTAACGCTTTTATCGTCTAGAAATCCCAGCGCGTTGTCACCATGACGTTGCGCGGGTCTCCGTAGTACGACGAGTTGTAAAAACCGATGTTGGTGTAATACGCCTTGTCGAACACGTTGTTGAGGTTGACGGTAGCCGAGAGGTTTTTTGAAATCTGATAGCGCGCCATCAAATCAACCAGCCAGTACGGATCCTGGGAGAATTTTTCCTCGACGCCGCCTTTGTTCCAGTTGGTCAGCACCTGCCAGCCCGTGCTTTGCCACCGAACGCCGCCGCCCAGGGTCAATTTGTCGAGATCACCGGTCAGCTTGTAGCTGGTGTACAGGTTGATCTGGTCCTCAGGCTCCCATGTCGAAACCTTTTTCCCGCTCTGGTCACGCACCACCTTGTGTGTGTAGCCCGCCTGCAACTGCCAACCCGGCATCAGCTCCCCGGAGATTTCTGCTTCGTAACCCTTGGTCGTGGCTTTGATGCCTTTATAGGCGTAGTCAATGTCCGGGTTGGTTGGATTGCCGTTGTAGGCCGTATCTGCTTCAGGGCGGTTGTCCTGATGCACTTCGAAATACGCGAGGCTTGAGTTCAGGCGACCATCAAAGAATTCGCCTTTCAGCCCCAGCTCGTAGTTGGTGCCTTCATCGGGTTCAAGCATCTTGTTGTCGCGATTGCGGTAGTACGACTGTGGCAAGAAGATTTCTGTATAGCTGGTGTAGGCAGAAATAGTGTCGTTGATGTCGTAGATCAAGGCGGCATATGGGAGCACTTTGCCAGTGTCTTTGGCGTGGCTGGTACCAGTCAGTGTGTAGTTGGCCACTCGGGTGCCCAGCATCAGCTTCAAGTCGTCTGTCAGGCTGAAGCGGCCGGTCATGTAGGTGCCGACCTGGCGCGTGGTTTCATCATTGTATGAAGTCACGTTGCGCCAGTCCGGTTCCGGCGCGTCGCCTTTCCAGTTGTAGTAGTCGTAGGCGTTGTTGCCCATGTTGGCATTGGTGTAATCCTTGCCGGTCCAATGGGATCTGGATACCGAGCCACCGACCACCAGTTCGTGCTCGCGCCCCAGCAGGCTGAAAGGGCCGGTGGCAAAAAGGTCGCCGCTGTCGCTGACGTATTCGCCGGTGTACTTGCGTGCAAGGATCGGCGCCAGGCCGGTGGTGGCGTCCGGGTCGAGCAGTGCGCCCAGTGGAGCGTTATAGCCGTTGATCTGGTGGTTGTACTGCCCTTTGACGACCCAGCCATTGTCGAAATTGTGTTCCAGGGTCGAGAACACGGTTCGGGTGTACTGCTTCCAGCTGCTCCACTTGGTACCGTTGTTGAACGAACGTGGGGTGCTGATGCGATCTCCGTTGGAGTTGAACAGCGATGCGCTGCCCGACCAGCTGGAGCCTTTTGGGTTGTTGTCCTGATAGTCGGCGCCAAGTGTCAGCAGGGTGTCAGGGCTCAGATCTACCTCAAGGATCCCGTAGTAGACCTCGCTGTCGCGCTTGTAATGGTCCATGAACGAGTGTTTGTCCTGATAGGCCGCCACAGCCCGGCCACGGACATTGCCGCTCTCGGTCAAAGGGCCGCTGACATCGATCTCGGAGCGGTAGTTGTTCCAGGAGCCAGCGCCTACGTCGATGTGTGCCTTGAATTCCCGGGTGGGTTTTTTACGCACCATATTGATCGTGCCGCCCGGCCCGCCAGCGCCGGTGAGCAGTCCGGTTGCCCCCTTGAGGATCTCGACCCGGTCATAGATCGCGGTGTCGGTCAGTGTGTGCCCGGCAGAATATTGCGGGTCTTGCAGAATAGGGATGCCATCGTATTGAAAGTTCTTGATCGCAAAGCCGCGGGAGTAATAGCTGGTGCGATCACTGTCGTAGGTGGCCACGGTGATGCCGGGGGTGTGGCGCATCACATCATCGATCGAGTTGAGGCCAAAGTCGTCCATTGCCTGGCGCGTCACTACGGAAATCGACTGCGGTGTTTCTCGCGGTGTCAGCACCATGCGTGTTGCGGTGGCGATGGAGCCTGGGGTGTAGGAACCGGAACCTTCGGTAATAGTGCCCAGCTGATTGGCGCTGACCTGTGTGGCGCCCAACTCCAGCGAGCCGCCTGCAGCCGGTAGAGCGTCGAGCATATAGCCATTGGCGCTTTTAACCGCGGTGTAGCCGCTGCCACGCAACAATGCTTCGAATCCGCTTTGTTCGTTGTAGGTGCCATGCAGGCCGGGAGTCGACAGGCCTTCCAGGTTGCTTGACTGAAAAATGATTGCCACACCGGTCTGTTGCGCGAAGCGATTGAGCGCGTTGCTCAGCGGGCCTGCTGGAATGTCATAGGTTTGCACGGCCGCCGATTGTGCCTGAGCGGTCGAGGTGCAGAGCACTCCGGTCGCCGAGGCGACAATCAAGTGAATTGCCAGGGCCAGCGGCGTGCAGGTACGCGGGCCAAAGCGCCCGCGCAGGTTGGAGGAAGTCAGCATGGAAAGCGCAGTCCTTTATGAGTCGTTGTACCTACCTTGACGGCTGACTAGGGAAAAGCGGAACGAATGGGAATTATTATTTTTTAGGCGGCTGCAGCTGGCTGATCACAATGAGCCACGGGGTATAGGTCTTTATCTGCAGGGGCAGGGTTTCGGCGATCAGTTGCAGTGCCTGATCGGTATCGTCCAGAGGCAGCACGGCCGAAACGCGCAAGCTGGCCAGGGCCTCGCGATCAAACTGGAGATGGCCCCGTCGATGGCGGGAAATTTCGTCAAGAACCTGGGGCAGGGGCTGGTTTTCAACCACCAGTTGATGGCGCTCCCAGGCTTGATTGATGCTCGCGGCAGAGACCGTTCCCGAGAGCTCGACTGAGTCGCTGCGAATCAATGCCCGGGAACCAGCACCCACTTCCAGAGTTTGCTGCTCGTTTGCGCTCTGCGCCGAGACTCTCGACTGCAACATGCTCAAGACGGTGGTATCACCCTGGCGTTTGACCACGAAGCGGGTGCCCAGTGCGCGCATGCTGCCTTGAGCCGTCTGTACGAAAAAGGGGCGGGCGCTGTCGTGCGCAACGTCGACCAGTACTTCACCCTGCAGCAATTCAATACGCCGCTCTTGACCATCGAAATGCACGTTGACCGCGCTGGTGCCGCTGAGGGTAAGGGTCGAGTTGTCGGCAAGGCGCTGGGTCTTCCAGTCGTTGGGGCCGGTGCTGATATCGGCCATCCATTGTTCGGGATAAGGGCTTTTCATGACCAGCGTGACGGGGACTGCCAGGCAGCCGGCAATCAGCAGTGCGCGCAGGACCTGCTTGCGTTGGGTTGCAGGTTTGCGCCGATTGAACCCTGCGTTGAGGGCCGCTTTTGCCGGAGCCGAGTGTTCGCGCAAGGACTGCAGGCGGTTGATCACATCCTGCATGCGCAGGGCGGCGCCAGCGTGTTTCGGGCTTTGTTGCTTCCAGCGCTCGAACTCCAGGCGCAGTGATTCACTGAAGCCTTCTTCGTGCAGGCGCAAAATCCATTCGGCGGCTTGCTCGTCTATTGTCTGGCACGGCTCTGGCATGGCGGTTTCAGGTATCCAGGCTGTGACTGCAGTGCAGCAGGGCCTGGATCAGATACTTGCGCACCGTACGATCAGATAACCCCAGTTGTCGGGCAATCTCACACTGGGTCAGGCCGTCCAGGTAATACAGCACAAACGCCTGGCGCGCCTTGTCCTGCATGCCCTCAAGGATAAACGCTATCTGCTCGAGGGCTTCCAGGGTGGCAAGGATCTGCTCGGGTGATTGAAAGTTCTCGAGTGTTTCTGCCGTGAGGGCCAGCTCCTGGAGGTAGGCGTTCTCTATTTGTTTGCGGCGCACCTGATCGATGATCAGTCGGCGTGCCGTAGTACTCAAGAAGGCGCGGGGCTCACGCAGAGTCGCCACCGACTCGCGGGCATTGAGAATTCGGGTGAAGGTGTCCTGTGCCAGATCCGCCGCATTGTGTGCGCAACCAAGCTTTCTGCGCAGCCAGCCAAACAGCCAGCCGTGATGTTCGCAGTACAGCTCAGTAATAGTTGCCTGGTAAGGGGGGTCACCCGAAGACATAGGACTTTGCCCAAACGTTATTGAGAATAATTACCAATTCTTAACGAAAGTCTGGGGTAAACGCAAGGTGGACGGCAGAAGATGTAGTCGCTGCCGCAGGCGGCGAGCTTTTGACTCAATCACCCAATCAAAAGCTCGAAGCCTTCGGCAGCGACTACGGGAAACGGATCAATTCTTGGCGATCAGATTGCCGGCATGCAGCCCGCATTCTTTCTGCGTGGCTTCTTCCCACCACCAGCGGCCTTCGCGCTCGTGCTGGTTGGGCAGGACCGGACGGGTGCAGGGCTCGCAGCCGATGCTGATAAAACCGCGCTCATGCAGGCTGTTGTATGGCAGTTCCAGCATGCGGATATAGCCCCAGACCTCTTCGCTGGTCATCTGTGCCAGCGGGTTGAACTTGTACAGGGTGCGTTCCGGCGTCGAGAACGCGCCGTCGATTTCCAGTGCTGCGACCTGGCTGCGGGTGCCCGGGCTCTGGTCGCGGCGCTGGCCGGTCGCCCAGGCTTTGACTGTCGACAGTTTGCGGCGCAGCGGCTCGATTTTGCGCACGCCACAGCATTCGCCATGCCCGTCCTTGTAGAAGCTGAACAGGCCTTTTTCCTTCACGAACGGTTCAAGCCTGGTTTGATCCGGCGAGATCAGCTCGATCTGAATCTTGTAGTGATCGCGCACTTGCTCGATGAACCGGTAGGTCTCGGGGTGCAGGCGGCCGGTGTCGAGGCTGAAAACCTTGACGTTCTTGTTGAGTTTCCAGGCCATGTCCACCAGCACCACGTCTTCGGCGCCACTGAAGGAAATCCAGAGGTCGTCGCCAAAGTGTTCGAAGGCGAGTTTGAGTATGTCTTGCGGGGACTTGCTGGCGTATGTCGCGGCGAGTTCAGCGACGTCGAACGGATGGCTCATCAGGCGGCTTCCTACAGTAAATGGCGCTTGGCGCTCTCTAGTGACGCGATCTTAGCAAAAAGCGCGGGCTACAGGGTTCGCAGCGTATCGAGCAGTACCTTCACTTTGGTGATGGATTCCTGGTACTCGTCCTGCCAGTCGGAGTCGGCAACGATTCCGCCGCCGCCCCAGCAGCTGACCCGTCCGTCCTTGATCAGCAGGCTGCGGATTGCGATGGAGCTGTCCATTTCTCCGCGCACATCAAGGTACAGCAGTGAGCCGCAGTAAATGCTGCGGCGCGTGGGTTCCAGTTCATCGATGATTTGCATCGCGCGGATCTTCGGGGCCCCGGTAATCGAGCCGCCCGGGAAGCTGTCGCCGATCAGGTCCAGGGCGTCTTTGCCGTCAGCCAGCTCGCCGATGACGCTGCTCACCAGGTGGTGGACATTGGGATAGCTTTCGAGGGTAAACAGCTGCGGCACGCTCACTGAACCGGTACGGCACGTGCGCCCCAGGTCATTGCGCAACAGGTCGACGATCATCAGGTTTTCTGCTCGATCCTTGGGACTGGCGAGCAGTTCGGCGGCGTTCGCAGCATCTTCGGCGCTGTCTTTGCCCCGTGGGCGGGTGCCTTTGATCGGGCGCGTTTCCACATGATTGTGGCTGACACGCACAAAGCGTTCGGGGGACAGGCTCAAAATGGCGTTGCCGTCAGGCAGGCTCGCAAACCCGGAAAAAGGCGTCGGGCAGGCAGCGCGCAAAGCGCAATAGGCGGTCCAGGCATCGCCTTCGCACTGGGCGCTGAAACGTTGGGTGTAATTGACCTGGTAACAGTCGCCGGCCTGAATGTAGCGATGGATTCGGGCCAGGGCCTGCTCGTACTGGCTGGCGCTGATGTCAGGCTGCATCGGTGTTTTGAGCGAAAACGGGCCGTTGTGTAACGCTGCGGGCTGAGAGAACAGCTGGATCAGATGCTCACGCTCCAGCGGCTCGCAGCCTGGGTGAAACACCAGTTGGCTGGTGGATGCCTGATGGTCGCTGATCAGTGCCCAGGTATACAGGCCCAGTCGCGCATCTGGCAGGTTCAGGTCGTCAAGGGCGTGGGCGGGCAGCTGTTCGAGCTGTCGGCCAAAGTCGTAGCTCAAGTAGCCGATCAACCCGCCGGCAAAGGGCAGGTCGTATTCGGGCGGGAGTGTGGCATTGCCCATTTGTGTGAGGTTGTCACGCAGGCGCTGTAAGAAAGCGCGCCCTGATTCGCCGGGTTGCAGGGACAGTTCTGCCTGTGGCCGGGCACTCATCAGGTCGTAGCGTCCGCGGTCTGCGGTGGGGCGGCCACTGTCGAGCAGTACGGCGCCAGGCGCATGACGAATCACCGCGAAATAGTCAGCGGGATTGGCGAGATAGGGCAGCGGGTGTACAGAACAGGTCAACATGCGAAGCAAATCAGCCATCGGAGCGGGGTGCCGATTGTAGTCCTGTGCAGGACTGCAAATCTATGTGGCTTGTGGGAACTGTGGGAGCGGGCTTGTTCGCGATGGCGTCGATGCGGTCTGTCAGGCAAACCGAGTTGATAGCATCGCGAGCAAGTCCGCTCCCACAGGTTTTGAAACGCTTATTCGGGCTGGTGAATATGCCCGAACAGTTCCTGGGCAAAGCGCACGCGCTCTTCCGGGGTTTCCTTGATGCCTTTGGCTGCCAGCTCTTCGAGGTGAGCCTCGACCGCATGGGTGCGCAGGGTCAGGCCACAGTCGTTGGCGATCTGGATATTCAGGCCCGGGCGGGCGTTGAGCTCCAGAATCAGCGGGCCTTTGTCCTGGTCAAGCACCATGTCGACACCGATGTATCCCAGGCCGCACAGCTCGTAACATCCGGCCGCCAGTTTCATGAAACCGTCCCAGTTGGGCAGTTGCACGCCATCCACCGCATTGGTGGTGTCGGGGTGTTTGCTGATGATGTTGTTCAGCCAGGTACCGCGCAGGGTCAGGCCAGTGGCCAGATCCACGCCCACACCGATGGCGCCCTGGTGCAGGTTGGCCTTGCCGCCCGATTGACGGGTCGGCAAACGCAGCATGGCCATCACCGGATAGCCCATCAGTACGATGATGCGGATATCCGGCACACCTTCGTAGCTGATGCTTTTGAAGATCTGGTCCGGCGTAACACGGTACTCGATCAGTGCCCGGTCACGGTGGCCGCCCAGGGAGTAGAGGCCGGTCAGGATGCTGGAGATCTGATGCTCGATTTCTTCATGGCTGATGATCTTGCCCGAGACCGTACGAAAACGGTCTTCGAAACGATCGGCGATCACCAGAATGCCATCACCGCCCGCACCTTGTGCAGGCTTGATCACGAAGTCGCTGCGATCACCGATGATTTCATCAAGCTTGTCGATTTCTTTCTCGGTGGAAATCACGCCGTACATTTCGGGCACGTGAATGCCCGCTTTGATGGCGCGTTCCTTGGTGATGATCTTGTCATCCACAATCGGGTACAGGCTGCGTTTGTTGTACTTGAGTACATAGTCCGCATTGCGCCGATTGATGCCCATGATGCCCTTGGCTTCCAGGGCCTTCCAGGTCTTCCAGAAGCCGAACATCAGGAGTCAGCCTTCAAGAACGCTTTGAAACGCACCAGCTCGGTCAGGCGGTAGCCGCGATAGCGACCCATTGCCAGCATAAAGCCAACCATGATCAGCAGGACTGCCGGGAAGGTAAACACGAAGTAGACCAGTTCCGGGATGCTCATCACCAGGTACGCCAGTGTGGCGGCGAACAGTGTGCCGATTGCGACTTTCATCGCATGCCCGCCACCTCGTTCTTCCCATGTGATCGACAGGCGCTCGATGGTCATTGTCAGAATCACCATCGGGAACAGTGCCACGGAAAGTCCGCGCTCCAGGCCCAGCTTGTGGCTGAACAGGCTGATGGCTGCGATCAATATCACCACGAACGTCAGCACCACTGACAGGCGCGGCAGCATTTGCAGTTTCAAGTGTTCAAGGTAGGAACGCAGCGTCAGCCCGAGTGCGGTGATCACTGTAAACAGGATGATCCCGAAGCCCAGCTGGGTTTCGCGGAAGGCCAGGGCGATCAGTACCGGGGTAAATGTACCCAGGGTTTGCAGGCCGATCAGGTTGCGCAGAATCAGGATCACCAGCACGCCAATCGGGATCATCACCATGATCATGAAGGTTTGCTGGGTCTGCAGCGGCAAGCCGTAGAGCGAGTACTCAAGGAAGTTGGCGTCGGTGTTTTCGTCTGTCAGCTTGGCCAGGCGAATGGCGTTCATTTCGCTGTTGTTCAGGCTGAAGGTGACGTTGGGTTTTTTACCGCCATCGACCGTGACCATCGGCTCGTCACCGATCCACCACAACAGGCGGTCATTCGGCAGGCCTTGCTCGCCGGTCTCGGGGTTGAAGTACAGCCAGTCGTTGCCGTTAAAGCTGCGCAGCCACAATTCCGGGCTTTGCGGCTGATCGGCCACCAGGCGGATGGTGTGGACCTTTTCCATCGGTACGTGGGCAATCGACAGCAGCAACTCGATGACCTGGGCCTTGTGTGCGGTCGACGGATCGCCAGCCAGCAGCAGCTTTACATTGTCATCATTGGGGTTGCTGACGCGTTTGATGGTCTCGCTGATAAAGGTTTCGACATCGGCAGAGTGCTGGCGGATCGGTGCGAGCAATGCTTCGGCAGCGATTTTTTCCGGGCCTTCCACGGCAATGCTGTCGCGGAATACCGGCCCTTTGATCTTGGTCTTGTCGCCCGAGTAGCGCTTGGTCAGCACCAGGCGATAGTAGAGGGTCTGCTTGCCACTGACCCGGCGTGCGGACCAGGTAACTTTGCGGTTGCCATCAACCCGGTTGACGCTCACCCCGTAGTTGTTGGAGATGAAACTCTCGTTGAGGCTGACGTAGTCGCGGTTCAGCGGCGGTACGAACATCTGGATCTTGACCGGGTCCTTGGAGCTGGCAACGAATTCGACCTTGGCGTCGATGTTCCAGAGGTCATCCGTAGCATCCTCGGTCACAGGTATGCCGAGGGCAAAAATCTGGTAGGCCGTAATCGAAATGCCCAGCACCACAAGGATGGTGATCAAGATTTTCAGGTGAAGGGTAAGAGCGCGCATTTCAATTACTCTGCGGTTTGAGCGTTAGCGGCGCAGGCAGGTTTGCCCGCAGCATATTTAAGACTTGGGTCAACCAGCGCATCAAAGCGTTTCAACGCTTCGGAGCCGATCAGCAGCGGGTATTGGAACGCACTTCTATCGGTCAAGTTCACTTCGATGGTGCGTAAAGCCTTGCCCATGCAGATTTCCAGGGAAATGACCGGGCGTGAGGTGTAGTTCTTGTCGGCCTGCGGGTCGTAGTCGCCAGAGCGGCGCTTGATCTTGCTGACCCGGGCCAGCGGGCGTTCGATGGGGTGCGAGTGAGCATCATCGATGGCCAGGTAAAAGCGTACCCAGCTCTCTCCGTCACGCTTGAAACGCTTGATGTCCCGTGCGCTGAGAGACGCGGTCTTGGCGCCGGTGTCGAGTTTGGCAGCCACCTGCAAGTTGATGCCTGCGAGTTCGGCGTATTCATTGAGGCCGTACACTGTTTTTTCGGCGCCAAGGCTCAAGCCCGGTACGCACAGCAGGCAAGCGAGGATGTAGATGGTGGGAAATTTCATAAATCGGGGCACGTCTCTTGCAATCTTCAGTTCAAGGCACTGGCAGTACAGAGCAAGTTTCCTCGTGCGGCTGCCCGGTGGATGGGGGCAGGGCTGATGCGGTCAGCATTCTAACATGATGGTTTTATGGCGCCAGCGCCGGGGTGCTTTGAACCGGGGGCAAGTCCTGTCGATTAAACCAAGGTCGTATTAGACGATTGTCGACAATGTCTATTTATTCTTTGACTCTTTGCGGCTAAATGGCTAATTTTGGCGCTATTGATTTTCAAGGTGTCGACAATATGCTGCAAGCACTGGAACCTGTCCCGATCACCCAAGACGACTCGGAAACCCTCTCCGAGAACGTGTTCCGGCGTATTCAGGCAGCTATTGTCAAAGGCGAGATCGCCCCGGGCAGCAAGATCTCCGAGCCTGAACTGGCGCGCACCTACGGCATCAGCCGTGGGCCATTACGTGAAGCCATTCATCGTCTTGAAGGCCAGCGTTTGCTGGTGCGCATACCCCATGTAGGTGCGCGGGTCGTGTCGCTGAGCCACGCCGAGCTGATCGAACTCTACGAAATTCGCGAGTCCCTTGAAGGCATGGCCTGTCGTCTGGCCGCCGAGCGCATGAGCGATGAAGACATCGCCGACTTGCGCCGGGTGCTCGAAACCCACGAGCGCGATGAAGCGTTTCAGGCGGGTGTCGGCTACTACCAGCAGGAAGGCGACTTCGATTTTCATTACAAGATCATTCAGGGCAGCGGCAACCGCACCCTGACGCAAATGCTCTGCGGCGAGTTGTATCAATTGGTGCGCATGTACCGCATCCAGTTTTCAACGACGCCCAATCGCCCGCATCAGGCGTTTGCCGAGCATCACCGCATTCTCGATGCCATTGCCGATCGCGACGGCGAACTGGCCGAGTTGTTGATGCGCCGACATATCGGCGCCTCGAAACGCAATATTGCGCGTCACTACCAAGACGACGCCCAGCAGACAGCCACTCCACGAGGTGAGTCATGAGCAATAAGAACAGTCCAGGCCAGCGTTTCCGTGATGCAGTCGCCAGCGAACATCCCTTGCAAGTGGTAGGCGCAATCAACGCCAACCATGCGTTGCTGGCCAAGCGTGCCGGCTTCAAGGCGATCTACCTGTCGGGTGGCGGCGTCGCTGCCGGGTCCTTGGGCGTACCGGATCTGGGTATTACCGGCCTGGACGATGTATTGACAGATGTTCGCCGCATTACCGATGTATGCGACCTGCCGCTGCTGGTGGATGTGGACACCGGTTTCGGCTCCTCATTCTTCAACGTGTCGCGCACCGTGAAGTCGATGATCAAGTTTGGCGCGGCGGCGATTCATATCGAAGACCAGGTTGGCGCCAAGCGTTGCGGCCATCGCCCAAACAAGGAAATCGTCTCGCTGCAAGAGATGGTCGACCGTATCAAGGCCGCCGTCGATGCCCGCACCGATGACAGCTTTGTGATCATGGCGCGTACCGATGCACTGGCCGTTGAAGGTCTGGAGTCTGCCCTGGAGCGTGCAGCGGCCTGCGTTGAAGCGGGCGCGGACATGGTGTTCCCCGAAGCCATCACCGAACTGGACATGTACAAGCTTTTCGCCAACCGGGTGAAGGCGCCGATTCTGGCCAACATCACCGAGTTCGGCGCGACACCGCTGTACACCACAGAGCAGCTGGCTGGCGCTGATGTCTCGCTGGTGCTGTACCCGCTGTCGGCATTCCGGGCGATGAACAAGGCGGCAGAAAACGTCTATACCGCCATCCGCCGCGACGGTACCCAGCAAAACGTGATCGACACCATGCAAACCCGCATGGAGCTATACGACGCCATCAACTATCACGAGTTCGAACAGAAGCTCGATGCGTTGTTTGCCTCAAAGAAATAACAAGACGCTGTGATCCTGTGGGAGCGGGCTTGCTCGCGACAGGGTCAGCGCAATGATTCAGGCAAACCGTGTTGCCTGAATTGCGAGCAAGCCCGCTCCCACCTGTACATTGAATAAAGAACTTGCCGAATCCCTAACAAATTCAAGATTGGAGAGCGCAATGGCCGAAGCAAAAGTATTGAGTGGTGCCGGATTACGCGGCCAGGTTGCCGGGCAAACAGCCCTGTCCACCGTAGGTCAAGAAGGTGCGGGCCTCACTTATCGTGGTTATGACGTACGTGAACTGGCAGCCGATGCCCGCTTCGAAGAAGTGGCTTACCTGCTGCTGTACGGCGAACTGCCAAGCCAAACCGAACTGGCTGCCTACACGGCCAAGCTGCAAAAGCTGCGTGATTTGCCTCAGGCATTGAAAGAGGTGCTGGAACGCATCCCTGCCGACGCCCACCCGATGGACGTGATGCGCACCGGTTGCTCTTTCCTGGGCAATATCGAGCCGGAGAAGGACTTTTCCGAGCAGCACGACAAGACCGACCGTCTGCTGGCAGCCTTCCCGGCGATCATGTGCTACTGGTACCGCTTCAGCCACGACGGCAAACGCATCAACTGCGTAACCGACGAAGAGTCCATCGGCGGCCACTTCCTGCACTTGCTGCACGACAAGAGGCCAAGCGAGTTGCACGTCAAAGTGATGAATGTGTCGCTGATTCTCTATGCCGAGCACGAATTCAACGCTTCGACCTTTACCGCACGGGTTTGCGCATCGACCTTGTCCGACCTGTATTCGTGCATCACGGCGGCCATCGGCTCGCTGCGTGGCCCGTTGCACGGTGGTGCAAACGAAGCAGCGATGGAAATGATCGAGCGCTTCGGCTCGGCGCAAGAAGCGGTCGAAGGCACCCTCGGCATGCTGGCGCGCAAGGACAAGATCATGGGCTTCGGCCACGCGATCTACAAAGACAGCGACCCGCGTAACGAAGTGATCAAGGGCTGGTCGAAAAAACTGGCTGACGAAGTGGGCGACACCGTGCTGTTTCCGGTCTCCGAAGCCATCGACAAAACCATGTGGGAGCAAAAGAAGCTGTTCCCCAACGCCGATTTCTACCATGCCTCGGCGTACCACTTCATGGGAATCCCGACCAAGCTGTTCACCCCGATCTTTGTCTGCTCACGCCTGACCGGCTGGGCGGCGCATGTGTTCGAGCAGCGTGCCAATAACCGCATCATCCGTCCGAGCGCCGAGTACATCGGCGTAGAACAGCGCAAGTTCGTGCCAATCGAACGTCGCTGATCAAGCAGGCAGAGAGCCGACTGAAGGGTGGGAGCGGGCTTGCCCGCGATGGAATCAACGCGGTTTGACTGATAAACCCAGCGTCGGCATCGCGAGCAAGCCCGCTCCCACATGAGTCCTTTGCCCTTTTGTAACTACCGTGATCGAGTCCTGCGCCAATGAATACTGAATTTCGCAAAACACTACCGGGCACCCGGCTGGATTATTTCGACACCCGTGGGGCAGTCGACGCGATCAAGCCCGGTGCTTACGACACCCTGCCTTATACCTCCCGCGTACTGGCCGAAAACCTGGTTCGCCGCTGCGATCCTGCCACCCTGAATGCATCGCTGAGCCAGTTGATTGATCGCAAGCGCGATCTCGACTTTCCATGGTTCCCGGCACGTGTGGTGTGCCACGACATTCTGGGCCAGACCGCGCTGGTCGACCTTGCCGGCCTGCGTGACGCCATCGCCTTGCAGGGCGGTGATCCGGCCCAGGTCAATCCGGTCGTGCCGACCCAGCTGATCGTTGACCACTCGCTGGCTGTCGAGTGCGGTGGTTACGACCCCGAGGCGTTCGAAAAGAACCGCGCCATCGAGGACCGTCGTAACGAAGACCGTTTCCACTTTATCGAGTGGACCAAAAAAGCGTTCAAAAACGTCGATGTGATCCCGCCGGGCAACGGCATCATGCACCAGATCAACCTGGAGAAAATGTCTCCGGTGATCCAGGTGCGCGACGGTGTGGCATTCCCGGATACCTGCGTGGGCACAGACAGCCACACGCCTCATGTGGATTCACTGGGCGTAATCGCCATCGGTGTGGGCGGCCTTGAAGCCGAAAGCGTGATGCTTGGCCGTGCGTCGTGGATGCGTTTGCCGGAAATCGTCGGCGTGGAGCTGACCGGCAAGCTGCAGCCGGGCATTACCGCCACCGATATGGTGCTGGCGCTGACCGAGTTCCTGCGCAAGCAAAAAGTAGTGGGTGCCTGGCTGGAGTTCTTCGGCGAAGGCGCTGCGGCACTCACCCTGGGCGATCGCGCGACGATCTCCAACATGGCCCCGGAATACGGCGCCACGGCCGCGATGTTCTACATCGACCAGCAAACCATCGACTACCTCAAACTGACTGGCCGTGAAGACCAGCAAGTGCAGTTGGTGGAGAACTACGCCAAGGTCAGCGGCCTTTGGGCAGACAGCCTCAAGGGCGCGCAATACGAGCGCAGCCTGAGCTTTGACCTGTCATCGGTCGTGCGCAACATGGCTGGCCCGAGCAACCCTCACGCCCGTGTGGCCACCACTGACCTTGCCGCGAAGGGCATTGCCGGGCAGTGGGACGAAGTGCCAGGGCAAATGCCCGACGGTGCGGTCATCATCGCGGCCATTACCAGTTGCACCAACACCAGCAACCCGCGCAACGTGATTGCGGCGGGGCTGATGGCGCGCAACGCCAACAAGCTCGGCTTGAGCCGCAAACCGTGGGTCAAGACCTCTCTGGCACCGGGCTCCAAAACCGTTGCCCTTTACCTCGATGAAGCCGGTTTGACTCACGAACTGGAAAAGCTGGGCTTTGGCGTCGTGGCGTTTGCCTGCACGACCTGCAACGGCATGTCTGGTGCGCTGGACCCTGCCATTCAGCAGGAAATCATCGACCGCGACCTGTACGCCACTGCCGTACTGTCGGGTAACCGCAATTTTGACGGGCGTATTCACCCTTACGCCAAACAGGCGTTTTTGGCCTCCCCGCCGTTGGTGGTGGCCTACGCGATTGCCGGAACCATCCGTTTTGATATCGAAAAAGATGTGCTGGGTCTGGATGCCCAAGGCAATGAAATCCGCCTGAAAGATATCTGGCCCAGCGACGAAGAAATCGACGCGGTGGTCAAGGCAGCGGTCAAGCCCGAGCAGTTCCGTCAGGTTTACATCCCGATGTTTGCCATTCATGAAGACACCGGCCCGAAAGTCGAGCCGCTGTATGACTGGCGCCCGCAAAGTACTTACATCCGTCGTCCGCCCTATTGGGAAGGTGCATTGGCCGGTGCGCGTCCACTCAAAGGCATGCGCCCGCTGGCGGTGCTGCCGGACAACATCACCACTGACCATTTGTCGCCGTCCAACGCCATCATGCTCGACAGCGCCGCGGGTGAATACCTGGCGAAAATGGGCTTGCCGGAAGTCGACTTCAACTCCTATGCGACTCACCGTGGCGACCACCTGACCGCACAGCGGGCAACCTTCGCCAACCCGAAACTGTTCAACGAGATGGTGATCGAGGACGGCAAGGTCAAACAGGGTTCGCTGACCCGTCTCGAGCCGGAAGGCCAAGTGATGCGCATGTGGGAAGCCATCGAGACCTACATGGACCGTAAGCAGCCGCTGATCATCATCGCCGGTGCCGACTATGGCCAGGGCTCGTCCCGCGACTGGGCTGCCAAAGGTGTGCGTCTGGCGGGTGTCGAGGCCATTGCTGCCGAAGGCTTTGAGCGTATTCACCGCACCAACCTGGTGGGTATGGGTGTATTGCCGCTGGAGTTCATGCCGGGTACCAACCGTAAAACCCTGCAGATCGACGGCAGTGAAATTTACGATGTGATCGGCGAGCGCACCCCGCGAGCCACCCTGACACTGGTGATCACCCGCAAAAATGGCGAGCGCCTCGAAGTCCCCGTGACCTGCCGCCTGGATACCGCTGAAGAGGTATCGATCTATGAGGCGGGTGGCGTGTTGCAGCGCTTTGCCCAGGACTTCCTGGAATCAGCCACCGTTTGATCACTGCGCCGGGGTCACGTGCCCCGGCCTCAAGAGGACTGTGTGTTATGGCCTATGCAGCGCAAATCAGAATTCCCGCGACTTATATGCGTGGCGGCACCAGCAAGGGCGTGTTCTTCAGCCTCCTGGACCTGCCTGCCGCGGCTCAGGTGCCGGGTGCAGCCCGTGATGCCTTGCTGCTGCGAGTAATCGGCAGCCCCGACCCGTACGAAAAGCAGATCGACGGCATGGGGGCTGCCACTTCCAGTACCAGCAAGACCGTGATCGTGAGCAAAAGCCTGCATGCCGATCACGACGTGGATTACCTGTTCGGCCAGGTCGCCATCGACAAGCCATTTGTGGACTGGAGCGGCAACTGCGGCAATCTGTCGGCGGCCGTGGGTTCGTTCGCCGTCAGCAGCGGCTTGGTGGATGCGGCACGCATTCCCGATAACGGCACGGCCGTGGTGCGTATCTGGCAGGCCAATATCGGCAAGACCATCATTGCCCATGTGCCGATCACCGACGGTGCCGTGCAGGAAACCGGCGATTTCGAGCTGGATGGCGTGACCTTTCCGGCGGCTGAAGTTCAGCTGGAGTTTCTCAATCCGGCAGCGGATGAAGAGGGGGCGGGCGGCTCGATGTTCCCGACGGGCAATCTGGTGGACGACCTTGAAGTGCCGGGCGTTGGCACCTTGAACGTGACGATGATCAATGCCGGGATCCCGACGATTTTCGTTAACGCACGGGACATTGGCTATACCGGTGCGGAGCTGCAAAACGACATCAACAGTGACCCAAAAGCCCTGGCCATGTTCGAAACCATCCGCGCCCATGGTGCATTGCGCATGGGACTGATCGACACACTTGAAGACGCTGCCAAGCGTCAGCACACGCCCAAGGTCGCCTTCGTTGCGCCGCCTGCGGCGTATGTGTCGTCCAGTGGCAAGCCGGTGGCTGCGCAGGATGTGGACTTGCTGGTACGGGCCTTGTCGATGGGCAAATTGCACCACGCTATGATGGGAACCGCAGCCGTTGCCATTGGTACGGCGGCGGCGATTCCGGGCACGCTGGTCAATCTGGCGGCGGGTGGTGAATTGCGCAGTGCCGTGCGTTTCGGCCATCCGTCAGGCACCTTGCGTGTGGGGGCGCAGGCGCGCCAGGTCAACGGCGAATGGACCGTGACCAAAGCCATCATGAGCCGCAGTGCGCGGGTGTTGATGGAAGGCTGGGTGCGGGTGCCGGGCGACTCGTTCTAAATCCGGTGGGGCGGGCCTGCCCGCTCCCACTGACTGACATCAGTATTTCAGAGCAGGCATTCAGATCTGCCATGCAACGACCCTGACCCTGAGGATGGAACACGACACCTACCCACTCTTTGGAGACACCCCATGAGCGCCAACGTCGACCTCAACAACCGCCCCGACTATGACCGGGTTTTGCAGGACATTGCCGATTACGTCCTGACCTACACCATCACCTCCCCCGAAGCCCTGAATACTGCGCGTAACTGCCTGATGGACACCCTGGGCTGCGGCCTGCTGGCGCTGCGTTTTCCGGAATGCACCAAGCACCTGGGGCCAATCGTCGAGGGCACCGTGGTGCCGTTTGGCGCTCGCGTGCTGGGTACGTCGTATCGTCTCGATCCGGTCAAGGCAGCGTGGGACATCGGCTGCATCGTGCGTTGGCTGGATTACAACGACACCTGGCTGGCGGCTGAGTGGGGTCATCCCTCGGACAATCTGGGCGGCATCCTGGCGGTGGCCGATCACCTGTCGCAAAAGCGTATCGCCCAGGGTGAAGCGCCGCTGACGGTACGGGCTGTGCTGGAAGCCATGATCATGGCTCACGAGATTCAGGGGGTGATTGCCCTGGAAAACTCCTTCAACCGTGTCGGGCTGGATCATGTGTTGCTGGTCAAGGTCGCTTCCACAGCGGTATGCGCCAAGTTGATGGGCGCCAATCGCGAACAGTTGCTGTCGGCGCTGTCCCACGCATTTGTGGATGGGCAGGCGCTGCGCACTTATCGCCATGCGCCGAATGCGGGGTCGCGAAAGTCCTGGGCGGCAGGGGATGCGTCGAGCCGTGGCGTGCGTCTTGCCGATATTGCGTTGCGTGACGAGATGGGCGTTCCCGGCGTACTCACGGCACCGCAGTGGGGTTTTTATGATGTGCTGTTCAGCCATACCAACAAGGATCTGGCGCTCAAGCCCGAAGGTCAGCGCGAGTTCAGCCTGAGTCAGCCCTACGGCACCTATGTGATGGAAAACGTGCTGTTCAAGATCAGTTTTCCGGCTGAGTTCCATGCGCAAACCGCATGCGAAGCTGCAGTGACACTGCATCCGCAGGTCAAGGATCGGCTGCATGAAATCGAAAAAATTGTGATTACAACCCATGAATCAGCGATTCGGATCATTTCCAAGCAAGGCAAATTGGCCAACGCGGCTGATCGCGATCACTGCATCCAATACATGACTGCAGTGCCGCTGGCTTTTGGCAACCTGGTAGCGGAGCAATACGAAGATGACTTCCACGCCGCGAACCCGATCATCGATCAGTTACGGGAAAAAATGGTAGTGGTCGAAGACCCGCGCTACACACGTGAATACCTGGAGGCTGACAAGCGCTCGATTGCCAATGGGATTCAGGTGTTTTTCAGTGATGGCACCCATACCGGGCAAGTGGTGGTGGAGTACCCGATTGGCCATCGTCGGCGTCGTGCAGAAGGTATTCCGTTACTGGAAGACAAGTTCAAGGCCAATCTGGCGACGCGCTTTGCAGGCCAGCGTTGTGCCGGGATTTTTGCGCTGTGCAAGGATCAGGCAGCGCTGGAAGCAATGCCGGTTAACAAGTTTGTGGATTTACTGGTGATTTAGAGTGTTGTAGTCGCTGCCGAAGGCTGCGATAAGGGCCGAATGACCTTGAGGGTCGCTTCGCAACCCATCGCAGCCTGCGGCAGCGACTACAGGTTGATGCAGAACTTACTTGAACCGCCGCTCCACGCCTTTTTCGACCAGGATCTTGGCCGAGATTTCTTCAACCGAGAAATGCGTGGAGTTGATGTGCGGGATGTTTTCGCGCTGGAACAGGCGTTCGACTTCTCGGACTTCAAATTCGCACTGGGCAAAACTGGAGTAGCGGCTGTTGGGCTTGCGTTCGTTGCGAATGGCGGTCAAACGGTCCGGATCGATCGTCAGCCCGAACAGCTTGTGTTTGTGTTCACGCAGGGCCGCAGGCAGCTTGAGGCTTTCCATGTCGTCATCGGTCAGCGGGTAGTTGGCCGCGCGGATGCCGAATTGCATGGCCATGTACAGACATGTAGGGGTTTTGCCGCAGCGCGACACGCCCACCAGAATCAGGTCGGCCTTGTCGTATTTGTGGGTGCGGGCGCCGTCGTCGTTGTCGAGGGCGAAGTTCACCGCCTCGATACGCTCCATGTAGTTGGAGTTGTGGCCAATGGAGTGGGATTTTCCCACCGAATACGAGGAATGCTCGCCCAGTGCCTGCTCCAGCGGGGCCAGGAAGCTGGAGAAGATGTCGATCATGAAACCATTGGACGTGGCGAGGATCTCGCGAATGTCCTGATTGACGATAGTGTCGAAAATTATCGGGCTATAACCGTCTTTTTCGGCGGCGATATCGATTTGTTGTACCATTGCCCGCGCTTTGTCCACGCTGTCTATATAAGGGCGCGTGAACTTGCTGAAGGTCACATTTTCGAATTGAGCCAACAAACTTTGGCCCAGGGTTTCGGCAGTTATGCCCGTGCCATCGGAGATAAAGAAAGCAGATCGTTTCATTTGCGCCTGGGGCCTTAAGCTGGTGACGATTCTTGGATATGATAGGCGCGCTTTTGTCGCGCTACATGACAGGCAGTGTCACTTATTTTCCGGGTCCAGGCCACAATCGCTGCGATGACTCATGATGAGTATTCAGCGCCCTGAGCTTTTCCAACACAGTTAGTGGAGAGATCACCTTGGTAGAGTACGTAGTTTCCCTCGATAAGCTCGGCGTCCATGATGTAGAGCACGTAGGGGGCAAGAACGCATCCCTCGGCGAGATGATCAGTAATCTTGCAGGCGCTGGTGTTTCAGTTCCAGGTGGCTTCGCCACTACTTCTCAGGCATATCGTGATTTTCTTGAACTGAGCGGTTTGAACGACCAGATCCATGCTGCGCTGGATGCGCTCGATGTTGATGACGTTAATGCCCTGGCCAAAACCGGTGCCCAGATCCGTCAATGGATCATGGAAGCCGAGTTCCCGGAGAAGCTTAACGCCGAAATTCGTACCGCCTTCGCTGCTCTGTCCCAGGGCAATCCGGACATGGCCGTTGCCGTGCGTTCCTCGGCCACCGCCGAAGACTTGCCGGACGCGTCCTTTGCCGGTCAGCAAGAAACCTTCCTGAACATCCGTGGCGTTGAAAACGTGATTCGTGCGGCCAAGGAGGTTTTTGCCTCCCTGTTCAACGACCGTGCAATTTCCTACCGAGTGCATCAGGGCTTTGACCATAAACTGGTCGCTCTGTCGGCTGGCGTACAGCGCATGGTGCGCTCTGAAACCGGCACTGCAGGCGTGATGTTCACCCTGGATACCGAGTCGGGCTTTCGCGATGTAGTGTTCATTACCGGCGCCTACGGCCTGGGTGAAACCGTCGTACAAGGCGCGGTAAACCCGGATGAGTTCTACGTTCACAAGCAAACCCTCGAAGCTGGCCGCCCTGCGATTTTGCGTCGCAACCTGGGCAGCAAAGCCATCAAGATGATCTACGGCGACGAAGCGAAGGCCGGCAAGTCGGTCAAGGTGATCGACGTTGATAAAGCCGACCGCGCACGCTTCTGCCTGACCGACGCTGAAGTCAGTGAACTGGCCAAGCAAGCGATGATCATCGAGAAGCACTACAAGTGTCCGATGGACATTGAGTGGGCCAAAGACGGCGATGACGGCAAGCTGTACATCGTTCAGGCCCGCCCTGAAACCGTGAAGAGCCGCAGCGCCGGCAATGTCATGGAGCGCTACCTGCTCAAGGAAACCGGTACGGTACTGGCTGAAGGCCGTGCCATTGGCCAGCGTATTGGCGCGGGCAAGGTTCGCATCATCAAGGACGTGTCGGAAATGGACAAAGTCCAGCCAGGCGACGTGCTTGTATCGGACATGACCGACCCGGACTGGGAACCCGTGATGAAGCGCGCGAGCGCCATCGTGACCAACCGTGGCGGTCGTACCTGCCATGCGGCGATCATCGCTCGCGAACTGGGTATTCCGGCCGTGGTGGGTTGCGGCAACGCCACCCAACTGCTGAAAGACGGCCAGGGCGTTACCGTGTCGTGTGCTGAAGGCGATACCGGGTTCATCTTCGAAGGCGAACTGGGCTTCGACATCAAGAAGAACTCCGTGGATGCCATGCCGGATCTGCCGTTCAAAATCATGATGAACGTCGGCAACCCGGACCGCGCCTTTGACTTCGCACAGCTGCCGAACGCCGGTGTGGGCCTGGCCCGCCTGGAGTTCATCATCAACCGCATGATCGGTGTGCACCCTAAAGCGCTGCTGAACTACGATGGCCTGCCTCAGGAAATCAAGGACAGCGTCGACAAGCGCATTGCGGGCTACAACGATCCGGTTGGCTTCTATGTAGAGAAGCTGGTTGAAGGCATCAGCACCTTGGCTGGCGCGTTCACACCGAAGAAAGTGATTGTGCGTCTGTCGGACTTCAAGTCCAACGAATACGCGAATTTGATTGGCGGCAAGCTGTACGAGCCGGAAGAAGAAAACCCGATGCTGGGCTTCCGCGGTGCTTCGCGTTACATCAGCGAAAACTTCCGTGATTGCTTTGAACTCGAGTGCCGTGCGCTCAAGCGTGTGCGCAACGAGATGGGCTTTACCAACGTCGAAATCATGGTGCCGTTCGTACGTACCCTGGGTGAGGCGAGCCAGGTCATCGACCTGCTGGCTGAAAACGGCCTCAAGCGCGGCGAAAACGGCCTGCGCATCATCATGATGTGCGAACTGCCGTCCAACGCGATTCTGGCTGAAGAGTTCCTCGAGTTCTTCGACGGTTTCTCCATTGGCTCCAACGACCTGACTCAGCTCACCCTGGGCCTGGACCGCGACTCGGGTGTGATCGCGCACCTGTTTGACGAGCGCAACCCTGCCGTCAAAAAGCTGCTGTCCAACGCCATTCAGGCGTGCAACAAGGCCGGCAAATACATCGGCATTTGCGGTCAGGGCCCATCCGATCACCCGGACCTCGCGCTGTGGTTGATGGAGCAGGGCATCGAAAGCGTGTCGCTGAACCCGGACTCCGTGCTGGAAACCTGGTTCTTCCTGGCAGAAGGCCAAGCTCAGGCTTGAGTCGTTGAGCGAGGAGCAGGGTAGCCGTCAGGGCTGCCCTGCTCTTTATAGGCGGTAGGGCGAGTTCCTGTGTGAAGTCGCCCTTTTTTGTGCAAGAGCATTATGCAAAGCAGCAGTCTCCTTTTTCCCGTTGCCCTGATCAGCGCTGAGCGTCGGGGCGATCTCAGCGAAGATGTTTATCGCTTGAAGCCTGCCAACAGCCCGGATATTTCCGTTGAGCTGGTGGTCACTCGACTGGGCATGGCCGACGACACTCAGGTGCGTGGTGTGCCGGTCATTCTGTTACATGGCAGCTTTTCCAACCGGCGTTTTTGGTACTCGCCCAAAGGCGTAGGGTTGGGGGCATTTTTGGCCCGTGCCGGTTTTGATGTATGGCTGCCTGAAATGCGCGGTCACGGCCTTTCGTCGCGCAATATTGCCTGGAACAAGAACCGTGTTGCGGATTACGCCCGGTACGATTTGCCGGCCATTGCAGCGTTTGTCCGTGAGCAGAGCGGGCAAGTTGCGCACTGGATCGGCCACTCCCAGGGCGCCATCAGTTTGGCGGCAGCCCTTGGCGGACAGTATCTGGACGATAAGGACGTCGCGTCGGCAGCGTTTTTCGGCTGTCAGATCAATCGTCGTTATTGGTCGCTGAAAATCCCGCCGGTGCAGTGGGGGGCTTATTTGTTGTTGAAGCGATTTACGCAACTGTCGGGCACACGACTCAAGCGTGGCCCGGAAGACGAGCCGATCAGCATTGCCCTTGAAACACTGCGCTGGAACGGCTTTATGGGGCGCTTCAAGGACGCCGAGCGAGATTGGTGGGCCGGGCTGGCCGAAGTTCAGATCCCGTCGCTGGTGGTGGCAGCCGTGGGCGATAGGCAAACGCCGCAATGGGCTTGCCGCAAATTGTTCGAACAGTTGGGTGGCGAGCAGCGCAGGTTCGTGGCGCTTGGCCGCGAACATGGCTTCAGCTCTGACTTCAGCCATGTTGAAATGCTGGTCAGCCAGCCTGCCCAGCAGGAAGTGTGGCCGTTGGTGCGCAGTTGGTTGAACGAACTTTAGTGCTATCGTTGTTCTCTCTGCTGTGCCCACTCTGAACAGGAGCTTTCTCGTGAACCACTACATCACTCCCGATCTGTGCGATGCCTACCCTGAGCTAGTGCAAGTGCTTGAACCGATGTTCAGCAACTTTGGCGGGCGCGACTCCTTTGGTGGCGAGATCGTGACCATCAAGTGCTTCGAGGACAATTCGCGCGTCAAGGAGCAGGCCGAACTCAACGGGCAGGGCAAAGTACTGGTAGTTGATGGCGGTGGTTCTCTGCGCCATGCCTTGCTGGGCGACATGATTGCCGAGAAAGCCGCGAAAAATGGCTGGGAAGGGATCGTGATTTACGGCTGTATCCGCGATGTCGATGTGCTCGCGCAAACCGATCTGGGCGTGCAGGCTCTGGCCAGTCACCCGCTCAAGAGCATCAGGCGCGGTGTGGGGGATGTGAATGTGCCGGTCACGTTTGCCGGTGTCACGTTCCGCCCCGGAGAATTCATTTATGCCGACAACAATGGCGTTATCATTTCGCCCACGGCTCTGAAAATACCGGCCTAAAGGCAATACCACTAAGGATCACGGATGTTCGAGGACGAAAACGCTCAATGGGGGCTGGTGCATGCACTGGTATTGGATGGGGAAGGTGGTGCGCGTCCGATCGCACGTACCGAGCTGAACGATCTGCAGTTGCAGGCCCACGAAAGCATCTGGTTGCACTGGGATCGCAGTCATCCGCAGACCCAGAGCTGGTTGCGTGACTCGAGTGGTTTAAGTGATTTCAGCTGTGACTTGCTGCTTGAGGAAAACACCCGTCCGCGTTTAGTGCCTGTCCCCAACAATGAGCTGCTGCTGTTTATGCGCGGGGTCAACCTGAATCCGGGTGCAGAGCCTGAAGACATGGTTTCGCTGCGTATCTTTGGCAGCGCGCAGCGAGTGATCTCGCTGCGCATGCGTCCACTTCGGGCCACTGATGAACTGCTCGGTGAATTCTCCCAGGGCGAAGGTCCGAAAACCCCCTCTGAACTGATTCTTTATCTGGCACAGCACCTGACGTTGAAGGTGCAGGATTTGATCGGAGATCTGTCAGAAATCGTCGATGACGAAGAAGATAAGATAGATGCCGACGAACGGTATACCCCTGACCACAACTCCATTTTGCAGGTTCGACGACGGGCTGCCGCCTTGCGTCGTTTTCTGGCCCCGCAGCGGGATATTTTCGGTCAGCTCACGCGTACCAAATTACCGTGGTTCAGCGCCGATGATGCCGACTACTGGAACGAGCTGAACAACAGCCTGACCCGTTATCTGGAGGAGCTTGAACTGACCCGCGAGCGCGTGGGGCTGGTGCTTGAGTCCGAAGACCGACGTTTGAACGTGCGCATGAGCCGCATCATGTATCGCTTCGGCGTACTCACCGGGATCTTTCTGCCGATCACGTTTATTACCGGTTTACTGGGGATCAATGTGGGGGGCGTTCCGTTCTCCAATGACTCTTATGGGTTTGCTGTGACGTGCGGTGTGATGCTGCTCATCGGGGTGGGGCAGTGGTGTTTTTATCGCCGACTGCAGTGGCTTTGAGTGAGCCTGATGTGACCTCGATAAATGTGCCTTCGTCTTTTACTGACTTACCGAGAGGTGCTTATGCACGATCCGTTTGAACAGTCCTTACGTGAAATGCTCAAGGCTCCTACGTCCAATCGTGACGACGACGCCTGCCTGGGTCGCGTACTGAAAACCGCCAACCGTCAGGTCGGTGCGGGAGATCTTTTCAGTCTGCTGGGGCGCTGGATGCAAGCACTGATGATTGCTTTGAATAGCGGTTCAGCTCATATTGCGCCCGTTTCGCGGCGCAAACCTGCTGCTCGCCCTGTTGATAAGGCTGATTGAACATGGAATTGAATGTCTGGACCCAGAGCCTGGTCGCGGCAATGACTGCCTTGTGGACTAAGATTGCGAACTTCATTCCCAACCTCTTCGGGGCGTTGGTGGTAGTACTGCTGGGCTTCGTGGTTGCAAAACTGCTCGATGCCCTGCTGTCCAAGCTGCTTGCCAAATTGGGCCTTGATCGCCTGATGGGTGGCACGGGCCTGACCAAAATATTGGCACGGGTCGGGATTCAAGTGCCGATCTCGACGCTGATCGGCAAGATCGTGTACTGGTTTGTGCTGCTGGTGTTCCTGGTTTCGGCGGCTCAGTCGCTGGGTCTTGATCGCGTTTCATCTGCGCTTGACCTGCTGACAGTGTATTTGCCCAAGGTGTTTGGTGCGTTGCTGGTCCTGTTGGCCGGCGTGCTGCTGGCACAGGTACTTAACGGCCTGGTTCGTGGCGCTGCCGAAAGTGTCGGTTTTGATTACGCCAGCGGGCTGGGCCGGGTGACTCAAGGCCTGGTCATTATCATCAGTATTTCGGTTGCCATCAGCCAGCTGGAGGTCAAAACCGACCTCCTGAACCATGTGATTGTGATTGTGTTGATTACCGTTGGTCTGGCCATTGCCTTGGCAATGGGGCTGGGCAGTCGGGAAATCGCGGGGCAGATACTTGCCGGCATCTATGTGCGTGAGCTGTATCAAGTTGGGCAGGAAGTCCGTGTGGGCGAGGTTGAAGGGCAGATCGAAGAGATTGGCACGGTTAAAACCACGTTGCTGACCGATGAGGGTGAGCTAGTCTCCATCTCGAATCGGATCTTGTTGGAGCAGCACGTAACCAGTCGCTGAGGCGGCAAACCCTGCTAATGTACGCCGCCGCAAAAAAGCCATGATTGATAGGCTGCGGCGGACATTGACCTGACTGCTGGCACAACTCGTTTTGAATAAAGCCCAATCGCTATCCATGCGCTACGACCCCCGCGAGCTCTCTGATGAGGAGCTGGTGGCGCGCTCGCATGATGAGTTGTTTCACGTGACGCGTGCTTATGAAGAGCTGATGCGGCGCTATCAACGTACTTTGTTCAACGTTTGTTCAAGGTATTTAGGGAACGATAGGGACGCTGATGATGTCTGTCAGGAAGTCATGCTGAAAGTGCTGTACGGTTTGAAGAATTTTGAAGGGAAGTCGAAATTCAAGACATGGCTATATAGCATCACTTACAACGAATGCATTACACAGTATCGAAAGGAACGGCGAAAGCGTCGCTTGATGGACGCATTAAGTATTGACCCCCTCGAGGAAGCGTCCGAAGAAAAGGCGCCGAAACCTGAGGAAAAGGGCGGACTTGATCGCTGGCTGGTGCATGTAAACCCGATTGATCGGGAAATTCTCGTGCTGCGTTTTGTCGCAGAACTGGAATTTCAGGAAATCGCGGACATAATGCATATGGGTTTGAGTGCGACAAAGATGCGTTACAAGCGCGCTCTAGATAAATTGCGTGAGAAATTTGCAGGTATTGCTGAAACTTAGTTCAGCGCAAATGGCTCTACGTGTAGGCAAGGTCTGATAGACTTGCCGCCGAGTTGTCCCCCGGTATGTGGGACTGCTTTACAATCACCAGATGGGGATTTAACGGATGAAACTGAAAAACACCTTGGGCATTGCCATTGGTTCCTTTGTAGCCGCAACTTCGTTCGGTGCCCTGGCACAAGGCCAAGGCGCGGTCGAGGGTGAACTGTTCTACAAAAAACAGTACAACGACAGCGTCAAGCACGTAGAAGACGGCTACAACCCAGGCGCATCGATCGGTTACTTCCTGACCGACGACGTTTCGTTGAACCTGACCTACGACAAAACCAACCACACCCGTTCGAATGACGGCACTGGCAACCAGAAAATCAAAGGCGACAACTTTGGTCTGAACGCTCAGTACCACTTCGGCACCGTAGGCGACGCTCTGCGTCCATACGTTTCCGGCGGTGTTGCTCACAAGAGCATGACCAACGTGATCGCAGACGGCCACAGCGGTCGTGACCAGTCGACTTTCCTGACTGCAGGCGCTGGTGTTAAGTGGTACATCACTGACAACCTGTTCGCCCGTGCTGGCGTTGAAGCTGACTACAAACTGGACAACGGCAAGTGGGACTACGCTCCTACCGTTGGTCTGGGTGTGAACTTCGGCGGCAACGGCGGTAAAGTCGCTCCTGCTCCAGTTCCAGCTCCAGCACCAATCGCTGAGCCAGAACCAGAAGCTCCAATCGCTGAAGTTGTTCGCGTTGAACTTGACGTGAAATTCGACTTCGACAAATCCAACGTTAAGCCGCAGTACGCAGCTGATATCAACAACGTTGCTGATTTCATGAAGCAGTACCCAGCTACTACCACCACTGTTGCTGGTTACACTGACAGCGTTGGTACCGATGCCTACAACCAGAAACTGTCGCAGCGTCGTGCTGACGCCGTTCGTGCAGCCCTGGTTAACCAAGGTGTTGCAGCTAACCGTGTAGACGCTGTCGGTCACGGTAAAGCCAACCCAGTTGCAAGCAACGCAACTGCAGAAGGCCGTGAACTGAACCGTCGCGTAGAAGCGACCGTTCAAGCAGAAGCTAAGTAATTATTTAGCTCGGCTGTTCAGAAAAACCCGGCTTAGGCCGGGTTTTTCTTTGCCTGTGATTTAGCGGTCCGCGCAGCTATAATCGCGCACTCTTCAAGTACCCCATTGAGTCCAATCAGCCCATGTATAACCTGGCCCGCCAGTTGCTCTTCAAACTCTCCCCTGAAACCTCTCACGATTTGTCCCTGGACTTGATCGGTGCGGGCGGCCGTCTTGGGCTCAACGGTTTGTTGTGCAAGGCGCCGGCAAGGCTGCCAGTGAAGGTCATGGGGCTCGATTTTCCGAACCCGGTCGGGCTGGCCGCAGGTCTGGACAAAAACGGTGCAGCCATTGATGGTTTTGCACAGTTGGGTTTTGGATTTGTCGAGATCGGCACGGTGACGCCGCGCCCTCAGCCAGGCAATCCCAAGCCACGCATTTTCCGACTGCCTGAAGCGCAGGCAATCATCAACCGCATGGGGTTTAACAACCTTGGGGTTGATCATTTGCTGACGCGGGTTCAGGCGGCCAAGTACACCGGTATTCTGGGGATCAACATTGGCAAGAACTTCGACACGCCGGTAGAGCGCGCGGTCGATGACTACCTGATCTGCCTGGATAAGGTGTATGCCCACGCCAGTTATGTCACCGTAAACGTGAGTTCGCCCAATACTCCAGGCCTGCGCAGCCTGCAATTTGGCGATTCGCTTAAGCAGTTGCTTGAAGCCCTACAAGTGCGTCAGAACGAACTGACACAGCGTCACGGTAAGCGCGTACCGCTGGCAATCAAGATCGCACCTGACATGACCGACGAAGAAACCGTGCTCGTGGCTCAGGCGCTGCTTGAGACGGGTATGGACGCGGTCATTGCGACCAACACTACCCTGAGTCGCGTAGGTGTTGAGGGCATGGAACATGGCGACGAGGCTGGCGGCCTGTCGGGCGCGCCGGTGCGTGACAAGAGCACCCATACGGTCAAGGTGCTGGCAGGAGAGCTGGCAGGTCGTATGCCGATCATTGCGGCGGGCGGAATCACCGAAGGCAAGTACGCGGCTGAGAAAATCGCTGCGGGTGCGAGCCTGGTGCAGATTTACTCGGGTTTCATCTACAAGGGCCCGGCCCTGATTCGCGAATCCGTCGATGCCATTTCCGCCTTGGCGCGGTCATAAATCGGCAGGCAATAAAAAGGGCTCCCTGAGGAGCCCTTGGGCCGAAGCCCGCCGCCCGGATAGGACGGCATGGTTGAGTCATTGCATCTTCGAGGTGATGTCGGATTTGCCCAGAGTTAGCCGACGGCGTGAAGTTCGTTGAGTCTGTGGATGCCCGCAGTGCCAGTCATACCGTCCCAGTTGTCGCCGCGTCCTTCGCGCCAGCCGTTAATCCAGGCTTGGCGTACCGACGGTAGAGTAAAAGGGCAAAGCTCGCGGGATTTTCCATTAACACCGTATTGATATCCGCGTAAGAAAGCTTTTTCCAACGGATCACGCTTAAGTCTTCTCATAGGGTATTGCCCTCACTTGTTGACTGTTTTATTTAGCGTCGACCTTCTGAAGGTCGGGGCAGAGTGTTCTGCCGTTGGTGTGCTCGCTGCCGGCGTGGCGAGCAGTTCGTTATGGCCTGTGCGGCGATAACCTGAGTTGAGTTCTAACCAATGCGCCAAGGCGTGTGAATGATCGTTTTGTCATAAGCACGTAACGATATTGGTGTTATGGCCATAAGTAAGGTCGCTTTTCTGCTGCGAAATGCGACCAAAGCCTGTCAGGGCGAGAGTTTACAAATATGATGCGTTTCATTCTCCGCTGCGAATATCCCCCTGTTTTGCTGGGGCACTATTCGACGAAGGGTCTGAATATGACCAATTGTTTCTCGATGAATGACCTGCCTCTGCGTCTAAACTCTTCGTGCCTCAGGGCATGAAAAACGCATCGGTGGAACGGCACATTTTCGTGCCACACGAGCGCTCTTCAAGAAAAGCGCTTGATTGAAAACGGAGCAGGCAATGCGTTGCCTCTTCACTGATAGCTAAAAGCTCAGGAATCCCATGTCGGATCGTTACGAACTCTTCCTTACCTGCCCTAAAGGCCTTGAAGGCCTTCTCCTCGAAGAGGCCACCGGCCTTGGCCTTGAGGAAGCTCGCGAGCACACCTCGGCCATTCGTGGCATGGCAGATATGGAAACTGCCTACCGTTTGTGTCTATGGTCGCGCCTTGCCAACCGTGTGTTGCTGGTGCTCAAGCGTTTTCCGATGAAAGATGCGGAAGATCTGTACCACGGCGTTCTGGACATTGACTGGCATGACCACATGGTCCCGGATGGCACGCTGGCTGTTGAATTCAGCGGTCATGGTTCGGGTATCGACAACACGCACTTTGGTGCGTTGAAAGTAAAAGACGCAATCGTCGACAAGTTGCGTACGCCGTCTGGCGAGCGTCCGTCCATCGACAAGATCAGCCCGGACATTCGTATCCACCTGCGACTGGATCGCGGCGAAGCCATTCTGTCCCTGGACCTGTCAGGTCACAGCTTGCACCAGCGTGGCTACCGTCTGCAGCAAGGTGCTGCACCGCTGAAGGAAAACCTCGCGGCTGCCATCCTGATTCGTTCGGGCTGGCCACGTATGGCAGCCGAAGGCGCTGCCTTGGCTGACCCGATGTGTGGTGTGGGTACGTTCCTGGTTGAAGGCGCAATGATTGCTGCCGACATGGCGCCTAACCTGAACCGCATTCACTGGGGGTTTGATGCCTGGCTGGGCCACGTGCCGGCTATCTGGAAAAAACTTCATCAGGAAGCCACTGAGCGTGCAGAAGTCGGCATGGCCAAGCCGCCTCTGTGGATTCGTGGTTATGAAGCCGACCCGCGCCTGATTCAGCCTGCGCGCAATAACATCGAGCGCGCCGGTCTGAGCCACTGGATCAAGATTTACCAGGGCGAGGTTGCGACCTTCGAACCGCGTCCGGACCAGAACCAGAAAGGCCTGGTGATCTGCAACCCTCCGTACGGCGAGCGTCTGGGCGACGAGGCGAGCTTGCTCTATCTCTACCAGAACCTCGGCGAGCGTCTGCGTCAGGCTTGCTTGAACTGGGAGGCCGCGGTGTTTACCGGCGCTCCGGATCTGGGCAAGCGCATGGGGATTCGCAGCCACAAGCAGTACTCGTTCTGGAACGGCGCGTTGCCGTGCAAGCTGCTGTTGATCAAGGTTGTGCCGGATCAGTTTGTGACGGGTGAGCGACGTACGCCTGAGCAGCGTCAGATTGATCGCGAGCAGGCTGAGTCCGATCTGCCGTCGAACATCGAAGCGCCAGGTAAATACGAGAAGTTCAACAAGAACGGCAACCCGATCAAGCCAGTGCCGGTGGTGATCGAACAGCCGCGCTTGAGCGAGGGCGGGCAGATGTTTGCCAACCGCCTGCAAAAAAATCTCAAAGCGCTGAGCAAGTGGGTCAAGCGTGAAGGGATCGATTGCTATCGAGTCTACGACGCCGATATGCCGGAATATGCGATGGCGATCGACCTGTACCACGACTGGGTTCACGTTCAGGAGTATGTGGCACCGAAATCCATTGATCCGGAAAAAGCTTCGGCGCGCATGTTCGATGCCTTGGCAGCCATTCCCCAGGCGCTGAACATCGACAAGAGTCGTGTGATCGTCAAGCGTCGTGAGCGCCAGAGCGGCACCAAGCAGTACGAGCGTCAAAGTGCCCAGGGCAAGTTCACCGAGGTCAATGAAGGCGGTGTGAAGCTGCTGGTGAACCTCACGGACTATCTGGATACCGGTCTGTTCCTGGATCACCGCCCAATGCGCATGCGCATTCAGAAAGAGGCTGCAGGCAAGCGCTTCCTCAATCTGTACTGCTACACCGCGACCGCCAGCGTCCATGCTGCCAAGGGCGGTGCTCGCAGCACCACCAGCGTCGACTTGTCCAAGACTTATCTGGACTGGGCGCGCCGTAACCTGTCTCTGAACGGTTTTTCGGACAAAAACCGCCTGGAGCAGGGCGATGTGATGGTGTGGCTGGATGCCTGTCGTGAAGAGTACGACCTGATCTTTATTGATCCGCCGACCTTCTCCAACTCCAAGCGCATGGAAGGGATCTTCGATGTGCAGCGCGATCACGTGCAGTTGCTGGATCTGGCCATGGCGCGTCTGGCGCCGGGTGGGGTGCTGTATTTCTCGAACAACTTCCGCAAATTCATCCTCGATGAAAATCTGGAAGCGCGTTATGCCGTGGAAGAAATAACCGCCAGCACCATTGATCCGGACTTTGCCCGCAACAGCAAAATTCACCGTGCCTGGAAAATCATGGCCCGGTAATACCGGTGCTGTAAGGGTGGGGGCGGGCTTGTTCTCGATGGGCAGCTCGCAGTGTTGCCAGCGCGAGCAAGCCCGCCCCCATAAAAAAACGCCCCTGATCTTGCGATCAGGGGCGTTTTTTATTGCCTGGTCAACGCCTTACTGGGCTATGGAGACCGCACTGTTGGGGGCTTGTGGCTGGCGATACAGATCGAGCAGCACTTGATCGAGAATGGCCGAGGCGCCCCACGGGCGAGGGTCGTTGAGGATGGCGACCACCGCCCAGGTATTGCCGTTGCTGTCGCGGCTAAATCCGGAAATGGCGCGCACTGTATTGAGTGTGCCGGTCTTGATGTGAGCCTGGCCGTTCATGGCGGTGGTTTTCAGGCGTTTGCGCATGGTGCCGTCTTTGCCGGCAATCGGCATGGAGCTGATGAATTCGGCAGCGTAGGGGCTTTGCCAGGCGGCCTGGAGCATCTGCGCCATTTCACGTGCGCTCACGCGTTCGGCCCGGGACAAGCCGGAACCGTTTTCCATGACCAGATGGGGTGCGGTGATGCCTTTTTTGGCCAGCCATTGGCGTACTACACGCTGTGCAGCTTTGGCATCGTCACCGTCGGCGTCGTTGCGAAACTGTGCGCCCAGGCTCAGGAACAGCTGCTGGGCCATGGTGTTGTTACTGTATTTGTTGATGTCGCGAATGATTTCGGCCAGATCCGGAGAGAATGCCCGTGCCAGCAGTTTCGAGTTCTTCGGCACGCTGGCCTGGCGGTCCTGGCCTTGAATGCTGCCGCCCAGCTCTTTCCAGATGGCGCGTACAGCGCCGGCTGTGTAGGTCGCGTGATCAAGCAGGGACAAGTAGGTTTGCGAGTTGCAGCCGTCGGCCAGCTGTCCGCTCACGGTGACGAGTACCGAGCCGTCGGCTTGGGGTACCGGGTTGTAGCGCACGTCACCGGTGCATTGCTTGGCATTGACGGCCTTGACCTGATTGTCGATTTTGATGCTGGCAATCGGTGGTTCGACTGATATCAGGACTTTGCCCCCGTCGTTGCGGGCCACGAAGCGCAAGGCTTTAAGGTTGACCAGCAGCGAGTCGGGCTTGACCAGGAAGGGTTTGTTTTTATCGTTGCCGTCGTCGTTGAAGACGGGCAATTGCGGTTGATTGAAGAAGTTGCGATCAAGTACCAGGTCGCCGGTTACCTGTTGCACGCCATTGGCGCGCAGGTCGCGCATCAACAGCCATAGTTTTTCCATGTTCAGCTTGGGATCGCCGCCGCCCTTGAGGTAAAGGTTACCTTGCAGGGTGCCGTTGTTCAGGGTGCCATCTGTGTAGAACTCGGTTTTCCACTGATGGGTGGGGCCGAGCATTTCCAGGGCCGCGTAAGTGGTCACCAGTTTCATGGTGGAGGCCGGGTTCATGGATACATCGGCATTGAATACGGTTGGAATGCCCGGGCCGTTGAGCGGCAGAAGGACCAATGATAGTGCGTCGTTCTGCAGTTTATTGGTTTTGAGTGCTTGCTGAACTTTGGGCGAGAGCGTTGTGTTGACAGGGGCGGCGTTGGCGCCGAAGGCCAGTGGCAAAAGAAGACTGGCAAGAAGCAATGGCCGTAAAGATTTGATCATAAGAAGTAAAACCCTGCAGGCGAGGGAAAAAAATAAGAGGGATGATGAAAAGTTCCCTCAATGGTCTTAAAAGTGTTGGCATTATGCCCCAAGGTTGTTGGGCTTGTGCATCCACCTGTAACAGGGTTTGGCGGATTAAGTATAGAAAACGATGAACCGTTCACACGGAACCGGGCAAGCGTTGCCTTAAGCTGCTAAAGTGCCGCCCGTTATTACTTAAGAGGATTGTTCAATGGCTACTAATCGTTCCCAGCGTCTGCGCAAAAAACTGTGCGTTGATGAATTTCAGGAGTTGGGTTTTGAGCTGAACCTGGATTTCAAAGAAGACCTGTCGGAAGAGGCTATCGATGCATTCCTGGCAGACTTCCTGGCGCAAGCCATGGAAGCTAACGGCCTGGGTTATGTTGGCGGCGACGACTACGGTCTGGTTTGCCTGCAGAAGCGCGGCTCGGTCAGCGAAGAACAGCGTGCAGCTGTTGAATCCTGGTTGAAAGCGCGCCCAGAGCTGAGCAGCGTTGAAGTTAGCCCGCTGTTGGACGTGTGGTACCCGGAAAAGCCAATCAATCCGGTAGCCTGACGTCAAACGCAAAGGCGGCCCGAGCGGCTGCCTTTGTGTGTTACGCCCTCTGACCCGTCCCGGGTTTTGCAGCACTTCCTTCCACTTTATTGCCCGCACTGATCTGCGTGATTTTTCGTGGGTGCCACTAACGTGTTCGGTCAGACACGTCGCCTCGCTTTTGATCGCGAGCAAGCCCGCTCCCACAAGAGCGGTATTGATCACCCATTTTGGGTGCCTTAGTCGTAAATGGCTTTCTTCTTCCAGTCAGCATCCGCTTCGTCGGTTTTCAAGCCTTCAGTCAGTTCATTGACTTCACCCGTGGTCGGCTCAAGTGCGTTCAGCACCTGTGCGTTGGCGCGTGCAAGCTGGGTCTCGAAGTCCTTGATTTGTGCGTTGTACATGGCGGGTACCGGCTGCTTGCGCAAGTATTGCACCGCGCGTTCAAAAGCCAGGCGCGCCTGTGCGGGCTGATTCTTTTGCAGGGCGAGCTTGCCCAGGTTGTTGAAAAATTCGATATGCAGCACGACCAGCAAATTACGAATCTCTTTGATCCACTGTTTGGCTTCGTTGGTCGGTAAAAAACCATCCTGGGCCGCCCGGGTAATTTGCCCGTGCAGCGTTTCAAGCAAAAAGCGCACGTCTTTGGCTTTTGCTTCGCTCAGGACAGGGTTTGGCGGGTTGTTGACGGGGATAGACTCGCCTTTGGCAATCAGCCCGTTAAGCTCTGCAACTTGTGCTTTTAAAGCCGCACTGGATTTTTGCAGGAGCAGCAGGCGTTGCGTGGCATTGAGCTCAAGGCGCGTGAGCAGCAGCTTGAGGGCAGGGAACATCAGTTGGCCGGGAAAGGTCTCGTTGACTTCGCTGCAGCGACGTATGCGGTCGTTGAGTTCGACCTTGAGTCGGGCTTTTTCCAGTTTGTTGTTTTCCACTACATGGTTCATGTAGACGATTGCGATCAGCAGTGCGATTCCGACGACGACAAGCAGGGCGATCATGGAGGGCGTCAACGTTAAAACCTCTTCTGAATGTGGGTGCGCTGTCTCGGTGAGGTCGGCGTGCCTGTCTATATAGAGAGGCTGGGAATAGGCGGGCAGCAATCTGCCATCACTGAGGTCGGGCCATCATAACCCCTTGTAGGGTGACGGAATATAGGCGCCAAGAGTTGGTCGACATACTGCGTAGGAAAGCGCCGAGAGAAGAGGGAAGTCATTGATTTCAATATATTTTCATATTGGGGTTGACGACTTTCAAATCCATCCCTAGAATGCGCGCCAATTGCAGCGTAAAGCGAACAGCCAAACGCATGTAACCAGTGAAGTTGTAGTGTGTCCCCTTCGTCTAGTGGCCTAGGACACCGCCCTTTCACGGCGGTAACAGGGGTTCGAGTCCCCTAGGGGACGCCATTGCGGGAATAGCTCAGTTGGTAGAGCACGACCTTGCCAAGGTCGGGGTCGCGAGTTCGAGTCTCGTTTCCCGCTCCATTTTTAAGCAGCTTCGCTTTCGGGCGGAGTTGAGTGAAAGCCAAGACATTAGCGTTAGTTAGTGATCTGGCACTGAAATGTACGTGTACATTTCGGGCAACGTCCCCTTCGTCTAGTGGCCTAGGACACCGCCCTTTCACGGCGGTAACAGGGGTTCGAGTCCCCTAGGGGACGCCATTATTGCGGGAATAGCTCAGTTGGTAGAGCACGACCTTGCCAAGGTCGGGGTCGCGAGTTCGAGTCTCGTTTCCCGCTCCATTTTTAAGCAGCTTCGCTTTCGGGCGAGGTTGAGTGAAAGCCAAGACATTAGCATTAGTTAGTGATCTGGCACTGAAATGTACGTGTACATTTCGGGCAACGTCCCCTTCGTCTAGTGGCCTAGGACACCGCCCTTTCACGGCGGTAACAGGGGTTCGAGTCCCCTAGGGGACGCCATTATTGCGGGAATAGCTCAGTTGGTAGAGCACGACCTTGCCAAGGTCGGGGTCGCGAGTTCGAGTCTCGTTTCCCGCTCCAAATTTTGTTTTTTGGAGCTACGCAGTTTCAAAAAACACTCAGAAAGCAGCCCTAGGGCTGCTTTTTGCGTTTCCGGGTTTTGATTTCTGGCCCACCCCTCGCAATACATCTGCAACAAGGCTACGACCCGCATCCGTGCGAATGTTTGTGCCGCTCTCTTGAGTTCAGCAGCTACGCTGAAGACATCGCAACTCATATTTTCTCCGGCATTAAGCACTCTCGCAGGGAAGGCGACAGGCAAATTGCGTGCTCGGCGGCCCCTCCACAACCAGAGAATGCATATGTACAACCTTAAAAAGTGGCTCGTTGGATCACTGCTGGCATTTGGACTTGTCACCCAGCCAGTGTTGGCAGACAACTCGGGCGATCCCGTTCACTTTGGTGATATCACTTGGGAAAGCGGCAGCTTGATCACTGAAGTACTGCGTCTGATCACCGAAAAAGGCTACGGCGTAGCAACCGACACCTTGCCTGGCAGCACCGTAAGCCTGGAGGCTGCGCTGGCCAAGAATGATATTCAAGTGATCGGCGAAGAGTGGGCAGGGCGAAGCCCCGTGTGGATCAAGGCGGAGGCCGAAGGCAAGGTTTTCGGTCTGGGCGATATCGTCAAAAACGCCAGTGAAGGCTGGTGGGTGCCCGAGTATGTAATCAAGGGTGATCCGGAAAAAGGCATCAAGGCATTGGCCCCGGACCTGAAGTCGGTCAGCGATCTGGCCCGCTATAAAGAGGTGTTCCGTGATCAGGAGGACCCGACTCGTGGCCGCTTCCTTAATAGCCCCAGCGGTTGGACCTCCGAGACCGTCAACAGCCAAAAGCTCAAGGCCTATGGCCTGGACAAGGACTTCGTTAACTTTCGCACCGGTTCGGGCGCTGCGCTGGATGCCGAGATCAGCTCCTCGATCCGTCGTGGCAAACCGGTGCTGTTCTATTACTGGTCACCGACTCCGTTGATCGGGCGCTACAAGCTGATCAAGCTTGAAGAGCCGCCTTTTGATGCCGAAGCCTGGAAGACCCTGGCTGACGCCAATAACCCTGCTCCAAAGGGTACGCGCTCATTACCGGCAAAACTGGCCATTGGCGTATCGGCACCTTTCAAAGCCCAATACCCGCAGTTGGTCGAGTTCTATGAAAAGGTCGATTTCCCTATCGATTTACTCAACACCACCCTGGCCCGAATGAGCGAAAAACGCACCGAGCCGCGCAAGGCTGCTGAGGATTTCTTACGTGAGCAGCCGCAAATCTGGCATGCCTGGGTGACCCCGCAAGCGGCTGAAAAAGTCGATGCAGCGCTCAAATCCAAATAACTCACGGAGTACGGGCATTGCATGTTTCCTGACAATCTGACGTTTTCCATCGCAGGGTGGGTCAATGACGGGGTTGATGCACTGGTCAGCAACTACGGTGATGTGTTCCGGCATATCTCCGAGACTCTGCTGTGGGCCATCATCCACCTTGAGAACCTGCTGCGCATCACACCGTGGTGGCTGATGCTGGTCATCGTTGGGGCAATTGCCTGGCATGCCACACGCAAGATCCTCAGCACTCTGTTGATCGTCGGCCTGCTGTTTCTGGTAGGCGCAGTTGGGCTGTGGGACAAGCTGATGCAAACCCTGGCGCTGATGATGGTGGCCACGGTTATTTCGGTATTGCTGGGCATTCCCCTCGGGATTTTGGCCGCGCGCAGCAATCGACTGCGCTCGGTGTTGATGCCGCTGCTGGACATCATGCAGACCATGCCCAGTTTCGTGTACCTGATTCCTGTCCTGATGTTGTTTGGCCTGGGCAAGGTTCCGGCGATTTTTGCCACGGTCATTTATGCCGTACCGCCGCTGATCCGCTTGACCGATCTGGGTTTGCGCCAGGTTGATCGCGAGGTGATGGAGGCGATCAACGCATTCGGTGCCAACCCCTGGCAGCAACTGTTTGGCGTGCAATTGCCACTGGCCATGCCCAGCATCATGGCCGGTATTAACCAGACCACCATGATGGCATTGTCGATGGTAGTGATCGCTTCGATGATTGGTGCCCGGGGCTTGGGTGAGGATGTGCTGGTGGGTATTCAAACGCTCAATGTCGGCAAAGGCCTGGAAGCCGGACTGGCCATTGTCATTCTGGCAGTGGTGATCGATCGTATCACTCAAGCCTATGGGCGGCCTCGACGCGGAGGCCCGTAATGAGTGAGGTAGTGATCAACAAGATCGAAGTACGTCATGTATTCAAGGTGTTTGGCGGCCGTGATAAAGAAGTGATGGCCCTGATTCGTGAGGGTCGGACCAAGGACGAAGTCCTGGCAGCAACCGGTTGCGTTATCGGTATCAACGATCTGTCGCTGTCGATCCGAGCCGGTGAAGTGTTCGTCATCATGGGGTTGTCCGGCTCGGGCAAGTCCACTCTGGTGCGCCATCTGAACCGCTTGATCGACCCTACCAGCGGGCAGATTCTGGTGGGTGGCGAAAACATCCTTGAATACGGCATGCCTGCCTTGCGCCAGTTTCGTCGGCAAAAAATCAGTATGGTGTTTCAAAATTTCGGCCTGTTACCCCATCGCAACGTGATCGAGAACGTGGCTTATGGTTTGAAGGTGCGGGGCGAGAGCAAGGTGCAATGCGAGGGGCGAGCCCGGCACTGGATCTCGCTGGTCGGGCTGGAAGGCTATGAGCAAGCCTTTGTTCATCAACTGTCGGGGGGGATGCGCCAGCGTGTCGGGCTGGCCCGGGCGTTGGCGACGGATACCGACATCATTCTGATGGACGAAGCTTTCAGTGCCCTCGATCCGCTGATCCGTGCCGAGATGCAGGATCAGTTGCTGGAGTTGCAACGCACGCTGCAAAAAACCATCGTGTTCATCACCCATGACCTGGACGAGGCGTTACGTATCGGTAATCGCATCGCCGTGCTCAAGGACGGGCGCTTGATTCAGGTGGGCACCCCCCTGGAAATCCTGCAGTCCCCTGCGGATGACTACGTGGACCGCTTCGTCCAGCGCCGTCGCACCCGCATTTAGGCTGCTTGAATCGATCAGTTCAGATCGTAACGCACGGACAGCACGCCTTTCTTGAGGGTGACAGAAAGCACGTTGACCGCGACTAACTCGCCCAGAGAGCGAACATGGGTGCCGCCGCACGGATAGCTTGGCAAGTTTCCAAAGCCGACGGCGCGTTGACTGGATTCCAGATGAAGCTGGCGGGGTAAATCGGCATTGATCCAGTGCTCCAGTTGTTGCTGGATCGCTGGGGCTTCCAGTGGTTGGGCATCATCGCCAGGTGTGAAGCTGACCCGGCATTCGCCCGGCCAGTGATGTGCCTTGGTCGGCAGCCAGCCGGCCTGCTCACCGATCACTCCAATCAAGTGCCCGGCGCTATGCAGCCGTGCGTTGAGATGGCGGCGCGACGGGTCCACTTGCGCACGGGCAGGGCCAGGAGCAATGGCCCGGGTGACGTAATGCACGATGTTGTCTTGTTCTTGCAGCACCTTGACCACTTCACTGTCACCGATCAGGCCCAGGTCGCACGGCTGACCGCCGCCTTGCGGGTGAAAAGGGGTCGCTTGCACGGTAACGGCAAATCCGTCCTCGTGGGCGATGCAACTGATCACGTTAATGTCTGCAGTCAGTGCGTCATCGGTAAAAAAGAGGCGTTGGGTCATTGCTGTGTCCTGGTCGGTGTCTTTTTTTAGTATAGAGTTGCGCCTTGATAGTGATAATCCACCTGAATTTCAATGGACCTGTGCGCTGTGAGCATAAATCTGCCGTTATCGTTGTTGGCCGAAATGGTGATGTTTGTGAAGGTAGTCGAGGCCGGGAGCTTCTCGGAAGTGGCGCGCCAGCTCGGCACCTCACCTTCTGCGGTCAGTCGCAGCGTATCGCGCCTGGAAAAAGCCCTGGCGATCCGCTTGCTGCAACGCACCACACGCAAATTACGTTTGAGCGATGATGGCGAAGAAGTATTCAAGCGGTGTTGTGAGGTGGCGGGTGCTGCCCAATCGGTGATGGATCTGAGCGGGCGTTTTACCCGCAGCGCCGAGGGCTTGATTCGGGTCAGTGTGCCCAAGGCCGTTGGGCGTTATGTGATTCATCCGCACATGCCCGAGTTTTTACGGCGCTACCCACAGGTCGATGTCCAGTTGATTCTGGAAGACCGCTATGTCGACCTGATTGATGACAACGTTGACCTGAGTATTCGTATCACTGACCAACCGCCACCCGGCCTGGTGGGGCGTCAACTGTTCCCGATCGAGCATGTGTTGTGTGCCACGCCAGCTTATTTGGCGGAGCACGGCACGCCGGCGCAGCCCGAGGATTTGCGTGGGCATAGCTGTATTTATCTGGGAGAGACACCTGCCGATGCACGGTGGAAATTCAAACAGGGCGCCAGGTCGGTGACCGTTGGAGTGCGTGGGCGCTATGCGGCCAACCACACCGGGGTACGGCTGGATGCGGTGTTACAGGATATCGGGATTGGTAGCCTGCCGTATTTCACGGCGCGTCAGGCTTTGGACCAAGGGCTGGTTGTTCGCGTATTGCCGGAATGGAATTTTATTGCTTCGTACCATGGCGGTGCGTGGCTGTTGCATGCCCCGTCGCGTTATTTGCCGCCAAAGATTCGTGTATTCATCGATTTTTTGGTCGAGCGACTGGCCTGGGAGCCGACCCTGGACATGTGGCGGGCACAGGATTCTGGCCACTCATAAAAAAGCCCGCCAGGTAAACCGGGCGGGCCTTGAGTATTGTACGTAGGAATCAGTGCTGTGTGCTGTCGTCGGAGACAGGCATCGCCATCAGTTGTTTTTCCTGGTTCCAGTCGAACGGTTCGTCGTTCAGTTCTGCTTCATGACGACGCTCTTCCAGCGCCTCATACATGTCCAGCTCTTCATCCGACAGGAAGTTGAAGCACGCACCGCCGAAGTACCAGAGCAGGTCACGCGGGACCAGGTGAGCGATCTGCGGGTAGCGCTCGATGACCTGGCACATGAGGTCCTGGCCCAGATACTGGCTATTGATCGGGTCAACCGGCAGCGAGCTGCGCATGTCGTCAAAGCGTTCCAGAAACAGGGCGTGGCTTTCCTCAGGGATCTGCTCAGCGTCACCGACAGCAACCAGGATGCTGCGCAGAATGTCGAGCAAGACAAGGTTGTGGTTCAGATCATTGGTGGCCATTGCGGGTGTCCTCTAGAGCAAAACGGGCGCGGGAGTATAAAGCCCCCGGCGCCCGCTGTCCCGTTATCGAATCTTTCCTTCGCTGTGGGTGAGTTCCTCTTTGGAGAAGTCATCCACATCAATCACCTTGCGTCGGGCAGCTTCAGCGGTGTGTAGCGCGTGTGCCTCGGCCGGTTGCAGTACACCGGCTTGCAGTGCGGCATCGATTGCCGATTCTCCCGCCCCCGGTTTTACCTGACCGCTTTTCAAGCCTTCATGGAGTTTTTTGTGCAGCGGACGTGCTTCGTTCAGCAGGTCGCTGGCATGTTGCAGGGCGCCCACGGCGTCGTCTGGCGATTGCGGGCGATAGCAGCCCGCAAGCACTGCCTCTAGCGCTGGATCACCCTTGGCGCGACCCAAGACTGCGGCAACTTCGGCATCCAGCGCGTCCGACGGCCCGGTGTGGCGGCGGCCGAACGGGAACACGACGCCGCGCAGCAAAAAGCCCAGCGCGCGGCTCGGGAAGTTCTTCAGCAGTTCGTCCAGGGCGCGTTCGGCGTGGCCGAGGCTTTCTTCCATGGCCCATTTGAACAATGGGTTGAGGTGCTCCGGTGAATCCAGATCGTGGTAACGCTTGAGCGCGGCGCTGGCCAGGTACATATGGCTCAGCACATCACCCAGGCGCGCCGACAGGCGCTCGCGGCGTTTCAGTTCGCCGCCCAGCAGCATCATGCTCAGGTCGGCCAGCAGGGCAAAGGCTGCCGCCTGGCGGTTCAATGCCCGGAAGTAGCCCTGGCTCAGGGCATTGCCCGGCACATGCTCAAACCGCCCAAGGCCCAGGTTCAATACAAAGGTGCTGGCTTTATTGCTGATGGCAAAACCGATGTGCTTGAGCAACAGGTCGTCAAACTCCAGCAGCGCCTGATCCTTGTCTTCACGGCTGGCCAGGGCCATTTCCTTGAGTACAAAGGGGTGGCAGCGAATGGCGCCCTGACCGAAGATCATCAGGTTGCGCGACAGGATGTTCGCGCCTTCCACGGTGATGAAAATCGGCGCCCCCTGCCAGTTGCGCCCCAGGTAGTTGTTGGGCCCCATGATGATGCCCTTGCCGCCATGAACGTCCATGGCGTGGCTGATGCATTCACGGCCGCGCTCGGTCAGGTGGTACTTGAGTATCGCTGACAGTACCGAAGGTTTTTCCCCCAGGTCCACCGCGTTGGCGGTGAGCATGCGCGCGCTGTCCATCAACCAGGCGTTGCCGCCAATGCGCGCGAGTGCTTCCTGAATGCCTTCGAAGGCGGCCAGTGGCACATTGAATTGTTCGCGCACCTGGGCGTACTGCCCGGTCACCAGGCTGGTGAACTTGGCTGCGCCGGTGCCGACGGCCGGTAACGATATCGAGCGCCCGACCGACAGGCAGTTCATCAGCATCATCCAGCCCTTGCCGAGCATTTCCTGACCGCCAATCAGGTAATCCAGGGGGATAAATACGTCTTTGCCCGAGTTCGGGCCGTTCATGAACGCTGCGCCCAAAGGCAGGTGGCGGCGGCCAATCTCAACCCCGGGGGTGTCGGTGGGGATCAGCGCCAGGCTGATACCAAGGTCTTCCTTGTCGCCCAGCAGGTGTTCCGGGTCGTGGGCCTTGAATGCCAGGCCAAGCAGGGTGGCGACGGGCCCCAGGGTGATGTAGCGCTTCTCCCAGTTCAGGCGCAGACCGATCACTTCTTCGCCTTGCCACTGACCTTTGCAAATGATCCCGGTGTCGGGCATTGCCCCGGCATCGGAACCAGCCAGCGGACCTGTCAGGGCAAAGCAGGGGATGTCATCGCCACGGGCCAGGCGTGGGAGGTAGTGGTCACGTTGCTCGTCGGTGCCGTAATGCAGCAGCAGCTCGGCGGGGCCGAGGGAGTTGGGCACCATCACGGTGGAGGCGAGGTCGCCGCTGCGAGTGGCCAGCTTCATTGCGACCTGGGAGTGAGCGTACGCCGAGAAGCCCTTGCCACCGTAGGCTTTGGGGATGATCAGGGCGAAGAAACCGTGTTCCTTGATGTGCGCCCAGGCCTGCGGCGGCAAATCCATGGCTTGGCCGATCTCCCAATCGCTGACCATTGCGCACAGCTCTTCGGTGGGCCCGTCAATAAAGGCTTGTTCTTCTTCCGTGAGCTGAACTTTGGGATAGGCCAGAAGCTGGTTCCAGTCGGGGCGGCCGCTGAACAATTGGCCATCCCACCATACTGTGCCGGCGTCGATGGCATCACGCTCGGTTTGCGACATGGGGGGCAAGGTCTTCTGGAACCACTTGAACAGCGGAGCGGTAAACAGTTTGCGCCGAAGGTCTGGCAACAGCAGCAGGGCGGCAGGCGCTGCCAGCAACAGCCAAAGGATTGCCAGCAACCAGCCGGGCACATGGCCGATGACCCCCATGGCCAACAGGTAAACCGCGACAACAGCCAGGGTCGTCAGGGGGGCGATGCGGCGATGGGCCATATAGGCGATGCCAACAATCAGAACCAGTATCCACAACAACAGCATATTTAATCCTCCATGAAGCCAGGGGCGATAACTCTTGTGAGCTTAGTCGCAACTTCCGATCAAGGTTGTAAGGATAGTGACCTTGCGCTGGAGGCAGAGTTCGACATCCCGGCGTAGACTCCTTCGGCGTCTATCAACCAGGAGCCAGATCATGCTGAAAGTGTGGGGTCGCAAGAATTCGTCAAACGTGCGCAAGGCGTTGTGGTGTGTCGAAGAGTTGGCGTTGCCGTATAGCCGCGTAGAGGCGGGCGGTGCATTTGGAGTGGTCGACAGTCCTGAGTATCGATCGCTGAATCCTAACGGCCGGGTACCCATGATCGAAGAGGACGACGGCTTTGTGCTGTGGGAATCAAACGCCATCGTGCGTTACCTCACTGCCAGATATGGGTCAGACACGTCCTGGTATCCAACCGATGCCCGTGTGCGGGCTCAGGCTGACAAGTGGATGGACTGGACCAGTACCTCGTTTGCGGTCGAATTCCGTGCCGTGTTCTGGGGCGTTCTACGCACGCCTGCCGAGGAGCAGGACTGGGTGAAGATCAACGCGGCAATTAAAGCCTGCGATCAATTGCTGGCTGTTGCGGATCAGGCGCTGGCTGAAAAACCCTACCTATCGGGTGATGAAATCGGCATGGGTGACATCCCGCTGGGATCCTTTATCTATGCCTGGTTTGAAATGCCCATCGAACGTGCGCACCTGCCGCACTTGAGTGCCTGGTATGAGCGCTTGAAGCAGCGTCCGGCCTATCGAAATGCAGTGATGACTGCGTTGACTTAATAGCCACTATTAATACGGGCGACTGTACTTGTGCGGCGAGGCCAAGCACCATACGGCCTTGTCGGACTTGCCCTACAGGTAGTTCGCCCTTACTTATACCTCCCTATTTCCCCATCTTGGTGCGTAATCCGATATGAGTTCCGCTCTGTCCATACGGCAGCTAACCAAAACCTACGGCAACGGTTTCCAGGCCCTGAGTGGTATCGATCTGGATGTTGCTGAAGGTGACTTTTTTGCCTTGCTGGGCCCTAACGGCGCCGGCAAATCCACGACCATCGGCATTCTCTCGACCTTGGTAAACAAAACCAGCGGTACGGTGAATATCTTTGGCCATGACCTTGATCGCAATCCGGCAGCCCTTAAGCGCTCGATTGGCGTGGTGCCGCAGGAGTTCAATTTCAACCAGTTTGAAAAGACCTTCGATATCGTCGTGACCCAGGCGGGTTACTACGGCATTCCGGCCAAAATCGCCAAGGAACGCGCTGAAAAGTACCTGACGCAGTTGGGGCTTTGGGATAAGCGCGACACACCTTCGCGCTCGTTGTCCGGTGGCATGAAGCGCCGCCTGATGATCGCCCGGGCCTTGGTGCACGAGCCGCGCCTGTTGATTCTCGATGAGCCTACTGCTGGCGTGGATATTGAGTTGCGTCGCTCGATGTGGAGCTTTCTCACCGAGCTGAACGAGCAGGGCACGACCATCATCCTCACCACTCACTATCTGGAGGAGGCTGAGCAGTTGTGTCGCAATATCGGGATCATCGATCACGGCACCATTGTTGAAAACACCAGCATGCGCCAGTTGCTTGGGCAACTGCATGTCGAGACCTTTTTACTCGACCTGAAGCACCCATTGCAGGCGGCCCCGAAGTTGATCGGCTATCCGAGTCAATTGCTCGACGCCAGTACGCTGGAAGTACAGGTCGACAAAGCCGTGGGTATCACCGGTCTGTTCACTCAACTGGCTGCGCAAAACATCGAAGTGGTGAGCCTGCGCAACAAAACCAATCGCCTTGAGGAGTTGTTCGTGTCGCTGGTCGAGAAAAATCTGGCAAAGGTGGCGATATGAGCTCGGAGCTGCGCCCCAATCTGATCGCGTTGAATACCATCGTTTACCGCGAAGTTCGCCGCTTCATGCGGATCTGGCCGCAGACACTACTACCGCCTGCGATCACCATGGTTCTGTACTTCGTGATCTTCGGTAATCTGATCGGTCGACAAATCGGTGATATGGGTGGTTTCACCTATATGGAGTACATCGTTCCGGGCCTGATCATGATGTCAGTGATCACCAACTCCTACGGTAACGTGGTCTCAAGCTTCTTTGGTGCCAAATTCCAACGCTCGATTGAAGAGCTGATGGTGTCACCGGTATCGCCCCACACCATTTTGATCGGCTTTACCGTGGGCGGGATTTTGCGCGGTTTGATTGTGGGCTTGATCGTGACCTTGCTGTCGCTGTTCTTCACCCAACTGCAAGTCCACCACTTGGGCCTGACCATCGTCGTCGTGGTACTGACGGCGACGATCTTCTCGTTGCTGGGGTTTATCAACGCCGTATTTGCGCGCAACTTCGACGATATTTCAATTATCCCGACTTTCGTGCTGACGCCGCTGACGTACCTGGGCGGTGTGTTTTATTCGATCACACTACTACCGCCGTTCTGGCAGAGCGTATCGCTGGCCAACCCTGTGCTGCACATGGTCAACGCATTCCGCTACGGCATTCTTGGGGTTTCGGACATCAAGATCAGCGTGGCGCTGACCTTTATGGTCGTGGCAACCATCGTGCTGTACTTCGGCTGCGCGAAGCTGCTGGTTAGCGGTCGAGGCATGCGTCAGTAGCATCCTGCCGCTGACGAGGTACGAGGCTGCGCAATGGCCGAAGGACCTTCAGTGTCAGATAATGAAAAAGGCCCCTTTTGGGGCCTTTCTTATGAGTGCTTGTTTTTGCGTCCCTTCCATTTACGGCTGACCCACCAGCGCCAATAGAGCATGGTCAGGCAGTAGGCCAGCGCCCCCAGCACCACTCCGCACACCACAGAACCCAATAGAAAGGGCTGCCATACGGTCGACAATTGGCCGCTGATCCACTCCCAGGTCAGCTCATCCGGCAGGGTGCGTGCCGGTATGTTCATCAGCCAGGCACCCGTCTTATAGGTGATGTAAAACACCGGCGGCATCGTGATCGGATTGGTCAGCCATACCAGGCCCACTGATATCGGCATATTGGCGCGCGCGTTTACCGCCAGAAAAGCTGCAAGCAGCATTTGAAACGGCATGGGGATAAAAGCTGCAAAAATCCCTACGGCCATTGCTCGGGCCACGGAGTGACGATTGAGGTGCCAGAGGTTGGGGTCATGCAGTAAGGTCCCTAAAAATCGTAAGGACTTGTGTTCCCTGATCAGGGCCGGATCTGGCATGAAACGTTTGATTAAACGCCGTGGCATGGGCCTCTCCCTAGGTCAAGGGGGCAGTATGCCCAAATTCGACAGGATGCCTATTCAGACTTTGTGACAATTTCTTAAGCGCGGGTCCCGGATAACAACTAATCCGAGTCAAAGGGATAAGTTGAGTATAGGCATGTACACAGGGATGTTTGCGTTGGCGACGGGGCTTATTGCACTGCGGTTTTTACCCGTGTTGCCGTCGCCGGGGTGGTTGCTGCTGATGTTCATGGCGGGGCTGTTGCTGTTGGCTATTCGTGCCTGGCCGGTGGGGCTTTTTGTGCTTGGGCTGACGTGGGCTTGCGTCCAGGGACAAAGGGCGCTGGATGATCGCTTGCCCGCCGCGCTCGACGGCAGGACGCTTTGGGTCGAAGGGCATGTGGTCGGATTACCGCAGCAGACTGGCAGCGTCGTACGTTTTGAATTGCAGGATGCCCGCTCGCGCCACGGCGCATTACCCACGACCATCAGGTTGAGCTGGTATGGCGGGCCGTCGGTCAAGAGTGGGGAACGCTGGCGGCTAGCGGTCAAGCTCAAGCGCCCCAAGGGTTTGCTCAATCCTCAATCGTTTGATTACCAGGCCTGGCTGCTGGCGCAACGCATCGGTGCGACGGGCGTGGTCAAGGAGGGTCAGTTACTGGCTGCGGCGAGTCATGCCTGGCGCGATGGCTTGCGTCAGCGTCTGTTGCGTATCGATGGCAATGGCCGGGAACCGTGGCTGGCGGCGCTGGTCATGGGTGACGGTTCTGGTTTGAGCCGTGATGACTGGACGCTGCTGCAGACAACCGGAACCGTGCATCTGCTGGTGATTTCGGGGCAGCACATAGGCTTGTTTGCCGGATTGATCTACGGGTTGGTCGCCTTGCTGGCGCGCTATGGCCTGTGGCCGCGCTACTTGCCGTGGCTGCCTTGGGCTTGCGGCCTGGCGTTTGCGGGGGCCACGGGATATGGCCTGCTCGCCGGTTTTGAAGTACCGGTGCAGCGCGCGTGCGTGATGCTGGGGCTGGTGCTGATCTGGCGCTTGCGGTTTCGTCATCTGGGGGTGTGGTTGCCATTCCTGCTGGCACTCAATGCGGTGCTGATTGTGGAGCTACTGGCGAGTTTGATGCCGGGGTTCTGGTTGTCGTTCAGCGCCGTGGCGGTACTGATTTTCACCTTCGGCGGTCGTCTTGGGGCCTGGGGGTGGAGGGCCGCGTGGCTGCGCCCCCACGGGCTGATCGCCCTGGGTTTGTTCCCGATGATGTGGATTCTCGGACTGCCCATCAGCCTGACGGGGCCGCTGGCCAATCTGGTTGCCGTGCCCTGGATCAGCCTTTTGGTGTTGCCGACGGCATTGCTGGGAACGCTGCTGCTGCCTGTGCCCTGGCTTGGGGAAAGCCTGCTGTGGCTGTCGGGTGGTTTGCTCGATCTGTTGATCAAGGGGCTGGCCCTGCTGGCCGATGTTTTCCCGCCCTGGCTGCCCCCGGTCGTGCCGATTTACATATGGCTGTTGAGCGCGCTTGGGGCGCTGATCCTGCTGCTGCCAGCCGGAATGGTGCTCAGACCGCTGGGGTGGCCGCTGGTACTGCTGGCTGTCTTTGTTCCCCGCGAACAGGTCCCCCACGGCGAGGTTGAGGTGCTACAGCTGGATGTCGGGCAGGGGCTGGCGATTGTCTTGCGCACCCGTAACCACACGCTTTTGTATGACGCAGGCCCCAAGGTCCGGGATTTTGATCAGGGTGAACGGGTAGTGGTGCCTGTACTGCGTTCATTGGGGGTAGGCGCGCTGGATGTCATGCTGCTGAGCCACGCCGACTCGGATCATGCGGGCGGTGCGTTGGCGGTTCAGCGGGCAATCCGCGTCGCACGGGTGTTTGGCGGCGATGTGGCGGGGTTGCCAGAACCGTTGCGGGCGCAGCCGTGTACGAGCGGGGAGGGTTGGGAGTGGGACGGCGTGAAATTCTCACTCTGGCAGTGGCCGGGGGCGAGCAATAGCAATCAGAAGTCCTGCGTACTGCAGGTGCAAGCACGGGACGAACGGCTACTGTTGACGGGGGATATTGATACCCATGCCGAGCGGGCATTGCTGCAAAGTCCGCTGGCCGTTCCTGTCCGCTGGTTGCAATCGCCCCATCACGGCAGCAAGACGTCGTCGTCGATGGCTTTTCTCAAGGCGCTGGCGCCTGAAAACGTGCTGATTTCCCGTGGGCACGGTAACAATTTTGGTCACCCGCACCCGCAGGTCATGTCGCGTTATCAAGCCTTGGGGGTGCAGGTGTGGGATAGCGCCGAGCAAGGGGCTGTGTGGTTTCGTTTGGGGGCGTCGGCAAAGGTTGAGAGCATGGGTGGCCAGCGTCGGTTCTGGCGCGATTGATAGTGCTTGCGCAGGCGTTGGCCCCACAAGGTTAAGGGCAATCCTGTGGTAGAGTGGCGCACTTTTTCGAGGGGATTGTCACTGTGTGGGAACTGGTCAAATCAGGTGGCTGGATGATGCTGCCGATCATTCTGAGCTCTGTTGCCGCGCTGGGCATTATTGTCGAGCGTCTGTGGACCCTGCGTGCCAGTCGCGTAACCCCGGAACATTTGCTCGGGCAGGTCTGGGTCTGGATCAAAGACAAGCAGATGGACAAGGAAAAACTCAAGTTGCTGCGCGCCGACTCGCCGCTGGGTGAAATCCTGGCCGCGGGTCTGGCCAACTCCAGGCATGGTCGCGAGATCATGAAAGAGTGCATCGAAGAGGCCGCTGCACGAGTGATTCACGAGCTAGAGCGGTATCTCAATGCGCTGGGTACGATTGCGGCAATGGCCCCGTTGCTGGGCCTGCTGGGTACCGTACTGGGCATGATCGATATTTTCAGCGCCTTCATGGGGACGGGCATGACGACCAATGCTGCCGTGCTTGCAGGCGGTATTTCCAAAGCACTGATCACTACCGCCGCCGGTCTGATGGTGGGTATTCCGGCAGTCTTCTTCCATCGCTTCCTGCAACGTCGTGTCGACGAGCTGGTGGTCGGGATGGAGCAGGAAGCGATCAAGCTGGTTGAGGTGATACAAGGCGACCGTGAAGTCGATATGGTCGGGAGCAAAGCGTGAAATTTCGCCGCAAGCCTCGGGAAACGGTTGATATCAACCTCGCGTCATTGATTGACGTGGTGTTTATCCTGCTGCTGTTTTTTGTCGTGACCACGACCTTTACCCGCGAAACCCAGTTGCGCGTTGATCTGCCAGAGGCTGTCAGCGGTTCGCCCAGCGAGGATCAAGGCGCCAGGCAACTGGACATCGCCATCAGCGCGGACGGAGTGTTTTCGGTGAACAACCAGTTGTTGCCGAAGAATGATCTGGCGAGCCTGATGGAGGCTCTGCAGAAAGAGTCTGGCGGCGATACCCGCTTGCCGCTGTCGATCAGCGCCGATGGCAAAACCCAACACCAGGCGGTCATCACCGCAATGGATGCGGCCGGGAAACTCGGTTTCAGCCATTTGCGCATGACGACTGTCGAGGCGCAGGCGGCGCCCTGATGGCCATGTCCGATCGCTTGTTGCGCGCCTGGTATGCCGGGCATCCGCTGCTGACCCTTTTGCGCCCGCTGGAGTGCCTTTACCGTCGAGTGGTTGAGCGCAAGCGGGCGCGTTTTGTGGCAGAGGAAGGCGAGATTTATCGTGCGCCGGTACCGTTGATTGTCGTGGGGAACATCACCGTGGGCGGTACCGGCAAAACGCCTTTGATCCTGTGGCTGATTGCGCATTGCCAGCAGCATGGCCTGCGGGTCGGCGTGGTCAGTCGTGGCTATGGCGCTTCCCCCCCTCAATTTCCGTGGCGCGTGAACGCTGATCAAAGTGCCGCGCAGGCGGGGGATGAGCCTTTGCTGATTGTGCAGCGCACCGGCGTACCCTTGATGATCGATCCGGATCGCAGTCGTGCGGTCAGGGCCCTGCTGGCCAGCGAGCAGTTGGACCTGATTCTGTCCGATGACGGCATGCAGCATTACCGCCTGGCCCGGGATCTTGAGCTGGTCCTGATCGACAATGCCAGAGGCCTGGGTAACGGTCGCTGCCTGCCTGCCGGGCCGCTGCGTGAGCCGGCTGAACGGCTGCAGAGTGTCGACGCGGTGCTGTATAACGGCGCTGCCAGCGACCCTCAGGGCGGTTTTGCCTTTCAGTTGCAGCCCACTGCGTTGGTCAATTTGATCAGCGGTGAGCGTCAGGCGCTGGACTATTTTCCTGCTGAACAAGCGCTGCATGCGGTCGCCGGGATCGGCAATCCGCAGCGTTTCTTCACGACCCTTGAAACGCTACACTGGCGACCAATTGCCCATGCTTTTGCCGATCACGCGCCCTACAGCGCCGAGGTGCTGAATTTTACGCCGCCCTTACCCGTGGTCATGACTGAAAAGGATGCGGTGAAGTGCCGTGACTTTGCGTCACCCGACTGGTGGTATCTGGCCGTTGACGCAGTACCCTCAGAGGCCTTTGTCCTGTGGTTTGATCAACAGTTGCTGGGTCTTTTGCCCGATCGTCTTTTGACTTGATCCATCTTTATCCAGGGGAACCCTAATGGACACCAAATTGCTCGATATCCTTGCTTGCCCTGTTTGCAAAGGCCCGCTCAAGCTCAGCGCCGACAAGACCGAGCTGATCAGCAAGGGCGCAGGTCTGGCCTACCCGATCCGCGATGGCATTCCAGTGATGCTGGAAACCGAAGCCCGTACCCTTTCTGCTGATGAGCGTCTGGATAAATGATTCCGGTTTTTACAGTCGTTATTCCGTCGCGCTTTGCCTCAACCCGTTTGCCAGGCAAGCCGCTGCAAATGATTGCCGGCAAGCCAATGGTCCAGCACGTCTGGGAGCAGGCCTGTAAAAGCAGCGCGCAGCGTGTGGTGGTTGCCACTGACGATGCGCGTATTGTCGACGCCTGCAAGGCGTTCGGCGCCGAGGTGCTGTTGACCCGTGCCGACCACGAGTCAGGCACCGACCGTCTGGCCGAAGTTGCCACGCAACTGGGTTTGGCCAGTGACGCCATCGTGGTCAATGTTCAGGGCGACGAACCCATGATCCCGCCACAGGTGATCGATCAGGTTGCCGTCAACCTGGCCGCCCACAGTGAGGCGAGCATGGCGACCCTGGCCGAGGCGATCGATGATGTCGAGACGCTGTTCAATCCCAATGTGGTCAAGGTCGTCAGTGACATCAACGGGCTGGCGCTGACATTCAGCCGGGCCACGTTGCCGTGGGCGCGGGATGACTTCGCCCTGCACCCTGACACCTTGCCGGCGGGCGTACCTTATCGCCGCCACATTGGCATCTACGCCTATCGTGCAGGCTTCCTGCATGACTTCGTGAGCTGGGGCCCTTGCTGGCTCGAAAATACCGAGCGCCTTGAGCAGCTTCGGGCGCTGTGGCATGGCGTGCGCATTCACGTGGCTGATGTGCTTGAAGCTCCGCCAGCCGGCGTTGATACCGTTGAAGACCTTGAACGCGTTCGGCGTTTGCTGGAGTCATGAGTTTGGACGTGCAGGTCAATGCGTCGCTTAAACCGTTCAACAGCTTTGGCGTTGATGTTAAGGCCAGCCTGTTTGCGCAAGCCCACAGCGATGCCGATGTGCGTGAGGCGTTACTGTGCGCGGTTGAGCACCAGTTGCCGTTGCTGGTCATTGGTGGCGGCAGTAATTTGCTGCTGACCGGTGATGTTTCAGCGCTGGTTTTGCGCATGGCCAGTCGCGGCATCCGTTTGCTGGCGGATGACGGCGACCGGGTTGTTGTCGAGGCCGAGGCGGGGGAGGTATGGCATGCCTTTGTGCTGTGGACTCTGGAACAGGGTTTGTCGGGGCTTGAAAACCTCAGCCTGATCCCCGGCACCGTTGGGGCTGCCCCGATGCAGAATATTGGCGCCTACGGCGTCGAGATCAAGGATGTCTTCGCCGGGCTTACGGCCCTTGATCGACAGACTGGCGAGTTGCGTGAATTCAGCCTTGCAGAGTGCAACTTCGCCTACCGCGACAGTCTCTTCAAGCAGCAGGCCGGGCGTTGGTTGATTCTGCGGGTGCGGTTTGCCCTGAGTCGTGCCACACGTCTGCATCTGGAATACGGCCCTGTACGTCAACGTCTTACCGAGCAGGGCATTGATCAGCCGACGGCCAGCGACGTCAGTCGGGCGATCAGCAGTATTCGCAGCGAAAAGCTGCCAGACCCGGCGGTGCTGGGCAATGCCGGCAGTTTTTTCAAAAACCCGTTGGTATCGGCTGTCCAGGCTGATGAGTTGCGCCTGGCTCACCCGGGGTTAATTGGCTATCCGCAAGCGGATGGCCAGGTAAAGCTGGCGGCAGGCTGGTTGATTGAAGCGGCGGGCTGGAAAGGCTTCCGGGAAGCCGACGCAGGCGTGCACCGTTTGCAGTCGCTGGTGCTGGTCAATCATGGTTCGGCCACCGGCCTGGAGTTACTGGCACTGGCGCAGCGCATTCAGGCCGATATCCTGCAGCGCTTTGCCGTAGAGCTGGAGATGGAACCCAACGTTTACTGACGTATCAACCGGTTATCTAACTCCATAAAAAAAGCCCCGCCAGTTCAGAACTGGCGGGGCTTTTTAGTGGCCTTTGGAATTAGGCGAGAGGTTTAGACTCGTGTTCCTGTTCCTGGGCTACGGCTTCGCTTGCAGGTGCATGAGCTGCTGCAGCGGCGGCTGCAGCAGCCTCTTCACGCTTGCGACGACGGACTTCGCGCGGGTCGTTAGGAGCACGACCGTTGCTTGGAGCGCTGACAACCGGAGCTGCAATCACGACTTCAACCACTTCAGACGCCACAACAACTTCAGCTTCAACTGGAGCCGGCTGTGCGGTGACTACGGTCTCGACTACGGCTTCAACCGCTACCACTTCAGGGGTGGCTGGTTCTGCTGCAGGCGCTGCTTGAACAACGGCAGGCTCGGCAACTGGCTCGCGAACAACGCGGACTTCCTTGGCAGGCTCCGGTGCTTTTTCGAAAGCAGGTGCTTCGACTGCTGGCGTCTCAACGACCGGGGTTTGCGCCACGACTTCGACTACAGGCTCTGGAGCCGCTACAACTGGCTCGGCAACAGCCTGGACTTCAGGGTGTGCTTCTTGAGCCGGTGCAACTTCAACTTCCGGTGCCTTGATCGCTTCGATCGGCGTTACGGCTTCGACAACCGGTGCTTCTGCAACTGGAGTTTCAATAACGGTTGCTTCTACAGCGGCGGTGGCTTCAACCACTGGAGCTGGAGCGGCAGGTGCTTCTACAACAGCCACTTCCTGCGCAGCTTCAACGGCAACCACGGTTTCAGCCGGGGCCGATTCCTGGGTTGCTTCAGTCGCACGCTCTGCCTGTTGGTGAGCCTGGGCCTCAGCGGGGGCGCTGATTACCGAGCTGGCAACGGCTTCTGTTACGGCCAGGCCGGCAGCGATTTCAAGGGTGGTAGCAGGAGCGTTTTGGGCGTTGCCTTCTTCGCTGTTCTCTTCCGAGCCTTCAATCACGTTGCCGTTTGCATCACGCTGACGTTCACGACGGTTGCTGCGACGACGCTGACCACGGGAGCGGCGACGTGGACGATCGCCTTCGGCGTTGTCCTGTGTCTCGTCCTGGGATTGCTCTTCGCTGGACAGCACTTCTTCGTCTTCAGCAGCAGCCACAACTTGCTCTTCACGTGGAGCGCGTTCTTCGCGAGGGGCGCGAGGCTGGCGTTCTTCACGAGGCGGGCGAGCCGGGCGTTCTTCGGCTACGACTGCAGCTGCGGCGCCGGCAACGACAGCAGGCGCTGCGTCCAGAGGTTCACGCAGTTCGCGTACGCGCTCTTCACGGCCTTCGCCACGAGGTTTGCGGTCTTCACGCGGTGCGCGTGGGGCGCGCTCTTCACGAGGTGGACGCGGTGCGCGCTCTTCGCGAGGTGCTTGAGCAACAACCGGAGTTTCTTCGCGGGATGTACGTTCTTCACGTGGTTCGCGAGCAGCACGCTCTTCACGTGGCTTGCGTTCTTCGTCACGACGACCGTTGCGGTTACGGCTTTGCTGGCGGCCGTTGCGACGCTCTTCGTTGCGTGCAGGGCGCTCAGGGGTGGCTGGCTTCTCTACCACGGTCGGAGCAACAGGCTCTTCCTTGGAGGCGAACAGGCTCACCAATGACTTGACCAGGCCTTTGAACAGGCTTGGCTCGGAGATGGTTGCCGCGGGTGCAGGTGCGGCCGGGGCAGCGACGACTTCGGCAGGAACCGGAGCCGAGGTGCGTGGCGGTGCAGTTTTAACCGCGGCTTCCTGGCGAACCAGAGTGCGGGTAGCTGCAGCAGGCTGGACTTCTTCCACTTCAGCGGCAGCGGCAGCAATTTCATAGCTGGACTGGTTGGTGTGGGCTTCCGGGCTGTCATCACGCAGGCGCTGAACTTCGAAGTGCGGCGTTTCGAGGTGGTCGTTCGGCAGGATGACGATGCGGGCACGGGTACGCAGTTCGATCTTGGTGATCGAGTTGCGTTTTTCGTTGAGCAGGAATGCAGCAACCGGGATTGGCACCTGGGCGCGTACTTCGGCAGTACGGTCTTTCAGGGCTTCTTCTTCGATCAGGCGCAGGATGGCCAGCGACAGCGACTCAACGTCACGGATGATGCCGGTGCCGTTGCAGCGTGGGCAGACGATGCCGCTGCTTTCGCCCAGGGATGGACGCAGGCGCTGACGGGACATTTCCAGCAAGCCGAAGCGCGAGATACGGCCGACTTGTACGCGGGCACGGTCTGCTTCCAGGCATTCGCGGACTTTTTCTTCCACGGCGCGCTGGTTTTTGGCTGGGGTCATGTCGATGAAGTCGATGACGATCAGGCCGCCGATGTCGCGCAAGCGCAACTGACGGGCGATTTCTTCAGCCGCTTCAAGGTTGGTTTGCAGCGCGGTTTCTTCGATATCGCTACCTTTGGTGGCGCGGGCCGAGTTGATGTCGATGGACACCAGGGCTTCGGTCGGGTCGATAACGATGGAGCCGCCGGAAGGCAGTTCAACGACACGCTGGAAGGCGGTCTCGATCTGGCTTTCGATCTGGAAACGATTGAACAGCGGAACGCTGTCTTCGTAGAGTTTGATTTTGCTGGCGTACTGCGGCATCACCTGGCGAATGAAGGTCAGGGCTTCGTCCTGGGCTTCAACGCTGTCGATCAGTACTTCGCCGATGTCCTGGCGCAGGTAATCACGGATAGCGCGGATGATCACGTTGCTTTCCTGGTAGATCAGGAATGGCGCGGAGCGATCCAGCGAGGCTTCTTTAATGGCAGTCCACAGTTGCAGCAGGTAGTCGAGGTCCCACTGCATTTCTTCGCTGCTGCGGCCCAGGCCGGCAGTACGTACGATCAGACCCATGTCGGCAGGGGCAATCAGGCCGTTAAGCGCTTCACGCAGTTCGTTGCGCTCTTCGCCTTCAATGCGACGGGAGATACCACCGGCACGCGGGTTGTTCGGCATCAGAACCAGGTAACGGCCGGCGAGGCTGATGAAGGTGGTCAGGGCTGCGCCCTTGTTGCCACGTTCTTCTTTCTCGACCTGCACGATAACTTCCTGGCCTTCGCTCAGGACGTCCTTGATGTTTACGCGGCCTTCGGGAGCCTTCTTGAAGTACTCGCGGGAGATTTCCTTGAGGGGCAGGAAGCCGTGGCGCTCGGAGCCGAAATCGACAAAGGCAGCCTCAAGGCTTGGTTCGATGCGAGTAATACGGCCTTTGTAGATGTTGGCTTTCTTCTGCTCGCGTGCACCCGACTCGATGTCCAGGTCGTAGAGGCGTTGGCCATCTACCAGTGCAACGCGCAACTCTTCAGGTTGAGTTGCGTTAATCAGCATTCTTTTCATGTTGTACCGTCGGTTTCCGGGCTACCGGAAACGGCGTTCGGCACACACGACTTCTCATGGTCGGTGTCAGGTGCGTCAGGAGTTGTTGGCCACTCCTGTGTACAGCGAGGTTCGAACCTTGGGGTCGAAGTCGCGACTTACGCTTCCTGCTTGCTGTGGTGCTAAAGCACCTCTTAAGCAAAAGTCTGGTCAGGAGGAGGAATCAACCGGCGGCTGTGGACGAGATGAAGCGTCTTGATAAAGCCTATTGCTACACAGTCCGGCGGTTGTGCGTCTCCACCCTACACGTATCCCTGATAATTCGGGTGCTGCCGCGCGCAGAATCCGCAGCGGGTTGGCATTTACCGTGTTCTCCAAAAGGGGAGTTCACGCATCATGGCTAATAAAGGCAATGTTTCTGAAGCTTTCGCCCGAAATTCCCGAAGCTGACTGCACTTTGTGAACTGGCCGTGAATATCGGCGTAGAAGGGGAGTTTGCACTCTGCTTTCCAGGCTCGCTTCAGGCCTCATGTCACCTGCGCTTGTTACAACTCCAGGTCTTGCGTGTGTAGCGAAAGCCCCGTGGGACGGCCTCGCGTCCTTGTTAAGAGCGTTGGTCAGGGCCGGTGATACACCGTTAATCCTCTGTCCAGGCCGCTTTTGGCGGCGTTCGCGACTATAGCAGCAATGATTAAGTGCTTCAATTCCATAAAAAATTGTTATCATCGGCGCCATGACGACGACTACCCCCCCGACCCCCAGCGTCCAGCTGCTTGAGGTCTCGCCGGAATATGCCGGCCAACGCATCGACAATTTCCTGCTTGCTCGACTCAAGGGTGTTCCCAAGACCTTGATTTACCGCATTTTGCGTAAAGGCGAAGTGCGCGTGAACAAGGGCCGGATCAAGCCCGAGTACAAGCTGCAGGCGGGCGACATCGTGCGCGTGCCGCCGGTTCGCGTGCCTGAGCGCGACGAGCCTGTGCCTGTGGCTCAAGGTTTGTTGTTGCGCCTTGAGGCGGCGATTGTCTATGAAGACAAGGCGCTGATTGTCTTGAACAAGCCGGCAGGCATCGCCGTGCATGGCGGCAGCGGTTTGACCTTTGGCGTGATCGAAGCCTTTCGTCAGATGCGTCCTGACGTCAAGGAATTGGAATTGGTGCACCGCCTGGACCGTGACACGTCCGGCCTGTTGATGATTGCCAAAAAACGCAGCATGTTGCGCCATCTTCACGAGGCGCTTCGCGGCGACGGTATCGACAAACGTTACATGGCGCTGGTGCGCGGCAACTGGGCGGCTTCGATCAAGCAGGTGCGTGCGCCGCTGATGAAGAGCAACTTGCGTTCGGGTGAGCGCATGGTTGAAGTCAACGAAGAAGGCAAAGAGTCCGTCACCGTGTTCAAGGTGCTGCGCCGCTTCGGTGATTTTGCAACCATGGTCGAGGCTCGTCCGATCACCGGCCGTACTCACCAGATTCGCGTGCATACCCTGCATGCGGGCCACTGCATTGCCGGTGATACCAAGTACGGCGATGAAGGCTTCTCCAAGGAGATCCGTGATCTGGGCGGCAAACGGTTGTTTCTGCATGCCTACATGCTGACTGTGCCGATGCCCGATGGCGGTGAGATGAAATTCCAGGCCCCGGTAGATGAAATGTGGGCCAAGACCGTGGAGCGACTGAGTGTCCCCTACTGACTACAAGCTGCTGATTTTTGACTGGGACGGCACGTTGGCCGACTCCATTGGTCGGATTGTTACTGCAATGCAGGTTGCAGCGCAGCGAGCGGGTCGCCCTGAGCGCGATGCGCCAGCAGTCAAGGGGATTATCGGGTTGGGCCTGCCCGAGGCGATTCTGACGCTCTATCCCGACATGACGCCAGGGCAGGTGATTGCATTTCGTCAGCACTATGCTGATGTCTACATCGCCATGGATGCCGAGCCTTCGCCGTTGTTCGCCGGGGTCAGGGAGTCGCTTGAGGTGTTCCGTGAGCAGGGCTATCGCCTGGCGGTTGCTACGGGCAAGGCGCGTCGCGGGCTGGATCGTGTGCTCAAAGCCCATGGGTGGGAAGATTTTTTCGATATCACCCGTGCAGCAGATGAGGCTGCAAGCAAACCCGATCCCTTGATGCTCAATCAGATTCTGGCCCATTGCGATGTGCGCCCGGATCAGGCGTTGATGGTGGGTGATGCTTCCTTTGATTTGTTGATGGCGCGCAACGCGGGTATCGACTCTGTTGCGGTAGGCTATGGTGCTCAGTCAATGGAGCGCTTGCTGGCGTTTGAGCCTCGGTTGGCGATTGACAGTTTTCCCGAGTTGCGCGCCTGGCTGGATCGTCAGGTTAATTAAAGTCTTTGCTGGGGTAGTGCATGGTTGATCAATGGAAAGCGCCCTCTGCGGCTGAGTCGACTGTCGGTGATGCAAAAAGCTGGCAACTGCTGGAAAAAACCTTGTTGGCGGGTATTCAGGAGCAGCGCCGTTCGCGCCGCTGGGGGATTTTCTTCAAGGTCCTGATGTTCTGTTACCTCATTGCGGTGTTGCTGCTGTTTACCCCGCTGCTGAGCATGGAGCGAAGTGCGGTGGGCGGTTCGAGCTATACCGCGTTGATCGATGTGCGCGGCCCGATTGCAGATAAAGAGCCTGCCAGTGCCGATAACCTGGTTACCAGTCTGCAGGCTGCATTCGATGATCCAAGGGTCAAGGGTGTGGTATTGCGCATCAACAGTCCGGGCGGCAGTCCGGTGCAGTCGGGTTATGTCTACGATGAGATTCGTCGTTTGCGCGGTTTGCATCCCGACACCAAGGTGTATGCGGTGATTTCCGATTTGGGAGCTTCCGGTGCCTATTACATTGCCAGTGCTGCTGACGAGATTTACGCCGACAAGGCCAGTCTTGTCGGGTCGATTGGCGTGACGGCGGCGGGCTTTGGCTTTGTCGGGGCGATGGACAAGCTGGGGATTCAGCGTCGTGCGTACACTTCGGGTGACCACAAGGCGTTCCTGGATCCGTTTGAGCCGGAAAAACCGGACGAAACCAAGTTCTGGCAGGGTGTTCTGAATGTGACTCACCAGCAGTTCATTGATAGCGTCAAGCAGGGGCGTGGTGATCGCCTGAAAGACAAGGAGCATCCTGAGTTGTTCTCGGGGTTGGTCTGGACCGGTCAGCAGGCGCTGCCTCTGGGGTTGATTGACGGGCTGGGCAATACCAGTTCGGTTGCCCGTGATGTGATCGGTGCAAAGGATCTGGTGGATTTCACTGTCCAGGAGTCGGCTTTCGATCGCTTCTCGAAAAAGCTCGGTGCCAGCGTGGCTGAGCAATTGGCGATGTGGATGGGCTTTCAGGGGCCAACACTGCGCTGATTGCTCTCTCTGCTTACAAGAAACGGCCTTCGGGTCGTTTTTTTTGTGTGTGGTGTTGAGCGTTCTGTAGTCGCTGCCGAGGAACGAAGGCTGCGATCGAGCGCGAAGCGTTCGCAAAATGGAGCGCCCGAATATGTCAGGTTCTACGCCCGCTTCGCGGCCGATCGCAGTCTTCGTTCCTCGGCAGCGACTACAGAGTATTGCGGCTTATTCAGGGCAGGTGTACGCCTTCTGCAAGCAGCATGTCCACCAGGCGTATCAGTGGCAAGCCGACCAGGCTGGTGGCGTCATCGCCTTCTGTGCGTTGAAACAGGGTCACACCAAGGCCTTCGGCTTTAAAGCTGCCAGCGCAGTCGTAGGGCTGTTCTGCGAGCAGATAGCGTTCGATCTGTTCGGCACTTAGCGTGCGCATGTGCACGGTGAAGGGAATGCAATCGGTCTGGTGGTGGCCCGTCTGGCTGTTGAGCAGGGTCAGGCCGGTCAGGAAGCTCACGCTGGCACCGCTGGCGCTCATCAGTTGTTGGCGGGCCTTGTCGTGGGTGTGGGGTTTGCCGATGATCTGTCCGTCGAGCACGGCGACCTGGTCGGAGCCAATGATCAGGTGGTTTGGATGGCTGTTGGCGAGTGCTCGTGCCTTTTCCAGGGATAGGCGCTTGACCAGTTCAATGGCGGTCTCGCCGGGGCGGTGGCTTTCGTCAATGTCGGGTGAGCTGCAGCTGAAAGGCAGGCGCAGGCGAGTCAGTAATTCGCGGCGGTAAACCGAGCTTGAAGCGAGTAATAAAGGTAGCATGCGCGGCTCCTGTGGGTGGTTGGCGATTCTAGCGGGCGTACGGGATGTCGCACAGGCACAATTTCCTTTGACAGGTGGAGGGGTCGTCCCTAGAATGCTGCGCCTATGTTGAATGACCCGATTCCACCTCACGTTGACCCGCGCAAATTAGCTGATCGTGGCACTACCCTTCAAGGTGAAGTGCTGCTGGCTGATTTGGAGAGACTCTGCGACCCGCTTTCCGACAATGTCGGTACGGTCCAGGCTAAATTTGTTTTTGAGCGAGACGAGCGAAGATCTGTGGTAATACACAGCTCCATCGACGTTGAGGTCAAGATGGTTTGCCAGCGTTGTCTTGAGCTGGTCACCCTGCCGATTCACAGCGAGTGCAGTTATGCTGTGGTGAAGGAGGGTGCAAATACCCAGTCGTTACCGAAAGGTTATGACGTGCTGGAACTGGGCGAAGATCCATTGGATCTGCAGTCACTGATCGAGGAAGAGCTTTTGCTTGCCTTGCCCATTGTGCCTGCTCATCATCCGGAAGAATGCCAGCAGCCGGCGGGTCTCGATGAGCCCGAGCCAGGCGAGGACGAGGTAACGCGGTCCAACCCGTTCAGTGTATTGGCGCAGTTAAAGCGTGACCCAAACGTTTAGGAGTTAATTAATTATGGCTGTTCAGCAGAACAAAAAATCCCGCTCTGCCCGTGACATGCGTCGTTCGCACGATGCTCTTTCGGCTAGCACTCTGTCCGTAGAAAAAACCACCGGTGAAATTCACCTGCGTCACCACGTATCGCCAGAAGGCGTATACCGTGGTCGTAAAGTGATCGACAAGGGCGCTGACGAGTAATCACTTGTCCGCTCAGGTCATCGCGATCGACGCAATGGGCGGGGACTTCGGTCCCCGCAGCATTGTTCAGGCCTGCATTGCCTGCCTGTCTGCAACTCCCTCGTTACACCTGACCCTCGTCGGTCAACCCTCCATACTTGAAACCTTGATCGCTGGCCATTCGGCTGTGGATCGCTCGCGCCTGACGATTACCCCTGCTTCTGAAGTGATTGCCATGAATGAGCGGCCTTCCAATGCCCTGCGCAGCAAGCCTGACTCTTCCATGCGTGTGGCGCTGGAGTTGCTCCGTGATGGCAAGGTGCAAGCCTGTGTCAGTTCCGGCAATACCGGCGCATTGATGGCGTTGTCCCGTCATGTGCTCAAGACCTTGCCGGGGATCGATCGTCCGGCGATGGTGGCGGCGGTGCCGACCCAGACGGGCTACTGTCAGTTGCTGGACTTGGGCGCGAATGTCGATTGCACGGCCGGGCAGTTGTTCCAGTTTGCAGTCATGGGGTCGGTGGCGGCGCAGGCGCTGGGTGTGCTTCGTCCACGGGTTGCCTTGCTCAATATCGGCACCGAAGACGTCAAGGGCAATCAGCAGGTCAAAGAGGCGGCTGCGTTGTTGCAGGCGGCGTCCGGGCTGCACTACATCGGCTTTGTCGAGGGTGATGGTGTGTACCGTGGCGAGGCTGACGTGGTGGTGTGTGACGGGTTTGTCGGCAATATCATGCTCAAGTCCAGCGAAGGTCTTGCGACCATGATTTCGAGCAGGCTTGAGGCGGTGTTCAGGCGTAACCTGTTCAGTCGCTGTGTAGGTGCGCTGGCGTTGCCGTTGATGCGGCGCCTGCAGGCCGACCTGGCGCCCGCGCGTCATAACGGTGCGAGCTTTCTCGGGCTTCAGGGGATTGTGATCAAGAGTCACGGTTCGGCAGGTGCTCAGGGCTTTCAGAGTGCGATAGAGCGCGCATTGATTGAAATCCATGAAGACCTGCCAAAGCGTTTGTATGGGCGCCTTGAAGGGTTGTTGCCGTAGGCGTTTTGCCGGGCTGATGCTTAAATGTGACCGCTCGGTCCAATCAGCCATCCAACTGTCAGTTTCTTGCGTCCACTACGGTAGGACGTCAATTCTCCGACGACAAGATCATTAGGGGCTTGTTACATGTCTACATCCCTCGCATTTGTCTTTCCAGGGCAGGGTTCGCAGTCCCTCGGCATGTTGGCCGAGCTGGGCGCGGAGCATCCGCTGGTCCTGGAAACATTTAAAGAAGCTTCCGCTGCTCTGGGTTACGACCTGTGGGCGCTGATCCAGGAAGGTCCTGCAGAGAAGCTGAATCAAACCGATATTACCCAGCCTGCCATTCTGGCCTCCTCGATTGCCCTGTGGCGCCTGTGGCTGGCCGAAGGCGGCAAGCGCCCTGACTTTGTTGCAGGCCATAGCCTGGGCGAGTACAGCGCGTTGGTTGCTGCCGAATGCCTGACATTGGCTGAGGCGGTCAAACTGGTTGAGCGTCGCGGTCAACTGATGCAAGAAGCCGTACCGGCCGGCCAGGGTGCCATGGCAGCAATCCTGGGCCTGGAAGATGCTGACGTGCTGGCGGCCTGTGCCGAAGCGGCGCAAGGTGAAGTGGTCAGCGCAGTGAACTTCAACTCGCCGGGCCAGGTCGTGATCGCTGGCGCCAAGGCTGCTGTTGAGCGCGCCATGGAGCTGTGCAAGGCCAAAGGCGCCAAGCGTGCATTGCCGTTGCCGGTGAGCGTGCCTTCGCACTGCGAGCTGATGCGTCCTGCCGCTGAGCGTTTTGCCGAGTCCATCGAGGCGATCGACTGGAAAATGCCGACCATTGCCTTGGTGCAGAACGTCAGTGCCGCTGTTGCAGCCGATTTGCCAACCCTCAAGCGCGACTTGCTCGAACAGTTGTACAAGCCAGTGCGCTGGGTTGAGTCGGTACAGGTGCTTGCGGCTGGCGGCCCGGTTGATCTGGTTGAGTGCGGTCCGGGCAAGGTCCTGGTAGGCATCAGCAAGCGTTGCGCTGAAGGCGTGACGACCCACAATTTGAATACCCCGGATGCCTTCGCCGCTGCGCGATTGGCTCTGGTCTGAATCAGGAGAAGCCTGCATGAGCTTGCAAGGTAAAGTTGCACTGGTAACAGGCGCAAGCCGTGGCATTGGCCAGGCTATCGCATTGGAGTTGGGTCGTCAGGGCGCCGTGGTCATCGGCACTGCGACTTCGCAAGCCGGTGCCGAGCGTATTGCTGCCACCCTGAAAGAAAACGGTGTTCAGGGCACTGGCATGGAACTCAATGTCACCAGCAGCGAATCGGTTGCTGCGGTGCTGGCGAGCATCCAGGAGCAGTTCGGTGCTCCGGCGATTCTGGTCAATAATGCCGGTATCACCCGCGATAACCTGATGATGCGCATGAAAGATGACGAATGGCATGACGTTATCGATACCAACCTGAACAGTCTGTATCGCCTGTCCAAGGGGGTTTTGCGTGGCATGACCAAGGCCCGTTGGGGACGAATTATCAATATTGGCTCTGTTGTGGGTGCCATGGGCAACGCAGGCCAAGTAAACTACGCCGCCGCCAAGGCAGGCCTTGAAGGTTTCGGTCGTGCGCTGGCACGTGAAGTGGGCTCGCGCTCGATCACTGTCAACTCGGTGGCTCCGGGCTTTATCGATACCGATATGACCCGTGAATTGCCAGAGGCACAGCGCGAAGCCTTGCAGACGCAGATTCCGCTGGGCCGTTTGGGCCAGGCTCAAGAGATCGCAAACGTGGTCGCTTTCCTGGCATCTGACGGTGCAGCCTACGTGACAGGGGCTACAATCCCGGTCAACGGCGGGATGTACATGAGTTAAATGTGACGGATTGCTTCAAAAAAATGTCATACGAGCTGTCTAAAATCCGTTATAAAGCTGCAATCTATTTATAGGCAGCCGGTTGTTGCGGTGTGAGTGCAAAGCTTTCAGTTGAAAAACTGAAAAGGCTTTCGATACACTTGCCCACTGGCCAGCTGCCTGAATTTGTCCATTAGGAGTGAAAACAAGGTATGAGCACCATCGAAGAGCGCGTCAAGAAAATCGTTGCCGAGCAACTGGGCGTTAAAGAAGAAGAAGTGACCAATGCCGCTTCCTTCGTTGAAGACCTGGGTGCCGACTCCCTTGACACCGTTGAGCTTGTGATGGCTCTGGAAGAGGAATTCGAGACTGAGATTCCTGACGAAGAAGCTGAAAAGATCACTACTGTACAAGCCGCTATCGATTACGTTACTAGCCACCAGGCGTAATAGTTTGTAATCGTTGCTCGCTGTCATGGAAAAACCGCACTGCCGCTCTGGCGTGCGGTTTTTTCTTTAGGCGTGATGCAAAGTGTCGTCAATAGAATAAAGGAGAGTGCTGTGTCGCGTAGACGCGTCGTAGTCACCGGTATGGGGATGTTGTCGCCACTGGGTGCGGATGTTCCGAGCACCTGGCAAGGCATTCTGGCAGGCCGAAGTGGCATTGGTCTGATCGAACACACGGATCTTTCTGCCTATTCCACCCGTTTTGGCGGCTCGGTACAGGGCTTTAACGTTGAGGATTACCTCTCCGTCAAAGAAGCCCGAAAACTTGACCTGTTTATTCAATACGGTTTGGCAGCTGGGTTTCAGGCTGTGCGTAATTCCGGCCTTGAAGTTACCGACGCCAATCGTGAGCGCATCGGTGTGGCAATGGGTTCGGGTATTGGCGGTCTGACCAATATCGAAGAAACCAGCCGTACCTTGCACGAGCAAGGCCCGCGACGGATTTCTCCGTTTTTCGTGCCCGGTTCGATCATCAACATGATTTCCGGTTTTCTGTCTATCCATCTGGGTACACAGGGGCCTAACTATGCCATCGCGACTGCCTGTACCACTGGTACGCATTGCATTGGCATGGCAGCTCGCAACATTGCTTACGGCGAAGCCGACGTGATGATTGCCGGCGGCGCCGAAATGGCCGCCTGCGGCCTGGGTATGGGCGGCTTTGGTGCCTCCCGTGCGTTGTCGACCCGCAACGACGATCCAACCCGTGCCAGCCGTCCGTGGGACAAAGGCCGTGATGGATTTGTATTGTCTGACGGTGCCGGTGCGCTGGTGCTCGAAGAGCTTGAACATGCCAAGGCGCGTGGTGCGACCATCTACGCCGAGCTGATCGGTTTTGGGATGAGCGGTGACGCTTTCCACATGACCTCGCCTCCGGCCGATGGTGCAGGTGCGGCCCGCTGCATTACCAATGCCCTGCGTGACGCCCAGCTGAACGCTGATCAAGTGCAGTACATCAACGCCCACGGCACCTCGACCCCTGCTGGCGATCTGGCAGAAGTGTCGGCGATCAAGTCGGTGTTTGGTGATCACGCCTACAAACTGGCGGTGAGTTCGACCAAGTCCATGACCGGTCACCTGTTGGGTGCAGCGGGCGCGGTCGAGGCGATTTTCAGCGTACTGGCCATCAACAGCCAGATTGCCCCGCCGACCATCAACCTCGACGAGCCTGATGAAGGCTGCGATCTGGACTTCGTGCCGCACACCGCGCGTGAAATGCCGATCGACGTGGTGCTGTCCAACTCATTCGGTTTTGGCGGCACAAACGGTTCGTTGGTGTTCCGTCGGTACGCCGACTGATGCAAAGCTGGGTCGACGGTCAGCCGGCGAACGCTCTTGCGTCGCTCAAAGACCGTGGGCTGGCCTATGGTGATGGTCTGTTTGAGACCATCGCCGTCAAGGCTGGCACACCGCTGCTGCTGGAACTGCATATGCAGCGTCTGGCGCTCGGTTGTTCCCGGCTGGCGATTGTTGCGGATCAGACATTGATCCGCAGCGAATTGCTGGCATATGCGCAAGCGATGGGCGAGGGCGTCCTCAAACTCATCCTGACCCGTGGCGATAGTCAGCGTGGTTATGGCGCGTCCACCGGGGCTTTGCCTCGACGAATTCTTCAGGCCAGTCCGGCTGCTGCTTATCCCCAAGCGTACGCGCTGCAAGGGATAGCGCTGTTTGATTGCGCCACCCGTCTGGCTGAACAGCCGTTATTGGCGGGGCTCAAGCATCTCAATCGACTCGAACAGGTCATTGCGCGATCCGAATGGCAAGACCCGGCCTACGCCGAGGGCTTGATGCGCGACACGTCGGGACGGGTGATTGAAGGTGTGTTCAGCAATCTGTTCATGGTGCGTGACGGGGTTCTGATGACCGCCGACCTGCACCGGTGTGGCGTGGCCGGCGTGATGCGGGCTGCACTGCTGGTCGAGGCCGAACGCCTGGCCATTCCTTGTCTGGTTACTGACATCAGCCTTGCGCAGCTGCAACAGGCCGATGAACTCTTCCTCTGTAACAGCGTGTATGGCGTTTGGCCCGTGCGCGCATTTGCAGACCTGAGCTGGCCGGTGGGGCCACTCACCCGTAAACTGCAAGGCATTGCTCGCACCCTACTGGATGTTTGATTCGTGAAACGTAAATTCTTGGTGCTGCTGGAGACAGGTCTGGTGCTGGCGGGCTTGCTGCTGGGCGCTAGCGCCTGGAAGCTCAATTCTGCGCTCGACCAACCGCTCAATCTGACGCAGGAACAATTGCTCGATGTACCGGCTGGCGCCACGCCGACCGGTACGTTCAATCGTCTGGAAGCTGACGACACGCTGCGTGACGCGTTCTGGTTGCGCGTGTACTGGCGCTTCAACCTTGAAGGCCAGCCGTTGCACAGCGGTGAATACCGCATGACCCCGGGCATGACCGCCCAGGACCTTATTGGTCTGTGGCAGCGTGGCGAAGTGGTGCAATACAGCCTGACCCTGGTTGAAGGCTGGAATTTTCGCCAGGTGCGCAGCGCTCTGGCCAAGCATGAAAAAATCGAACAGACCCTCGATGGCCTGAGCGATAGCGAAGTCATGGCCAAGCTGGGTCATGCCGGGGAATTTCCGGAAGGTCGATTCTTTCCAGACACCTATCGCTTTGTGCGCGGCATGACCGATGCCCAGTTGCTGGAAAAAGCCTACGACCGTCTTGAGAAAGTGCTTGCCCAGGAGTGGGAGCAGCGTGATCCGAGCGTGCCTTATGCCAACCCTTATCAGGCGCTGATCATGGCGTCACTGGTGGAGAAGGAAACCGGTGTGCCACAGGAGCGCGGGCAAATTGCCGGGGTTTTTGTGCGCCGGATGAAAATCGGCATGCCGCTGCAAACCGATCCTACGGTGATCTATGGGCTGGGCGAGCGTTACAACGGCAAGCTGACACGGGCCCACTTGCGCGAACCCACGCCGTACAACACCTATACGATTCCTGGCTTGCCGCCTACGCCCATCGCCATGGTGGGGCGTGAAGCGATTAATGCCGCCTTGCACCCGGTCAGTGGCTCCAGCCTGTACTTTGTGGCCAAGGGCGATGGTAGCCACACGTTTTCCGATGACCTGGATGCGCACAACAATGCGGTGCGCGAATTCCAGATCAAGCGCAGGGCCGATTACCGTTCGAGCCCCGCGCCGACCCCTGCTGCCGAGCCGGAGAGTCCCCCGGCCGAGCCGCAAGGCCCGAAAGACACTGATTAAGGATTGCTGCCTGTGACTGGCTTGTTTATTACCCTGGAAGGCCCCGAAGGCGCATTATATTACCTTTCGCTTATGTGTAAACCGATCTCAGTAAATGCCCCTTACAAATAATGTAAACCGGCTAGCCTTATCTTTCAGGCTTAAAAGCCAAATCCCTTCCAGGCCCATATGTGAGGAGAGGGTGAGCCAGCTCAGTGGATACGTGGTGCCTTGACGAATACATTTTCTTCTACCACGCTGTAAACCAACCCCACCCATCAACCTACTAGGTAGCAGGAAAAGCAAATGGCAAAAGGTTGCCTAATCGTGTGCGACGGAAATAACGGGGCGGGGAAGTCTTCGGTTATCCGTGCAATTGAAGAACACTTGATTTCTCTAAATCACCAGGTGGTTGTAACTCGTGAACCTGGTGGTACTCGGGTTGGTGAAAAGATTCGAGGGGTAGTACTCGACCCTGAAACCCCCGAGCTCTGCGACACCACTGAGCTCTTGCTGTTCGCAGCTGCTCGCGCTCAGCATTTAAAGGAGAAAATCATCCCTGCGATTGAAGCTGGAATGATTGTGATCTGTGATCGCTTCACGCCTGCCACCATAGCTTTCCAGCACTATGGTAGGGGTATCCCCCTAAGCTTGGTTCAGAGTATCAATAGCTTCGCGCTTGAAGGGTTTGCGCCCGACCTCAACATCATTTTGGACGTAGATCCAGATGTCGGTATGAGGAGGGTAGCGTCACGAGGTGAAGGGCTTGATCGCATGGAGATGCAGCAACGTGAATTTTTGATGAGAGCGCGTGATGGGTTCCTGCGCCAAGCAGAACAGTCGCCCGAAACATTTGTTGTTGTTGATGCTTCCCAGCCGTTTGAAGTTGTGAGTAGCGAAGTGCTCGCGGTTGTTGATAGCTTGCTGGCAAAAGCTGCGTAGGTTTTCTCATGCGATACTTATCTATGTATCGCAGCGAGACAACTTCTACCGCTACTGATCGGACAGTAATCGCCTCAAATTATCTAGAGAGGAAGGATTTCGACTTATCCATACCGTTGCATGGCGGTTTGCATTATGTATTTGTGCGTGGCGTGAAAATGGCTGCATACACTAAAGGTTATGAGCTTCGCAGGGCAATTAATGCGTTCCTTGATTTTGCGTCGGAATACAATCGGGTTGTAATTCCCGCGCTGCGAATTGAATCTCTCAATGATATAGGCGTTGAAGAATACGCTGTTTTTGAAGAGTACCTACGTAGAAATGATGAGCGGATATATTTGGCGATTAAGCTTCGCTCCGCCTTGAAACTCATAGCTCGGAATTTCGATGATGGCATGCCCCAGCTAAAACTTCGTAGAATTGAAGAGCCTATATCCACTCCCTCTGAGCCATTGAGCGATCAAGCAGATCAAGATTTTTTTAAGGTTATGCGTAATAAAGTTGATTTGTTAAGGGAGAAGTTGCGCATAAGAGAACAGATCAGAACTGCCCTGCCATACGATAAGTGGGAGGTCTGGTCGATCTGCAGTGAACTCTATCAGGCGAAGCCTAGTCGGCCTTCTCAATGGGAAATTGACCCATTACGCGCCGCTGCTACACTACAGCACGAGGGCTATCCTTTTTTTATTAATAAGTTTCACTTTTCTGCTTATGCCGCTGATGCGAGAGGGGCTTACTTGAGTCCTACTGGTAGAGAACCCCTAGAATTTGTGCTGTCGTGCTGCATTTATTTAGGGTTTTTGAGGCATAGAGCACCGAACTGTATCTCATTGACTGGGTTGTTCAATTTGATGTATCCAACTTCGCAGGATCAAGCGACGCTGGTTATGTTTATTCAGAGGCAATTAGGGTGGAATAAAGAGTCAGTTCTAGCTTTAGACAAAGACGACTTTGTTCACCCTATCTCTGAGCTGGCAAGTGATGACTCAGTGCTGCTGGTTTCTCAAAAGGTTAAATCGCAAGGGCAGGGTGAATTTTACATCAAAGCCAAAGCGGTACTGGCAACTAGTAGTCGCTCTGACCCTTATTCGGGTTACAATCTAATTCAGCTAGCAAGCGATCTCTCTGAAGTCTGTCATAGGGATTTGCGTCATGATCACACTGTCGGTGCTGATGATGTACGACTTCGCTCGCCCTTTCTATTTCTTGGGGAACCTCATCTGCCCTGGAGTCCTTCGGAGAGAATTTACTCTTTTGATGATATGGGAATGTGGAAAGTTGGGGTTAAAAACTTTCTTGAGGATGCGAAACTCGTAGACAATGGAACCCAGTTGGTCAATCCTGCCGACATTCAGCATCGATTGCGAGTGACGTCCATTCAAAATAATAAAAAGGCTCATAACCAACCTTTGGCACTTACAGCCTTAATCTATGGGCACTCTGACCTTACCACCACAGATACCCACTACGACAGTTCGGTGTACGCAATGGTGGATCGCAGGAAACGCTTTCATTCATTCCAGCAACTGTTCATTGAAAAAAGCCAGAGCGGTCAGTTCAAAGGCTTCATGGCGAACAGCGCATCGGCTAAGGTTGAGCTGCCTCGTTTCAGAATCTTTACAATCATTGGACATGAGCGGGCGCTATGGGCTTGTATGGACTCTAGCAAGCCTTCATACCCAGGAAGCACGTCATTGGCAGCAGACGAGCGTTGCACACGACTAGACAAATGCAATGGGTGTGATCAGTGGTGCGTTCTGGAGGACTCATTGCCTTTTTTGATGGAGCGGGAAGCGATGCTGGCGCTTCAGATTGAAAGGGATCCTCTCGCGTATCCTGGGTATTCAACTGAGCTTCAGGTACATCAGCATATTCTCAACACTTGGGGTAACAGTACAGCGTTGGAAGCGGCCAAGGACTATAGGAGTAACTATGACGCGCTATTGCCATTCGATCTGAAGTCTCTCGTAGCTTATCTTGAGGATTGACCATGATTGCCAATGATGATGAGGACGATGATTTCGAGCAGTTGATGCAAGAAATTGATAGTGAAGCCCGACAGGCTGCTGATGCCTATTTCAATAATCTCTATGAGACATCCCACGGGCGCTCCTGTCACTCTTCAGGTGAAGACGTAGCCGAGGAGTCGTCTGTCCCGCTAGAAGACTTATCTAATCGTCAGCGTAAAGGTGGTCTCAAGTTTAAACTGGCCGCTAGTCCCACTGGTGATTTTCCGGTTTCACACTATTCTAATTATAATCAAGGTCGCTGGATTTTGATGGAGGGAAGAGAGTATTGTGAGATTTCAATAGTAATTAATAATTCGCGTGAGGATTTACAATCGCTTAAGCGCGCAATATCGTACTATTTTTTACCATCCACTAATCCATTTGGGACTATCAAAAGTTACGTTTCGTCAATGAATTATGCAGATGCTTTTAAGTATGTCGAGCGTTTTGTTTTCAAGGATAATCATCTGGACGGTACTGAGGAGTCTCTATCAATTATAAGTTCAGATATGTTGAATCAGGCGCTTGATGAGTGCAAAGTACAGGCATATCCACATTCGTATTATATGTTATTTTTCTATATAAATTTTTGGCTTTCAGTCTCTGTCCAGCAGCTTATACCAAGTGAGCTTTGTCTGGATGTTGATGTTAATGAGATAGATACGCCTGAAAGAAGAAGAGATGTATATGATTATATCGCCGCTAATTTTGTCGGTTGGAAGCCTTTTACAGAGGAAGAACTCCGCTATTTACTAAGCTATGCCTATTTTTGGATAGATGAGGGCATCCCTGTGATTGAGGGTGTCCAGCGCTATCTGCTGACGATACCCAAGGCCCTAGAGTCGGTACACATCACGGCACAGCGTGATACACGATTTGAATCCGTACTGGCACAGCAGGTGAAAGGGATTAACATTGTCGGTTTTGACTATAATACCCTTTCCCAGCGCATGACTTCCTCCTCAGGACGTCACTTGGAATATATTCGACATAGCTATAGCTGGAAAGATAAATACAGGCGCGCTGTCGACAGGGTCAGGAATGCAATTTTTATTCTCTTTTGCCTGATGACTGGAATGCGCAAAAGGGAAATGGCTGCGCTTAAGTTTGAGGATGTTACGCGTGGGGCGGACGGCGTCTGGCGCGTATCCTTCGCTAGGTATAAAACAAGCACCGATCCAAATTATTTGGGGGATGCTGACCACATCAGCATCCCGGATTACTTGGGTGAAGCAATTGATTCGTTCAGGAAACTTCGAATTTTTGGTCACTATTTTCGCAAAGGTTATATTTTTCAACCTGTGAGAGGTGGGGCCACAGTAAACAGACTCGATCGAATGATTGCTAACGTAGCTCGTACTGTCGCAGGAGAGGCTGGCGTTCCTCAATTACATATCCACCGATTCCGTAAGACCATCGCAGAACTTTTGATCAATGAGTCTGAGGCCAATATCGACGTCATTCGAATGATATTTGACCATAGTTCATACGTCATGACACTTCGTTACATTGCGCGCAATCCCTTTTTAGTTTCCTCGGTGGTCGACACCCTCAAGGAACATTTTGCCGAGGATTTCGTAGATGTCGTTCGCGCTATTCATACTGGGGTTTACGCTGGTGATGCAGCGAACAGGATTGCTGATCAAGTGAATAAACGGCCCGAGCTATTCTCAGGCACCGTTTTGAAAACCACAGTAATGCAATATGTAAAGCACCTATTTGAGGGCGGTTCGTCGTTTCGAATCCAGCGCACTTCTCTTGGCACTATATGTATGTCTCAAACATTCCATGAGTGCGACCAACTTCCGCCATGCCTGGCATCCACTACAGGATTAATCTATCCGGCAGGGCCTGATTTTTCCAACTGCCAAATTCATTGTGATAAAAACGTGATTCTTCAGGGGTCTCAAGATGCCATTGAGCATAATCTCAAGTTTTACAGGACGATTCTTGCTAACGGAGCTAGACTCAAGGTTGAGGCAGTCAGAGAACTTGAACTGAAGGTTTCAGTTAATGAGCGATTGCTTAACGAATTATTAGTGTCAGCTGCCAAACATAAAGTGGAGCCTTTCACGGATAGGTCATAAGCTCCTCGAGTTCATCAATGAGGTTCTATACTGTGAGCGTATCTGACACCGAAGAAAGAATAATCACGGTCATCCGCGACCACTTTTTGAGTGGTACGAAGGAAAAGCTGACAGTAGGGATTGTCTCCGAGCGTGCAGGTATATCTAGGCAAGCATTTCACAAGAATTATCTTCACCTTAAAGGATTCATCACTGGTCAGCGCACGGTCGATGAGCTGTTGCTTAGGCAAGGAATCGATGCCTCTAAGGTAATACTACAGACCCAAAAGCTTGTGAGAGAACTTGAGTCGGAGTTGCAGGATGTACTATCCAGGCAAGATGCGAGGTTCAAGGAATTTGAGAACAACATTATAACCTCTTTGATGACAAGTGATATCCTCACTCACCGCGCCAAAGAGTTGACCGCTGAGCTCCGTAAAAAAGCACTTCATGTTGAAAAACTTAAACGTGAATTAGATGAAAAGGAAGTTGAGTTATCATTAATCATTGCTAATACTGGTTCGCATCCACAACCTGTTCTAGGGAAGAAAGTGGATGTTCATGTTTTTAAGCCTGATCTAACCATTGCGGTCGCTAACTTGCCATCGGCTAACGACAAAGAATCCTATATCGTGCTCAAGCGCAAAGCAATTGACGCCATGCAACAAAAAGTACTAAGGCTACTCAAGAAGGGGGCAATAAACGTAATTATTTTTCAGGAGCGATACCTCTGCTCATTTGAGAAATTTATTGATCGCTATTGTTCAAAGCGCGATGAATCGCTTGTGGTCATTAATTTACCAATCTACTCTCGTATTGAAATCAAGGAATTTATACAAGCCCTGAAGGGCGCTGTACCGCTACAGCTATATGTCCCCTATTGCGATAGCGAGGCGGTAATCAACGCGCAGCGTGGTTTCCTATTCAGGAATGTTCCTGAATTTGAGTTCAAGGCTATGGCGAAGGAACCTTTGCCTACGATCTACGACGGCTATGACAAAGTGACGGTCTTCAGGATCGTACAGGGGGATTGAATGATTTCCATCGAGAGACGACAGCTTACCTATCCCCACGTATCCAATCCTGGAAGAATTAGGTCGCATTACGTACTCATTGCCGTGAATCGCGGCAAAAGGACTTTGCTGAGTCATGTAAATCTGTATCTGGAAGACGTGAGCTCCTCTCTTGATACTTCCAATCGGTATTCAAATATTATATCGCTTTTCTACCGGTATCTCTCAACGTTAGAGAAATATCGGACTGTACCAATCTCAAGCTATCACTCTTTAGTCGATAATAACGATATAAAGGAATGGCAAATCCAGCGCGAGGTTAGCCGAGTGGTCGCGCAGTCGACTAGGCCCAGCACAGAAACTATTATTGAGGATGCTAAGCGAATTTATGGCTTCTTTGAATGGCTTCGAAAAAAAGACTATCCAAGCTGCGTGTCTTTTCAGTATGTAACGTGGAGGGCGAACTTCAAGGACGAGGAGCTTTTAGCTCATATCAAACGGAAAGCTCTTACCGTTTTGGACGGGCGGGGGGTGCGGGCTCTTGATAGACAATACTTCCAAGATCGCTCCTACTCTTTACCCACAAATTATGAGATGAAGAGCCTAATCTTGGGGTATAAAGATCCAGTCTATGCTGCGCTTTTCAAGCTCTCCCTCGGAACGGCGATGAGGCCTATGGATCTTTGTAAGTTCCCCTACCTGGGCAACGGCCTTAACTCCCACATCAAGCCTTTTGAGTATGTGGGTTTAGATGGGGAAAATGTCGAGTACTATGTAAATCAGAGCAAAGGTAATAAATCCCGTAAGATCACCATTCACAAGCTTGACCTTAAAGCCTTGGACGACCATTACATCCAAGAGCATTACGCTCCCCGAGCAGAATTGTACGAAAAACGATTCGGAAAGCCATGTCCTCCATCAATTCTCTTTCTGTCCTCTCGGGGCATACCAGTGACGCCCAAAATGATTTCCCGCCGCACCGTTGCTGCTCGAGCGCGCGCTCGGGCCAGTGATCCGTCTATACGCAAGTCCATTCGTTTTTACGATGCTAGGCACTGGTGGCCGACTAAATTCCTTATCCAGCGATTTAAGGGCGGACTACTGGGGCAAATGAGTGAGGTGCGCGACGCAGCTGCTATGCAGGTTATCAAGAACCAGATGGGGCACAAACATCTGATTACCACCTATAACCACTATGTTGATCATGCTAGGGTGATACTGCGCGCTCATATGGGCTTGGTAAACGAACTCGTCACACATCCCTCGGAGACCGTAGAGCAATTTCTGGAGTCTCCGTCCCTGCTTTGACCCGTCTTTGCCGGGCTCTGCGCGAACGATCTCACTGATCCTAGCTATCAAGCTAGGTCAATACTGTGTCCTCGACCGTCTGACCCAGATTTACTCGACCATTCAGGTTCGCTCTGATGGCATTATGCTACTGTTGAGTCCTTTCTTGACTAGCAAGGATGAACGGTATGGTTACAGGCAAGTCAATCACCAGCGTCAATCGAATCATCGCGCACTCGCATGGCGCCCGCGAAATGCTGTTTGTGATTGAGCGAAACAAGCTCGATCAGAACATTGAGGCGCGGCTGGCGATTGATCACCTCAAAAAAGATGGTGACTGGATCCTACCTGCGGGTGTCGGCAAAGTAAGCGAATTCAATGCTCGTGGTAAGGAGATCAAACGGCGAGATCTCCCACTTATCAAGAAATCAGTTCCTCAATACCGTAGCTGGAAAGACTGGCATGGTAACGAGCACAGCGGGGTGCAAATTCGAAGTATGGATGTGTATCCCATTGACTTTGTACGCCCGCCTATGGAGCACCTTTCTCTGAGCGTCATTGATGGGAAAGAGTACATCGTAACCCGCCGGGTGAATTTTGATGAGCTGCCCGCTGCTCTTCTTCACTTGGCCAACCTCATGCTCGAATTCTTCCAGGAGTTTGAGATCTTAGACGTTGGGCGGCAGCGCATTGCAAAGGTGGAGGCGCGCCATCTGCAGTGGGAGTTGCTTCCTCCTGGGAAGTACCCTTGGAAGAACGCTGAGGCCATCGTCAAACCCTATTTGGCCGGTCTGCGGGCGTCAGAGCAGGGAGTGATCGAACATCGGATCAGGGAAATAACTCGATTCGAGCCTGATTTCTTTGCCACGGGCCGAGGGGGTTATCAAGGCTACTTCGTCTTTGGCTTTTCCAAGCGTGGGATTTACTTACTTGAGAGCTCACATTTGGATAACGCCACCTATAGGTTTGGCGAGGATTGGGAAGTCCTATCGACACTGACCAAGGATGAGATCATCAACGGCGATCATGGCCACCAGCGTTTCATTCACGATAAGACCTGGGGCCGTAAGATCCGGCAAATGCTCGCATACGCGTAGGGGTTGTTTACCCTTTGGTATGTCGTTCAAAGACGTGGCCCTCAGAGCATCAGAGATGGCTTCGGCGTCATGAGGCGCCTCTAGCCGTCTCTTCGAATTACCAATGCTACCGGCTAGATGAATTGAGCGTCTGGTTATAATGTCTGGGTTTCAGTCTTTTGATGCAGAGCCGGTCACTGTTGATCTCTATGAAGTCACTTTCCTGATCGGGTTCAACGGTTCTAGCAAGGCCGCAACCCTTCAGGCGCTTTGACGATTTTGTAGGCCAGCGCAAACACAAGGTGTCAGATCTTCTGCGACATATAGCCTATCCGTTGGGCCATGGTCTCCGGCCTCGCCTAAATTGCCGTTATACTTTTTGCCAGTACCGATACACCGTTGAGCTGGCCAATCCAAGCCTCTGTGCCACCTCAGCCTGACTCATTCCTAAAGTCTTCAGATCTCTCACAGCATCGGCATTCTTGGTATTGCCAGGCTTACCCGCAGGCCGCTTTTTCAGCTCTTTGCCCACAAACTGACTCCGAACAAGCACCTCTCCTCCTTCTGCTTTGAATGAGTCAAGTTCTGCACGTGCTCTCTCAAGGGTGGTGTCGGTAGGTTCATCCTTCTGGATAGCGACGCATAGGGCTATAAGAGCAATAGGATCAAACTGGAGGGCATCTGCTAATTCGATCAATTTCGCGACCGTGATATTGCTCTTTCCTTGCTCCAGCTTTCCTATGTTTGCTTTTGCACTGACGTCTGCCAAATCACCATAGTCAAATCCCCGGATTGTCCTGATTGCCCTGAGTACTCCGGCGATCTCATTCTTAAGCGACATAGTCAGCCCTAAAAGCGAGGATAGAGCCATAACGCCTGTCTTCCGATAAACCACGTTTGGTGGTAGTATTGAAAGTGCGCGGTGACGCTTTCTCAGAGTTGAGCCGCACAACCATATGTTCAGGGTCTTTTGGATATGGGCATGAGGCAGTTTTAGCGCCAAACATATCACATGTATTGTCAGAGGTTTTTTGATTGGAATTTGAAGAAATCCAAGCAGCCAGCGAGCTCCTCTCCACCACTGGAGAGCCACGCTCTGGATCTGGAGAAAGCCAAGAGCGCTTGATTCAACTAGTACAGAGCCGCTTTCCAAACAAAGGTTTTTGCATTGTCCAGCAGTGGACAATCGTGCACGCGATAGCGAGCGATGGGGATCTCACTAAAATCCACGTTCATGGCCATCTGCCGCTCTTTGTTTTCGCCGAAAAAGTCATCCTAGACAGCCGAGGACGCTTCGATTACGGAAATTGGGTGCGCAGTACCATGGCCATTTCATTCCAAGATGGCTTTCTCTTTGAAACCAAAAATACTGTGTACGTTTTGATGGGAGACGGCGACGAAAAGTCGGCCAATCTCGCCGCGATACTGTCTCTTTATCAGTGATGTCAGCTGCAACTGCGGTCTGTAGATCCACGGGAATGCGAAATGTTTAGAAGTCATGAAGCCTTTGCCGAGGGCGCCCCTAATATCTTTGGGGATGGGTATTCAAACTGGCGGATATTTGAACGCCACTTGGCTCATCCTTGGTATCACGTCGTTCTTGAAGAGTGCTTGGATGGCAAGGTGTGGCCACGCACCATGATGATTAGTGACATCGATATGCTCGAAGAAATACTTTCCCAACAAACCAGCGAGTTTGTCGTTACGGAAATTCAGGTCGTCACGCCGGGGTGGATGAACAAAAACGGCAAGTGGATCATGGAGGGGCTTTCGGGGTTGCTGGTGGGATATGACTCCACGGGATGTCGGGTATGTCTTCATAACATAGATGACGAAAAGGCTTATACCGATGCCCCAGGTCGTCTTATTGACGCTCACTCTCTTAAAGGGCTTCGAGTGATTTTTTAATCCAAGTACGTAAACGCAGTCTCTCCTTGCAAGGCGAGCAATGCTCGGAGGCCGGCCGCCGCAGCGGTATCCAAAGTACAACTAAATCGAAACTGGTCGTCCGTTATGAAAATTCAGATTTACTCTGACCTGCACCTCGAGTTCGCTCGGTTCGATCCCGCCTCAAGCGAAGCGGACGTAGTAATTCTCGCCGGCGACATTGATATCAAATCGCGGGGCGTGAAATGGGCAAGCGAGGTTTTTCAATGCCCAGTGATCTATGTATGCGGTAATCATGAGTACTACGGCGGGCACATAGGTCGCACACTGCTAAAAATGAAAGACGCTGCATTGCCCCATGTGCATGTACTCGAAAACGAGATGCTCATTCTCGATGGCATACGCTTTTTAGTCACAACTGCCTGGACGGATTATTCGGCTACGGGGGATGTGGTTGCGGCAAAGAGAATTGCTTGGGATTCGATGAACGATTTTTTGGTGATTCGAGCCGACTTGGATTACAGGCGCTTGCGTCCAGACGACCTAGTCGCTAAGTCAGTGAGAGCTCACCTATGGTTAACCCAAGAGCTTAATAGACCTTTCGACGGCAAAACAGTAGTGGTCACACACCATGCACCTGTGTTGGATTATCTGGGCGATGATCACTCAGGGCATCTGGCTGCAGCCTATGCAAACGATTGGTCAGAGTTACTTAGTAAGGCTGATCTTTGGGTTTATGGGCATACCCACGTTGCGGCGGATTTCTCAAAGGAGGGGTGTCGAGTGGTGTCCAATCCACGCGGTTATCCGGGGCAGAACACGGGCTTTGATCCTGATTTATTGATCGAGCTTTGATTATCAGTGATTGGCTATTGGACACGTTCGCGTGGCTGGCCGAGCTCAACGGGATGGAGGATTTTTGATGGTGACATTGGAAGAGGTTTCGCAACTCTTGTACGGCGCTTGAGAGGAGGTTGTCGGCTGGGAAGGCTCACTAGAAGACCTGATCTCTTTGGCAGCAAAGACATTCCCGGGCAAAGCATTCTGTGTGGTGAAACAGTAGATATTGATCGACCTCACCGTGACGCCGGTTGAAAGGGAAAAGCTTACGAGTCTCGGTCTAATTCCCGCGACTCTTTTCGCTCATGAAATCGTCCTAGACAGTAAAGGTCGTTTCCAGCCAGCCATGTGGGTACGCAGTAATTTCGGAAAGTTTTTCTCGGAAGGCTGTAAGCGTCCGGCCAAGTCATCTACACAGCGCCGATGCTATGCCCCCCAAGAACCACCTTGGATGTATACAGCCACATCTTGTAACTAATATAGTGGCCAAATAATACCAAAAAGCTAGCTAGTGCCTACGCTCAGGAATTCCTCTGTGAAATGAGCGCACCATGACTAAGATTGAGGCAGTGCCGGTAGTATCTGACGATTTTGAGACGTGGCTGAATGCGCGCCCCAAGTGGTTGCAGACAGCGGCTCGAATGATCATCGACTCGAAGCGGCAGTTGAATCAGGATGAAGTTAAAGCGCTAGCAAGGCTTTGCCAGCTCGAAGCCAAGGATGAAGCTGATCCAGGATTTCTGAACGTAATCCCCGGCACTTTATCGCAGGTAGCCAATAGACCTTTGCTTCGGATTGAGGAGATCCTTGATGTGCATGGGTTAAATGCAATCAAGGCTGGCGCTCACCTTCCATTCGGCAAAAGCAATCTCTCGGTGATCTACGGGCAGAATGGAACCGGCAAGAGCGGATTTGCAAGGCTGCTAAAGGAGATCTGTGGATCACGATCTAAGGACGAGATACGCGGTAACGTATTCGATTCAACACCTACGCCCTGCCGTGCCCATTTCAAGGTGTCAATCGACGGTAAGCCGGCGGATGTTCACTGGGATGTCCCAAGCGGGCCTCACAAAGCTTTACGACATGCACAGGTGTTCGATAGCAAGGCTGCCCAGCAGTACATGGGCAGGACTGAGGCATGCTATGAACCCAGCCGGATGAAGTTTGTATCCGCGCTGATCGTCACAGCGGACGCTGTTAGCGCAGAGCTTGCAAGAGAGAAATCACTGCTCAGCAAAGCGTTACCCGCCATCCCAGAAACGCTAAATCACACCGCAGAAGCAAAATGGCTTCAGGGCCTGAAGAGTTCAACCACGACCGCGATTATTGATAAGGAATGTCTGTACACCGATCTTCTTGATCGGGAGCGTATAGAGAAAGAGGCCCTACTCGCAGAGAAGGATATTGCGGGTCGGCTGCTGAGCATCAACAAAGAAAAAACTGCGCTGAAAAGTATTGAAACAGCAATGTCGACACTTCAACAGGGATTGAACGATGCGACGGCAGGCACGCTAGAGACCCTGAAAAACGCCGCTGTTAAGGCCAGGAATTCGAGCCAAGAAGCGGCGGCAGCGATTTTCGGTAAAGCCGAGCTCGACGGTGTTGGCTCTGCGACCTGGCAGGATATGTGGGAGTACGCACGCGCATACTCCAACGGCACGGCCTACACAGAATCTCAGTTTCCCAATATTGCAGCTGACTCACGCTGCGTAGTTTGCCATCAAAGCCTTGATGAGGATGCCAAAGTCCGCCTGGCTGGTTTTGAGAAGTTCGTCACTGACGGCCTTGAGACAGCCGCCAAGAAGGCTGAAAAAAGTTTTACTGACCACAAAATCCGCTTGCCAACTCTTCCAGGGCAAGCCGACTGGATCGTTCACATGTCCACTTTGGGCTTCGAGGAAGGCGATGCGATCACGTGGCTTGGCATGCTCAAAACGAGGCGTGATCAAGTCGTACTGGGAAGCCCTGTTGGCACCTTGCAAGCTTTCGACTGGACGAACATTAATGAAGCGGTAAAAACCAAGTCTGCAGACTTGATTACCGAGGAATCTAGCCTATCTGCCCTGTTACAGGATGAGCATCGTCAGGCAGTGCAGAACCGAGTCCAGCAACTCCAAGCCAAGCAATGGCTTTCACAGAACAAAGCGTCAATCAGTGCTGAAAGGGCTAGGTTGATCGCCGTTGCGGCAATAGACAAAGCCTCCCGTTCAGCCGCTACCAACTCCCTGACCTCCAAGAAAAATGAGTTGGCCAAAACCGAGTTGGACGCTGGTTATCAAACTCGATTCCTACAGGAACTGAAGCTATTGGGCGGCCACCGCATGCCAATTGCTCCGCAGAGTAAATCGGGTGGTAAAGGGAAGATCACATTTGGCTTGAACCTGGTAGGCGCGCATGGCTCACATGGCCTGGATTACATCTTGAGTGAAGGCGAGACCAGAATTGCTGCACTGGCTGCGTTTCTAGCAGACACCACGGGCTCGAACCAACTGGCCCCCTTCATTTTTGATGACCCAATTTCGTCACTTGACCAAGATTTTGAGGAGAGAGTCGTCGAGCGTTTGGTGTCCTTATCAGCGACGCGGCAGGTCATCATTTTTACTCACAGGCTCTCTCTAGTGTCATTGGTCGACGCGGTGACGGAAAAATGGAACAAGATGCCAGGGATGCCATCCGTCAAGCCGACCCTGACCTCGCTTAGAAGGATGGACAAAGTGGCTGGCATCGTCGCCACCGCTAGCGCTCGAGACCTGAAACCGGAAAGCGCTGTTCGCGGATTGATCGACAACGCTATTACGCGCCTGAAAAAGCACCAGGAAAGGGCTGAGGTCGACGCTTACGAGGCACTCGGCAAAAGCGCCTGCAGTGACTTCAGGGTGATCGTGGAGAAGACGATTGAGTACATTCTTTTAGCGGATGTCGTAGGCCGTTTCAGGCGTGCAATCAATACCCAAGGAAAGCTGCACAAGGTCGCCAAGGTGACAAATGAAGACTGCATATTCATTGATGACCTGATGACTCGCTACTCAGTGTTTGAACATGCTCAGTCCGATGAAAAGCCCAGCAGCAGTCTTGAGCTGGATGTATTTGAGGCCGATGTAAAGGCCTTGCAAAGCTGGATCACCGAGTTTGGGTCTCGAGCCGCTTGATGTTCTGAATAGGGGTCAGAATCGATTTGAAACTCCGAATTCTGACCTCCGCAGATGCGTTCGCTGTTTTCTGCCGTCATGGTCTACGGATCTGAATTGCCAGCGCATAGAACTGTCAGATCTGCCGCACCATGCGTTGCTAGATGCGCGAATGCTTGGAGATCTTTTCAAGATCTTGGCCTCCCGGCTTGTTTTGTCACTATAAGGGTGTATTACGACATGGGTCGATAGAGCTTTCTACCGGAAGGTTGGTGTCACTCCATTGCGGAATAGAACACCGGCAACCGCTTAGCCCAAACCACCGAAAATCGAACTGTTTTCTGCATTAATGGTAAGCAAGCGCCTGCGACCAACAGTCCATAGGACAGTCCAATAACTACACTGGTAGTTGACCATCCTGTTTCTTTAGAAGTCGGTGTCGCAAGATCTGTAACTCTGATCAGCAATTGAAGCTCAGCTGAAAATTGCCACTATCGAGCAAGGAGTAGCTGCCAAGTAATAAGCTCTCTGCATTTATACGTGAGGACACTAGGCGCTAGAGGCTGCTGGGAGTACTCGTTTGAGTATGTCTGCCAGAGTTACAACGCCCATTAAGCGATCTGCGTTCACGACTAAAGCTAGCTGAATGCTCGATTTACGCATACGCGCAAGTGCTTCATAGACTGGGGTTTTTGCGTCAAGCACAAAAGCTTCTCGTGCTAGCTCATGCGCAAACCGAGTCTCTGGCTCAAGCAATGTATCGCGTACGTGAACTACCGACGGTTGTATGCCCTCGGCTCCCAGCACGAGAATGCGCAGGTGCCCGGACTGGATGGCCGCAGTGCGTACATCCTCCACTGTTGCATCCCGTGAAACGTGAACCATCGCTTCTCTCTCGATTATCAGAGCTTCGACGGGAAGCGTGCCCAGGTCGATCAGACCTGAAATCTGCTGCTGCATCTGCGGTTTTAGAGTGCCGACCTTCGCCGAATGCTCAACGAGCTGCCTTATGGTCTCAATATCCTGACCACCAACTGCGGCGCTTTCGACTGGCTCGACACCTGAGGCTTTTACGAGACGGTTGGCGATTCTATTTACCCATCGCAACAGCGGGCGTAGCGGCCAAGTATAGATCCGAGAGACGATGCCAATTGCCAGAGCGGATCTCTCCGGGTGCGCAATGGCCCAGGACTTGGGCGCCATCTCACCGACAACCAAGTGCAAGAACGTCACTATGAAAAGCGCGAAACCAAAAGCTGCGCCACCTGCAACCCACTCAGGCAAGCCCCACGCGATGAATACGGGTTCGAGCCAAAAATCGACCGCAGGTTTTGTCACCGCACCTAAGGCAAACGTACACAGCGTGATTCCTAGCTGTGCACCGGCAAGCATTAACGTCAAATCATTCATGCCGCGCAAAGCAGCACGAGCGGACGTACTGTTGACTGCCAGCTCTTCAAGCCGGTGTCGACGAGCGCCGAGCAACGCAAACTCTATGACAACAAACAAGCCACTCAGCGCAATGAGAGCGATTGTCGCTGTCGTGACTATCAGCGGATCATTCATTGACCTTCCTCTATCATAGGTACTTTGACCAGCCGTACGCGAACTTCGGTCGGAACATGTCGTTCAATACGAAGCACATCAACTTCGAGTCGATATCTCACCGGTTTGTCGGAGATCAGTTCGGCAGCATCTATAGGTAGATCAATGGTGACTGTGTCGCCTTCACCAGGGAGTGCGCCAAGCTCAGCGATCAGCATACCTGCCACTGTCTCAACATCAACGCGCGGTAGGTCGTGACCAATGATTCGCCTGACCTCGTCGAGGTGAACGTCACCTTCCATTGTCCAAGTGTTTTCCCCTTCAGACACGACGGCATCGCCGACTTCTGCGTCATGCTCATCGGTAATTTCACCAACGATTTCCATGGCGAGATCTTCAATCGTGAGCACCCCAGCGAAACCACCATACTCGTCAATAACACAAGCTAGCTGATCGGTTGTTTGAACCAACTGATCAAGGGCATCTGGCAGCAGCATCAGCGTCGGTAACACCTTTGCAGGTCTCATCAACGACGATACGGTCACGTTGCTGTTCCCCGTAGAGAGGTGTGCAAGCACGTCGGCGAGATGAACAACGCCCACAGGGGCATCATCGTCATCAATTACGGGATATCGGGTATGAGCGCGAGCCATAAGCTCTCGTAGCTCTTCGAGTGTCGTGTCTGGTTCAACCCAGTCAACTTGTGATCTAGGCACCATAGCGTGCTCGACGTTGCGCTGCGGGAAGTCGAGGATGCGATCCATCATGAGTGAAAGCTCACGTGGTAGGTCGCCACTGTCGCGCGAGTCCGCGATTATGTGCGGTAGGTCGGTAGCCGATGCGCTTACGTCGAGGTCATGAATCGGCTCGATGCGCAGCAACTTCAGGAGAAGGTTGGCAGACTTGTCGAAGAAACTAATTAGCCAGCCAAAAGCTGACATGTAAAAGAGCGTGGAGCGGGCAAGCCCGAGCGACAGAGGCTCTGGATTCGCGATAGCAAGGTTTTTCGGATAAAGCTCACCCACGACCATTTGGATAATCGTAGCTGCAATTAGGGCTAGACCTGTTCCGACGGTCACCCTAGCTTCAACGGGAATACCGGTTCCTGCGAGCAGAATACCTAATGACTCACCGACCAAGGGCTCTGCGACATAACCAACAAGTAAGCCTGTGACGGTAATGCCAAGCTGGGCACCCGACAGCATAAAGCTGGTGCGGTTTGTGACTGCTAATGCGCGCTTTGCAGCCGTATCACCGGCAGCAGCCAATGCTGAGAGCCTAGTACGGTCAACCGCCATGTAGGCAAATTCTTGCGCAACAAAATAGCCATTCACAGCGATGATCGCCAGTATTGCCAGGATACCGAGAAGGAGTGTAACAATCGTTTCGATCATTTGGCTGCACGACCAAATTTAGAATTTTGACAGCGGCTGTATGTTGCTGGGCTGGGGGCCACGAAGAAGTCCAAGCAGATAAGGAATCGAGAGCATACGGGCGTTTACTCGGTGCAGTCTAGCTAGAGAATTTATTCTGTTTGTGAATGCTAGCTTCAATTGACCAATATTTAGACACGCGAAAAGCAGCTTTCTGTCACCAGCTCAATCGCATTCAGATCACGCAATTATCGTCATGAAATAGAACTGCATCCCTCTGCTGGCTATCGTATTTTCGCGCATTGAAAATTTTCAATAATTGTCGGAAAGTTATTGGTTTTATTTTGGTGATGATATTGGTTGCGACTAGATAATAGATATTTCTGGTTGTTGCTCTCAAGTAGAGTGGCTTTAAATTATCTGGGTTTGCATGCTTATCTGTTGAGATTTTCAGATTTGAGAGGCTCTCTGCAGTTGCCGTTGTTGAGTGTGGCGTACTTTGGTTGTTAAGTGATTTGGACTTCTCTAAGTCTATCCATTTCAATAAAGTTTTAAAATAAGCTCCGGTCATCCGTTGCGGGGCGAGCCTGATCGCCTATCGCATAGCTATTAGGGCTTTAGATAAGTCGCAAGCGTTTTATACGGCTAGGTGTTTCTAGCTAACTTAAACTATGTGTGACCCACTAAGACCCTTTGTGTTGCAATATTTGTCAGCTGTGAAGCTGAGTGCTTCTGAAATTTTAGAGCCAATTAATATCCCTGTCGTTCAAAAAAACCTGCCACAGCTGTCGCTAGTGTCTCGAGCGGTTAGTTCATTAGCTTATTCTTCATCACACTCAGCTTTGCCATATGTACCGAGCTGATGATGGCCGCTGCGGTCTTTGTCCACTTGAACGGCTTGGCTGAATGCTCGTTATGAGCAGTAATGAACTGGCGGATCGCGACTTTCAGATCAGTAACACTGGTGAAGACACCTCGATACAGTGCGCGTCTCTCCAGCTGTGAAAACCAGCCTTCCACCGCGTTTAGCCAGGACGCACTGGTCGGCGTGAAGTGCAGCTTGAAGCGCGGATGTTTTTCCAGCCAGGCCTTGATCGCTGGGGTTTTGTGGGTCGAACTGTTATCCAGGATCACATGGAGATCCAACTCGGCAGGCGTGTTCTTATCAATCTGCCGGAGGAAATCCAGGAACTCCTTGGCCCGGTGCCGCTGGGTAATCCGGCCCATTACTTCACCGGTCATGATGTCGAACGCGGCGTACAAGCTCGCCGTGCCATGGCGCTTGTAATCATGGGTTCGCCGCTCGATCTGCCCAGGCCGAAGTTGCAGCATTGGCTGAGTACGATCCAACGCCTGGATCTGAGTTTTCTCGTCAACCGACAGCACCATGGCGTTGTCCGGAGGGCTCAGGTACAGCCCGACCACATCGATGACCTTCTCAGCGAAGTGCGGATCGTTGCTGATCTTGAATGTCTTCAGTCGGTGCGGCTTGAGATCCGACGCAGCCCATATCTGCCGGACTTGCCAGGTGGTAACGCGAGCGTACTTGGCCATCAACCGGACGCTCCAGTGCGTTGCTTCCTTGGGAACCCGGTGCGTTGTCAGGGTCAGGATTTCTTTGACTTTCTCAGCACCCAGCTTCAAAGGCTGACCGCTACGCGGCAGGTCGTTCAGGCCGTCGATGCCCGACGCCAGATAACGCTTTCGCCACTTGAACACGGTCGGTGTCGTGATCAGTAATTGCCCACAGATGGCAATGGGCGTCACCCCTTCATTGAGCAAAAGCAGTATCCGCGCCCGCTGAGCAAGGCTCTGCTCCAGCGTACTCATGCGCAGCCAACCTTGAAGCGTAAGAACGTCGGCGGGCTGTAGTGCAAAGGGAGCAATTGGACGAGGCATGCCTGGAACCATCTCGGGGCGAGGGGTGCACAGTATATCGTGGTACGTTAGAAAATAAACTAACCGCTCACGACACTAGCAAATGGAGGCGAGCAACTCCATGCTGGATGTCTATCGCTGCAATGTCCCAAAGCACTACGACTTCGACCCCTTTGGATATGCATTCCGGCATTACGACCTGGGCGCAATATGGTCTGTGGGGAGATAGGTTGATTTCAAGTCGGCTCGAAAATGCAGCTATTGCTCACCGGTAATTTTCGTTGCCTGGAGCGTCATATCACTGCCTATTCTTAATCATCCTTGATGCTCCAGTATTTGGACTGTGACAGTCCATATGTGAGAAGCAGGAGTCGTATTTGCTTTACCGAATATTTGATTAAGCGTATATTCGATTTTCCATATATGAGGAGGCCTATCATGAGCCTTGCGATCAGAGTGCTTTTTGTCTGTGTTGGCAACTCTGCCCGCTCTCAGCTTGCTGAGGCATTGCTTAGGCTTACTGACTCTCGCTTTGAGCCCTTCAGTGCAGGCTTTGAGCCTTCTCATGTTGATCCGCGCACGATTCAGGCTTTAGAGGCAGTTGGGGTCGATGCAACCGGCCTGCGCAGCAAGTCTATAAATGAGTTTCGCACTGAACGATTTGACTACGTCATCGCTCTTTGTGACAAATCCGCAAGCGAGTGCCTTTCTATGCCCAGCGTCAGTGAGGTTATCGCTTGGGATTTCCCTGATCCGGTGATCAGCAATGACCCCGCAGCATTTCGCCATACGCTCCATGACATCCATGAGCGCATCAAGCTCTTCGTTTTGGTTAAGACCAAACACCAGGAGGATTTATGACAGAACCCATGAACCCAACAACGCTATTCAAGTGCTTGGCAGACGACACTCGAACCAAAATTACGTTGCTCGTTGTTAATGAAGGGGAGCTGTGTGTCTGCGAACTTACGGCAGCACTCGATTTGAGTCAGCCCAAAATTTCTCGCCACTTGGCGTTGCTTCGCTCATCCGGTCTGCTGATGGATCGTCGTCAAGGCCAGTGGGTGTATTACCGATTACACCCAGGCTTACCTGACTGGGTAACTACCGTTTTGAAAGAGGTTGTCGATGCCAATCAGCAGTGGTTGGAAACCGAGGCAAAACGCCTATGCGGTATGAACGGCCGTCCTATCAATCAGGCCGTGTGTAGCTAATTCACGTCCAACCCGGGTTACTGAAATGCTGATTGCCGTATTGATCTTCATAGCCACCATCGTGCTTGTCATCTGGCAACCTAGGGGGCTTGGTGTAGGGTGGAGCGCCATGATGGGTGCTGGCGTGGCTCTGCTTACGGATGTCGTTACCATTGGGGATATTCCCGTGGTTTGGAGCATCGTCTGGAACGCCACCGGGACATTCATAGCGGTCATCATCATTAGCCTGCTGCTTGATGAGGCAGGATTTTTTAAGTGGGCTGCGTTGCATGTCGCGCGATGGGGGGCTGGCAGCACCCGTAAGCTCTTCGCATTGTTCATCTTGTTAGGCGCGGCGGTATCGGCGTTATTCGCCAATGACGGTGCGGCACTCATACTCACGCCCATCGTGATTGCGATGCTGCTGGCGTTGCGCTTTTCTCCCGCTGCAACGCTAGCATTTGTGATGGCCGCTGGTTTTATTGCCGATACGGCGAGTTTGCCATTCGTGGTTTCCAACCTAGTCAACATCGTTTCTGCCGACTACTTCGGTATTGGCTTCAATGAATATGCCTCGATCATGGTGCCTGTAAACATTGTCAGCGTGGCGGCAACATTAACCATGCTGTTGTGGTTCTTTCGCAAAGATCTGCCCACAACCTACGACCTCAATCAACTGGACAGTCCAAGTGAAGCAATCCACGACCGTGCCACGTTCGTAGCCGGTTGGTGGGTGCTAGCGCTGCTCTTGATTGGCTTCTTCGTCATCGAGCCGTTGGGGGTGCCGATAAGCGCCATTGCGGCGGTATGTGCATTCATCCTCTATGTCATCGCAGCTCGTGGCCATGCCATCAACACAGGCAAGGTACTCAAAGAGGCTCCGTGGCAAGTAGTGATTTTTTCTTTGGGTATGTATCTGGTCGTCTACGGCCTGAAGAACGCTGGTCTGACTGAACATATCGCGCAGATTCTGAACGTATTCGCAGGTTATGGCATCTGGGGCGCGTCCTTGGGTACAGGGCTGCTAACAGCACTCCTGTCGTCGATAATGAATAACATGCCCACCGTTCTGATAGGTGCATTGTCGATTCATGCCGCCGAGGTCGATGGCGTCGTCCAGCAAGCAATGGTCTACGCCAATATCATCGGCGCCGATCTGGGCCCGAAGATCACTCCAATTGGTAGCCTTGCAACGCTGTTGTGGCTGCACGTACTGGCCAAGAAGGGTATCAAAATCAGCTGGGGGTACTACTTCAAAATAGGGATAGTGCTGACCTTACCTATCCTCGTCGTCACCCTGTGCGCCCTGGCATTGCGCCTCAGTTTCTGAATCAAGGAATTATTTGATGAAAGTCTTGTTTATGTGCACCCACAACAGCTGCCGAAGCATTCTGTCTGAGGCGCTGTTCAACCACCTAGCACCTGAAGGCGTAGAAGCGGTTAGCTCGGGTAGCTTTCCCAGTGGTCGAGTGAATCAAAGAGCTTTGCAAACGCTGGAGGCGGTCGGTATCTCCACGGTGGGATTGAGCAGCAAGGCTTCGGATGCTTTTGAAGGCTCCCCTCCAGATATCGTTATTACCGTTTGTGATCGGGCTGCGGGAGAGGCGTGCCCAATCTTTTTCGGGCCAGCTTTGAAGGCGCATTGGGGCTTGGCCGACCCGTCCGAAGCCAAAGGCACAGAGTCCGAGATTACGGCGGCGTTTGACGTCACTCTCGACAAAATTCGTGAGCGTGTTGTCACGTTCCTTGCGCTGCCGCTGCAAACCATGAGCGCTGACGAGCTCAAGGCTGAACTGAACCGTATCGGTACGCTTTAAAGATCAACAGAGGCGGTGCCAGCTTGGCACCGTTGCAGGAGTTTATATGCAAGAGACATTGCCGAACGTACACGACGACCTGATCGACATTCCTTCGCTAGAGCAACTGGAACCGCGCACGCCGTCATTCCATAAACCTCGAATTTTGCTTCTCTATGGATCAACACGTGAGCGCTCTTTTAGTAGGTTGGTAACTCAGGAAGCAGCCCGCTTGCTGGAGGGGTTTGGCGCTGAAACCAAAATCTTCGACCCATCGGGTTTGCCATTGCCAGACGATGCTCCGGAGACTCACCCAAAGGTCGCAGAGCTGCGCGAGCTGATGCAGTGGTCTGAAGGCCAAGTATGGTGTTCCCCAGAGCGTCATGGCTCCATGAGTGCAGTTTTCAAGGCCCAGATTGACTGGGTTCCGCTGGCAATGGGCGCCGTACGTCCTACGCAGGGGAAGACTCTCGCTGTGATGCAGGTCTGTGGAGGTTCGCAATCTTTCAACGTGGTCAATCAGTTACGGGTACTGGGTCGGTGGATGCGTATGTTCACTATCCCCAACCAATCTTCGGTGGCCAAGGCGTTCACCGAGTTTGATGAGGCAGGCCGGATGAAGCCGTCCTCGTACTACGACCGTCTAGTGGACGTAATGGAAGAGCTTATGAAGTTCACCCTACTTCTGAGGGATCGCCAGGACTATCTTGTTGATAGATATTCCGAGCGCAAAGAGTCCGCAGAAGAGCTGTCCAAGCGTGTCAATCAGCGCTCTATTTAGTGTCATTACGTGGGAATTGCATGAGTCAGATCACGATCTGTTAGAACCGGAGTGTGGCACCTCTCGCAACACCTTGGCGTTGATCCGCAACAATGGCTGCAGGGGCTGAACCGACGCAAATGAAGCTGAAAGAATGAGCATGGAGTAATAGCGGTGAATCCAAATATGAAATTTGATGTCGTAGTAATTGGCGGCGGCCAATCCGCACTCGCAACCGCCTATTTTCTGAAGCGTTCAGGTATGTCATACGTGCTACTTGATGCAGACCCGGCGCCAGGAGGCGCATGGCAGCATGGGTGGGATTCACTCCGACTATTTTCTCCGTCTTCATGGAGTTCGATTGCAGGCTGGCCTATGCCTGCTGTGTCGGAAGAAACGCCTAGCCGTGACGATGTTGTCGATTATCTGACTCAGTATGAAAAGCGATACAACTTTCCCATCATTCGTTCTACGTGGGTATCCCGTGTTGAGAGAATTGAAGACGGTTTGCGCGTTGTTTCGGGGGATAGATATTGGGATGCCAAAGCGGTCATCAGTGCAACAGGCACTTGGAACCGTCCATTCATTCCAAGTTATTTAGGGCAGGAGTTGTTTTTAGAACAGCAGCTTCATTCCGCTCATTATGTAGGCCCGAATAGGTTTGAGGGAAAGACTGTCCTTGTTGTGGGCGGGGGGAACTCGGGAGCCCAGATTTACGCCGAGGTTTCCAAAGTAGCCCAGGCAACCTGGGTGACTCAAGAAGTCCCAAGGTTTCTGCCTGATGAGGTTGACGGCCGCGTCCTGTTCGAACGAGCTACGGCTCGATTGAAAGCCCAGCAGGAGGGCTCAGAACCTAAAGAACTCATAGGTGGGCTAGGTGATATCGTTATGGTTCCATCGGTAAAAGAGGCTCGTGAACGCGGTGTGCTGAACGCGGTACGACCGTTCACTCATTTTACTCCGACAGGTGTCGTATGGCCGTCAGGACATGAGACGACGGTGGATGTCGTTATCTGGTGCACCGGGTTTTTTCCAGCGCTAGACCACCTTACAAGCCTAGGCCTTGTAGGCCAGGACGGCAAAGTAGCAGTGGACGAAAACCGAAGTGTTGATTTACCCAATTTATGGCTGGTGGGTTACGGCGATTGGACGGGGCTCGCTTCTGCAACATTAATCGGCGTGACCCGTACTGCACGAGATGTGGTCAAACAAGTGCATAGCTATCTCGCGGGCGTAGCCTGATGGTTCGTAGTAGATCAAGCGCACCTACTATGACGCGAGCTCAAGCTTGGGAATCAATGCCCACTATCAGTACTTCTGCGCAGAAGATGCTCAATGAGCGTTGATTGGGTCAGCCTCATACCTTGGACTTTACGACCTTAAGCCCTAAGTGGCGCCTCCTTATAAACACGGGTTTCTGTTGCGGTCACGCCACTTTTCTACATTTTCAGCCGAAACGGTTGCTTTGAAGCAAGAGGGCGGACAGGGCTGTACAGCCCCCACTTATGTCGGTACTGGCTTGCCTACCATGCAGGCGACGTGTCCTATCGATTGATGCCTCATTCATGTCTACGCGGTTTTTATCAACTAGAGTTCCCTGAAATTATCAACTGGCACGAGAGGGAACTTCATGACTGCGCTGGATGTTTTTTGGGTCGGATTGGGGGGCGGGCTGGGGTCTTTGCTGCGCTGGTGGATCGGACTGCGGGTGGGGCAGTTCTATAAGGGATCATTCCCGCTGGGCACGTTTTTGATCAACGTCAGTGGCGCCTTTGTGATCGGTTACTTGAGCATTCTGTTTACCGTTGACTGGCGTGACCGCTACGGCGACTTCCTGAGTGCTGCCGTGCTCACTGGTATTCTTGGCGGCTACACAACGTTCAGTAGCATGCAGCTGGATGCTTCCAAACTGATCAAGGCGAAGGATCGTGCATGGGCGGCAGGTTATCTGATCATCTCGGTACTGGTCGGTCTGGCCGCCGCCGCATTCGGCGCCTGGCTGGCGCGCTGACACAGGAGCAAACACCATGTTGAACATGATTATTCTGATTTTCGTCGGCGGCGCGTTTGGCGCCATGTGCCGCGAATTTGTCATGCTGTCAGTGCCGCGCTTGGCCGACGGCTTTCCCATGGATATTTTTGTCGTCAATATCGTCGCAGCCTTCCTGCTGGGGGTGGCCACGTCACTGTTCAAGAGCAACCGGATCAATCAATACGTACACGTCATGGTCGGCACCGGGATCATGGGCGGCCTGTCGACGTTCTCAAGCTTTGTCTTTGGCGCCGTGGAGATGATGAAAGATCCCGCCAGTGTGTTCGTGTCCATCAGTTATCTAGTGCTCAGTCTAGTCATCGGATTTGCTGCAGTGGAGTTGGGCCTCGTAGCCGGGGCCAAGGTCTCGCCAATACCAGCAGCGGACTCTTCGCACTAAACGTTCCTGATACATAAAAAGCCCTTGAGTATTGAGGGCTTTTTATTTCGTATATTTGTAGCCCTCCGGGCTTCATGCTGGGTTGGCTAAAATCTAACCAGCCAGAATCTTAGATGGCTACTTTCTTAATCATCATTAGTACCTCCAAAAAACGGGTGTGATAAGTACCAGTACAGTGAGTATCTCTAATCGGCCCAGCAGCATGCCGATGGTGAGCAACCATTTTGCTGCGTCGGGTAATGATGAGAAGTTACCAGCAGGCCCGATGATGGTGCCAATTCCAGGGCCCACGTTACACACCGCAGTAGCCGCGCCACTCAATGCCGTTGTCCAGTCCAGGCCGATCAAGGCAAGTCCTAAGGCGATAATTGCAATGGTGATGCTGAAGAAAAATGAGAAAGTCAAAAGCGAGCGTAATATTTCCTCGTCAATTGGATGGCCATTGTACTTCTTCTGAATCACGGCTCTTGGATGGATTAGTTGCTTTAAGCTACCTATCAGTAAAGTTGCAGCAACCTGAAAGCGGAAGATTTTGAGGCCTCCAGCCGTGGAGCCCGAACATCCACCAACAAAGGTGAGATAGAAGAACAAAAGAACAGCAAAGCTTCCCCATAGCGTGTAATCGCCAACCGCAATTCCAGTGGTCGTGACAACAGAAGTCACGTTGACCGCTACGATACGAAACGCATCCCACCATCCGTAATCGCTGTGAAAACAGAGCCATGTCCCTACGGCCAGCCAGGTGAAAATCAAGAACCCAATAAATCCACGTACCTGGTGATCCTTAATCAGCGCACGCCGGTTGCCGCGCAATGTCGCAACATACAAGGTAAACGGTAGACTACCCAGAATCATGATGACCACAGCTATCCAGTGGATCGCTGGCTGCGTCCAATGCCCCAGTGAAGAGTCCGAAGTCGAGAATCCTCCAGTTGAGATCAAGGACATGGCGTGGTTGACCGCTTCAAACGGCGTCATTCCAGCGACCCAAAGAGCTAGCGCTCCGAGCCCCGTGAGTCCCAAGTAGAGAAAGAGGATGTATTTGGCGGCCACATGGGAGCGAGGCGTTACTTTTTCCGACCAGTCTGAGGACTCTGTCTGGAAGAGACGCATACCACCCACCCGCAACAGTGGAAGGATCGCTACAGCCATGCCTATGAAGCCTATACCGCCGAGCCAATGCAGCATTGAGCGCCAGATCAATAATCCCGGTGAAGCGGTATCCAAGCCAGTGAGTACCGTTGACCCTGTAGTTGTGATGCCCGACATTGTTTCAAAGAATGCATCGGTGTAACTGATGTCGCTGATAAACACCATTGGCAGCGATGCGAAGATGCACACCACAACCCAACTGCCAGTAGTTAGCAGGTACATATCCCTGGGACGAAGCTGGGCGGTATCTGGGCGTCCTCGTGCGATCAACAGAAGGCCGCAGACAGATGTGATTAAGCTAGACCACAGGAAAGCTGAAAGATCGCCACCATCCCGCTCATAGACCGCCAGTGTGATCATTGGGATAATCATGCTTATAGCTAGCGTGATTAGAAAAATGCCTAAGATGAATCCGATAAGCCGTAGTCCTGCGAGAGACATATAAAATAGCCTGATGAATTAGCGCAGTGCAGTATTGGATGCTCCATCTTTAGGGGTTGTAAAATTTTCGTAAAATCTTTAATAAATTAGGGCGGCAGCGCACACCAGCATCTTGCGGACGTTGGCGGTAACCGTCCGGGCAATACACCTCCCTGATGCCATCGCTTAAGGCGATGGTTTCCACCTAAATTAAGCGGACACCCATGCCACAAGAACGCCGTTCCTATTCTAAATCCTTCAAGGCCTAAGTCATTGCCGAGTGTGCGCAGCCTGACACCTCGATTGTCAATGTTGCCTTGACCTACAACCTCAATGCCAACCTCGTCCATAAATGGATTCGGGTGCGTACGCAAAAAAATCTGGCGCTTAAAAGTGCCTTTATTCCGGTAAAGACGCCGCCATCGGCAGCGGTGCATCAAGTCCTTCCCAGCACGATCCTGATCGAAGTGCCTCATTCAAAAGGCGTAGTCGTTGTGAGCTGGCCGGCAGAAAATGCAGCGGCGTGTTCCGCTTTCCTACGAGAGCTGCTGCGATGATCAGCATCGACTCCATCTGGCTCGCCACCGAGTCTGTGGACATGGGGGCCGGCACTGAAACCGCAGTCGCCATTCAGGCATTAATCAAAAGCCCCGTTGAGCACTTCGTAAATGAGCCCGGTTGCTAGTGCGACGAGTATCAAGTCGGTGCCCGCCTGCTGCCATTCGTATCCATCATAATGCGGCAGCCTGCCGATCAATCGACCATCTAGCTTTTTCGCGATACCTGGTGGAAGAGGCTTGCCGCGAGCGAGGTTTTTCTGAATGCCGGGTGGCAAAGCAGGGCCTGGACTCCAGTAGTCCCGATATCCGTCAACAATCCCAAGAATGCTTCCCCGATTGATACTTGGGCCGTGATTCCAATCGCCGCCCCCGGAGTTTTTGCCTTTGCTTCCCTGGCCGGCCTGATTGCCATGGACTTGGCTGTTTTGCTGGTTTCCCTTGCCGTTTCCCTGCCCCTTTCCATTACTAGGATCGGCCAATGCTTTCGCTGAGCCGCAGACCAGCGCAAGACATGTTAACGCGGCAACCAATGAGCGTGTAGTGGTCAACTCATCCCGGACACGGTTTTGAGTTTTTCTTCCGTTTTCGCTGGGGCCAATCCATCGTTAAATTGATGAGGTCGGATCCAGTTGTAGTGATGCATCAGGTACTGGCTAATATCTCTCTGAGCCTGGTGGCCGGTCATGTAGCCAGTGGTTGGTATCCACTCTGTTTTCAAGCTGCGAAAAACCCGCTCCATCGGCGCATTATCCCAGCAGTTTCCTCGGCGGCTCATACTCTGACGCATGCGATAACGCCACAGCCGCTGGCGAAAGTTGCGGCTGCCATATTGGGATCCCTGGTCTGAGTGAAATAGCAGGCCTTGCGGCTTGCCACGCTGCTCGTAAGCCACATCCAACGCCTTGATCACCAAGTCTGCATCCGGCTTTTCTGATAACGCCCAGCCCACCACTCGGCGAGCGTAAAGATCCATGACAACCGCAAGGTAGTGCCATTTCCCCTGTGCCCAGATGTAGGTGATGTCGCCGCACCAGACCTGGTTGGGCGCTTCGACATCAAATTCTCGGTTCAATATATTTGGGATATCCGGCCGCTCGACTGTCGCCTTTTTATAGGCGTGTGATCCTGGCTGCTTGCTGACCAACTCCAGCTCACGCATCAGCCTGCGTACCTTAAACCGTCCAATTTGCTCACCTTCTTCTTGCATCATCAACGTGATGCTTCGACTGCCGGGAGCACTTCGGCCCTGGGTGAACAACTCGCTCACTCGGCTACGCAGCCTGAGCCGCTCAACATCTGGTGTTCGCCGCCTTAGACGATGCGCGTAGTACCCCGAACGAGCGACCTCAAACGCCTCGCACAAGCAGTCAACAGGCTCATGGACGCTTAGCTGATTGATCAGCGCGTACGCTCGAGATCTTCCGACATCAAGAGCGCGGTAGCCTTTTTTAATATTGATTTCTCGCGCTCGAGGCGAGCAATCCGAGCTTCCAACTCCTGGATTTTTTGCTGCTCTGGTGTCAGGGCCTTGCTCTGGGGCGTGACGCCGGTGCGCTCTTGCTGAAGCTGGTCGACCCAGCGGCGCAGCGCCGACTCACCAACACTCAGTGAACGACTGGCTTCGATGAAGCTGTAGTTTTGCTTGAGCACGAGGTCGGCAGCCTCGCGTTTGAATTCAGCGGAAAAGGTACGGCGTTGTTTGGTCATCTGACACCTCGATCTGGCGAGCATTCTCGCCTAAAAGGGTGTCCGGTTTCATTAGACCACTACAAGCGTGATCTGTGCATGAGTCGTTCCTTCAGGGGGGGGCGGGATATATCTGAACTTTAGACGCTATTCACGATGCGGGTTGCAAGGCCTGGAAGCCATGGCGGATTACCGCATAGAAAGACTACTAACTAAAAGAATGCCGTGCTGCGCATCAAGGATGGATTTCCGAAGCAGAAGGATGCTTCCAAGGAATCAGGAGGATCGGGCATCAGCGTGACTAATAGCGCTGGCAAGGTAAGCGTCTGGCATGGGTTCAAGGCAAGTTGAATCTGGCTTAAGAAGTTGTCCAGATGCTTTTGCCCGACGCTTACCGTTAGCGAGGCTTAATGCGTTCAAAAGCCACCTTTGAGCGACCTAGATCAAAAGTCGGCTGGAAAACAATAAAATGCATCTGGTTGGCTAATATCTGCACTTCTCAGAAGTGTAGTTCCCAACTGAGAGGTCGAGAGCTTACAAGAGGAAGCGTAGACGAGGGATGTATCCAAGAGGTGTTAGTCATCGCAAATCTCCCAATGCGAGACAACAGGTCGTAATCGACACTAGTTACAATGTATAATTTCGGCTCGCATCCACTTTGAGCTACAGGAACACTAGCATGACTGTACTCCAAACGATCTACTGGCAGCCTACGCCGCCTTAGCGCTACGCCCCCTCGCAACACCCTGCTTCCGCTAGCCTCGCTCGCGGGTGCGCACTGCTGTACGCCTGGTTCTACACCTTAAGCACACAGCAAAAAATCCTCAAAATTTGAATTTTCATCGGTTCGCTCGCCATTCCTTTGGCGTGCGCGATGCTTTGCCTTGGATATTTATATGCTGCAAAAACTTAGACAAACGTGGTTTTCCAATGTCCGTGGAGATGTGCTCGCGGGGATCGTGGTCGCACTTGCACTGATTCCCGAAGCCATCGCCTTTTCCATCATCGCCGGCGTTGACCCAAAGGTTGGGCTTTACGCCTCTTTCTGTATCTGTGCTGTTATCGCCTTTGTCGGTGGTCGTCCCGGCATGATCTCGGCGGCTACCGGCGCCATGGCACTGCTCATGGTTACTCTGGTTAAAGAGCACGGACTTCAGTATCTGCTTGCAGCCACGTTGCTCTGTGGGGTACTTCAAATTCTCGCGGGTTACCTGAAGCTAGGTTCACTGATGCGCTTTGTCTCTCGCTCTGTGGTCACGGGTTTTGTGAACGCCTTGGCGATTCTGATTTTTATGGCGCAGTTGCCGGAACTTACGAATGTCACTTGGCACGTCTATGCCATGACCGCAGCAGGCCTCGGGATCATCTACCTGTTCCCATACGTACCGAAGATCGGCAAGCTGATTCCGTCACCGTTGGTGTGCATCCTGACGCTGACTGCCGTCGCCATTTACCTCGGTTTGGATATCCGCACCGTCGGTGACATGGGCCAACTGCCTGACACGCTCCCGATCTTCCTCTGGCCTGAAGTACCGCTGAATTTTGAAACCCTGCGTATCATTTTCCCGTACTCGGCTGCCTTGGCCGTAGTGGGTCTACTCGAGTCAATGATGACCGCGACCATCGTCGACGATCTGACCGACACCGCCAGTAATAAAAACCGCGAGTGCAAAGGCCAGGGTGTGGCCAACATCGCTGCCGGCATGCTTGGCGGCATGGCAGGTTGCGCCATGATCGGCCAATCGATCATCAACGTGAAATCCGGTGGTCGTACCCGTCTCTCAACATTGTGCGCCGGCGTTTTCCTGCTGCTGATGGTGGTGTTTCTTGGCGAATGGCTCTCCAAAATCCCTATGGCGGCACTCGTAGCTGTGATGATTATGGTGTCCATCGGCACGTTTAGCTGGGATTCCTTGCGCAATCTGAAAAAGCATCCGCTGTCGACCAACCTCGTGATGGTGGCGACCGTTGTGGTCGTCGTGGCCACTCACAACCTAGCCTATGGCGTACTGGTAGGTGTGTTGCTGGCTTCGCTGTTCTTTGCCAATAAGGTTGGGCACTACCTGAATATCAAGAGCACTCTGGAAGAGACGGAATCGCATCGGACTTACCACGTCGTGGGCCAGGTGTTCTTTAGCTCTGCGGACAAGTTCACTGAAGTCTTTGACTTCAAGGAAGCTCTCAACAAAGTCACCATCGATCTCACACAGGCGCATTTCTGGGATATCACTGCCGTCGCAGCGCTGGATAAGGTCGTGATCAAGTTCCGTCGTGAAGGCGCTGAGGTTGAAGTGCTCGGTCTCAATGAAGCCAGCGCAACAATCGTTGACCGCTTCGGTGTACATGACAAACCCGGTGCCATCGACAAGCTCATGAGCCACTAAGGAGAACGACAATGACCCACGTAATGGCATGCATTGATAACTCACAATCCTCATTGGCGGTCTGCGATTACGCAGCATGGGCCTCGCAACGACTCAGCGCTCCCCTGACCTTGCTTCATGTGCTGGATAAGGAGAAATATCCTGCATCCGTAGACCTCAGCGGCAATATCGGTCTCGGTAGCAGAGAGCATCTAATGGAAGAGTTGGCCACGCTGGATGAGCAGCGTGCAAAACTGGCCTTGAAGCATGGGCAGCACATGCTTGAAAAAGCTCGCGAGCGGACAGTTATCTCTGGCGCAATGTCACCTGATCTGAAGCAGCGCCATGGCCATCTCGTCGAGAGCCTGAGCGATCTCCAAGACGATATTCGATTACTGGTGATTGGAAGAGTCGGTGAGGACAGCACGCGCAGTGCCCAAAGTCTTGGCACCCAGATTGAAGCGGTAGTCCGAACTATCCACCGCCCCATCCTGATTACAACCAGCCATTTCAGGAAACCTGAAACGGTCATGGTGGCATTTGACGGCAGCGCTACAGGCCACAAGACCGTACAGATGATTGCTTCAAGCCTGCTGTGCGAAGGCCTGCCAATTCATATCGTCATGGTTGGTAAGGACTCTGAAGAAAATCAGAACGAGCTGGAGAAAGCACGAGCCACATTTGCCTCTTCTGGCTCGTTGGTGCATGCCGAGATCCGCCCAGGCGAAGTGGAGTCGGTACTTCATGCATATCAGGCAGAGCAAGGCATTGACCTCTTGGTCATGGGGGCGTACGAGCACTCTCGCATCAGGCAGTTTCTGGTAGGCAGCACGACCACGACGATGCTGCGAACATCCACTTTACCCGTATTGCTGCTTCGCTGAGCCAATTCCATTGGCCACAGTATTTCCAGAACTGCGGAAATGCCGTGGCCATTCTGGACGATGACTACTGATCTTGCCGTAACGAGACCACATGCAACTCATAACTGAAATTGTTCACCCCGAGCTGAAATCCAAACAGGGCAGAGTATTCCGTCGACATGCAGCACGCGGCATCGTGATTCGGGATGATCAGATCCTGTTGCTGTTCACCGAGCGCTATAACGACTTCAGCTTTCCTGGAGGCGGTCTTGATGGTGACGAGGACATTGTCACAGGCCTGAGGCGTGAGCTTGAGGAAGAGACTGGTGCCCGTGAAATACAGGTACTCCAGCACTACGGTTATATCGAGGAGTACCGGCCCTACTGGAAGCCACAGTACGATCTGATGCACATGACCTCGCATTTTTATCAATGCGAAGTCGCGCCCCAGCTAGCGCCCGTGAGAATGGAAAGCCACGAAATCGCTAATGGTATGCGGCCTGTCTGGATCAACCTGCATGAAGCCATAACGCATAATGAAGCCGTGATGCAGCGTCAGGAGTCATCGATGGGGCAGTCAATTCAGCGCGAAACGTTCATGCTGAAAAAAGTCGCGTCCGAGTTGATGCCGCCAATCAGCCTTTGAGGGGCTATCTCAGCAGCTTGTGGCGTAAAGCACGATGACCTCACTTCGCGAGACGATGTTCCAGCCACAGGATTTCTGTCTGGGAGAAACTCCGTGGCCGGCTCGCTTACGCTTATTTAGAGACCGTGGCGGCGACAATGGCGGGCCCAGCGCTGCGTCGCAAAATCAGGACTCCACCGATTGCAGCCAAGGTCGAACCGATCAACACACCGACTTTTACTTCGTCGATCAGGTGAGCTGATCCAGCAAACGCCAGGTTTCCGATGAACAGGCTCATGGTAAAGCCGATGCCACACAAGAGCGCAACGCCGTAAAGCTGTGCCCAATTGCTGCCTTCCGGCAGTTTGGCCAAGCCCATACGAATGGCCAGAGCAGCCAATAGGAAAATGCCAATCTGCTTGCCCACCAACAAGCCGAGCGCAACACCCAGCGGAACCGGATCGACTAGGTTTTCCATCGAAATACCGGCTAATGAAACACCCGCGTTGGCGAAGCCGAAAATCGGCACCACAGCGAATGCTACCCACATGTGCAGCTTCTCTTCTAGGAAGAGCAGTGGAGACCTGGCTTCCTCTTCTGGCTTGCCCATTGGGACACACAGTGCAACGGCAACACCCGCAAGAGTGGCATGCACCCCCGACTGCAGCACGAAGAACCACAGCACACCACCGACCAGCATATATGGGAATAATCGTCTGACGCCCAATCGATTCATTGCGATCAGAATGACTAGGGTTGCGAGCGATGCCAGCAACATCGGCATGGAAAGACCAGTGGTGTAGAAAAAGGCGATGATAACCACAGCACCCAGGTCGTCAATGATCGCCAAGGCAGCGAGGAAGACCTTCAGCGACGTAGGGACTCGCTTCCCCAGCAACGACAAGACGCCCAAGGCGAATGCGATGTCGGTAGCGGCTGGAATAGCCCACCCCTTCAACGTCTCAGAATTACCCCAGTTGATTGCGATGTAAATAAGCGCAGGCACAACCATGCCACCGACGGCACCAAATCCAGGCAAGGCGCGCTGTCCCCAAGTGGAGAGCCCTCCTGCCAGAACCTCTCTCTTGATCTCGAGTCCGACCATCAGGAAGAAGATCGCCATCAAGCCATCATTGACCCAATGCTCGACAGACATGCCCAACCAGACACTGTGCAAGGCTGCAAAATAACTTTGCGAGAGAGGCGAGTTGGCCACGATTAGTGCCGCGAGTGCTGCGCCCATCAGCACAAGACCGCCAGCGGACTCCGACGACAGGAAGCGAGCCAGAATCGCGGCTGCTCTAGGGGTTTCGGCTTTAGCTTGATGATTAGTCATCAACGTCCTTGGGATCACTTCAAAGGTAATATATTAACACTTGGCCCATACATGCGCGGCGGGGTTAAACAGCCTGAAACAGTTAATGCTGAAGGGCATAGTCAGCGAGCATTCCTCAACGCAAGCCTCTGAAATAGGGCTTACGTCCAAGCACCAATGCCGTCACTGACTCGATCCACCGTCTCCTTTTCGAATAACCCGATGAGTCGTCCCACTGCTTGATACCATCCAGCACACTTATATGAAGATTTAATGTCTGGAAGGCCTTTGCGTGAACGTTATCCATCGCTGGTTAAGTCAACCCCGTGCACGTCTCATCGCCTTGATCGGACTGGTTCTGATCATGCCTTTGTGCCTGCGTGCAGCTCTGGGTTGGTCGAATCCACTTGGCTATCTTTCAGATCTGGGAATTGCGAGCCTGCTCATCGTACTCTTGCATCGCTGTCCTTGGTGGTTAGCGCTACCGGTATTGCTGGCATGGGGGCTTATGACTCTGGCGACTGCCGAACTGGTCAGCGCGGTCGGTAGGCTTCCCAACTCATCAGACCTGCACTACCTGATCGACCCTCAGTTTTTGGAAAACTCTACCGGGGGTGGTTTCGCCCAGCCTTGGCTGGCCGCTACTCTGTTTCTTGGGCTGGTGGTTTGGCTGGTCACGCAGTACCTAGGACGCTCCGCTACGTCTCCGAGCTTGCCACGAAACGCGTGGGCAGCACCGCTACTGCTGTTGATCACCCATTGGGGTGCTCAGCACCTGTACCCCTCAGAAGAAGACCAGTGGCGCTTGTTCAACCTGCCACATCAGTTGATGGCCGCGAGCGTTGGCGATGTTCAGGCAAGCGCAGAAGAGTGGCTGGAGCGTGATGTTGTCGATGTTCCACCGCAAATGGCGGGGCTTACTCAACTCGATCTGGACGGACAGAAATTGCTCGCGGCACCAGGGCGGGCGCGAAATGTGTTGATCATCGCGCTGGAAGGTATTCCTGGTGCCTACGTTGGCGTCAACCGCCAAGCCCTGCACAGCAGCTATCAAGAAAATCTCATGCCCAACCTCAGTCGCTGGGCAGAACGCGGAATGAATACGCCGGATTATGTACTGCATAGCCATCAAACCATTCGCGGCCTTTACGCTATGCTTTGCGGCGATTACGACAAACTGGACAACGGAACGCCCAAGGGGGTTGAGATGTTGACCCAGAACAAACGGAACAAGGCGTGCCTCCCAGCCCAACTGCACAAGAACGGATTCGCCACGCACTACCTTCAGGGTGCAGGCCTTAGATTCATGGCCAAAGACAAGATCATGCCGCACATTGGCTTCGATGCTACCCACGGCTTGGAATGGTTCACCAATAGCAACTATCTAGATTTTCCTTGGGGCAAAGACGACAAGGCGTTCTTCGAAGGGGCACTCGACTACGTCGGCCAGCTGAAAAAGCAGAAAAAACCATGGATGCTGACCCTGCTGACCGTTGGCACCCACCAACCCTATTCGGCCCCTCAGGACTATCTTGAGCGCTACGACACACCCAAGCAGGCTGCCGTCGGATATCTGGATGATGCCCTAGGGCAATTCCTCAACGGCCTGGAACGCCAAGGCATCTTGAAAAACACCTTGGTGGTGATCACCTCGGACGAATCTCACGGAATTGATGGAGTGCGCCTAGCTTCCTCTTGGGGTTTCAACCTGATGTTAGCGCCCGAGCAGGATCAGTTGCCCAAGGTAAAGTCTGGGGTCTACGGGCATGTCGATCTGAGTGCCTCAATACTCGACTATTTCGCCTTACCTGTCCCCTCAGCCTTGAGCGGTCGCTCGCTGTTTCGTGACTATGAAACAGGCCGCGAGATCATGTCGTTCACCAACGACAAGCTGCGTTATCACGATGGCCAAGGCACCTTGATCGAGTGTGACTTTCAACAACGTTGCAGGAATTACAATAGCGCAGGGTTCATTGCCGACCACGCTACCCTTGCTGGACAGTACGGGGGCAAACGAGCACGAGAAATCACATCAAAAGCCTCGGCGCTGGATCATTCGCTGATCCGGACACCGTTGAACCAGCACTACCAGTTCGGCAGTCCCACCATCATCCCGCTTCAGGCACAGATCAAGGATGACTGGGCTGACAACCTGATCGGTGCTCAGTATCTGGAAATGCCCAAGGGCTCACAAACACGCGTGCGCCTGACCGTGCGCTCTTTAGATCCACAGCAGAACGCTTACATCCTGCTGAAAGCCAAGGAGTTGGAGCAGGATGTGCCACTGGGGCTGCCAGCAGAAATGGTCGTCACTGCCGATCAGCCGCTGGAGATGGACTTCAGTTTCGATAATACGCAGCCGCGTAAAGCGTTCTCGTTCCACCTGCTTGGCTATGGGCTAGGTGCCGTTGAAGTGAGTGACTTCAGCGTTATTACCGAGCTGCTAGAAGCACCGGAGGCGCTGGAAGAGTCCCAGGTTGATAACGTAGCTAAATCAAGTTAGGGCGCTATGCATAACTGGGATTAAGTTGAAAGCATTAATATTCCGGGTTTTACAAGGCAACACAGGAATATTGCAAAAACTGCATGCCATATAGTGAATAAACAGAGTTTTCTTAAAAGCAGCAGTAGTATTTATGCCTCCCCGTTTTTGCTTCGCGCAGTGCTCGGTTGCATGCAATATTAGATAAAAATCTAGAAGATTAAACTTCTCACCAAAACATTTTGTCACATTAATTGCTGCTGATAGTTTGATCTACATCAGTAATTGCCAGCCGGTTGATTGCGTTACATCTATAGTTCCTGTCAGCTAGAAGGAACTATAGGATGTAAGACCGAAAATAATGTTTTCAGCCTTATATTCCCACGCTCGCTCATGATCACCTCAGCCCGTCTCACTTGAGCTGTGTGCACAGGAGATACTCATTGATGAAGCAGGTGGTCGACGCATCAACGGGGCAAACACCAATCCCTCCGCATTCCGTGGCCTGGCACTCCCTACCTGCAGAGCAGGTGACAAACCTGCTTGAGGTCAATGAGCATGTCGGGCTGGAGGCCGCCGAAGTTCAAGCCCGGCTTGACCGCACTGGTTTCAATCGTTTGCCAGAAGCCGCACGGCGACCCGCCTGGCTGCGATTCATGCTGCAATTTCACAACATTCTGATTTATGTGCTTCTAGGATCCGCTGCGATTACCGCGATGCTGCAGCATCTGTGGGATACGGTGGTGATTCTGGCGGTGGTCATTGCAAACGCAATCATTGGCTACGTCCAGGAAGGCAAAGCGGAAAAAGCCATGGACGCTATCCGGCAGATGCTGGCACCGCACGCCGCCGTGATTCGCGCAGGCCAACGCTTAAGTATTGTGGGCGAGGAGCTAGTACCGGGCGATATCGTATTGCTGGAGGCGGGAGACAAAGTCCCTGCTGATCTACGTCTGCTGCACGTGAACAGACTACAAATTCAAGAAGCAATTCTCACAGGTGAGTCCGTACCCGCAGAAAAGCATACCGAACCAGTGGGCCTTAAAGCCGCTCTGGGTGATCGTACCTGCATGGCGTTCAGCGGTACGCTCGTGACATGCGGACAAGCTACAGGGGTTGTAGTTGCTACCGCAGCTGCAGCTGAGATCGGCCGCATCAGTACGCTAATTGCTGGAGTAGAAACGCTGACAACTCCGCTGGTGCAGCAAATGAACGTCTTTGCACGTTGGCTGACGATCTTGATCTTGCTAGTCGGTGGACTTCTGCTCGTGTTCGGCCATTATGTCGCGCACTACGAGTTCACAGAGATTTTCATGATCGTAGTCGGGATGTCAGTAGCGGCGATACCTGAAGGATTGCCCGCCGTCCTTACCATCACGTTGGCTGTCGGAGTTCGCGCAATGGCTCGCCGCAACGCTATCGTGCGTCGCCTGCCTGCCATCGAAACACTAGGCTCGGTATCCGTCATCTGCACTGACAAAACTGGAACACTGACCCGCAACGAAATGATGGTCGCATCGGTCGTCACGAACGATCTTCTCTTCACGGTCGATGGCGCAGGTTATCAGCCAGCGGGAGGCTTCAGGATTGCCGATCAGCTGATCGAGATATCGTCTCACCCTGCGCTCTCAGAATTGGGGCGAGCAGCAGGTCTCTGCAACGATGCCGTGCTGCGCCAGAATAAAGACTTATGGACGGTTGAAGGCGATCCGATGGAGGGAGCCTTGCTAGCGTTTTCCGGAAAAACCGGAATAGATAGCGATGAAGATCATCGTACCTGGCCACGAAGCGATGCCATTCCGTTTGACGCGAAACACCGTTTTATGGCGACCCTCCATCACAACCATAATCGCCATGCTTCTATCTATGTAAAAGGTGCGCCAGAGCAAATACTGGCCATGAGCACGCGGCAGTTCGTAACCGATGGCGTGACTGAGCCCCTTAACGCGGACTACTGGTACGAACAGGCAAACACCATCGCCGCAAAAGGGCAGCGTGTATTGGCGTTTGCAGCTAGGTCAGTTCAGCCAGAGCACACTGTGTTGGAGTTTGGGGACGTGCAAGGGAAGTTAACCTTGTTGGGCATGGTCGGGCTAATTGATCCGCCTAGACCCGAGACGATAAAGGCAGTTCAACAATGCCAGGCAGCGGGAATTGTTGTAAAAATGATCACTGGCGATCATGGCGGCACCGCCGCCGCAATCGGTCGTCAGATTGGCTTGCATAATCCCGACAAGGTGCTGACTGGTGTAGACCTGGACTCCATGAACGATGCCGCCCTCAAGGAGGCGGTAAAGGAAGTCAATATCTTTGCTCGTACCAGCCCTGAACATAAACTCAGGTTGGTCATGCTGCTGCAGTCGAATGGCATGACAGTGGCAATGACGGGCGATGGCGTTAATGACGCACCAGCGCTAAAGCGTGCCGATGCTGGCATCGCTATGGGGGGAAAAGGTAGTGACGCCGCCAAGGAAGCTGCCGACTTGGTGCTGGCTGATGACAACTTCGCGTCCATCGTTGCTGCAGTGCGCGAGGGGCGTACAGTCTACGACAATATTAAGAAAGTCCTGAGCTGGACGCTTCCCACAAGCGCAGGTGAAGCCATGACCATCATCGTGGCCCTGCTCCTCGGCCTTACACTGCCGGTGACGCCGATACAGATTCTGTGGATTAATCTTATAACCGCAGTAACGCTCGGCATAGCGTTGGCATTCGAGCCCACCGAAGATAACACCATGCGCAGACCGCCTCGTTCGCGCAAAGAGCCATTGATAAGCGGTGCTTTAGTCTGGCATATGGTGCTTGTTTCTATTCTGTTCCTCTGTGGTGTTTACGGCATTTTTTCGTATGCGCTCGACCGTGGCTACTCCGTGGAGTTGGCCCGAACCATCGCGGTGAATACGCTAGTCGTGATGGAAATTTTCCATCTGTTCTTTATTCGTAATCTCTACAGCACATCGCTCACCTGGAAGGGCATTCGTGGCACCAAGGTCGTGTGGATGACCGTCGCAGTGGTTACCTTGGCCCAGTTCGCCATCACCTACGCGCCACCTCTGCAAAAGGTGTTTGCCACAGAAGCGATCCCCTTCCTTGATGGCCTACTTATCATCGGGGTCGGTGTTGCGCTCTTTGCGATCATCGAGATTGAAAAACAGATTCGAATCCGCCTGTCCGAGTAGAACTGATTGCAAGCTGGCAATCCCCTAACGACAAGCATCTTCATGCCACTGAAAGAGGATTTAGAAAATGCATAAAATACTTGTAGCTGTCGATGGCTCCGAGCACTCGGAGCGCGCAGTGCGTTACCTTATTGGGCTAATCCAAGATGGCGGATTACTGGGCGGTAGTGTTGAGGTACATCTGGTGAATGTACAGCCACTGTTACCAACTCGAATTGCACACGACATGAGAGCGGATGAGATTGATCGTTACTACGGTGATAAAAGTGCTGAGAGCTCACAAAAAGCTGGGGTGCTTCTGAAGCAGGAAGGGGTTGCATTTACACTTCACACCTTACAAGGCGATGCAGCAAGCCAAATCGTGGCGTGCTCACACTCTTTAGGATGTAACAACATCATCCTAGGCTCACATGGCAACGGCTTTCTTGCAGGGATTTTTCTGGGCTCTGTCGCGGCAAAGGTGATTCAGCTCTCAGATATACCAATCACCTTAGTCAAATAGGAAATCGTCAAATGCATGCTAGCGCGACCCCATAAGTGGGTTATCAAAGGCCGATATTCTGGAATGACTTTGATTGAGTTGAGTCATGCGCAGCATAGCCATCCACTTTTCTATGCGTGTGGTTCCCTCGACATTTGATGTCCCGAGCGACTGAGAGGCAAATCACTTGCCCCTCAGTTCTGACTCCCGGCTGATGCTTTCAATTTGGAGTGAAACCTACTTGGGAATATACGCAGCTACCGACTTGCGAATCTCTTCCCGCGCCTCATCCGCGCTCCCCCAACGCCCCATCTTCACCCACTTACCCGGCTCCAATGCTTTGTAGTTTTCAAAGAAATGCTGGATCTGTGCGAGGAGTAGCGCAGGGAGGTCTGAGCACTCCTTTACGTCGCTGTACATCGAGCTGAGTTTTTCATGAGGCACAGCGATCACCTTGGCATCCGCTCCGGCTTCGTCAGTCATGTACATCACACCCACCGGGCGACTGCGGATGACAACTCCAGGTGAGACGGGATAAGGGCAAACCACCAGGACGTCAAGAGGATCTCCGTCATCGCTCAACGTATTTGGAATGAACCCGTAGTTGGCCGGATAGAACATCGGTGTGCTTAGGAAGCGGTCAACGAAGATCTGTCTGCTCTGCTTGTCGACCTCGTACTTGATCGGCGAGTGGTTTGCAGGGATCTCAATAACTGTGAAGAAGTCATCGGGGATCGCGTTACCAGCAGGAATGTCCGCGTAGCTCATGTTCATACCTCCGATGTTGTAGAAGTGGTTGCGTCGGACGGATCTCTCCCAAGTGGGCCCATTTCTTTTGGCAAATCGACTATCCATTCGCCTAACATCATTCTCTGATAGCGACGGTTACGTTGAGTAAAGAAAACGACCATAAAGCCTTTCATGTCTATCTCCTCAGCGAGTACCAATCACTTGGTATGAAAGAAGCCCTGCAGCGGTCATCGCCAGCGAACCAACCACGTGCAACGAAATTGAGCCAAGCGCCCAGAGCAGTTTTCCCTCCTGAATCAAGGTGACTGTTTCGGCTGAAAATGTAGAAAAAGTGGTAAGACCACCACAAAATCCGGTGATGATCAGGAGGCGCCATTCAGGGCTGAGCGAAGGCGATGCAGCCAAGAAGGCGATGGTCAGCCCTATGAGATAACCCCCGACCATGTTCGCGACTACAGTCCCGGGAGGAATCGTAGGAAATAGAGCGTTCAGCTTTATACCCAAAAGCCAGCGTAACCAAGCACCAACTGAGGCGCCGATGGCAATGACGATCAATGATTTCAGCATGACGAGCACTCCTTACCAAACCTGGAGGGCCAAGCATGCAGAGGGACAGCGCTGTAAGATGGGCGAAGCACGAAAAGTAAGATCATATCCTGTCCTAAATTAGGGACAGGGAGCGACACCTACGCACCCTGTCTAGGGTTCACGTAGGCATCATCAGCACAAGGCGGTTAAAGGAGGAATGCCATCTCCTGATAAGATCCTATAGCATCCGCGCTACTGACATCAATAACCTCCTATACAGATCAAGATACCTTTGGCTGATGCTTGCTTTCAAAGTACACCGCTGAGCCACCATCCAAGCATTCCACTGCCCAAGACGACTACCCATGGGGGAACCCTCCAAAACATTAGGGCGACAAGGGCTATCAGCGCCAAACCGAAGTCTTGAGGTTTCAAAATTGCACTCGTCCAGACTGGGTTATATAAGGCCGCCAAGAGTAGCCCTACTACTCCCGCATTAATTCCTGCAAGGGCCGATTGGGTGCGAAAACTATGTCGTAGTTGCTCCCAGAATGGCAGCACGCCGATTACGAGTAGGAATGAAGGTGCGAAGATAGCGACCAGGCATACCGTAGCTCCGATCCAACCAGAGGGTTGGGCGTTCATGGACGCTCCGAGAAATGCTGCGAAGGTAAAGAGCGGGCCCGGTACGGCCTGTGCTAAGCCATACCCAGCAATGAATGTGTCGTTGGTTACCCATCCGTTGAATACGGTCGCAGACTGAAGTAACGGTAGTACAACATGCCCCCCTCCAAAAACTAATGACCCTGCTCGGAAAAAGGCATTCGTCATAGCTAGTGCTTCAGAGGGCCAAACCTGGATCAAAAATGGTAGGCCTACCAATAAGCCAAAGAATACCACCAACGATACCAGACCTACTTTTCGGCTAACTGATATTGGAAGGGGCCCAGCAGTATGCTGTTGAGCAGGCTTGAAAAGCATCAGACCGATGACAGCACTGCAGATAATCACGGCGATCTGCCCCCAGGCATTTGGCCAGATGAGTGCTGCGCAAGCTGCAAACACAGCGATGGTTACCCTGGGTACATCAGTACAAATATTGCGCGCCATTCCCCAGACGGCTTGAGCAACAACAGCAACCGCGACGATCTTAAGTCCGTGCAAAAGACCGCTTGGGAATGCATTTCCCCACGCGGACATCCCTTGCGCAAACAAAACGAGGATTATTGCCGATGGCAGTGTAAACCCAGCCCACGCGGCAACTGCTCCAGAGAAACCAGCACGCGATAGCCCCAAACCTATGCCTACCTGGCTACTGGCAGGCCCTGGCAGAAACTGGCACAGGGCGACCAAATCGATATAACTGCGCTCACTGAGCCATTGGCGCCGAACAACAAACTCTTCGCGGAAGTAACCTAGGTGTGCAATTGGCCCTCCGAAGGAGATGAATCCCAAGCGCAAGAACACCAGAAAAACCGTCCACGGGGTATGGGCTGTAATCATCTTGGTACTACTTTCAGCTGACAAGATTCATGCTCCCAAAAATAGCGGCTGTACTGACCAATTAACACTGTGGCTACGCTCTACAATCCAATATGCCTGTTTTAGGAGGCGCTTACATCGATTTACACACACCGACGACTTTGGGCAGAGGCAGGGCGATGGTTACCTTAGTCAGCAGGTCAATCCGCAAGAAGCCGTTGAAGTAGCCCGAGGCGTGACTGGACATTCAGTGGATTTAAAAGGCCTGCTTGGGCTGGGCCCGGTGTCCGATCTACATACCCAAATCTGCCTCAAGACGGGAACCCTTCAAATTGGTCGGCAATGTCCCGACGGGCATGATTTTCAGTATCTCGCTAGTGAGATACTCGGCGTGAGCGGAGTAAGTCGCGATTCGCCCTTGCTCAACCGACCTATAAAGCACAGCCGCGTCTGCAGCTGCTGGGTAAATCTCAGAATACTCAGCACATCATCCTGAATAACCCCTAGTTTCATAGACACATCCATGCCACAAAGATGTTGACCTCAATACTTCGCTTTTGACAGGGAACGAATAAAATTAGAGTGTGAGCCCAGACTCCACAGTGCGCGCCTTCGTGATCGTTACTCATGGATCTTATACCTAAACGATTGGCGGAAAACTCCAAAGTTGGTGTATTGTTATGGGACTAACTACGTAGAGATTAAACATGTCAAAACTTGCTGAATTTCGCCAACTCGAAAAACACCTTGCCGAACAACTCGAGGCTCTCGAAACACTGAAAGGCGATGCTGGCCTCAAAAAGGAAATAGAGTTTGAGTCGAAGCTGCGCGCTCTGCTTGCTGAATACGGTTACAGCCTGTCTAACATCATCAACTTGTTGGATCCTCAGACTGGCCGCAGCACTCCAGTAGTGAAATCCAAAGCTGGCACTCGTAAACCACGTCAGGTGAAGGTCTACAAAAATCCGTACACTGGCGAGGTCATCGAAACCAAAGGTGGGAATCACAAAGGTCTGAAGGAGTGGAAGGCAGAACACGGCTCAGATACCGTTGAGTCCTGGCTGACCAAGTGATTTTGGTTTGAGTACAAAAGGGCCGTTCGAGGGCCCTTTTGGTATGTTATTTGAGATAGGTGGTTGATCTTCTCGGCGGAGAATTCAAGCATCTCCAGAGGCTCTTGAGTAACTCCTATCTGACGCTGAAATCTGTGCGTTTTTGGCCATAGAAGCTTAGTGTTAGCCAACTCCCCCAGATTACGACCCATCCTGACCGCCCCTGCTGAGTATCAAAACAATAACCTGATAAACAAGGACGGTTTTCCCCGTCGTATTAGCGACATCGACTTTAAAAACAGCCCCCCCCAGTTCATAGTTCCGTGCGTGGATGAGTGTTTGTATTACTTAAGCTGAGAGCTAGAGAATATCCCTAGGCACGACCGGAGCCACAAGCGTTTAATCGCACCGACGGGGCGAGTTGGCAAAGAGACCGGCAACACCTTTGCCGACACTAGTCAGTTCGACAGGATCACCCAGCGCATCAATGGTGACCAGAATGGAGTGGCCGATCGGCAGGCGCTGTATGCCCAAGCGCTCAAGGTGTTGGCGTGATGGAGGATACGGTGTTGGGTGCTGCTGATCATCCTTGCCCTGATGGTGGGTAGCGCGTGAACTGCATGGCCGTGGCAGGCCACGCCTACGATGAGCAATTGGTCGCCAAGGAAGCTGCCCACCAAACCAAGTTCACCCTTCTGGCCAATGCCAGCCCCACGCGGGTTCTGGCAGAGCAGGGCAAGCTCCTTACCCTAGAGCAATTGCTGGCAGCCAGTGACCGATCCTATTGCCGAACTCTGACCTATGCAAAAACCAAACAATCACGCTTGGGTGATCGCTTGCTACTGCCGGCCTGCGGCTGTAAGTCCAACTCGACGGAGCTACGAATGGTTGTGACGCAGTGCAACCTACCACCGGTGCCGGCGGCATGGCTTATGGTGCCCTTAGAACCCAACTTGTTCCAGCGCATGCCCAACGAATTATCGGAGTCTACGGTGACGGCGATCAGGGACTAATCGCGTTGCAAGCCTGCCAAGGCTACGCGAGAGAAGTCTCTGGTAAGAAGTTAAAAGAGCTGAGGTTTTAGAAATTTTGTTCCCAAAGCTTGCTAGGATAGCTTGGCTAAAATCTCGTTTTACCATAGGAACAGCGGGGATAATGATAATTACACGTTTTATGACGTGAATCTCAAAAGGGGAATCTTATGGTTGGAAAGCCTACGGATGATAGTCCAAACACACCTTCTCAACCCAGTGAAGGCATTCCTGCTCCTACTGGAGCGGCCAATCTTATCGATACTGACTATGTCATTGGTCAAGACAACATCAAGGGAGAGTTTTCGTTCTCACTCGATATCCACGGTAAAGTTTTCATCATTTCAGCAGCTACCATTTTACTATTCGTGATTTTGACGCTGGCATTGCAGAATGAAGTAGAACCCCTTTTTAGCTCCATTCGAAACTGGCTAACCAGCCATCTAGCCTGGCTCTTCATGAGCATTGCGAACGTTTTTGTCTTGCTATGCATTGCACTTATTTTCTCTCCGCTGGGCAAGGTTCGTTTGGGCGGTAGAGATGCCAAACCAGACCATAGTTACGTCGGTTGGTTTTCAATGCTTTTTGCTGCGGGGATGGGCATTGGGTTGATGTTTTATGGGGTAGCCGAACCCATGTCGCATTACGCTGCTTCAATGGGAGGTGTGACAGTCGATGCGAGCGGTTTACGCACGGATTGGGCGCCCCTAGGAGGTGCCGAAGGTGATATGAAGGCATCTGCTGACTTGGCGATGGCGGCTACAATCTTTCACTGGGGACTCCATCCTTGGGCTATATACGCGATTGTGGCGCTGTCTTTAGCGTTGTTTTCTTATAACAAAGGCTTGCCACTTTCAATACGCTCAATTTTTTATCCACTATTGGGTGAGCGTGTCTGGGGATGGCCGGGACATATCATCGATATACTAGCGGTATTTGCCACGCTATTTGGTTTGGCGACCTCTTTAGGGATTGGCGCAGAACAGGCTGCCGCAGGGATTGAATATCTCTTCGGAATTCAATCGACGAATCTGAGCAAGGTTGTACTGATCGTTGGGATCACCATAATCGCTCTTTGGTCAGTCCTTTCCGGCTTGGACAAGGGCGTCAAAATGCTTTCCCAGATCAATATGGGGCTTGCGCTGCTCTTGTTGGTGTTCGTAATCATTGTGGGGCCGACCCTGGCTATTTTCACTGGATTCTTTAAAAATCTGGTGACTTATGTTGAATATTTGCCTGCGCTCTCAAACCCATTTGGACGTACTGATATCGAGTTCACTCAAGGCTGGACTGCCTTCTACTGGGCTTGGTGGATCAGTTGGTCACCATTTGTAGGCATGTTTATCGCTCGCGTCAGTCGTGGTCGAACTGTCAGAGAGTTTCTGATCTCTGTTCTACTTGTGCCTTCAGTAGTTTCTGTATTATGGATGACTACGTTTGGCGGTACGGCAATTGACCAAGTGACCACTCAAAGCCTTATGGGAGTCAAGGACGCGGTCTTAGAGCTGAAGTTGTTCGCCATGCTGGGAGAGCTCCCCCTCAAGGAGATCAGCTCATTCCTAGGTATTATTCTGGTCATAGTGTTCTTTATTACTTCCTCTGACTCCGGCTCATTGGTGATCGATACCATCACAGCTGGAGGCAAGGTTGACGCGCCTGTTCCTCAACGGGTGTTCTGGGCGGTAATCGAAGGCGTGATTGCGATTGCTCTGCTATTGGGGGGCGGTCTGGTGGCACTGCAGGCAATGGCAGTATCCACGGGGTTGCCTTTCGCAATAGTTCTAATGATAGGGTGTATCTCTCTAGTGAAAGGACTAATGTCTGAGCCTCGCTAGTCAGTATGAGCTAGGCTATAGGTAAGATTGACCTCAAGCTTCAAGGTGTAACATATCTATCTGCTTGCACCTTGAAGCTATTAACTTGGTTCAATTCCATAACTCACCGACAGGTGTGAGTGGCGAGTAGTGAGTTGCTATCTGCGCCTGCAACAACTCGGCAGTCGCGAGAGCATCGGTTAATGCATGATGTGCGTGATAAGCCGGCAGGTTCAACCTAGAGCGACTGTCTGCCAGCCGTATGGACTGTTGCTTGCGTCCAATCAGTCGGCCGAACCAGCTAATTTTTTGCCTATGGAAGTGTGCCTCTAACTGCATCGTATCGATTACTGGAAACTTAAGGCCTTCACCTAAATACCTACGCACTGCCTGATCCAAGAAGGCGCGCTCAATATTCCGGTAATGGACGACAATCACTCTGCCCGCCATGGCTTCAAGCAAAGGATCAAGCACCTGCGCAAACACAGGGGCATCTAAAATTTCGGCATGGGTTATGTGATGAAAGGTCACTGACTTTTCATTCAGTTCGGACGATGGTTTTATCACCCAGTAGAGTGAATTCCCGCAACAAATACGATTAAGCGTGAACGGCATAACACCAATACTCACGATGCTGTGGGACTGTGAGTCAAGGCCGGTAGTCTCTACGTCCATGGCCAGCAGTTGAACGCTCTCAATGGGTGCCAGCGCTGAAACCGCGCCAGCTTGATAGAACTTTCGTAATAGAGGATTAACCGAAATCTTCGCCAATGTCTCGAACTCGGCAGACCAGTCCAGCACTCTATTTTCAGGCTGCTTTTTTAGATTTTTCATCGCTAAAAGCGGCCCTTTGAAGGATATCGGAATCGCAAGAAATTTTGGCCATTGCTCAACACCTGAAACGCTTCTTTGAGGTTATGTCGTTCACTGCTAGAAAAGCGCTCGGGCTCAATGTAGTTATTGAGTGATGCCCCCTGTTCAAGTGCGTCCGCCTGGTGTCGAATACGCACCATCGACAGGAACTCTAGTGCGTACCGAAGTTGCTTTAATGCTTCTGGAGGAATGACTTTACTGCGGGCTATAGCATCCATGCGATCAAATGAATTCTGAGCGGTACTGCCACATGCTAGTGCATGAATCCGGATAAGGTCGGTCAGCGGTGCCGTGCCACGCCCTTTAAGGTTGATGATCCTTTTTTGCTGTCCGTCAGTCTCAACGACAAAAGTACGAAAGAATCCTAATGGCGGCGTTCGATTAAGGGCAATACGAGCCATTGCGCTTAGAAATACAGGGTGTGTACTGGCTTTTCGAGCGCAAAGGTCTTTAAGCTCTTGTACCAACTCAAGCTTGCCAAAAACCCCATCCAGATCGAAAAAAATACAGCTATTAAGCAACGTAGTTGGATTAGGTTTTTCGATCCACTGATCGAAGTAACTTCGCCATACCTTCAAAGGCTGTCGCCACTGCTCGTTGGTCGCCATGACCCCGCCCTTGCAGTAGCTGTAACCGCACGCGGCCAGTCCATCGCTAACAAACGTTGCCAGGGCTCGAAAGTAAGAGTCGTGTTGGATCGGATCGAAGCTGTCGTCGAGTACTAACGCGTTGTCCTGGTCAGTCACTAACAACTGCTCATCACGCGCCATTGATCCCAAAACCATAAAGCAGTAAGGCACTGGAGGCGGGCCTAACTTTTTCTCGGCCAGCTCAAGCAAACGCTGGGTAAAGGCACGGCCAATACCTGAAATCGCGCTTCCGATCATGTGCGCAGTAGCCCCGTCACGCACCATGCGGATATAGGTTCCTCGCAGGTCACGCAAAAGTGATCTCAGGCCTTCAACTGAGGTCTGGTTAGAGATTCTGTTAACCAAGTACAAACTGCTATGCGATTCGTACCTGATAATATCCGACAGGTTTATAAGGCCAATTGGATTACCATCGTGCACAACCGGCAAGTGATGAATATTGCGGCGCAACATCACAAGCATGGCTTCAAAAACTGAATCATCGGAGCCAATTACAACCGGATCGACTGTCATAATGTCGCTGGCACGAGTTTCGTCAGCGTTTAGGCCCACTGCAACAAATCGCGTGCGAAGGTCTCTATCTGTGACGATCCCTTCTATTTCAGCCGTCTTTAAACCTGCTGGAGACATGACTAGAACGCAGGATACACTTTGCTCAGTCATGATTTTTGCAGCTCCGCCGACAGAGATATCTGACGTGACCCACACCAAGGGACGTGAGATAAGGGCGCGACATTTGAGCTGAATAAGCTCACTAGCACGCCCCTGAGCTTCAACAGCAGTTTTGAGTCTCGAGTTTCCCTCTGCTTCAACGAAGTCAGCGAAAGCATCATGTTGCGCACAAAGGTCAGCGAAAACGTCGGCAGGGATGTAATAGATCAGGCTATCTTCCAACGCTCGGGCGGGAAAGCGTACCTTGTTGCTACGTAACAGACCTGCCTGACCGAATAGGTCACCTTCGACGAGACGGTCATAGAGCTCACCATTACGCCGGTAAATCTCCACCGCACCACTACGAACATAATGCAGATCCTGAATGGTCGCACCGGCTTCAAGAATGTCACTGCCGGCTTTGAAATAACTAACTTCAATTCGCCGAGCGATGGCGTCTACCGACTCCTTTGGCAGGGCATCAAAAGGAGCGAAACGATAGAGGTGGTCGCTAATCTCCTGTAACTCAATCTGCATGAAACCTCGTGATGCTGGAAAAATAAAAGTCGCGAGCGCCATAGTTGGCGAATGGGAATAGTCTTTCTGTATCGGCAACCACATCACATCCGGTGACTAGGATCAAGCTTCGTGGCTGACTTACGTTATGCGTTGTAACCACTTTGAGTAACTGCGTACGGTAATTTTTGCGATACCTAGAGGATCAATATTAATCGCCCCGGCTTTCTGAGGTGTTCAGCAATCACTATTCGCCTAGAGGTGGCCCTCCTGAAATGCGGCAACCAGCCAAAAGCGGACTGATCGAACCTTGCCTCATCTTGTGTCCTTTTGAGGCTTCGATATCTCTAGGAGAGCCGGGGCGGATTCAGGGGCTGAAATCCTATACGGGTCACGACAGGGTCTTTGATCGCCTTTAGGGGGAGCTCAGAGTCTCAGGTGACACCTTTGAAATCCATGTCTTTTACCACCACTTATATGCAGGAGATGCAAAATGAGCATTGATTGGATCAACTTCACGCCTTGGACTTCATTAGCTGGAGGCGCCTTGATAGGGCTGGCTGCTAGCTTGTTTGTTCTCGCGAATGGACGCATCGCCGGCATCAGTGGACTGCTTGGAAGCGTGCTGCGATTCGATAGTGAGGGTTGGAGTGAGAAGGCGTTATTTCTTCTTGGTCTACTAATTTCTCCGTTGTTGTGGGGAGCGTTTACCGTAATGCCAGAGATCGAGATTAAGGCAGGGTGGCCGACGCTGATCATTGCGGGCTTGCTTGTCGGAGTGGGTACTCGTTACGGATCTGGTTGTACAAGCGGCCATGGCGTTTGCGGGATCTCTCGACTCTCAGCACGATCCATCACGGCAACGATGTGCTTTATGTTTGCTGGCTTTGCAACGGTGTACGTCATCCGTCATGTGGTGGGAGCATGAAAATGATCAAGTTGACCGCCTTTTTTGCAGGACTGATCTTCGGCCTTGGTCTTCTCCTGGCAGGCATGGCGAATCCCGCCAAAGTATTAGCTTTTCTTGATTTGGCCGGGGCCTGGGATCCATCACTCGCACTGGTGATGGGTGGGGCCATCGCGGTGGCGATTATTCCCTTGAATTGGGCGCGCAAAAACAAACAATCCTTGTTGGGTGCCCCGATGCAGTTTCCAATGAAAAGGGAGTTGAATTCCCGCTTGATTGGCGGCAGCCTGTTGTTCGGTATAGGTTGGGGTCTTGCGGGGATCTGCCCTGGGCCAGCGTTAACAATTCTGCTCACAGGGCACGGCCAAATCATCATATTCGTATTGGCCATGTTGGCCGGAATGTACTTGTTTAACCTATTAGAACGTAGCGCACGACCCGATTAGGCTGAAACCGTGGACACGAGTACTGGGAGCACAGTCAGACTCTCAAACCTGCTGACCAGATCGATAACACGTATTTCCGGCCAAGGAATATTTGATGTCCGGGCTGAACGATTCACAAGTCTTCATTTTCGCTGAGCGATTCTTGCTGCCCTGGAACCGAATAAAACTTTCGCTGATGGCGTTTAGCTTTTGATTGAACGATGCGGGCTATGCTGCAAATTCCAATACCCAACTCGACCCTCGCGCAGAATCTGACAGCCAAAGCTGATCGATTGAAAAACCAAACAAGCACGCCTTCGTGTCCGCTTTGCTGCTGATCTGCGGCTGTCAGTCCCACTCGATGTCACCGCCACAACTGGTTGTGACTGACCACAACTGCGGCGTGGTTTATTGCGCCCATAGAGCCCAACTTGACCGAGCTCATGCTAGACGAATCGTCGGCGACCATGGGCTGATCGCCCTGAAAACCTACCCAGGAAGTATCGGCAAGTAAAAAAAGGAGTGATCGAATCAACATGTTTTGGAGGTGCTGTCTTTAGATTTTGAACCAGTGAGTTGATCAAACCAAACAAAGCGCTATAAGGAGCTTGCCCCTTTAGTCTCAGTCTGTAGTTCGGTTTTTTGTACTATGATTACTCTGGGCGAAAGGGGGGAGGTTGCAGTAAGTCTATTGTGCAGCTCTGTTTTTAAGGTCTAGTCAGCTACTTTGATTAGCTGATGCTCAGGTGTCTAGGTATGTTGAATTATGTCACTAATCTGAATAGTTATCTTAATGGCTATTGGTCAGTAATGGAGGTTCAGATTGTACCAGCATCGTGCTACCAAAACGAAAGCGGGCTTAGCAGCCATCGCGTTTCTATTGATTACGCTCGTGCCTATGTGGGGCACGCTCCATGCTTGGCTTGATCAAGAGAACGTTTTGGTAGAAAAAGCTGCGGGTAGTGATGCTATGAATCTTGCCGTTGCATTCGATGTGCACGTTCAAAGCGTGGTTCGTTTTATAGATACTTTAACTCAAGATTTGCGTGAGCATGCTGTTAAAGATCGAAATGATTTTGGGCGCATAGTTAAAGAGGAAATTGTACTTTATGGGAGCATGGTTGCTCAAGTTGCGCTGATTTCTCCGGAGGGGATGCTAGTTTATTCGTCGCTAGCCCCAGCCTTGGGTGCGGTAGATCTTAGTGGTCGCGATCATTTTCGCGTGCATCGTGATAATCCCTCAATAGATAAGTTGTTTATTAGTAAGCCCGTGTTTGGCCGGGTTTCTGGTGTTTGGTCTATACAGTTCACTCGGCCAATAATTGAAGGTGATAGTTTCTCTGGGGTCGTGGTAGTGTCAATTCCTATGTATTTCTTTTCAGATTTCTATAAAAAAATTAATGTCGGGGCTCATGGTTTGATTGCTCTTGTAGGTATGGATCGTGTTCCTCGTGCAGTAGCGTCAAAGGATAGCGGTACTATGAATGTTGACGAGTTATTGCTTTCGGAAAGTGCGCCATATTTTGGTAAGGAAGCGTTGCCTGAAGGGCTGTATAGAGGAGTTAGTGCATTCGATGGGTCTGAGAGCTTGACCGCATACCGTCGCTTAGAAGACGCTGGTTTGGTTGTTCTTGTTCAGCTTTCACCTGAAGATTATTTGATGTCATCTGGTAAGCGTTATAGAGTGCTAATTTTTTTTGCAAGTGCTGTCACGATATTGCTACTGTCTTTTGCTTTGTTGATATATTCCACCGTGTGGCAGCATTTGAAGGATGCAAAAGCCCTCAAGCAGGCTCACAAAACTCTTCGGGAACTTGTAAATGTTGATATTTTAACTGGCGCACTGAGCAGGAGCCATTTTTTAGAAGTCCTTGAGAAGGAGTTCAGGGATTCAGAATCCTGCGGTACGAAGTTAAGCTTGATATTGATTGATATTGATCATTTCAAGCAGGTAAATGATACGTATGGGCATCCGATTGGAGATATTGTTCTGAAACAGGTGGTTGCTGTGTGTTGCGCCGAACTTCGAGCACATGATAGTTTTGGGCGGTTAGGGGGGGAGGAGTTTGGTGTGATCCTCCCATGTACGGATGGGGCAAGCGCCGTCGGTGTTGCAGAGAAGTTACGGCTGGCGATTGAATGTGCAAAGATTTCAACAAGTAAAGGTCTAGTTCGGGTGACTGTTAGCATGGGTGTAGCATTCGCGCTGCCCTCGGGAGATACCCCAAGTAAGTTAGTTGTTAGAGCGGATGATGCGCTTTACTGTGCAAAACAAGCTGGTCGTAATAGGGTCTGTTCTGCTTGTGGTAATGATGACGCTTCGCAGGTTACGACGCTGTCGACAAATGACTCGTAGTGTTTGGCGGTAAGGTAAAGTGGCTTGAATAAAGTAAGCGAAGCTTTTATTTATCAAGGAAAGTTTTAGCCTATACGGAACGGCTATTTATTGGAGCTGTTTTATACCTTGGTCGTGTTGAAACGATGGGGCACTCATAGAATTTGGTGGCAGCTTGTTCGTTGTTGCCAATGGGTCGCATTCCGAGCGCAGACGGATTACTAGGTGCAAAATACCCTATGGTAATACTTATTAAGCTTTTCATATTAGCTGCCGATACCCTTTACACAGGGCAAGGGATCTATCTAAATGAGAAACAATCAACCGGTCACGCAGCGCGAGATTGCCTTGGGAGCGCAACAAAAACTTATTTCTACAACTGATGCACGAGGTGTCATTACGTATTGCAATGATGCTTTTGTCGAGATCAGCGGTTTCAATAAGTCAGATCTTATAGGCGCGCCCCAAAATATCGTCCGACATCCCGATGTCCCCTCTGCCATATTTGCTCATATGTGGGGCGCTCTCAAACAGGGCCAACCTTGGATGGGGATCGTAAAGAACCGAACTAGCAGTGGCGACCATTACTGGGTGAATGCTTATGTCACTCCAATTTTCGAGGGCAGCCAGGTAATTGGTTATGAATCGGTCAGGGTTAAGCCTACGACCGATCAAATTCGACGCGCAGAGAACCTTTACAATCGCCTAAACCTAGGCAAGTCGGCTATCCCCAGCAGTGACAAATGGCAACCTGTCCTCATGGACTGGCTACCACTTTTGGCTATGGGGCTAGTGGGCTCCTTAGGGGGAGTATTTTTCAGTACTTCTCTGGCATTAACCTTGGCGGTATTAATATCTGTTCTCTTCGGGGTGATTGTTTCGCGTCAGAAAAATCAAGGGGCGCTGCATCTGTTGAAAATGGCTGACCCCACAACCTCGGATCAGTTAATTGCACAGATGTATAGCGATGAGCGCGGCCCACAGGCGCGGCTTGAAACCGCATTTGTGAGCCAGACATCGAGGCTCAAGACTTGCCTTACTCGTTTGCAAGACACCGCAGAGCAGCTCACTGGTCTGGCTGAAAGGTCGGATAACCTCGCCTCAGATAGCTCGCGCGGACTTGAACGTCAGCGAGTCGAGACTGAGCAAGTGTCAGCTGCAGTTAGTCAGATGGCTGCGACCACGCAAGAGGTCGCAACCCACGTTCAGAGAACCGCTAGCGCTACTCAAGAAGCCAATGAGCTAACAGGACGGGGCCGTGATGTAGCTCGAGATACCCGAGAGGCCATCCAACGCCTCTCGATCGTTGTCGGAGAGACTGGTCAAGCGGTTGCACAGTTAGCTAAAGACAGCAATGAAATCGGAACGGTTGTCGATGTCATCAAAGGTATTGCCGATCAAACCAACTTGCTTGCTTTGAATGCCGCGATCGAAGCTGCACGTGCTGGAGACATGGGCCGGGGCTTCGCTGTTGTTGCTGACGAGGTGCGTCAGTTGGCACAACGCACCACTCAGTCAACCATCCAAATTCATAGCCTGATCTCCAAGCTGCAAACCTCGTCAAATAGTGCTGTTAAAACCATGGAGAATGGACATCGCCAAGCTGAAGAAGGAGTCGCCTGGGTACTAGAAGCTGACAAGGCACTGGTCGGTATTAGTGATGCGGTAGCTCACATTACTGATATGACCACCCAGATCGCCGCAGCGACTGAAGAGCAAACTGCCGTTGCAGAGGAGATTAGTCGCAACATTACGACCATCGCAAATCTTGCAGATCAAACATCTGAACAAGCAAGAAGCTCGGCAGAGCTCAGCAAAGAATTAACTCAAACAGCGACGACCCAGTACTCATTGGTCGAACGATTCAACCGTTAACAAACGAACCTTCTCGACAAAAGCCCGCTCTGCGCGGGCTCTCAATTGCGCTCTTAGCCTGGCTCTGATCTCAAGGTTTTGCGAGAGCAAATCCAAGGTTTAGAGGGGCTTGTTGATAGCGGTGCCAATCAGCTAACCCTCTCCCATGCTGAGCGCAAAGTGTCCCGGTTTCTGTCAGAAGCATTCGCCCAGTTACCGACGTGACTCGTGCTTACGTGTGGTAAATACCGCGAGCTGACTGGCAGGTTACTGCGCAAGGAAGCATGCAAGTGACCGATAACTGTCTTTGGCCAGCGACAGCTCTGGGTCGAGGCTGACTGTCAGTGGGCAACCGCTATACTGATTTGACTACTGAGAGGGCGGGTATTGATGAAGAGGACAATTCTGGGAATGACTGAGGCTGGCGAGCCGTTGATCTTAGAGGCCTTAGAAGCTCTGCGTCTTTATCGTGAGGCTAAAACTTTAGGCCGCCCACAAGAGGAAATTGATCAACTGAAAATATTGGCTGATTCGCTAGTCCAGACAGTAACCGATTATCAGCTTTTAGCGGCTGGTGCTGACTTCATAACGCTTCACTAGAAAGGATTACACTTGAGAAATGCAGCTTGGAGAGTGTCTAGAAAAGCCGGAGCGATTCACTGTCCAAGCTTTGAAGACACCATGCTTGCTGGCTGAGCCTCCTTCTACAAGATCAACGACCCTGTATCGCTTGCTGCCATCGTCCAGCGTGGTGGTTTCGATCACTCTGAATCTTTCGTGCATGGTTGCTTTCCGTGCATGACATTGGTGGTCTAGAACTACCGGCTAAACTAGACGATTTCAAAACCGAGGCAGGTTTGAGCTGAGACAATTTATGACAGTGCAATGCGCTCGCCTTTGCGGGGAGGCCGGCTCAGCAGTGGGCGGTGTGTGTTGCATTTTTCTAAAAGTCGCTGCTTCGGGACGACGGGCCCGACTGAGTCGGTTTGAATGAGGTCGGGGGCACTGATCAGAGACGGTAGTATGGTGCTGTCATCGGTCAAACCGACCCAACCTAATGAGCAACTGCTCGTTATATCTCGCAAAACCAAACACCAATCAAGAGTCTGCTGAAGTGAAGGATTAGAGATGGTATGTTCTTTCACCCTGGACGACTACACTCAGAAGCTCGTCGCGGTCTTTCAGGCCGAGGAAGATATGGCTTAGTCACGTCGTGGGGCGGCGGGTGAAAAGTAGGAGGGATGAATGCCAAAGCTGAGCAATGACTCCCAAGGTATCGGCGTGGGATGTGATTTGATAAATGCCTAGCCTAGCTGCCGAGCTTCATGCTAATGAAGCTCGGACGAGCCTACAAAATCCTATTTCTTTGGTTTCTTCCTCAAACCCGATATGTAATCAAGCGTCGTTTTAGGTGAGGAATATCCCATTATGTCCGACACCGATATATCCGACACCGATGATGAACTCGCCTTCATGATGTGGACGATCACCGATTGCCGGATCCTGTGTATAGATCTTTGTGCAGGATCATTTAACGCTACACGCAGATAGGAACCGATGATTCTGCTCATCTGCTGCGAACTCATGGGAACCCTTGCGTCTGTTTCGGATGGAAACAGAAAGTCATTCACTGAAAGGCCTGCTTCCTGGATATACCTGCCTACCACGCGTCCAAAGCTACCGGGTAAAAGGGCAAAACCTTCTTTTGAGCGGGATTTAGCGTAATGCACGCGCATTAGGACTCCCGAGTCGACGTACGAGAAGTCCTGCGGCTTGGCAGGCATGAGATCATGAGGACGTAGTCCCTGCAGCAACATGGCAATACAGCTTTGATCCCGAAGACTACCTCTGCACTGCACCACCTCCCACAGAGCCTTCAGGCCTTTCTCATCAATTAGGTATGAGGCTGGAACTGAATGCCTACGTTTCAAACCTACGTCAGTTGGCTGACAAGCATGGTCAATGCTGGTTTCATTTGATGGGTCTGAACACTCTGGTGCAGCATCTAAAGGGAGAGCGAGCACAGTCGGTGCTGAGGAATCAGCCTGGTGCCCATGGTTGAAGTCTTGGAATGCACGTAGCTCTTGAAGGGGAAGTAATTTCACCAAGCGGTCGAGAACGGTCTCCTCAATACCGATGATTTTGCTCGCCTGGCAAAATGCAAAAATAGATGTGCTGATGCCATCCCGAACATCATTATGGGTGGGCTGGGGAGCCTTTGAACCGTCTGCTTCAGCCGACTGCTGGATATCATGGACGTCGCGATAGCCTAAGCCCCGTGACAGGATTGCTTGGGCAGAGGCAAGACTTATAGGAGTGCCACTGGGCCAATTTTTCTGTAGTTTTTTTGCGATACGTTTGAAGCCGCGCTTGTCGACAAGATCGGCGCTATAGATGGGTACACGCATGACATTCTCCATGTCAGGGTGTCGGCTGCCCTCTGACGATTGTCGAATAGGCATGCTAAGCAAAAAGTTAAATCAACCTGTGGCAACCCACCTTTGCGAACCGACCGCACGATCCAGGAACCGATCAATCAACGCTAGCACAGCAATTGCACCTGTCTAGAAAATCGGTTCTCGAGGAGCCCCGCTGTTTTCTCTCCACATCCGCTATCGACGATGAATGACATCTGGCTGCTTCAGGAGGTCAGCCAAGCTACATGTGAAAGGAATGATCGCGTGATCCAGGTTGTCTGTACCAACATTAGCGTCACTTTCTCCGTGCCGGATTAGTCGGACATGCTTCATTCATCAGATTCCTGCACAGCTGCCATAGCGATCATGCAGGGCACATAAGTCATCGTCTGGCAGAGGTGAGCCAGCGGCACGAAGGGTGGCCTCCTAATGGGCATGGTGGCAGGCATATTTGCATGTTTGCGGGATTGGCTATTGATACATATGGAAAATCATAAGATTAAGAATCTGAGTTTTATTATTCTTTTAATAATATTTAGAATGATGTTTTAAGTGGGGGTTTATATTGATTCGAATCATTTTGTGTTTTGTCGTTGATTGTATTTTTTTGATGATTTATTGATTTTTGGTGAGTTATTAAGCTTCATGAATTTTTGTTTTTTGAACTCCGATTGCCGTGTCAATATATAGCTAATCATTGATTTTAAAGAGAAAAATTGTTTTTTTTTGTAAAAAAACTTGCCCTGATTGCGGGCTTGGACTAGCTTTTTTGTTGTCGGTAGTGCCTCTGTGGTTAGGCCTTAATAAACCTTTTCTCATAGGGGCGGGCAGGTTTGCTTTTGAATAATTGGAGAGTGAGATGCCAGATCAAAACGATGCCCGTCAAGCCCCTCGAATTGCTCATTATTTTCGAGATGTTGATTTGTCTAGCAATTCGTGTCCGCGATTCATACCAGAACTTTTTTCCACAAATTGCTGGGCTGAGGATTGGCCTGCACGTTTCCTTCTCAGGGTCGCCATACGCTTTCATCATATTTGGGCCACTTTTGGCATCAGGGACGGACAAGAGACGATCCATGGGGCTCAGCCAGCCGTTTGCTTCTCAAACTTTAGCGTTGCCGATCTGATTGCGGTACGAGAAGGTGTAGAAGGAGTCAACAAGGCCGTCACTCAGTATGCGATCACCTTTCCCACGTGCTCAGCGGAGCGAGCGGGAGCAGAGCAGGTAGTGCAAGGAGGCGACCTGCGAGCATTCTTACAGAAGAGCAATCCTGTAGTTGCTGTGACTCCGGAAGACGTCCTCCGGAATGAGTATCGCTACGTCGTCTGTCAGTTGGATATGTTTAACGACCAGGCAATGCCCTCGGAGTGGCGATGGCCATACACCCGGAATTATCACCGCGCGATAGCTAAGATGGAAGATAACGGCTGCCTCGGGGATAAGCTGCCAGGATTCGAACTCACGCAGAAGAGGTGGTCAGGGATCGGGATAGTCGTAGCCACTCAAGCGGACGCCCGCAGGCTCCAATATGACATCTTGTCCCTCATCGACCAGCAAATATTATCGGAAAGCCACTTTGATCACCTTCTGGTCTGCGAGCGTTTGCCAACGGCTTTGGAGGGGCTCTCTGAGGTCGGCAAGCAATCTGCGGTTCAGGCAGCCTACTTTGACTTCAAATCCTGCATGGTCGTCTCCGATGAAGCTGCTGTCGAAGCTCTTCAGGACTTCTCGGCTCGAATATCTGAACTTGAGTTATGTACCTTGAAAACCGTGACACGTGAACGCGGTGGCTGCTGGGTTTACTTTGAAGACAATACCCACCCATACGTTCGAGCTCTCATCAAGGCTGGCCGAGTGCTGGTCAATAAGCTGGGGCGATATATCGGTACCTTAGATGAGCTAGATCGTCGGCGGGATCTACGAGAGCGCCAGGAGATCGTCAAAGTCCTCTGTGAGCAACTACAGCTGAAACATGGTGTGGCCTGCAGCTATTTCAGTGTGCTCAACTCTTGGCGTCCCGACGACTTGCCAAACTTTTGCGGCCGGCCCTGGAGCGGTTTTTATCGAATTACAGATGAGCCCGACGATGAGGATGATGAAGAAAATGAGGGCGAGATCAGCTGAAAATAAGCTGCGTTATCGCTAGGCGACGAAGCTCAGCACTCTGCCCCTCCTTCTTGAGTGAGCTGCTCCTGAGGCTTGGTGTAGTGTTTAATCCAGGCATAGAAGCTGTACACGGACACGCCCAACAGCGCTGCCCCTCCCCGAGATAGGAAGCTGATTTCCGGTCACCTGGTTGTCCACCTAGATTTGAATTCTTAGGGAAAAGCCCGGTTACTCGTTAAGCGTCCGGCTTTTCATTAAATGGGCGGAAGTAACATTCAGTTATCCGATGATTGGTATGCCCCATCATGGAAGCTACAGATGCCAAGGCCATCGAGCTGAACTGATCGGGAGCTGCGGGCTGGGAGGTAGAGGACTGGCGGATATCCACATGAAGTGAGTGAGACTCCAGATCATCTCCGTAGAGTATCTCTTCTGAACAGTCATGGAGAACAGGTATCTGGTATGGCTCAATCCCCAAAGTATTCGATTCAAGGACTTCTTTAACGGCCGACTGAAACGAGTAATCGGAGCGGCCTGAATACACTTCATTTTCGCTCGCGAAATCTACTTCCAATCGCTGATTGAGATCCAGTTCCTTGATGGGTTCCCACAAGGACTCAATGGTAGGGAAGGTTTTGCCTGCCACATCGTCGCTCAAAAACAGATAGAGCAGGTTTTTGTGAGCGGCTACCACCTTTACCCCAGACATAGCGCCTTGGATGTGCGCTTGCTCAAGGGCCTCTATAACGAAGCTGTGCTCTAAAGGTTGGTTGTACAAGACGGCGAAGCGCTGCTTTCCTGCCTGCGCCATCACATCAAGATTAGGGGTTTTCCACTGCAGCGTGCTGAACACAACGCAGTGGAGACTCTTGTCGAGTACTTCAGGAGTGCTCTCGAGGTGAAACAGGTGTGAAAGCGTCATGTCGGCTTTTCTCCTGAGTGGTAATAGTCAATGAAGTCAACAGGAGGTACTTAGTCAAGGTGAAAGGGCAAGATATGAGTGGTTTCCGACGGAATATCAGTATGTTAAAGGTATACTCATTGATTCTGACCCGCTGCCGAATAACCTTTTGGCGGGTCAAAATGGGCAACGTCTGACTACCCCAGCCCTTCAACCGTTCGTCCGGTTGGAAGAGGCGAAATTTTGTCAACGAGGTGCTCCGTTGCTGTCGTTTATCTCATCCAGACAGGGAGGAAAAGACCCTATACAATCACGGCCTTACCTCGTTTGGTTTACATTTTTGGCGCCGAAGGACGTCGGATTCGACGCTTCTTGCTTTCAAATAGCCGGTTTGGTTTACATTTGGGGGCCAAAAGTGACCCTTTCAGGGCTTAGTTGACGCTAGTGGCATTTCTGGTGTTTTTTCACTATTTTCAGGATTATCTAACTCATTGAAAATTATCGGTTCAATGAAATTTTTCGTGATTTTATTTGGGATTGACGTTTGGTTTACGTCTCTTCCAAAGAAAATATTTGGAACAGGAAAAAGCACCAACCGTGAGTACCTGGCAGAGCGCTTGCGCGCCGAAGGTATCGACGTGGTACTGACCCGCGAACCCGGCGGCACGCCGCTGGCCGAGCGTATCCGCGAGCTGCTGCTCACGCCCAGCGATGACGCGATGTGTGCCGACACCGAGCTGTTGCTGGTCTTTGCAGCCCGCGCCCAGCATCTGGCCGAAGTCATTCGCCCGGCGTTGGTCCGGGGTGCGGTGGTGCTGTGTGATCGCTTTACCGATGCCACTTATGCGTATCAGGGCGGCGGTCGGGGGTTGTCCTTTGAACGCATCGCGACTCTAGAGACCTTTGTCCAGGGTCCATTGCGTCCTGATCTGACCCTGGTGTTTGATCTGCCGATTGAAGTCGGCATGGCCCGGGCCAGTGCCCGGGGTCGACTTGACCGCTTCGAGCAGGAAGGTCGCACGTTCTTCGATGCGGTGCGCAGCACCTACCTTGAACGCGCCAAGGCAGAGCCTGCGCGTTATCGCCTGATCGATGCCGCGCAGACGCTCGAACAGGTTCAAGGGCAACTGGACGCCTTGTTGCCAGAATTGCTGGGCTTGCACCGTGGCTGAGGCCTATCCGTGGCAAGACAGCCTGTGGCAGCAAATGGCAGGGCGCGCGCAGCATGCCCACGCCTATTTGCTGCACGGGCCGGCGGGCATCGGCAAGCGGGCTCTGGCCGAACGACTGATGGCCAGCCTGCTGTGCAAGCAGCCGGTCGGGCTTGAAGCCTGCGGTACATGCAAATCCTGCTCGTTGCTGGCGGCGGGAAGTCACCCCGATCATTACATTCTTGAGCCTGAAGAAGCTGACAAGGCAATCAAGGTCGACCAGGTGCGCGATCTGGTCAGTTTTGTGGTGCAGACCGCCCAGTTGGGCGGGCGCAAGGTGGTACTGGTCGAGCCGGTAGAGTCGATGAATATCAACGCCGCCAACGCCTTGCTCAAAAGCCTTGAAGAACCCTCCGGCAACACCATCCTGCTGCTGGTCAGCCATCAGTCCAGTCGACTGTTGCCGACCATCCGCAGTCGCTGCGTGCAGCAGGCTTGTCCGTTGCCGAGCCAGGCATTGAGCCTTGAATGGCTGGCCAAGGCCCTGCCTGATACTGGCGAAGCTGAACGGGTCGAGTTATTGACCCTTGCCGCCGGATCGCCTCTGGGAGCCGTCAAGTTGCAGGCCCAGGGTGTTCGCGAACAACGGGCAGCGGTGGTGGAGGGCGTCAAGAAGGTGCTCAAGCGCGAGCTGTCGGCCAGTCAACTGGCGGAAAGCTGGAAAGCCATCCCGCTGCAGTTGCTGTTTGACTGGTTTTGCGACTGGTCGAACCTGATCCTGCGCTATCAACTGACCCAGGACGAAGCCGGGCTCGGGTTGGAAGATATGCGCAAAGTGCTGCAATACCTGGCGCAGAAAACCCCGCAGGACAAGGTTCTGAACATTCAGGACTGGATTCTTGCCCAGCGCCAGAAGGTCTTGAGCAAGGCCAACCTTAACCGTGATCTGTTGGTCGAGGCGTTACTGGTGCAGTGGGCAAGCCTGCCCGGCCAGCGCTGATTTGATTGAATTGATAAGCAGGTGATTTTTGTATGTTGGTTGACTCTCATTGTCATCTCGATCGTCTTGATCTGAGCGCCCATGACGGCTCGCTGGACGCGGCTCTGGAGGCCGCGCGTCAACGCGGTGTCGGGCATTTTCTGTGTATCGGCGTAAGCGCCGACAACGCGGCCGATGTCAAAGCCCTGACCGATCGGTATGCCGATGTGGATTGCTCGGTGGGCGTCCACCCCCTGGACGTACAGCCGGGAGCGGCGCCAGCGCTGGACTGGCTGTTGAGCGAGCTGAATCACCCCAGGGTGGTGGCGATCGGTGAAACCGGTCTGGACTACCACTACGAGCCTGAAGCCGCCGAGTTGCAGCAATTGTCGTTCCGGGTGCATCTGGAAGCGGCGCAACAGACCGGCAAACCGGTGGTTATTCATACCCGTGGCGCCCGCGCCGATACCCTGAACTTGCTGCGTGAGGCGGCATTGCCCCAGGCTGGCGTGTTGCACTGCTTCACTGAAGACTGGGACATGGCCAAGGCGGCGCTGGACATGGGTTACTACATCTCGCTGTCGGGGATTGTGACCTTTCGCAATGCCGATGCCCTGCGCGATGTGGCCCGTCAGGTGCCTGCAGATCGCCTGCTGGTCGAGACCGATTCGCCTTACCTCGCCCCGATTCCCTATCGCGGCAAACCTAACCTGCCGCAGTACGTGCGTGAAGTCGCCGATTTTCTGGCCATGTTGCGCGGTGAGTCTTACGAGCGCTTTGCAGAGCAAACCACCGAAAACTTCAAGCGCCTGTTTCCGCTGGCTCGGGTTGCACAGTCAATCTGACGTGGGAGCGGCCTGCTCGCGATAGCATCACCGCGCGCATCCATTCAGGCCGCAGCGCCAGCATCGCGAGCAAGCCCGCTCCCACAGTTTTTAAAGTAAACGGGCAGGCAAAAAAAACCCGAACTCTGGGGAATTCGGGTTAAGACCATTAGGAGTAAAACAAAGGCACACATTCCGTTGCTGCCTAAATCGGCGAGACACTTTGGGGGGGATGTCACGCCGACACGTTAAGTATTGGCCAGCTTTGTCGAACGTCCAGCCAGGATTGATCGTTTTTTAAACAGATTTGGAATACCCGAGCTTCGCTTGAGTGCTCTGCGAGCCGCGGGTAAATCGTTTGAACACATCGATATGCAGGATGATCCGTGCAATTTAGTGTGACTAATGCATAATACTCCGCTTCGATTTTGACCCGAACAGACCTTTTCTTATGCACAAAGAACCCCGTAAGGTCCGTGAGTTTCGTCGCCGCGAGCAAGAAATTCTCGATACCGCGCTCAAGCTGTTCCTCGACCTGGGTGAAGACAGTGTCACCGTCGAGATGATTGCTGATGCCGTGGGTATCGGCAAAGGCACGATCTACAAGCACTTCAAGTCCAAGGCCGAGATCTACCTGCGCCTGATGCTCGACTACGAGCGCGATTTGAATGAGCTGCTGCATTCCGCCGACGTGGATAAAGACAAAGAGGCGCTGTCCCGTGCCTACTTTGAGTTTCGCATGCGTGATCCGCAGCGCTACCGGTTGTTTGATCGCCTTGAAGAAAAGGTGGTGAAGGGCAACCAGGTGCCAGAACTGGTCGAAGAGCTGCACAAGATCCGCGCCTCGAACTTTGAGCGCCTGACCCTGCTGATCAAGGGTCGTATCAGTGAAGGCAAGCTCGAAGACGTACCGCCATACTTCCATTACTGCGCAGCGTGGGCTCTGGTGCACGGCGCTGTGGCGCTGTATCACTCGCCGTTCTGGAGCAATGTGCTGGAAGATCAGGAAGGCTTCTTTCAGTTCCTGATGGACATTGGCGTACGCATGGGCAACAAGCGCAAGCGTGACACTGATACCCCGGCTGTAGAGTAACCCCGGCCAGTATTTGCCTTCATGGCTTATGGCCTTGAGGCTTATAATCAGGCTTGGGTCTTGCCAAAACCTGATTTATGAGTCAGGTTTTGCGGCGGCCCATTTCCCCCGCGCCGGAGTCATCCATGATCGTTGATCGCCAAGGCAGACGTTTTCGCAACTTGCGTATCAGTCTGACCTCCGCTTGCAACTATGCCTGCACCTACTGTGTGCCTAACGGCAAGCGGTTGGTTGCCGCGCAGGATGAGCTGTCGGCCGAAGCGATGGTGCGCGGGGTGGCTTATCTGATTGAGGCTGCTGGCATCGAGCGCTTGCGCATTACCGGCGGCGAACCGCTGGTCAGCCCCAAGCTTGAAACCTTTATGCGTGAAGTCGGGCAGTTGGGCTTGAGCGACATCAGCCTGACCACTAACGGCCAATTGCTTGCACGCAAGTTGCCGTTGCTGCTGGATGCGGGCATCCGGCGTCTCAATGTCTCTCTCGACACCCTTGATCCAGAAGCGTTTCGCAGCATTGCCCGTGGCGGTGATCTGCCGACCGTGCTCGATGGCATGCAGCGGGCCCGGGAAGCGGGGATCAAGATCAAGGTCAATATGGTGCCCTTGCGCGGACAGAACCTGGATCAGGTGATGCCGCTGCTGGAGTACTGCCTTGAGCGCGGTTATGAACTGCGTTTTATCGAGCTGATGCGCATGGGCCACCTGGCCAGTGACAGCAATGCCTTCCTGCAGCAGTTCGTCAGCTTGCAACAGCTGTTGTCGCTGATTGGCGAACGCTACGAATACTTGCAGGCCGATGCGCCAATCGATGCCACGGCGGTGCGCTACCAGATCCCGGATCATGGTTATTTCGGGGTGATCGCCAACGAGAGCGTGCCGTTTTGCCGTACGTGCTCACGGCTGCGACTGTCTTCCACGGGATGGCTGCATGGTTGCCTGTCGTCGAGCAATCGCCACTATGTGGGTGATCTGCTCAACAAGCCTCGCCACCAGGCGCTGCCTGCGCTGCAAGGCCTGCTGATGAAAGCCCTGGGTGACAAACAGGACGTGGCTTTCTCCGGTGGTGCCACGGTGATGAAGATCATCGGCGGCTAAAGCCCGTTCTCACAGCCAAACAGTGACCTGCTAAAACTGGCGCGCAATCTGCATTACGGGACTATTCGCCGGTTTTTTGTCACCGGCATCGGGAGAACGGGATGCGTGGTCTGATTGTTTGGCTGGCTTTATTGGCGCTCGGCGGCTGCATGAAGCTCAGCGATCTGGGTGAGGGCGCGCGTTATCAGCTGAGTGACGCAGGCATGCTCGATCACAGCAACACCCGGCGCAGCAACTCGCTGCGCATTCAGCCAGACTCCTTTATCTACATCGCCCAAGGGCCATTTGCCCCTGTCGGCGATCCGTACGTGCGCCCCAATGTGGTGGCCGAAGAGGCTTTCAACGGTTTTGTCGAATACTTTCCCATGGTGCGCCGTGCCAAAGAGCCGCTCGGGCTCGATCAGGCAATGACCGAAGCCAGGGGGTATGGCGCTCACTACTTGCTGTTCACCCGTTTTGCCCGGGCCTATGACCGCATCGGCAACAGCGACGAATGGCTCGACCAGGAAGAGATCAGCCGACTGGGGATCGACAGTGGCGTGATCCAGGTGATGCTGATCGAGACCAGTACCCAGTATTTGATCGATACCGCCACTATTCGCAGCCGCGGCGGTTTGCTGACGTTCCATGACAACAAGCCCGCAGACCTGATCGGACCGCCGCTCGCCAAGTACGCTCGCAGCTTGATAGGCTTGAGCGATCAATAAGTCGAGGAGAGCAACATGAGCGAGCCGGTAGACGTCAGCAACCTGTTGGCGCAAATTCCCAGGGCCGACAAAGGCCTGCCGCCCGTTCACTTGTGGGATACCGCCTTTTGCGGCGATATCGACATGCGTATTGCCCGCGATGGCACCTGGTACTACATGGGCACGCCCATTGGCCGCAAGCCCATGGTCAAGCTCTTCTCGACGATCATTCGCCGCGACGGCGATGATTACTTTCTGATTACCCCGGTAGAAAAAGTCGGCATCAAAGTCGATGACGCGCCTTTTGTCGCGGTGACTTTGGACGTGGAGGGGCAGGGCGAGCAGCAAGTCCTGCGTTTTACCACCCATGTCGACGAGTCGATCAATGCCGGCTCCGAGCATCCGCTGCGTTTCGTCATCGACCCCCAGACCCAGGAGCCCGCGCCTTATGTGCATGTGCGGCGCAATCTTGAAGCCCTGATCCACCGCAATGTGTTCTACCAGCTGGTAGAGCTGGCGGTGGAGCGCAAGATCGATGGGCGGAACTGGCTGGGCGTGTGGAGTGGCGGGGAGTTTTTCCCGATCGGGCCTGCCTAGGCCATCCCGCGAACACTAATCTCCCACAATATGGGATGTTAAATTATATATTGAGATTTAATTAACCCTGGGTTTATAGTCGGCCTCAGCTCTACGCACTCACACTTAAAAAAACAAAACAGGTGAAGTGATGCCGAACTATCCCAGGGTGCTCCTGCGCACTAGCGCGTCTGCACGTCACGCCCAATCCCCCATGCTTTTTAACCGGTCATCGACAGATGCCCGGTTTTTGTCGTGTCCAGGAGTCTTGATCAATGGCTGAACCTCTTGCATTGCCACCCGTAGCCGAACCACCCCGTGGTGAGCGCCTGAAGAACAAGGTCGTACTGTTGACTGGCGCCGCCCAAGGTATTGGGGAAGCCATCGTGGCCAGCTTCGTGGCGCAACAGGCGAAAATGGTCATCAGCGATATCCAGGCCGAAAAGGTGGAGAAAGTTGCCGCCCATTGGCGTGAGCAAGGCGCGGATGTGCGGGCAATCAGAGCCGATGTGTCTTGCCAGGCAGACCTGCATGCCCAGGCCGCACTGGCGTTGCAACTGCACGGTCGGGTCGATGTGCTGATCAATTGCGCCGGGGTCAACGTGTTTCGCGACCCTCTGGAAATGACCGAAGAAGACTGGCGCCGCTGTTTCGCCATCGATCTGGATGGCGCCTGGTACGGCTGCAAGGCGGTTTTGCCGCAGATGATCAAGCAAGGCATCGGCAGCATCATCAACATTGCTTCAACCCATTCGAGCCACATCATTCCAGGTTGTTTCCCGTACCCGGTGGCCAAGCACGGCCTGCTGGGCCTGACCCGTGCCCTGGGCATCGAATACGCACCCAAGGGCATCCGGGTGAACGCCATCGCGCCGGGGTACATCGAGACGCAGCTCAACGTCGATTACTGGAACGGTTTCGCCGACCCCCATGCCGAGCGTCAGCGTGCACTCGACCTGCACCCGCCGCGGCGCATCGGCCAGCCGCTTGAGGTGGCAATGACTGCCGTGTTCCTGGCCAGCGATGAAGCACCGTTTATCAATGCCTCGTGCATCACCCTCGATGGCGGGCGCTCAGTGATGTACCACGATTGATCGCTTGCCCGGACACAACAGGTTCTGCAGACCGTTAAAAATAAAAACAAGGAGTCAGCCATGAAACGTCGTCACGGTATCCGTTCTCTGTGTTGTGCGGCCCTGGCCGCTACCGCCTTCAGCCTCAGCAGTGGGCTGCAGGCGGGCGACCCGGTGAAGATCGGCTTTTTGGTGAAGCAGGCGGAGGAACCCTGGTTCCAGACCGAATGGGCCTTCGCTGAAAAAGCCGCCCAGGATAAAGGCTTTACCCTGATCAAAATCGCCGTGCCGGACGGCGAGAAGACCCTGTCAGCCATCGATAGCCTGGCGGCCAACGGCGCCCAGGGTTTTGTGATTTGTCCGCCGGATGTGGGCCTTGGCCCTGCCATCATGGCCAAGGCCAAGCTTAACGGCTTGAAAGTGATCGCCGTGGATGACCGCTTTGTCGACGCCAGCGGCAAGTTTATGGAAGAGGTGCCGTACCTGGGCATGGCGGCGTTCGAGGTGGGCCAGAAACAGGGCAGTGCGATGGTCACTGAAGCGAAAAATCGCAATTGGGACTGGAAAGACACCTATGCGGTGATCAACACCTTCAACGAGCTGGATACGGCTAAAAAGCGCACGGATGGCTCAGTCAAATCCTTGAAGGATGCGGGCTTGCCAGACGATCACATTTTGTACTCCGCGCTTAAAACCCTCGACGTGCCCGGCAGCATGGACGCCACCAACTCGGCGCTGGTCAAACTGCCCGGCGGCGCGAAGAACCTGATCATTGGCGGGATGAACGACAGCACTGTACTCGGCGGAGTGCGTGCCACGGAAAGTGCCGGGTTTGCGCCCGCCAATGTGATCGGCATCGGCATCAATGGCACCGACGCCATTGGTGAACTGAAAAAGGCCAACAGTGGCTTTTTCGGCTCCATGCTCCCCAGCCCGCATATTGAAGGCTACAAGACGGCGACCATGATGTTTGAGTGGATCACCGAGGGTAAAGAACCGCCGCTGTACACCGCGATGGATGAGGTAACGCTGATTACCCGTGACAACTTCAAGGAAGAACTGACCAAGATCGGTCTGTGGAATTGAACGCGCCGGGGAGTGGCGCCGCTAGCCTGCGCTTCAACGGCATCGGCAAGCAGTTTCCCGGTGTTCAGGCGCTGGCCAATATCAGTTTCGTCGCTCACCCGGGGCAGGTTCATGCATTGATGGGTGAGAACGGCGCCGGTAAATCAACCCTATTGAAGATTCTCGGTGGCGCCTATCAGCCCAGCAGCGGACATTTGCAAATCGGTGAGCAGGCGCTGACCTTCAAGTCCACTGCTGAAAGCATTGCCAGCGGGGTCGCGGTCATCCATCAGGAGTTGCATCTGGTACCTGAAATGACCGTGGCCGAGAACCTGTTTCTGGGGCATTTGCCTGCGCGTTTTGGCTTGATTAACCGCCGCTTGCTGCGTCAGCAGGCCCTGGATTTGCTCAAGGGCCTGGCGGATGAAATCGATCCGCAGGAGAAAATTGCACGTCTGTCACTGGGTCAGCGCCAATTGGTGGAAATCGCCAAGGCGCTGTCCCGTGGCGCCCACGTGATTGCCTTCGATGAACCCACCAGCAGCCTTTCGGCCCGCGAAATCGATCGGTTGATGGCAATCATTGCCCGCCTGCGTGACGAAGGAAAAGTGGTGCTCTACGTCTCGCACCGGATGGAGGAAGTGTTCCGTATCTGCAATGCGGTCACGGTGTTCAAGGACGGCCGCTACGTGCGCACCTTCGAGCAGATGAGTGACCTGACCCACGACCAGTTGGTGACGTGCATGGTCGGTCGCGATATTCAGGATATTTATGACTATCGACCTCGCGAGCACGGCGCGGTCGCGCTCAAAGTCCAGGGGTTGCTCGGTCCGGGCCTGCGTGAGCCGGTGAGTTTCGAAGTGCGCCAGGGCGAAATACTGGGCCTGTTCGGGCTGGTGGGGGCGGGGCGTACCGAACTGTTGCGCCTGCTCGGCGGGCTGGCCCGCAACAGCGCCGGTCGCCTTGAATTGCAGGGGGCCGAACTGACGCTGCGCTCGCCCCGTGATGCGATCGGTGCCGGGGTCTTGCTGTGCCCGGAGGACCGCAAGAAGGAAGGCATCATCCCCCTCGCCAGCGTCGCCGAGAACATCAATATCAGTGCCCGTGGCGCTCATTCGATCCTGGGTTTGCTGCTGCGTGGCAAGTGGGAGCGCGCCAATGCCGACAAGCAGATCAAGGCGCTGAAAGTGAAGACCCCGAGCGCGGCGCAGAAAATCATGTACCTGTCCGGCGGCAATCAGCAAAAGGCCATTCTCGGGCGCTGGTTGTCGATGCCCATGAAGGTGCTGCTGCTCGACGAGCCGACGCGAGGCATCGATATCGGCGCCAAGGCCGAGATCTACCAGATCATCCACACCCTGGCGGCCAGTGGTATTGCGGTCATCGTGGTGTCCAGCGACCTGATGGAGGTGCTGGGCATCAGCGATCGCATTCTGGTGCTGTGTGAAGGCGCGGTGTGCGGCGAACTGCCTCGCGACCGGGCCAATGAATCCAACCTGTTGCAGATGGCCTTGCCCCGCCAGCGCGGTTGAAGGCGTGATCCCTTGAGAGGTTTACATGACAATTCAAAACACATCACTGCCGCCTGCGCGTAAGCCCCTGGACGTGCGTCGCTTCCTCGACGACTGGGTGATGTTGCTGGCGGCGCTGGCAATCTTCCTGCTCTGTACCTTGCTGATCGACAACTTTTTGTCGCCGCTGAACATGCGGGGCCTGGGGCTGGCGATTTCCACCACCGGGATTGCCGCCTGCACCATGCTTTATTGCCTGGCGTCGGGTCATTTCGACTTGTCCGTGGGTTCGGTAATCGCCTGCTCCGGCGTCGTGGCGGCGGTGGTCATGCGTGACACAGACAGCGTCTTTCTGGGTGTCAGCGCTGCGTTGGGCATGGGCCTGATCGTTGGCCTGATCAACGGAATAGTCATCGCCAAGCTGCGGGTCAACGCGTTGATCACCACGTTGGCGACCATGCAGATTGTGCGTGGTCTGGCCTACATCTTTGCCAACGGCAAGGCGGTGGGGGTGTCCCAGGAATCGTTCTTTGTCTTTGGCAACGGCCAGTGGTTCGGTGTACCGGTGCCGATCCTGATCACCCTTGTGTGCTTTGTGTTTTTCGGCTGGCTGCTCAACTACACCACCTATGGGCGCAACACCATGGCCATTGGCGGCAACCCGGAAGCGGCCCTGCTGGCGGGGGTCAATGTTGATCGCAACAAAATCATCATCTTTGCCGTACACGGGCTGGTAGGTGCGCTGGCCGGTGTCATCCTTGCCTCTCGCATGACCTCTGGCCAGCCGATGATCGGCCAGGGCTTCGAGTTGACCGTGATCTCGGCCTGCGTGCTGGGCGGTGTATCGCTGAGCGGTGGGGTGGGGATGATTCGCCACGTGATAGCTGGCGTACTGATTCTGGCCATTATCGAAAATGCGATGAACCTGAAGAACATCGACACGTTTTACCAGTACGTGATTCGCGGCTCGATCCTGCTACTGGCTGTGGTGATCGATCGCCTGAAGCAACGCTGAGTCCTGGCCCTGTTTCTGTAGTCGCTGCCGCAGGCTGCGATCGTCGCAGTGGCGCACCAACCCCATCGCAGCTTGCGGCAGCAGTTACAGAGTTTAAAGCGTATTAAATCCCTATATATGAGATGCATATTTATATATTGAGATTTGTAGCGCTGGCGGTTTATAGTCTCCTGCACGGACTCACAGCATTCACTGCTAAAAACAAAACAGGTGAAGCGATGCAGGCGCAATTGATCGCGCTCGATTGGGGTACGACCTCCCTTCGTGCTTATTTACTCGGCCCCGCCGGGCAGGTGCTGAAAATGCGCTCGCTGGCTTGCGGGATCATGCAGTTGCCGGATACCGCCCGGTTGATTGCAGGTCACTGGTGTACCGACGGCTTTGAGCTGGCGTTCGATGAGGCATGTGCCGACTGGCTGCAAGCCAACCCCGGCATCCCGGTCATTGCCTGCGGCATGGTCGGTAGCGCCCAGGGCTGGATTGAGGCGGCTTACCGCGAGACACCTGCCAGCCTCGCGGACTTGAGCACAGCCTTGCAGACGGTACGCAGCGTGCGGGGAGTTGATGTCCATATCGTGCCGGGCGTGATCCAGCGTTCAACCCTGCCCAACGTCATGCGCGGCGAAGAAACCCAGGTACTGGGCGTCCTGCACACCCATCCTCATCTCAACGAATGCTTGATCGGCCTGCCAGGCAGCCACTCCAAATGGGTGCAGGTGCAGGACGGCCGTCTGGTGCATTTCGATACCTTCATGACTGGCGAGTTGTATGCCGCCGTCTGCGAGCACACGATTCTGGGCCGTACCCAGCAGCCTGCTGCGCAGTTTGACGCCGCTGCATTTGCCCGTGGCGTAGAGGTGGCGCTGTCCCCGGACGGCGAGCGTGGCCCGCTGTCGACGCTGTTCAGCGCACGTACCCTGAGCCTTACCGGGCAGCTAAGCCCCGTGCAGCAGCCTGACTATGTGTCCGGTCTGCTGATTGGCCATGAGCTGGCCGCGCTGGGCAATGTGTTACGCCGACGCCGGGGCGGGAAACCGCTGCCAGCGATCATTCTGATTGGCAATACGCAACTCTGTGAGCGCTACCGGCGTGCACTGGGTGCCTGCGGATTCGCCGATGTGAGCCTGGCAGAACAGGCTACCGAGCAAGGTTTATGGCACCTGGCCCAGGCGGCCGGGTTGCTCCAACACACTGATCTGGAGGCCTGAGATGCTCAAGCAAGCACTGGCAAAAAACGGACTGATCGCGATTCTTCGCGGTTTGCGTCCACACGAGGCGCAAGCTATCGGCAAAGTGCTGTATGACGAGGGCTTTCGTACCCTGGAAGTACCGCTTAATTCTCCCCAGCCCTATGAAAGCATCCGTATCTTGCGCAGCACCTTGCCTGCCGACTGCCTGGTCGGCGCGGGCACGGTGTTGACGGCGCAACAGGTCGAGCAGGTGAAAGCGGCGGGGGGGCAGGTGATTGTCATGCCCCACAGCGACCCCTCCGTGCTGCGTGCGGCCAAGGCAGCGGGCTTGTACCTGTCGCCGGGTGTCGCCACGCCCACCGAAGCCTTTGCTGCGCTGGCCGAAGGTGCCGATGTGCTGAAGATGTTCCCGGCCGAGCAAATGGGCCCGGCCGTGGTCAAGGCCTGGCTGGCCGTGTTGCCCGCCGGTACGCTGCTGATCCCGGTTGGGGGCATAACCCCGGACAACATGCAGGTGTTTGTCGATGCCGGGGTATCCGGGTTCGGTTTAGGCTCCGGCCTGTTCAAGCCCGGGATGAGCCCGGATCAAGTGGCGGTTAACGCCAAAGCCTACGTGCACGCCTGGAATGCCCGGCGTCAGGCCAACTGACTGGCGCTGTGGCGCCCCATCGAACAAGAGAGACAACACGATGAAAATCACCAAACTCACCACCTATCTGGTTCCGCCGCGCTGGTTGTTCCTGAAGATCGAAACCGATGAAGGCGTGACCGGCTGGGGTGAACCCGTGGTCGAAGGCCGCGCCCACACCGTGGCCACTGCGGTGGATGAACTGTCGGACTACTTGATCGGCAAGGACCCGCGCAATATCGAAGACATCTGGACCGTGCTTTATCGCGGCGGTTTTTACCGTGGCGGGGCGGTACACATGAGCGCCCTGGCCGGTATCGACCAGGCACTGTGGGATATCAAGGGCAAGGCGCTGGGGGTGTCGGTCAGCGATTTGCTGGGTGGCCAGGTGCGGGACAAGATCCGGGTCTATTCGTGGATCGGCGGCGACCGTCCGGCCGACACGGCCAGGGCAGCCAAAGAGGCCGTGAGCCGGGGTTTTACCGCGATAAAAATGAACGGCACCGAAGAGCTGCAGTTTGTCGACAGCTTTGAAAAGGTCGATCTGGCGCTGGCCAACGTGGCGGCGGTGCGTGATGCGGTGGGCCCCAATGTCGGCATTGGGGTGGATTTCCATGGTCGTGTCCACAAGCCGATGGCCAAGATCCTGATGAAGGAGCTGGACGCGTACAAACTGATGTTTATCGAAGAACCGGTACTGAGCGAAAACTACGAGGCGCTTAAAGAGCTGGCGCCGCTGACCAGCACACCGATTGCCCTGGGCGAGCGGCTGTTTTCACGCTGGGATTTCAAGCGGGTGCTCAGCGAAGGTTATGTCGACATCATCCAGCCGGATGCGTCCCATGCGGGCGGGATCACCGAAACCCGCAAAATCGCCAACATGGCCGAAGCCTATGACGTGGCCCTGGCCTTGCACTGCCCCCTGGGGCCGATTGCACTGGCGGCCTGCTTGCAACTGGATGCGGTCTGCTACAACGCCTTTATCCAGGAGCAAAGCCTGGGCATCCACTACAACGAAAGCAACGACCTGCTGGACTACGTCAAAGACCCGGCGGTATTCGATTACGACAAAGGCTTTGTAAAAATCCCCAACGGTCCGGGCCTGGGTATCGAGATCAACGAAGAGTACGTGCAGGAACGTGCGTTGATCGGCCACCGCTGGCGCAACCCGATCTGGCGCCATGCCGATGGCAGCTTTGCCGAGTGGTAATGCCACTCATGTAGTCGCTGCCGAAGGCTGCGAAGGGTTGCGTAGCAACACGTTATATCGCAAGCACCGATGGCCCCTTCGCAGCCTGCGGCAGCGACTACAGGTTCTGCCCCCACGACCTCAATAAACATAAGAAAGAGGCATGCCCATGTCATCTGCAAGCACTGTCGCGCCCGCGATTTTAGTGGCGCCTAGCCGCAAGCGTTTTTTCATCATGGTGCTGTTGTTCATCACCGTGGTGATCAACTACCTGGACCGCAGCAACCTGTCGATTGCCGCCCCCGCACTTACTACCGACCTGGGGCTGGACCCGGTGCATGTGGGGCTGATTTTTTCGGCTTTCGGCTGGACTTACGCCGCCATGCAAATCCCCGGCGGCTGGCTGGTGGATCGGGTGCCGCCGCGTATTCTCTACAGCGTTGCCTTGCTGCTGTGGTCGGTGGCCACGGTGATGCTCGGCTTTGCCGCGAGCTTTATCGCCCTGTTCGTCTTGCGCATGGCGGTGGGTGCCCTGGAAGCCCCGGCGTACCCGATCAACAGCCGGGTGGTGACCACCTGGTTCCCGGAGCGCGAGCGCGCTACGGCCATAGGTTTTTACACCTCAGGGCAGTTTGTCGGTCTGGCGTTTCTGACGCCGGTACTGGCCTGGCTGCAGCATCACTGGGGCTGGCATATGGTATTTGTCAGCACCGGTGCGGTGGGGATTGCCTGGGCCGCTATCTGGTACGCGGTGTACCGCGAACCCCGGGACTTCAAGGGCGTCAATCAGGCTGAAATCGATTTGATCGCCGAGGGGGGCGGGCTGGTGGATATCCAGAGCCAGACCGCCAAACGCAAGGCGGCGTTCAGTTGGCTGGACCTGGGGATCGTGCTCACCAAACGTAAACTGTGGGGCATTTATCTGGGGCAGTTCTGCCTGAATTCGACGCTGTGGTTTTTCCTGACATGGTTCCCCACCTACTTGGTGAAATACCGCGGCATGGACTTTATCAAGTCCGGTTTGCTGGCTTCGTTGCCGTTTCTGGCGGCGTTTGTGGGCGTGCTGTGTTCCGGGTTCTTTTCTGACTGGTTGATTCGTCGCGGTTACTCGGTGGGCTTTGCCCGCAAGCTGCCGATCATTGGCGGGTTGCTGATTTCGACCTCGATCATTGGCGCCAACTTTGTCGACTCGACGCCGCTGGTGATTGCGTTTCTGGCGCTGGCGTTTTTTGGCAACGGGCTGGCGTCGATTACCTGGTCCCTGGTGTCGACACTGGCACCGGCGCGGCTGCTGGGGCTTACCGGCGGGGTGTTCAATTTGATCGGTAACCTGTCGGCGATTACCACGCCCATCGTGATCGGCTTTTTGGCCACCGGCGACTCGTTTGCCCCGGCAATCACCTATATTTCGGTGCTGGCGCTGCTGGGGGCGTTGTCCTACATCTTGCTGGTGGGCAAGGTCGAGCGGATCGAGCTGTAGCCGTCAGTCAGCCGGGCGACCATAATGCTGCCCGGTTCTCACCTATCAATGGAAAGGCTGGCTATGCAGGACGACTCCACGAAAATCGCTCCGACCGGTACTCAAACCTTGCTCCGCGGCCTGGCGGTGGTTCAGGCCGTGGCCAATGGCGCGCGTGACCTCAAGGACATCGCCCGGGTGATCGGGACCACGCGCAGCACCACCCATCGCCTGGCCAGTTGCCTGGTGGATGAGCGTTATTTGCGGGTGTTGCCCAAAGTGGGATATTTGCTGGGGCCCAAGCTGATCGAGCTGGGTTTTCAGGCCCGTGAAGAGCTGCCGTTGGTGACGCTGGCCGAGCCGTATCTGGATCAATTGTCAGCCTTGACCGGCGATACCATTCATTTGGCGGTGCGCGAGGGGGATGAGGTGCTGTACCTGCACAAGAACCCGGGGCGAAATGGCCCGGAGATGCGTTCGCGGGTGGGGCACCGGATGGCGATGGCACGTACCGGTATTGGCAAGGCCATGTTGCTGGATGCGCCCCTGGACGAATGGCGGCGCCTGTATGAAGCCGGCCAGAGCGCAGGCGGCAAAAACCCGTTGTGGCCCGATCATCAGGAGCCGTCGTGGGAGCAGTTCGAGGAGCGCATGCGCGGGTATGTGGCGGGAGGGTATGCGTTTGACCTGGAAGACAACGAACCGTCGATCCGCTGTGTGGCTGCGCCCATACGTGATGCCAGCGGGCAGATCGTCGCGGCCATCAGTATCGCCAGCACTGTGCCGTATATGCCCCATGAGAAAATGACCGGGTTGATCCCGGTCATTACCCATGCCGCACAACAGATATCGGCGGAGTTGGGCGGCTAAAACCCTTGGCTTAGGCTTTCAGGGTTTTCATGTCGATCACGAAACGGTATTTCACGTCGCCTTTAACTACACGCTCAAAGGCTTCGTTGATGTTTTTGATGTCGAGCATTTCGATGTCGCAGGTAATCCCGTGTTCGGCGCTGAAATCCAGCATCTCCTGGGTTTCGGCAATGCCACCGATCAACGAACCGGCCAGCACGCGGCGCTTGAATACCAGATTGAAGGCGTTGAGTGCCGGTTCAACAGGTTCGATCAGGCCCACCAGAATGTGCACGCCGTCAAACGTCAGGGTTTCGAGGTACGGGTTCAGGTCGTGCGGCACCGGAATGGTGTCCAGCAGGAAGTTGAAGGTGCCTGCAGCGGCTTTCATCTGCTCGGCGTCGGTGGACACGATCACGTGGTCTGCACCTTGGCGGTAGGCTTCTTCGGCCTTGGCCTGGGAGCGGGTGAACAGCGTCACTTCAGCGCCCAGGGCCTTGGCGAACTTGATGCCCATGTGGCCCAGGCCGCCCATGCCCAGAATCCCGACCTTGTCGCCCGGCTCAACACCGTAATGAACCAGTGGCGAGTAGGTGGTGATGCCGGCGCACAGCAGCGGTGCGGCGCTGGCCGGGTCGAGGTTTTTCGGGATGCTCAGCACGAAGTGTTCGCTGACCACCATGTTGTCCGAGTAACCGCCCATCGTCAGCGTGCCGTCGATACGGTCCGGGCTGGCGTAGGTCTGGGTCATGCCTTCCAGGCAGTATTGCTCAAGATCTTCCTTGCAGGCCGAGCAGGTACGGCACGAGTCGACCATGCAGCCCACGCCGACGAGGTCGCCGACCTTGTGTTTGGTAACTTTGTCGCCAATGGCCGTCACCTTGCCGACGATTTCATGGCCAGGCATCAGGGGGTAAGTCGCGAAGCCCCAGTCATTGCGCGCCTGGTGGATGTCGGAATGGCAAACGCCGCAGTACAGCACTTCGATGGCGACGTCGTCCGGGCGGGGGGCGCGACGGTTGAACTGCATCGGCGCCAGTGGGGCCTTGGCGTTCTGAGCGGCATAACCGATAGCGTTATAAGTGACAGTGGACATGAGAACCTCGCGAAACGTTGACTGTGTAGAGGGGGGATTTTGCGCCTGGATGCTTTGCAGGACTATGACGATTCCTCCGTGTGTCATGCCTAATACTCCGGAGTAACAAGTCTGCTGTCGCTTTATTGACCAATTCTGCGAAGATGCAGCTGTCTATTCCTCCTGTGAAAATTTCTCCATGCTTTTGACCCGTCACCGGGACGAGAACGCCATGCTGGTGTCTCTGATCGAACCGCTGGCGACACAAACCGGTTTTGTGTCCACCTTGTTGCCTGAAGTTCGGGTTGTTTCTGCGTGCCGGGTAGTGGCCCGTATGCCGCAGATCTATGAGCCTAGCCTAATGGTGATTGCCCAAGGCAGTAAGTTGGCCTACCTGGGGCAGCGCACGATGGAATACGGTGCAGGGCATTATCTGGTGCAGGCGCTGTCAGTGCCTTTTGAGTGTGAAACCTTTGCCTCCGAGGACGCGCCTCTGCTGGGGGTGGCAATCAGTATTGATCGCGCCGTGCTGGGGGAGTTGGTGCTGGCGATGGGGCTGGCCCCGGATCGCAGTGCCGTGGCGCAGACGCCTGAGTCGATGACTTCGGCGGTACTGGATGACGACATGCGACACGCCGTCGAGCGCCTGCTGCGTTGCCTGCATGATCCGATGGAGTGCCGGATCATGGGCCAGGCACGGCTGCGCGAAGTGCTGTTCGCGGCATTGCGCGGGCCGCAGGCGGGTGTGCTGCGGGCATTGGTCGAGCAGCAAGGGCAGTTTGCACGGGTGGCGGCATCGTTGAGTTACTTGCATGAGCATTTCGCGCGGCCGCTGAATGTCGAGACCCTGGCCCGTTGCGCGAACATGAGTGCATCCACGTTTCACGAACATTTCAAGCGCAGCACTTTGCTGTCGCCGGTGCAGTACCTCAAGCGTTTGCGGCTGTTGCGGGCACAGCAATTGTTATTGAGCGAGGGACTGGGTGTGGCGCAGGTGGCGGAGCGCGTGGGCTATCAAAGTACTTCGCAGTTCAGTCGCGAGTACAAGCGCTACTTCGAGCGCAGCCCGGGGCATGAAGGGGTAGGGTGCTAGCCAGCCGGTGTGACGGGCGTGTTGTGGGAGCGGGCTTGCTCGCGACGCGGGCAGCGCAGTCTGTCAGGCAAATCTGGGCGATCCCATCGCGAGCAAGCCCGCTCCCACAAAACCGGGGGCAATAAAAAAGGCCCCCGAAGGAGCCTTTTTGACTTACATGTTCGGGTAAGTCGGCCCGCCGCCACCTTCCGGGGTTACCCAGGTGATGTTCTGCGATGGGTCCTTGATGTCACAGGTTTTGCAGTGAACGCAGTTTTGCGAGTTGATCTGGAAGCGCTTTTCGCCGCTTTCCTGGGTGATCACCTCGTACACGCCCGCCGGGCAGTAGCGCTGTGCCGGCTCGTCGTAGAGCGGCAGGTTGACGCTGATCGGGATGCTCGGGTCGCGCAGCTTGAGGTGGCACGGCTGCTCTTCTTCATGGTTGGTGCTGGAGATGAACACCGAGCTGAGTTTGTCGAAGCTGAGCTTGCCGTCAGGTTTCGGGTAGTCGATTTTCTTGCAGTCTTTGGCCTGTTTCAGACACGCATAGTCTGGCTTGGTGTCGTGCAGGGTGAACGGCATCTTGCCGCCAAAGATGTTCTGGTCGAGCCAGTTGAAACCACCGCCTACGATGGGGCCGAACTTGTGCAGTGCCGGGCCGAAGTTGCGGCTGGCGAACAGTTCGTCGAACAACCAGCTGGCTTTGAAGGCTTCAACGTAGGTGTTGAGTGCATCGCCACCTTCGGAGTCTGCGAGCAACGAGTCAGCCACGGCCTCAGCTGCGAGCATGCCGGACTTCATTGCGGTGTGGCTGCCTTTGATCTTGGAGAAGTTCAGGGTGCCCAGATCGCAACCGATCAATGCGCCGCCGTTGAAGATCATTTTCGGCAGTGAATTCAGGCCGCCTTTGCAGATGGCGCGGGCGCCGTAGCTGATGCGTTTGCCGCCTTCGAGGTATTGCTTGAGCACCGGGTGATGCTTGAGGCGCTGGAACTCGTCGAACGGTGACAGGAACGTGTTGCTGTAGGACAGGTCAACGATCAGGCCGACAACGACCTGGTTGTTTTCCAGGTGATACAGGAAAGAGCCGCCGGTGTTTTCGCTGCTGATGATGTCCAGCGGCCAGCCAGCGGTGTGGACGACCAGGCCTGGCTGATGTTTGGCCGGGTCGATTTCCCAGATTTCCTTCAGGCCAATACCGTAATGCTGGGCGTCGGCCTCACTGTCGAGCTTGAAGCGTTCGATCAGTTGCTTGCCCAGATGACCACGGCAGCCTTCAGCGAACAGGGTGTACTTGCCACGCAGCTCCATGCCCGGGGTGTACAGGCCTTCTTTAGGGTTGCCTTCACGGTCAACGCCCAGGTCGCCGGTGATGATCCCGCGAACCACATTGTTTTCGTCGAACAGGACTTCTTGAGCAGCAAAGCCGGGGTAGATTTCTACGCCCAGGTTTTCGGCCTGTTGCGCCAGCCAGCGGCACAGGTTGCCCAGGGAGATGATGTAGTTGCCTTCGTTGTGCATGGTTTTAGGCACAAAAAGGTCAGGTACCTTGGTCGCAGTGCTATCGCTGCGCAGTACATAGATGTCGTCTCGGGTCACTGGAGTGTTGAGCGGAGCGCCCAGTTCTTTCCAGTCCGGGAACAATTCGTTCAAGGCACGGGGTTCGAAAACAGCACCAGATAGAATGTGAGCACCGACTTCGGAGCCTTTTTCAACCACGCAGACGCTGATTTCTTTACCGGCTTCGGCGGCCTTCTGCTTTAAGCGGCAGGCGGCGGACAAACCGGCAGGGCCGGCGCCGACGATGACCACGTCGAATTCCATGTATTCGCGTTCCACAGGTTCTCTCCTACTCAAGGCTCAACGGTATTTTTCTAATTGGAGGTTTGGCACTTCATCCATTACGCCCTCGACCCCGAGGTTGAAGAATCAATGGATGACGCACCGCTCTCTCTGATGGGCGGGCATTATATCTACACCACTAGCAGCGTCCAATACAAACGTTTGTTTGAATCCGCTGCAAGCCAGATAAATCAAAGACGCGCGGCTCAAAACTGGCCCATTTGCTGTATTGACCGCAAAAGGCGTTCCGGTCAAGATACGGGCGGTTTTGCGCTCGCCGTAGGCTGATTGTTGGTTTCAAGAGCACCTCTAAAGACAGGGCATAGGCACAAGCCTGTAGGAGCCTGCCATTTTTTGAGCGGAGTTTACACGTCCTTTCGGTGTATGACTTGTTAGTCACATCGGACAGACGGTCGCACGGGGAATCGTCGGTACTCGTCTATATGCAAAGCAACGATCTTTGGAGGTGCCCTTGTGCTGATGAGCATCAACCGCCAGGTTCGCCTAGGCGACTTTCTTTTCACCGGAGAGTAACGAGGAATCCATGAAGGTTCTTGTAGCTGTCAAACGAGTGGTCGATTACAACGTTAAAGTACGCGTCAAAGCGGACAACTCCGGCGTTGACCTCGCCAACGTCAAGATGTCGATGAACCCCTTCTGCGAAATCGCTGTGGAAGAAGCCGTACGCCTGAAAGAAAAAGGTGTTGCGACTGAAATCGTCGTCGTCTCCATCGGCCCGACCACTGCTCAGGAACAGCTGCGTACCGCGCTGGCACTGGGTGCAGATCGCGCCATTCTCGTCGAGTCCGCCGAAGACCTGACCTCCCTGGCCGTAGCCAAGCTGCTCAAGGCCGTTGTCGACAAGGAACAGCCTCAGCTGATGATCCTGGGCAAACAGGCCATCGACAGCGACAACAACCAGACCGGCCAGATGCTGGCTGCGCTGACCGGTTTCGGTCAGGGCACTTTCGCTTCCAAAGTCGAAGTGGCAGGTGACAAGGTTGCCGTGACCCGTGAAGTGGATGGCGGCGCGCAAACTGTTTCGCTGAGCTTGCCAGCGATCGTCACCACTGACCTGCGTTTGAACGAGCCGCGTTATGCGTCCTTGCCAAACATCATGAAAGCCAAGAAGAAGCCGCTTGAAGTGCTGACCCCGGACGCGCTGGGTGTTTCCACGGCTTCGACCAACAAAACCCTGAAAGTTGAAGCGCCTGCAGCACGCAGCGCTGGCATCAAGGTCAAGTCGGTGGCTGAACTGGTCGAGAAACTGAAAAACGAAGCGAAGGTAATCTAATCATGACTATCTTGGTAATCGCAGAACACGACGGCAAGACGCTGGCTCCGGCCACGCTGAACACCGTAGCCGCTGCCGCTAAAATCGGTGGCGACATCAACGTTCTGGTTGCAGGCCAGGGCATTGGCGCTGTAGCCGAAGCCGCCGCGAAAATCGCTGGCGTGGCTAAAGTGCTGGTCGCCGACAACGCGGCTTACGCCCATCAGTTGCCTGAAAACGTTGCACCACTAGTTGCTGAGCTGGGTGCTGGCTACAGCCACATCCTGGCGGCTGCCACGTCCAACGGCAAAAACATCCTGCCGCGCGTTGCTGCGCAGTTGGACGTGGATCAGATCTCCGAGATCGTTTCGGTCGTCAGCGCTGATACTTTCACGCGTCCGATCTATGCCGGTAACGCCATTGCCACCGTGCAGTCCACTGCGCCGGTAAAAGTGATCACCGTGCGTGCGACCGGTTTCGACCCGGTTGCCGCAGAAGGTGGTTCGGCAGCGGTTGAAGTGGTTGCAGCGGTTCACGATGCAGGCACTTCGTCGTTCGTTGGCGAAGAACTGGCCAAGTCGGACCGTCCTGAACTGACCGCTGCCAAAATCGTCGTTTCCGGCGGTCGCGGCATGCAGAACGGTGACAACTTCAAACTGCTCTACACCCTGGCTGACAAGCTGGGCGCTGCTGTTGGCGCATCTCGCGCAGCAGTGGACGCAGGTTTTGTGCCTAACGACATGCAGGTCGGTCAGACCGGAAAAATCGTTGCGCCACAGCTGTACATCGCGGTGGGCATTTCCGGCGCGATCCAGCATCTGGCCGGCATGAAAGACTCCAAGGTGATCGTTGCGATCAACAAGGACGAAGAAGCACCGATCTTCCAGGTGGCCGATTACGGTCTGGTAGCGGACTTGTTCGAAGCCGTACCTGAGCTGGAGAAGCTGGTTTAATCCAGTCGCTTCACTTATAAAGAGCCCGGTCATCCGGGCTGTGGGGAAGGGCAGGGCACTCAGTGTCTTGCACCGTCTTCATGGCCAGGGTGACCGGGCTTTTTTGTGGGTCTCAATTGTGTGTGGAGCGTAGGGCTATGGATGTGCGTCAACTGAGCAGGTTGCTATTGGGGTTGGCGTTATTGCCTGTGTTGTCTGAGGCGGCGGGCAAGTGTGAGCGCCTGATCGTCACTGGCAGCCCCGATGCACCGCCTTATTTGTGGCGCGACCCAGCCGACCCTGCGCACTTGATCGGCGCCAGTGCTGATCTGATCCAGCAGGCGGGTCATGAGCTGGGGATCAAGGTTGAAGTGCTCTACGGTGGCAAGCGTGCCCAGGCCCAGGACGAAGTCCGTGCCGGGCGCATGGACATGTTGCTGGATGCGCCGCTGACGGTTGGCGGACTTTCGTCGTTCGACTACATTCACCCGCCCCTGGTGCGTAACGACTATCTCGTGTGGACCCGCAAGGACTCCACCCTGGTCTACGAAACGCCTGCCGACTTGCATGGGCATGTGGGCGCCGTTTCTGAGAAAGCCCGGTTAAGCGAGACATTCAATGAGTTCGCTCAGCATCAGCTCACCCTGGAGCGTCAATCCGGCTTGACCCAGGCTTTCCAGAAATTGCTGCTCGGCCAGGTCGAATACGTTCTGGCCGGGCGCTATTCCGGTATGGCCACTGCGCAAACCCTGGGCATTGCCGATGACCTGATAGCGCGCTCGCAGCCCATTGATCAGCCCGGGCTGTTTTTGGCCATTTCCCATGACTCGGCCTGCAATGAACCGTGGTTGCGCGGACAGCTCGCCAAAAAGATGACAGAATTGCCCGCGTCCGGCCTGACCGAGGCGGTACTGCAACGCAATCTAGAGCGGTGGAAGGCCCAATTGCTACAACCGCTCAGCGCCCCAAAACAGTAGGAATCCCTAGTGACAATTCGACCTCTTTTCGCTGCCCTGGCCGTTTTGGCTCTGGCGGGGTGTGCAGCCGATCCTGCGCCGAATGAACAATTGCGTTTGACCGAACAAGCCCTGGAGCAAGCCAAGGCCGTGGGTGCCAAAGCCGATGACTTGGCTGAGTTGAAACAAGCCGAAGACAAGCTGGCCCAAGCGCTGGCAGATATGGCAGATGAATCCTACAAAGACGCGCGCATGCAGGCCGAACAAGCCGAACTGGATGCCCGATTGGCCGAAGCCCGTGTGCTGACGCAAAAAAGCCAGGAACAACTGAACGTGCTCAATACCCGTATTTCGCGCTTGCGCAAACAGCTGGCGGAGGCGCAATGAGCCTTACGTACAGAGCTTTCATGGGGGTGCTGGTTGCGGGTTGCGTCAGCCTGACCGGATGCGCCGGGCATCACAACAGCGAACTGGCCTTGCAGCAGGCCAGCACGGACTTTCAGACCGTGAAGGAAGACACCAATGTGCTGCGCATCGCGCCCAAGGACGTGATCCGTGCCGGTGAGTCCCTGGCCCGTGCTGACCGTTTGTCCAGCTTCTGGGGCAGTGGTGAAGACGTTGCGCATTACGCCTATTTGAGCCAGCGCTACAGTGAAATCGCCCGTGAGCACACGCAACAGGTGCTCAATGAGGAACGTGGGGCCAAGCTGGAGCTCGAACGTCAGCGTCTGCAACTGGCGTTGCGTGAAGCCAAGTTGTTGAGTGTTCAGCAACAGGGGCAATGGCTGGAAGAGCAAATCATCAGCCTGGCCACTACTCAGACTGACCGTGGTCTGGTCATGACCCTGGGTGACGTGTTGTTCGACACTGGCGAAGCCGACTTGAAAAACTCGGCCAACCGCACGGTACTCAAGCTGGTGCGTTTCCTGCAACTGAACCCCAAGCGCATTGTGCGGATCGAGGGCTACACCGACAGCACCGGAGGCAAGGAGGATAACCTCAAGTTGTCCCGTGACCGCGCGCAGGCCGTAGCCGATGTGCTGGTCGATCTGGGTATCGACGAGAAGCGTATCCAGGTGGAAGGTTATGGCGATCAGTACCCGGTTGATGTCAATGCCACGGAGCGCGGCCGGGCACAGAACCGCCGGGTTGAAATCGTCTTCTCTGACGAAAAAGGCCAACTGGGCGCAGCGCGCTAAAGTCCGATCTCGCTGGTTGAATATGGGAGCGGGCTTGCCCGCGATTGAATCAAAGCGGTGTGCCTGGCGCATCGCGGCGGCGAAATCGCGAGCGAGCCCGCTCCCACAACGGGTTCTGTCGCCCATACAGTTTTCCCCCGCACACCCCCTGTACGGCTTAGTTAAGTGACAACTGTGCCCGTACACTTCTAAACTGTTCCGGTATTGTTCTCCACAAAAATAAAGTTTGAACATCGAGAGCGGCGCCATGACCAACCTTTTGCTCTATCAACGTATCGCTCAGCAGTTGGCTGAGGATATTCGGCGTGGCGTTTATCAGCCTGGCGAACGTGTGCCTTCGGTTCGCAAGATGAGCTCTCAGCTCAACGTGAGCCATGCCACGGTGTTGCAGGCTTACGCCAATCTTGAAGATCAGGGCTTGATCAGGGCACGGCCGCAGTCCGGCTATTACGTGCACCAGACCCCCGCATTGACTGCGCCCACGCCTGATATCGCACGCGTGGAGCGTCCGGGCCTGGTCACCCGCAGCAGCATCATCCAGCAAGTATTGGTCGAATCCCGTCGCGAAGGCGTGTTCCCGCTGGGCGCAGCCGTGCCCAGTGTCGATTACTTGCCTGTACGGGCGCTGCATCAGCAATTGGCCAAGGTCACGCGCTTTCATAGCCCGCGGGCGTTCAGCTACATGTTCAGTCCGGGTTTTGAGCCGTTGCGCCGGCAGGTGGCAATCCGCATGCGTGACGCTGGAGTGGTGGTCGATCCCAGCGAAGTGATCATTACCCACGGCTGTGTCGATGCGCTGCAAATGTCGTTGCGCGTGCTGACCCGTCCCGGAGACCTGATCGCGGCTGAGTCGCCGACTTACTACGGGCTGCTGCAGCTGGCTGACCTGCTGGGCTTGAAAGTCATCGAGATCCCCAGCGATCCTGCTACTGGCATGAGCCTGGAAGCCTTGCAGCTGGCGGCCAATCAATGGTCGATCAAGGCCTTGGTACTGACCACGCGCCTGAGCAATCCCCTTGGCGGGACCATGCCGGAAGAGCGGCAAAAGCAGTTGCTGCGTCTGGCTTCCGATTTTGATATCCAGATTGTCGAAGACGATATCTACGGCGAGTTGATGTTTGAGGTTGGGCGCACCAAGGCGCTGAAAGCCTATGATCGTCTGGATCGGGTCATTTATTGTTCGAGTTTTTCCAAAACCCTGTCCCCCGGCGTGCGTATCGGCTGGATGATCGCCGGCAAGTTTCAGCAGGAAATCCAGCGTCTGCAAACCTTTACCACCCATTCGGCATGCAGTGTGACGCAGATGGGGGTGGCGGCTTACCTTGAAAACGGCGGTTACGATCGCCATTTACGTTACATCCGCCAGGAATACAGAAAGAACCTGAGTGCGTTCCAGCTGGCTGTTCAGCAGCACTTTCCGGAAGGGACGCAGATGTCACGGCCTAGCGGGGGCTTTATCTTGTGGGTCAGTTTGCCGGGCCGGGTCAACACCCAGGAACTGCATGTCCGGGCATTGCAGCAAGGTATCAGCATCGCGCCGGGACTGATTTTCAGTAATACCGAGCAGTTTAACCACTGCATACGACTTAACTGTGCCACACCCTGGAACCGGGAAGCCGATCGGGCCCTGATGACCCTTGGCATGCTTGCCAATCAGCTGTGCCAGGAAGCCGCAGGCCTGTACGGAGGAAGCTCGGCAGCTGTCGGGATGGCATTTTGACCATAATCACCTTGTCACCCTGTGCGTAAAGCGCGAGCATACGCACCTGAACCGTTAAAGCTGTGGGAGTTATGAGAGCGACATTTTGTGTTGGCCTTATGTTGGTGGGCGCCTTGAGTGCGCTTAATGCTGTGGCCGCGACAGCGGCACCTGTACAACCTCCATCAACCTCCAGTCAGGCGCAATCTGCCCACTCGCCCGCCAAGCCTGGCGCCAGTGCGAAAAAGGCACCGGTCAAAAAGCGTGCACCGATCGCATCCAAATCCAAGTCGGCCCATGAAATCGCCAAGAAGCGATTGCCTGCGGCGACTCTCGACTTGCGTTTGCCGCCCGAGATGGTCAAGCAGCTGCATCCTTTGGGCACTGTTCCCATGCCTGTGCACAAGCCGTTGCTGCCCAACATGTTTGGCGAGAAACCCGCCGAAGACAGCCCTTTTCAGCTCAACGGGCGGTTGCTCAGCAATGAGATGAACCTGCAGTTGCGCAATGAGGCCCGTCACAATGAAATCGAAGGCGCTGCGCTGGATTTCGAGTTCAAGCAATAAGTGTCGAGTGCTCAAAAACAGGCTTCTAAACTGACTGCTCAGTCACTGTCGTTTATCAGCACATTCTGCTGAACGGTCAATTTCAAACACCTGTTCCAGCGAGTACTATCCCTTGTCATCAACACACTTTGCCCCGAATGAGGTGCTAACGTCATGAATTGCCGTGAAGGCTGTGGCGCTTGCTGCATCGCCCCTTCCATCAGTACACCGCTGCCTGGCATGCCCAATGGCAAGCCGGCCGGGGAACGCTGCCTGCATCTTTCAGCCGACTACTTGTGTGGTTTGTTCGGCCAGCCACAACGTCCTGCAGTCTGTGGCGACTTCAAGGCCGACATCGAGGTATGCGGCAATAACCGGGAAGAAGCCATTAACCTGATCGGTTGGTGGGAGCAGATGACCGCGGCATAGTGTGTTTGTGACCAGTGAACAGACCTTCAACAATAAGGAATAAGACAATGGGTTCGTTGCATCGAGTGGCATTGGTATGTGGTTTGAGTGTTCTGCTGGTGGGCGTGGCGCAGGCCGAAGACTGGAAGGTCGCCAAGGATCAGGACGGCATCAAGGTCTCGCTGAGTGAAGTCGCCGGCTCCCAATACAAGGCCTACCAGGGCGTGACGACCATCAAGGCGCCGCTGGCCAAGATCAGCAAAATACAGGAAGACGTGGCGGGCGCTTGTGCCTGGATCCATGAATGCCAATCGCAAAAGCTGCTCAAGCATGAAGGCGATCAGAGCTGGACCTACACCCAGTTCAAAACACCTTGGCCGGTCACCCCGCGGGATTCGGTGCTGCTGGTGACGACTGCACAGGGCGCAGATGGCAGCCTGACCCGTACGCTCAAAGGCATGCCGACCTACGTCCCGGAAGAAAAGGGCTTTGTGCGGGTGGCTCAGGTCAATGGTTTCTGGAAGCTTGTGCCTAAAGGCGACAACTTGACCGAGGTGACGTATCAGGTTCATACCGAGCCGGGCGGCAGCGTGCCTTCCTGGTTGGCCAACAAGTTTGTGGTCGATGCCCCGTTCAATACCCTCAAGGGGCTTAAGGAGCGTGCTGAAAAGCCATAACGCTGATCGGGCATGTCTGGTCCTGGGCAGCGCATCTGTCCAGGTGCCGGGTGCAGGTTTTGCAGGCAAGCGTAAAACCTGTTGAAATTCATGGCTTACCCCTTGGCAGGCGCTGCGCCGTGGAGCTACTCTGCATCCAGACCAGCGAAGTAATCGACTGGCTCTGATCTTGTTCGCTACATGCTTATTACTCCCCTTGTCACGGCATACCTGCTGCCGATAGGGGAGCGCTGAATGTCTATCCATTGCGAGGAGGACGTTTCATGAGCACAGCCCATCAAGAAGACCTCAGCAGCTATGTGCTGCGCCGCATGAAAGAAGGCGGTTTTGATTTTTCACGCATCCATCCAATCGAGTTTTACGCGATCTTCCCGGACGAGGAGCGGGCGCGCAGGGCTGCAGGTAAATTTTGTGGTGAATCCCTGAACGCACAAATCAATGTGCGTGATGACGGGGCGTGGTATCTGGAATTAAGCAAAGTGATGTACGCCACCTATGGTGGTATCGGTGATTTTGAGCAGGACTTTGAAGCTGTCGTGGTACCCCTGGGCGGCATTATTGAAGGCTGGGGTGTAAAGCAGGAGGTGCGCGGCCTGTTGAATTGATAGATGTTTGACCGGTTAGCGGCTGGCCTCAGGGCTGGCCGTTCTGGTTTTTGCGCCAGGCAATTGAGCCCTCGCAACCTGTAGTCGACGAAGACGCGCAGCAGCTGCGCGTCTTCGGTATTTGGGCGAGTCTTTAGCCGATGACCTTGGTCAAGTTCGGCAAGATCAGCAGCAAGGTGGTAGCAAAGAGGATGAGTCCGGCCTGGCGTACTTTCGTATGTTTAAACATGGCTATCTGCCTTTTTTTGTTATTCCTGAACGACAATGCCTGCGCCAAGAGCGCCACGCCTTGAAAACAAAGCGGTCCTGACGACAGGCTTAACCTTAGAGCCCCCATAAGATATGGCTTAGAACCCTTTAACATCATTCAAGTGCAGTAAGTTTCTAAAACGCTATTAGGTTTCTTGAGTTCGCCCTGTCAGCCCGTTGCTAGACGCAACGGGCTCTTTGGTCGTGAATATTCTTAGCGCCCTACCGTTCGTCCGGGAGCATTGTCCAGCCAGGTTTTGCCCTGCAAAAGCCCGGTGCCGTCAGGCTTGAGGGGGTATTACTACGTTCAGTACTTGCCATGAATTGCCCTTTCAAGGCAGGCTCTGTCGAGTTGCTATCACTACTTTCGCCTTTATCGTGCCAGGTACTTTTATGTCGCTACGCATCTGCATTCTGGAAACCGACATTCTGCGTCCAGAGTTTGTTGATCAATATCAGGGTTACGGGCAGATGTTCGTGCGCCTGTTCTCCACGCAGCCTATCGCGGCACAATTCAGTGTTTTCAACGTGATGCATGGCGAGTATCCGTCTGACGACCAGTCTTTCGATGCTTATCTGGTAACCGGCAGCAAAGCTGACTCGTTTGGTTCCGATCCCTGGATCCAGACCTTGAAAACCTATTTGCTGACCCGCTATGAACGAGGCGACAAGCTGCTCGGTGTCTGTTTTGGTCATCAATTGCTGGCGCTTCTGCTGGGCGGCAAGAGCGAGCGCGCTATCCAGGGCTGGGGTGTCGGAACCCATCAGTACAAGCTGGCCGCCAAGGCGCCGTGGATGAGCCCAGTGGTTGAAGAGTTGACGCTACTGATCAGCCACCAGGACCAGGTCACGGCCTTGCCGGAAAACGCCACGGTAATCGCCTCCAGCGATTTCTGCCCGTATGCCGCTTACCACATCAACGACCAGGTGCTGTGCTTCCAGGGGCATCCCGAGTTTATCCACGACTATTCGCGGGCCTTGCTTGACCTGCGCCAGGAACATTTGGGCGAGCAGATCTACAGCTCCGGCATCGCCAGCCTGGATCAGGACCATCATGGGCGCACGGTTGCCGAGTGGATGATGCGTTTTGTTTCGCACAAGCCGCAAACCGCCTGATACCCGGTTTGGCCCTTGTGGGAGCGGGCTTGCTCGCGATGGTTTCTACTCGGCATCGCTGATGCACCGAGTTGTTTGAATCGCGAGCAATCCCGCTCCCACGGGGCAGGTTACAGCCAACCAGAGCGCTTGAAGCTCGCCCACAGGCCGGTCACGCCCACCGCAATAAACCCCAGTACGCCGAAATAACCGTAATGCCAGCTTAGCTCCGGCATGTTCTGGAAGTTCATCCCGTAAATGCCCGCCACTGCAGTGGGGAAGGCCAAAATGGCCGCCCAGGCTGCGAATTTGCGCTGCACGATGCTCTGGCGTGAGGACTCCAGCAACACGACGATCTCAATCGTCTGGGTGGCGATATCACGCAGGTTGGTGAGGTCTTCCATCTGGCGGGTGACATGAATCTGCACATCGCGAAAATACGGGCGCATGTTCTTGTCGATAAAGGGGAACGTCAGGCGTTGCAGTTCTTCGCTGATTTCCACCATGGGCGCCACATAACGGCGCAGTCGCAGCACGTCGCGGCGCAGGCCATGCAAGTGCACGATGTCAGCTTCATTGAGGGCGTTGCCCATGATGCTTTGTTCAAGCTGTTCGATTTCGGCGTGGATGGCCTGGCTGACGGGCTGATAGCTCTCAGTCACGAAGTCGAGCAGGGCGTACAGGACAAAGTCCTCGCCATGCTCCAGCAGCAGCGGGCGAGCCTCACAGCGCTGGCGCACGGACTTGTACGAAGCCGAGTGGCCATTGCGGCTGGTGATGATGTAGCCGTTGCCAGCAAAGATATGGGTTTCTACAAACTCCAGCTGGCCTTCATGGCGAATGGGCGAGTAGATAACGATAAACAGCGCGTCGCCGAAGGTTTCGAGTTTGGGCCGGCTATGTTGCTCAAGGGCATCTTCGATGGCCAGTTCATGCAGATTGAACTGGCGCTGCAAGTTGCTCAGCTCTTGCGCGTCGGGCTGCTCCAGACCAATCCAGACGAAGTGGTCGGGCTTTTTGGCCCACTCGATCCCTTCGTCCAGAGTGATATTGGTGACTTTCTTGCCTGCGCTGTAAACCGCAGCAGCAACAACTCTCCCCATAGTTCTAATCGCTTCTTCTTCAAAGGGTTATGGCACGAAGATGCAGCTTAGCGCGCAATCCACCACTTTGAGTCTACAAACGTTCAGAGGTTCGGGTTGGACGCAGTCGAGTTGCCCCCTGCCACGGGCGGCACGTGACGGTTTTGTTGGCTCAGCAACTCACGATCCATGGCTTCGATGCACTCGCGCATCTGCTCGTGGCACTGCTCCATGAGTTGCGGGATGTCGTCCAGAGTCAGGCCGGCGGTCGGGATCGCGGGCAAGGAGCGGATCTGGATATCGGCACTGTGCCAGCGGTTGAGCTTAAGGTGCTGGCTATAGGTGCTGACACACACCGGCACAATAGGCACTCCGGCAGTAATTGCCATCTGGAATGCGCCTTTTTTGAAGGGCAGCAGGGTTTTGCCCAGATTGCGCGTGCCTTCCGGAAAAACCCAGATGGACGTGTCTTTTTCCTGCAGGGTGCGGGTAGTGGTCAGCATCGATTTGCGGGCTTTCTGGGCGTTGCCCCGATCAATCAGCACGTTGCCCGCCAGCCAGAACAGTTGGCCGAACAACGGTACCCACTTAAGGCTTTTCTTGCCGATGCACACCGTGCGGTGCGGCACTACGTTGCCGAACACAAACAGATCGTAGTTGGATTGATGGTTGGCAATGACCACACAGCTTTGCGGCTTGTCCATCAACGGCCCAACCTCGGTCTTGAGCTTGTAGCCCAGGATCCATCTGGATGGCCAGGCATACAGTCGTGCGCACAGACGACTGTTGTCCGGGTTGAAAGGACGACAGATACCCAGCAGTACACCCAGCACGCCTGCGATCATAAAATGCAGACACATCAACAACATACGTATCGAAAGTAGCATTTACAGGCTCGCGAAAACAAAAGTCGGCGCAGTGTACGGATGTGCACTGTATTCAGCAATTACCCCGATACAACTAGGAGATGACTGAAGTTTAAGCAGTTGTTTCAACGTGCTGGTTGAGGGGCGGGCTAGAGATGTTCAGCAAGATATGGCTCAAGGCCAGGGGAGGGAGAATCCCGACCGCAGGCTGCAATCGGGATCCGTCGACAGGGGGCAGGGTCAGAGCGGGTGGAGTTGATCCTCCTCGATGGCCTTGTCCAGCGTCTCCAGCAGCGCTTTGCGTACCTTCAGTTTGGTGTTTTTGTGAGCCTTCATATTGATCTTCTTTAACTGACGGGCCACTTCGAGGGCGGCGGCCTGCAATTCTTCCGGCTTGACCACCTTGTCGAGGAAGCCTGCGTCGACGGCGGTGAGCGGGTTAAACATTTCGCCATTGATGACCGAGCGATGGAATGCGGATTTGCGCAGCCGGTCGCGGGCCAGTTCAATGCCGGCGTGGTGCATGGTCATGCCGATCTGCACTTCGTTCAGGCCGATGCTGAATGCGCCTTCGACGCCGATGCGGTAATCCACCGACAACAACAGGAATGCGCCCTTGGCCACGGCATGACCGGTGCAAGCGATAACCACCGGGAATGGGTGCGCCAGCATGCGGCGAGCCAGGGTCGACCCCTGCCTGACCAGCTCAATGGCTTGCTCGGGGCTGGCCGTCATCACCTTCAAGTCATAACCGCCCGAGAGAATGCCAGGTTGCCCGGTAATAATGACCACCGCGCGATCCTGCTCGGCGCGGTCCAGCGCGGCATTAAACGCAGTGATCACATCCGGTGAAATGGCATTGACCTTGCCATTGCTCAAGGTCAGCGTGGCGATACCGTCTTCCAGGTGGTAGGCAATCAAGTCACTCATGGCGCAATTCCTTGTTATGAAGTGGGGCAGACGTTACCCAGCCCCACGGCACAGGTAAAGGGCTATGACTGACTGGTGAGTCATGGGATTGGCCTTCGCCCTCTATATAGAAGGCAGCGGGGCAGCGATCGGGGTCGAGAGAGCAGCGCGTCAGAACCGGAATTTGGCAGAATCACCCGCGAAGGGCATGCCTCAAAAACGACTATTTTCGTAAGCACATGAAAATTCTGAAAAAAACATTTGTCATATCGAAAGCTTTCGACTACATTAGCGCGCCTCGACAGACAGAACTTGTTTGAAGAGATACGGTGAAGTGTCCGAGTGGCTTAAGGAGCACGCCTGGAAAGTGTGTATACAAGAAATTGTATCGAGAGTTCGAATCTCTCCTTCACCGCCACATTAAGTAAACACAAACCCCTGATTTTCCTAGAGAAAATCGGGGGTTTGTGGTTTCTGGCGTCTGGAAAAGGGCAGTATGGGAACAATATGGGAGCACGACCGCTGAACGGCCCGTATTCTGCTTGAAGGCTCTTCTTCGAACTCAAATGGATTTAGACGATTATGAAAGTGCTCCCCCTTGGTGTGCTGGTGTTGCTGACTGCAGGTTGCGTCCAGGTCCAGCAGTACACGCCCCCTCCCGGTGCCCCTCAGGCGCAGATCCGCAGCGAAATGGACGCTTTGAGCAATTATCGAAACTACCTGACCCTGACCGAAGCTCCGATTGTGGGCTGCAAGTACGGCAGAACCGTGGCGGTGAAGCCAGGTCGGCAATTGTTCGCCGTGCGGGACAAAACATCCCGGCCAGCAGGCTTTATCCCGGTAGAAGCGGCAAAACCCATCCATTTGGTAGTGGATGGCGCAGCTAATGCCGGCCGTAGATGCAAGATCGAATTCGTCAGCGAGTTCGCCCCGGCTGCCCGTTATGTCATTAAGGGAGGCATTGTCGAGAGCCCCGAGACTTACGATTCGTGCCAGGTCAAAATCTTCAACGAGGACACCGGAGCGCCTCTGTTGATGCTCGAGCCGTCAACGCTCAAGAACGATTGTGCTCTGGACAAGTTGCCGTTTACGGCGCGTTGATTGTTGCAGGAAAGGACGTGTAGTCGCTAACAAGCGGAGTGAGGCTGCGTCGGTCGACGCAGTCGTCGCACAATGTGCTGCTGCAAGGCACCCGCTAAATCCTAATGGCTGGATGTGTGATCGTCGCGCCAGCGGGTCACGTTAATAATGCCAACAGTCTCATCTTTAATAATGAGCGTTATCGGTAACTTAGAAGAGTATGTACAGTGTCATATTTAACGGGTCGGGTTTATTTGCGATAAGGCGCCTTGCATGTTTTTAGTTCTGACCTAATATCTGTTCGCACTAAGCAGCGCGACACGATTCCAGGACCGGTTTTCTGTCGCGCCTGCTTTCCAATCGTTTGACGTAGAAGGAACTACGATGAATGTTGACTGGCAAGGTGCGGGTGATATTCAGGCTATTTTCGGCACACTGATCGACAAGGAGCTTAATTGCACCGTCGAAGAACGTGACCGTCTCTCTATTCCTATTTCCAATGCGCTGATAGAAAAGTTTGCACGGCGGGGGTTGTATAAATACAACTTGCCCGCCGTGTGGGGCGGTCAGGAAGTTGGTTATGCCCAGTGGGGCCGTGTGCTGGAAAAGCTCGGGTATTTATCCACGGACTTATCGTTTCCCTTTTTGATATCCGTGAGGATGTCATTTATTTCTTTTTTAATTGCGGTGGGGCGGGAAGATATAAATAACGAATACCTGGTTCACCTGATTGAGGGTAAAACAGGTGGTGCATTTGCTTATACAGAAGATGCCGATGCTTTTTCTTTTGTCTCCCGTGCCGTGCCCTCTGCGGACGGTAAAACCTATACGGTTAATGCCGTGAAAAAGATCGTTACCGGCGGTGAGACGGCGAATTATTTTTTACTGTTTGTCCATGGTGATACCGCGGACATGCAAGTGTTTCTTGTGCACGCCGACGATCCGGGTGTTGTGGTGACACCGAGCGTAATGCATGGCTGTCGATCAACAGGGATTGCCTGTTTGACATTGACAGATGTGCGCCTGGATAAACACCGCTTGTTGCTGGCCACGGACGGCCTGAGTTTTGCGCAGCGTTATTTTCTTAATTGCAGGCGCTCATTGCAAACCACCTTGTTTTTAGGGCGCGCCCGCGCCGTGATTGAAACCACCGTGGCGTATTTGCAAAACACTGTGCGTTACGATCAGCAGTTGATCGATATGCAGCATGTTCAGGCCTGTATCGGTGAAATGTATATGGCGCTTGAGTCATCCCGCACCCTGGTCCATTACTCACTGGAGCGTCAGGTCAGGCAAGAGTCTGACGTGTACTGGGATGCAGTGGCTTCAATGGCCAAGTATCAGGCGGTGGAGGATGTGAACAGAATAGCCCTCCAGGCCCTGAACCTGACGGGTGGCTGGGGCTATACCGAAAGCAGCGGTATCGGCCGGGCGCACCGTGACTTTACGGCCCTGGTGGCAGGGGCCGATCCGCAGGAAAAGCTCAAGGTTGATATGGGGATTCGGATGGTGCACGACCTGGACATGATGTCCCGGCGTTCTTCAAAAAAGGAGAGTTGAACATGAAGATCAAGTTGTCAGGCAATTTGGCACGTTTTGTTAACTACAAAAAAGAGTTGCAACTGGAGGGTGATGGTATTCAGACCGTGGGTGATGCGCTGCACGCGTTGGTGGTGAGTTATCCGGTATTGAAGGACATTATTTTCGATAAGGATCGCAACGTTAAAAAAGGCTATTTGATTTCTTTGAATGGCGAAAAAGTTGACGCGGCAGCTCAGGTAAGTCAAGGCGGTGAGGGTGACTGTATTGATATTTTCACTGCGATAGCCGGGGGTTGATGCTATGCAAACCAGAACAATAAAGGTTTCCCATCCGGTAGAGTCCATGCTGTTTGGTCCTTTCCAGTTTCATGCCCATTCGCTGATGTTGCTGAGTTTCAGTTCGATGTGGTCCTGGGGCAGTACCTACCTGTCAGTTTCCTTTCCGGGGATGATCAGGGAATATCATCAGGGCATGGTGGCTGTGGGGGCCGAAGTTGAATATGTCGAACCTTTTGAAATGTTCTCGGCCGACGAGTTCTCGGTGTCGGTCGATGAGTTCAAGGTGCGCCAGGGCAACTCTGTGTTTCAAGTACTGCACCTGATTCGTGCCCAGGGCATTGTGGTTGCCAGGGTCAAGGTTCGCTGGAAACTGCTGGAACTGGATGGTGATGAAGCACTGTCCGCAACCCCAGGAGTTATTCGGCCCGCTTTTTTGCAAAAGTTTCTTCCCGAAGAAGTTGACCCTTCACGGGTTGAACGGCCTTTGCTGGCACAGCTGGAAAACTTGAAAGAGCATGGGCAACTCTGTGCCGAGTTTGAACATGACTTCACCCTGTTCCGACATCGCTGTGAAGTGGCTGATCAATGGGCGTTCTTTGAGTTGCCTACACTGGCCTCGGAAAGCAGGGAGTCATTAATAGATTCCCTGCAGGAAGACCCAGGTGAACTTGCCAGTTCACTGGGCTTGGCCCTGAATACTATTTACATGGAATGGCGTTGCCCTTTTTATCTTTTGGAAAAGGGCCGTGTTAAAACCCAGGCTTATCGGCTGCAGGGCAAACTGTATTTTGCACATCATGTTTTCAACCTGACGCGCGCCAATACATTGGCAGCGATCGTGATTGAAGCGTTTTAAATGCGAATCAGGTTTTTTGCCTGTCTCGTCAACCCGATCCTGAAAAAGTGAAGGGAGCAACACCATGAGCAGGGAGGCTAATGCGATCGAGTATGACCAGCTTACCGCGGGTGAGATGGGGATGTATTCCCGTCACTTGCTGATCCCCGCGATCGGCGTCAAAGGTCAGCTGGCATTGAAAAATGCCAGCGTACTAATGATTGGAGCGGGCGGCCTGGGGTGCCCGGCGCTGCTTTATCTGGCGGCTGCCGGGGTGGGGCGGCTGGGAATTATCGATGCCGACGAGATCAATGTGTCCAATGTGCACCGCCAGGTGCTGTTTCGCATCACCGATAAAGGTCAGAACAAGGCCGATGTCGCCAAGCGGCGTTTGCAAAAACTCAATCCCTACATCGAGATCGAAACCTGGATCGAGCGCTTTAACCTCGACAATGCCCAGGCGCTTGTGGCCGATTACGACATCATTGTCGATGGCACTGACAACTTTACCGCCAAGTACTTGATCAACGATGCCTGTGTCTATGGCGGCAAGCCGCTGGTGTATGGTGCCATCATGCAGTTCGAGGGGCATGTCACGGTGTTCAACGCGCTGGATGAGCAAGGCCGTCGTGGCGCCAATTATCGTGATCTCTACGATGGTCCGCCTGACGCCGCGTTGGCGCCAAACTGTGCAGAAGCCGGGGTGCTGGGCGTGCTGCCCGGCATGATTGGCTGCTTTCAGGCCAATGAAGTGATCAAGCTGATTACCGGGATCGGGCGGCCGCTGATCAACCGCCTGATGGTCTACGACGCCCTTGAGGCCACGAGCCGGGAGATCGGTTTTTCACCTGACGCCGATAACCCCCTCAGGGACCCGCTGCGCCCGCCAGTGCTGGAAGAGATGGCACAAGTCTGTAGCGCGCAAGGCGTCACCGATGACTTTATGCTGAGCATTGACGACTTTGCCGCGCTGATCAGTGAAACGTCGATCCATCTGATTGATGTGCGTGAAGGGCATGAGCGCGAACAGGTATCGATCGGTGGCGAACATGTACCGTTAGGGCAGGTGGGCGAGTGGGCAGCACAGTGCCTGGACGACAGGCCGATCGTGATTTACTGCCAGTCGGGGGTTCGCAGCCAGAAGGCGGCGAGAATCCTCGCGCAGCAAGCGCTCAGGTCACCGATTTTCAGCTTGAAAGGCGGCTTGAGTGCGTTTTTGGGCGCAGATAGCTATGCGCAGATGATGGCAGAACTGGTGATCTGTGAATGTCCCATGAGCCATCAGGCTCGCATGTAAAAAACGTGTGGGTCAGGCTTGTTTGCGATGCAAATGCAGTGGTTTGTCTGGCATTCAGTCGCAAGCAAGCCTGCTCCCACAGGGTCGTGGTTAGCGCGATGATCAGGTAGACGGGCGATTGATATCCAGCGCCTTGGAGATGGCTTGCTCTGCCTCGACGAATGCAGGTGTCCTGCCAGCGTCGGCATAAATGTCTTCACCTTCTTCAACCCTGATGACCTCATTACCCTTCACGTATGGCATGGCCTCTTCCGCTTGCATGAGCGCACTGTGGATCAGGCCCCGGGTGATGGTGGCCTCATCCAGCCCGTAGGCTTGCGCGAAGGCCTTGATTTTGACCAGGTCATGTTTGTGCAGCTCAAGGGTGTATTCAACCCGCTCACTTGATTCCTGAGACCTGGATTCCCAGTTGTTGAGCATGTCCTTGAAGACGTCCATAAAGCTTCTCCTGTTTGACGGCAGTGTTTGCGGACAGTATGGCTCACGGTTCGCTGACATGATGGCAAGTCCAGCGCAGATCGTTGTTCGGCAAGGGCTGATAGCTTGAAGTGCCACCCGTCAGAAAAAACGGTATTTATCTAAACCTTTGCTCCCACAGGCCTTCAGATCCTGTGCAGGGAATAAACCTGCCTTTTTTTGGAGGACGTGATGAAAACCCTGATTGGCCCTAAACGCTGGCTGGCAAGTTGTGCCTTGGTCTATTCCCTGGTCGCGACAGCTACAGCATTCGCAGCCAGTCCGGCAGACTTTGTTGATGAAGCCCATGCAGCAGGGATTGCCGAGATTGAAACCAGCCGCATGGCGATCAGTAAAACCACTTCGACGGACATAGAAAGCTATGCCGTGGAGGCAATCAAGGACCATACCAATGCCAACCGGGACTTGAAGGAGATTGCCAGCAAGCTGGACCTGCAGGTTTCCAGCGACGAGCAGTTACTGGACAGGGCCAAAGAGCAGATGCTTGAAGTGCAGGAGGGGGATTCTTTTGATGCGGCTTTTGCGGCCAATCAGGTTAAAACCCATGAAGAGACTATTGAGTTGTTCAAGCAGCAGGCCAGCAATGCTGACTCGCCCGAGTTGCAGGCATTTGCCGAGAAATATTTGCCCAAGCTTGAAATGCATCTGGTGATGGCCAGGAAACTGATGGATGCCCATCACAAATCCTGATGCCTTGAAAAAACAACGCCCGGTGAGTGATCAACCGGGCGTTGTGTGTGCAGCTGGCTGGTTCAGACGGTGATTTCGTTGAAACCGCAGTACTCTTCCCAGCTCATGTCCAGCGCCTCGGCGACTTCCTGATGCACTTCAAGGCGCATGCTCTTGAGCTCTTCGGGGGAGCGTGCGATCAGTTCCAGCGCCAGCTCCCAGGCTTCAAGGCCGCGACTTTCGGCTTCGTCTTCAAAGGCCCACAGAATCTGCTGCTGGCGGTCCTCTGCGCTCAGATCTTTCATTTCTTCGATCAGTTCAGGGTGCGCCTTGATAAAAGTATCCAGGGCCAGTTCGTTACGGGATTCTTTAGGGATCATATGGCGTCTCGGATCGTTAGGGCGGCCTGCGTGGGCAGACCGTCGTCAGGGCGTTTTCTCGCATGCTAGCGAGTTAGCAATACGATGAAAAGCGCCATATGACCGGTCAGCCTGCGGTTTGTATCTTGCTTTCGCGTTGCAGGCTGTAGCCCCAGACCGCCAGCGCCAGCGTTGCGACCACCGAGCCAACTACCACGATGCCGTCCCAGCCGTACACCGGATAGGTCTGCGCGCCCGCCAGGGAGCCCAGTGCGCCACCAATGAAGTAGCAGGTGATGTAACCGGCGTTCAGGCGGTTGCGGGCGGCAGGACGTACCTTGAACACCGCATTCTGATTGCTGACATGGACCAGTTGCACTGCAAAATCCAGGGCCAGTACGCCGATCAGCAAGGCGATCAACGAGTGACCGGCGAATGCCATTGGCAGCCAGCTCGCCAGCAGGACCAGCAGGCCGACGGTCGTGGCCTGTTGGCCTTTGCCGCGATCGGCCATGCGTCCGGCCCAGTTTGCCGCCACCGCACCGACTGCCCCCGCCAGGCCAAACAGGCCGATAACCGCATCCGAGTAGCTGTAGGGGGGTACTGCCAGCAGAAAGGCCAGCGGGGTCCAGAACAGGGCAAACAGCGAGAAGGTCAGCAGGCCCAATAGCGCGCGCAGGCGCAGTATGGGCTCTTCGACAAACAGGGTGAACACCGATCCCAGCAGTTTTGGATAGCTCAGGCCAGCGCTCTGGTGATGGTTGGGCAGGGCGCAAAACAGGGAGATGGCACTGACCAGCATCAAGGCCGCAGCCACCAGATAGATGGTTCGCCAGTCACCCGCCGACGACAGCGCCCCGGCCACGGTGCGCGCCAGCAATATCCCCAGCAGCAAGCCGCTCATCAGTGTCCCCACCACTCGGCCACGGCTCAGGGGGTCGGTCAGGCTGGCAGCCATTGGCACCAGTACTTGTGCCGAAACCGAAAACAGCCCGGTTATCGCCGTACCGACCAAAAGCCACGTTACCGACGGTGCAAACGCACTGAGCAGAAGGCCCAGTGCGCTGAGCACGGTCATGGTAACGATCAGCCGACGTTGTTCGAACAGATCGCCCAGGGGTACCAGCAGCAACAGGCCGGCGCCGTAGCTCAATTGCGCGGTGATCACCACGTTACCGGCGCTGCTCATGCTCAAGCCCAATTCCTGGGCGATGGTGTGCAACAAGGGCTGTGCGTAATAGTTGCTGGCAACAGCCAGGCCGGTGGCGGTGGCCATCAGCAAAATGAGGGCAGTGCTTAAAGGTTTGGTGGCAGTTGTAGAAGCGGACATTGACTGTCTCATCGGTATTGGGAGTGCGCGGAAGTATCAGAATGCCTGCGTAGAATGTCACTGAATATGTCGATAATTTAAATCTATAAACAACAAAGCCCCTGGCTATGACGGCCAGGGGCTTTGTTTTAAGACTGGATGCGTGACCTAGTTGCGACGGCCCAGCAGCAAGCCCACGACCAGCCCGAAGCCGGCCGAGATGGCCACGGTTTGCCACGGATGGCCACCGATATAGCTTTCAGTGGCATCGACCACAGGCTTGGTACGTTCACGCACGTTAGTGACCGAGTCCAGCGCTTGCTTGAGCTTGAGACCAACCTGCGCACGCAGGGTTTCACCTTCTTCACCGACCAGGGACACGCTCTCCTTGAGCAGCTTTTCAGATTCGGCAATCAGGTCTTGAAGTTCGCTGAACGCTTGATCCTTGATTTGATCTTCAGCTTGTACGGCATTTTTGCGAGCCATTGCGGTACTCCTTGCAGTTGAAATGGGTGATGAGTAATGGAGTCAACCCAATGCCAAAAAGTTGCATCTGTTTTGAGCCGGGTGTTGTTCTGACCTGACAGCGTAGTCAAAAACCAGACGGAGACACTTCTTTGTAGGGTGTAAGATGTCCCCTAAATTTACGCCGCAGGAAATTCTCATGAGCTTCAACCTCGCCAACAAGCCTCTCGCTGAGCGTGCTGCGCTTGAAGATGAAAAATCCCGACTGTATGACCTTTGGCAGAGCAATCTGGGCAAGGCCAAAGGGGATGCGGCGCGCTTGTTCGGGGAGCGCGCCAAGCGCAAGGGCAAGTGGGCTGAATGGGTGCGTTCGGAGCTGGACGCCATGTCGCCACCCGAATACGCCAACATGGTGCGCAGTGAAGTGAATCGCATGATGGCTGCCAAGTAAGCGTTCTGCAAAACCTGTCGGAGCGGGCTTGCTCGCGATGAGGGCGACGCGGTTTACCTGAGTGCTCGAGGTGATTTCATCGCGAGCAAGCCCGCTCCCGCAGGTTGCTCAGTGAATCTCGCAGACGGTAAATATTTGCAGCGCCCCGCCCACATTGATCTGCACCTCGTCATCCAGCTGCTTGCCCAGCAAGGCAGCTCCCAGCGGTGAGCGCGGGGTGATGACGGTCACTGAGCGCCCGTCCTGTTCGAGTTTGAGGCCGGCAGCGTCAGGGGCCAGGAATAACCACTGCTCGCTGCCGTTTTCAGCCTCCAGATTGACCAATGCCCCGACTTGAATGCCCTGCGCCGCGCAGTACGGACCCAGGGTCATGCTGCGACAGCTCTTGAGCGCCTGGCGAATCTCTTCAACCCGGCGCGCCTGGCCTGTAGCCAGGTAGGATGCTTCAAGCCCAAGGGTGTCGTACTTGTTCTCGGCAATATTTTCCGCGTGGGTCGCAGCTTCGTAGGCGGTTTGTGCTGCGCGCTGGAGCACATCGAGGTCGATTTCGAGTTTGTCCAGCATCAGCAGGTGCACAGCGGTCTTGTTCATGGTCGCAGCTTGATAGTGACGAACGGTGATTGTCGCACGAGTGTCGCGCAGATTTATCCGCCATAAACCTTCTGTACGCGTTGAATTATGCGGACAATCAGCCCTTTGAATGTTGGAGCCCGGAATGAAAGCCTCCTGGGATATTTTTTGCAGTGTGGTCGATAACTACGGCGACATTGGTGTGACCTGGCGTTTGGCCCGCCAGTTGGTGGCCGAGCATCAGCAGGGCGTGCGTCTGTGGGTCGATGATTTGCGGGCGTTTGTGCCGCTGTGCCCTGAGGCCGATGTCGGCGCGGCGCGCCAATGGCAGCAGGGGGTCGAAGTGTGTCAGTGGCCGCCGCTGTGGCAATCCGTCGACGTTGCCGATGTGGTGGTCGAAGCATTCGCCTGCAAACTGCCCGAAGGCTACCTGCAGGCGATTAAGGCCCGCGAAACCCCCGCGTTGTGGATCAATCTTGAATATCTGAGCGCAGAAGACTGGGTCAGTGGTTGTCACGGTTTGCCCTCCCTGCGCCCCGATGGCTTGAAGCGGATGTTCTTCTTTCCGGGTTTTGATGCGGGCACTGGTGGCCTGTTGCGCGAAGCCGACCTGTTGCAGCGACGTCGAGCCTTTGAGCAGGATCCCCAGGCCAGGCAGGCGTTTTTGCAGGGGCTGGGTGTTTTCCCTGCAAGCAGCGCACGTCTGATTTCACTGTTTGCCTATGAAAATACCGGGCTTGCCAGCTGGCTGGATGCCATGGCCGCGGGCAGCGTGGCGACGCATCTGTTGGTGCCCCAAGGGCGGATCATGGGCGATCTGCTGCGCTGGCTTGAAGTGGATCAGTTGGGGTTGGGGGATGCGCAGCAGCGCGGGGCTTTGACCGTTCAGGCCTTACCGTTCGTCCGTCAAGAAGATTACGACCACCTTTTGTGGAGCTGTGATTTCAATGCGGTGCGCGGCGAAGACTCGTTTGTGCGGGCTCAATGGGCAGGCAGGCCACTGCTTTGGCATATTTATGAGCAGGAAGAAGACGCCCATTGGGTCAAGCTCAATGCGTTCCTCGCGCTGTATGTCAAAGACCTTACGCCGGCCGCAGCCCAGGCATTTACCGGGCTGTGGCACGCCTGGAATGGTGGCTGCGATATGGCTCAAAGCTGGAATCTGCTGCTTGAGCACTGGCCCGAGATCACTGCGCATGCGGAGCAGTGGTGTCTGGAACAGTCATTGCAGGCCGATCTTGCGCAAGCGCTAGTACTGTTTTATAGAAATTGGATATGATACGCGGCCTAGATTTTTGTAAATCTCAATCCAAATTCGGATACTCGCAATGAAAACTGGTAAAGAGCTTAAACCCGGTACAGTCATCAAGCTCGAAAACGACCCTTGGTTGGTTCAGAAAGCTGAATTCACCAAGTCCGGTCGTAACAGCGCAATCATGAAGACCAAGCTGAAAAACCTGCTGACTGGCTACAAGACTGAAATCGTTTACAGCGCTGACGACAAGCTCGAAGACGTGATCCTGGATCGCAAAGAAGCGACCCTGTCCTTCATCAGCGGCGACACCTACACGTTCATGGACACCACTGACTACACCATGTACGAGCTGAACGCTGAAGACATCGAAGCCGTTCTGCCATTCGTGGAAGAAGGCATGACCGACGTTTGCGAAGCGATCTTCTTCGAAGACCGTCTGGTTTCCGTAGAGCTGCCGACCACCATCGTGCGTCAGGTTGACTACACCGAAGGTTCCGCTCGCGGCGACACTTCGGGCAAGGTGATGAAGCCTGCCAAACTGAAAAACGGTACCGAGCTGAGCGTTGCTGATTTCGTAGAAATCGGCGACTGGATCGAAATCGATACCCGTGACGGTGGTTCCTACAAGGGCCGCGCCAAGGTTTAAACCTTGCGTTAACCGCACGATGAAAAAGCCCGGTCTTATGGCCGGGCTTTTTTTTGCCTGTCAAAAAGCCTGGTTTAGAGCTTTGCCCTGAGTAGGGGACTGGTTAGCATGGGCGCTCATCATGAGGGGCTGTAATGCTGATCGATTTTGCAATGTATACAGCCCTGGGCCTCGCCCTTGGCGCACTGGGCGGGTTGTTCGGGATTGGCGGCGGCTTGATCGCGATCCCGGTTTTGGGATTATGGTTCGGGCTGGATCAGCAATTGGCGCAAGGCACTGCGCTGGTCATGGCGGTGCCCAATGTGTTTCTTGCCCTGTATCGCTATCACCAGCGCAATAAAATCGATCTGCGCCAGGCCGTGCCGTTGGTGCTGATGAGCTTTTGTTTTGCCTGGCTGGGGGCAATGCTCGCGGTGGGGGTGGATCCGCGCAGCATACGCTGGGGCTTCATCGTCTTTTTGCTGGCGATTACCTTCTACAACCTGATCAAACTCTATAGCTCGCCCGCTCAACCGGTTGCAGGCTCGCGTTACGGCTGGCCCTGGTATGGCGCGCTGGGCGCCTTGGCAGGCACCACGGGCGGGTTGTTTGGTGTCGGCGGTGCCGTAGTGGCGGCGCCGGTGCTGACCAGTGTGTTTGGTACCACCCAAGTGGTGGCTCAGGGCTTGTCGCTGGCCCTGGCTGCACCGAGCACTGCGGTGACGCTGCTGACGTACGCGGTGCATGACGAGGTCAACTGGGTCATGGGTGTGCCGCTGGCCATTGGCGGGCTGTTGAGCATCAGTTGGGGGGTCAGGGCCGCCCACGCCATGCCGGAGCGGGTATTGCGTGGCTTGTACTGCGCCTTTTTGTTGCTGTGTGCGGGCTTGCTGGCAATCAAAGCTTAAAGCCTTCGACGATGTACTCGGCAAAGCACTCAATGATCGGCGACGACGCACTGTTGGGTTTGCGTAGCAGCACAATACTGGCGGAGGGCAGCACGGGAAGGTTCTCCGCCTCGCCGATAATGCGCAGGTCGGGCGTCAGCAGGCTCTGCAACTGCGCGGTCACGGCAAGCCCGGTGCTCACCACGGCATTGATGGCTGCCAGGCTGGCGCTGGTGTAGGCAACCCGATACTCGCGCTGCTGGATATCCAGTGCATTGCAGGCCCAGGTTCGGCAAAAACAGTCGGTATTGAACATTGCCAGTGGCAGGGGCGTTTGTTCGTGGGGCGAGAAACCTTGTGCCACCATCCACACGAACCGCTCCTGACGCAGGATCTGGCCCATCTCGGTGCCGGGTTTGCGGGTCACAATGGTCAGGTCCAGGTCATTGCGCTGCAACAGTTGCGATGACGGTTCACAGTGCACTTCGACGTTGATCAGCGGGTAGTCCTGGGCAAAACGCGACAGCACGCCAGGCAAAAACCGCATCACGTAATCATCAGGCGAGCCGATTTTGACGGTGCCCACCATCTGCGGCTGACGCAGTGTGTTGAACACTTCGCTGTGCAGCTTGAGGATACGTCGTGCGTAACCGAGCAACACGTGGCCCTCGGGGGTAAGGCTTACGTTGCGTCCTTCGCGCTGAAACAGCGCACATTGCAGCACGTCCTCTTCCAGTCGCTTCATCTGCATGCTGACCGCTGACTGGGTGCGGTTGACCACTTCGGCGGCACGGGTGAAACCACCCTGATCGGCGATCGCAGCAAAGGTACGCAGCAGGTCGGTGTCGATACTGGGAAATTCGGCCATTGATCAATCTCGCAGATGTATCGCATAAGAAACATTCGTTGGATTGATCTTAAGCCCGGGCCGAGACTTGAGCCATACCTCAGGAGGGCTCAGGTGATGAAAGGTCAAAAAAGTGTGATGTGGTTTGCCCGTATATCCCGCTGGTATCAGCTGTCGCGGGAAAGGGCGAATCTGAGGCAGATCAGTGATGCGGCGCTCAAGGATCTTGGGCTGAGCAGGGCGGATATCGAGATCGAAAGCCATCGGGCTTTTTGGGATGATCCGTTCAACAGGTGAGGCGGGCTCACCTCAACCCACCTGTGGGAGCGAGCAAGCCCGCTCCCTCCCACAAGAGTTTCATCCGCAAGGAGTGTGGATCAGCGTTTAACTTGCTTTAACGTCTCGGCAATCAAAAATGCCAGTTCCAGCGATTGATCGGCGTTCATGCGCGGGTCGCAGTGGGTGTGGTAACGGTCCGACAAGCCATCTTCGGTAATCGGGTTGGCGCCGCCGATGCACTCGGTAACGTTCTGGCCGGTCATCTCGATGTGAATCCCGCCGGCATAGCTGCCTTCAGCCTCGTGAACCTGGAAGAACTGTTTCACTTCCCCAAGAATCTGCGCAAAGTCGCGGGTTTTGTAGCCGCTGCTGGCCTTGATCGTATTGCCGTGCATCGGGTCGCAGCTCCACAGCACCTGTTTGCCTTCGCCTTCTACGGCGCGGATCAGCTGCGGCAGGTGATCGCCAACCTTGTCGGCACCCATGCGCACGATCAGGTTAAGGCGGCCCGGGTCGTTGTCCGGGTTGAGAATGTCGATCAGGCGGATCAGGTCTTCGTTGTTCATGCTTGGGCCGACCTTGACCCCGATCGGGTTGTTGACCCCGCGCAGGAACTCGACATGGGCGCCGTCCAGCTGGCGCGTGCGGTCGCCGATCCACAGCATGTGCGCCGAGCAATCGTAGTAGTCGTTGGTCAGGCTGTCGCGGCGTACGAAGGCTTCTTCGTAGTTGAGCAGCAGTGCTTCGTGGGCGGTAAAGAAGCTGGTCTCGCGCAGTTGTGGCGAACTGTCCATGCCACAGGCGCGCATGAAGGCCAGGGTCTCATCGATACGATCGGCCAGTTGGCTGTATTTATCAGCCAATGCCGAGTTGGCGATAAAGTCCAGGTTCCATTTATGCACTTGATGCAGGTCGGCAAAACCGCCCTGGGCAAAGGCGCGCAGCAGGTTCAGGGTGGCGGTGGACTGGTGATAGGACTGCAGCAGACGTTCCGGGTCAGGGACACGGCTTTTTTCATCAAAGCCGATGCCGTTGACGATATCGCCGCGATAGGCCGGTAGCGTGACCCCGTTGATGGTTTCGTCATTGGCCGAGCGCGGCTTGGCGAACTGACCGGCCATGCGTCCGACCTTGACCACCGGGCAGCCTGCCGCGAACGTCATCACAATGGCCATTTGCAGCAGCACCTTGAAGGTGTCGCGAATCTTGGCTGCCGAAAACTCCGCAAAACTTTCAGCACAATCGCCACCCTGAAGCAGAAACGCCCTACCTTGAGTGACCTCGGCAAACTGACGGCGCAGTTCGCGGGCTTCGCCGGCGAAGACCAGTGGCGGATAACTGGCCAGGCTTTGCTCGACGCGCAACAGGTGTGCTGCGTCAGGGTAGTGGGGTTGTTGCTGAGCTGGCAGGGTGCGCCAGCTGTCAGGTGTCCAGATTTGGCTCATCGCAGACTCTAGTATTTGTAGGAGATGGCCCATGTTAGCAGCAATTAGTGCGTGACCTCTTGCGCCGCAATGGCCGACAATTGCGCCTTTGCGCTCGACATCGAGTGGCTGTTTTCTACAGCGTTGCGGGTGATGCCGGGACGCGGCAAGGAGAGGAAATGTCTGAGGAGCGCGTAGAGCGTCTGCTCGCTGAAGTCCATGATGACTTCGGCATGATTCGAGTGCTGGAAGTGGCTGACTATCGCTTCCTCGAATTTGGCGATGCGATCGAGCAAAGTTGCGTGTTCACTGCGGATCCCAGCTGGCTGGAATACGACTACACCCGCGCCATGCTGATCGGTGCGCTGTGCCATGACGCCCCCGAGAGCGCGCTGTTCCTGGGCCTTGGCGCAGGAACCCTGACCCAGGCCTGCCTCAAGTTCCTGCCTCTTGAAGATGTTGAAGCCATTGAGCTGCGTCCGGATGTGCCGCGCCTGGCTATCGAGTACCTGGGCCTGGACGATGACCCTCGGTTGTATATCCGCATTGGAGATGCCATCGAACTGCTGGACAGCGCCGAGCCGGCGGACCTGATTTTCGTCGACCTTTATAACGACCTGGGGCCTGCCGCCGGGCACCTGGCGTGGACATTCCTGGAAAACTGCCAGAAGAAGCTCGCTCCCAATGGTTGGCTCATCATCAATCAGTGGGCCACCGATGACGGCAAGCCGCTGGGCGCTGCCTTGTTGCGTGGCTTGTATCACCGGCATTACTGGGAGCTGCCCGTCAAAGAGGGTAATGTCATTTTGATGGTCCCTGCCGATCTTGATCAGGATCTGGATATCGACGCCTTGACCGCTCGGGCGCAGGCCCTGGCACCCCGTTTGGGCTATTCGCTTGAGTCGTTGATCAAGGCGGTTCGCCCTGCGACCTGATGCCCAAGGATGAAACGTTTTAGCGTTTGCCCCAAGGTGGCCAGGCGTTAAACGTTTTTTTAAGGTCGAAAATATCGTTAAAGCCCGGTCTATAGAGGGATACAGACGATTGTGCCCCAAAAAAACGCTTCTTTTTTTTGATAAATCCGGTATAGTGCGCGCCGGCCTTTAGCCGGGCCACGTTTAGGTGTCGCATTTCCCGAAGCACGCTTCGGCTGCTCGTCCGTTTCGCGGACAACCCTGAACGCTCCATTCATTTAACGTTTTCGCAAATCCCCGCCGACAAAGCAGCCAGGGCGACTCTTGAGTCTTACACGGCATGCGCAGCTTTGGAGCATGGGTCTTTGCGGATGCACTTAGAGGCAGACCCATGACCCAGGAAACCGGCGGCTTCGCCGCTTTTAATCTTAATCCGAACATTCTTGCAGCTGTCATTGCGACTGGCTACGAAGAACCTTCGGCTATTCAGCATCAATCGATCCCGATCATTATGGCCGGTCACGACATGATTGGTCAGGCGCAAACCGGTACGGGTAAAACCGCCGCGTTCGCACTGCCGATCCTGCACCGCATCGATCCTGCTAAGCGCGAGCCGCAAGCCCTGATCCTGGCGCCAACCCGTGAGTTGGCGCTGCAAGTAGCAACCGCTTTCGAAACCTACGCCAAGCAAATGCCGGGCGTTACCGTTGTGGCCGTTTACGGCGGCGCCCCTATGGGTCCACAACTGAAAGCAATCCGTAATGGCGCACAGATCGTTGTCGCCACTCCGGGCCGTCTGTGCGACCACCTGCGTCGTGACGAAAAAGTTCTGTCGACCGTGAACCACCTGGTTCTGGACGAAGCTGACGAAATGTTGAAACTGGGTTTCATGGACGATCTTGAAGTTATCTTCAAGGCTCTTCCTCCAACCCGTCAGACCGTATTGTTCTCGGCAACCTTGCCGCAGTCGATCCGTGCCATTGCCGAGCGCCATCTGCGCGATCCGCAACACGTGAAGATCCAGACCAAGACTCAGACCGTTACCGCGATCGAACAGGCTCACCTGTTGGTTCACGCTGACCAGAAGACCTCGGCTGTATTGAGCCTGCTGGAAGTTGAAGATTTCGACGCCCTGATCATGTTCGTACGCACCAAGCAAGCGACCCTGGATCTGGCCAGCGCCCTTGAAGCCAAAGGCTACAAAGCTGCTGCGCTGAACGGTGACATTGCCCAGAACCAGCGTGAGCGCGTAATCGACTCCCTCAAGGATGGCCGTCTGGACATCGTTGTGGCGACCGACGTTGCTGCTCGTGGTCTCGATGTTCCACGTATCACTCACGTGTTCAACGTTGACATGCCTTACGATCCAGAGTCCTACGTTCACCGTATCGGCCGTACAGGCCGTGCAGGTCGCGAAGGTCGCGCACTGCTGCTGGTAACTCCTCGTGAGCGCCGCATGCTGCAAGTGATCGAGCGTGTAACCGGTCAGAAAGTTGCTGAAGTCCGCCTGCCGGATGCTCAAGCTGTTCTCGATGCTCGCATCAAGAAGTTGACCAACAGCCTGACTCCGCTGGTTGCTGACGCTGAATCGACTCACGGTGACCTGCTGGATCGCCTGATTGCCGATATCGGTTGCAGCCCGCGTGCTCTTGCCGCTGCTCTGCTGCGCAAGGCAACCAACGGTCAGGCCCTGACTCTGGCTGCCATCGAGCGTGATCGTCCACTGGTGCCGAACAGCGCGCCACGTGAGCGTTCAGAGCGTTCGGGTGACCGTCCGGATCGTGGTGATCGTGAGCGTCGTGCTCCGGTTCCATTGGCTGAAGGCCGTGCTCGTTGCCGTACCGCTCTGGGTGCGCGTGATGGCATCGCTGCCAAGAACCTGCTGGGCGCTATCCTCAACGAGGGTGGCCTGGCACGTGAAGCAATCGGTCGCATCCAGGTGCGTGACAGCTTCAGCCTGGTAGAGCTGCCGGAAGTGGGTCTGGAAGGTTTGCTGGCCAAACTGAAAGACACCCGCGTTGCTGGCAAGCAGCTCAAGCTGCGTCGCTACCGCGAAGATTAATCACTGCTTGCTGTGATTGATCGCTAAAAAAAACCCCGACTGGTTCGGGGATTTTTTTTGTCCGTGATTTGTAGTCGCTGCCGAGGAACGAAGGCTGCGAGCTCTTGATCTTGGGCGCTGCGCAATAAAAGCGCGCAGCATTCGTTCCTAGGCAGCGACTACGGGCCCGGATTCAACCAAATCTATAGATATCCATCCCCAGCGCACCCAGTGTCCAGCCCTGGTGGGCAATGCTGAATGGGCCACCTGCGCCTCGGGCGAAGTACAGTGGCAGCAGGTGTTCATCGCTGGGATGATTTTTGGCTGCAAAGGGCGCCAGTTTTCGGTAGTCGTGCAGCATCGTTTCGTCGTCAGAGGCCAGTGTCTCGATCATCCAGTCACGAAAGGCTTTGGCCCAGGGCTCTACGCTCTCCGGGCCAGCGTGCCAGTCCAGTTCGCGCAGGTTGTGGGTGATGCTGCCCGAGCCGATGATCAGGACTCCCTCATTTCTCAAGGTACTCAGGGCGCGCCCTATCTCGGTCTGGGCTTGCGGGCCCAATTGGCTGGGCAGTGAAACCTGGACCACAGGAATATCGGCTGCCGGGTACATCAATGACAGTGGCACCCAGGCACCGTGGTCAAAAGGGCGATTGGCGTCCAGCCGGGCCGGTAAGCCTTTGTCTGCAAGCAGTTGAACAATGCGGGCGGCCAGCGCCGGATCCCCGGGTGCAGGGTATTGCACGGCAAACAATGCAGGCGGAAAACCACCAAAGTCGTGCCAGGTTTCAGGTGCGTGATGGCTGGCGACCCGTAGATCAGGGCTTTCCCAGTGCGCGGATACCAGAACGATGGCTTTCGGGCGGGGCAGTTCGTTGGCCAGGCGCGTGAGCGCCGGGCCACTGGCGCCCGGTTCCAGTGCTAGCATTGGCGAACCGTGGGAGATGAACAGGCTGGGAAGCATGAAAAACATCCTCAAGGTTAAGATGTCTCATCTTCGTCCTGATCATTGATCTAAATCCAATATAAGTTTTAGTGCTTATCTATCGAATTTAAAGGTGAATCATGCAGCCCGAATTTTGGCACGACCGCTGGGACCGCAATCAGATCGGTTTTCACCTGCAGCAGGTCAATCCGTATCTTCAGCGCCTGTGGCCCACCCTTGGGCTTGAGCAGGGCGGCCGTGTGCTGGTGCCGCTATGTGGAAAGAGCCTGGATTTGAGCTGGCTGGCGGCCAACGGCTACGAGGTGCTGGGCGTAGAGCTCACGCAGACGGCCGTGGAGCAGTTTTTCAGTGAGCAGAAGGTAGAGCCGCAGATTAGCCAGCGGGGCGCCTTCAGGGTGTATGAGGCGGGCCCGGTGACGATCTTGTGTGGTGATGTCTTTGCACTGACTGCGGCCGATGTCGCCACGTGTGTGGGGGTGTATGACCGGGCAGCGATGATCGCGTTTCCCCCCGACATGCGCGAAGCCTACGCTCGGCATCTGACGAAAATCCTCACGCCGGGATGCCAGGGGCTGTTGATCACGCTCGATTACGACCAGTCTCAGATGAATGGCCCGCCGTTCTCGGTGCCGGACGCCGAAGTACAGCGCCTGCTGTCGCCTGACTGGGCGCTGGAAGTCGTCGAGGAGCCGGATGTACTCGACCAGGAATGGAAGTTCCTCAAGGGCGGTGTGACGCGTCTGGTGGAGCGGGTCTATCGCCTGGAAAAAACCGGCAAGGCCTGAATGCGGGCATGAAAAAGGGCGACCTCAGTCGCCCTTTTCTTTGGTTGCCGTGGGGTTAGCCGCGGCGACGCAGTGCATCGATACGTTCTTCCAGTGGCGGGTGGCTCATGAACATCCGCGCCAGGCCTTGTTTGAGGCCGCCGTTGATGCCAAAAGCAGCCATGGTGTCCGGCATGTGAACCGGCAGGCCCTGTTCGGAGCGCAAGCGCTGCAGGGCACTGATCATGGCCGACGTGCCAGCAAGCTGTGCACCGGCTTCGTCAGCCCGGAACTCGCGTTTGCGCGAGAACCACATCACGATGGCGCTGGCCAGGAAACCCAGGACCAGTTCAGCGAAGATGGTCGCGACGTAATAGGCAATGCCGCGGCCTTCGTCGTTCTTGAAAATCACCTTGTCGACAAAGTTGCCGATGATCCGGGCGAAGAACATCACGAAGGTGTTCACCACGCCTTGCACCAGTGCCAGGGTCACCATGTCACCGTTGGCAACGTGACCAATTTCGTGTGCCAGTACGGCTTTTACTTCATCTGGCGAAAAACGCTCCAGCAAACCTTGGCTGACAGCGACCAGCGCATCGTTTTTATTCCAGCCCGTGGCAAAAGCGTTGGCTTCATATGCCGGGAAAATTCCCACCTCGGGCATTTTGATCCCGGCTTCGCGGGATAGTTGTTCAACGGTTTGCATCAACCATTGTTCATGACGAGTGCGAGGTTGAGTGATCACCTGGGTGCTGGTGCTCATCTTCGCCATCCATTTGGAGATGAATAGCGAGAACAAAGACCCTGCAAAACCAAAGACCGCACAGAACACCAACAGCTGACTGAGGTTCAGATCAACCCCGTTGGCCGCCATGAACCCGTCAAAGCCGAACAGGCTCAGGGTGATGCTGGCAATCAGCACGACCGCCAGGTTAGTGGCCAAAAACAGCAGAATGCGCATCATGGTTGTAAGAATCTCCTCGTCTTAAGGGTGTTGCCGTATGCGGGTATATAAGGTGCCGCCTCAGGCTATTCAACCGGGTGACTATTTCAAACTGTGTCCTACAGGCTGATTCTAGTGGCATGCCCGACATTTCCTAATCTGAATGAGCACTTTTTTTGAACAAGAGTTCCACCCAAACCCAGTAAATAAAGGGCTTTAACGATTTGGGTTTTTTAAAAAAGGAGAGTGCGGGTAGGGAAAGACGGCATGTGAAGAATGTTTCATCAGACACATGCTGTGCGACTTTTGATTCGTCGCACAGCATGTTCAGACGTTACTGACGGTAGGTCTTCAGGAAGTTACCGATCCGGCCGATGGCCATGTCCAGTTCGTCAACACGGGGCAGGGTCACGACGCGGAAGTGGTCAGGCCAAGGCCAGTTGAATGCCGTGCCTTGAACCACCAGCAGTTTTTCCGAGAGCAGCAGGTCCAGAACGAACTTCTCGTCGTTGAGGATCGGGCACACCTTGGGGTCGATACGCGGGAATGCGTATAGAGCACCCATCGGCTTCACGCAGCTGACGCCGGGGATATCGTTGAGCAACTCCCAGGTGCGGTTACGCTGTTCCAGCAGGCGGCCGTTGGGCAGGACCAGGTCGTTGATGCTCTGGTAGCCGCCAAGTGCAGTCTGGATGGCATGCTGGCTGGGTACGTTGGCACACAGGCGCATGTTGGCCAGCATGTCGATGCCTTCAATGTAGCTTTGGGCATTTTGCTTGGGCCCGGAGATGGCGATCCAGCCCGAGCGGAAACCCGCGACCCGGTACGACTTGGACAGGCCGTTAAAGGTCAGGCACAGCACGTCCGGGGCCAGCGAAGCGGTGCAGATGTGCACGGCGTCGTCGTACAGGATCTTGTCGTAGATCTCGTCCGAGAACACCACCAGGTTGTGCTGGCGCGCAATCTCCAGCATGCCCAGCAGGACTTCCTTGGAGTACACCGCACCCGTCGGGTTGTTCGGGTTGATAATGACCATGGCTTTGGTGTTAGGGGTGATCCGGGCTTTTATATCCTCCAGATCAGGCCACCAGTTGGCTTGCTCGTCGCACAGGTAGTGCACGGGGTGACCACCGGCCAGCGTTACGGCGGCAGTCCACAGCGGGTAGTCGGGTGCTGGCACCAGGACTTCGTCGCCATTGTTGAGCAGCGCTTGCAGCGACATCACGATCAACTCGGAGACGCCGTTGCCCAGGTAGATGTCTTCAATGCCGACACCTTCCACCTGCTTTTGCTGGTAGTACTGCATCACGGCCTTGCGCGCGCTGAACAGGCCTTTGGAGTCGCTGTAGCCCTGGGCGGTCGGCAGGTTGCGGATTACGTCCTGAAGGATTTCGTCCGGCGCTTCAAAACCAAAGGGGGCCGGGTTGCCGATATTCAGCTTGAGGATGCGATGACCTTCCTCCTCCAGACGTTTGGCGTGCTTGAGCACTGGGCCGCGAATGTCATAACAGACGTTGGCGAGCTTGTTTGATTTGCTGACCTGCATGGCGATGTGATCCCGAAAATGAACGATCCAGGCAATGTGATGATCACGGCTCTGGGAAATTCTGTGTTTTCACACAGTGGCTGACACCGGCTTGCTTCAATAATCCGTTTGAATGCAACTAGTGCGGGTGCCAGACTTGCGTTTAACGAGGCGCAATCATACGTGCCACCCGACCCCTGGAAAAGCCACCGATCGGGGTTTTTCAGTTGCAGAGGCAGAACCATGGAAAAGTTGAACAAAACCCTGGACGAATGGAAGGCCATGCTCGATCCGGAGCAGTACAACGTGTGCCGCCTCAAGGGCACTGAGCGGCCGTTTTCGGGTAAATACAACGCCACTAAAACCGACGGTGTTTATCACTGTATCTGCTGCCAGGAGCCGTTGTTTGATTCGCGCGCCAAGTTTGATTCAGGTTGCGGCTGGCCGAGCTTCTATCAGCCGATTGGCGAAAGCGCGATGGTCGAGATCCGTGACGTCAGCCACGGCATGGTGCGTACCGAAGTGGTCTGCGCCAAGTGTGATGCGCATTTGGGGCATGTATTCCCCGACGGTCCGCCACCCACCGGTCTGCGCTACTGCATCAACTCGGTGTGCCTGGACCTGGTTCCCCGCGACTAATCTTGAGGCGCCGTCATGAACGACAATCTGCTCAATGTTGCATGCACCACTCTTGGCGGCGAGCCGAAAACCCTGGCGGACTACGGGGGTAAAGCCTTGCTGGTGGTCAATACCGCGAGTAAATGTGGATTTACCCCGCAGTACAAGGGGCTCGAAGCCCTGTGGCAGCAGTACAGGGATCAGGGCCTGGTGATTCTGGGATTCCCGTGTAATCAGTTCGGGCAACAGGAGCCGGGTGACGAAGCCGCCATCGCTGAGTTCTGCGAGTTGAATTTTGGCGTGACCTTCCCTCTGTTCAAAAAAGTGGACGTCAATGGCAGCCAGGCCCATCCGCTGTTTGTCCAGCTCAAGAAACGTGCGCCCGGGCTGCTGGGCTCCCAGGGTATCAAGTGGAATTTCACCAAGTTCCTGATCAGTGGCGATGGCAAAAGGATCAAGCGTTATGCCCCGACCACCAAGCCGGAGGCGCTCAAGTCGGATATCGAGGCGTTACTGCGCTAGACCGTTGTCGCTCTGAGGCCTTGTAGCCGCTGACTCGCGGAGCGAGGCTGCGTCCGGCGGCGCAGCCGTCGCAAAAGCATGCGCGGCGGTTCGCCAGTTAAACCAGGTGCTACAGGCAATGCCTTTTCAGGCTGTTTGCGGCACCCAGGTATCAATCAGCGCAGCCAGCTCTTCGCGCCTGAACGGTTTGGCCAGATAGTCGTTCATCCCCGCCGAGCGGCAGCGCTCGCGCTCTTCGGGCATTGCATTGGCGGTCAGGGCGACGATGGGTAACTTTGGCCAGCGCCCACGGTGACGAATTTGTCGGGTGGCCTCATAGCCGTCCATTACTGGCATGTTGCAGTCCATCAACACCAGATCAAAGGTTCTCTGCTCCAATTGTTTCAGCGCCTCGCCGCCGTGGGCCGCTACTACTACGTCACACCCCAATTTGCTCAACATGCCCTTGGCCACAAGTTGGTTGACCGGGTTGTCTTCGACCAACAGAATCCGTGCGCGGTGCGAGACAGGCGTGCTGCTGGTCCGATCCGCCGGGATGTCTTGATCGTTTTTCTGTAGCAGATACTGCAAGGTTTGATACAACGCATGGCGCGATAGCGGCCTGGCTTTTTGCTGCAGGGGTGCCAGTGCACTGACCTGATCACTGGGCATGAAGTTTCCATAGGCAGTGACTAGCAGGATCGGTGCGCTGATTGCCGGCCGCAGGCCAAACAGGCATTCGGGGCAATCAGTAATCAACAGATGAGGGTCTGTGCCGTCCAGACGGGCGTCCAGTGAATAGTGTGTGTAGTCGAGCCCCCACAGGGGCAAAAAGCTGGCAAGCAACTCGCTCAGGCCGCTGCTCGCGGCACTCACCACAATAACCCGCCCGGACAGTGGTTTGGGCGTGATGGCGGGGGCGTAGCAAGGCAAAGGCAGTTCGGCACAGAACTGGCTGCCAAAACCGATTTCCGAACTGATGGTCAGTCGTCCGTGCATGACCTCGCACAAGCTGTTGGTCAGGGTCAGCCCCAGCCCTGTGCCCCCAAACTGACGGGTAATGCTGGCTCCAGCCTGGGTAAAAGGGCTGAAAATTCGCGCCTGAGCATCCTGGGCAATGCCGATGCCGGTGTCGCACACCTCGATGCGTACCTGATCGCCCAGTGCGCTGAGGCGCACATCCACCCGTCCGAACCGGGTGAATTTCAGGGCATTGGATAGCAGATTGCTGACGATCTGGCGTACCCGTGTCGGGTCACCCAGCACCAATGCGGGGAAGTTCGGGTCGATCAGGCACGTCAGCTCCACGCTGGGGGCTGCGTTCTGCGACAGCAGGTTGGCAGTGTCTTCGATCAGCGAACCCAGGTCGAAGGCAATATGTTCCAGCTCCAGTTGGCCGGCATCGAATTTCGACAGGTCGAGAATGTCATTGAGCAGTTCGACCAGGACTTTGCCAGAGTCGTGGGCTATCGACAGTTGCTGGTGTTGCTCGGCATTGAGCGGGCTGTCCAGGCACAGCGCCAGCATGCCCAGCAAGCCATTGAGCGGGGTGCGTATTTCGTGGCTCATATTGGCCAGAAAGGCAGACCGTGCCTGGGCCATTTCCAGTGCAGTGCTGCGCGCAGATTCCAGTTCTTCATTGGAGTGACGCAGTTGTTCGTTGATGGTTTCCAGCTCTTTGGTGCGCACCGAGACGATGGTTTCCAGTTGCGCCAGGTACTCGGTGAGGCTGTTTTCAGCGCGGCGCCGATACTCCATTTCACGGGCCATCGCCTCGAACTGTTGATTGGCGGCGTTGACCAGCACACCAATTTCATCGTCTTCATGGCCGCAAGGGTACTGCACCTTCGATTGGCCAGGGTCACCGGGCAGACGCTGGCTTATCTGTCGAATCACCCGTACCAGCGGCTTGGTCAGCATGACGTAAAACAGGCCCAGGAGGATAAAGGTCAGGATGATGCTGCGAATGAAACCGCTGAGCAGCGTGACTTCCGCCCGCTGCAAAAAACGCTTCCCGAAGGGATAGGTATCCACCTCGAGGTGTAAAACCCCGATGCTTTGTTCAGGCAAGTGATTGAAGTACAGTCGTTGGTCAAATGAGCGATTGGAACCAAACAAATAATCGCTGAGTGCTCGATAACGCCCGCTTTCAGGCTGATCCTGAACAGCTGCCAGGACCACATTGTCGCTGTCGACAAGTTGTGCGCCGGTGATCGCCGGTGATCGCAACAGACCGAGCAAGAGCTCTTGTGCCAGCTCTGAGTCGAGGTTGTAGGCAATGCGCGATGCCGGGTTGTGGCTGATCTCAAGCAGAGACTGGATTTCGCGATTGATGGCGGCGTTTTCACTGGCATAATCGATGCCGATTTGTAGCAGGCTAAGGATGGATCCGAGAACCAGACCGACCAGCACAGTCAGTTTTGCTTGTTTGAAAGACAGGCGATGGGTGAGTTTTATATCCATGGGGTGCTGCACCTGTTTCCATTTCCTTGCGGCGTGCAAGAGTAGTCGATGTGTAGGACAACCGGCAGGTATAACTGCGGTATTTGCCGCAAACCGGGTGAGTCATGTCGTGGATGGCGGATAAATGTACGTCATATCAATATGCCATCATTGTGTATCAGTCTGAGGAAATGTTGTGAATTCTAAACTGGATGCCTTTTTGGAGCGTGCCGAAGCAGTCCTTGCACGTCTTGAACCCTTGCTGCCAGCGCAGCGTGAACCGATTGAGTGGCACGAGTGCCTGGCTGCCCGTTGGCAGCGTGAAGGTCGCTCCGGTTACCTGCTGCCGTTGCAGGTCAGTCTTGAAATGCGCCTTGCGGACCTTATCGGCATTGATAATCAGCGTGATCAGTTGGGTCGCAACACCCGGCAGTTTCTCGACGGTTTGCCAGCCAACCATGCCCTGTTATGGGGATCACGGGGTACGGGCAAGTCATCGATCATTCGTGCCTTGCTGGCGGAGCACGCAGATGCCGGGCTGCGCCTGATTGAAATCGAGCGCGATCATCTGGCCGATCTACCGCGAGTGGTCGAACTGTTACAGGGCTTGCCTCAACGTTTTGTATTGTTTTGCGATGACTTGTCCTTCGAGGCTGGCGAAAGCGATTACCGGGTGCTGAAAAGCGTCCTCGATGGCTCCCTGGAGCAAGCGCCGGATAACGTGTTGCTTTATGCAACCTCGAACCGTCGCCATCTGGTGCCTGAAAAAGAGAGCGACAACGAAAACTGGAAGAACGTCGACGGTGAGCTTCATCCCAACGAGGCCGTAGAGGACAAGATTGCCTTGTCCGACCGTTTCGGCCTCTGGCTGTCGTTCTATCCCTTTACCCAGGAGCACTTCCTGAGTGTGGTCGAGCACTGGATCGACGTATTGGCCAGCAAAGCCGGTTTGCAGTGGCAACGCGACGAAGCGCTGGATATTCTTGCCGTGCGCTGGGCGACCGGGCGAGGCAATCGCAACGGCCGTTGCGCCTATCAGTTCGCGCGTTACTGGGTGGGTTTGAAATTGTTGGAGCAAGTGAATGATTGATTTGAATGCCACAGGTGCCGGTCTGAACGGCTACACCTTGTTGCAGGCTCAACTGGAGTCGTTGTTGGCAGATGAGCGGGACTTTATTGCCAATGCCGCGCAATTTTCAGCGTTTTTGTTTCACCAGCTGGATGATCTGAACTGGGCTGGGTTTTACCTCAACCGCAATGAAGAGTTGGTACTGGGCCCGTTCCAGGGGCAGATCGCCTGTGTCCGGATTCCTTTTGGACGTGGCGTTTGCGGGGCCGCGGCTGCGAGCAGGCAAACACAGCGGGTTGAGGATGTTCACGCATTTGCCGGGCATATCGCTTGCGACAGTGCTTCCAACAGTGAGCTGGTCGTTCCGTTGATCAAGGATGGCCGGCTGATCGGTGTGCTCGATCTGGACAGCCCGAGTGTCGGGCGGTTCAGCGAGCAGGACCAGCAGGGCATTGAAGCACTGGCTGCGATCTTTCTACGTCTGAGCGAGTGCTGATACCGGTCAAGTCGTCAGCCCGGCCTTGAGCATGAGCGCATCGATGTCGACTGAATCGATTTGTTCCGGTCCGAGAAACTGCCGGGCGTACTGCATAAACACCTGTTCGTGCATAAACAGCGCGAACAGTTGGGGGTCAATATGGGCATCGCGGCACATCGTGGCCATGATGCTCAGGGCCTCACTTAACGTCTTGCTGCGTTTATAGGGGCGATCCGAAGCGGTCAGTGCCTCGAAAATGTCGGCAATCGCCATCATCCGCGACTCCAGGCTCATCTCCTCACGCTTCAAGCGTTTTGGATAACCGCTGCCGTCCATTTTTTCGTGATGTCCACCTGCGATCTCCGCGATGTTGCTCAGGTAACTGGGCAGGGGCAGGCTGCTGAGCATCAGGATGGTTTGAACGATGTGATTATTGATGATGTAGCGTTCCTCATTGGTCAATGTGCCGCGTCTGATGCTCAAGTTGTACAGTTCGCCGCGGTTGAACTTGTATTGCGGTATGTCGAGTTTGAAGCCCCAAGGGTTTTGCGCAGCAATCACGTCGGCTTCGGGCCGGATGAAAAGGTGCTCCGGTTTGTCGGCGAGCAATCGCTCTGTGACCGGCAAGGCATGTTCCTCACGGGTGGACTGGCGTTTGTGCTCTTCCCAGGACACCCCAAGCCGATCGTCCAGAGTCCGGCTCCATGTGCGTCGTGAAATGGCGTTCAAACGCTCAAGATCAGCTTCCATCATGGCTTCACCTCCCACATTGCATTGGGCGACAAAGGCAAAGTCGTCATCCAGCGCCGACAAGCAGGTGTCGCGCTGCTCCGTGAGTTGTTGATCATTGCCGCCCAGGGCGCGCGCTTGCCAGTAGTCGATCCATGCATCGCGCTTGAGCACTTCAAAACGGGTGCGGATCTCGTGAATGCGGTCGTACAAGGTTTCAAGCTTGGTGGCCTTGTCGACCACATACTCCGGCGTTGTGACCTTGCCGCAGTCATGTAGCCAGGCCGCGATGCGCAGGGCCTCCCATTGTTCGTCCGAGGGGTTGTACTGCTCAAACGGTGGCTGCTGGCTCGCCGCCGCCGCTTGGGCCAGCATCAGCGTGAGGGTTGGAACTCGCTGGCAATGGCTTGCCGTATACGGGCTTTTGGCGTCAATGGCTCCAGCCAGCAGTTGAATCAAAGCATCCAGCAACTGCTTTTGCCGTGCTTGCAGGCGCTGGCTCTCAATGGCGACCGCAGCTGTGCCTGACACCGCCTGGATAAAGGCAATCCGATCAGCCCGCAGATGATCCTGATCGTCAAGCGAGCCACTGTTGTTCAACACCAGAACCAGAATACCGACGGTCTCGCCGTGGCGGTTGTGCAGGCGAATGCCGATCAGATGGATGCTCTGGCTGTCCAGTTCGTGCATCAGTGGTTGCAAGTCGCCAGCCTGCTCGAAAGTGAGTGCGCGGGCCACACTGTCATGGCCTTCGAAAAGTGCCCGCAGCCATTCGGGGCTCTGATTGTCGTCAGGGTCTAATACCGACTGCGGCTGGGTTGTGAGGTCCTGGGGCTGGCCATTCATGATCAAGCCTTTTAATTCCAGCTGCGTACTGTCGTTTTTTGCAAGGTAGATGAGCCCGGCCTGTGCCTGCGCGATTTTGAGCGTCTCAAACAGGACCGACTGCAACAAAGGTTCAAATCGGGTATGAGCAGAGAGGCTGGAGGTGATTTCAAAAAAACTGGCGAGCGTTTCTCTCATTCGTCCCATGGAGGCTTCCAGCTGGTCAATCTCAAGCACGGGTGACTGCTTCCTGGGCGCGTAGTTGAAATCAAACCGCCGAATGGCATCGGCCTCACGCACCAGTGCCTGCAAAGGTTTGACCAGTAATCGGGACGTCACCCAACCCATGGGTACGCACAGGAAGAGGGCAATCAGCGTCATCATGGCACCTTGCCATCGCAGCTTATAGGCATCTGCCAGCAGTTCGTCTTCCGGGACCATCATGGCCAGCTGCAAACCATTGGATCCGCCGTCGTCCACCTTGAATTGTGACGTGATCCATTGGCGATTGCCGTCGTTCAGGCGATGCTCAGTGGTTGCACTCTGCTCGATCAAATAGCTCAGGGCCGGGCTTAATTCCGAGACTTTGGGTAGTTTTGCGGGATCCTGGGCGGTTAAGAGCTTGTTGAAATCCGGATAGGCGATTGCCCGGCCATCGCCATCGAATAAAACGATTTGCGTACCGGGCGTTGTCTGATGGCTGGCGAGGGTACTGGACAGTTGAGAAAGGGTTACGTCGGCACCCATGACTGTATTCGTGGCGCTGCGTCTGGCTAATGTGGTGCCCACTTCCCGGGTGGAAAAAAACAAATAGGGGCTGGTGGTGGCTTGATTGTTGTCGGCGTGCACCGGGATAAACCATTTTCGGGTGCGAGGGTCATAGGTTTCACCCGGGATGTTTCGCTCTTCCAGCTTGGTCAAATGTTCATCCAGATATATTTTTTTTGACTCAACCGTACCGTTTGGTTCCGAGCGTTTTATCGACCAGACTTCGTAATTCGCTTGTGGCGGTGCATGCAACTGCAGCCTGATCGCTTGATTGCGCAAAGGCCTGACCAGGAAAAAGTTTCCGTTGTCATCTCCCAGGAACAAAGCAGACAGGGTGTGGTTGTCTTCGAGGGTTTGTACGAAGGGCTGCAACAGCCCCATTCTCAGTTCGACTCGATCAGTCATGGCATCAGGATTGAGAATCAGCAGGTTCAGTGCGTGCCTTATGGGTTGGTAGGCATTGAGCAAATCATGCTGCACATCCTGTTCGATATAGCCGAACAGCTTTTTACTGCTGTCGAGAATGATGTGGGTGGTTTGTAGATAGTTAAAAACGCCCAGCACTAAGCCGAGCATGAGCAACAAAAATGTAAACATCGCACTGATGTGGACATGCAATGGGAACTGGCGTTTGTGAGAGCGCGCAGTGTTGCGCATGAGCGTTTTCTCCGCAGACAAAAGCTTGCTGGTGCATGTAAGCATAGTAAAACCGGGCCAAATTGCTCATTCCTTGGTCCGGTTCAGCCGGCGGTTCAGGTGTTGTTAGCCAGCTTTTCAAGTTGCCGGGTCAACGCCTGTTCGAGTTCCTGCATGGCGCCTTGTACCCGATTGCGAGCTTGGGTGAGGTTTGCCCGGTTTGCCTGTTCCAGCGCTTCACACTGCGTGATCAGGGTATTGGCTCCCACAATGCGGGCCGCGCCTTTTATCCGGTGAGCAATGTCGCCAAATGTTTGCAACTCCCCGTTGTCAGGAATCTCAAGCAACGCTTTGAGATCCTGCCGGTTACTGCGTATCAGTTCTTCCAGCAAGCGTTGGGTCTGTGCGGTGTTATGTCCGGAAAGTGAATAGAGGCATTCAACGTTGAACACCTGCGAGCAAGGGTAGAGGGGCTCAAGGGTAGTTATTCGTTGGCTCAGCAGGGTCAGGCTGATGGGTTTGAACAGGCAGTCGTCCATCCCGGCCTGCTCGCAGCGCTGGCGCTCTTCAGGTTGGGCATTTGCAGTAAACCCCAGCACCGTACAGGGTGGTTGTTGTAGCGTCCGCTCATGCTGGCGTATGGCTCGAGTCAGGTCATAACCGTTCATGACAGGCATGTTGCAGTCAGTAATGACCAGATCGAATGCACCCTTTTTCCAGGTTTCCAGTCCAGATGCACCATCGTGTTCTGTGGCAAAACGATGCCCTAAAAACCCCAGTTGCTGGCACATCAACAACCGATTGGCGGGATGGTCATCGACCACCAGAATGTTAAGTTGGCGAGCCGCCGGATTGATTGCTGGCTCTTGCGTCGCAACCATCGGGGAGGGGGCCAGGGCTGGAACCTTGAGTGTTATTTGAACCAGGGTTCCTACCTGGGGTTGGCTGCACAGTTCTAGACTGCCGCCCATCATTTCGCACAGGCTGCGGCAAATCACCAGACCGAGACCTGCGCCGTTGAGGGCGAGCTGCCCGCTGTTTTCCACTTGTGCGAAGGGTTCAAACAGGCGCGCCTGATCGCCCTTGCTGATGCCGATGCCTGTGTCTTTGACACTCAACTTGAGTTCAACCTGATCAGCAGTGTGGGTGGGTAGCAAGTTGAGTTCGAGGGTTACCTGGCCATGTTGGGTGAACTTGATTGCATTGCTGATCAGGTTGGTCAGGATTTGCTTGAATCGAAGTGGGTCGATCAGTACATCGGGGGCGTTGTCTTCGGGATTGAATATCAGGGAAAGGGTCAGGCTTTTTTGCCGGGCCAGGCCATCAAAGACCCTGATCACTGAATTGGCAAGACTGCGCAGGTTGACGCGTTCAGGGGACAGATTCAGCCGTCCGGATTCGATTCGGGCAATATCGAGAATATCGCCGATCAGTTCCAGCAGGTCCTTGGCCGAATTGTAGGCAACCTCAATGGAGGGACGGTCCAGATGTCCCTGGTCGGCACGCTTCAAGGTAAGTTCAAGCAAACCGATCACAGCGTTCATGGGTGTGCGAATCTCGTGGCTCATGGTTGCCAGGAAGGTGCTTTTGGCCCGGTTGGCGTCATCGGCCAGCTCTTTGGCAGCGCGAAGTTCATCCAGGAGCTGGCGACGTTCACTGATATCAATCCAGCCTCCGATAATGCCCTGAACCTCACCCAGCGAATCCCGATAAGGAAGGATCCAGTGGTAGATGGTGAACGTTTTGTCGCCAATATTCAGTGGCCGATCAACGATAAGCGGTGTGCCTTCACTCATGACCCGCAAGTAGTCGGCCTGATAATCATGGGCTTCATACGTGTTGTTCAAGAGGCTGCAGGTTTGCATTACCGTCTTGCCTATGATTTCTTCTCGCTTGGCTGAAAAAGCTTCCAGGTAGCTGTTGTTACAGGTTTTAAGAATGCCTTCTCGATCACGCACATAAATTGGGTGAGGCGTGCCATCGACCAGCGCCCGCATGAACTCGAACTGATCACTGAGTGCACGTTCAGCCATTTTTCGTTGGCGGATCTGACGCCGCATATAGGCATTCCAGACCAGTGACAGCAGCAGTAAAAGGCTTGTGCCAATGATGATCTGGTAGATCAGGCGGTGATAATTGCGCCAGTAACTGTCCGATGCCGGAATGTACCCACGCCAGCGGCTGTTGATAATGCCCAGCTCATCTGGAGCAATGCTCAACAGTGCCTTGTTGAGGATTGAGCCCAGCTCGGTGGCATCTCGTGCCGTAGCAAGGGAAAAAGTGGCGGGTTGGGTGCCGATGGTGGCGCTGATTTGCAAACGGTCCTGAAACAGCTCGGGACCCAGCAAATAATTGGCAATCACCAGAGTGCTGACCGCACCTTGCACTTGGCCTTCGGCCAGAAGTTCTGTGGCGCCATGGATATCCTCGGTTTCAATCAGGTTTATCTGTGGGTATTCACTGCGCAGGTATTCTGTCAGTGGGTTGCCTTGGGTCAAGGCCAGTTTTTTACCCGACAGCTGCTCAAGGCTTGCGGGTTGTTCATAGCCTTTTGCTGTGAGCAGGACAAATGAGTTTACGAGGTAGGGACGACTGAAGTTGAGGGTGTCCTCCCGGGATACCGACGGGCTGATTGCGGCGATGATGTCGACTTCGTGTTGATTGATCATCCGGATCATGGATCTGAAGCTCTGTGCGCGCTGTATCTCGAAGCGCAGCCCTGTGCGCAAGCGAATCATCTCCAGCAGATCGGCAGTAATGCCTCTGAAATTCCCGTTGGCGTTAAAGAAAGTCAGTGGCACCAGGGTCTCGTTGACGACTACCTTGACCACCGGGTGCTGAGCCAGCCAGCGTTCTTCCAGCTTTGTCAGTTGCAGCTTTTGATCGGAGAGTAAAATGTCACTGCCTGCGCTCCAGCGTTTGGCAATGCTTTCTTGTTCACTGTTGGGCACGGCCTTGAGTGTGGCATTGATGATGTCGAGCAGCTCCAGGTTGTCACGGCGTACGGCAAAACTGAAACCGTGGGCCTCGTGCTTGCCAAAATTGGCCATTTTGATGTTCTTCAGATACCCCTTGTTGATCATGTAGTGGGTCGATACCGTATCCCCCAGAAACACATCGGCCTGATCGAAAGCCACAGCGTTTATGGCGTTTTGATAGGAAGGGTAAGACTGAATGATTGCCTTGGGGTAAAGCGCCTTGACCTCATTGAGTGGCAAGTAGTGGTAGACCATGCTCAGGCGCAAGCCTGCCAGTCCTTGGGAGAGCGAGCGAGTTTCTCCCTCCCGGGTGACCAGTACGGACTGATCGATGGCGTATGGAGTGGAAAGCAACAGGTTCTGGTTGGCGGCTTCGAAGCCATTTGAAGTGCCGAGCAGGTCGATCCGTCCCTCTTCAAGTGCCTTGATGGCAGCGTCTCTGGAAGCAAAACGCTGAACTTTTATCGAAACGTTGAGGGCTTTGGCCAGAATGCCAACGTAATCGGCGGTGAAACCTTCGTAGTCCTGACCGCTGTCGGTTATGTCGAAGGGCGGGTAGTCTGCGGTGGAGGTACCCACCAGAAGTTCGGGGTTGTTCTGTAGCCAATAGCGCTGTGCTTTATTCAGCGGGACGTCCATCTGATAGGAGCCCGAGCGGCTGAGCAATGAAAAGGTTTCAGTGCGGGGTGGCTCGGCGAACACTGATGTACACAGGATCAACCCTGCGAACAGTGATAAATACTTGTTTAACCGCGTGGGCATCCTATTTCTCACACCAGGGCGTTACGTTTGGCCAGTTCGATAAGGTCTACGAGAGAATTGGCTTTTAATTTTTGCATGAGCCTTTTTTTGTAAGTGCTCACCGTTTTGTTGCTGAGGAACATGCCGGTGGCGATTTCCTTGTTTGTTTTACCTTGTGCAAACAGTTTTAGAACCATGAGCTCCCGATCGTTAACTTGTTTGAAAAGCTCAATTTCGGAGAAGTTGTCAGTTTCATTTTTTTCAGGAGTCAATGCTTGGCTTGGGAAGTAATTGTAGCCGGAAAATACAGCTTTTATTGCACTGACAAGTTCACTCAGTTCCTCTTGCTTGCACACGTAGCCCGCAGCACCGGATTGCATGCAGCGCATGGCAAAAAGCTTGGGGGACTGAGCTGTAAGGACCAGTGTCTTAAGTGTTGAATTCATTGTGTTGAACCGTGATAACACTTCCAGGCCATCGAGTTTGGGAATGCTGATATCGAGAATTATCAGGTCTGGTACGCACTCCCGGATCATTTGCATTGCATCTACGCCATTGTCGGTTTCTCCGACTATTTCATAACCTTCATGTTCTAACAACATCCGAATGGCCAGCCGGATAACCGGATGGTCGTCGACAATAAAAACGGTGTTCATATTAACGCTCCCATAAACTAACTCATAGAAAGCGCGCACCTTAGCTCAGATATAAGAGCGTGAGCACGAATCGATATGCCTACAAGCGTAGTATGGGAATTTTCCTACGATAAATCAGGCGTGGACTCACGCTTTGTTTGAAGTGGTGGAGCGTTTTAGTCGTATTTGGAGTCGTGAGTTTAAAGTGTTGGTTAAGAAGTTTGCACTTTCATGGGAATAATCCTACGTATAGCTTCTTTGTGTCTACATAACGTTTTATGTGTGTTTCTTATATTCGGGTTGTTGTTTTTTTGATTGGGCTGAAAGTTTATGGGCGCCTGCAGGCGGCAGAAACGATCAGTCCGGAAGGATGAATGCCCTCCCTTTGTAAAAGGGCGGGCAACAAGTATCAGCCCGGGCTGGATTGGCCCGTCATTGCCCGTGCCATTTCGGTGGCATAGCTATCGGTCATACCGGCGATAAAATCGATGATGCGTATGAAAGAGCGATGGAGTGGCCAGTGCGGATCGGGTGCGTTATTGCCCAACAAGTCGAGAATGCGACGATTTTTGAATGATGGGACTCGTCCTCCATGCTGCTCCAGTGCAGCGCCACAAAAGGCATTGAGCAGGATTTCCAGAGAGGTATAGGCGCCGATTTCATGCAGGGTCTTGCGTTTGTCCTGAAAGATTTTCTTGCGCGCCATGTCCTTGGCATCCAGTACACAGCGCTTGGCCGGGCCGTGCATGTGCTCGACCAGGTCCCCCGGCAGAGTGCCTGCCAGCAGCGCATCCTGCTGCTCGACAAAGGCCTGGGCGGCAGCGTTGGTCAGATGCTCGATTGCCTTGCCACGCAGTATGGCCAGCTTGCGTCGCCGGGAATCACCGGGGCCCAGCAGGCGGTAGGTTTCAGGCAAGTCATCACCCACCAGATCCAACAGCAGGGACTCGACTTCAGCGTACTGCAGCAGGTCCATCTCCAGTCCATCTTCAAGGTCGATCAGCGCGTAGCAAATGTCATCGGCTGCCTCCATCAGGTAGACCAACGGATGGCGCGCCCAACGCTGGTCTTCTATCTGGGGCAGGCCCAGTTTTTGGGCGATTCCTTCGAGCAGGTGCAGCTCGCTCTGGTAGCACCCGAACTTGTGCTTCTTGTAACCCAGCGAGTCAGCGTGGCGCGCAGTCCAGGGGTACTTGAGGAAGGTGCCCAGCGTTGCGTGGGTCAGGCGCGTACCGCCATCAAACTGGTGATATTCCAGCTGCGTCAGCACGCGAAAACCCTGGGCGTTGCCTTCGAAACTCAAGAAATCATTGCGCTCAACGTCACTCATGTCGTCCAGCCAGCCACGTTTGGCTGCCTGTTCAAACCAGTTGCGAATGGCATCCTCTCCGGAGTGACCGAAGGGCGGGTTGCCAATGTCATGGGCCAGGCAGGCCGATTGCACCACCATGCCCAGGTCGGCCGGATCGCACCAATCAGGCAAGGCGCTACGGATTGTTTCACCCACCCGCATGCCCAGTGAACGACCGACACAGCTGACTTCGAGTGAGTGGGTGAGGCGGGTATGGATATGATCGTTACTGTTGACCGGGTGGACTTGAGTCTTGCGTCCCAGGCGACGAAATGCCCCAGAAAAGATAATCCGGTCGTGATCTTTGTGGAAAGGGCTGCGCCCGAGCTCTTCGGGGCTGTGATGAGGTTTTCCCAAGCGTTCGCGATTAAGCAGGGTTTGCCAATCCAAGGCGCAGTGCTCCGTTAATGACTAATGGCGCAGCTTCTCGCTTCAGGCCGGATGCTGCAAGAGGGGCAAGCCCCGTCCTGCAGAATGAAGGAGGGTGGCTGCGCCGCTCAAGGCTTGCGCGATGCCTGGATAACCATCTTGATCAGCGGTATTAAACCTGTGGTCAGGCCTATCCAGCGGGAAGCACCTTCGGCGTTTTTACTTTTGGCGCCTCTGCCTGTCAGAAAACCGAGCAAGGTCACAATCCCGACTCCCCACAGGGGAGCGTGCTTGATTCCAAGGGTTTCCTGCCAGTTGCTGGTCATCCCGCGCATTTTTTGCAAGGGCTGCAGCAACTGTTGGGATTCATGACGAATCTCCTGGCGATGCATTTCCATGCGCAAGCGAATCAGTGTTTTACGCAATTCCTGGCGTGAGGCGTTTTTTGGCAGTTCAGGCAGGCTCATGGCAGCAAACGCTCGCGGTCTTTGGCCAGCTCTTCAAGCGTGGCGTTGAAAGGAGATGATTCATCGAACACCGCGGCTTTGAGGCGCAGCCCGCAAAAAACAGCGGCCAGCGTATAAAACAGACAAAGCCCGATGATGCCCGGGATGCGGTAACTGTCCCATAGCAAAATCATGACCAGCGCCGACAGCCCGATCAACAGCAGAAGCCCGAATACGAGTGCCAGGCCGGCAAACAACAACAGGCTGACCGTGCGCGCCTTCTGCTCTTGCAGCTCAATGCCCAGCAGCTCGACATGACTGTGCAACAGACCCAGAAACGCGGCACCCAGGCGCCGCGGTGAGGAACGGGGGGTACCTGATTCGTCTGTCATATCAGCGCCGCGTTGCCAGCAGACCAATCAAAAAGCCTACGCCTGCCGCGATACCAACGGACTGCCAAGGGTTGCTCTGAACGTAATCTTCAGTGGCGATCACGGCGGCTTCGCCACGGTCTTTCAACGATTCCTTGGTTTCTTCCAGTGTTTCACGGGCTTTGTACAGGCTGTCCTTGATCTGGGCGCGCAGCTCTTCAGCTTGATCCCCGGCCAGGGAAGCGGTGTGCTCCAGCAGCCGTTCGGCGTCAAGCACCAGAGCCTGGAAATCGGCCATCAGTATTTCTTGAGCATTCTTTGCTGTTTTGCGGGCCATGATTAACTCCGTTAGTGGCTTGTTGATCGTTCGAGTGTAGGTCTTCGGCGAAGGTTCACTCGCTTCTGCGCCTTCGCATGAGCGTTGGCAAGGCGCAGGCAAGAGATGTTTGTGTTGAACAGGGACCAACCTTAGCTTAAATCAATCGTTTTCGTGGGGGGTGGATGCATCACGGGAGTCTGTATTTTCAAAACAGCCTTCAAGCAAGTGATACCGATCATGACGCACTTGATCCACTCGGCGTTGCACGGTTTTTTCAGGCAGCCCAAGCATGATCAGTGCGTGGGAGGCGAGCATAAGGCTGGACTCCAGCAATTCGGGAACCACTTCAGTCGCACCGGCAGCCTTGAGGTCAGCCAGTTGGCTGTCGTCGCGGGTTCTGACCAGGATGGGGACTTCGAGTGTGATCAGCCGGGCCTCCTTGAGCACGCACATGGCGACCTCGGTGTTGTCGACGGCAATCACCAGCAGTCGCGCCCGATCCACGCCGACGGCACGGAGTAAATCCCCGCGACGGGCGTCGCCGTAGTGCACGCTGTTGTCCGCTTTTGTAGCCTCCTGAATGCGGTCAGGGTCGTAGTCCAGTGCGACAAAGTCCTTGTTTTCACGGCGCAAGAACCGCCCGATGGACTGGCCTACGCGGCCATAGCCACACATCACCACGTGCCCGTGCAGTTCGGCACTTTGAGCGGCTATTTCTTCCAGTTCGGCCTCCTCATAGGACTGGCGGTGCAAGCTGGCAGCAATTTTCGGTGCAGCCCTTAACAGCAGAGGCGTCAGCAGCATTGAACAGAAAGTGGCTGCCAGCAGGTAGCCTGCGATCTCTGGGGGAATGAGCGAGTTGAGCTGCATTTGGGCCATGAGTGCGAAGCAGAACTCGCCGCCCTGGGCCAGTGCCAGGCCACTGCGCCAGGCCGTCTCACCGTCACTGCCGCGCAGCTTGACCAGCAGTGCAACCACGCAGCCCTTGATCAGCATCAGGGCCAGTGTCAGGCCCAGAATCAGGAAGCCATCGTGAACGAACAGTTGCAGGTCAATCAGCATGCCGATACTGACGAAAAACAGGCCCAGCAAGATGTCGCGGAAGGGCCGGATATCGGCTTCAATCTGATGCCGGTAGTGGCTTTCGCCCAGCAACATGCCGGCAAGAAAGGCACCCAGGGCGGGTGACAGGCCGAGCAGGTGAGTGAGCCAGGCGGTGAGCAGCACGATCACCAGCGCCAACAATACAAACAGCTCGGCTGAGCGTGATGCGGCTACTTCGTGGAACAGGCGCGGCAGCAGAAAGCGGCTGGCAAACACAAGCCCGAAAAACAGAATCACTGTCTTGCCCAAGGTTATCGGCAAGGCCCAGTACCAGGCCTGATCGCTGCTGCCAGCGAATACCGGCACCAGGGTCAGCAGCAGCACCGCGACCACGTCCTGAAAAAGCAGTACGCCGATGGCGTTCTGGCCGTGACGACTGAAGATTTCTCCCAGGCTGGTGAGCTCTTTGCTCACGATCGCCGTGGACGACAAGGCGAGCCCGGCGCCCAGTAAAAATGCACTGTTGAGACTCATGCCAAACGCATACAGCAGGCCGCCCAGGGCAACGGCTGAGCACAGCACTTGCAGGCTGCCAAGACCAAACACTACCCGGCGTAGCTTGAGCATCTTGGGCAGTGAGAACTCCAGCCCCAGGGAGAACAGCAGGAATACCACCCCAAGCTCTGCCAGGTCTGGCAGATCCGGGCTGTCATTGATCCAGTCCAGTGCGGTGGGGCCGACGAACAGGCCAACACACAAATAACCCAGCACCGGTGGCAGTTTCAGGCGCCGGAACAGTGCAATGACTACCAGTGACGAGGCAAGGATGATGAGCAAATTGGCAAACACGAAAGTCTTCCCTGTCAGATCGAGTAAAAAAGCCGCGAGCATCCGGTAATTGAGAAGGGATGGCGCTGATGTGGGTCAAGCGTAGTCGCAAGGATTGCAACAGAGCGATTGTATTGCCAGGCCAGCCAAGTGACTGGTGGTGCCGGCTGCAGGTCGACGTCTTCGGGCAAGGCTCTTAAGATGAGCACTTTATTCCTCAGGTCGTTATTTATGCCTCCCGAATGTCAATTGTTCGGCACCCTGGGCTGTCATCTGTGTGAGCTGGCCGAAGCGATTCTAATGCCTTTGGTTGAACATGGGCTGATGGTCGAGCTGGTCGATATCGCCGACAGCGATGCGTTGTTTGAAACCTACGGTCTTCTGATCCCCGTATTGCGCCGGGTCGATACTGGCCAAGAGCTGGGCTGGCCGTTTGATACCGAGCAGGTGGTGAGCTTTCTCGGATAAATCCTGATGGGGTTCACCGGATCTTTGCGCGATAATCGCCAGCTGCATTTATCGCCTGAGTGTTTCTATGTCGCCCCAGCCTTTCAACGCCGCCGAGCATCAAGCCAGCACTTTGTACCTGCCGCCGGGTAGTTGGCTCACGGTGCTCGACTGCCTGTGTGAGCACTTTCGAGCCATCAGCCGCGATCAGTGGCTTGACCGGATTGCCCGTGGCCGGGTACTGGATGCCAATGGAGCGCCGATCAGTGCGCAGTTGGCCTACAAGGAAGGGCTGCGCATTCACTACTTTCGCGAAGTGCCTAACGAAACGCCGATCCCCGTGCAGGAAACCATCCTGTATGCCGATGAGCATCTGGTTGTCGCGGATAAACCGCACTTTCTACCGGTGACCCCTGCGGGCGAATATGTTGAGCAAACGCTGTTGCGACGCTTGATTCGAACCCTGGATAACCCTCATCTGGTCCCCCTGCACCGGATAGACCGGCACACGGCAGGCCTGGTGCTGTTTTCGGCTAACCCTGAGACTCGCTCGGCGTATCAGTCGTTGTTTCCCACGCGTAAAATCGAAAAGCGTTACGAGGCAATTGCTCGGGCCTTGCCTGATCTGGAGCTACCGCGCGTGCACAAAAGCCGCTTGGTGGAAGGCGAACCCTTTTTCCGCATGCAAGAAGGGCAGGGCGTCAGCAACACTGAAACCTTGGTCGATATCTGTGAGAAAAAGGGTGATTTGTGGCGCTACGCGCTGTATCCCGTGACAGGAAAGAAGCATCAGTTGCGGGTGCACATGGCGGCCCTGGGGGCAGGGATCTGCAATGATCCGTTTTACCCTGACGTGATCAAGGACGCCGTCGATGACTATGCCAATCCGCTAAAACTGTTGGCCCAGAGCTTGCGCTTTGCAGACCCGCTGACGGGTGAGGCGCGTTTTTTCGAGAGCCGGATCACGCTGGACTGGTAATAACAGAATCCGCACAAGGGGAATGCGGTTCACGAAAGGTGGGGAGCGAGCCTGCTCGCTCCCCCAAAGCCGGATTACAGCTCTTTAACGGTGCGAATCTGGTCTTTGTTGATGCGGGTTTTTTTGCCGTCCAATTGCTCGAACTGATAGAAACCCGAGGCATCATCGTACTTTGGCGCATCGACTGTCTGGATTTCACGGCCGTCGTTAAGTGTGATCACTGAAGGCGAAGAGCAGCCAGCAAGGGCAGCCAGGCCAGCAGCAAGCATCAGGGCGGCGAGAGTCCGGTGAGTCATGGTGTATCTCCAACAAGTGAATGTGCTGTTATGGATTACTGTCCCTGAGACGTATACATCGTCTGCAAGTTCCATTACTAGTGTCTGGCAGACGCCTGCGCGGTTTATTCCAGTAAATCCGGGGTGTTGAAATTGATCAGTCGGGGATCATTTTCGGCGCATTGCCAGGCCTGTGCATTGAGCTGAAGCATTATTTTTCGCGGACTGCGCCCACCCGCCTGCCAGGCGGCTTCGAAGGCAGGCGCCAGTGCAGTCGGGATTACACACAGCAGCGGCTCCCACTGTTCGCCGTGGCGCACCATCACCGGTTGCTCAGGGTGCTGGCGGGCTGCGTCAAGCAGGGCAACGAGCAAATCGCTGTCAATGTTTGGTACGTCACAGGGCAGCACCAGCATGTGCGTGTTCCGGGCCGCGGCCAGTCCCGCGCGTATCCCTGCCAGAGGTCCGTCAAAGTCATCATTGCCATCACTGACCAGTTGATCGGCGTAGGGTGCGTATAGCTCGTGGTTGCGATTGCACGAAATGATCAGGTCATCGCTCAGCGGTCTTGCGAGGCGCTGCGCGAACTCGATCAGCGGCTGGCCCCGCCACGTCACCAGCCCTTTGTCCTGGCCGCCCATGCGCTGGCCGCGCCCCCCCGCCAGCAGCAAAATGGAGCATTGAAACAGGCTCATCCGGTACTCCGCACAACCAGCGAAAAGAAGGGCTGTGATATAACACCGGGCTGTTTATCCTACAACTGGACCTCGTCTATGAAAGCCAAGGTTGATGCGCCTTTCGTACCTTTGAACATCGCTGTTCTGACGGTTAGTGACACCCGAACCCTCGAAACCGATACCTCTGGCCAAGTCTTTGTCGATCGCCTGAGCGATGCCGGGCACACCCTGGCGGCGCGGGTATTGCTCAAGGATGACCTGTATAAAATTCGCGCCCAGGTCGCCACCTGGATTGCCGAAGATGAGGTGCAAGTGGTGCTGATTACCGGCGGCACCGGGTTTACCGCCCGCGACAGCACGCCAGAAGCCGTGAGCTGCTTGCTGGATAAACAGGTTGATGGCTTTGGCGAGTTGTTCCGTCAAATCTCGGTGGCCGATATCGGCACTTCGACCGTGCAATCCAGGGCCTTGGCCGGTCTGGCCAACGGCACGCTGGTGTGCTGCCTGCCGGGTTCGACCAATGCGGTACGCACCGGTTGGGACGGGATTTTGGCCGAGCAACTGGATTCCCGTCATCGCCCGTGCAACTTCGTCGCCCATTTGAAGCAGGCGCCGGCCTGTGACACCCGTGGGTAAGCCGGGTCGTACGGGCGAGCTGATGCCTGTCGAAGTGGCGTTGGCGCGCCTGCTGGCGCTGGCAGAAGCTGCGCCGATCCGCGACACCGAGTCGGTTCTTCTGGCTGCGAGCGAAGGCCGGGTGCTGGCCCATGACCTGATCTCAAGCCTTGACCTGCCGCCGTGGCCCAACAGCGCCATGGACGGGTATGCCCTGAATGTGGCGGATTGGTCGGGCGAGCCGCTAACGGTCAGCCAGCGTATTTTTGCCGGTGCGGCCCCCGAACCACTGGCTCCTGGGACCTGTGCACGGATCTTTACCGGCGCACCGATGCCAGCGGGTGCGGACTGCGTCGAGATGCAGGAAAACGCCCAGGTCCAGGCCGACGGTCGAGTGGTTTTTACCCATGCCTTGCGTACAGGTCAGAACATTCGTCCTCAGGGGCAGGAAACCACCGTTGGTGAGGTCGTCCTGCCTGCAGGCACGCGCTTGGGGCCGATTGAGCAGGGCCTGGCAGCGTCCTTGGGATGCGCAGCACTGGACGTGATTCGTCGGGTCAAAGTCGCGGTGTTGTCCACGGGCGATGAGTTGATCGAACCGGGCCAGCCGTTGGGGCCGGGGCAAATCTACAACAGCAACCGCGTGTTGCTGTGCAGCTGGCTCACGCGACTGGGCTGCGAAGTGGTCGATGGGGGTATTTTGCCTGATGACTTGCCTGCAACCCGTCAGCGCCTGGGTGAGTTGGGGGCGGTCGACCTGATTCTTTCCACGGGCGGAGTGTCGGTGGGCGAGGCGGACTTTTTAGGTATTGCGCTTCGCGAAGAGGGCGAGCTGGCCTTGTGGAAGCTGGCAATCAAACCGGGCAAACCCCTGACCTGCGGACATTTTCGCGGTGTGCCGGTGATCGGCTTGCCGGGCAATCCTGCGTCGACTCTGGTGACGTTCGCGCTGCTGGCACGGCCGTACCTGTTGCGCCTTCAGGGCGTGCAAGCCGTCGAACCACTGAAATTCCAGGTGCCTGCCGGGTTCGTCTGGCCCAAGCCGGGCAATCGCCGCGAATACTTGCGCGCACGGTTGGAGCAGGGGCGTGCGGTGATCTACAAAAACCAGAGTTCGGGGGTTTTGCGCAGCGCAGCATGGGCCGAGGGCCTGGTGGAAGTCCTTGAGGAACGTACCCTGGTTGAAGGCGACTGGGTGGGGTTTATCCCGTTGAGTGAAGTGCTGGGGTAAGCCTGGCGTGCTGTAGCCGCTGACGAAGGCCCTTCGATCCTTATCGCAGCCTGCGCCAGCGGCTACACAATCGAGTCATTCAGCGAGGGGCGCTCGCCCATAAATATCAGTCAGGCGCACGATATCGTCTTCGCCCACATACGCGCCGCTTTGCACTTCGATCATCACCAGATCATGTTCTCCTGCGTTGCTCAGTCGATGAGGGCTGCCGGGGTTGATCAGGGTGGACTCGTTGATGCCGAGGACGAAATCAAGGTCGCCATTAGTCACCTGCGCCGTGCCGCTGACCACGATCCAGTGTTCGCTGCGTTGTTGATGGACTTGCAATGACAGTGCGGCCTGAGGCTTGACCACGATGCGCTTGATCTTGAACCCCGGCCCTTCCTCCAGCACGGTGTAAGTGCCCCATGGGCGGGTCACTGTGCGGTGCAGACGATAAGCATCGTGGCCCTGAAGCTTGAGCGCCTGGGCGATATGCCTGACGTCCTGGCTGCGCCTGGCATCGGCGACGAGCAGGGCATCCGGCGTGTCGATAATGATCAGGTCATTGAGACCGACCCCGCCCACCAGGCGCTTGGGCGAATCGATGTAGCAGTTGTGTACATCGTGCAGCACGTTTTCGCCATTGCACTGGTTGCCATTGGCATCTGCCCGGCTCAATTCACGTACCGCCTCCCATGAGCCGATATCGCTCCAGCCCAACTGGCAGGGCACTACGGCGACTTTTTGCGAGTGCTCCATCAGTGCGTGGTCGATGGATATATCGGGCACCAGGGCAAAGCTCTGGCTATCCAGTTCCAGATGGCGCTGCTGTTTACCCTGGAACACCTGGCTGTGCTCGAGGCAGTTGATCACTGCAGCCAGAACATGGGGGGCGTGAGTCTTGAATTCGCGCAGCACACTGTCGACGCGCAAGCAAAACATGCCGCTGTTCCATAGATGCAGCCCGCCCTCGAGGTAGTCCTGGGCCGCCTGTGCTTCAGGCTTTTCAACAAACCGCTCGACTTTGTAGCCGTCGCTGCCCAGCTTCTGGCCTTTTTCGATATAGCCAAAGCCGGTTTCAGCCCGGGTTGGCAAAATGCCGAAGGTCACCAGCCAGCCCTGGTCGGCCAGTTGCCGGGCGCGGTCTACCGCCTGGCTGAAGGCGGCAATATCGGTAATCAGGTGGTCGGCGGGCAGCACCAGCAGTTGGGCGTCTTCGCCGTAACGCCGGGCAACGTGCAGCGCGGCAGCAGCGATGGCCGGGGCGGTGTTGCGGCCAAAGGGCTCGAGGATAAAGTCCAGCTCCAGGCCTGCGTTGTTCAGTGGACGATAATCGTCGAGGGTGCGGAAAAACACGTCCCGGTTGGTGACGGTCAGCAACCGGTCCACGTCGCGCAGTCCGATTGCGCGATTGAAGGTCTTCTGCAGCAAGCTCTCGCCATCCGGCAAGCACATGAAGGGCTTTGGCATGGCCTCTCGTGACACCGGCCACAGCCGGGTGCCAGCGCCACCGGCGATGATGCAGGGAACGAGTGTGCTCATTCAAAACGCCTCTAGAATCATTGGATTGCTGTCAGAGGGTGAAGTCTGACGGGTTATGCGGCTTTGATCGACCCGTGGAGGTTAAATCGCGGGTACATGAGTCGTTCTTGCAAGGCTGTTGTCCAAGCTATCGGACCGAATTTGTCGAGGGATGGAACATGAGTGCAGGTAAGGCGTTTTTGATTCTGCATGGCAAGCAAGCGCTCAATGAAGAGGTGCGGGCGGCCGTTGAGCAGCAGCGTGCGGCCGGGTGGGAATTGGCGGTACGCCTGACATGGGAAGCCGGGGATGCCCAGCGTTTGGTGCACGAGGCGCTGGATGCGGGTTATACCCATCTGATTGCGGGCGGTGGCGATGGCACATTGCGTGATATTTGTGAGGCCATGGCGCTGGCCGATACCGAGGCCAGTCTGGTGCCGTTGCCTTTAGGCACGGCCAATGATTTTGCGCGGGCGGCGGGCGTGTCGCTTGAGCCGAGCGAAGCCCTGGCCTTGCTCAATGTGCCAGCCCGGGCCGTTGATCTGGGCGAAGTGGGTGGTCAATTGTTTTTGAACATGGCCACGGGGGGCTTTGGCAGTCAGGTGACGGCCAACACCTCGGAGGATCTGAAAAAGGTACTGGGCGGCGCGGCCTATCTGTTTACCGGGCTGACGCGCTTCAGTGAGCTGCATGCCGCCTACGCCGAGTTGCAGGGGCCGGACTTTCACTGGAAAGGCGAGCTGCTGGCGCTTGGGATTGGCAACGGTCGCCAGGCGGGAGGCGGGCAAATGCTGTGCCCTGATGCCCTGGCCGATGATGGCATGCTGGATATCAGTATTTTGCCTGCCCCCCAGGAAATCGTAGGCACCCTGAAAAGCCTGATGGCTGAGGGTTGGGGGCTGGATAACCTGTTTGTCCGGGCGCGTTTGCCCTGGGTTGAAATCAAGGCTGCCGAAGGCCTCTCGATGAATCTCGATGGCGAGCCGCTGGAAGGTGATGCCATGCGCTTTACCGTGCGCAAGGGTGCATTGAAGGTTCACTTGCCCGAGGGCTCGCCTTTGCTGGGCAGTGAGTGACTGCGGGTTAGTTGATGGCTATCCAATATCAAGTTTCCGGGAGTCCGGCCGATAACGTCAGTCATCAAGTCCCCACGCTCAGGAGTCACTCATGGCCGGCATTCTCGATACGGTAGACCAGCGCACTCAGTTGGTGGGTGCGAACCGGCTGGAGCTTCTTATGTTTCGTCTGGCCGGTCGGCAGTTGTTCGCGATCAACGTGTTCAAGGTGCAAGAAGTCCTGCAGCTACCCAAACTGACGCTCATGCCACATCGCCATCCCCATGTGTGTGGCGTGGTCAACCTGCGCGGCAAGACCCTTCCGGTGATCGACCTGTCCCGGGCGATTGGCATGCGTGCCCTGGTGCCCGGCCCGGACAGCACCATTATCGTGACCGAGTACAACCGCTCGGTGCAGGCGTTTTTGGTGGGCGGGGTTGATCGCATCGTCAACATGAACTGGGAGGCCATTCTGCCGCCGCCCGCCAGTGCCGGGCGCAGCCATTATCTGACCGCCATCAGCAAGGTCGAGGAACAACTGGTCGAGATCATCGACGTGGAAAAGGTCCTGGCCGAAATTGTGCCTTACAACGCCAAAGTCTCACGGGAGAAGCTGGCCGATCCCATCTTCGAACAGGTACGCGGACGAGAAGTGCTGCTGGTCGACGATTCCAGTGTCGCCTTGGCCCAGCTGCGCGAAACGCTTTCGCAGTTGGGGATCAAGATGCACATCGCCAGCGATGGCCTCAAGGCCCTGAACATGCTCAAGGGCTGGGCCGACACCGGCCAGGTCATGACTGACAAGTTGCTGATGATTTTCACCGATGCCGAAATGCCGGAAATGGACGGTTACCGTCTGACCACCGAGATCCGAAACGACCCGCGTTTGCGAGATTTGTATGTGGTGCTGCACACCTCTCTGTCAGGCAGCTTCAATGAGTCGATGGTGAAAAAGGTGGGTTGCGACAACTTCCTGTCCAAATTTCAGCCGGACAAACTGGTGGATGTTGTCCGCCAGCGCTTGATACTGGATCAAGTCCCTGCGTGAAACCTTGTGTCTTTTCATGGGTGATCTGCTCGTATACTGTGGCTTTTTTTACCTTGCAGGGAGCATGAGCCATGCTGCGTCTAAGCGCGCTTTATCGTTTTCCACTTAAGTCCGGCAAGGGCGAAAGCCTGCCTCAGGCCCGGCTGGACAAGCTGGGGCTGGTCGGTGATCGGCGCTGGATGCTGGTGGATCAAGCCAGCGGGCGTTTTCTTACCCAGCGCGCCGACCCCAAAATGAGCCAGCTTTCGGCACTCTGGAACGCTTCGGGTGGCTTGACCCTGAACGCGCGGGGCTTTGAAGCACTGGACGTGGCGGTGCCGGATGTCGACACCGGCCTGCGTGGCGTCACCATCTGGCGTGACACCTTGCGGGTGCCGGATGCGGGTGATGCCGCCGCCGATTGGTTAAGCCGCTTTATCGAAAAACCAGTGCGCCTGGTGCATGTACCACTGGAGCGTGCACGTACCACTGAGGCCGGCTATGGCCGTGATGATGACAAGGTCGCGTTTGCAGATGGCTACCCGCTCTTGCTGATTGGTCAGGCGTCGCTGGATGACATTTCACACAAGGTGGGACGCCCTCTGGATATGCTGCGTTTTCGGCCCAATCTGGTGATCGAAGGCAGCGAAGCCTTTGCCGAAGACGGCTGGAAGCGCATTCGCATTGGTGATGTCGAGTTTCGCCTGGTCAAGTCCTGCTCGCGCTGCATCCTGACCACCATCGACCCGCACACCGGTGTGCGTGATGAGCAGCGTGAACCGTTGGCGACCCTGATGACTTATCGCAAGCAGGAAGACGGCATCATGTTCGGTCAGAACCTGGTGAATGATGGCAGTGGCGTGCTGGAAGTCGGGATGCCGGTGACGGTGCTGGAATAACGCCGCAGCTTGTAGTCGCTGAGGAGCGGAGCGAGGCTGCGATCGGCGGCGCAGCCGTCGCGAAACCTGAGTCCCCAATCTATCTGGGCCACGGCGGTACCTGATTTACGACGGCTGCGTCGGAGTGCCGCACCACGCCAACGCAGCCTCGCTTCGCTCCTCAGCGGCTACACGGATCAGCATTACTGATCATCAAAATACCGCTCATGCCAGTCCACTACCGGCTGTGGCGCATTGAGCTTCTGCCCGTAGATCACCGAATAAGACAGCACGTTCTGCACATACTGGCGGGTTTCGTCGAAAGGGATGCTTTCGATCCAGACGTCGAAGCCCAGATGATTGGCGCCCTTGAGCCACTGACGAACTCGGCCGGGCCCTGCGTTATACGCCGCCGAAGCCAGCACCCGGTTGCCGTTGAACTGGCCATGCACCTGGCTCAGGTAAGCGGCACCCAACTGGATGTTTTTGTCCGGATTGAGCACTTGCTGCGGTGATGCCAGTGGAATATTGAATTTTCTCGCTGTCTCTTTGGCGGTGGCTGGCATCAATTGCATCAGGCCGCTGGCGCCCACGCCAGAGCGGGCGTCATCCATAAAGGCACTTTCCTGACGGGTAATGGCGAACACCCAGCTGGAATGCAGGCCGCGAAGCTTGGCTTCACGCACCAGGGTGTCGCGGTGGGCCATCGGGAATCGAATATCCAGATCATCCCAGTACTGGGCCTGGCTGATGGTTCGAATGGCCGGGAAATACCACTTCAGGTCGTAGGCAAGCCTGGCCTGGGCGACCATTTCATCGCGGCTGAACAGGCGGCTGACGTAGTACCACTCGCGGCGGCCATCGACGATCTGCCCGCGGTCATGGAACTCCAGTGCCCGTTGCACACCCGGCGTGTTGCGCACTTTTTTGACCAGTTGCGGGCTGAGCATCAACGGTCTGTTGTTGAGCTGATAAGGCGTCTGCGCCCGATCGGCGGCCAGGAATCCGTAGAAATCACGCTCGTTGGCGACTTTTTTGAACAGCACTTGCGCCTGCGGGTTTTTAGGTTCGGCCAGCTCAAGGCTGCGGGCCTGCCAGTAGCGCCAGCGACTGGTGGTTGCCAGGTCCTGGGGCAGTTTGCGGGTCAGCTGGTAGGCGTCTTCCCAGCGGCCCAGGCGCAGCAGCAGGCGCAGGCGCCATTCGGTAACAGTGTTGTCCCGCAGTTCCGGGTCATATTTGGTCATGATGTCCAGGCCGCGACTGTCGTAGCGGCGGGCGAATGTCAGACCGATTTCCCGTGCAATGGCGACTTTCTCGTCGCGCGAGAAATGCATATTGGTTGCGTAGGTGTCGAGCAATGACGCGGCTTTTTCCGGGTCCTGGCGGGCCAGGCGGCGCAGGCCCAGGCCTACGGCGTCAGACATGGCCTCACTGGCCGGAGCAAAGCGTGAAGGCTGGCTCAGCATGTCGGGCTTTTGCGCCACGTCGATCATCAGCCTGGCTTGTGGCCCCAGCGTATTGAGGCCGTTGGCCAGTTGGGTGGCCAGGGCGTAATTGCGCGCTTCGGCGGCAAGCTTGACCCGCTGCCAGCGTTTTTGCTCGGTCAACTGGCCATCGGCGGCCCATTGGCTGAACAGTGCATCGCATGCGGCTGGCTGCGCTTTACCGACCAGCCACAGTTTTTCGGCGTTGGCATAGCCTTCGGTCTTGCGGTTGTGCTGCAGCTCATATTGACCGTTGAGGCAGTCCAGTTCGGTGAAGTTGAGTTTTGGGTCGTAGTACTTGGCGAAGGTTGCCCAGTCGCCACGGTCTGCGAGCCAGCGCAACCAGCGCAGTTTCATCCAGTTGGCTTGAGGCAGGTCGCCGTGCTCGGCCAAAAACTGCTCAATTTCCGTGTTGTTGGCTGACTTCAGGCGGGCGGTCAGTTCGTCATAGGCAAGATAAGGCGTCAGCGGGTAGCTGCGCAGGGCCGCGGCACTTTGAAAGTAAGGGCCGGAGTCACCCTTGGCCAAGGCACGCTTGGCCTGGTCGTAAAGTTGGCGTTGTTGAGTCAGGTCTGCGCCATGGGCGGCTTGCACGGCACAGCTGGTGAGAAGCAGGCAGGATAAAAAATTGAAGAGACGACTGCGCATGAGGCTTCCGTACTGATAAAAACGCGACGAGCGCAGGTCTGGCCTGCACTGATTATTTCCTAGCTTAGCCTTTTGCCAGCAGCACGTGAAAGCCTTGCCGGTTAACCGGTGCAACTTGGCACTAAATGAAGGGGAGCGGGGGCCGTACAAGAAATACCCGGCCGCCCAAGGGGTTAAATCAGGTAGAATGCGCGCCCAGTTTTTGGAGAAGCTCATGACCCTGCTCAAATTCAGCGATGTGTCCCTTGCTTTCGGCTCTATGCCGTTGTTGGACAAGGTGTCCTGGCAGATCGCCCGTGGAGAGCGGGTGTGCATCATCGGCCGCAACGGTACCGGCAAGTCCAGCATGATGAAGCTGGTCAAAGGTGATCAAAAACCCGATGACGGCTCTGTTTGGCGCGCGCCCGGCCTCAAGATTGGCGAATTGCCGCAAGAGTTGCCGGTAGCCGACGAGCGGACCGTGTTCGACGTTGTGGCCGAAGGCCTGGACGGTGTTGGCGAGTTGCTGGCCCAGTACCATCACCTGAGCCAGAACATCGTGACCGATGCTGACCTGGACAAGCTGATGCATGTTCAGCAAGACCTCGAAGCCCGTGATGGCTGGCGCTTGCAGCAATTGGTAGACAGCACCCTGAGCCGTCTGCAGTTGCCTGCCGACAAAACCCTCGCCGAATTGTCCGGTGGCTGGCGTCGCCGCGTCCTGCTAGCGCAAGCACTGGTTTCCGAACCGGACTTGCTGCTGCTCGACGAACCGACCAACCACCTGGATATCGGCGCAATCGCGTGGCTGGAAGAGGCCTTGAAGGACTTCCAGGGCGCGGTTCTGTTTATTACCCACGACCGTTCATTCCTGCAAAATCTGGCCACCCGGATTCTGGAACTGGACCGTGGCGGCCTGATCGACTGGAACGGCGACTACGCCAGCTTCCTGGTCCACAAGGAAGCCACCCTGGCTGCTGAAGAGACAGCCAACGCGCTGTTCGACAAGCGTCTGGCCCAGGAAGAAGTGTGGATCCGTCAAGGTATCAAGGCCCGTCGCACCCGTAACGAAGGCCGTGTACGCGCCCTGAAGGAGTTGCGCGTAGAGCGCAGCGAGCGTCGCGAGCGTACCGGCAAGGCCAACATCCAGCTGGATACGGCAGACAAGTCCGGCAAGCAAGTGATGGTGCTGGAAAACGTCAGCTTTGCTCACCCGGGTGGCCCGTTCCTGCTCAAGGACTTCTCGATGGTGCTCCAGCGTGGCGACCGTATCGGTCTGCTGGGTGCCAACGGTACAGGTAAAACCACGCTGCTGAAGCTGATGCTGGGCGGCCTGGTGCCGACCGAAGGCACGGTTGAGGAAGGTACACGCATCGACGTGGCTTACTTCGATCAGTTGCGTCATCAGCTGGATCTGGAAAAAACCGTGATCGATAACGTGGCTGAAGGCCGCGACTTTATCGATATCGACGGTCAGAGCCGCCATGTACTCAGCTACCTGGGTGACTTCCTGTTCAGCCCTCAGCGTGCCCGCACGCCGGTCAAGGCGCTGTCGGGTGGTGAGCGTGCGCGTCTGTTGCTGGCCAAGCTGTTCAGCAAGCCAGCCAACCTGCTGGTGCTCGATGAGCCTACCAACGACCTGGACGTTGAAACCCTGGAGCTGCTCGAAGAGGTCTTGCTGACCTTCAAGGGCACCGTGCTGATGGTCAGTCACGACCGGGCATTCCTCGACAACGTGGTCACCAGTACCCTGGTTTTCCAGGGCGAAGGCAAGGTTCGCGAGTACGTGGGCGGTTATCAGGACTGGCTGCGCCAGGGCGGTTCGCCGCGTCTGCTGGGCGTGACCGAGAGCAAGTCCGGCAAGGCCGACCTGAACTCGGCCGTGGTCGAGGCTGCGCCGGCTCCTGTGGCCGCACAACCTGCTCCTGCTGCGAAAAAGAAGCTGAGCTACAAGTTGCAGCGTGAGCTGGAATCGTTGCCGGCGGATATCGACGCGAAAGAACAGGCAATTGCTGTGGTTGAAGCAGAGATGGCTGATGCGGGTTTCTATCAGTTGCCTGCTGCCAAAACTGCAGAAGTCATTGCCAAGCTTGAAACGTTGCAAGCCGAGCTTGAGCAACTGGTTGAGCGCTGGGCTGAGCTGGATGCCTGATTGACTGCGTGCTGAACTGAAAAAGCCCGGCCCTTTAACAAGGTGCCGGGCTTTTTTGTTGTTACATGCAGATAAACTTAGTCAGGTTTTTTCAGGCTGACTGCCAGTACGTCGCACGGAGCGCCATGCAGTACGTCGTTGGCGGTGGAGCCCAGCAACAGGGCGAGGCCGTGACGGCCGTGGCTGCCGACCACGATCAGGTCGCATTTTTGTGCTTTGGCCAAGGCATGGATTTCCTGGCGCGGCTGACCGTAGTTCAGGTGGCAGTAATCCTTGTGCAGTTGCGGGTACTTGGCGATCAGCCGCTCAAGGCGCTCCTTGGCCTGATCGAACTGTTGCTGCTGCAGTTGCGAGAGATCCATGGGCACGTCGCCGCCAAACGCCATCGCCATCGGCTCGACGATATGTATCAGTGACAGTTTGGCACCGTTAGCCTTGGCGCTTTCGCTGGCGCGATTGATCACGGGGTCACATTCGTCGGTCAGGTCGACAGCGACCAAAATATGTTCGTAGGGCATGTGGGGTGCTCCTGTAGATGGCGATTAGTTATGAGTATGGCCCTTTTCCAGAGCCTTGGTTCAAGTCTGGGTCACTCGTTTATCACGTAATGAGAGTACAGATATGACGGTATGGATAGTGGTGTCAATCCTGGCGCTGGTTCTGAGTCCCCTGGCCTGGTTGCGGCCTTCCCGGGGGCAGAGTGGGCGTATGGATTTGCGCATGGAGGCACGGCGCATTGGTTTGTCCATGCAGCTGGCGCCTCAGGAATGGCCGTACTGGCTTGAGCCCCAGCCGCCCGGTTCCTGCGCGCAGTACCATCGCCCGCGCCGCAGTACTAAGCCTGATGTTTGGTGCTATTGGCAATCGGCACCTGGAAAATGGCTCAATCGCTGGCAGGAAGAATGTGAAGATGAGCGCCTGCTGGCGCAGTTCAAAAAGCTGCCGGCCAATGTTTACAAAGTTGAGGCCGATGCACAGATGATTGTGCTGGTGTGGGGCGAGAAGGGTGAGGCTAAGGTGCTCAAGGCGATTGATGAGGTGCTCAAGGCGCTGGCATGACCTTTGTGGGAGCGGGCTTGCTCGCGATGGAATCGGCGTGGTGTGGCGGACAAACCGCGTCGTCTGAATCGCGAGCAAGCCCGCTCCCACAATTTTCACCTGCAGGGCGCTTCAATGGTTTCGAGCACTCGTACCGCAGGTGTCTAAACTGACTGCCGGGTCGTTTTGTCATCGTTGTTTCGGACAATTGACAATCGATCGCTTTTCCCTGAAGGTGTCGACACCCAAATCAAACGGGCGTATGAATTGAGCGTTTGTCATGTAAGACAGCTCTCATTTTCAATCCCGATTATCGCGTTGGCGGGTGTGCCTGGCGGATTGGCAACAGCATTGACACAAAGGTCAGTGACAGCCAGACGCTAGCTTCTGACGTGTACTGTTCAGCTTCCATATCCTGGAGATCAGTTGATGATTTACGAAGGTAAAGCCATCACGGTTACGGCTCTTGAAAGTGGCATCGTCGAACTGAAGTTCGACCTCAAGGGTGAGTCCGTCAACAAATTCAACCGTCTAACCCTGAACGAGTTGCGTCAGGCTGTAGATGCGATCAAGGCAGATGCTTCGGTCAAGGGTGTCATCGTTTCCAGTGGTAAAGACGTCTTTATCGTTGGCGCCGACATCACCGAGTTCGTCGAAAACTTCAAGTTGCCGGATGCCGAGCTGATCGCTGGCAACCTCGAAGCCAACAGGATCTTCAGCGATTTTGAAGACCTCAACGTACCCACCGTCGCGGCCATCAATGGCATCGCGTTGGGTGGCGGTCTGGAAATGTGTCTGGCTGCTGACTTCCGGGTCATGGCGGACAGCGCCAAAATCGGCCTGCCGGAAGTCAAGCTGGGTATCTATCCGGGCTTTGGCGGTACCGTGCGCCTGCCACGCCTGATTGGCGTTGATAACGCGGTTGAGTGGATTGCCTCCGGCAAGGAAAACCGCGCCGAAGACGCTCTGAAAGTGAGCGCCGTAGATGCTGTGGTAACGGCTGACAAGCTGGGCGCTGCAGCGCTGGACCTGATCAAGCGCGCCATCAGTGGCGAGCTGGACTACAAGGCCAAGCGTCAACCCAAGCTTGAAAAACTCAAGCTGAACGCAATCGAACAAATGATGGCTTTCGAAACCGCTAAAGGTTTTGTGGCCGGCCAGGCTGGCCCGAACTACCCGGCCCCGGTTGAAGCGATCAAGACCATCCAGAAAGCCGCGAACTTCGGTCGTGACAAGGCGCTGGAAGTGGAAGCAGCAGGTTTCGCCAAGCTTGCAAAAACCTCAGCTTCGCAATGCCTGATCGGCCTGTTCCTGAACGATCAGGAACTGAAGAAAAAAGCCAAGATCTACGACAAGATTGCCAAAGACGTGAAGCAGGCGGCCGTTCTGGGCGCAGGCATCATGGGTGGCGGTATTGTCTATCAGTCGGCCTCCAAAGGTACGCCGATCCTGATGAAAGACATCAACGAGCACGGCATCGAGCAGGGTCTGGCCGAGGCTGCCAAGCTGCTGGTAGGCCGCGTTGATAAGGGTCGCATGACACCGGCGAAAATGGCTGAAGTGCTGAACGGCATTCGTCCTACTTTGTCATACGGCGATTTCGGTAACGTCGACCTTGTGGTCGAAGCGGTAGTCGAGAACCCGAAGGTCAAGCAGGCTGTACTGGCGGAAGTGGAAAATCACGTTCGCGAAGACGCCATTCTGGCTTCCAACACCTCGACCATTTCCATCAGCCTGCTGGCCAAGGCCCTCAAGCGTCCGGAAAACTTCGTCGGCATGCACTTCTTCAACCCGGTGCACATGATGCCGCTGGTTGAAGTGATTCGTGGCGAGAAGTCCAGCGACCTGGCCGTAGCAACCACCGTTGCCTATGCCAAGAAAATGGGCAAGAACCCGATCGTGGTCAACGACTGCCCGGGCTTCCTGGTCAACCGCGTCCTGTTCCCGTACTTCGGCGGTTTCGCCAGGCTGGTCAGCGCCGGTGTCGACTTTGTGCGTATCGACAAAGTGATGGAAAAATTCGGTTGGCCAATGGGCCCGGCGTACCTGATGGACGTGGTCGGCATCGACACCGGTCACCATGGTCGCGACGTTATGGCCGAAGGCTTCCCGGACCGTATGAAAGACGACCGTCGTTCAGCGATTGACGCTTTGTACGAGGCCAAGCGCCTGGGTCAGAAGAACGGCAAGGGCTTCTACGCCTACGAAGAAGACAAGCGCGGCAAGCAGAAGAAAATCGTTGATTCGAGCGTGCTTGAGGTCCTCAAGCCTATCGTCTACGAGCAGCGCGACGTGACCGACGAAGACATCATCAACTGGATGATGATCCCGCTGTGTCTTGAAACCGTGCGTTGCCTGGAAGACGGCATCGTTGAAACCGCAGCCGAGGCTGACATGGGCCTGGTCTATGGCATTGGCTTCCCGCTGTTCCGTGGCGGCGCGCTGCGCTACATCGATTCGATCGGTGTTGCAGAGTTCGTGGCCCTGGCCGATCAGTACGCTGAACTGGGCGCGCTGTACCACCCGACTGCGAAGCTGCGTGAGATGGCCAAGAACGGCCAGAGCTTCTTCGGTTAAGCGCCCCATTAGAGTGAGAGTGAAATTATGAGCTTGAATCCTAGAGACGTGGTGATTGTAGACTTCGGTCGCACCCCGATGGGCCGCTCCAAGGGTGGCATGCACCGCAACACCCGTGCTGAAGACATGTCTGCACACCTGATCAGTAAAGTGCTGGAGCGCAACAGCAAGGTTGACCCGGGTGAAGTCGAAGACGTGATCTGGGGCTGTGTGAACCAGACCCTGGAGCAAGGCTGGAACATTGCGCGCATGGCGTCGCTGATGACCCAGATCCCGCACACCTCGGCTGCACAGACCGTGAGCCGCCTGTGCGGCTCGTCCATGAGCGCCCTGCACACGGCTGCGCAAGCGATCATGACCGGCAACGGTGACGTTTTCGTGGTGGGCGGCGTCGAGCATATGGGTCACGTGAGCATGATGCACGGTGTCGACCCTAACCCGCACATGTCGCTGTACGCGGCAAAAGCCTCGGGCATGATGGGTTTGACCGCTGAAATGCTGGGCAAGATGCACGGCATCACCCGCGAACAGCAGGATGCATTTGCTGTGCGTTCTCACCAACTCGCTCACAAGGCGACGGTAGAAGGCAAGTTCAAGGACGAAATCATCCCGATGCAGGGTTACGACGAAAACGGTTTCCTGAAAGTTTTCGACTACGATGAAACTATTCGTCCAGATACCACCCTGGAAAGCCTGGCGGCGTTGAAACCTGCGTTCAACCCTAAAGGCGGTACCGTGACTGCGGGCACTTCGTCGCAAATCACCGATGGTGCTTCATGCATGATCGTGATGTCTGCCCAGCGTGCAAAAGACCTGGGGCTTGAGCCGCTGGCAGTGATCCGCTCGATGGCAGTTGCGGGTGTGGATCCTGCGATCATGGGCTATGGTCCAGTACCGGCTACACAAAAAGCATTGAAGCGTGCAGGCTTGAATATGGCCGATATCGACTTCATTGAGCTCAACGAAGCTTTCGCTGCACAGGCCCTGCCAGTGCTGAAAGATTTGAAAGTGCTCGACAAGATGAATGAGAAGGTTAACCTGCACGGCGGTGCCATCGCTCTGGGTCACCCGTTTGGGTGCTCGGGTGCTCGTATCTCCGGCACTTTGCTCAATGTAATGAAGCAAAATGGCGGCACTTTCGGGTTGTCCACCATGTGCATTGGTCTTGGCCAGGGCATTGCCACCGTCTTCGAACGCGTCTAAGCGTTGCGTTGATGGAAGCCGGGGCCTTGTGCCCCGGTTTTTGTTTTTAAGCGTGTTTAATTTTTTTATTTGCAGAGGGGCCGCAACATGTCGCTACAACCTGGGCTCTATCAACACTACAAAGGTCCTCAGTATCGTGTTTTCAGTGTGGCTCGCCATTCTGAAACCGAAGAAGATGTAGTGTTCTACCAAGCCCTGTATGGCGATTACGGCTTTTGGGTGCGCCCGCTGAGCATGTTCCTGGAGTCAGTCATCGTTGAGGGCGAACACGTCCCGCGCTTTGCCTTGATTCAGGCCGAACCCAGCCTTTTTTCCCGGCCATAAGGCAAGGTCGCGCAGAACCCTGTGCTTGACCTCACCTTGTAGCCACTATATATAGCGGTGCCGCGTCAGGCGCGAACCGCCTTTCACTTCTAGAATTCAGGAATTTTCTGATCCATGGGCAAATCGCTGGTCATTGTGGAATCCCCGGCTAAGGCCAAGACCATCAACAAGTACTTGGGCAACGAGTACGTGGTGAAGTCGAGTATCGGCCATATCCGAGACCTGCCCACCAGCGGTTCGGCTAGCGCCAGCAAAGAACCGGCTGCCAAGCGTGGCAAGGCAGCGGCGGGCGAAGTGCCGGCCCTGTCGCCAAAAGAGAAGGCTCAGAAGCAGCTGATCTCGCGCATGGGCGTCGATCCCGAGCATGGCTGGAAAGCCAAGTACGAGATCCTGCCCGGCAAGGAAAAGGTCATCGAAGAGCTGCGCCGGCTTGCCAAGGATGCTGACACCATCTATCTCGCAACCGACTTGGATCGCGAGGGGGAAGCCATTGCATGGCACCTGCGCGAAGCCATCGGTGGTGATGACACCCGCTACAAGCGCGTGGTGTTCAACGAAATCACCAAGAAAGCGATTCAGGAAGCCTTCTCCAAGCCGGGCGAGCTGGATATCAACCGCGTTAACGCCCAGCAGGCCCGCCGCTTCCTCGACCGCGTCGTGGGTTACATGGTTTCGCCGCTGCTGTGGGCCAAGGTAGCCCGTGGCCTGTCGGCAGGCCGTGTGCAATCGGTGGCCGTGAAGCTGGTGGTGGAGCGTGAGCGCGAAATTCGTGCGTTCAACCCTGAAGAGTACTGGGAAATCCACGCCGACCTTGGCACTGCCAAGGGGGCGAAAGTGCGTTTTGACGTTGCCCGTGAAAAAGGCGAGGCGTTCAAGCCGCTCAACGAAGCTCAGGCAATGGCGGCGCTGGAGAAGCTCAAGGCTTCGAACTACAGCATCGTCAAGCGTGAAGACAAACCGACCAGCAGCAAGCCGTCGGCGCCTTTCATTACCTCCACCCTGCAACAGGCCGCGAGCAATCGCCTGGGCTACGGGGTGAAGAAAACCATGATGATGGCCCAGCGTTTGTATGAAGCTGGCTACATCACGTATATGCGTACCGACTCCACCAACCTCTCGGCCGATGCGGTCGAGATGGCGCGTACTTATATTGAAGGTGAGTTCGGCGCGTCGTACCTGCCGCCGGCACCCAATGTGTACAGCAGCAAGGAAGGCGCACAGGAGGCTCACGAAGCGATTCGTCCTTCTGACGTAAACATGCACCCGAGCAAGCTGTCGGGCATGGAGCGCGACGCTGAGCGCCTTTACGAGCTGATCTGGCGCCAATTCGTGGCGTGCCAGATGCTGCCGGCCAAGTACCTGTCCACCACCGTCACTGTGGCGGCCGGTGATTTTGAGCTGCGTGCCAAGGGCCGCATCCTCAAATTCGACGGTTACACCCGTGTGATGCCGCAAATTGCCAAGCCGGGCGACGACGATGTGCTGCCAGACATGGCTCAGGGCGATGCCCTGAAGCTGATCGAGCTCGACCCGAGCCAGCACTTCACCAAGCCGCCTGCGCGTTACTCCGAAGCCAGCCTGGTAAAAGAGATGGAAAAACGTGGCATTGGTCGTCCTTCGACCTATGCGGCGATTATCTCGACCATTCAGGATCGTGGTTACGTGGCGTTGCACAACCGCCGCTTCTATTCCGAAAAAATGGGCGACATCGTTACCGAACGCTTGTCCGAGAGCTTCTCCGACCTGATGGACTACGGCTTCACGGCCGGTATGGAAGAGAACCTCGATGACGTGGCGCAAGGCGAGCGTGACTGGAAAAACGTACTGGACGAGTTCTACGGCGACTTCAAGAAGAAGCTCGAAGTAGCTGCTGCACCGGAAGGTGGCATGCGTGCCAACCAGCCGGTAATGACTGATATTCCTTGTAAGGAATGTGGTCGTCCAATGCAGATTCGCACGGCTTCAACCGGCGTGTTCCTGGGTTGTTCGGGCTACAGCCTGCCGCCCAAAGAGCGTTGCAAGGCCACTGTCAATCTGGTGCCGGGTGACGAAATTGCGGCCGACGACGAAGGCGAATCCGAATCCCTGGTGCTGTTGGGCAAACACCGTTGCCCGATCTGCAGCACGGCAATGGACGCCTACCTGCTGGATGAGAAGCACAAGCTGCACATCTGCGGTAACAACCCGGATTGTGTCGGCTACGAAATCGAAGAAGGCAACTACCGCATCAAGGGCTATGAAGGTCCGAGCCTTGAGTGCGACAAGTGCGGCAGCGAAATGCAGCTTAAAACCGGTCGTTTCGGCAAGTTCTTCGGCTGTACCAATGCCGAGTGCAAAAACACCCGAAAACTGCTGAAAAGCGGTGAAGCGGCGCCACCGAAAATGGACCCGGTGAAAATGCCGGAACTTAAATGCGAGAAGGTCAACGACACGTACATCCTGCGTGACGGTGCTTCGGGGTTGTTCCTGGCGGCAAGCCAGTTCCCGAAAAACCGTGAGACTCGTGCTCCGTTGGTGATCGAAATTGTGCCCCACAAGGACGAGATCGATCCCAAGTATCACTTCTTGTGCGAAGCGCCGAAGAAAGATCCGGATGGCCGTCCTGCAGTGATTCGCTACAGCCGCAAAACCAAAGAGCAGTACGTGCAGACTGAAGTGGATGGCAAGCCGACTGGCTGGCGTGCGTTCTACGACGGCGGTAGCTGGAAGGTTGAAGACAAGCGTAAAGAAAAAGACGCTTGATCTGAGTTGATCGCTGAATAGAAAACCGCGCAAGGGCTGTATGCCTTGCGCGGTTTTTTTGTTTGCCAATCCCGGGCCTGGTTGCCGCTGCTTGAGTGCTTTTGTGGGAGCAGACTTGCTCGCGATGGCATCGACACGGTTTGGCTGAAGCACCGCAGCGCCTGCATCGCGGGCAAGCCCGCTCCCACAAAAGCGCAGGGAACGTAGGCCTTGCGCCAGCACGGCCTGATCCCTGAGACTGCACTACCTGCCTTTACCCATTCGATGTGGAGCGCCCGCATGGCTCACGAACTCTATACCCGTACCAATCAGAAGATCTATTTCGCTGGCCTGGCCCTTGAGGCCATGAACAAGGCGAGTGAGGGTCGGGCCATGAATGCTCAGGCGCTGGTTCAGGCAGAGCGCGAGTCGGCGGTATTTCATCTGTATGGTGCGCTGCTTGGCTTGTGTCATGAGATTGCTGGCTTTTATCGTCTGTCCCAAGCCAATGCACCTCGGGTCGAACTGCTGCTCACCCAGCAAGTGCTGGACGAGAAGGCCATCCCGGAACTGGCCGAGCTGGTTGAACTGGCACAGGCGCCGCAGACATGGCTGGCGCAACTGGTTGCGACCCACGCTGCTCTGTATCAGCCGTTACAGGCACCCAAAAAGGTCAAGGCGGATGTGTTCCAGCCCTTGATCATTGCGGTCAACCTGGAGGATGAGGCACCCCAGGAGTTGAGTCGCGAAACAATGGAGGAGTGGCGTCAGAACCTCAAAGGTCTGGCCATTCGGTTCCGTGATGGACTCAATGAGTGCTAAGGGTCGAAACCGAAACGGTACAGTCATTCATCAGTCTGTAATCGAAAGCGCTACAGATCACGGGAAATTCCCGCGGGATGGCTGATATACTCCCGCGCTTTCGTGGAGAACAAATTTATATGCCAACGTCTTTTCTAGAAATTGTCGAGTTGCCAGACGGCCGCATCGAGTTGCGCCGTGCTGAGGACGAAGGGTCTTTGGTAACGCTGAATTTTTCTGAAGATGCCAAGGCTTTTCTTCAGGGGCAGCACGTAGAGGTGGCGAAAGCCATGCTTAGCGTCGGTGTACAAATGGCGGGTCGGCTGGCCGAAGGCGAGCTCGAAAAAGACGATGGGCCACGCATTCTTCACTAAGCGACTCTGACTCGTGCTCCGCAGCCAGGCGAGTGCGTTCTGCACTGGCCCTGCGCAGGCATCAACTGTTTAACCCAAGCGTATATTCAGACTTTGCCCGTGACCGGTGCGAGCTGCGCTGATCAACTGATTGCGGGCAGCGCTGGTCAGCGGGTTGATCCAGCTCACTACCGTGTGGCTGCGACCCAGTCGCAGCGCTTCGCAGGTCAGTTGCAAGGCGCTTTTGTTGCCATTGGGTTGCAGCAGCAGAATGCGCTCGCGGTTCAGTCCGGCATCGCGTAACCAGCTTTGGGTCAGGCTTGCAGGTGGCGCAATCAGTGTCAGCCAGCGGGCGTTTTGTTGCTCGCTCAGTTCGCGCAGCATGGGGGCAAGCAGGTTCAGGCAGTTTCCGGCGGCACCGCGTAGCGACAGTTCACTGAACACCTCGGGTTCGGCGCTCCAGGGGGAATCGAGCACGTCCTTGATCGCGGGCGTCATGGGTTGAGCCATGAACGCTTCAAAAAGGGTGAGTTGTGCTGGCAGCGGGGTGTGTGGGAACTGCATGAAGCCTCCTTTAGCGGCGAATTACGCCGACACTCAAGCCTTCAATGACCAGTTCCTGGTCTTTGAGGTTGACTTCAATCGGGGCGAATTCAGGGTTCTCGGCAATGAGCCAGACCTTGTTGCCTTCACGCTTGAAGCGTTTGACCGTGACTTCGTCGTCGATACGGGCCACGACAATCTGGCCGTTACGGGCTTCGCGACAGGTATGCACGGCAAGCAGATCGCCATCGAAGATGCCGACATCCTTCATGCTCATGCCTTGTACCCGTAGCAGGTAGTCGGCTCTGGGGTGAAAGAAGGTCGGGTTGATGTTGCAGGACTCTTCGACGTGCTCCAGCGCAAGAATCGGAGCACCGGCAGCTACTCGGCCAATGATGGGCAGCGTGGATTCGTCAGACTTGGCTTCGAAGCCGGGTATGCGAATACCGCGGGAGGCACCGGGGGTCATCTCGATGGCACCCTTGCGGGCAAGCGCCTTGAGGTGTTCTTCGGCGGCGTTGGGGGATTTGAAGCCCAGCTCCTGTGCGATCTCGGCACGGGTGGGCGGGTATCCGTTGTCATCCAGGCATCGCTTGATGAAGGCCAGGATCTCAGCTTGGCGTGGCGTCAGTTTTAGCATGTTGATCGCTCTGTCTTTTTATACAGTGACTGGGATTATATACAGTGAAAGCTTCTTGGCAATCACCCATTTCCAGCGGTCCGCTGGACGGTCATTAATATGTCGGGCGACCCGTACTTTATCAGGTGGGGCCGGACTGGCCGAGGCTGTGGTTAAATGCAGAACTGCCCGGTCCTGAAACGAATGCCTCATCTTGACTTTTTACAATCTGAAACGTATGTTTCAAACAAGTGTTTAAATGTTTGTCAGGCGGAGTAGTCATGGCCCAGTCGGAAACCGTTGAACGTATCCTTGATGCTGCCGAGCAGCTGTTCGCGGAAAAAGGGTTTGCTGAAACCTCATTGCGGCTGATTACCAGTAAAGCCGGGGTCAATCTGGCGGCGGTTAATTACCATTTCGGTTCTAAAAAGGCGCTGATCCAGGCCGTCTTTTCGCGCTTCCTGGGGCCTTTTTGCGCCAACCTCGATCGTGAGCTGGAGCGTCGTCAGGCCAAGCCTGAGAACCGCCCCAGCCTTGAAGAGTTATTGGAGATGCTGGTCGAGCAGGCGCTGGTGATCCAGCCGCGCAGTGGTAACGACCTGTCGATTTTCATGCGCTTGCTCGGGTTGGCGTTCAGTCAGAGCCAGGGTCACTTGCGTCGCTATCTTGAAGACATGTACGGCAAGGTTTTTCGCCGCTATATGCTGCTGGTCAACGAGGCTGCCCCACAAATCCCGCCCATCGAGTTGTTCTGGCGCGTGCACTTCATGCTGGGTGCTGCGGCCTTCAGCATGTCGGGAATCAAGGCGTTGCGTGCAATTGCCGAGACTGATTTCGGTGTCAACACCTCCATCGAGCAGGTGATGCGTCTGATGGTGCCATTCCTCGCGGCAGGCATGCGTGCACAAAGCGGCGTCACGGATTCTGCAATGGCCAGTGCCCAGCTTCGCCCCCGCAGTAAAACCGCCCCGGTTACCGCCAAGGTTTGACCCGCGGCGGGTGGGCGCGGCAGCTTTGTTCCGCTAAGCTAGTTGCCATGCCCAACCCTGACTTATTCCCGTCTGTCGATTCGCCGCTGCCTCTCTGGAGTGCGGCGCGCAGGCGCGTGGCTGCGGATCCGGACCGGGCAATGAACGCTCTCTTTTTAAAGGATTTCCCATGAGTTCTGCCTTGCAAGGCTCCTTGATGGTGGACGTCGCCGGTACTTGGCTGACGGCTGAAGATCGGCAATTACTTCGCCAGCCAGAAGTAGGCGGGTTGATTATCTTTGCACGCAATATCGAGCATCCGCGCCAGGTGCGTGAGTTGAGCGCTTCGATTCGCGCGCTGCGTCCCGACCTGTTGCTGGCGGTCGATCAGGAAGGTGGCCGGGTGCAGCGTCTGCGTCAGGGGTTCGTGCGCCTGCCAGCCATGCGTGCCATTGCTGATAACCCCAACGCCGAGTACCTGGCTGAACAGTGTGGCTGGATCATGGCCACTGAAGTGCTGGCCGTAGGGCTGGACCTGAGCTTTGCCCCGGTCCTGGATCTGGATTATCAGCGTAGCGCTGTGGTCGGTAGCCGTTCGTTCGAGGGAGACCCTGAGCGCGCAGCCACATTGGCCGGGGCTTTTATTCGCGGGATGAACGACGCGGGCATGGCGGCGACCGGTAAGCATTTTCCGGGACACGGATGGGCCGAGGCTGATTCTCACGTCGCCATTCCAACTGACGAGCGCAGTCTTGAGCAGATTCGCGCCCATGACCTCGTGCCTTTTGCCCGCTTGAGCAAGCATCTGGCTGCTGTCATGCCGGCCCACGTGATCTATCCACAAGTGGACAGCCAGCCTGCAGGATTCTCACGTCGCTGGTTGCAGGATATTTTGCGCGGCGAGCTTCAGTTCGACGGCGTGATTTTCAGTGACGACCTGTCGATGGCGGGTGCGCACGTAGTGGGTGATGCCGCCAGCCGGATTGAGGCGGCCTTATCGGCGGGTTGTGACATGGGACTGGTATGCAACGACCGTGCGGCGGCGGAGTTGGCACTCAGCGCTGCTCAGCGGTTGAACGTTACCCCTTCGCCCAGGATTGCACGCATGCGCGGTCAGGCCTGGGCCAGCACTGACTATCGCCAGAGCCCGCGCTGGCTGGTGGCAATGGGTGCGCTCAAGGATGCTCAATTAATAGATTGAGCACATCGATGCCGCTTTGACGCTTGGCGAAGCAGAAAGACCGTATCGCCTGAATCGCGGCAAGCCAGCTCCCAAGATTTCGCAAGCACCACAAAGCCCGTGGGAGCGGGCTTGCTCGCGATGGCGTCAGCGCGATCAAGCAGAAAGACCGCGCCTGCAGTTAATCAATAAGTCGGGTGTCTCAGCGCTTCTCTGTTTTGGGTGGCAGCGGCGCGAAGAGCGCGTCGATGTCGTCGTCCTGTAATTTCCAGTCACCGGCGACTCGTCCGTCCAGAACACCTGCGGCCAAATCCGATTTTTCTTGCTGCAAGTGCTGGATTTTTTCCTCCACGGTGCCGCGGGCAATCATCTTGTAAACAAACACCGGTTTTTCCTGGCCGATACGGTAGGCGCGGTCGGTGGCCTGGTTTTCAGCCGCCGGGTTCCACCACGGGTCATAGTGAATCACGGTGTCGGCTTCGGTGAGGTTTAATCCCACGCCGCCAGCCTTGAGGCTGATCAGGAATATTTGCAGGGTGCCGCTCTGGAAGTCTTTGACCGGTGTGCGTCGGTCACGGGTTTGCCCCGTGAGGATGGCGTAGCGCACTTTGCGTTTTTTCAGTTCGATTTCGATCAGGCCGAGCATCGAGGTGAACTGGGAAAACAGCAGGATGCGCCTGCCTTCGGCAAACAGTTCTTCGAGCATCAGCATCAGGCTGTCTAGCTTGCCCGAGGAACTGCCTTTTTTCGGCGGGGTGTCGCTGACCAGTCGCAGATCGCAGCACACCTGACGCAGCTTGAGCAGCGCCTCGAGGATAATGATCTGGCTGCGCCCGACACCTTTTCGAGTGATTTCGTCGCGCACCTTCTTGTCCATCGCCAGGCGCATGGTCTCGTAGACGTCGCGCTGGGCCTCGTTCAGGTCGACCCAGTGAATGATCTCGGTCTTGGGCGGCAGTTCGGTCGCGACCTGTTCCTTGGTGCGGCGCAATAAAAACGGTTTGATCCGCGCATTGAGATGCTGCAGGCGCTCGTTGCTGCCCTGACGCTCGATGGGTATGCGGTAGTCGCGGTTAAAGGTTTTAACGTCGCCCAGCCAGCCGGGCAGCAGGAAGTGGAACAGAGACCAAAGCTCGCCCAGGTGGTTTTCCAGCGGGGTGCCGCTCAGGCACAGGCGTTGCCGTGCAATCAGTTCACAGGCCGCCTGGGTGGCCTTGCTGCCGGGGTTCTTGATGTACTGGGCCTCGTCCAGGACCAGCAGGTGCAAGGGCAGTTTTGCCAGGTGCTCGATGTCCTTGGGCAGCAAGGCGTAGGTGGTCAGGATCACGTCGTAGTCATTGAGGTGTGCAAAGTGTTTTTTGCGGGTGGCGCCAAACAGCGCCAGCACCTTGAGCTGCGGAGTGAAGTGCGCAGCTTCGTCCAGCCAGTTGGGGATCAGGCTGGTGGGCATCACCACCATTGCCGGACGATCCAGGCGGCCGGCATTTTTTTCGCACAAGATATGGGCCAGGGTCTGCAGGGTTTTGCCCAGCCCCATGTCGTCGGCCAGTACGCCGCCCACTTCGAGCTGGCGCAACGACTGCATCCAGCTCAGGCCTTCAAGCTGGTATGGGCGCAAGTTGGCATTGAGCCCTTGGGGAACTTCGACGCTAAAGTCCTTGATGTCGCGCAGGCGCTGGGCAAAACCGCGTATCTGCTCGCCACCTTCCCAGCGCAAGGGCAGGGCATCGAGAGCATTGAGGCGTGGTGCGTCAGCGCTTTTGATCCGCAGGGAGGTCGCGTCCGGTTCACCCAGATAAAATTCGTCCAGGGTTGCCAGTACCGGTTTCAGCCGTCCGTACGGCAGGGCGACCTGAAGCGGGCCATGATTGCTGCCGGGGTTGGCCGGGATATTCACCAGAATCAGTTCGTCATCCCGACGCCGGGCGAGTTTTTCGGGGTTGAGGATGTCGCTGTGGGAGCGCATCAGGTTCAGCAGTATCGGCAGCAAGCTCAGGTGTCGGCCGTTGACGATAATGCCCAGTTCCAGGTCGAACCAGTCACGTTCCGGGGCCTCGTCGACATTGGCATACCAGTCTTCGACCGGGGTCAGGTCAAAGCCGAAACCTTCATCGATCTGCAGCTCCCAGCCTTGTTCCCTCAGGCCTTGCATCTGGTTGAGGGTGAAATTCAGCCAGGCACTGTCATTGACCAGTTCAAACAGCTCTCCAGCACTTTCAGGCAGCGCCTTGCTCTGGCGGGTCGCAATCTTGAAGCCCAGGCTGCGCAATTGCTCGCGGTAGAGGTTCTCTGTGTCGGGATGACGCTTGATCCGCAGGGTCTGCTGTTCCTGGCGCAGCAGGATGTCGGTGTTCTTTTGCCCGCTGACGTATTGATCCAGGTAGTTGAACGACAGTGCTGCGCGGTGCTGGATGTAGCGTTGCATCTTGCCGTTGCGCGGTTCGAAGGCGCTGAATTCAGCGCTGGCCAGCCACAGCCGTGGCACCGGCTTTACATCGTCGACCCGAAGTTCTGGCAGGTTGTTGGGACGACGTGAGTCGAGTACGGCCTGGAGTTTTTCCAGAAGCTCGGCATCCTGAGCGGCGGCAGGGTAGTTCAAGGTTTCTTCAATCTTCAGTAAGACGGCAGCGGTGTGCTTGCAATGGGTGCGTACCGGACAGGTGCAGGTGGCGTCCACCAAAAGCAAAGTACCTTTGGCGGACTCACGCAGATGTATGGTCTGGCGGTAGGGGTTTTCGCCTGAGCCCTGGCAGCTCGCGCTGATCATGCTGTCGCCGATCTGGACGATCCTGACACGGTTTTCCTTGGCGTAGCGGCGGCCACGCTCAAGGCTTTGCTCTTTGAAGCGGCTGGTCCAGGTCGGTGCGAGCGGCTTGGTCAACCGGGGTGTCTGGCTCAGGGTCATGGGTAGTTCATTTAGGAAGACTTCGGCGTCAGGCGCTCAAACAGCGCCTCGATGGTATTGAAGCGTTCTTCCGGGCGCTCCATGGGCACCATGAACTTGAACAGGGTTGCGCCTTCGAATTTGTAGCGGTTGGGTTGGCCCTGGATCAGTTTGATCAGCACCATCGGGTCAACCGGTGTGTCCGCTGCAAATTCGATTCGCCCGCCTTGTGGGCCGGCATCGACCTTTTTGATTCCCAGCTGCTCGGCCTGCAATTTGAGCAGGGTGATGCGTACCAGGTTCTTGGTCGGTTCCGGAAGCAGGCCAAAGCGGTCGATCATCTCGACCTGCAAGTCCTTGAGGCCTTCTTCGTCGGCGGCCGAGGCAATGCGCTTGTAGAGAATCAGTCGAGTGTGCACATCGGGCAGGTAGGCCTCGGGAATCAGCGCGGGCACCCGCAGGTTGATTTCCGGCCCGCCGCCCAGTGGCTGGTCGAGGTTGGGCTGCTCGCCCTTGCGGATCGACTTGACCGCCCGTTCGAGCATTTCCATGTACAGGGTAAAACCGACGGCCTGGATCTGGCCGCTTTGGCCATCGCCCAGCAGCTCGCCTGCGCCACGGATCTCAAGGTCGTTGGTGGCCAGCACAAAACCGGCCCCCAGATCCTGGGTGTTGGCGATGGCTTCCAGGCGCTTTTGCGCATCCCCGGTGATTTGCTGGCGCGGGGGGGTCAGCAGGTAGGCGTAAGCCTGGTGGTGACTTCGCCCCACGCGACCGCGCAACTGGTGCAGTTGTGCCAGGCCGAATTTGTCGGCGCGCTCGATGATGATGGTGTTGGCGCTCGGCACGTCGATGCCGGTCTCGATGATGGTCGAGGCGATCAGCACGTTGAAGCGCTTGTGGTAGAAGTCGCTCATCACCTGTTCGAGTTCGCGTTCGCGCATCTGCCCGTGGCCGATGCCGATCCGCGCCTCGGGTACCAGCTCTGCCAGTTCGGCGGCGCATTTTTCGATGGTTTTGACATCGTTGTGCAGGTAGTAAACCTGGCCGCCGCGCAGCAACTCGCGCAGCAGTGCTTCTTTGACCGTGCTTTTGTTCTGCTCCATGACAAAGGTGCGCACCGACAACCGGCGTGCCGGTGGCGTGGCGATGATCGACAGGTCGCGCATGCCCGACACCGCCATGTTCAGCGTGCGCGGGATGGGTGTTGCGGTGAGGGTCAGAATATCGACTTCACTGCGCAGGGCCTTGAGCTGTTCTTTCTGGCGAACCCCGAAGCGGTGTTCTTCGTCGATGATCACCAGGCCCAGGTTTTTGATTTTGACGTCGTCCTGCAGCAGCTTGTGGGTGCCGATCACGATGTCGATCTTGCCTTCGGCCAGGTCGGCCACTGCCTGGTTGATCTCTTTGGCCGACTTGAAGCGGCTCATCACCTCAACGGTTACCGGCCAGTCGGCAAAACGGTCGCGGAAGCTGTTGTAGTGCTGTTGGGCGAGCAGGGTGGTGGGGACCAGAATGGCGACCTGACGACCACCATGCACGGCAATGAAGGCCGCACGCATGGCCACTTCGGTTTTGCCGAAGCCCACGTCGCCACACACCAGGCGGTCCATCGGCTTGGGCGACAGCATGTCGGCGCGCACGGCTTCGATTGTGGTTTGCTGGTCCGGTGTTTCTTCAAACGGGAAGCCGGCACTGAAGGTGGCGTAATCGGCTTTAGGGTCCGCAAACGCATAGCCTTCACGGGCAGCTCTGCGGGCATAAATGTCGAGCAGTTCGGCAGCCACGTCACGCACTTGCTCGGCAGCTTTGCGCTTGGCTTTTTGCCAGGTTTCCGAACCCAGGCGGTGCAACGGCGCCAGTTCATCATCGCTGCCGGTGTAGCGGGCGATCAGGTGCAGGTTGGCCACCGGCACGTAGAGCTTGGCGCCCTCGGCATATTCCAGGGTCAGGAATTCGGCCACCTGATTGTCCACTTCCAGCGTTGCCAGGCCCTGATAGCGACCGACACCGTGGTCAATGTGGACAACGGGTGCGCCTTCACGCAGCTCGGTGAGGTTCTTGATGACGGCATCGTTGTTGGCATCGGCGCGTTTTTCGCGACGCCTGCGCTGCATTACGCGCTGGCCGAACAACGGGCTTTCGGCAATCAGTGCCAGTGCCGGGTCGTCCAGCAGCAGGCCTTCATCCAGCGGGGCAATGGTGATTGCCAGGCGATGCTTGCTGGCGACGAAGTCCGGCCAGCTGTCGACCGTTTTTGGTCGCAGCTTCAGGCGCTCCAGCAGTTCGAGCAGCACCTCGCGCCGACCCGCCGACTCAGCGGTAAACAACACGCGGCCATCAAACTGCTCAAGAAACCCGGACAAGGCAGCCAGTGGCTGATTGGCCTTGGCTTCAATCGCGAGATTGGGCAGCGGTTGGGCCGGGAACCGTTCACGGCTGCTGCCGGTGTCCAGGTCATCCTGGCTTGCGACTACCCGTGGCCAGCTTTTGAGGCGGGCGAAGCAGTCTTCAACCGGCAAAAACAGCTCGGCAGGCGGCAGCAAAGGACGCGACGGGTCGATGCGGCGTTCTTCGTAGCGGTTGCGCACGTCAGACCAGAAATTCTCGGCCGCCTGCTCAATGCCTGGCAGCGAGAACACTTGCGTGTCGGCCGGCAGATAATCGAACAGGGTTGAGGTTTCATCGAAAAACAGTGGCAGGTAGTACTCGATACCCGCAGGTGTAATCCCGCTGGTCAGATCCTGAAAGATCGGGCATCGACGGAAGTCGACATCAAAGCGTTCACGGAAGCGGGCCTTGAAGCGGGTCACGGCGTCTTTTTGCAGCGGGAACTCGCGAGCGGGCAGCAGCCTTACCGACTCGACCTTGTCTATCGAGCGCTGGTTCTCCGGGTCGAAGGTGCGCAGGGTCTCGATTTCGTCGTCGAACAGGTCGATCCGGTACGGCAGCTTGCTGCCCATCGGGAACAGGTCGATCAGGGCGCCTCGCACTGCAAATTCACCATGTTCATACACGGTGTCAACGCAGCGATAACCACTGGCCTCAAGCCGGGTACGCATCTGTTCCACGTCCAGCTTCTGGCCGATATCCAGCACCAGGCTGCTGCCGAGCAAGAACTTGGTCGGCGCAAGGCGATGTAGGGCGGTGGTAATCGGCACTACCAAAACCCCATGACTCAGCTCCGGCAGCCGGTACAGGCTGGCGATACGCTGGGAGATGATGTCCTGGTGCGGAGAAAAGAGATCGTAGGGCAGGGTTTCCCAGTCGGGAAAATGCAGCACCGGCAACTCGGGCGCGAAAAACCTCAGCTCTTGCTCAAGGCGTTCTGCACTTTGGCTGTCGGCGGTCAGGAGCAGGGTGAAGCGCTTGGCGGCGCTGGCGGCCTCGGCAATCGCAAGGCTCAGGGCGGCACCGGGCAAGTTGCTCCAGTGCTGTTTACCTGCCGTAGCAGGGAGTTTCGGTAGACGCAGGACGGGCACGGAAGGTTGAGCTCCAAGCGTTGCGGCAAAGTCTGCAATTGTAACGGGCCAAGGGGCAGGCTGTCAGTTGCAGTCTTTGAACGGCGTTGAATTCAGCGTGAGTTATCGAACATGGGGGTGTCAGAGGGGCTGCTCAAGGGCTGCAGGCCCATAAAAATGCCGGTGTTATAAAAATATTCGCCTATATTTACGGGAGCTTAATCGTTTCAGTAACGGCGTATGACAGGCGTGCATTGCCCCTGAATGGGCGCGGCGGCATAATGTAGCCCCTTTTTTCAGCCCCTACATGTGGAAGGTTCCCGTGACTCAGAAGCCCGACCAGTGTCTTGGTGAATGGATCGACCGTGAAGCACTCGCAGAAGCGATGATTCCGCTTATCGGTCAGCTATACCGCAATAACAATGTGGTTAGCTCGATCTATGGCCGCAGCCTGATCAACCGTTCAGTCATTGCGATTCTCAAAGCTCACCGCTTTGCTCGCCATCGTCAGTCCGATGATATCGAATTGTCCGTGCACGAAACTTTCCCTCTGCTCAAGGCAATGAGCGAGCTCAAGCTCGGCGCTGCCTCGGTAGACCTGGGCAAGCTGGCCGTCAAGTTCAAGGCCGAAGGCAATGGCCGCACGGCTGAGCAATTTGTACGCGAAGAGCTGGCCGATGTAGTGGGTCAGCAAAACGCCTCTGCACGCAAAGGTACTGACGTTGTTCTGTACGGCTTCGGTCGTATCGGCCGTCTGCTGGCGCGCATCCTGATCGAGAAAACCGGTGGTGGCGACGGTCTGCGTCTGCGTGCCATCGTTGTGCGCAAAGGCGCCGACAACGATCTGGTCAAGCGTGCAAGCCTGCTGCGTCGTGACTCGGTACATGGCCCGTTTGATGGCACCATCGTTGTCGATGAAGTCAACAACACCATCACTGCCAACGGCAACCTGATCCAGGTGATCTACGCGAAGAACCCTACCGAGGTGGATTACACCCAGTACGGCATCAAGAACGCCCTGCTGGTGGACAACACCGGTGTTTGGCGTGACGCAGACGGCCTGGGCCAGCACTTGCAGTGCCCTGGTATCGACCGCGTTGTCCTGACCGCTCCGGGCAAGGGCAAGCTGAAGAACATCGTTCACGGCATCAACCACGGCGAAATCACTGCTGACGACAAGATCGTTTCGGCGGCATCCTGCACCACCAACGCCATCGTGCCGGTGCTCAAGGCTGTCAACGACAAGTTCGGCATCGTCAACGGTCACGTTGAAACGGTTCACTCGTACACCAACGACCAGAACCTGATCGACAACTTCCACAAGGGCGATCGCCGTGGTCGCAGCGCCGCGCTGAACATGGTTATCACCGAGACGGGTGCTGCTACCGCTGCTGCCAAGGCTTTGCCTGAGCTGGCCGGCAAGCTGACCGGTAACGCGATCCGCGTTCCGACGCCAAACGTTTCGATGGCCATTCTCAACCTGAACCTTGAGAAACCGGCTACCCGTGAAGAAATGAACGAGTACCTGCGCCACATGGCGTTGCACTCCGATCTGCACAAGCAAATCGACTACGTGAGCTCGCAGGAAGTGGTTTCCACTGACTTCGTGGGTTCGCGTCACGCCGGTGTAGTGGATGCTGAAGCCACTATCTGCAATGACAACCGCGTTGTGCTGTACGTTTGGTACGACAACGAATTCGGTTACAGCTGCCAGGTAGTACGCGTGATGGAAGACATGGCCGGGGTTAACCCGCCAGCGTTCCCACGCTAAGCAAGCGCCGCAACTGAAAACGCCCCGACTGGTTCGGGGCGTTTTTGTGTGTGCTGCAAAAACCATGTAGTCGCTGCCGCAGGCTGCGAAGGGTTGCGGAGCAACCCGTTTTCTTCAACGCACCGCAGCCCCAAACGCAGCCTGCGGCAGCGACTACAGGTCAGGCATTGGTCGGTACCGCTGTGCGCAACTGGTGCTTGTCGCCGCGGAACAACACCACGGTCGCGATCAGCCCCAGCACTGCTGCGCCGGTCAGCCACAGGCCGGGAGCGGCCTTGTTGTCCAGTACGTGGATCAGGTAAGTGCAGGCCGCCGGGGTAAAGCCGCCGAAGGTCGCAGTCGCCAGGCTGTAAGCCAGTGAAAATCCGGTGGTGCGCACTTCAATCGGCATGATTTCGGTCAGGGCAACCACCATTGCACCGTTGTACGAGCCATACAGGAAGGACAACCACAGCTCGACAATCAGCAGGTGGCTGAAGCTCGGGTTGGCCACCAGCCATGACAGCGCCGGATAGGCCGTCAGGATCGCGAGAAGGGTTGCGCCCAGCAGCAGCGGCTTGCGCCCAATCTTGTCTGACAGCGCGCCCATGACCGGTAGCCAGAAGAAGTTCGACAGGCCAATGCACACCGTCACCAGCAAGGCTTCAAGGTCGGTGAGGTGCAGCTCTGCCTTGCCGAATGTCGGGGTGTAGGCGGTGATCAGATAGAACGACACGGTCGTCATGACCACCAGTGCCATGCCACCCAGTACCAGGCCAAAATTCAGCCTGATAGAGCGCATGATTTCCCCCAGGGTAGGGTGATGTTTGCGGGCTTCGAACTCGGGGGTTTCTTCCATTGAGCGTCGAATGACAAAGATCACCGGGACGATCATGCACCCCAGCAGGAACGGGATGCGCCAGCCCCATTCACCCATTTCTTCGGGGCTCAGCCAGTGGTTGAGGCCAACCCCGAGCAAGCCGGCAAATACCACCGCAGCCTGCTGGCTTGCAGATTGCCAGCTGACGAAGAAGCCTTTGCGCCCTGGAGTGGCGATTTCAGCCAGGTACACCGACACCCCGCCCAGTTCCACGCCAGCCGAAAAGCCTTGCAGCAAGCGACCGAGCAATACCAGCAGAGGAGCCGCCACACCTAGGGTGGCGTAGCCCGGCACGCAGGCAATCAGCACCGTGCCCATCGCCATCAGTGCGAGGGTAATGATCAGCCCTTTGCGGCGGCCATGACGGTCGATGTAGGCGCCGAGGAAAATCGCACCCAGTGGGCGCATGAGGAAGCCCGCACCGAAGGTCGCCAGGGCGAGCATCAGAGAGGCAAAGGCGCTATCGCTTGGAAAGAAGGTTTTGGCAATGGCCGTGGCGTAAAAGCCAAAGACCATGAAGTCGAACATCTCTAGGAAGTTACCGCTGACAACGCGAAAAATCGCCTTGCCTTTGCCCGTACTGGAGGCCATCAGAAATCACCCGCTTTTATCTGTTTTTATGCGCAATCCGTGTTTTTACTCGTCCTCACTGCAAGATCAAGGCGTACGCCATTGTGCAAAACAGTTTTGTAACCATATGTGTATCAGAAATTGTAGGCAACATTTGTTGTCGCTACACGGGCGGGCTAGGGCTGTTGCGCCAATAAAGCCAGGCGGAGTTTGTCGGGCAAACCTTGAGGTGCGAGCCAGATTCCCAGATAGACCTTGGCCAGTTCCTGATTCTGGCTATTGAAAATAACGGCGCCATTACGCTCGACGTTCAGACCGCGTTGGGGGTTGTAGTCCAGAGCATAGCGATCGCCGCGCTTGATGTTGCCGAAGCTGGCTTGCAGTTTTTTTAACGGGGCGTCGAGGCTGGCCAGGGTGGTGGCGGGGTGTTGGCGTTTCAGGATGGTGGCAGACGCCTGGGTGATATCGCTGTGATCCAGATCCCGCAGATAGAACAACTCGAGACGCAAGTCGCGTTGTTCGTTAAACGCCTGCTCAGGGCTGATGCCGGGAGGGGTGAACAGGGCGGCGGCATAGATGTCGGCCCAGAGATAGGTCAGTACGATCTGGCCTTTACGTACCATTGGTGTTGTGTTGGCTTGTGCCAGGGCGGGGAAGTTGGCTTCCTTAAATCGTGCAGCCTCGTCTGCCGGGCTGGCGGCGCTATGGAGCAGCAACAATACGATCAATAACTTGCGCATGATGGATGTGCTCTGATCGATGGGTTTGATCGCCGGGCTGTAGTCGCTGCCGAAGGCTGCGAGGGGTTCAGTGGCGTTTCCAGGAATACGGGTTGCTGCGCAACCCTTCGCAGCCTACGGCAGCGACTACATCGGAGAGTGAAGCTCAATCGCCGATGTAGTGAATACAAAAATAGCCAACGACCAGACCAAGGGTTAATGTTCGCGGCGTTCAGGCTTCTATAGACTGTGCCCCACGTTTTGATCCTTCATGGCGCTGGCCGCGACATGATTTAGCCGCAGGTGCCCACAGGGGTGCCACGGCCTGTTCTGAGGAGTACGCATGGCTGTCTACAACTACGACGTAGTGGTACTGGGTTCCGGCCCGGCAGGAGAAGGTGCGGCAATGAACGCCGCAAAAGCAGGGCGCAAGGTAGCGATGGTCGACAGTCGGCGTCAGGTCGGCGGCAACTGCACGCACTTGGGCACTATCCCGTCCAAAGCCCTGCGTCACTCGGTTCGCCAGATCATGCAGTTCAACACCAATCCGATGTTTCGGGCCATTGGCGAACCGCGCTGGTTCTCGTTTCCGGACGTACTGAAAAGCGCCGAAAAAGTCATCTCCAAGCAGGTCGCCTCGCGCACCGGCTACTACGCCCGCAATCGCGTAGACCTGTTCTTCGGCACCGGCAGCTTCACCGACGAGCAAACCATCGAAGTGGTCTGCGCCAATGGCGTAGTCGAAACCCTGATGGCCAAGCAAATCATCGTTGCCACCGGCTCGCGTCCTTATCGCCCGGCCGATATCGATTTCAGCCACTCCCGTATCTACGATAGCGACACCATCCTGAGCCTGGGCCACACCCCGCGTAAGCTGATTGTTTACGGTGCTGGCGTGATCGGGTGTGAATACGCGTCGATCTTCAGCGGCCTGGGTGTGTTGGTCGAACTGGTGGATAACCGCGAACAACTGCTGAGCTTCCTCGACTCCGAGATCTCGCAGGCGTTGAGCTACCACTTCAGCAACAACAACATCACCGTACGCCACAACGAAGAGTACGAGCGGGTTGAAGGCGTTGAAAACGGCGTGATCCTGCACCTCAAGTCGGGCAAGAAGATCAAGGCCGATGCCTTGCTCTGGTGTAATGGCCGTACTGGCAACACCGACCAGCTTGGGCTGGAAAACATTGGCATCAAGGCCAATGGTCGTGGCCAGATCACTGTTGATGAAAACTACCGCACCACCGTGCCGAACATCTATGCCGCAGGCGATGTGATCGGCTGGCCAAGCCTGGCCAGTGCCGCCCATGACCAGGGGCGCTCGGCAGCGGGCAGTATCGTCGATAACGGCAGCTGGCGCTTCGTCAATGATGTGCCGACCGGTATCTACACCATTCCCGAGATCAGCTCGATCGGCAAGAACGAGCAAGAGCTGACCCAGGCCAAGGTGCCGTACGAAGTGGGCAAGGCGTTCTTCAAGAGCATGGCGCGGGCGCAGATTGCCGGTGAGCCTCAGGGCATGCTGAAAATCCTGTTCCACCGTGAAACCCTGGAAGTGCTGGGTGTTCACTGCTTCGGCTATCAGGCGTCAGAGATCGTGCATATCGGTCAGGCGATCATGAACCAGCCGGGTGAACTCAATACCCTGAAGTACTTTGTGAACACCACGTTCAACTACCCGACCATGGCTGAAGCCTATCGGGTAGCGGCTTACGATGGCCTTAACCGGCTTTTTTAAGCGGCTCCGGCCGGTGGCCTGAGCCGGCCGGGGAGACCGATTTCAGCCATTCCCGAGGGTGGCAGTGGCCAAACCGGGAAAGTCTGTAATCAGGCTATCTACGCCGAAGTCGGCGAGCCTGCGCATCAGCGCAGGTTCGTTGACTGTCCACACCGACACATGCAAGCCCTGGCGCTGCGCTTTTTCAAGGCGTTCAGGCGTACAGAGTGTCCAGTTGAGTGCCAGCATCTCGCAGCCATAACTCTGGGCGACCTTGATCGGGTCGAGCCAGGCGTATTCGGCTACCAGTCCCCGTGACAGGTCCGGGGTCAATTCCAGCGCAGCCTTGAGCACTTCGCGCGAACTTGAAGTGACGGTGACTTTGTCCATCACGCCGTGACGTACCGCCATTTCTCGAATCGCCAGCACGGTCGTTGCTGCGCGGGTGCGCGATGCGCTTTTGACTTCCAGTTGCCAGTGTTCGAAATCGCACTTTTCAAACAGTTCTTCAAGGCGCGGGATCGGGCAGGGGTGCATCCAGCCCGGGCCGCCCTTGCGTGCGTCATAAGTCACCAGGTCGGCAGCGGTATGTTCGATCACCTTGCCGCGTCGGTCGGTGGTGCGCTTGAGAGTGGGGTCGTGGATAACCATCAACTCGCCATCTTTGGACAAGTGCAGGTCGAGTTCACAACGACGCACGCCATGCTTGAGGCATTGCTCAAAGCTGGCAAGCGTGTTTTCCGGTGCTTCGCCCTTGGCGCCGCGATGGCCATAAATCAGAGTCACAATTGCTCCTTGTAAAGAGTGCTCGGGGCCCGGTGGTTACTCGGGCGCGGATTCGTTTTGTTCGCGGGCCAGGCGGCGTGCCTGAGCCTGTTTTTGCAAAATGTAGCGCGCCAGCAGCTGGCGTTGGGTATCGGTGATGGATTCAAATTCGGCGATGATCGTGAAGCGGTCATCCTGCGCCAGGCACTCGATGACGCGGGCGCGCAACAACAAGCCCAGGGCTTGTGGCATCAGTACCAGCTTGAGCGAAAGGTGGCTGCCCGCCAGGCAGGCCTGGGGATGATGAAACTCGATACCGCCCTCGGACAGTTTTACCGGCTGCAGTTCACCGATCTTGCCCAGTACGGTTTGCGCGACAATCTGGCTGAGCAGCTCGACGCGTTTGTTCAGGGTCTTGAGGTAGCTGGAAAGCGTGCGGTCACGTTCGCTGATCTGGCGCAGCAAGTGTTGGGACTCGAATTCGCTCAGGTGTAATTCACTGAGCAAATTGAACAATGGCGACGCATCCTGCAACACTTCACCGCTCGCGGCTTCGAGGGCCGACAGCGGGGTTATTTCCAGTGCGATCATATCCTCGATACGGTAGTATTCGCGGCGATCTGCGTCATTTAATGTCGACATGGCGAACCCGTGATGGCAGCTGTGGTCTGAGTGTAAAGCTGCTTATCAGGCCCCGCCACAAGGACGTCTTCTTTTCCCTCGAACAAGCCCCGACATGTTCAGACCTCTCTCTTTATTTATCGGCACGCGTTATACCCGTGCAAAGCGCCGCAATCATTTTGTGTCGTTCATTTCTCTGACTTCAATGATCGGACTCGCCCTCGGCGTGGTTGTGATGATTGTGGTGTTATCGGTGATGAACGGTTTCGATCATGAGATGCGCACCCGCGTGCTGGGCATGGTGCCCCACGCGACCATCGTCGGCGATCAACCGATCAGCGACTGGCAAAGCCTGGCCGCCAGGGTCAAGCAAAACCCCAAAGTGGAGGCCGTGGCGCCATTCACCCAGATGCAGGGTTTGCTGACCAATGACGGCAATGTGCAGAAGGTACTGCTCAATGCCATCGACCCGGCGCAGGAGCGCAATGTCTCGATCATCGATCAATTCATGCAGCAGGGGCAGCTCGACTCGCTGACCCCCGGCAGCTTCGGCATCATCATTGGCGACAAGGCCGCGAAAAAACTCGGTGTGGCCGTCGGCGACAAGCTGACGTTTGTCGCGCCGGAAGTCACGGTGACGCCGGCCGGGATGTTCCCGCGCATGAAGCGATTCACTGTGCAGGGCATTTTTCATGTCGGCGCCGGTGAGATCGACGGCTACCTGGGTATTACCAACTTGCAGGACCTGGCGCGCCTGCAGCGCTGGAAACCTGACCAGGTGCAAGGCCTGCGGCTGAAGTTCGATGATCTGTTCGAGGCGCCACGTACCGCGTGGGAAATCGCCCAGCAGTTGGGTGAAAGCCAGTATTACGCCCGTGACTGGACCCGTACCCACGGCAATCTGTACCAGGCCATCCGCATGGAAAAAGCCATGATCGGCCTGCTGTTGCTGCTGATTGTGGCCGTGGCCGCGTTCAACATCATTTCCACGCTGGTGATGGTGGTCAATGACAAGAAAGGCGATATCGCGATCCTGCGTACCCTGGGTGCGACCCCGGGCACGATCATGGCGACCTTTATGGTGCAAGGCACTGTTATCGGCGTGGTCGGGACCGCGATCGGTGCGGTGGTCGGCATGTTTGCGGCGCTCAATGTCAGCGCCGCAATCTCTGCACTCGAAGACCTGATCGGGCACAAGTTTCTCAATGCCGACGTGTATTTCATCGACTACCTGCCTTCGCAATTGCAGGCGCAGGACGTATTGATGGTGTGCGGTGCGGCATTGGTTCTGAGTTTCCTCGCGACCTTGTACCCGGCCTGGCGTGCTGCGCGCACCCAGCCTGCGCAGGCGCTTCGTTATGAGTGAGTTGGGCATGAAAGATCAAGCAGTGTTGAGTTGCCGCGACCTGGGCAAGTCCTACGAGGAAGGCCCTGAGTCGGTGGTGGTGCTGTCGGGCCTGCAGCTTGAGCTGCACCCCGGTGAGCGGGTGGCGATCGTCGGTACTTCGGGTTCGGGCAAAAGTACGTTGCTCAATATGCTCGGCGGCCTCGATACCCCGACCACCGGCAGCGTCTGGCTGGCCGGTGAAGAGCTGTCGGCGCTGGGCGAAAAGGCCCGCGGCCTGTTGCGCAATCGTTCGTTGGGTTTCGTTTATCAGTTCCACCACTTGTTGCCCGAGTTCACCGCACTGGAAAACGTCTGCATGCCATTGTTGATCGGCAAGACGGCGATCCCCGAGGCGCGCGAACGTGCGACAGCACTGTTGACCCGTGTTGGCCTGGGTCATCGACTGGAGCACAAGCCGTCGGAACTGTCGGGTGGCGAGCGTCAGCGTGTGGCGATTGCCCGCGCACTGGTCAACAAGCCGGGACTGGTGATGCTCGATGAGCCTACGGGCAACCTTGACTCCCACACCGCCCAGGGTATCCAGGACCTGATGCTGGAACTCAGCACTTCGATGCGCACTGCGTTCCTGGTGGTGACTCACGACATGAATCTGGCCCGCCAGATGGACCGCGTGTTGCATCTGCAGGACGGTCGTCTGACCCCGATCTGATCGGCCAGAACCCGACGTCTGCAAACGGGCGTCGGGTCTTCAATTTTTATACGGTGCCCGCGAATGTTCAGACCGTTATCGATTTTTATCGGCACGCGCTATACCCGCGCCAAGCGCCGCAATCGTTTTGTTTCGTTTATCTCCATGACCTCGATGATCGGCCTCGCCCTGGGCGTGCTGGCGATGATCGTGGTGTTGTCGGTGATGAACGGTTTTCAGCGCGAAATGAGTAACCGCATCCTGGGTATGGTGCCCCACGCGACCATCGTTGGCGTAAAGCCGATCGATGACTGGCGCCCGGTGGCCGATGCCGCGATGAAGAACCCCGAGGTCACGGCAGCCGTGCCGTTTACCGAGCTGGACGGCATGCTGTCCTTCAAGGGTTCGATGCAGCCGATCCAGATCAGCGGTATCGATCCGGCGCAGGAAGGCAAAGTCTCGATCGTGACCCAGAACATCGTGCAGGGCAGTCTTGAAGACTTGAAGCCCGGTGAGTTTGGCGTGGTGCTGGGTGACATTACCGCACGGCGCTTTCGTCTGGCGGTCGGGGACAAGATCACTTTGATCGTGCCCGAGGCCAGTACCGCACCGGGCGGGATTACCCCGCGTTTGCAGCGCCTGAATGTGGTGGGCATCTTCAAGGTCGGTGCCGAGCTGGATGGCACCATGGGCCTGATCCATAGGGAAGATGCTGCCGCCATTCAACACTGGGAACCCAATCAGGTGCAAAGCGTGCGTCTGGCGGTCAAGGACCTGTACGCGGCGCCGCAGGTTTCACAGCAGGTCGCAACCGGCCTGGGCGCGGCCTACAAGGCAGATGACTGGACCCACACCCAGGGCAGTCTGTTCAGTGCCATGAAAATGGAAAAAACCATGATCGGCCTGTTGCTGCTGATGATCGTTGCCGTTGCCGCGTTCAACATCATTGCCACGCTGATCATGGTGGTGAATGACAAGGGGGCGGATATCGCGATCCTGCGCACCATCGGTGCCACGCCGCGGCAGATCATGGCCATCTTCATGGTTCAGGGCACGGTGATCGGTATTGTCGGCACCTTGATTGGCGGTGTGCTGGGGGTGATCGCGGCGTTGAATGTCAGCGAACTGGTGGGCTGGATGGAGCGGGTGTCCGGGCAGCACATCTTCAGTTCCGATGTGTACTTCGTCAGCAACTTGCCATCAGAGTTGCAAGGCGGCGATGTGGCATTGATCTGCGGTGCGGGCTTTGTGCTGAGCTTTCTGGCCACGCTTTATCCTGCGTACCGGGCGGCGAAAATCCAGCCGGCCCACGCGTTGCGTTATTCCTGACAGGTAGGAGCGGGCTTGCTCGCGATGGCATCGACGCGGTGTGGCTTAAACACCGCACCGTTTGCATCGCGAGCGAGCCCGCTCCCGCAGTTGAATAAACCGGTCAGACCGGCAACTCAATCACAAACCGCGTTAGCCCCTCCTGCGACTCACACTTGATCTGCCCGCCATGGGCGCGAATGATCGATTGGGTGATCGCCAGCCCCAACCCTGCATGTTCGCTACTGCCTTCGCGGCGGGCAGGGTCTGCCCGATAAAACCGGTCAAACAGGCGCGGCAGCAGTTCTGCAGGAATCCCCGGACCAGTGTTCTCAATGCGGATGAGCACACTGCCCGGCAAAGCCTCAATCAGCACCTTGATCGCACCGCCACCCGGCGTGTAGCGCAGGGCGTTATCCAGCAGGTTGGAGAGGGCGCGGCGCAGCATGCTGCGGTCGCCTGCAAAGTGCGCACTGCCTTGGCGTGTCAGTTCGATCTGCGAGTCCTCGGCCAGTAGCGCGTAAAACTCCAGCAACGCATCGACTTCCCTGCCAAGGTCCAGCGGTTCGCGGCGCGGTGTGAGCAAACCATGATCGGCCTTGGCCAGGTACAGCATGTCGTTGACCAGCTGCGCCATCCATTGCAGTTCTTCAAGGTTGCTGTGCAGGGTCTCGCGATACTCTTCGATGTCTCTTGGGCGAGTCAGGGTGACTTGGGTGTGGGTCAGGAGGTTGGACAGTGGTGTGCGCAGTTCATGCGCAATATCGGCGGAGAAGGCCGACAGTCGCTGAAAAGAATCGTCCAGGCGCTCCAGCATGGCGTTAAAGGCCGTTGCCAGGTCTGCCAGCTCGGCAGGCATTTGTTCCTGGGGCAGGCGGGCGTTGAGTGAGTCCGCCGAAACACTGGCTGCAATCGCGCTCATGCGACGCAAGGGCCGCAGGCCGCTACGGGCCGCCCAGGCGCCCAGGATCGCCGTGGCCAGCGCCGAGAGGCCGACGGTCATCCAGATCAAGCGTTGCATGCGCTGCAGGAAGTGCTGGTGGTGGGTGATGTCCAGTAACAGCGTCAGATGCGGCGTGTTGGGGGTGTTGTCCTGCGGCACCAGTACGCGGTAGTCGGTGCCATTGATTTGCAGGCTACCCAGCCCTGGTTGCGTCGAAAGTTCTAGGGGTAGCCGCGGCGAACTGTCAAACCACAGATGCCCGTCCTGACCGCGGACCCGTACTGCAAGATCCGGCTGGTGGGCCAGGTCCTGTAGCATTGCCGGCAGGCGCAGGGTGAAACGTTCCAGGGTGTCCGCCCCTTGCAGGGTGCTGCGTAAGACCGCGAGACGGCTTTCCATCAGTTGCTGGTCGAGCTCGACGAAATGCACTTCACTGGCCCGTCCGAACAGCACCCCGGCAAACAGCGACACCACCGCGGTACAGCCCGCAAACAGCAGTGCCAGGCGAGTGCTCAGTGACAGGTTGCGCATCAACTGCTGCGCTCTTCGAGTACGTAGCCCATGCCGCGTACGGTGTGGATCAGCTTTTGCTCATGGTTGTCGTCGATTTTCAGGCGCAGGCGGCGAATCGCGACTTCGATGACGTTGGTGTCACTGTCAAAGTTCATGTCCCACACCTGCGAAGCAATCAATGACTTGGGCAGGACTTCACCCTGACGACGCAGCAGCAACTCCAGCAGGGAAAACTCCTTGGCGGTGAGGTCAATGCGTTGGCCGTTGCGTTCTGCGCGGCGGCGGGTCAGGTCCAGGCGCAGGTCGGCCAGCTGCAGGCTGGTTTCCTGGGTGGCGTTGTTGCCCCGGCGCAGCAGGCTGCGCACCCGTGCCAGCAATTCGGAAAATGCAAACGGCTTGACCAGGTAATCGTCGGCCCCCAGCTCCAGACCGTGGACTCGGTCTTCGACCGCATCCCGTGCAGTCAAAAACAACACCGGCAAGCTTAGTCCTGCGCTGCGCACCGCTTGCAGGATTTGCCAGCCATCGCGGCCCGGCAGCATGACGTCGAGAATCAGCAGCGAGTAATCGCCGGTCAATGCCAGGTGTTGTCCGGTAATGCCATCGGCGGCCAGTTCCGTGGTGAACCCGGCCTCGCTCAAGCCCTGGCGTAAGTACTGTCCGGTTTTGACCTGGTCTTCGACAATCAGCAGTTTCATGGTCGACTCATCGTAAAAATTAACCTCGGTCTTATACCTTGGTGCTGGTGATGCAGGTTCAAGCTGACAAATTTGTAATCTTACGGTCAGTTGAATGCCAGTACCGGGATTTTAAAGTGGCGCAAAGCCTCACCTTTGGTTTCTGGGAGTAAGTATGACTGTACGTATCCGTTTGTCGCTCGCGGGCTGTTTGCTGGCCCTGAGCTTGCCTGTCATGGCGTCGCCTGCGGGGCACTCTGATTTTGGCCAGCCTGCGCCCGCCGCCAGTGCGACGCGCACGGTGGAGATCGACATGACCGATATGGCTTTCACACCCAAGTCCTTGGACGTGAAAGCCGGTGAGACCGTACGTTTTGTGCTGGTCAACAAAGGGCAGTTGCTCCATGAATTCAACCTGGGCAATGCGGCGATGCATGCGGCGCACCAGAAAGAAATGCTCGAAATGCAGCAGAGCGGCATGCTCACGCAGACGGGCATGGGACATGGGGGCATGGATCACTCATCCATGGGGCACGGTTCGAAGGAGATGCCCGGCATGAAGCATGATGACCCCAACAGCGTGCTGGTCGAGCCGGGTAAAACCGCCGAGCTGACCTGGACCTTCACCCGGGGCGATAACCTGGAATTCGCCTGCAACGTGCCCGGTCACTACCAGGCTGGCATGGTCGGCAAGGTCAACGTAGCGCCTTAAAACACCCTGATCGTCAGTGAACGCTGAAAGCCTGGCTCAAACCCGATAGAATTACCGGGTTTTTCTAGCCAGGTTTTTGTCATGCATCCCGCCGCCGAACATTCCCCGCTGGGCAAGTCCAGTGAATACATCAGCACCTACACCCCGTCCTTGCTGTTCCCGATCCCGCGTGCGGCGAAATGGGCAGAGCTGGGGCTGAGCGCCGAAACGCTGCCTTATGTCGGGGTGGATTTCTGGACCTGCTTCGAGCTGTCGTGGCTGTTGCCATCGGGCAAGCCGGTTGTCGCCATTGGCGAGTTCTGCTTTGCCGCCGATTCACCGAATATCGTCGAGTCCAAGTCGTTCAAGCTGTACTTGAACTCCCTGAACCAGAGCGTTTTTGCGGATACGCCGAGCCTTGAAGCCACATTGCAGGCAGATTTGTCCGCAGCATCCGGCAAGCCTGTCAGCGTGCGCGTACGTAGCTTGAATGATGTCCAGGCCGATGGCGTAGGCGTTTTGCCGGGTATCTGCATTGATGACCTGGATATCTCGGTCAGCGATTACGAACAGCCCCGTCCTGAGTTGCTCCAGTGCGATGGCTCACAGGTCGTGGAAGAAAGCGTTTACAGCCACTTGCTCAAATCCAACTGCCCGGTTACCAGTCAGCCTGACTGGGGCACTGTCGTGGTGCAATACCGTGGCGCGGCGCTGGATCACGCCAGTTTGCTGGCGTATCTGGTGAGCTTTCGCCAGCACTCGGACTTCCACGAGCAATGTGTGGAGCGGATCTTTCTCGACTTGCAGCGTTTGCTCAAACCCGAGAAGTTGACCGTGTATGCGCGCTATGTGCGTCGTGGCGGGCTGGATATCAACCCGTACCGCAGCACCGAAGCGGTCGAGTTCCAGAATGTGCGGTTGGTGCGTCAGTAATACGCTGTGACTCATGTGGGAGCGGGCTTGCTCGCGACAGGTCTATGCGGTTTGCCTGACAAGCCGCGTCGCCTGAATCGCGAGCAAGCCCGCTCCCACAGAGTTTTGCTTAGCCGTTATTCAGCGCCTTGGCCTGCTCAAGTACCGCCTCGACATGCCCCGGCACTTTCACGCCGCGCCACTCGTGGCGCAGCACGCCGTCCTTGTCGATCAGGAATGTGCTGCGATCAACGCCCATGTACTCTTTGCCGTACAGTTTTTTCAGCTTGATCACATCAAACAGCTGACACAGGGCTTCGTCCTTGTCGCTCAGCAACTCAAACGGAAAACCTTGCTTGGCCTTGAAGTTCTCGTGGGACTTGAGGCTGTCGCGGGACACACCGAACACTTCGGTGTTGGCCGCCTGAAACTCGGCGTAATGGTCACGAAAACCCTGGCCCTCGGTGGTGCAGCCCGGCGTGCTGTCCTTGGGATAGAAGTAAATCACCACCTGCTTGCCTTTGAGCCCCGCCAAAGTGACGGTCTGCTCGCTGGTTGCCGGGATCTGGAAGTCGTCTACGGGTTGGTCAATTGCAACGGCCATTGAGTCGGTTTCCTTACATCGGGTTCTGTGGGCGCCACGGTTCGATCAGTGCATCCAGGTTCAGCGCATCGGCGAAGTCCAGAAACTGATCACGCAGCCAGCTGATTTGTATGCCGGCCGGCAAGGTCACGGTGAACGTGGCATTGAGCATGGTGCCGCCGGTTTGTGGAGCCTGATAGGTGTCGCATGTCAGGTTTTCCAGCTCTACGTTGTGGTCCATGAAGAACTGGCACAGCTCGTTGATGATGTCCGAGCGGTAGGCCGAGCTCACATAGGCTACGTAGGGTAGTGCTTGCGGGCGAGTTTCAAGGGCGGCACTGCGCACAACATTGACGCTGAACGCATGTTTTTTGGCCAGCGCGGGCAGGCCGGCTTCGAGGCGCGCGAGGGCGTCCCAGCTGCCTGTTATTTCCAGGATCAGCGCACTGCATTCGCCGTGGCGAGTCAGGCGCGAGGTTACGACGGCGCAGCGATTATCATGGCTGGCGCGACACAGGACGTTAGTCAGCTCCATTGGGTTGGCGCCAAGGGCACTGATGACAAGGAATTGTTCGCGGACTGTGGGGGTGGACATGCAGCCTTCCTAAAACGATGAGCGGTCAGTACGGTCGATGGGGAGCGAGCTGAATATCAGCCGACACTTGAGCGCCGAAGCCTGCCAATACAGCGTTACAGGCGGTTTGCAGACTCTGCAAACCGCGCTCGGCGGCGTTTGGGCGGGGCTTTGGGCGCTTGCTGAAGGCCTGTGAAACAGACTTGCGCACACATCAGTACCAATCAAAGGCTGAAGGGTAGCGAAAAGCAACGCTAAGGGGAATGCTCATCGGGCGCGCTGTTGCTTGTGCAAGGGTCATGGCGCCAGTACCATTACGGCTCTCTTTTTCCGGCAGGAGCGGTTGCATGATTGCGGGCAGTATGGTGGCACTGGTCACACCCATGGATGCACAAGGTCGTCTTGATTGGGACGCTCTGAGCAAACTGGTGGACTTTCACCTGCAAGAGGGCACCAACGCCATTGTTGCCGTTGGCACCACAGGTGAATCGGCAACTCTGGATGTGAACGAACACATCGAAGTGATTCGTCACGTTGTCAAACAGGTTGCAGGACGTATTCCGGTGATTGCCGGTACGGGCGCCAACTCGACGCGTGAAGCGATCGAACTGACCGCCAATGCGAAGGCCGCTGGCGCCGACGCATGTCTGCTGGTGACTCCGTATTACAACAAGCCGACCCAGGAAGGCTTGTACCAGCATTTCAAGGCCATCGCCGAAGCGGTCGATATCCCGCAGATCCTTTACAACGTTCCGGGCCGTACCGCCTGCGACATGCTGCCGGCAACCGTTGTGCGCCTGTCGACGGTGCCGAACATCATCGGCATCAAGGAAGCCACCGGCGACCTGGCCCGCGTACCGGCCATCCTGGCAGGCGTCAGCAGCGACTTCCTGGTGTACTCCGGTGACGACGCGACCGCAGTCGAGCTGATCCTGCTCGGCGGCAAGGGCAATATCTCGGTGACCGCCAACGTTGCGCCACGAGACATGAGCGACCTGTGCGCCGCTGCGATGCGTGGCGATGCCGTCACTGCTCGCGCGCTCCACGAAAAGCTGATGCCGCTCAATAAAACCCTGTTTATCGAATCCAACCCTATCCCCGTGAAATGGGCGCTGCATGAAATGGGCTTGATGTCGGACGGTATCCGTCTGCCTCTCACCTGGCTCAGCGAGCCTTGCCACGAACCACTGCGTCAGGCAATGCGCCAGTCCGGTGTCTTGGTTTAATTGAGGAAGCACTACGCATGAAGCGATTGGCCGGACTTTCCGCACTAGCCGTGATTATTTCCAGCACCAGCGGCTGCGGTTGGCTGTGGGGTCAAGACGGGTATTTCCGTGACCGTGGCAGCGATTATCTGGAGGCGCGTCAAACCCCTCCCATGCAGTTGCCACCCGGTGTCCAGACTGACAAACGCCTGGTCCCGCTGTTGCCGATCCCTGGCAACGTGCCTGACGACAACGTCAAGGGCGAGTTTGAGGTGCCGCGTCCACAGCCATTGGCTGTAACCGCCAGTGCCAGTGACTTCAGCCTTCAAAAAAGCGGCGACAGCCGTTGGGTGATGGCGCAGCGCTCTCCGTCCGAAGTCTGGCCGGTGGCAATGCAGTTCTTCCAGGACAACGGTTTCAGCATTGACGAGCAGCGCCCGCAAACCGGCGAATTCACAACCACCTGGCAGCGTGCTGACGAGCTTTCGGCTCCGATGGCCCGCCATGTGGGCAGCAGCGGCCTGGCCGCCGACAGCGAGACCCGCCTGCGGGTTCGCATCGAGCCGGGTGTGCAGCGCAACACCAGTGAAATCTATGTCGTCAGTGCCAACCGCCCGGCCGGCAGCACTGCCGACGTCGATTTCGCCACCCGTTCGGTCAACACCGGTCTGGATGCAGCCCTGGTTGATGAGATGCTCATCAGCATGAACCGTAACGCCGAGAAGGGCGGTTCGGTATCGTTGCTTGCAGCACGTGATTTCGACACCCCGGCGCGCGTCAGCCTGAGCGAAGACGGCAGCGGCAACCCGGTGCTGACGCTGACCGAAGACCTCGATCGCGCCTGGTCCAGTGTGGGTCGCGCGCTTGAGCAGGGCGAATGGCGCGTTGAAGACATCAACCGCACCTTGGGCCTGTACTACATCAACCTTGCCGAAAAAGCCGAGAAGAAGGACGAGAAGCCTGGTTTCTTCTCCGGTCTCTTCGGCAGCAAGCCGGACAAGGAAGAAGTTGAAGCCCGTGCCCAGCGCTATCAGGTTCGCCTGAGCAAGGTCGGTGACAGCGTACAAGTGACTGTCGAAGAAAACATCAACACCGTTGCCTCGCCAGAAGTGGCGCGCAAAGTGTTGGGCGTTATCCAAGACAACCTGGGTTGATTGCATGCGCTTTGCCGTTCTCGGCAGTGGTAGCCAAGGGAATGGCACGCTGATAACCAGCGACAACACTTATGTACTGGTCGATTGCGGTTTCTCCTTGCGAGAAACCGAGCGTCGCCTGGCCAGGTTGGGCGTCAGCGCCCACCAGCTGAGCGCGATTCTGGTAACCCACGAACATGCCGACCACGTGCATGGCGTGGGTTTGCTGTCTCGGCGCTACAATTTGCCGGTGTACATGAGTCGTGGCACTCAGCGCGGGATGCGCAAGCCCCTGGAGCCGGCCGGATACGTTGCCGGTGGCCAGACATTGCAAGTCGGGGCGTTGACTATCAGTGTGACCCTTGTGGCCCATGATGCTCAGGAACCCACCCAGTACGTGTTCAGTGACGGCAAGCGGCGGTTTGGCTTGCTGACCGACCTGGGCTCGTATTGCGCGGGGGTACTGGACAGCTACCGCAACCTGGATGCGCTGATGATCGAGGCAAACCATTGCCGCGACCTGCTTGCCCGTGGTCACTACCCTGCTTTTCTCAAGCAGCGGGTAGGGGGCCAGGAAGGACATTTGAACAACCATCAGGCTGCAAGCCTGGTGGCCGAGTTGGGCTGGCAAGATCTGCAACACCTTGTACTGGCACACCTCAGCAGCAAGAACAACCTGCCGCAGCTGGCCCGGCAATGTTTTGTCGACACCCTAGGGTGCGACCCGGACTGGCTGCAACTGGCCGATCAAGATTCAGGGCTCGACTGGCGCACAATCGCCTAGCCCACCTACTTAGCATGCGGAGCCCATCATGGAAAAACGTGAAGAACTCTATCGCGGTAAAGCGAAATCGGTTTACAAGACCGACGACGAAAACCGCTTGATCCTGCTGTTTCGCAACGACACCTCGGCGTTCGACGGCAAGCGTATTGAACAGCTTGATCGCAAAGGTATGGTGAACAACAAGTTCAACGCCTTCATCATGCAGAAACTCGAAGAAGCCGGCGTGCCGACCCAATTCGACAAACTGCTGGGTGACAACGAGTGCCTGGTTAAAAAGCTCGACATGATCCCTGTCGAGTGTGTTGTGCGTAACTACGCGGCAGGCAGCCTGGTCAAGCGCCTGGGTGTCGAAGAGGGCATGAAGCTCAACCCGTACACCTTTGAACTGTTCCTCAAGGACGACGCCAAGGGCGACCCGTTCATCAACGAATCCCACGTCGTGGCATTCGGTTGGGGCACTGCCGAGCAACTGGTTCGCATGAAAGAACTGTCGCTCAAGGTCAACGATGTACTGAACAAATTGTTCGACGACGCTGGCTTGCTGCTGGTGGACTTCAAGCTTGAATTCGGCGTATTCCATGACGGCTCCATCGTCCTGGGTGACGAATTCAGCCCGGACGGTTGCCGTCTGTGGGACAAGGCCACTGGCAAGAAAATGGACAAGGACCGCTTTCGTCAGGGTCTGGGCGACGTCATTGAAGCCTACGAAGAAGTTGCAAACCGCCTCGGCGTCCCGCTTTAAGCAGTAAAGGCGCGCAAGCAACTGATAGCACGCGGTTTTTTTGAAAAAAGGCTTTGCCATAATCAGAAACCGCGTTATGATGCGCGCCGTTGGAGAGATGCCAGAGTGGCCGAATGGGACGGATTCGAAATCCGTTGTACTGGCGACAGTACCTAGGGTTCGAATCCCTATCTCTCCGCCATTATTGAACAAGACGAAGCCCCTGAAATGGTCAAACATTTCAGGGGCTTTTTCGTTGGCGGGTATAAAGTCGGGGCCTTTTGAGGGCAAAAAGCTCAAATAACTACCTGCCAACTTTGGCTAGCGCTGCATGTGCCAATGGAAGGCGCTATTAATGAGCTATGAAGCCAAGGTCTACAACGTGATGATGGCTCTCGGCTTCCTCAACGACGCAGCTCAAGCCGCGTTTATCTCAAGCGGCGCTGAAGTCAGAGGAGCCCAACGGCAGGGGCGATGATTTTTGCACCCGTGATGAGTTCCTCGGCAAGCAACCCCTTAACGCTTTCCTTGCTGCCTTCTCTGGCAATCTCGGCTAATTGCTCGCGCAGGGAGTGGGCATGAGTCAGGCTGCGCGGGGTTGCGTTTAGAACTTCGAGGCCTTTCACAGTGAGTACGGCATCCGAGACATGGGTGTTGGAAAACAGCCCGCCGCTGATGTACCCCGCGTTGATCAGCCATCCCGTTGTCGCGATAAAAAACTCAGCCTCTTTGCTGGGCAGATCCATTTGACGCTCTTCACTCCACTCCATTGCCGGTTCAACAAAATGCTCTGCGGTCAGGTTGAAGGGCACAGGGAAGTTCAGATACAGCTCACCCAGCACCTTGCCGGTCAGCTCATTGAATTTATCGATATTGGAACCAGACATGTCACAGAACTCCGACAAAAAAGCACTCAGCGTGCAGAGAATCAAAGCTGCTGTTGAGCCATAGCGGCTCCAGCGAAATGTTGGCTAAAGCGTTCATAGATGCACTGGCGAGCAACTAAGCGGCAGGACATTCAAAAGCGAAGCCAGCCACTACTCTGGCCCATATCCCCCTTGGCGTCACCTCAACTCAAGAGAGTCCACACGTTCTTTACCCCAAGGCACCTTGACACGGTTGAAACGGCTATCGCACGCGGCGAGAAAACCGGGCGCCATGTCGACCGCGCCGTAAGATGAGCATTTAAAGTGTATGTCACCTTGAAGAGCGCGATGAGCACATCATCAATGAGCGTCTGATATTGCGGCGCACCACAGACCATTCCGGAATGGAGTCAGATGCTTTCATATGTGATCAGTGAGGCGGTTGAGTTATTTATTTAGTGGTGTCTGTTTAATTGATTCATTATCGCTGCTGATGAGTGAGATGCATTCAGCATATGCTCTCATGGCAAACAGGGGATGAACGTCAATGAAGTGCTTCTTGACGGTCGTGCAGTAGTGTTCATATTCAGCGTCCTCCAGGCAGTCATGGGTGCCCAGGCAGTAACTGATCTGTGTGTGGATATAGATAGCCTTGGCAAACCCACTGCCTCGGCTGGATATTAATTTTTTTTGTGCTGGCCTGCCCATGCAGTTGTGGTGGCGAAAGTCTTGAAACGTTTCTCCCAGTAGTTTTAAAATTCGGGGAAAATCATCGTTAACCGTAATAAATTTGTCAGAGTTGAAGCGGTCTTTGAACGTCCATGTCATGTGAGTTTTCATCCTGAAAAAGTCTGTGTTTTACGGTGTGTTTATACGGTCTGGGATTTTTGGATGAGGGATTCCAAAAAGAATTCTATGTGGCCTGTGGGTGTTTCGCGCAGGGGCCATTTTTCAATTGATTTGGCTATTTTTTTAATGTCATGAGCAAAGTCTGATTTGGGAAACATGTCATATAAAGCCTTGCCTTTACTGGCTGCCATTCGGGATGACTTATGTTCATGAACGTACCCGGCGTAACTCAGAAATACATCGTTGTTCTTGTTTAATTGTTGAAGGGTGTTGAAAGCTTTTTGACCTTCATGTGTGTCAAGGGCTTTGTTGATCAGTATTCTGAAGTTGTGTAAGTCGTAAGTGCTGTGCAGTATATGTATAAGGGCCTGTGTGCTGGCGATGGCCGTTGGTTCGCTGCAGGTGACAAGCAAAATTTCTTGTGAGGCGCGGATGAAATTAAGCGTGCACTTGTTAATGCCGGGCGCTGTGTCAATGACAAGGATGTCGAGTTCTTTGGAGATTGTGCTGAGCGCATTGACGATGCCAAAGTGATGAGCCGTCGATAAATGTTTCATCGATTTCGGCAGGCTGCTGCCGAGAATCAAGTTGATGCCTTTAGGTCCGTTATAGATGACCTCTCGAAGGGAGCTATTCCCTTCGATTAAATCTGTAATGGTATAGTCAGGTGAAATGTTCAAAAGCGTAGCAATGCTGGGAAGTTCCAGGTTAGCGTCGAGAATTGCAACGCGTTTTCCAAGGTCTGCCAGCGCCATTGAGAGGTTGATCGATAAGGTACTTTTGCCCGTCCCACCTTTGCCACTCGCAATCACTATGACTTGAGGGTGTTGGCTCATTATAAGTGCGCCGTTTGATAAGCTCTAAGTGGTTTGTGTCACTGTGCAAATCGTTACCTGGATTGAACATTCACCGTTTTATTCGAAACTTTGTGTAGCTGTCCTTGCGTCCAAATATGCCGGTGTCGCCTGTCAAGAGGTAGAGAGTCGCTCGAAAAAAAGCGGTGGTGATTGAGAATTGATAGGACCTTATCTTTTTGAAGGCCCATACCCATCCTTTGTGTTGATTTCGCTTTGGATTGAGTGTCATCGTTAATATGAGCTACTTAAATTAAAGTATTGGATCCAGCTTTATCAACGGTATAGTGGCACGTTTCTGTTTGGATGATAAGTGTTCTGGGGCGATAGAGTGGTGTCCATGAGCGCATGCACTATTGACGTCCAAGATCCCGTCATCAAAGATTTAATGTGTCATGTAAGCTGCTCTGCTCTGAGCTTGCAGTATTTTATATCAGGGATGTGTCGTAGATGTTTAATATTAGTAAGGCGTATGTGCGGTTACTTGGTCATGCACTTGGTTATCACTTTTCGAGTAAAGACGGCTTTGATGTGGATGTGCTGGGGCCTGGTGAATATATAGATATTGTACGGGTGTATGAATGGTTAAATGATTTGACGGCCAAGGTGGAGGATCCAGATCTTGGTTTGAAAGCATTCGGTAATGCACACCCCGCAATGTTGGGTGTTCTCGGGTACGCGGTGATGTCATGTTCAACATTAGGGCATGCGCTGGAGCGGTTGGTGACGTACCATCCATTAATTAGCAATGGCTCTTTTTTGAAAGTCGAGTTTCGCGGAAAATATCTTAAGGTTCTAGGTTTTGAAGTAGGTGATAAACCACCAAGAGTGTTCGTTGATTCAGGGGCGTCAGTGTTCTTAGGCTTGATGCAGTGGCTAGTCCCCAATCAGGCTGTTCAACCAGTCGCTGCGGAATTTACATATACTGAGCCGGTGGACTTAAATGCATTAAAAGCAATATTTGGGAAAAATATTACCTTTTCTTCAGCGTCGAATAGTCTGCTTTTCAGGAGGGAAGTGTATGATTATCCTTTGATATCTGCCTCGCCGACATTGAATGTTGTGCACACGGATGTGCTGAATGTTTATTTGCAAAATTCAATCAGTGGGCTCATGTCATCCAGGATTAAAAAAATCGTATCTGATGGGTTGTTGATTGGCTGTATTCCTACCGTTCAAACGGTATCGAGAGCCATGAAGATGAGCGCTAGAACACTGCAAAACTATTTGCAGCGTGAAGAAACTACCTTTACGGCTATTTTTGAGGCCTCTCGAAAAGAGCTGGCGCGTCATTTGTTGAAGGATTCGGCTTACAACTTGAAGTATATATGCGCGACTCTGGGTTTTTGTGATAAGAGCAGTTTCCACAAGGCGTCGTTGCGTTGGTTTGGTATGACGCCTCAGAAGTATCGTGAATTGGCAGAGTAAGAAATGAAGTTGCAGTGCTGACTGTCTTGTCGTGCGGCTATAAAGAGACGAGTTTAGGTGGGCTGGATTGTTAATAAGCCGTGCGCCTGCTGCTATAAGAATGTTTGATAGCACTCTCCTTCGCAAGCAAAGCTCGAATGATGGTACCGCCAGCGTGTTTTATCACCGGCAGCACCCCAGACGACTTGTTAGCGACGCCATTGATCGTACGCATAACCCAGCTTCAGCCCGTCAAGGCATCTGCGGCAATTCCTGCGCCCGCAGATCGAATACCAGCACCTCGGCGTCACTGCCATTGTCCAAGGTCAGCCGTTGCTCCTTGCGCACGCGCACACCGTCGCCTTCCTGCAGTGCCATGCCGTTGAGTTCGACGCTACCACGTGCCACGTGCACATAGGCGTAGCGATCGGCGGCAAGTTCCAGCGTGGCGCTTTCCTGGCCGTCTATCAGGGCTGAATACACCCGGGCATCCTGGCGTACGTGGAGCGAACCATCGTAAGCGCTCCATAAACCCCACATTCAAAGCGCTTAGCTGATCCCGGATGCTGTGCTCCCGATCCCCTCAGGAGCCAGCTCGCCATGATGCGACCCGATGCCAAAGTCGAAAAAGTGTATCTGTACCCCAAGCCGGTGGACTTCCGAAAATCCATCGACGGCTTGGCTGCGCTGGTCGAGCTGGATATTAAAGTCGCAGTATTCGACCCTGTGCTTTTCGTTTTCCTCAACAAGCCCCGCAACCGAGTGAAGATATTGTATTGGGAGCGCAACGGCTTCTGCCTTTGGCTCAAGCGCCTCGAGTCCGAACGATTCAAAACATCGCCGGACTCCACCGACGAGGCGATCGTTCTGACCGTCCAGGAACTCAACTGGATGCTCGATGGCTTTGACCTCTGGCGTAACCGCCCTCACCAAGTTTTGACACCGCGATTCGTAGCCTGATTCGGTATAATCCGGGCCATGAATTCCATGCCCGAAAACCTTCCCGATGATCCCGTGCTGCTCAAGCAAATGCTTGGGCAGATGCTCGACGAGCGTCAGTTGGACAAGGGAAAGATTGTTCGGCTCGAAGAGCAGAATGCCCTCCTGCTTCAGCGTCTGTTCGGACGTAAGTCCGAGCAAACAGCTGATGCGGCAACGCCGCAACTGGCCCTCTTCAATGAAGTAGAAAGCGTCGTCGAGCCTGTGGACGAAGCCTCATCTGAAGAAGTCGTTGCCCCGATCAAGCGCCGCGGCAAACGCAAGCCACTGCCCGCCGACCTGCCGCGCATCGAGATTATCCACGAACTTCCCGAACATGAACTGACGTGCGTCTGCGGCTGCCGCAAACACACTATTGGCGAAGAAGTCAGCGAGCAGCTTGAAATCGTGCCGATGCAGATCCGTGTGATCAGACACGTTCGCAAAGTTTACGGTTGCCGCGACTGCGAGATGGCGCCGGTCACTGCTGACAAGCCGGCTCAACTGATTGAAAAAAGCATGGCCAGCCCAAGTGTTCTGGCGATGCTGCTGACCACCAAGTACGTCGATGGACTACCGCTTCACCGTTTCGAAAAAGTCTTGGGCCGCCATGGTGTCGATATCCCGCGCCAGACGTTGGCACGCTGGGTTATCCAGTGCGGTGAACACTTTCAGCCGCTGCTGAATTTAATGCGCGATAGCCTGTTGGGCAGCCGTGTTGTCCACTGCGATGAAACACGGGTACAGGTGTTGAAAGAGCCTGACCGAGATCCAAGCAGCCAGTCCTGGATGTGGGTGCAAACCGGCGGCCCGCCAGATAAACCAGTGATCCTTTTTGACTACTCCACCAGCCGCGCGCAGGAGGTGCCGACACGCCTGCTCGATGGTTATCGTGGCTATGTGATGACCGATGATTACGCCGGTTATAACGCGTTGGGCGCGCAGGCCGGAGTCGAACGTTTGGGCTGCTGGGCGCACGCAAGGCGCAAGTTTGTTGAAGCCCAAAAAGTACAGCCGAAAGGCAAGACGGGACGTGCTGACATCGCGCTGAACCTGATCAACAAACTCTATGGTGTAGAGCGTGATCTGAAGGATGCGTGCGACGACGATCGTAAAACTGGCCGTCATGATCGGAGTCTGCCAGTGCTGGCTCAGTTAAAAAGCTGGATGGAAAAGACGCAGCCACAAGTTACGTCTCAGAACGCCTTGGGCAAGGCCATCGGCTATCTGGCGAGTAACTGGAACAAACTGGAACGGTACGCCGAGGAAGGCTATTTGCCGATCGACAACAACCCCGCCGAGCGTGCGATCAGGCCCTTCGTCATCGGAAGAAAGAACTGGTTGTTTAGCGACACACCCAAAGGCGCGACGGCCAGTGCTCAACTTTACAGCTTGGTCGAGACTGCCAAAGCCAACGGCCAAGAGCCCTATGCGTGGCTGCGCCACGCATTAGAACGGCTGCCACTGGCGACCTCGGTTGAAGATTACGAAGCGCTGTTGCCGTGGAACTGCTCGCTGGTGTCGCCTAACTAGGCGCGTTACCCATCTTTAAGTTGGTGGGGTTTATGGAGCGCTTACGAACCATCGGCGCCATCGGGCGAGATGATCAGTTGCAGGCGTCCGCGTTTCTTTTGCGTGGTGAAGTGCTCTTGTTGGTAGCGGGGTTTGGCGCCACCGACGTCAGGCACGATCCAGATTTGCAAAAAGTGCACAGGCTCGTTGTGCGAGTGGTTGTACTCGCTGTGCGCCACGCCGCTGCCGGCGCTCATCAATTGCACGTCACCCGGGCGGATCACTGAACCTGTGCCCAGGGTGTCCTTGTGTTCCAGCGCACCGTCGAGCACGTAGGAGAAAATTTCCATGTCGCGATGGGGGTGCTGACCGAACCCTTTACCCGCTGCCACGCGGTCGTCGTTGATCACCAACAGGTCGGAGAAGCCTTGTTCATCCAGGTTGCGATAGTTGGCAAATGAGAAGGTGTGGAACGATTTCAACCAGCCATGGTTGGCGGCGCCGCGATCGGATGCTTTGCGAAGGGTCAGCATGATGACATCTCCTGTGTGGACGTTGATTCGTCCGAGTGAGGAGAAGGTTAATGGTTACTGATCAGTAAATTAAGTAGATGGAAACTGAAACAGTGTCTCTCTGTAGTTGACAATTTTAGCGGATTTATCACGTATGATTTTTCCGACGCTCGCTCATGAACTGCGCGTTTGCAGTGGCCCGGATGCGGCGCACTATTGTTTATCCACAGCGGACTCGCTCATGCAGCTGCCTACAGTGAAATCTATCTTATGAAAACCGTGGCGATGGTGTTGTTTCCAGACTTTCTGCTGCTCGACATGGCGGGGCCCATGGAGGTGTTCTCGATTGCCAACCGCTATCTACAGCCGGATCAGCAGTATGAATTGACCACTCTGGCTACCGAGCCCGGCCTGCTGCGCGCCTCAAATGGCGTAAAGCTGCAGGCGGATCGGCATATTGACCAGGCCAGCGGGCACTATGACTTGCTGCTGGTACCCGGTGGTCCGGGGGCCTACAACGATAAACCGCAGGCATTGCTGGAGTGGCTCAAGGGCGCCGTGACCCGGGCCGGGCAATACGGGTCCATCTGCACCGGGGCATTCTTGCTGGGCTTTGCCGGTTTGCTGGATGGCTATCGCGTCACGACCCATTGGCATTACACCGAGCGGCTGATCAAGGCCTTCCCCTCGGCCCGGGTAGAGGTCGACCAGATTTTCGTGCAGGACCGCAATCTCATTACCTCTGGCGGCGTCACGGCCGGTATCGATCTTGCGCTGTCGGTCGTCGCCAATGACCACGGCAAAAAAATCGCCCTGGACGTGGCCAAAGTCCTGCTGGTGGTCATGAAACGTCAGGGCGGCCAGGCGCAGTTCAGTCCACTGATGGCCTCGGTTGGCCCCCAGGAAACCCCCATAACCCGGGTTCAGAACCATATGCTCGAACACCTCGATCAGGCTTTCAGCATTGAATCCATGGCCAGCCTGGCCAGTATGAGTGCCAGACACTTTGCCCGGGTTTTTGCCCGTGAGGTCAACATGACGCCCATGGATTTTCTTCAGGGCGCGCGTATAGACCGGGCCAGAAACCTGCTGGAGACCAGTGAGTTGCCCCTGAAAACAGTCGCTTTCAAAAGTGGCTTCGGCAGCGTCAGGCACATGCGTTTTCTGTTCAATGAAAAGCTTGGTCTGACCCCGGCTCAGTACCGCGAGCAGTTCAGCTAGCCTCTACTGTCCGTGGTGGGCACCGATATGGCCGTAACGCTCCTACCAGAGCAGTTGTGCTGTCATCGATGCCTGCCAAGATAGATGAGAACTCTTTGCACTTGCACAAGGATGACCGCCCCATGAGTACGTTCACCACCCGCGATGGCACCGAAATCTACTACAAGGACTGGGGCACGGGGCAGCCCGTGGTGTTCAGCCACGGCTGGCCGCTGAACGCCGATAGCTGGGAATCGCAGATGCTGTTCCTGGCGTCCAAGGGCTATCGGGTGATCGCCCATGATCGCCGCGGCCACGGGCGCTCCAGCCAGCCGTGGGCAGGCAACGATATGGACACCTACGCCGATGACCTGGCGCAGTTGATCGAGCTGCTGGACCTGCAGGATGCCGTGCTGTTCGGTTTTTCCACCGGCGGCGGTGAAGTGGCGCGTTATATCGGTCGTCATGGTACGGGCCGGGTGGCCAAGGCGGGGCTGATTTCATCGGTGCCGCCCTTGATGCTCAAAACCCAGGCCAACCCTGGCGGCTTGCCGCTAGAGGTGTTTGACGGGATTCGCCAGGCGTCACTGGCGGACCGTTCGCAGCTGTACATCGACCTCGCGAGCGGCCCTTTCTTTGGTTTCAACAAACCGGGGGCAAAACCCTCCCAGGGCATGATCGACTGGTTCTGGATGCAGGGCATGACCAGCGGCCACAAAAACGCCTACGACTGTATCAAGGCGTTCTCTGAAACCGACTTTACCGAAGACCTGAAAAAGTTCGACATACCGACCCTGGTGGTCCACGGCGACGCCGACCAGGTGGTGCCGATCGAAGCTGCGGGCATTGCGTCGGCAGGATTGGTCAAAGGTTCTACGCTGAAGATCTACCCCGGTGCCCCCCACGGGCTGACGGATACCCACAAGGATCAGCTCAATGCCGATCTGCTGGCGTTTCTCAAGGGCTGATACGCGTTGCTTCACTTCAACTCTGTAGCGATCCACCGTGGGAGCGAGCCTCTCGTTCCCGCGGTTGAAGTGTCTGCAGGGAATAGTCGACTGGATAGGGTTGGAGCCTTGCGTCATGTCTGAATCCACTGAGATCAATCCGCCGACCCGGGCTTTCGATGAGGTTGTGACCCTGGTGGTCAAGCATCGGGTCAAGGCCGGTTTTGAAGTGCCCTACAACGCGTGGCTGCGCAAGATCGTGCGCATCGCCGGGCAGTGGGACGGGCATCTGGGGGTGGATGTCGTGCCCGGCAAGAGTGCCGGTCTGGACACCTATACCTGCGTGCTGCGCTTTTGCTCCACTGACGCCATGCAGCGCTGGCTGGACTCGTCGCAACGCCGCGAACTGGTCAACGAAGCCACTCCCATGCTGGCGGACGGTGACCAGACCGAGGTCAATCCGGTCAACGAATTCTGGTTCGCGCCCCACACCGAGTCCCGAACGCCACCCCCCCGCTGGAAGCAGGCCGTGCTGACGCTGATGGTGATTTTTCCCCATACCTTGCTGGTGCCGCTGATCTGGAAGCCCTTGCTGGGCTTGAGCCCTTTTTTCTCCCAGTACGTGGTCGCCACCTTTGTGATCACGCTGACCATCGTTGTTTCGGTGGTTTATCTGTTTATGCCAATGGCGACGCGTGTGTTCGCGCCCTGGCTGACTGCTGCCACTGAACCCGAGGAACCGCGATGAACGCCGATCTGATCTTATTCAATGGCCAATTTAATACCGTCGATCGCGAAAACCCCCATGCCAGTGCCGTGGCCATCCGCGACGGCCGCTTTGTGGCCGTCGGCACCGATGCTCAGGCAATGGCCCTGCGCGGTACGGGCACCCAAGTCATCGACCTCAAGGGGCGCTGTGTCATTCCGGGCCTTAATGACTCGCACCTGCACCTGATCCGTGGCGGCCTGAACTACAACCTCGAACTGCGCTGGGAAGGCGTGCCATCCCTGGCCGATGCGTTGCGCATGCTCAAGGATCAGGCCGATCGCACGCCGACTCCGCAATGGGTGCGCGTGGTCGGCGGCTGGAACGAATTCCAGTTCGCCGAAAAGCGCCTGCCCACCCTGGAGGAACTGAACCAGGCGGCCCCGGACACTCCGGTCTTTATCCTGCACTTGTACGACCGGGCGCTGCTCAATCGGGCCGCGCTGCGAGTGGCTGGCTATACCCGCGATACCCCGAACCCGCCGGGTGGCGAGATTGTGCGCGATGCCAACGGCAATCCGACCGGCATGCTGGTGGCGCGGCCCAACGCGATGATCCTCTATTCGACCCTGGCCAAGGGGCCGAAGCTGCCGCTGGAGTATCAGGTCAACTCCACCCGCCAATTCATGAGTGAACTCAATCGCCTGGGCCTCACCAGCGCGATTGATGCGGGTGGTGGTTTCCAGAACTATCCAGATGATTACCAGGTCATCGAGCAACTGGCCAAAGACCAGCAATTGACCATCCGCATTGCCTACAACCTGTTTACGCAAAAGCCCAAGGAAGAACTGACCGATTTCAAGAACTGGACCAGCAGCGTCACCCTCCACCAGGGCGATGACTTTTTGCGGCACAACGGCGCCGGAGAAATGCTGGTGTTCTCGGCAGCGGACTTCGAGGACTTCCTTGAGCCGCGCCCGGACTTGCCGCAAACCATGGAAGACGAACTGGAGCCCGTGGTGCGCCACCTGGTGGAGCAGCGCTGGCCGTTTCGCCTGCATGCCACCTACAACGAATCCATCAGTCGCATGCTCGACGTGTTCGAGAAGGTCAATCGCGATATTCCGTTCAATGGCTTGCCGTGGTTTTTCGACCATGCCGAAACCATCACCCCCCATAACATTGAGCGGGTAAGGGCCCTGGGCGGCGGCATTGCGATTCAGGATCGCATGGCGTTCCAGGGCGAGTATTTCGTCGAGCGATACGGCGCCAAAGCGGCCGAAGCCACGCCACCCATCAAGCGCATGCTGGCCGAAGGCGTGCCGGTGGGGGCGGGCACCGATGCCACCCGCGTGTCCAGCTACAACCCGTGGACTTCGCTCTACTGGATGGTCAGCGGTCGCACGGTCGGTGGTCTTGAGCTGCACGCCGAAGGCCTGCCCCGGCTCACTGCGCTGGAGCTGTTCACCCACGGCAGCGCCTGGTTTTCATCCGAACAGGGCAAAAAGGGGCAGATCAAGGTCGGCCAGTTGGCAGACGTGGCGGCCCTGAGCGCGGACTTTTTCAGCGTCGACGAAGAAGCCATCAAGTGGATCGAGTCCGTGCTGACCGTGGTGGGCGGCAAGGTGGTGTATGCCGCCGGCGACTTCGAAAAACTTGGCCCGGCCCGCGTACCGGTGTTGCCCGACTGGTCGCCGGTGGTGAAAGTCCCCGGCCACTGGCGCCCGGGTGCGCCGCTGCAGGCGCAGGTCCACCAATGCAGCGGGCCATGCGCGGTGCATGCCCATGGCCATGAAAAAGCACGTTTGTCGAATGCACCGGTCAGCGACTTTGCCGGATTCTGGGGCGCCTTTGGCTGCTCCTGTTTCGCCTTTTGATCCCGTAACACCTATCTATCGAGGAGTTTCACATGAGCACTGTTCCGTACAAGCGCCTGAACAAAGATGATGCTGTGGTGTTGCTGGTTGACCACCAGACCGGTCTGATTTCGCTGGTCCAGGATTTCTCGCCAAACGAATTCAAGAACAACGTGCTGGCGTTGGGCGATGTGGCCAAGTTTTTTAAGCTGCCGACCATTCTGACCACCAGTTTTGAAAACGGCCCCAACGGCCCGATGGTGCCGGAGCTTAAGGAACAGTTTCCGGACGCCCCGTACATCCCGCGTCCTGGCCAGATCAATGCCTGGGACAACGAAGACTTCGTCAAGGCGGTAAAGGCGACCGGTCGCAAGCAACTGATCATTGCGGGTGTGGTGACGGATGTATGCGTGACTTTCCCGACGCTGTCGGCGCTGGCTGAAGGTTATGACGTGTTTGTGGTGACGGATGCGTCGGGCACCTTCAACGAAACCGTACAACAGGCTGCCTGGGCGCGAATGACGGCAGCGGGTGCACAGTTGATGAACTGGTTCTCGGTGGCGTGCGAGCTGCAAGGGGATTGGCGCAATGACATGGAAGGCCTGGCGAACCTGCTGTCGCCGCGCATTCCCAACTACCGCAACCTGATGAACAGCTATTCGGTATTGACCGCCAAGTAAGGCAGCTCCGTTGCTGTTGTAGTCGCTGCCGTAGGCTGCGATAAGAGCCGCAGGACCTTCGTTTGGTTTTGGAACGAGGGTCGCTTCGCAACCCGTCGCAGCCTGCGGCAGCGGCTACAGATATCACCCTCCCTTCTCAGCGCCTGTGCAACCAACTCAAAAAACCGCCTTTGATGGCCGGTGCCGGCGCGGCCATCAGCGCCATGCGGCTACTTTGCTGGCGCACGGCCTGCAACCTGTTCAACGCCCGTCCTACCTCTGTGCGCTGCGCCATGCATTCGCGGGTCACAGACTTGTCGAGCCGATAAATGATGCTTGAGGTCAAGGTGGTAAAGGTCGCCTGGGACGGCGAATCCGTGAGAATGCTTTCCTCGCCCATGATCTCTCCCGGCCCCATGCGTCCGGCCTCAACAGGCCCCGCTGCGTCGGGCACGGTCACGCTGACCACTCCGGTGGCGATGACCATCAGGCTGTCCGGCACCTCGTCCAGCGCCAGCACCACCTGACCGGCCGCGTATTGCTGGGCAACCATGGAGAGGGCGATCTGGTCCCGCTCTTGCTCACTCAGGGAACGGAAGACTTTCACCTCGTCGAGCAAGGCCCGCGCCCGGCCCGCGGGTTCGATTATCGCGTCAGGCTGGCGTGAAATACCCGCCGCTTCCAGGTGTCGGTGGGCCAGGTCAAACAATTGGTTGCGCACTTCACTTTTTCTGGCCAAGTCGGCAATGAACCCGCTGGCCACGTATTCGGACATGATCTCGCCAGCCTCCTTGAGCACCGCTTTGGGCGCAGGATTGAGCAGCAGGCTGCTGCTGCCCTGCAGCGTGCGCTCCAGTGCATCGAGCACCCGGCGGGGGCGAACATGGTTGGGCACCTGAATGCTGATCGACACGCCATGCAGATTCGTGGGCCGGCTCAGGTTGACGATCTTGGCCTTGGCCGCCACCGAGTTGGGCACGACCGCCGTACTGCCCGCGCTGGTCAGCAGGTGGGTGGCGCGCCAGTCGATATCCAGCACCTTGCCTTCGACACCGTCGATCACCACCCAGTCATCCACCTGATACGGCTTGGTGGTGTTGAGCACGATGCCGGAAAACACGTCACTGAGGGTGCTCTGCAAGGCCAGGCCGACCACAATGGCGACCACCCCGGAAGTCGCCAGCAAACCTTTGACCGGCAACTCCAGCACGTACCCGGCTGCGGCGACGATGGCCGCCAGAAACACCAGGGCGCCAATCACATCCTGCAGCAGGCGGCCGCTGTGACCGATGCGGCGCATCAGCACCAGGCCGATCACTTCGGTCAGCACCCGCGCCGCGTACAGCCACCACACAATTCCCAGCGCCGTCGCCCCCAATTGCTCCACCCGGTCATCGGTAAACAGCGGGGCCTGCAACGGGCTGACGCCAGCGTTGATGATCAACGCGCTGAACATCGCAAACAGCGCCAGACGCACTCCCACCCGGGTGACACGTTGCTTGAACGGCGCCAGATGCCAGAGTGCGGTGTCGATCACCAACAGCACGGCACCCCAGGACAGCGGGTGATCGAGGAGAAAGGACATGGGCAAACTCCAGTTTCAGAAAGCAGGCGAGAGAGGGGGACCGTGCACAGAGAATAGACGGGTGTTGAAAAGGGAAAAAGCCGCTATAAAGGGTTTAACTGTCCACCAGGTAGTGACAATGAACCCCTTTGAAGACATGCGTATTTTTTGCCAGGTCATGGACTCCGGCAGCTTCACGGCGGCGGCCGACCAACTGGGCCTGTCCAAGCAATTCGTGAGCCGACGATTGATGCAACTGGAGGCGCGACTGGGCGTGCGCCTGCTCAACCGCTCTACCCGGCGACTGGACGTCACGCCCCTGGGGCAGACCTATTACGAGTCGGCCATGCGCTTGCTCAACGACGTCGAGCACATGGAGCAGGGCATCGCCGGCCAGACCAGCGAGCCGCGCGGCACCCTGCGGGTCAGTGCGCCGCTGTCCTTTGCGATGGCGCATCTGGGCTGCCTGCTGCCGTTGTTTTTGCAGCGCTACAGCGGCGTGACCGTAGAGGTGGACCTCAGCGACCGGCCAGTGGACTTGCTCAGCGAAGGCTATGACCTGGCCTTGCGCATCGGCGTGCTGGAAGACTCGACCCTGATTGCCCGCCGTATCGCCAGCATCGATCGCGTGTACTGTGCCAGCCCGGCCTACCTGGCCGAGCGGGGCACACCGCTCAAACCCCAGGAGCTGCACGAGCATGATTGCCTGCCCTACGGTCATGGCCGTCAAGTGCAGTGGCGTTTCGAAGGGCAGGGCAAGCCCCTGACCCTCAACGTCAGCGGGCGCATGCGGGTCAATAATGGTGAGTTGCTCAAGGATGCGGCCATCGCCGGGCTGGGGATTACCTACCTGCCGACCTTTATCGTCGGCTCGGCGCTGGAGAGCGGGCAATTGGTCCGGGTGCTGGACGATTACCGCTGCGCGCCGCTGGCGTTATCGGCGGTCTATCCGCAGCACCGCCAGCGCTCGCAGCCGGTGCAGGCATTGATCGAGTTCTTGCGCGAGCGGCTGGATCAAGTGCAAGGAGGGTTGTAGCGCCATTGTGCAGATCAGGCCAGGGTGGGGCATTTATGCATGCTTGATATAAGTGCTATCCGGTAAGCGCCGTTTATCAATTAACTCCCAGCCGCTAAGTTACTTCTATATTGAATACGCGCACGTCTATGGCGGCCGTTTCCTACAGAAGTTTCACTTTGACGGGGAGATTTTTATGACGTTTACGGTGCTTAAAGCCACGCTAATGGCCGCAATGGTCGGTATGTCCGCCGCCGAGGCGGGCGACTACAAAGCCAACCCGTTTACCTTGACCTACGCTGGCGCAATCACCCGCAACGAGCCGGGCAAGGTCAACATTCATCCGGTTACCTACACGCTCAACGGCCTGGATATTGCCGCCAATGTGTACACTCCGGCGAACTACGATGCCAACAAAAAATACCCGGCCATTGTTGTTGCTCACCCCAACGGCGGAGTCAAGGAGCAGGTGGCGGGCCTGTATGCCCAGCGCCTGGCTGAAAAGGGCTACATCACCATCACTGCGGATGCCGCCTATCAGGGGGCCAGTGGCGGTCAGCCGCGCAATGTGGATAAACCTGCCAACCGCGTTGAAGACATCCACGGCATGGCTGACTTCATCGCCCGTTACCCCGGTGTTGATCCTCAGCGTCTTGGCCTGCTGGGCATCTGCGGCGGTGGTGGCTATGCCTTGAAGGCGGGGCAAAGCGACAAACGCTTCCAGTCGATTGCCACCGTGAGCATGTTCAACTCCGGGCTGGTTCGCCGTAATGGCTTCATGGATTCGCAACTGGACACTATCCAGGAGCGTCTGCAACAGGCATCCGCAGCCCGTGCCCAGGAAGCGGCAGGCGGGGAGGTGGTGTACACCGGTGATGTCAAACTCACCGACGAACAGATCGCCAAGCTGCCTTTCGACCTGTATCGCGAAGGCTTCGAGTATTACGGCAAGACCCATGCCCACCCCAACTCGACCTTCAAATACACCCTGAGCAGCCTGCTGGACCTGATGAGCTTCGATGCCACCAATCAACTCGAACTGCTCAACACGCCGCTGCTGATGATTGCCGGCAGCAAGGCCGACACGCTGTACATGACCGAGCAGGCGTTCGCCAAGGCTACGGGCACCCAGGACAAGACGTTGTTCAAGATCGAGGGCGCGACCCATATCCAGACCTACTGGGTGCCTGAATATGTCGACGCAGCCATCAACCAGCTGGCCGATTTTTACGCCAGGACACTCTGAGTCGGGAGGCAGGCATGAACAGGACACTATGGACGCTTGCGCTGTGTGCCGCGGTGCCCCTGACTGACGCCGCCGCTGGCGGTAGTGACAGGGCCCGCACGCAGCAGATCACCCGTGGCGACACTCAGGTACCGTCGCCGGGGCCAGCGGATTATTTTTCAGGAGTGGTGCGCGTCGATCCCTTGTTTGCTGCCAGCGATGAAATCAGTGCATCGGGTGCCTATGTCACGTTCGAGCCTGGAGCACGCTCGGCCTGGCACACTCATCCAGCCGGGCAGCGGCTGGTGGTGGTTTCCGGGGCAGGCCTGACGCAGGAGTGGGGCAAGCCGGTGCAGCAGATTTACCCGGGCGACGTAGTGGTCTGCCCGCCGGGCATCAAACACTGGCATGGCGCAGGGCCAGACGGTGCCATGACCCACCTGGCCGTCACCGGCACGGTGGACGGCAAAAACGTGACCTGGATGGAGAAAGTCACGGATGAACAATACCGAGCCCGTTAAATTCCAGGCATCTGCGATGCTGGCCGTGGCGTTTACCTTCAGCCTGGGCCTGGCCACCTCCTGGGCTCAAGCAGCCCAACCGGCCGGGGATTCGCCCGCTGCCGGCGGGGTGGTCGAGCAGGGCCTGTCGCCCCGCCAGCGCGCGATTCCCCTGATCGCCGCCGCGATGGCCAGCAGTAATATGCCAGCGCTTGATCGTGCCCTGAATCAGGGGCTCGATGCGGGTCTGACGGTCAGCGAGGTGAGGGAGATCCTGGTGCAGTTATATGCCTACACCGGTTTTCCGCGCAGCCTCAACGCCCTAGGTGAGTTGATGAAGGTGCTGCAGGCCCGTCAGCAACGTGGCATTGAAGATGCGCCGGGGCGTGAGCCGGAACGTGTGATCCCCACCGGCGACGAGTTACTGGCGGCGGGCAAGGCCAACCAGACCCGTATTTCAGGTGCACCGGTACAGGGCCCGTTGTTTGACTTTGCTCCGGTGATCAACCAGTACCTGCAGGCGCATTTGTTCGGCGACATTTTTGAACGCGACAATCTGGACTGGCAAAGCCGCGAGCTGGCGACCGTCGGAGCACTGGCTGCCACGCCCGGGGTTGAGCCGCAACTGCGCTCACACATGGGCGCAAGCCTGCGGGTGGGTCTGAGCGAGGCGCAACTGCGCGAGGTGAGCCAGGTATTGGCCGAAAGCGGTGATGGAGATGCCGCCCGGCGCGCCGTCGAGGCGCTGGACGCGCAACTGGCAGCGCGTCAGTCGGGGTAGCGCAGGGCTTCGCGCAACAGGGTGAAGGCCGGGGAAGACTGACGACGGCTCGGGTAATAGAGGTGGTAGCCAGAGTAGGGTTCGCACCAGTCCTCCAGCACGCGGATCAAACGGCCCTGCTCGACATGGGGCCGCACCACATCTTCCGGCATATAGGCCAGGCCCAGCCCCTGCAGGACCGACTCCAGGCGCATGGCAATGTTGTTGAACACCAGTTGGCCTTCTATCCGCACCTTGAGCGCCTGGCCGTTTTTCTCGAACTCCCACATAAACAGGCCGCCGTGGGTGGGCATGCGCAGCGTTATGCAGTTGTGTGACACCAGGTCGGCCGGGGTCACCGGCGTGGGGTAGCGACTGAAGTACGCGGGGGAACCGACCACGGCCATGCGCATATCGGGGCCGATGCGCATGGCAATCATGTCCTTGGCTACCTGTTCGCCCAGACGCACGCCAGCGTCGAAGCCCTCGGCGACAATATCGGTCAGGCCGTAGTCAACGATGATTTCAATGTTCAAGTCGGGGTTGTCAGGCAACAGCTGAGCCAGCACCGGTTGCAGGACCGCGATCGAGGCATGCTCCCCTGCCGTGATGCGTAATGTGCCCGCAGGTTTGTCGCGGAACTTGCTGAGCAGCGCCAGTTCGTTGTTGATCTCGTCGAAGCGTGGCGCAATCACCTGCAACAGGTGCTCCCCCGCTTGCGTGGGGGCAACGCTGCGGGTTGTCCGCGCCAGCAACCTGACCCCCAGCCGCTCCTCCAGTTGGCGCATGGCCCGGCTGAGTGCTGGTTGCGATATGCCGAGCCGGGCCGCGGCGCGCGTAAAACTGCGCTCTTGGGCGACGACCGAGAAGATTGCCAATTGCTCGTAATTTTCAACCGCCATATCGCCGTCCTTATGCAGTGCCCGTCAAACGATGGCGGGGTAGTCGGCCATCGTGTCCGGCCACGGGCTCAATACTTCAAAGCCTTCGTCGGTCACGGCGACCATGTGCTCCCACTGAGCCGATAGCGCGCCATCCTTGGTGACCACGGTCCAGTGATCGGGCAGGGTTTTGACATGGTGTTTGCCGGCATTGAGCATGGGCTCGATGGTGAAAATCATGCCGGTCTTGAGCTTCATGCCCTGGCCCGGATAGCCGTAGTGCAGCACTTGCGGCTCGTCGTGATAGACCTTGCCGATGCCGTGGCCGCAGTACTCGCGCACGACGCTGAAGCCTTCTTTCTCGGCGAGGGTCTGGATGGCGTGGCCGATATCGCCCAGGGTTGCTCCGGGGCGCACCATGCGGATACCGGCGCACATGGCGTCGTAGGTGGTCTTGACCAGATGCCGTGCGGCGGCACTGGGTTCGCCGACGAAGTACATGCGGCTGGTGTCGCCGAACCAGCCATCCTTGACCACCGCAATGTCGATATTGACGATGTCGCCGTCCTGCAGCACCCGGTTCGAAGGAATGCCGTGGCACACCACTTCATTGACCGACGCGCACACGGTTTTCGGAAAGCCGTGGTAGCCCACGTTGCCCGGAATGGCCTTCTGCACATTGACGATGTAGTCGTGGCAGATCTGGTCGAGCTGGTCGGTGGTAACGCCCGCCTTCACGTGTTCGCCGATCATGGCCAGCACCTCGGCGGCCAGTTTGCCCGCCACCTTGGACTGGGCAATCTGTGCCGGGCTATTGATAACGACGTTGTTTCTCATTGATTTGCTCCCGCAGTGGCATCAGCCAGTTCGCACACGTGCTTCAAATCGAGACCGCCTTGCAGTTCGGCCTGTATCAGCAAGCGGCAGATCTGGTTGTGATCCAGGTCGGGATGCAATTCGGTCAACATGCCGATACGCATCCAGTGCTCTGCCTGTGCATTGATCGAACGGTTGAGTGCGTTGCTGGCGACCCGCAAGTTTTCATGGGTGGCGTCCGAGATCTTTACGATGCCCATCTGAATGCTCAATATGAAATGTATATGAAACGTATATTAATCGAGAGGGGTGCCCGATCGCAACTCAAAGGTCTGTTTGTCATGGACAGCGCGCAGGGTCGATCCCTATGCTGGTGCCATTAAAAAAACAATCAAGCACACCATGACCCTCAATGCCTCTTTCCATGCGCTGCTCCATTGGCTGGCCCGGCCACACCGAAGCCTGGTGGCGCGCTATACCCTGCTTTCGGTTTTTGTGATGAGCATTGCGCTGATCACCCTTGCCGTTCTTTACGAGCAATTGGCCAAGGATCTGCTCAACCGCCTGACCGGTGAGCGGCTCGACGCTCAGGCGCTGTCGACGGCAAACCGCTTGTCATCGTTTCTGGATGACCGCTTTTACCAGCTCTCGGCCCTGTCGAATCACCCCAACATGCCTGACTTTATCGCCGACCCGTCACCCCTGATCAGTGACGTGGATTCGTTGCTCAAGCTGGAGGGGGACTTGCCCTTCATGTACGGGGTGCTGTTTTTCGATGAGCAGGACCGGCTGGTCAAGGTATTGCCAGGCCAGTCTGCCTCCAGTGAGCCTTACTGGGGCAGTGAGCACTGGTCCATCGCGGGTCTGGCGGTGCAAAAGGTGGGGGATGTGGAGGTCATTGGCCCGCTGCTGCCCAAGGCGGGAGGTTCGGGCAGCTTTCTGATCCGCAAGAGCGTGCGCAACGGCCGCACCAACCAGCGGGTACGGATTGCGCTGCATCTACGCCTGGCGTCCTTGACCGAACTGCTGGTCAGTGCAGGCATGAGCGGTGTGGTGGCGCCGCTGTTGCGCGTGCCCGGAGGCGAGTTTGTCGACCCCACTGGCCGTCAGGTCAAGGCCCCGACCCAATGGCATGAAGGACCGGTCATTCTGCCGGGCTGGCAGTTGGTGTTCAGCGTGGAGCCGGGAGCGATCCTCAAGCCGCTCAACGACGCCCGGTGGTGGCTGTACTGGGTCGCTGCGGGTTTCATCGGTTTTATCCTGATCGTGTTTTTCACCCTGTCCCGGCAACTGCGTTCACGGGTCAGTACGCTGCTGCAAGGTGCCCACCAGCTGTCCATGGGCGACCTGACCTACCGTCTGGCCCGGCAGCCCCGTGACGATGAAATCAGCCATGTAGCCCGGGCGTTCAACGTGATGGCCGAGCGCCTGGCCCAGGTCATGGAAAAAACCGTGCGCACCGAAAACCTCGCGGTGCTCGGTACATTCGCCACCGGTGTTGCCCATGAGGTGCGCAATCCGCTGGCAACCATGAAAACTACCGTTCAGGCCCTGCTGCGCCGGGAGCAAGAGCCGCAACGACGCCTGCTGCTGAGTGATCTGGTTAAGGAAATCGACCGCCTGTCACGGGTCACCAATGACTTGCTGGAGTACGGCAGGCCGCGCCCGGCTCAGCCGCGAGAGGTGTCGGTGGCGCAGCTTTTTGCCCACGCCGCGCACGTGGTCGGGCCCCAGATGCAGGCACGCAACATTGATTTTCAGTGCGCTGCGCCACCGGACTTGCAGGTGTATATCGACCCGGATCAGGCCCAGCAGGTGTTGCTCAATTTATGCTTGAACGCCTTGCAGGCCAGCAGCGAGGGGCAGGTTGTCCGGCTTGACGCCGAGCCCTGGCAAGGGCGGGTACGTATGGTGGTCACTGATCAGGGCTGCGGTATATCGGCCGCTGACTTGCAGAATATCCGCCAGCCATTTTTCACCCTCAAGGCCCGTGGCACCGGCTTGGGGCTAAGCATTTGCCAGCAGTTGCTGGAGGCCAACGGCGCCCGAATGGAAATCGCCAGCACCGTGGGCGAGGGCACTCGGGTGATACTGGATTGCCCGATGCCGCCATCCCCCCTGCTAGCAGGACACGTCCCAACAGAGAACGAATTGAAGTGAGTCGCTGATGTCCGATGTTCACGTTTTAATCGTCGACGATGAAGAAGCGCTGGTGCGCTCGCTCAGCTATGCCTTGCGTGAGGAGGGCATGCGCATCAGCACGGCCGGCAGTGGCGAAGCGGCACTGCAGCATGCCCTGGATGACATCGACATTGTCCTGCTCGATCTTGGCCTGCCGGGGATTGACGGCATGGCCACTCTGGACGGCTTGCGCCTGCGCAGCCCGCTGCTGCCGGTGATCATGATTTCTGCCCATGGGGATACCCGTGCGGCCGTTCAGGCGGTCAAGGGCGGTGCGACCGATTACCTGACCAAGCCATTTGAACTGGATGACTTGCTCGCCACCATCAGCAGCACCCTGGCCCTTGATGGGCCGGAGCCGGTCGCCAGTGGGGAGTTGGCGGCAGGCCTGCAAGGCCAGAGCGCGGTCATGTTGGCATTGCATGGGGCCGTGCAGCGGATTGCCCGCAGTTCGGCAACGCGGATCCTGCTGCTGGGCGAATCCGGCACGGGCAAAACCCTGGTGGCCCAGGCCCTGCACGGCTACAGCTCACGTGCTGGCTGCGCCTTTATCGAGGTCAATTGCGCGGCCTTGCCGGAACAGTTGATTGAGGCTGAACTGTTTGGCTCCGAAAAGGGGGCCTACACCGGTGCCCATCAAAAGCGTGCCGGGCTGGTCAGCCAGGCCAATGGCGGGACGCTGTTTCTGGATGAAATTGGTGAACTGCCGTTGAGTCTGCAAGCCAAGCTTTTGCATTTTCTGGAGAACGGAAACTACCGCGCCGTGGGTGCCAGCCAGGCCAGCAGCGCGGATGTCAGGGTGGTGGCTGCCACCAATCGGGACCTGGCCGACGATGTCCGCCTGGGACGGTTTCGTGAAGACCTGTTTTATCGCCTGAACGTGATCACCGTGGATATTCCGGCCTTGCGTGAACGCGAAGATGATCTGCTGCTTCTGGCCCAGTACTTTGCCCAGCGCCAGGCGCTGGAAGAGGGCGTGAGTCCGATCCGGTTTTTGCCTGACTGCGTCGAGCGGCTGCGCCGTCATCGCTGGCCGGGCAATGTGCGCGAGTTGAAGAACCTGGTTGAGCGCCTGACCATTCTTTTGCCGGGGCAAGGGATCAGTGCCGGGATGCTGCCGGCGCAGTTGCAAGAATCCCCATTGCCCGACAACACGGCCCTGGTGCTGGGTGATCAGCTCGAACGTGCCGAGCGTGAACTGGTCACTGATGCCCTGACCCGCACGGCGGGCCACAAAGGCCTGGCCGCGCAATTGCTGGGGATTTCCCGGCACGCACTCAAGCGCCGCCTGCAACGCCTGGGCATTGAGCGCTCACCCGAGCGCTAACCGCTCAGGGTTGCGCGCATGTTGAGCGGATAGCGCTCAACAGGCATCAAACACCCCATCCGTAGCCGCTGCCGAAGGCTGTGTCCGGCTGCTGCGGCTACAGGGTGGCGCTTGGCACACCCTTTGCTCTATCCCTCTGGCTGCTCAACAAGAGGCGTTTTCAACGCCCCAAGGAATTTATGCACCCGATGCGTTCATGGCGTTTTTGCGCCCCGGCTTTGGCTGGTCTGCTGATTGGTTCGTCTGCCTGTGCCGAGGTCGGTCGGCTGGAGCTCGGCGTGCCTGCGGCCCAGGCCGATCTGACCATGGGTTGCCTGTATCCGATGACCGAACGTGCGGCCATCTACGGGCAAGACAGCATTGTCGGGATTCAGGTCGCCCTCGATGAATTGCAGGCCCGCCAGCAGGCCGGTGAGCCCGTGCCGCGTTTGCGGGTGATCATTGATGATGATCAGTCCAAGGCCTCGTACGGCGTCAGCCTGGCCAGAAGCTTTATCCACAAGGACGGCGTTCAGGTGCTGTGCGGCATGGTCTCGTCGGGGGTGGCGCTGGCGGTCAGCCAACTGGCCCGCCAGGAAAAAGTGCTGATGATCGGCACCGATCACGCGTCTTCGCGCATGACCCTGGAAAACGGCCACCCTTACTACTTCCGTGTGACCAACGACACCTGGACCTCAATGGCGGCCGGAGCCCGTTATCTGCAGGCACTGCAGAAAAAGACCGGCTGGAAGCGCCTGGCCTTTATCGGCCCCGATTACGAATACGGTCACGTGTCGCGGGATGACCTGCACACCGCCCTGAACCAGTTGGGTGTGAAGTTCGACGACGTGATCGAGCTATGGCCGCGTCTGTATGAGCCGGATTACTCGCCCTATATCACCGCGCTGGAGCAATCCAGACCCGACATTATCGTCTCGGCCATTTGGGGCGGCGACTTCCACGCATTCGTCAAGCAAGCGGCCGGTTCCCGCTTGCTGGAGACCTCGCGCCTGGCCAACTTCGACACCGGGGCCAATTTCGACTTTCTGGTTGCCCTGGGTGACAAGGCCCCGGCGGGGCTGATCCTGTCTGCCCGGCACCACAACAACTGGCCGCAAACCGAACGCAACCGCTCGTTTGTCGAGCGCTTTCATCAGTTGAGCGGACGCTATCCAACCTATGCCGCACAGGGCGCCTACACCGGCGTCATGGTGTTGGCCAAAGCCTTTGAAAAGACCGGGGGCGTGACCGACAGCCAGGCGCTGATCCGTGCACTGGAAGGCCTGGAAATCGCCTTGCCGGAAGATCCGCCCGGTACGTACTCGCGCATCGATCCCGTCACCCATCAGATCCAGCAGAGCCAGGCCATTGGCTCGCCGGTGCCCACGACCGCTTACCCGCCTGCCCAACTGATGCTGGGTAACTGGTCGGTGTACTCGGCGCAAGAGCTACAGCTCGACAGCGCCACGCTGAAGCGGCGACTGGCCGCACGAAAACCCGTTGACGAGCCTTAGCCGCTCACTCATCCATTGAGAACCAAGCATGAATAATTCGAAGAAAAGCATGTTGAAACACCCTTTGGCATACGCCATCACTGCTGCCGGTCTGGCCCTGTCCTTGAGTACAGGTGTGCAGGCGGCTGAAAACGGCAAGTTCCGCATTGGTATCGTGACCTTCCTGTCTGGCCCGGCTGCCGGGCCGTTTGGCGAACCGTCGGCCAATGCGGCCAAGGTGCTGGTCGAAGGCCTGAACAAGGGCCAGCTTCCTGCACCCTACGACAAGCTGGGGATCAATGGCGCTGAAATCGAGGTGGTGATCATCGACGAGGCGGGTGGAGCCGCCAAGCAGGTCGAGGAGTTCCGCAATCTGGTGCAGCGCCAGAAAGTCGATGCGGTGGTGGGCTACATCTCGTCCGGCGACTGCCTGGCCATCGCGCCGGTGGCGGAAGAGCTGGGCGCGATGACGGTGTTCTACGACTGCGGTACGTCGCAGTTGTTCAAGGAAGACAAAACCCCGCAGTACGTGTTCCGCACCAGCCTTGATGCGGCCGTGGACAACATCGGCGCGGCGCGATACCTGGCCAAGGTTCGTCCCGACGCGCAGAAAGTCGCCGGCATTCAGCAAAACTACGCCTGGGGCCAGGACAGCTGGAATGACTTCACCCACTCCATGGAGCAGTTGATGCCCAAGGCCAAGGTGGTCGAATCGCAGATGCCCAAGGTATTCCAGGGGCAGTACGGCGCTGAGATCTCGGCGATCTCGGTCAAGCGTCCGGACATCATTCACTCCAGCTTCTGGGGTGGCGACATGGAGGCCCTGGTGCTGCAAGCCAACGCCCGTGGCCTGCTCGAAGATGCAACGGCTGTCCTGACCTGCGGCGAGTCGGCCATCGACCGCTACAAGGATCAGGCACCCAACGGCATGATCATCGGCGGTCGTGGTCCGTTCGGCGCCTTTGCCCCGGATAACGAACTCAACCGCTGGTTCAAGGACAAGTACGTGGCGGCCTACAAGACCGCCCCGACTTACCCGGCAAGCAAAATGGCCCAGGCGATCCTTGGCCTCAAGCACGCGGCTGAAAACGCCAAGGTCGAGTCCGGGAAAATCCCGACCCCGCTGCAAATCGCCACGGCGTTCAAGGGCTCAACCTTCGAGTCAATGTCCGGCACCGTGCAAATGGCTCGCGCCGATGGTCATCAGGCCATGCAGGGCATTGCCTACGGCGAGTACCAGTACGACCCGGCGGATAAAAAGGGCAGCGTGCAAAACGTCATCGCCTTTTCCGGTGAGTGCGTGACCCCGCCTGATGGCACCACTGCGCTGGAGTGGATCAAGGCGGGCTTCCCTGGCGCTCAGTGCAACTGATCCCCACACACCTGTAGTCGCTGACGCAGGCTGCGATAAGGGCCCAAGGACCTTCGCTTCTCACAAGGCGCGAACCCTGCGGGCCTGATCGCAGCCTGCGGCAGCGACTACAGCAACGGTTGCGTGATTGATCCCAAGGTAGGACCTCTATGATGAGTCTTTTCGCGGTGCTGATTGACGGCACCATCTATGCCTCGTGGCTGTTTCTGGTCGCCGCCGGGCTCACGGTGATTTACGGGGTGATGCGCATCCTGAACATGGCTCATGGCAGTTTCTATGCCATTGGTGCCTACACCGCTGCCTCGCTCGTGGGCTGGTATTTCAACAACGGCATCGGCCCGGTCTGGGCCGGGTATCTGCTGATGCTGGGCTGCGCGCTGGTGGCGGGCCTGATCGTCGGCCTGATCATCGAGCGAGGCCTGTTGCGCTTTATGTACGGGCGCGACGAAGTGCTGATGGTGATCATCACTTACGCCCTGCTGCTGGTGCTTGAAGACACCATGAAGATGATCTGGGGCGTGAACCCTTATTTCGCTTATCAGCCTTACGCCGAGATGGGCCGCAGCGCCCTGGCCGGACTGAAAGTCTCCAACTACGACCTGATGCTGGTCGGCGTTTCCGCCGTGCTGGGGCTGTGCCTGTGGTTGTGGCTGGAGCGCACACACCAGGGCAAGGTGCTGCGCGCCGTGATTCACGACCGCGAAGTAGCGATGGCCATGGGCGTCAACGTGCGGCGCATGTTCACCCTGGTTTTTGTGCTGGGCACCATGCTCGGCACGCTGGCGGGTGCCTTGACCGCTCCGGCCATTTCGGTGGTGCCGGGCATGGGGGTGGAAATCATCGTGCTGGCGTTTGCCGTGGTGGTGATCGGCGGCATGGGCAGCATCGAAGGCGCCGCAGTGGGCGCATTGCTGGTGGGCTTGAGCCGGGCCGCGGCGGTGCATTACGCCCCGGAGTTTGAACTCTTTGTGATTTACGGGGTAATGGCGCTGGTACTTGCCGTGCGTCCCCAAGGGCTGTTCGGCCGTGTACTGGCGAGGAAAATTTGATATGCGCCTGAGTAAAACCGAATTGATTCTGCTCGGCGTTGCCGTGCTGCTGGCGGCGGGCGGTTTTATCGCGCCGCAATGGCTGGTGTTCCTGCTGACGATGGCCCTGGCCAAGGCCATGGTGGTGCAAGGCGTGGTGATGCAGATGCGCGCCGGGCTGGTGACGTTTGGCCAGGGCCTGTTCTTTTGTGTGGGCGGCTATGCCGTGGGCATGAGCGGGCATTTTCTGGACATCACCGATCTGGCCGTGCTGTTGCTGATCGGAGTGGGCGCCGCAGTGTTGCTGGCCATGCTGCTGGGGCTGTTGATGACCCGCTACCGCGAGATTTTCTTCGCCATGCTGTCGTTGGCGTTCTCGATGATCCTCTACGGCGTGCTGGTAAAAAGCTCGGCCCTGGGCAGCACCGACGGCTTCAACGTCAAGGCCTGGACCCTGTTCGGCTGGACCCCGGCTTCAGGGCAGGCGCCGCTGGCGTTGTTTGTCATCATCGTTGCCTGCTCGGCAGTGCTGGCGGTGTTACTGCATCGCTACAGCCGCAGCAGCGCCGGGATGATGTGCGAAGCCATTCGTGAAAACGAAGTGCGGGTTGAATACCTGGGCCAGTCCCCACGCTGGGTGCTGTACATGAACTACGTTGCGGCTGCCGCGGTGTCGGCATTGGGCGGTGGTTTCATGGCCTTGTCTGCCGGGCACATTGACCCTGAAATGGCCTACTGGATCACTTCGGGCGAATTCGTCTTTATCGCGCTGCTGGGCGGTACCGCCCATGTTGCAGCACCGTTCATTGCAGCCATTCTGTTTGCCGTGGTGCGCACCTACGCCATCGAACTGGTGCCACACAGCTGGCAGATGATTTTGGGGTTCACCCTGCTGGCAATCATCGTATTTCTGCCTAAAGGCTTGTGGAGCCTGTTCACCGGGCAAGCACGGAGAGCAAAAGCATGAGTTGCATCCTCGAAACCAAGGGCCTGTGCAAATCGTTCGGCGCCGTCACGGCGGCCAAGGATGTGAATGTTCGCATCCACAAAGGTGAAGTGGTCGGCGTGATCGGTTCCAACGGCGCGGGCAAGACCACGTTTATCAACATGGTCACCGGCTACCTGAAACCCAGCAGTGGCGAGATTCTGTTCAACGGCCAGTCCATCATCGGCCACACCCCTCGGGCAATCACCCGGGCGGGCATGGCCCGTTCGTTCCAGGTGGCGCAGTTGTTCCCGCAATTGAGCGTGCTGGACAACTTGCTCATCGCCGTATCGGCCGCACAAAGCCCGTTTCCGTCGTTGCTGGCGCCCATGCGCAATGCATCCCGCATCGCCCAGGCAGATGCGATCCTCGCTGAATTCGACATCAGCCGCTGGCGCGACACGCCGGTCACCGCCGTGCCCCAAGGCGTGCGCAAACTGATCGACATTGCGATGGCGCTGATCGGTGATCCGCAAATGCTGCTGCTCGACGAACCCACCAGCGGGGTGAGCTCCGAGGAAAAAACCGCATTGATGGACACGGTGATGCGGGTTGTCGCCCAGCATAAGGTCACGGTGCTGTTCGTTGAACATGACATGGACGTGGTGCGCCGCTATGTGTCGCGGATTCTGGCTTTCTACAGCGGTGAAGTCCTGGCCGATGGCGCACCCGAGGCCGTGCTGGCCAACGCGCGGGTACAAGAGTTTGTGACCGGTGGCCCGAACGCTCACAAGAGGGCAGCGCAATGAGTCTGGATATTCGCAATCTGCACGTTTCGATCGAAGGCGTGCCCATCCTCCATGACGTCTCCCTGCAGGTGGGAAGCGGCCAGATGGTTGGCCTGATCGGTCACAACGGTGCCGGCAAAACCACCCTGATCCGCGCCATCATGGGCCTGCTCGACGCCGATTCCGGCTCGATCACCTTTGCCGGTCAGGACCTGCGCGGCCTGCCCGGGTTTACCCGCGCCGGTGCCGGTATCAGCTACCTGCCCGAAGACCGTCGCCTGATCCCGTCGTTGACCGTGGAAGAAAATATCCTGCTGCCGGTCTGGGCCAATAAGTTGGCCGACAGCCAGCGCCGCCTGGAGTGGGTCTACAGCCTGATCCCGGAAATCGCCCAGTTTCGTGACCGCAAGGCCATGCAATTGTCCGGCGGGCAACAAAAGCTGGTGGCACTGGCGCGGGCATTGATGCCGGGCAACAAGTTGCTGCTGCTCGATGAGCCCTTCGAAGGTGTGGCGCCGGTGTTGTCCCGGCGTTTGAGCGAGGTGATTGCCAAGCTGGGTCAGGAAGGATTGTGCGTACTGATTTCTGAATCTGATGACACTCACTCTGCCGATCTGGTCGATGCGTTGTTTCGCATCGAGCGCGGCAGCGTGACCGTAGGGTAGGGACCACAATGTCAAAATTCATCTTTGAAACCACACCGCGGGTGATCTGCGAAATCGATGGTGCGCTGCGCCTTGGCGCCCTGTGCCGCGAACTGAAAGCCGAGCGCGTGCTGCTGATCAGCGACCCGGGCCTGCTGCGTGCGGGGCTGCTGGATGCACCGCTGCAGGCCATGCGCGACAGCGGATTGCAGGTCACGTTGTACAGTGACGTGCAGGCCGATCCGCCTGCGGCATCGGTGCAGGACGCGGTTGATGTTGCGCGTCAATGTCGTGCTCAGGCGGTTATCGGTCTGGGCGGCGGCAGCTCCCTGGACACGGCCAAACTGGTGGCTTTGCTCTGCGGTCAGACACAGTGCCTGGAGGACATCTACGGCATTGGCCTTGCCAAGGGGCCACGGCTGCCGCTGATTCAGGTTCCGACCACGGCAGGGACAGGTTCGGAGGTGACGGCGGTGGCGATTGTCACCACCCCCAGCCATGAGAAAAAGGGCGTGGTCAGCCCCTTGTTGTACCCCGACATTGCCTTGCTCGATGCACGGCTGACGGTTGGCCTGCCCGCCGCGGTCAGCGCCATGACCGGGGTCGATGCGATGGTGCATGCCATCGAGGCTTACACCAGCGTGCACAAAAAGAACGTGTTGTCCGACGGACTGGCCGTTCAGGCCCTGACCTTGCTGGCGGCCAACATGGACCGGGTGCTGGCCGAACCCGGCGACTTGCAGGCGCGATCGGACATGCTGCTGGGCTCGATGCTCGCCGGCATGGCATTCGCCAATGCCCCGGTGGCGGCGGTGCACGCGCTGGCCTATCCATTGGGCGGACATTTCCATGTGCCCCACGGGTTGAGCAATGCCCTGGTGCTGGTGCCCGTACTGAACTTCAATCGCTCAGCTGCCGAGTCGCTCTATGCACAACTGGCCGCGGCGGTGTTGCCGGGCCAGCGGTTTGCCAGTGCGGTCGAGGCTTGCGATGGCTTTATCGATTTCATGACCGGTCTGGTGGCGCGCATGCCATTTGCCCAGCGCCTGCATGAAGTGGGTGTCACGGCTGAGAACCTTGACCGGTTGACCAATGACGCGCTGAAAGTCGAGCGACTGCTGATCAACAACCCGCGCCCGCTTGACCGCGACGACATCTACGGCATTTACGCCTCGGTGCTGTAGGCACGCTTATTACAGGAGTTAGTCATGAACCATGAATTCAGAAGTGTGCCGCGTATCGTCTGTGAAGTCGGGGCATTACAGGAAGTCGGTTACGTATTCAGAGGCCTGGGCGCACAGCGTGTGATGCTGGTGTGTGACCCGGGCATAGTCAGCCTGGGCTTTGCCGGGCAGGCCTGCAAAGTGCTTGAGGCGGCAGGTTGCGAAGTGGCGGTGTTTGATCAGGTCGCGCCCGATCCGTCATCGGCGCTGGTTGAACGGGCAGTGAAACAGGCGCAAGGGTTCAAGGCCGATGGGGTGCTGGGACTGGGCGGTGGCAGTTCCCTGGACGCGGCCAAACTGGTGGCGTTGCTGATCAACAGCGAGCAACCCCTGGAAGACTTGTACGGCACCGACAAGGCCCTGGGCCAACGCACGCCGCTGGTATTGATGCCTACCACCTCGGGCACCGGTTCCGAGGTGACGTGGGTCTCGGTGATTACCGACGCGCAACAGCGTAAACAGGCGGTTTATTCGCCTCAATTGCTGCCGGATGTGGCGATTCTCGACCCGCAACTGACCCTCGGCCTGCCAGCGAAAGTGACAGCGGCTACGGGGCTGGATGCGATGGTGCATGCCATCGAGGCCTACACCAGTCGCACCCGTAAAAACCCGATCTCCGATGGTCTGGCGACCGCGGCCCTGGCACTGCTGGGTGCCAACTTGCCCAAGGTTCTGGCCAACGGACAGGACCTGGAAGCGCGTACCGCCATGTTGCAAGGTTCATTGATGGCAGGCATGGCGTTCGTCAATGCGTCGGTGGCGGCCATCCATGCGCTGGCATACCCGCTGGGGGCACGTTTTCATATCCCTCATGGCCACGCCAATGCCCTGGTCATGGCGCCGGTGATCCGTTTCAACCTGGCCAGCGCTCAGCGCCACTACGCTGAACTGGCCGCGCACCTGCTGCCAGGCCAGGATTTTGACAATGAGGCCAGCGCCGCCGAAGCGTTTGTCCAGGCCGTCGAGGGGCTGGTCAAAGCCAGTGGGCTGGAGCAGCGCCTGTCGAATTTGAACGTGGATCAAGCATCACTGCCGGTGATGGCCAGTGACGTGGTGGTGGGCATTCGTCGGCTGATCGACAGCAATCCCTGTGACATGACCGAGCAAGACGTGGAGGCCATTTACCGAAGCATTTACTAGCGCAATCCGTGGCAGCTGTAGCCGTGTTCTTGCGCCAGCTGCTGCATAAACCCTTCCGTCATTGAGCAATGACGCGCCTGTCGCCAATCAGGCGCGTGCTGCTTCAGTGCGTTGCCAGTGTGTCCAGCGACTTGTCGACATAGCCCTTGGCCAGCTCCACCAAGTGCATGACCGACAACACCAAATCGCGCGCAGGCCCGCTCAAGCCATTCCCCGCCTCATTCGCGCAGGCACCCGCACAGCGCAACAAGTCTGACGCCTGGGCCAAAGCCGCTTCTGAATTGACACTGTGCGGGATGGCCAGCATGGCCGTGCCTATAGGGCGATAATGCTTATGGTTTTGCAGGTAGTAATTGAGCGCACGTTCGACGGCGGCACGGTCCAGCAACGGGTCGTGACTGTCAGCAGCATCGAGGGGTAAAGCAGGGGGATCGGGGGTGATTTTTTTCATCGTTACAACTCCGATTGTACTCAAGGAGCTGCCAGCACTCGCGACTAAGCAAATGGGAGGCAGCCGTGCGCAGGTTAGTCGACCGGTACATTCGGAAAAACCGGCGCGCTCGAAGGCGCCCTGCGCACGGCCACCATAAAACGCAGGCCGTAAAAAAGCGCCTCGCGGAGGTGGCGCCTTGCGCCGAATGTACACGTCGGGCGACTAAACCCAACCGCTGTTTTGCAGCGATTGGCCGAGACTATTCCCCGAAATGGACAGGCGCAAGCGAGCGGAATCTTCTCGGATGTTTCATGAGAATGAAAGCGAAACGTCGTACGAAATGACTGATTTCCAAGGCCTGAACACCACGTGTAGTCGCTGCCGCAGGCTGCGATAAGGGCCGAAGGACCTTCAAGCAGGGTCGCTGCGCAACCCCTCGCAGCCTCGCTTCGCTCCTCAGCGACTACAGGTTTCGTCGTCAGCTGCTACGGATCGCGAGTACCACCCACCTCGCCCTAGGGGCGAAACCCATATTTCAGTTGGACACAAACGCTGGAGATGTACTCGAAATACCTGTTTTGCGCGCAGCCACTAGAGGAACGCGTTTGACCGGCAACAGAGTACCCACAGAGTTGCTCAACGCCACAAATTGACTTTGGCCAGATCGATCAGCTCCCGTGCGCGGCCGTCCATCACTGTCTTGAGCATAAACAGGCTGAACCCCTTGGCCTGCTCGAAGGTTTTGGTCGGCGGCATGACTAGCTCCTGGCGGGCGCTGACTACGTCCACCAGCACGGGGCCATCATGGCTGAAAGCTTCTCGCAGTGCGGCTTCCAGCTGTGCCGGGTGCTCAACCCGTATCCCTTTCACGCCCATGGCCTGGGCCATTGCCGCAAAGTTCGGGTTTTTCAGGTCGCAGCCCACATCCGGGAAGCCCGCGGCTTTCATTTCCATTTCCACAAAGCCCAGGGTGCCGTTGTTGAGTACGATGACCTTGACCGGAAAACCCACCTGATTGAGGGTCAGAAAGTCGCCCATCATCATGGTGAATCCGCCATCCCCAGACATTGAAATGACCTGGCGATCAGGAAATGTCGCTTGCGCCCCGATGGCCTGCAGCATGGCATTGGCCATCGAGCCGTGATTGAACGAGCCGATCAGGCGCCGTTTGCCATTCATCTTCAAATAACGGGCAGCCCATGCGGTAGGCGTGCCGACATCGCAGGTGAAAATCGCATCCTCTGCCGCCAGTTCACTGACCAGGCGATTGAGGTACTGCGGATGAATGATCGAACTGTTGGGGCTGCTTTCAGCCAGCGCATCGAGGTCTTCGCGGGCTTTTCTGTAGTCGGCGCAGGCGGCATCGAGGTGTTCGTGATCGGGATTTTGCATCACCTTGGGCAGCACCGCCTGTAGCGTGAGCTTCACATCACCCAGCAGGCCCAATTGCAGCGGGCAACGGTTGCCCAGGGCTTCGGGGCGCAAGTCGATTTGCGCGATGTAGCTGTGCTGCGGGTAAAACTGGCGATACGGAAAATTGGTGCCGAGCATCAACAAGGTGTCGCAGTTCATCATCGCCTTGTAACCCGAGGCGAAGCCGATCAGTCCGGTCATGCCGACGTCATAGGGGTTGTCGTATTCGACATGTTCCTTGCCGCGCAGGGCATGCACGATGGGCGCGTTCAAGCGCTCGGCCAGCGCCAGGATTTCGCTATGGGCACCGGCGCAGCCTGCGCCGCACAGCAGCGTGACTTTCTTGCCATCATTGAGAAACGACGCCAGCCGGTCGATATCGGCCGGGGCAGGGCAAATCAGCGGTTGGGCAGGCTTTATCCATTGCGGCACTTTGGCCTCGGTGACTTGCAGCGCCACATCGCCGGGAATCACGACGACCGCGACCCCGCGTTTGGCGATGGCCACGCGCATGGCCCGCTGCAGAATCTGCGGCAACTGCTCGGGGTGGGACACCAGTTCGACGTAATGGCTGCATTCCTTGAACAGGCTTTCGGGGTGGGTGGCCTGGAAGTAATCGATACCGATCTCACTGCCGGGAATATGGGCGGCCAGCGCCAGTACCGGTACACCACTGCGATGGGCGTCGAACAGGCCATTGATCAAGTGCAGGTTGCCCGGCCCGCAACTGCCGGCGCATACCGCCAGCTCGCCAGTCAAATGGGCCTCGGCCCCGGCGGCAAAAGCAGCGGACTCCTCATTGCGCATATGGATCCACTCGATCTGCTCCTGGCGGCGCAGGGCATCGGTAAAACCGTTGAGTGAATCGCCCACCACGCCGAACACGCGTTTTACGCCGGCTTGCTGCAGGGTTTCGGTGATGAAATCGGCAACCGTTCTGGTCATGGGGCTGGCTCCTCGAAGCAGTAAGGTGGATCAACCAGGATAGACACTGCATGCGACCTTGCCGGTCTTTGAAACGTTCACCGGCCTGCGGGATGGGAATGTTTAGCGCAGGTGTAACCAAAGGTATAAAACCCTGCATTTAAACAAGCGGGCCAGCCGTGTGAGGCTGGGTTCCCTTTTTGGCAACGGTTGCAGGTATGAGGCGTGGTCTGAGCAGTATTCAGTGCCAACGGCAGTCGCGCGCTCCTGCCGTGCGGCGTGTGCCATGCCTGCCCTCAGAACTGGCTTTCTGGGCCCTGTTTCACTGCCGCCATGCCCGCCCGCCGGATGCTCGTTAGCCGTTACATCCTGACTGTCGCGTACCCTCAAGGGGGGCGCCTGCCTGATACGAATCTACGAGTATTGCCATGAGTGCCTCCACCACGTTTGCCCCGCTACAAGAAGCCCTGGATTTTCTGGAACAGCACCCGGACATCGAGATGTTCGAGCTGTTCATTATCGATAACAACGGCGTGCCCCGGGGCAAGTTGTTGCACCGCGACGAATTGCGGGCGGTGTACGAGAGCGGACGGCCGCTGCCCAGCACAATTCTGGGGTTGAGCATCAATGGCGATGATGTGGAAAACACCGGGCTGGTATGGGATGTGGGTGATATCGATTGCCGCGCTTACCCGGTCAGCGGCAGTTTGCAGCGCATGCCGTGGCGCTTGATTCCTACGGCGGCAGTGCAAGTCAGCATGCACCCGCAGCAGGGAATGCCCGCCACCGTGGCCGACCCCAGGCACTTGCTGGCCAAGGTGATCGACGGCCTCAAGGCGGACGGTTACTACCCGGTGATGGCGGCAGAGCTGGAGTTTTATCTGCTCGATCAGCAGCGTGACAGCAATGGCCGCCCGCAACCGGCGCGCGATGCCGATGGTCAGCGTCCGCGCGCTACCCAGGTGTATGGGCTGCGGGAGCTGGAGCAAATCGAGCCGTTTCTGGCCGACCTTTACAGCGCCTGCAAGCTGCAAGGGATCCCGGCCCGCACGGCGATTTCCGAGTACGCACCGGGGCAAGTGGAAATCACCCTGGAGCACCGCAGCGACGCGCTGCAAGCGATGGACGAGGCCGTGCGCTACAAGCGCCTGGTCAAGGGCGTGGCGCACAAGCACGGGATGGTTGCCTGCTTTATGGCCAAGCCATTCGATGACCTGGCCGGAACCGGCATGCACATGCATGTGAGCCTGGCCGACAAGGAGGGCAACAACCTGTTTGCCAGTGAGGCGCCGGACGGTACGCCATTACTCAGGCAGGCGGTTGGGGGGATGCTCAGTACCTTGCTCGACTCGTTGTTGATGTTTTGCCCCAATGCCAACTCGTATCGCCGTTTTCAAAGCAACAGCTATGCGCCGCTGGCCGCGACCTGGGGCGTGGACAATCGCACGGTGAGCTTGCGGGTCCCGGGCGGTCCGGCGTACTCGCGGCATATAGAACACCGTATTTGTGGCGCCGACGCCAATCCCTACCTGGCCGCAGCCGCCATTCTGGCCGGTATTCATCGTGGCATTCGCGAGCAGCTCGATCCGGGCGCGCCGATTGAAGGCAACGGGTATGCCCAGGCCACCGAAATGCTGCCGAACGACTGGCTGACCACCTTGCGGGCGCTGGATGGCTCGCAGTGGGCGAAAGAGGCGTTCGGGCCAGCCTTCTTGAAGGTGTACCTGGCCGTGAAGAAATCGGAGTACCGACAGTTCATGGGTGAGGTGGGTGAGCAGGACTGGCGTTGGTATTTGCAGCAGGCGTGAACACAGGGTCGACAGCGGCTACAACGAAACTGCTTCATCCCTGTGGTTTTCATGCTTCTGTGACAATTTTTTCACTGGTGTCCCGCTAACCTCCGTGTCGAACATCATCAAACACAAGAGTTCGCGGGCCATGTCATCGCAGCCACCTTCTACCCATATTGAGCATGAGTTCGCCGAGCGTTATGACCGCGAGCATGCGAAGGTTTGCCTGCAGGCTCAGCCCCAGGGGGTTGTTCGCAGGTTGGCGTTGTGGCGCGAGAAGCGTCTGGTTCGCCGTGCGTTGAAAGTGGCGGGGGAACCCGGGCTGGTCCTGGACCTGGCCTGCGGTGCCGGGCGTTTCTGGCCTGTATTGGCCGAGCACGGCAATCGGGTGATCCTGGCCTCGGATTCGTCGCAAGACATGCTCAATCACGCCCAGACCCACCATCCAGCCAGTTTGCTGGCGCGCATCAAGCTGTTTCAAAGCTCGGTGTTCTCCATCGATATTTCCGAGAACGCGGTGGACTGCATTTTTTGCATGCAGCTGTTCCACCACGTGCGCGACAGTGACCATCGACTGGCCATTTTGCGTGAGCTGCACCGGGTCAGTCGCGACAGCCTGATCCTGTCAGTGCCTCTTGGTCGTGGGACAGAGCCGGTCAATGACCCGCAACGTATCGTGGTCAGCAGGGGCGAAATTGAAACTCAGTTCAAACAGGCAGGTTTCAGCATCCTCAAGCAGTATGAGGTGCTGCCCGGTTTTGGCATGGGCAGCATCTATATCTTGCGCAAAGATACTTAGTTCAACGCTTTCAAGATCTCGTACGCGAACTCGACACGTGCGCTGTTCGGGTAGTTCTTGTTGGCCAGGATGACAATCGATTTCTGCTCGGACGGCACCATCACCGCGTACCCGCCAAAACCGTTGGTTGACCCGGTCTTGTTGATCCACACCGCCTGCTGTGGCGCCAGGGGCGGGTTGAGGGCGATGGCGCCATTGTTCTCGTAGGCCATTTTGTCCGAGTTGCCCACCAGCAGCGATTTGAGTTCGACAGGGTAAGCGTACTGTTCCCAGATCAGGTCCTGAATCACAGGCCCGATGCGATAGTAACCGACACGGGTGTCAGCCAATGCCTGGCGAATGGTGGGGCTGGCATCGCCCTGGCCCAGGCTCAGCTCGGTAAAGTGAATCAGGTCGCGGGCATTGGTTTTTACGCCGTAGGCTTCGTTGCCCAGAACGCCGGGGTTGAGCCTGACGGGTTCATCCTGTTTGTTGTAGCCCTGGGCATACACCCCCATTTTGTCCGCGGGCACCGTCAGGTAGGTGCTTTGCAGGCCCAGTGCCGGGAACAGTTGCTGCTCCATCGCCTGGGTAAACGGCATGTTCATGCTTTTGGCTGCAATCTGGCCGAGCATGCCAATGCTGGGGTTGGCATAGCTGCGCTGCGTGCCGGTCGGGTAAACCGGCTTCCAGTCTTTGAAATAGCTCATCAACTGGCTTTGGTTCTGCACGCTGTCAGGCAGCTGCAACGGGAATCCGCCAGCCGTGTGAGTGGCCAGATGGGTCAGCGTAATCTTGCCAAAGGGTGTGCCTTCGAGCTCAGGCTCGTATTTGGCAACGGTGTCGTTAAGTGATAGCTGGCCTTTGGCTTGGGCATAGGTGGCCAGGGTGGCGGTAAACACTTTGCTGATGGAGCCGACTTCAAAGAGAGTGTCCGGGCTCATGGGTTCTTTGGTGGCCTTTGACGCTACACCGAAGTTGTAAAAGTGTTGTTTGCCGTTAACGCTCACGGCGATAACCAGACCGGGTACTGCGTACGCTTGCATCACCTTTTTGGCGCCGTCTTGCACTGCGGCATCCAGCGCGGGCTCAGGGTTTTGAGCCAGTGCAGCATTGGCAAAGGCACAAAGACCTACCAGCGAGAGAGTCATTGCTGACAGTTTGCAGGACATTTTCATTGGAGTTTCCTCGGTTTTTATAGGGCGCAAATCTACTCGTGTCGTCACGATCCGGTCCTGTCGGCTTGTCACATAATGTGTTGTAACAAATCGTATGGGCGTGAAGTCAGGCAACCTACCGGTAATAACGGTAAGTAGATGCAGGTTTTTGACTTAACTTTTGTAAGTTTTTTCGCGCACAACATGACGAGTCGATGTCCGGAAATACTTGAGGGCGATATATACTGCGCGCCATTCTTCAAGGGAGAGCCGTGTGGCCATCGATATTCACTGGATTCGCGACAACGATAGCCTCGGCCAACATTGCGCCGAATGGCAACAATTGCCGTTCGTAGCCCTCGACACCGAATTTATGCGGGTCGATACCTTTTACCCCATTGCCGGCCTGATCCAGATTGGCGACGGCACGCGGGCTTACCTGATTGACCCGTTGACCATCGACAACTGGCAGCCATTGGCTGACTTGCTGGAAAACACGTCGGTCGTCAAAGTCCTGCACGCGTGCAGCGAAGATCTTGAGGTGTTGCTGCGTCTGACTTCCAGCTTGCCGGTGCCTTTGTTCGACACCCAATTGGCAGCAGCCTACCTGAACCTTGGCTTCTCCATGGGCTATTCACGCCTGGTCAAGGAAGTGCTGGATATCGACCTGCCCAAGGGTGAAACCCGCTCCGACTGGCTGCAGCGTCCGCTGTCTGAAACCCAGATCAGCTATGCCGCAGAAGATGCCGTGCATCTGGCTGAAGTCTACAAGTTGCTGTTTCCACGCCTGTCTGACGAAAAATACAGCTGGGTGCTGGAAGATGGTGCCGAGCTTGTCGCCAACCTGCGCCGCGAAGTAGACCCTTACGAGGTGTACCGCGAAGCCAAGCTGGCCTGGAAATTGTCACGGGATCAGTTGGCTGTGTTGCGTGAAATTTGCGCCTGGCGCGAGCACGAAGCCCGTGCCCGGGATCTGCCGCGCAACCGTGTGATACGTGAGCACGCGTTATGGCCTCTGGCCAAGACGCAGCCCGACAATCTGGTCGCGCTGGCGCGGATCGAAGACATGCACCCGCGTACCGTGCGTCAGGATGGCGAGTTTTTGCTTGATCTGATCAAGCGTGCTGGCAGTCTACCGCCAGAGCAATGGCCGCCCGCCGTACCCGAGCCGTTACCGGTCGAGGCGGCGCTGCAGATCAAGCGTCTGCGTGCCATCGGTCAGGCCCAGGCCGAGCGTTTGAACATTGCGCCGGAACTGATGCTGCGCAAGAAAACCCTGGAAGCCCTGCTGAAAAGCGGCTTTCCCAATGGCCCTTACCAATTGCCGGAATCACTGCGCGGCTGGCGCCGTGAGCTGATGGGCCAGGCCTTGCTCGATTGCCTGGCCACCGCTGGAGAACAGTCTTGAAACGTATTTGCTCTATTTATCGCAGCACCAAACGCAACGAAATGTATCTTTATGTACTCAAGGCCGATGCCCTGGAGCGCGTGCCGGAACCCTTGCTGGCTGCCTTCGGCAAGCCATTCCATGCCTTTGACCTGGTACTGAGCCCTGAGCGTACCCTGTCGCGCGAGGACATTCACAAGGTGCTGGAAAACCTGGAAACCCAGGGCTACCACTTGCAAATGCCTCCGGCCGAAGACGAATATATCGAGCACTTGCCCGAAGAGCTGCTGCGTCGCAACGATCCGATGTAAGTGCAGCGCCAGGTGTCCGGTTCCGGGCACCTGTCTTAAACGAACTCATTAAGATTGGCGGTGGCCGAACGCTCCGAGGCAAACCTCGGCGACGGGTGCTGGCAGTGGTTTAGAAAGGTTAGAAACATGCGCATCCTGATCGCCGAGAAAGACTACCCGCTCTACACCCAACTTCTGCAACGCATTGCGCCGGATCTGGAGGTTCAGTCCAGCGGCGACTCCGAGCAATTGTCGCGCATGGCTGGCGAGTGCCAGGTGTGGCTGGGGCAGCCGGACCTGTTGGCGACCCTGTTGCGCCAGGGCCACACGCCGGACTGGCTGCAGTCGACCTGGGCGGGGATCACGCCGTTACTGGCTGAAGGTTTGCCCCGTTCATACCGCCTGACTCGCGCGGTGGGTATTTTTGGTCAGGTGATGGCTGAATACGTATTGACTTACATGCTCGGTCACGAGCGCGAAGTCATGGCCCGCCTGGTCAGCCAGGTCGAGCGCAAGTGGGATAACCGCATGGGCCAGAGCCTGGTCGGGCGCAAGGTCTTGATCGTCGGGGCCGGGGATATTGGCCAGACCGTGGCTCAGTTTCTGTTGCCCTTTGGTGTTGAGCTGTATGCCATTGCCAGCACCGCCCGTGAACTGGCGCCGTTCAAGGAAGTGGGTGTGTTGAGCGACTTGCCGCGCATGGTCGGGCAGATGGATTACGTGATCAATCTGCTGCCCAATACCGCAGACACCCATGACGTCTACGATGCGCCGCTGTTTGCGCAATTCAATCCCAATGCCGTGTTCATCAATGCCGGACGCGGCGTAGCGGTGGTGGATGCCGATTTGGTCGAAGCCTTGCGAGTGGGGCATCTGGCGGGCGCAGTGATTGATGTTTGCCGTCAGGAGCCGTTGCCGGCCAAGCATCCGTTCTGGACTGCCTGGGGCTTGCTGCTGACAGGCCACAGCTCGGCACCCACCTCGCCACCGATGATGGTGCAGCTGTTTGTCGATAACTTGCGGGCGTTTCAGGCGGGTGAAGCACTGCGTGGCGAAGTGGATTTCGAACGCGGTTACTAAACCGGTAGTCGCTGGCGCAGGCTGCGAGCTTTTGATGTTGAAAAGCTCGCAGCCTGCGGCAGCGACTACCGGGTTTGCACCAAGAGGTGCATTTACAGGCTGAAATCGCCTTCAGCCACCAGCTTGCTCAGTGGCTCGCGCTGGCTTGGCACTTCCTTGGCCTGCAGGTAATCCACCAGCGTCGACTTGTCGCCGATCTTGCCGATGGCAACCATCGCCTGCACAGCGTAACCCTCAGGAATTTTCAGCTCTGTGCGCGCCCGCTCGAAATCCAGGCCGCTCATGCCGTGGGTGTGCCAGCCGCTCAAGTGCGCTTGCAGCGCCAGATGGCCCCAGGCCGCGCCGGTGTCGAAGGCGTGGGTTGGCGCAGGCTTTTCTTCGGTGGTACCCGGTGCTCCAAAGGTGGTCTTGGACACAATCACCACCAGAGCGGCCGCATGCTTGGCCCAGCCCTGGTTGAATTCCACCAGCAGGCTCAGGTAGCGGTCAAAGTCCGGGGTGCCGCGCAGGGCAAACAAAAAACGCCAGGGTTGCGCGTTGTAGGCCGATGGCGCCCAGCGTGCCGCTTCGAAAAAGCTCATCAGGGTCGCTTTGTCGATGGTCGCGTCGGCAAAGGCGCGGGGCGACCAGCGCAGGGTAAATTGCTCGTCAATCGTGTGATCGGCTTTACGGCTGTTAGCAGGCATGGCGGTTTCCTGAGGTAAATGTTACGTATTAATTCAGGGCCTAAAACTACTGTGATGTCGTCAAGGTGACAAGTCTGACGACAAGCCCTTGGCCCCAAGGGCCTTGGGCACTAGACTGGCGGCCTTTTCCACTCCCTGATGTTGATGTTTGAGCCATGGCCGCAATCGTTGAACCGTTCTGGATCCGCAAAACCCTCGATCAACTTGATCAAGAGGAATGGGAGTCGCTGTGCGACGGCTGCGGGTTGTGCTGCTTGCAAAAGCTCGAAGATGAAGACGACAACAGCGTCTACTACACGCGCATTGCCTGCAAATTGCTTGATATGAAAACCTGCCAGTGTACCGACTACCCTAACCGTCGTGATTCGGTGCCGGACTGCATTCAGCTGTCGCCGGGCAAGGCCGAGGAGTTCAAATGGCTGCCGCCGACCTGCGGCTATCGTCTGGTCAGCGAGCGCAAGGACTTGCCGCTCTGGCACCATTTGGTCTGCGGTGACCCGGACGCTGTACACCATGAACGCATTTCGCAGTCGGGGCGCATGCTTGCTGAAGGCAGCGTGCCTGAAGACGACTGGGAAGATCATCTGATTTTCCGCGCCGGTTAAGTGCCGCAGCGCAGCAAAGGAGTGTGTATGGCGCTGCATTACAAATGGCCCCTGGGCCCGAGTCTGCTGCTGTTGCTAATCTGCGGCCCGCTGTGGGCCGGGCAAAAAGTCGATCTCAACTACCACGTGCGCCTGTTGCCGCAAAGCGACCAGGCCGAGGTGCGGCTGACCCTTGCTGAAGGTTCTGCGGTGCGCAGCCTGGATTTCGACCTCGGCGAGCAGGGCAGTTACACCGACTTCAAGGCCGACGGGCAGTGGCAACTTTCTGCCAAGAGCCGGGGGTTGTGGCGGCCCGCACCGGGCAGTGCCAGCCTGAGCTACCGCGTGCGGTTGAACCAGCCGCGCAAGAACGGCAGTTTTGATACCCGTATCACACCTGAGTGGGCCTTGTTTCGCGGCGAACAGTTGATCCCTCCTGCCAATCTCGACCAGCAGGATGGCGTTGAACTGGTGTCGCGTCTTGAGTTCGAGTTGCCCAACGGCTGGAAAAGCGTTGAAACCGCCTGGCCGCGCATCGGCAAGAACCGCTTTCGCATCGATGATGTCTCGCGTCTGTTTGACCGGCCCACCGGCTGGATGCTGGCGGGTAACCTGGGCAGCCGTCGCACCACTGTGGGCGAAACCGAAGTCACGGTGAGTGCGCCTAAAGGTCAGGGCATGCGCCGCATGGATGTGCTGACTTTGCTGACGTTTGTGTGGCCGCAAGTCCAGGCGGTATTCCCGCGCAACCCGCCCAAGCTGCTGATAGTCGGCGCGGGCAGCCCGATGTGGAAGGGCGGTGCAGCGGCGCGCAACTCGATTTATCTCTACAGCGGCCTGCCGCTGGTCAGTGAGAACGGTACCAGCACCCTGTTGCGTGAAGTGGTGCAGGTGTTCAGCGGCATCAATGACGAGCCGGGCCATGACTGGATCGGCGAAGGCTTGAGCGAGTACTACGCCATTGAACTGATGCGTCGTGCAGGCGGCATGAGTGACGAGCGTTATCAGACCCTGCAACACAAGTTCAATGCCGCCGGCAAAAACGTCACCCGACTGCGCGGCCAGCAGGCAGGCCCGGCAATGGTTGCGCGGGCCGTGACGCTGTTGCAGTCGCTGGACCGCGAAATTCGCTTGCAGACCCACAATAAACGCTCCCTGGATGACGTCAGCCAGGCGCTGATGCGCATGGACAAGGTCAATACCGCGAGCTTTATCCAGTTGAGCGAAAGCGTGCTCGGCGGTCACTCCGAGGTGCTGGACACCCCGCTGTTGCGCTAAGAGCCCTCCACCCACATCCGTAGCAGCTGCTACGGCAGGCATCCCTGCTTCTTTACGCCTTCTTTACGCCCCCGCATCCCTCTCGATCTCGATCCTTTACGGCCTCATTCCCCACACTCTCTCCATACGCGGCAAGTGCCGCTTTGGGAGAGTTGTCATGGGCGTTCTGGATGGGGTGTCGCTGCTGTTGGCAGTGTCGCTGTTCGTTTATCTGCTGGTTGCGCTGTTGCGCGCAGACCGGAACTAGGAGCGGGTATGCACAGTTATGACTATGGGCTGATCCTCGCCTTCTTTGCCCTGGTACTGTTACCGGTGCCGTGGCTGGGACGCTTTTACTACAAGGTGATGGAAGGCCAGCGTACCTGGCTGACCCCGGTGTTCGGGCCCGTCGAGAAGGTGTGCTACCGCATCGCCGGGGTAGACCCCGGCATCGAGCAAAGCTGGCAGAAATACACCCTGGCCCTGCTGGTCTTCAACCTGATGGGCTTTGTGCTGCTGTTTGCAATTCTGCTGTTTCAGCAGTATTTGCCCCTTAACCCGCAGCAGTTGCCGGGGCAGGAATGGACGCAAGCCTTCAACACTGCCGTGAGCTTTGTCACCAACACCAATTGGCAGAGCTACAGCGGTGAAGCCAGCCTGAGCTACTTCAGCCAGATGGCCGGTTTGACCGTGCAGAACTTTGTCAGCGCCGCCACCGGCCTGGCGGTACTGGTTGCACTGTGCCGTGGCATCAGCCGTCGCTCGGCCCATACCCTGGGCAACTTCTGGGTCGACATGACCCGTGCCACCCTCTACGGCTTGCTGCCGCTGTGTGTCGTGCTGGCGCTGTTTCTGGTCTGGCAGGGCGTGCCGCAAACATTTGCCCATTACGTCAATGCCGTCACCCAGCAGGGTGTGGATCAAGTCATCCCCCTGGGCCCGGCCGCCAGCCAGATCGCGATCAAGCAACTGGGCACCAACGGCGGTGGTTTCTTCGGCGTCAACTCGGCACATCCGTTCGAGAACCCGACGGCCTGGAGCAACCTGTTCGAGCTGGCCTCGATCATTCTGATCCCGGTGGCGCTGGTGTTCACCTTCGGCCACTACGTCAAGGATCTGCGCCAGAGCCGGGCGATTGTGGCCTGCATGCTGGCCTTGTTCCTGATCGGCGGCGGCACTGCGCTGTATGCCGAGTATCAGCCGAACCCGGCGCTCAACAGCCCGCTGGTTGAGCAGGCGGCACCGCTGGAAGGCAAGGAAGTGCGCTTCGGCACAACCGGCACGGTGCTCTGGACCGAAACCACGACCTCGGCCTCCAATGGCTCGGTCAACGGCATGCACGACAGCCTCAACCCGCTGACCGGGATGGTGGCGCTGGTCAACATGATGGTCGGCGAAGTGATCTTCGGCGGCGTTGGTGCCGGGCTCTACGGCATGTTGCTCAACGTGTTGATCGCTGTGTTCCTCGCCGGCCTGATGATTGGCCGCACCCCTGAATACCTGGGCAAAAAGCTGCAAGCCAGGGAAGTCCAGCTGCTGGTGGTGACCTTGCTGGTGATGCCGGTGGGCGTGCTGGTACTGGGTTCGATTGCGGCCGTGCTGCCCAGTGCCGTGGCCTCGGTCAGCAACCCCGGGCCCCACGGTTTCAGTCAGGTGCTGTACGCCTTTACCTCGGCCAGTGCCAACAACGGTTCAGCCTTTGCCGGACTCAATGCCAACACCCCGTTCTACAACCTGATGCTGGGGCTGGGCATGTTGATCGGGCGCTTCGGTTACATCCTGCCGGTGCTGGCGTTGGCCGGTAGCCTGGCGCTGAAGAAGTCCGCACCCATTGGCCAGAACAGTTTTCCAACCCACGGCCCGCTGTTTGTAGCCCTGTTGACCGTGACCATTTTGCTGGTGGGCGGCCTGACCTTTCTGCCGACATTGGCCCTTGGCCCAATCGCTGAACAACTGACCCTGGGCTTCTAAGGAGACGATGATGACTATGCCTGCTCCTGTTTCAACGTTGACGCCAACCCCGGAGGCCAAGGCCCCCGAGTCGCCGAAAACTTCGTTTGCCGATATCTGGCGCCCGGCGCTGCTGCAAGCGTTCGTCAAGCTCGACCCGCGCCAGCTCAAGCGCTCGCCGGTGATGCTGGTGGTTGAACTGACTGCGATTTTCACCACGGTGCTGTGCTTTGTACCCGAGCCTGCGGTGCCCACCGGGGTGGCTGTGCAAATCGCCCTGTGGCTGTGGTTTACCGTGCTGTTCGCCAACTTTGCCGAAGCACTGGCCGAGGGTCGGGGCAAAGCCCGGGCCGATAGCCTCAAGGCTGGCAGCGTGGGCCTGAGTGCTCGTCGTCGGACCCCTGCGGGAAGTTTCGAGGTCGTACCGGCCACCCGTTTGCGCAAGGGCGATGTGGTGCGCGTCGAAGCGGGGGAGATGATCCCTGGCGACGGCGAGGTGATTGCGGGGATTGCCGCGGTCAACGAAGCGGCAATCACCGGCGAATCGGCGCCGGTGATCCGCGAGTCGGGAGGAGATCGTTCGGCAGTGACCGGCAACACGCGTCTGGTCAGTGACTGGCTGCTGGTGCAAATCAGCGCCAACCCCGGCGAGTCGACCCTGGACCGCATGATTGCGCTGGTCGAAGGCGCCAAACGCCAGAAAACCCCCAACGAAGTGGCCCTGGATATCCTGCTGATCGGCTTGACCCTGATCTTTCTGATCGTGGTCGTGACCTTGCAGCCGTTTGCCTACTTTGCCGGTGGCAGCTTGCCGCTGGTGTTTCTGGTGGCGCTCCTGGTCACGCTGATCCCGACTACCATCGGGGGGCTGCTGTCGGCGATCGGGATTGCCGGGATGGACCGCCTGGTGCGCCTCAACGTGATCGCCAAGTCCGGTCGCGCCGTGGAAGCGGCCGGTGATGTGCATGTGCTGATGCTCGACAAGACCGGCACCATCACCTTCGGCAACCGTCGCTGCACGGCCTTGTATGCCACCCCTGGCGTGACGGCCAGGGAGCTGGCAGAGGGCGCGTTGCGCGCTTCGTTGGCGGACGAGACGGCCGAGGGCAAGTCCATCGTCGAGTTTATTCGGGGCCAGCACAGCCTGGACGAGCTGCCGGTGTCCGATTTCACGGCGGTGCCGTTCACGGCCGAAACCCGTCTGTCGGGGATCGATTACAACGGCCAGGTGTACCGCAAGGGGGCTGTGGATTCGGTGCTGGCGTTTGTCGGCCTCACACGGGGCGAACTGTTGCCGGCCCTGTCGCGGGAAATCGACAAGATCGCCCAGAGCGGCGGCACCCCGTTGCTGGTCTGTGCCCAGGGCAAGTTGCTGGGTGCGATCCATCTCAAGGACGTGGTGAAACCGGGGATTCGCGAGCGCTTCGCCGAGTTGCGCAAGCTGGGGATCCGCACCGTGATGGTGACGGGCGACAACCCGCTGACCGCGGCTGCGATTGCCGCTGAAGCGGGGGTGGATGATGTGCTGGCAGAGGCCACGCCGGAGAAAAAACTGGCACGCATTCGTCATGAACAGAATGACGGGCGACTGGTGGCCATGTGCGGTGACGGTGCCAACGACGCCCCGGCCCTGGCCCAGGCAGACGTGGGCATGGCCATGAACGACGGCACCCAGGCTGCACGGGAAGCCGCGAACATGGTCGATCTGGACAGCGATCCGACCAAGCTGCTGGATGTGGTGCAAATCGGCAAAGAGTTGCTGGTGACCCGTGGCGCGCTGACCACGTTCTCGATCGCCAACGACGTGGCCAAGTACTTTGCGATCCTGCCTGCGCTGTTTGCTTCGATCTACCCGCAGTTGGGCGTGTTGAACGTGATGGGCCTGAGCAGCCCGCAAAGCGCAATTGTGTCGGCCATCGTATTCAACGCGCTGATCATCGTGGTGCTGATCCCGCTGGCATTGCGTGGGGTGCGCGTTCAGGCGGCCAGTGCCGCGCACTTGCTGCGTCGCAACTTGCTGATCTATGGCGTGGGCGGGCTGGTGGTGCCGTTTGTGGGCATCAAGCTGATCGACATGCTGCTCACGGCGCTGCATCTGGTTTAAGCATTGGAGGGTTACACCATGACTACTTTTCTACGTCCGGCCCTGAGCCTGATGCTGTTGATGACCGCCATAACCGGCGTGATCTACCCGCTGACCGTCACCGGCATTGCGCAACTGGCGTTCCCCGAGCAGGCCAACGGCAGCCTGGTGCGCGACAGCGCCGGCAAGGTACTGGGGTCGGCGCTGATCGCTCAGGACTTCAGCGGTGACACCTGGTTTCACCCGCGACCATCGGCGGGGGCTTATGCCACCGTGGCCAGTTCGGCCAGCAATCTGGCGCCGAGCAACCCGGCACTGGCCACGCGGGTCAAGGACAGCGCCGCCCAGCTCGCCGTGCCGGGGCAGGGCCCGGTGCCCCTGGCGTTGCTGACCACCTCGGGCAGCGGGCTGGACCCGCACTTGCCACCAGAGGCAATACGCTATCAACTGGCCCGTGTAGCTGGCGCGCGCAATGTGCCGGTGCAGGCCGTCGAGCAGTTGGTGGCTGAACATACCGAGCGGCCACTGGTGGGGCCGCCGGTGGTCAACGTATTGCTGTTGAATCAGGCGTTGGCGCAGCTCAAGAACTGACACCTTCATGTGTGGGAGCGGGCTTGTTCGCGATGGCAGCACTGCGGTTTATCTGACGACCGCATTGTTTGCATCGCGAGCAAGCCCGCTCCCACAGGTCACATACACACACCCGATTTACAGGTAAACCCATGAGTCATTCCGGTCGCGCCGATGCGCTGTTAGCTGATTTGCCCCGCGCAGGCCGTGGCCGGCTCAAGGTGTTCCTTGGCGCGGCACCCGGTGTGGGTAAAACCTACGCCATGTTGCAAGCCGCCCACACTCAACTGCGCCAAGGGGTCCAGGTGCTGGCCGGGGTCGTCGAAACCCATGGCCGCGCCGAGACCGAGGCGTTGCTCAACGGCGTGCCCCAGCAGCCCATGCTGCGCTCGGAATATCGTGGCGTGCAGCTCGAAGAAATGGACCTCGACGGTCTGCTCGCCGCCCGGCCCAAGCTGGTGCTGGTCGATGAGCTGGCCCACAGCAACGCCCCCGGCAGCCGCCATGCCAAACGCTGGCAGGACGTGCAGGAACTGCTGGCAGCCGGGATCGACGTGTACACCACGGTCAACGTCCAGCACCTGGAAAGCCTGAACGATCAGGTGCGCGGGATCACCGGGGTGCAGGTGCGCGAAACACTGCCCGACTGGATCGTGCAGGAAGCCTATGAGCTTTTGCTGATCGACTTGCCGCCCCGTGAACTGCTGGAGCGCCTGCGCGAGGGCAAGGTGTATGTGCCGGAACAGGCGCGGGCGGCGATTGATGCGTTTTTCAGTCAGACCAACCTCAACGCCCTGCGCGAACTGGCGATGCAAACGGCGGCGGTGTACGTCGATGATGAACTGGACAAGGGCTATCGCCAGCAGGGGCAGTCGGCCCCGGCGTTGCGCGGGCGCTTGCTGGTCGGGATCGATGGCGATGAGCATGCCGAGCGCCTGGTGCGTCACGCCAGCCGGGTCGCGGAACGTCGGCATCTGCCCTGGAGCCTGGTGCATGTGGACAACGGCACGGTGCGCGACGAGCAATCACGCCTGCGCCTGCAAAGCGCCCAGCAACTGGCCGAGCGCCTGGGGGGCGAAGTGGTCCTGCTGCGTGCCGGTGAAGTGGCCAGGACCCTGATCCAGCACGCTGCTGAACGCCGTGCCAGCTTGCTGCTGGTCGGCCAGTCGCGGCTGACGTGGCGCCGACGCCTGTTCGGTGGCGGGTTGGCGGCGCGCTTGTTGCGCGACTCCCATGGCCTTGAAATCAACGTGCTCGACAATGAGCAATCGCCCGCACCGACCGTCAGCCGTCGTGAACATTCCCTGGTGTGGTTTGACTATGGGCTGGCGCTGATTGCCACGGTACTGGCCAGCGCCCTGGCCTGGGGGGTGGCCAGTGTGTTGGCCCTGCCCAATATCTCCCTGGTGTTTCTGGCCGCTGTGTTGCTGGTTGCCGTGCGCAGCAGCCTGGGGCCGTCGCTGGCCTGTGCGGCGATGTCATTTCTGGCCTATGACTTTCTGTTCATCCCGCCCAACTTTTCTTTCAGCATTCAGCGTGAAGAAGACGTGCTCACCCTGGTGTTCTTCTTGCTGATGGCGGCATTGACCGGCAACCTGGCGGCCCGTCAGCGTCGTCAATTGCAGGCCTTGCGCGATACCCAGCAAGAAACCACCGAGCTGCTCGATCTGTCGCGCAAGCTCACCGCCGCCACCGACCGCAAGGCCGTGGTCAACGCTGCCAGTCAGCATTTGAGCGGCTGGAAAGAACTGGATGTGTGCCTGCTCAACCGCAATGGCGAGGGTGGCTGGGAGATTGAAACGGGCGGGCCGCTGCAGTTTTCCGAAGCCGAGCGCGCCGCTGCGGACTGGGCCTGGAGCCATGACCAGCCCGCGGGCAAGGGCACGGGGACGTTGCCGATGGGGCGTTGGTGGTGGTGGCCGATAAGCGCCGAGGAAGGGCCGCTGGCCTTGCTCGGCGTGTGCCCCAGGCAGGGGCAGTCGCTTAGCGGCCAGCGCCGTCGCTTGCTGATGGCTTTGAGCCAACCCCTGGCCCAGGCGCTGGCGCGCGCACGGTTGGCCCAGGACCTGGAAGCAGCACGCCTGCACGGCGAAACCGAGCAGTTGCGCAGCGCGCTGCTGGCGTCGGTGTCCCATGACCTGCGCACGCCGCTGACCAGCATGCGCGGCAGTATCGACACCCTGTTGGCACTGGGCGAGGCCATTCCCCTGGCCGATCGGCGCGAATTGCTTGAAGGCACCCGCGATGAGGCGGAGCGCCTGGACCGCTATATCCAGAACCTGCTGGACATGACCCGGTTGGGCCACGGTGCATTGAAGCTGGCCCGTGACTGGGTATCGCCCGCCGACATCGCGGGCAGTGCCCTGAACCGCTTGCGGGCGGTGCTGGCGCCCTTGCAGGTGCAGGTGGATGTGCCGCCGCAGTTGCCGCTGCTCCACGTACACGGTGCATTGATTGAACAGGCACTGGTCAATGTGCTGGAAAACGCCGCGCGCTTTTCACCGCCCCACGGGCAGCTGCAACTGACGGCTGGCGCAGACGAGGGTGAGCTGTGGTTTGCCGTCAGTGACCAGGGGCCGGGCATCCCGGAGGAAGATCGGGCGAAGATATTCGACATGTTTTACACCGCTGCCCGTGGCGATCGCGGCGGGCAGGGCACCGGGCTCGGCCTGGCCATCTGCCAGGGCATGGTAGGCGCCCACGGCGGGCGTATCACGGTCGGCGACGGCATTGCCGGGCAGGGCACGTGCATCACCTTGTATCTGCCGGTCAGCGCGCAGCCGGGCCTTGAGCATGAAGGACCGGAACGTGAAGACTGATACTCTGGGGCCATTCCTTTGCCACGATCCGAAGCCATGAGCCAGAGCGCGACTATTTTGGTCATCGATGATGAGCCGCAGATTCGCAAGTTCCTGCGGATCAGTCTGGTATCCCAGGGCTACACCGTGCTTGAGGCTGCGACCGGCGCCGAGGGCCTGAGCCAGGCGGCCCTCAAGCGACCCGACGTGATGGTGCTTGATCTGGGCTTGCCGGACATGGACGGCCAGCAGGTACTGCGTGAGTTGCGCGAGTGGTCCGGCATTCCGGTACTGGTTCTGTCGGTGCGCGCCAGTGAAGCGCAGAAAGTCCAGGCGCTGGACGGCGGGGCCAACGATTACGTGACCAAGCCCTTCGGTATCCAGGAGTTTCTGGCGCGGATTCGTGCGTTGCTGCGTCAGGCTCCCGCGGGTGAGGCTCAGGAGGCGGCGCTTGAACTCGGCCCGTTGACCGTTGACCTGGCCTTTCGCCGGGTGTTGCTCGACGGTGTCGAAGTGGCGCTGACGCGCAAGGAGTACGCGGTGCTGGCACAACTGGCGCGCCATCCCGGAAGGGTCATCACCCAGCAGCAATTGCTCAAGGATATCTGGGGCCCTACCCATGTCGAGAACAGCCATTACCTGCGGATCGTTGTCGGCCATTTGCGCCAGAAACTGGCGGATGACCCGACCCGGCCCCGGTTTATCGTGACCGAGGCCGGGGTTGGTTATCGGTTGTTGGACGCCTCGTCCCTTTCGTAACGGTCCAGGGTGTCCCTGGCAATCATGCGCCCCAGTGCAATCAGCTCCTGAGCCTTGTAGAACTCGAAAAACCGGCACACCCGCTTGGGCACGTTGATCAGGATATCGGGCGGGTAACCGGCAATCTTGTATTGCGCCAGTGAGGTTTGCATCACCTCGAAACTCTGGTTGATCAAGTCCAGCAGCGAAGCCGGGCCGACGTTGTCGACGATCACCGATCCGGTGGCCGACTTGGGCGAGCCTTGGGCGGCGGCAGGGCGGGCAGGTTGCGCCGAGTCGAGCCAGGGATTGGTCAGGGGCTCGACCAACGGGTTGAGCATCTCCTGTTCCAGATTGAGCAATTGCTCGGCGTGCTTGTTGCGAAACGGCATGCGCGAACCCAGGGAGGTCATCAAGTTGTCAAAGCGCCCTTTGAACGCGGCAGGGCGCTGGATGACAGGCAGTTGGTAGTTGCTGGGATGGGATGAATTCAGGTTGACGGCGATGATCAGGTCGCAATGGCTGGAGACCACCGGCACGATAGGGAGCGGGTTGAGCAGGCTGCCATCGACCAGCATGCGGTTGCCTTGCATCACCGGGGTAAACAGGCTGGGAATCGCCGCCGAGGCGCGCATGGCCTGGTGCAGGCAGCCTTCCTGAAACCAGATCTCCTGCTGATGGGTGAGGTCGGTGGCGACGGCGGTGTAGGGGATGCGCAGGTCTTCGATATTGATTTCGCCGACCATGTTGCGGATCTGGCCGAAGACTTTTTCGCCACGAATCGCTCCCAGTCGAAAGCTGACATCCACCAGACGCAACACGTCGAGGTAATCCAGGCTTTGAATCCAGTCGCGATACACATCAAGTTTGCCAGCGGCGTAGATCCCGCCCACCACCGCGCCCATGGAGCAACCGGCGATGCAGGCAATGTCATAGCCCCGGCTCTCAAGCTCTTCAATCACGCCAATATGGGCATAGCCCCGTGCGCCACCTGAGCCCAATACCAATGCAATACGTTTTTTCATGAGCCCAACCTTTGCCTGACAATGACCCACAATGCCTTTTTGTGGCCCTGAGTGACAGCTTTTGGCATGAACGCGTATCTACAAGCTAGGCTAGTGCCTTGTAGCCATGATGGGTAGGCGCTGTCTGTTTTTTGATTGTGGCGTTGTGGCACTTTTAGGCGGGTTGTTCGTCTGAGAGTGCACTGAACCTTTATTCCTGAGGAAAACAACATGAAAGCATGGATTTGTGTGCCGTTGATTGCACTGGCATTGGCAGGTTGTGCGGGCACCAAGGCGTACCGTGATACGTGTGCGACCAACCTTGATGCGGCCTGGCATGAGCTGGACCTGGCCAAGGCGGAAGGTTTTGCCGGTACTGTCAGCTACTCCAAGGCCTTGTCCTTGCTGACCGCAGCCAAAACCCAGCAGCAATTCGAAGCCTTTGAGGGTTGCACCAAAAAAGCCGAGAAGGCACGTTTCTATATTCGTGAATCCCGCGCCGGACGTTGAGCCGGCGCAGTGAAGGTGGAGGGTGAGGATGTCTGAGCTGGTTGACCGGATTGTTGCAAACGTTGTACGTCTGGAGGTCAGGCTGCTGGCCTGCCAGGCGCGTCTTGAAGCCGACACGGACCCTGAGGCCCTGCATGATCTGCGCACCACGGTTCGCCGTTTGCGCAGCCTGCTGCGGCCATTGCGCGGGTTGCCGGGCGTGGTGCAACTGGAAATGTCGGCGGCCCAGGTGGGCACATTGACGACCCCCTTGCGCGACCTTGAGGTGCTGGCGGCGCACTTGCAGCAGCAGGGCTTCCCGACTCAGGCACAACGGCGCCTGCAACAGTTGTCCGGCAGTTACGCCCGGGTGGCTGACAGCGAGCAGCTGGCTCAGCTGTTGATGATCCTTGATGTGTTTCCGCGCTTTCTGCGGGCCGCCGAGCGTGAAAACATGCTGCGCGGTTTGCGTAAGCGGATCGAAAAGGTGCTGGAAAAACAGTGGCAAACCCTGGAGGCCGCCCTCAATGATCCGGGCCATGACCGCCATCGTGTCAGGTTGTTGATCAAGCGCGTGCGCTACGCCGCAGAGGCTTACCCTGAGTTGAATCAGTTACCGCCTCTGGTGGTGACGCGACTCAAGGGCGCGCAACAGGCCCTGGGCGAGTGGCACGATGCCTGGCAGTGGTTGTTGCAAGCCGAGCAGCAGGCCGATTTGCAGCCCTGTGTTGCTCAATGGCAGGCAACCCTTGAACGGGGTGAAAAACGGGCTGACAAGGCGCTGATCAAATTGAGCGCGGCGTGCTTTCACTCCTGATATTTGTCCGATTCAGCACTGTGCAGAGTCAGATCGATGGGTAGTATCCCGTCATATTTTTCTGTTTTGAGGTGCTCATGCAGTTTTGCGAATTGGTTGCGGCGGTGCGCAACACGCCCCTGAACGTCACAATCCCGGCAGACTGGGGGCAGGGACGTGCCAGCTTCGGCGGGTTGGTGGTGGCCTTGCAGTACGAAGCCATGCGCGCCCATGTGTCTGTCGAGCGGGCCTTGCGCTCGCTGGCAGTGAGCTTTGTGGGCCCGGTTGCCGCCGATGTGCCTATCAGCTTTGAGGTCGAGGTGTTGCGCGAAGGCCGGGCCGTCAGCCAGGTCGTAGGCCGCGCCGTGCAGAACGGTCAAGTGATGACGCTGGTGCAAGCCAGTTTTGGCGCGTCGAGGGAATCAGCGGTGAGCGTCGACAGCGTACCGGCCCCGGAAATGAAAGCGGTGGCGCAGTGCCCGCTCTTGCCCTGCATCAAGGGCATCACCCCGGAGTTCATGGGGCACCTGTCCATGGCCTGGGCCGTTGGCGCATTGCCGTTTACGGGCCGCGGGACGCGCGAAATGGGGGGTTGGGTGCGTCTTGCCGGGGAGGTTCAGGATGAACCCCTGACTGAAACCCACTTGCTGGCACTGGTCGATGCCTGGCCACCTGCGCTGCTGCCACTGCTGAACAAGCCGACAGCGGGCAGCACGCTGACCTGGACCATCGAATTTGTGCAGCCATTGCCCAAGGCCAGCACGCTGGAGTGGTGCAAGTACCTGGCGGTCATCGAGCATGCCCGTGACGGCTACGGCCATGTGGCGGCCAACCTGTGGGCGCCGGGTGGCGAGCTGATTGCAATCAGTCGCCAGACCGTAGCCGTCTTCGGCTGATCAGAAGGTCTGGCTGTTCTCTTGCGTGCGGCCCTGGTGTTGCAGGATCAGCGCCGCAAACAAGGCAACCAGGCCGATCACCGCGCTCGTGACGTTTTCACTGAACACGCCCGACACCAGCAGTAGAAAGGCCACCACCATAATGGGGATCGCGATCAGGTTGATGGCCTGATGCGTGCTGCCCTGATGGCTTTGTGGGTTGGAGCGCCATTGCCAGGCCGGTAAGTTTGGATGACGTTTGCCCATGATTGCTCTCCTTGTTCGAGGGTTCAGTTGTCGCTGAACCGGATAAACAAATCATAGATTTATGGCCGCCCCACGGCGAATCAACAATGGCTATTGGCCTTATAGTTTTAACTGACCAATGGCTATGTTCAGTTGAGCGGCCAGGGTTGCCAGCTCATTGCTGGTGGTAGCCGACTCGACGGTTTGTTGCACGGTGTTTTCGGTGACATCACGGATGCTCACCACGGCGCGGTTCATCTCTTCTGCCACCTGGCTTTGCTGCTCGGCAGCCACGGCAATCTGCGTGTTGCTTTCACGCATCTGCGCCACGGCATGAGTGATTTCGGCCAAGGCCACGCCCGCTTCCTGGGCCTGCTGTACGCAGTCGTCGGCCTTGAACGAGCTTTCCTGCATGAAGTCCACCGCGTCACGGGTGCCCGCCTGCAGGGCCGAGACCATTGTGGTGATTTCATCGGTGGAGGTTTGCACGCGTTTGGCCAAATGCCGCACTTCATCGGCGACCACGGCGAAGCCCCGGCCCATTTCGCCTGCGCGAGCGGCTTCAATCGCTGCGTTCAAGGCCAGCAGGTTGGTCTGTTCGGCAATGCTGTGAATCACACTGACGACGCTGTTGATCTTCTGACTGTCCTGGGCCAGTTGCTGGATCATCTCGGCAGTGGTTTGCACCCCGCTGGACAGGCTGGCGATGGATTGCTGCACGCGGCTGACCACCTGCTGGCCGCTGCCGGCCAGGTTGTCTGCTGTCTGTGACAGGTCGCGGGTGGCGCCTGCGTGTTGCGCAATGTGATAGACGGTGGCCGTCATTTGATTGATCGCGGTGGCGGCCTGGTCCGTCTCGCTTTGCTGGCCGAGCATGCCGTGGCGTACCTCGTCCATGCTGCTGGCCAGGCGGGCGGCACCGGCATCCAGTTGCGCGGCGGTTTCGGCCACGGTATTGACCACGCGCTGGTAGCCGGCCTGCATGGCGTTGAAGGCGCTGGCCATCTGCCCGACTTCATCGGTACAGGCCAAGGGAACTCGGGCGGACAGGTCGCCGGTTTGCTCGACATGCAACATCACGTCTTTCAGGGTATTGAGCTGGCTAAGCAGAAAGCGGATCAGCAATTGCGAGGCGCAGAGCATGGCCAGCATCAGGATCAGCACTGCGCCTGCATAGTTGGGCAGTCGCTCGACAAATACCTGGGCCAGGCTTGGCGTATAGGCCAGTACCGCGATTTTTTGTCCGTCATCGCGGGTCAGCACATCGGCGCCCAACAACAGATCGTGGCCGAACAGCGGCATGGGATTGATCGAAATCCAGCCCTTGGCGCTGTTTAGCTGTGGCAGGGGTTGATCGTTGACGCTGGCGATCTGGTTGGGTTCAAGGCGCAGCAAGTGCCGGGCTTCAGGCAAGGGTTGCCCGGCGGGCCATGCCTTGAGCAAGTGCGCCTGGTCCCGGGCGTTGGCCTGGGCGGCGGCGCTGCGCGATTGTTGCTCAAGCTGCACGGCGTAAAGCACCAGCAGCAGGGTGGTGACAAATGCCACCCCGTTGACGGCCCAGAATTTGTATTTGAGCGAGATGTTGCTAAGCCAGGTACCCATGGGAGGTCTTCTCTGATTTGGCGCAAACAATATTGGCAAGGTGCCATCATTGTGCCGCTATTCAGTGACGATCTTGTTGATGTGGGTCAACCCTGCGGGTTAGACAAACTTGGTAGTCGCTGACGAGGAACGAAGGCTGCGAGCTTTTTGGTGAAGTGTCCCGGATACATTCCCAAACGCAGTCCTGATAGTTGTGCAACGACTGCGGAGCTGGCGAAAGCTCGCAGCCTTCGTTCCTCGTCAGCGACTACTCAGATCAGGCGACCACCGGCAACCCATAAAACGCCCGGGCGCAAGCGGTGGTGTGCTCAGCCAGGTCCTGTTCGCTCTCGCCACGATGCACGGCCACTTCACGAAGCACGTCGGTCAGGTAAGCCGGTTCGTTACGGCCATTTTTCGGTTTGGGCCGCAAGGTACGGGGCAGCAAGTAGGGCGCGTCACTTTCCAGCATCAGGCGACCCCGGGGGATGTCCCGTACCAGCGGGTGCAAGTGGGTGCCGCGGCGCTCGTCGCAGATCCAGCCGGTAATGCCGATGTGCAGGTCCAGATCCAGATAACTGAACAACGCCTTTTTCTCGCCGGTGAAACAGTGCACTACGGCGGCGGGCAGGCGATCGCGGAAGTCGCGCAGGATTTCCAGTAACCGCTGGTTGGCATCGCGCTCATGCAGAAAAACCGGTAACTGCAGATCAACAGCCATTGCCAGGTGTTCTTCCAGCACTTTTTCCTGCTGGGCACGGGGCGAGAAGTCACGGTTGAAATCCAGGCCGCACTCACCGACGGCGCACACACCGGGCTCCTTGAGCAAGGCAAGCAAGTGTCGGGCGCTGTCGCCGTTCCAGTCACTGGCCGAGTGCGGGTGAATGCCGGCGGTGGAGAACAGTCGCTGACCGCTTTCATCCAGCTCGCGGCACAGTTGCAAGGCCTGTTCGCTGCCTTCAACGCTGGTGCCGGTCAGCACCAATTGGCACACGCCGGCCGCGTAAGCACGGTCCAGGACCGCCTGGTGTTTGCCGTCGAAGCTTGGATTGGTCAGGTTGACGCCGATATCGATGAGTTGCATGGTGCTACCTCAGGCCACAAGCCGCGAAGCATATCAGAGCTGTAGATTTATAAGAAAAACCAAGAACTACAGACAGTTATGGTTGTCTTTGAATGCCGCAACAACGCAATGCCCGGTTTTCTTCAGGGCGCATTGACTGTTTTGCGCGCTGTTTCCAGCGCTTAAAAGCCCCAAAAAGGGCAACCGGTTGTCGGTTAATCCGACAGGGTGCTGGGCTGTATTCTTTCCGGAGAACGGATGACAAGACCGACGCTATTGATTGCGCTGTGCCTGATGCTGATGCCGCTCCCGGCACTGGCACGACTGGCCGGACCCTTGCAGGTCGGGCAGCCGAGTCAGGTCCGCGATCTGGCACAAATCCGCAGCAGTCAGGTGCTGCGGGTGCTGGTCAATCAAAGCCGCAACAGTTCGGGTGAAGTGCAAGGCCAGGCCATTGGCGTTGAATACCACCGTCTGCGGGCGTATGAACGCTTTCTCAACAGCCATGCCCGCGACGGCCAGGAAGTCACCCTCAAGATCATTCCCAAAGCCAAGGACCAGCTTCTCGGCGCCTTGTCCCGTGGAGAAGGCGATGTGGTTGCGCCGGGGGAACTGATCGATTTCAAGCCCACCCGCGCCATCAGCGCCAGTGACCCGATCGTCGACGATGTGCCGTTGCTGCTGGTGGGGGTCAAGGGCGAGCGCCGCTTTACCCACCTGGAACAGCTGTCGGGACGCACGGTGGCGTTGACCACGGGCAGTGCAGCGGGTGCCGCGGTCAATTTGATCAATCAAAAGCTGGCGCTGCGCAAATTGCCACCGGTCAGGATCGAATGGGTAGACCCGACTCTGGCTGTGGAAGATGTGCTGGAAATGGTGCAGGCAGGCATTTTTCACCTGACTATCGTTGAGCGCCCGATTGCCGAGCGCTGGGCCACGTTGATGCCCAAGCTGCGTTTTGACCGCAAGGTGCTGGTCAGCGAACCCGAAGCGATGCGCTGGTACGTGCGCCGTGATGCCTCGATGTTGCGTGCCAGTATCGACCGCTTTCTGGACGGCTATAAGGCACCGGCCGATCAGGATGTGGCGTTTGAGCGGGTTTATCGCCGCTTGTACCGGGTGCATTACCCCTTGGCCCGAGCCGACCGGCAGAAGCTTGAAAAACTGCGTCCGGTGTTGCAAAAGCACGCCCGGCAGCAGGGGATGGACTGGTTGAACCTGGCGGCACTGGCGTTCAAGGAGTCTACCCTTGACCCGAATGCCAAGGGCGTTGGCGGGGCGACGGGGCTGTTGCAAATCACCCCCTCTGCGGCGCAACGGGTGGGGGTCAACAATATTCAAAACGTCGATAACAATGTACAGGCCGGTGCCCGGTACCTGGCGTTGATCCGTCGCAAGTTCTTTGCCAGCCCCAAACTCAACGAGCGCGAGCGCATGGCCTTTGTCCTGGCGGCCTACAACATGGGCCCCGAGCGAGTACAAGGCATGCGGGCCGAGGCCCGGCGGCGCGGATTGAACCCCAATCAATGGTTCTTTCAGGTTGAACGTATTGCCATGGAGCAGGTGGGAATGGGCGCTGTCAGCTATGTTAATAGCGTGAATAAATACTATTTGGCCTTTGATCGGGAGCGCGACTCCCTGGAACCCGCAAAAGCTGAACTGGCTTCACGCAAGTAATCGAATAAACTGATAGTTATATTGGGTTTATTCGACTTTTAACATTCTAAAAACTGATTAGTATGGCGAGCATTCCCCAACTGATTACCTAAAGGATTCCACCATGAGCAAATTGATCCATACCGTACTGGGCAGCCGCGCAGGTTATGGTTTGACTGTTTTGCGTATTTTCGTAGGCATCATCTTTGCTGCTCACGGTTCGCAAAAACTGTTTGGCTGGTTTGGCGGCGGCGGGTTGGCAGGAACCGCGCAATGGATGGAAAGCATCGGCCTGGCACCGGGCACGCTGATGGCAGCGCTGGCGGGCGGTACCGAGTTTCTGGGTGGTCTGGCGCTGATCGTGGGGCTGCTGGCGCGACCTGCGGCATTGGGCCTGACGTTCACCCTGCTGGTGGCGATTTTCTCGGTGCATATCCACAACGGTCTGTTCATGGCCAACAACGGTTATGAATTTGCCCTGGCCCTGCTGGGCGGCACTATTGCGGTCTTGTTCGAAGGTGCAGGCAAGGTGTCCCTTGACCGTGCGATAACCGACTGAAAACCGAATGTTCGCCAAAAGGCCCGCCCAGCGCGGGCCTTTTTCGTTTTACTGGATTGTTGACAGTTGTAAGCCGGTTTATCTAGGATGTTTTCTTGCGCCGATTTAAACAGCTACTTGCGGGGCGCCAGAGGGTCCAAGGACCGTCTAAGAGGCTTGAAGCACGCCTCGAAATACCGCTAAAGCGCTGGTTCGGTGATGCCTCTCACCTGCCACGCAGAATCTTGAGGCGGAGAACCGATACATGAGTCACCCACGTCCCCTAGTACGTCTTGCGCCGATCTCGGCCAGTCCTGCCTTGCGCAACCCAAAAATCCTCCTGGGCGGTAAACACCAGCCCACACTGCTGCGTTGCCTGGATGGCTGGCCGCGTCGCAAGGGGCGGGCTACTGCGTTTTTGATCCAGTTTGTGGAAGAGGGTGATCAGCTGGCGCGATTTGCCGCTGACAGTTTCGACCTGGCAGTGATCCAGTCCCCCGGCGCCGATGATGCCGAGCGAGTGATTCACCACCTGACCCGCGTGTGCCGTCAGGGGTTGATAACCCTGCGTTGAATCCACCTGTAGCCCTGTAGTCGCTGACGAGCTCCGCGAGGCTGCGTTCGGCGGCGCAGCCGTCGTAAACCTTGCGGCTCGATGTGTCAGGTATAGCGCGTATTCAGGGCTTACGACCGCTGCGCGCTCGGACGCAGCCTCGTTCTACTCGTCAGCGACTACAGGGCCACGGGGTTTCAGAGTTACAGTGTTTTCAAGCAACAAAGTAGCGACAGGCTTCGTGGTTCAGAATCTATCCAGGCGGTAGGGCTCCAGTGCCGGTAAATCACGGGAGCTACCGGGCAATGCCAACTGCGTAATCATTTCTGCAGTCACCGCTGCCTGGGTCAGGCCCAGATGCTGATGACCGAAAGCAAGCAGCACCTTGCCGTCGCACACGGTGTCGATGATCGGCAACGAGTCTGGCAGCGACGGCCGAAAGCCCATCCAGGGCGTGGCGGCTTCTGCGCTCAAGTCCCGACGGAACAACCCTTTGCTCAGTCGATGCAGCTGCCAGGCGCGCTCCATGCTCGGTGGGGCCTGCAACCCTGCGAACTCAACCGTACCCGCCAGCCTCAGACCGTCAGTCATCGGGGTCATGATGAACTTGCGCTCCAGCGAGGTGACGGCAAAAGGCAGCCGGTCATGTTCGTGGGGCAGCATCAGGTGATAGCCGCGCTCGGTATCCAGAGGGACCTTTTTGCCGGTCAGCTCGGCAGTGAGTTTCGCCGAGTGGGCGCCGCAGGCGATCACCACTCGCCGGGCCGTCACCCGGCCCTGAGGGGTGACCAGGTTCACGCCGGCCTCGCTCAGTTGCCCGCCCGTGACCGGTTGCTTGAGGAACTGCACACCGCAGGTTTTGGCGGCGTTCACCAGTTCGCAGACCACGCGATAGGGGTCGATAAAATGCCCGGTAGCCGGAAAAAACAACCCGCCCTGAATCTGCTCGCTGAGTTGCGGTGCGGTCTCGTGGACCGCCCTGGCCTGCCAGAACTCGACCGGTACCTGTTGCTGACGCATGCGCGCCTGAAGTGCTTCGAGCGCCGGGCGCGATTCAGGTCGCTCGTAGACCAGCAACGAGCCGTCCTCCCTCATCAGGCCGGGGCAGTCAATGCCGTCGAGCAGCCGGTGCCAGGCCTGCAGGCTGCTCTCGTTGAGGGCGCGGATACCGGCGACGGTGCGCTGGAATGGCGCCGGGCGCAGGTTCAGCAGCAGGCGGGTAAACCAGGGCAGGGCGCGGGGCATGTATTTCCAGTCCAGGCGCAGGGGGCCCATCGGGTCCATGAGCATGGCGGGCAAGCGCTTGAGAATGGACAGGTCGGCAATCGGGAATACCTGTTCGGTTGCCAGGTGCCCGGCATTGCCGAACGAAGCACCCTGGCCCGGTTCCTGTTGGTCGATGACCACCACCCGCAGGCCCTGGCGCGCCAGCTGCAGGGCGCAGGCGACGCCGATAATGCCAGCCCCGACCACTGCGATGTCAGGGGTCGGGTGCGCGCTGTTCGAGCTGAAATGATCAGGCATTGGGTTGGGCTTCTCTGTGGCCATCGAGCAGGCGACGCAGTTGCAGAGGATTGTCATGCTTGAGTGCGCTGGGCAACAAGCTGTCCGGGAAGTCCTGATAGCAGACCGGGCGCAGGAAACGCAGGATAGCCGCAGTGCCGACCGACGTGGTACGGGTGTCCGAGGTGGCCGGGAAAGGACCGCCGTGGACCATCGCGTCGCACACCTCAACCCCGGTAGGCCAGCCGTTGACCAGGAGGCGTCCGGCTTTGCGTTCCAGAATGGGCAGCAAGGCCCTGGCACTTTCCAGGTCTGCGTCATCCAGTTGCAGGGTGATGGTCAACTGACCTTCCAGATGCTCGAAGACCTGGCGGATTTCTTCATCATCGGCGCATTGCACGACCAGCGACGCGGCCCCGAATACCTCGACCTGCAACGCCGGATCGGCGATAAAGTCCCGGGCCCGGGTGACGAACAGGTGGGCCTGGCATTGGTTGGGTGTATCGCCTTTCAAGCCTGCTGCGGCTTCTTGCGCGCTGCTCAGTTCGTGCAGCGAGCCGACGCCAGCTTCATACGCCTGGAAAATCCCGGGGGTGAGCATGGTCTGCGCAGGGCTGCTCTTTACCCGCTCGGCTGCGGCGCTGATGAATAGATCCAGAGCGGGGCCCTGGTGGGCAATGACCAGCCCCGGGTTGGTGCAAAACTGGCCAGCCCCTTGGGTCAGGGAGGCCACAAAGCCTTGTGCCAGGGCTTCGCCGCGAGCCTGTAGCGCGCCAGGGAAGAGCACGACGGGATTGATCGAACTCATTTCCGCGTACACCGGGATGGGTTCGGGGCGCGCCTGTGCCGCCTTGCACAAGGCCAGGCCACCGCTGCGAGAGCCGGTAAAGCCGACGGCCTTGATGCGGGGATCGTTGACCAGGGCGATGCCCACCTCGCGACCGGAGCCGAACAGCAGCGAAAACACACCGGCATGCAGGCCCGATTTTTTCACCGCCCGTGCAACCGCATGGCCAACCAGTTCGCTGGTGCCGGGGTGAGCGCTATGGGCCTTGACCACCACCGGACAGCCAGCGGCCAGGGCCGATGCCGTGTCGCCACCTGCGACGGAGAAGGCCAGCGGGAAGTTGCTGGCACCGAACACCGCCACCGGCCCGAGGGGCACCTGGCGTTGACGCAGGTCTGAACGGGGCAGGGGCTGACGCTCTGGCAAGGCACTGTCTACCCGGACATCGAGCCATTCACCGGCGCGCACGGTGCGGGCAAATGTGCGCAGCTGCTGGCAGGTCCGGCCACGCTCACCGACGATGCGCGGGCGCGGCAAGCCTGACTCGCTCACGGCACGGTCGATCAACTCATCGCCCAGGGCTTCGATTTCATCGGCAATGGTTTCGAGGAACGTGGCGCGAGTCGCCAGGGGTGTTTCACGAAAGCTGTCAAAAGCTTCCCAGGCCAAGGCGCACGCCAGCTCGACATGTTCGCCGGTACCGCCGGGGTAGGCCGGATCGAGCGCAGTGCCGGTGGCGGGGTTGATCGCGCGGATGGCTTCGCGGCTACCGGTGATGGCTTGCTGACCGATCAGCATGTTGCCTGTCAGAGTCATGACGTGTTCCTGGGGAAATGGGTTGGGGCGCGAGCAAGGCGGCGCACCTGATGTGCGCCGCGGGCTTGAGGGTGCAGCGAAGCCTTAGGCGACGCTCTGTTCTGCTGACCAGTTTTTGTACCACTGGCGGAACAGGGTGTACTGGTTCTCGGCGTAATGGCGCTGGGCATCGCTGAGCGCGTCGGTTTCGTTGAAGTGCAGGGTGTATTCGGTGTCGCCATTGAGCACCATCAGGTGCTTGTAGTAGAGCACCAGGTCGGTGCCTTCATCGAATGACGAGAGCACGCCAAGGGCGGCTTCCAGCTCGCGGGCCAGACGGCGGGCCTTGGGATCGCCGGTGGCGGCCTGCTTGCTCAGGGCTACCAGTTGCAGCACTTCCCGTGGCAGGGCGTTGCCGATACCGGTGATGGCGCCGGTGGCGTTGCAGTTGACGAAACCGTGGACCACTTGGGTATCGACACCGACCATCAGGGTCACGTCATCGTCCTTGGAGGTGATGTTTTCGGCGGCGTAACGCATGTCGGCAGCACCGCCGAACTCTTTGAAGCCGATCAGGTTCGGGTATTCGCGGCGCAGTTCAAAGAACAGGTCGGCGCGGGTGGCGAAGCCATAATAAGGGCTGTTGTAGATCACCGCCGGCAGCTCTGGAGCCGCCTGCAGGATGGCGGCGAAATGGGCTTTTTGTGCGGCAGGTGAGGCTGCGCGGGACAGCAGTCGCGGAATCACCATCAGGCCCTTGGCACCGACCTTGGCTGCGTGCGCTGCGTGGGACACGGCTTCGCGACTGTTTACGGCGCCGGTGCCGACGATGGTCGGGATGCCCGCAGCCACCAGTCGTGCCACACCTTCCTGACGTTCGGCTTCGGTCAGCAGTGGCCAGTCACCCATTGAGCCGCAGTAGACGACTGCGCTCATGCCGATGTCGATCAGTTCGCGGCCTTTAGCGACCAGGGCGTCGAAATCCGGCTTGCGCTGGGCGGTGCAAGGGGTCATCAGTGCAGGCATGCAGCCGGTGAAAATGTTGTCGCTCATTGTTGTAACTCCTGGAGTCGTTTATTCGGACGGGTGTGGAACCGGGGGCTTAAATGCCCCACGCGAAAGGATCTTTTTCGTCAATCAGCAGCGTGCTGTCGGCGGTCATGAAGGCCTGGCCGGTAATGAACGGGCGGATACGTTCGCCTTCCCACTGGTAGCTGCCGACGAACTGGCTGGCGGTAATGCTCGCTTGCACCCAGGGCTGGCCTGGAGCCAGTTTTCCATCGGCCGCCAGGCATGCCAGCTTGGCGCTGGTGCCCGTGCCGCATGGGGAGCGGTCATAGGCCTTGCCCGGGCACATGACGAAGTTGCGGCTGTCTGCCTGGTCGTCGTCGGCAAACAGTTCGATGTGGTCGATCAGGGCGCCGTCTTCGCCGTGGATACCCTGGGCCTCCAGGGCTTTGAGCATCGCCCAGGTGTACTCGGTCAGGGCTTCGACGTTGTCCAGTTGCAGGGCATGGCCATGATCGGAAACCAGGAAAAACCAGTTGCCGCCCCAGGCGATATCGCCGAACACCTGACCGTGCCCCGGTACTTCAACGGCCACCTGCTTGCGGTAGCGGTAAGCGGGCACATTGCCCACGGTCACGCTGCCATCCTCGTGCAGGGTGGCGCTGACCGGGCCGACCGGGGTGTCGATTTTGTGCACGCCGGTCTCGATCAGGCCCAGGTGGTGCAGCGAGGCAACCAGGCCGATGGTGCCGTGCCCGCACATGCCCAGGTAGCCGGCATTGTTGAAGAAGATGACGCCGCAGGTGGCATCTGGCGAAACCGGTTCGCAATACAGCGCGCCGACCAGTACATCATTGCCGCGAGGCTCCAGCAGGCAGGCCCGGCGCCACTGGTCATGCTGGTCGCGCAAGGAATCGCGCTTCTCGACCATGGTATGACCGTACAGTTGTGGAAAACCTTTGATCACCAGGCGGGTGGGTTCGCCGCCGGTGTGTGAGTCAATGATATGTACCTGCTTCATAAACCTATCCATTAGAAGAGAGCAGCGGCCGGGAGGTATGCAATGTCTTTAGATTGAAGGCCTGAAGAGGTTTGCGATTGATCTTTTCGGTTGATGCCGATGACGAAATCGGCACAATGGCCCAAGGCTGGTTTCGCACAGGTTGTGCAGTTTTGGAGTGAGATTCATGACGCAGAATGCTTTTGCAGCCCTGTGCCAGGGGAGCGACCTGAGTCGTCCCGAGACCCTTGAACAGTTGCTGTCAGGCGTGGCGCTTTTGCTGCCGATGCTGGATGTGATTCCCAATGCCGCGATCTTTATCAAGGACATTCAGGCGCGCTACGTCTTGGCCAACCGCACGCTGGTGCAGCGTTGCGGCTTGAAGCAGTTGCAACCCCTGCTGGGCAAAACCAGCGCCGAGGTATTTCCTGAGCAATTGGGGCCTGGCTATACCGAACAGGATCGACGCGTGCTGGAGCAGGGGCTGGTGCTGGAAGATCAGCTGGAACTGCATTTGTACGGGAGCCGGGAGCCGGGCTGGTGCCTGACGCACAAGCGCCCCCTGTACAACCGGGACGGTGCAATCATCGGGCTGGCCGGGATTTCGGTTGACCTGCAGTCGGCCAGTGACACTCACCCGGCCTATCAGCGGCTGGCGGCGGTAGACGAGCACATCCGCCTGCATTTCAACCGTCGCGTGACCCTGGGCGAGTTGACGCGCATTGCCGGGATTTCAGTGGCGCAACTGGAGCGGTACTGCAAGCGGGTGTTCCACCTTACGCCGCGGCAGATGATTCAGAAGGTTCGTCTGGAGCATGCTCATCGGCTGTTGCTGACCGATATCCCCATCACTGAAGTTGCCCTGCAGTGCGGCTACACCGACCACAGCGCGTTCACCCGACAGTTCAAGGCATTGACCGGCTTCACCCCGCGTCAGTACCGACAGGCCACGGCCCCCTGAGCGCTACGGGTAGTCAATCGCGACGATGTACACCCACTGCTCCCCGGTGGGTGTCTGTACCTGGACTTCGGCATCCAGCGCTTTGCCGATCAGCGCCCGGGCAAGTGGGGAGTCGATGCTGATCAGACCTTGCTTGAGGTCAAGCTCATCGGGCCCGACGATGCGGTAGCGCGACTGTTTGCCGTCTTCATCTTCAATGGTGACCCAGGCGCCGAAATAAACCTTGTTCGGATCGCTGGGTTTTTCGCTGACCACCTTGAGGCTTTCAAGACGTTTGGTCAGGAAGCGCACGCGGCTATCGATTTCGCGCAGCATTTTTTTGCCGTAGGTGTATTCGGCGTTTTCAGAGCGGTCGCCCTGGGCTGCGGCTTCGCTGACAGACTGCGTCACCTGGGGCCTGCGCACGTGCCACAACTCGTGCAGCTCGGCGCGCATCCGCGCTTCACCTTCAGGGGTGATCAGCGCGGTGCCGGCAGGGCGGGGAGGGCGATAGCGGCTCATGGGCAATCCGTGTGCAGAGGAGGGCGCGAGTCTATCAGCCCTCGCGCAACACTGTCAGCGGGCTGGCATTGAGCGCTCTGCGCGTCCCAAATACGCCTGCACCCCCCACCATCAAGGCGCCCAGCACCGGCAACAGCAGCAGCCACGGGTGCGGAGACCACGGCAGGTCAAAGGCAAAGCGGTAAAGCACCAGGCTGACCAGCTCGGCGCCTAACGCTGCGAGCAAGCCGCTGGTGGCACCCAGCAGGCCGAACTCGATGCGCCTGGCCTTGATCAGCAACTGCCGCTCGGCGCCCAATGCCCGGAGCAGGGCGCCCTGGCGAATGCGTTCGTCCAGGGTGGACTGCAAGCCGGAAAACAGCACCGCCATGCCCGCTGCCAACACGAACAGCAGCACGTATTCCACCGCGATGGTCACTTGCGCCAGGATGCTGCGCAACTGCTCCAGCAGGGCATCGATGGGCAGAATGGTCACGGCCGGAAAGCGGCGCGACAGCTCGATGACTTCCTTGTCGTGCCCCGGTGCCAGGTAAAAGCTGGTGAGGTAGGTGGCCGGCAAGTCCTGCAAGGTGCCGGGTTGGAAAATCATGAAGAAGTTGGGCTGGAAGTTGTCCCAGTTGATGCTGCGCAAACTGGTGACCTGTGCTTCACGGTTGACCCCGGCCACGGTGAAGATCAGGCGATCGCCCAATTTCAGCTTCAGGCTTTCGGCGACTTTGGCTTCGACCGAGACGCCGGGTACATCGGCGGCTGGCTGTTGGGTCCACCAGGTGCCTGCGGTCAATTCGTTGTCCGCAGGCAGGTTGGCCGCCCATGTCAGGCTCAAATCGCGCTGAATGGCCCGGTCACCGCTGGAGTCCTTGCTGACGATGTCTTGCACCGGCTCGCCATTGATACTGATCAAGCGCCCCGGAATAACCGGGTACAGCGGCGCAGCCTGAGCCTGTAGGGTCATCAGGTGGGCGCCGAATGCGTCCTTGTCGGCGGGCAGGATGTTGAGGGCAAAGTAGTTGGGCGCGTCCTTGGGCAACTGGTTTTGCCAGGTGTCGAGCAGTTCGCCGCGCAGCAAGGCGATCAGGCCCATCGACAGCAGGATCAGGCCGAAGGCCAGGGCCTGGCCAGCGGCTGCCAGCGGGTGGCGCAGCAACTGGCCCAGCCCCAGGCGCCAGGGCAGCGAGGCGCGTGCCAGCAGGCGGCGCAGGCTTTGCAGGCCCAGCAGCAGGATGCCGCCCAGCACCAGCGCGGCAATCACGCCACCCCCCAGCAGGGCGAATGTCAGCACCAGATCGAGGCTCATGCGCCACATGATCAGGCCCAGTGCCAGCAGCGCCGCACCGTAGACGGTCCAGGTGCTGGCCGGGATCGGCAGCATGTCGCGTCGCAAGACCCGCAGCGGCGGTACGCGACCCAGTGCAGCCAGTGGCGGCAATGCGAAACCTGCCAGCGCCACCAGCCCGGTGCCCATCCCGGCGATCGCCGGCATCAGGCCGCCGGGCGGCACGTCAGAGGGCAGCAGGTCGTGCAGCAGGGCGAACAGTCCGAGCTGGGCCAGCCAGCCAAGCACGGCGCCTGCAAGGCTGGCCAGCAGCCCGAGCACGGCCAGTTGCAAGGTGAACAGCCACAGGGTTTCGCGCCGCGACAGGCCCAGGCAGCGCAGCAGGGCACTGGCATCGAAGCGGCGATTGGCAAAGCGCGTTGCAGACAACGCCACGGCCACGCCCGCCAACAGGACCGCCACCAGGCTGGCCATGTTCAAGTAGCGCTCGGCCTTGCCCAGCGCCCCGCCGATTTGTTGATTGCCATCACGGCCGTCCAGCAAGCGCTGGTTGGGGTCCAGGCCGGGTTTGATTAACCCTCGATAGGATTCAAGGGCTGGCGCTTCACCTCGCCACAGTTCGCGATAGGTGACCCTGCTGCCCGGCTGGACGATCCCGGTGGCGGCCAGATCCTCCAGGTTGATCAGCACCCGCGGGGTAAGGCTGTACAGATTGCCGGCGCGGTCAGGCTCGTAAGTCAGTACGCGGGAAATGCGTACGGTTTTTGAGCCGACATCGATTTGATCGCCGATGTTGAGATCCAGGGCGGTCAGCAGTCGGGCTTCGGCCCAGGCTTCCCCGGGCCTGGGGCCACCGCCAGGTTGTTCTTCGGCATAGGGTTGGGGGGCGCTTTTCAGCTCGCCGCGCAACGGGTAGGCATCGTCTGCCGCCTTGATGCTGGACAGCTGAATGCCGTTGTCGGTAGCGATCACGCTGGCAAACTCGACCACGCGAGCGTGCTTGAGTCCCAGATCGTTACCGGCCTTGATTTGTTCTTCACGGGCCGGGGAGCTGCCATCAAGCACCAGGTCGGCGCCCAGGAACTCGGTGGCGCGCAACAGCATCGCGCCATTGAGGCGGGCACCGAAGTAACCGATGGCGGTGCTGGCTGCGACCGCAACCAGGAGGGCAAAGAACAGCACGCGCAACTCGCCTGCGCGGGCATCGCGCAGCAATTGGCGTACGGCAAGGCTTAGCAGGCGCAACAGCGGCAGGCGTGCCATCAGGGCTCCAGAGGGCCGACCAGATGGCCAGCTTCAAGTCGGATCAGGCGACGGCAGCGATGGGCCAGGCGTTCGTCGTGGGTCACCAGCACCAGGGTGGTGCCGCGTTCCTTGTTCAGTTCGAAGAGCAGATCGGTGATGCGCTCGCCGGTGTGACTGTCCAGGTTGCCGGTGGGTTCATCGGCAAACAGCACATCCGGGTTGGCCGCAAATGCCCGTGCAATGGCGACCCGCTGTTGTTCACCGCCGGAAAGCTGGCGCGGTGAATGGCTCAGGCGCTGGCCCAGGCCGACACGTTCCAGCAAATGGCGGGCATGTTCGCGGGCGTCCTTTCGGCCCTCAAGCTCCAGGGGCAGCATGACGTTTTCCAGGGCGTTGAGGCTGTCGAGCAACTGAAACGACTGGAACACAAAACCCACGTGTTCGGCCCGAACCCGGGCTCGCTGGTCTTCGTCCAGTGTGCTCAGGGCCCGACCGGCCAGAATCACTTCACCTTGGCTTGGCAGGTCCAGGCCAGCCAGCAAACCCAGCAAGGTGGACTTGCCCGAGCCGGATGCGCCGACAATCGCCAGACTGTCGCCCTTGCTCAATTCAAGGTTCAAGGGGTGCAGGATGGTTAACTCGCCTTCCGCGCTGGGAACCACTTTGCTAAGGTTCTGCGCGGTGAGAATACTTTCGCCCATGGAGAATCCAATGCGTGTGTGGTTTTTAAGTGCTGCTCTGGCCCTGATGTGCATGGCGCAGACGGCAACGGCGGGAACAATACTGATTGTTGGCGATAGTATCAGCGCGGCTTTCGGACTGGATACCCGTCTGGGATGGGTGTCTTTGCTCGAACAGCGGCTCAAGGAGCAAGGATACGACGACCAGGTGGTCAACGCTTCGATCAGCGGTGACACCAGCGCTGGAGGGCTTGCGCGCCTGCCTGCGCTGCTTGCAGAGCATAAACCCGATGTGGTGATTGTCGAATTGGGTGGCAACGATGGGCTGCGTGGCCAGTTGCCAGCGCAATTGAAACAAAATCTTGCAGGCATGATTGACGCCTCCAGGCAGGCGGGTGCCAAGGTGCTGTTGCTGGGTATGCAGTTGCCGCCCAATTACGGTGCGCGCTACACCCAGGCTTTTGCCGCCGTGTATGGCGAACTGGCCAAGGAAAAAAACGTCCCGCTGGTGCCGTTTTTCCTTGAGGGCGTGGGGGGCAAACCCGAGCTGATGCAGGCCGATCGCATCCACCCGGCGGTCGGGGCGCAGGGGCTTTTGCTGGATAATGTGTGGCCGGCGCTAAAACCCCTGCTTTGATGCTTTTCTAGTGGCAGTGTTTCGGCTAAGGTGGCGCCCCCCCGATTTGGAGCCCCCGATGTCGCGTCCTGCCTGGTCTTTATATGCCTATCAACTGATCGAGCCTGACGAACAGCTCGATCTGTTCGCCTGCCAGGAGGTACGGGTGCATCTGGTGACGCGTCAATTGGAGCTGGGAGGCACCATTGACCGTACGTTGTGTGGCTCATTGCTGCCTGCCCAGCCGCGCTGGTCGGATGTCACGCGCAAGGTCTTTCAAGACCACCGGCTATGCCCGCTGTGCCGGGCAATTATCGAGTCCCAGCGGCGTGGCACCGAGCCTATCTGGCCAGAGTTACGCTTTGAACTATGATGTTACCTGTTTGATGCCCTAGCCGGCTCACGCTCCCCGTGGGCGCGGTGTACACTCCCTTTTTTGTCCCCCGTTGATTATGCGAAGGATGTTCCGGATGTTGTCGCGCCTACCTGCCGTCACCCGCTACCTGTCAGTTGCCGCACTTTGTGTTGCGGGTCCCGCTGTTGCGCTTGAATTCCCGCTGCCACCGCCTGGCGAAGATGTGGTCGGCGAAGTGCAGGTCATCAAGGGCAAGTACGAAGACTCCTTTGCTGATCTGGGAAACAAGTACGAACTGGGCTATTCGGAAATGATCGCAGCCAACCCGGGAGTGGATGCCTGGTTGCCGGTCAAGAAGAACCTGGATGGAACGATCGTCGACACCGATATCGTATTGCCAACCCAGTTCATCCTGCCGCCGGGCAAGCGTGAAGGGATCGTGATCAACCTGGCCGAATATCGTTTGTATTACTTCCCCAAGGACCAGAACAAGGTCTACACCTTCCCGCTGGGGATTGGCCGCGAAGGTTGGGGCTCGCCTCTGGGTCAGACCAAGATCACCGCCAAGACACCCAATCCGACCTGGACGCCACCGGCTTCAATCAAGGCCGAGCATGCCAGAAACGGCGATCCGCTGCCCAACGTCGTGCCTGCAGGGCCTGACAACCCGTTGGGCCCTTTCAAGTTCACGCTTGGCATGCCGGGTTACCTGATCCATGGTTCGAACGCCAAGTTCGGCATTGGTACCGGAACCAGCCATGGCTGCTTCCGCATGCTGAACCAGAACGTGCTTGAAATGTCGCGAATGGTGCCTGTCGGAACACCGGTGCGAATCATCAACGAGCCGTACAAGATTGGTGTCAGCGGCGGCAAGGTCTTCCTTGAGGTCCATGAGCCGTTGAACGTCAAGGATGGCTCGCTGCTGGCCGTCAGCGACAAGTCCCATTTGACCCCTGAAGACTTGCAAAACAAGTACGCCGCGTTCATGAACTTTCTGCTCAAGCACAAAGCCCTGGAAAACAACATCCAGATAGACAAAGACAAGGCGTTCCCTGTTGTGGGTGCCGAGACCGGTATACCTGCAGAGATCGGCATATCCAATTCGCCAGTGGCGGATGGCCAGTCTCTGGATTACGTGCAGTAAAACGCACTAAAAACGCGCAATAAAAAGCCGCCGCGGTTAATACCTTCGGCGGCTTTTTTATTGCCTGCTTAGTGGCCGGCAGGCAATAAAAAAGCCGACCTATAAATAGGTCGGCTTGATAACAATCCCGAAGGACTATTACTTGCGGCTTGCTTTTTCAAGCATGCGCAGAGCGCGCTCGTTTGCTTCATCAGCAGTCTGTTGTGCTTTTTGAGCAGCAGCCAGAGCTTCGTCAGCTTTACGGTAGGCTTCGTCAGCACGAGCCTGGGAGCGAGCTGCTGCATCTTCAGTTGCAGTCAGACGGGCTTCAGTTTCTTTAGATACGCTGCTGCAACCGGTAGCCAGAACTGCGGCCAATGCCAGAGCAGAGAATTTCAGAACGTTGTTCATCGTGTTCCCCTTCAAGGACTTTCTAATTAAAGCTGCTCCTTCAAAGTGAGGAAACAGCCGGCGTACATAGTACCCATTACTTGTAGTAAGTAAAATGACCTAGCGCAAGAACCAAAAAAAATATTTGGCCAGCATTGTTGATGGGCTAGCTTTAACTGATTGTGCTTGTAAAACAGTCAGTTTGGAGTGCGGTCAGGGGCGTGCTCGTTGAGGGCACAACGTGACTTTAAGTGTGGTTCTACGTCATAGCCTCAACCTTCCGGAAATGTTCAGGGCTACTTTAAGGTTGTCGGGCTGACGAAACGTTTTAGCAGGCTTGTTTTGCGGACAATTGCCGACCCCATGAATTGAACATTTGCATTGAGAGTGGCTACTCTTTAATCAGGCCGGTTCACACATTCTGTGCTGGCAGCGCGTGCCTGATGGCGTAGTAGTTCCCTCGGCGGAAAAACAACAGTAAGGTAGGGGTCACGGTACAAGACCCGCGAAGGAGCAATGATGAGCGAGGCGTTGTCTATCCACCATGACCAGGCAGGTCACCAGTTTGAGACCACTGTCGACGGTCATCGTGCTTACCTGACCTACATGGATTTGGGCAAGCAGACTCTGGATATCTATCGCACGTTCGTGCCTAACGCCCTGCGTGGTCGGGGTATTGCGGCAGCATTGACGGAGCAGGCGCTCGATTACGCCGACAAGATGGGGTACGAGGTGATTCCTTCATGTTCGTATGTCGAACGTTACATGGAGCGTCACAAGCGCCCTCAGGCCAATACCTGAAACCAGATTCATAAAAACGCCGGGCTTGCCCCGGCGTTTTTGTGTCTGGCTACAACTGCACGGTAATGGCGCTGGTGGGGCGTGTGCAGCACAGCAGGATGTTGCCGGGTTGGGGTGTATCCAGGGGTTCTTCCAGATACTCCACGGTGCCCTCCTGCAGCCGGACCTGGCAGGTGTTGCACAGCCCCGCACGGCAGTTGAAGGCGGGTTCCAGCCCGGCCAGTTCGGCCAGTTCCAGCAGCGAGTTACAGCTTTCATTCCACATCACCCGAGTGCCGGACGGCATGAAGCAGACACTCAGGGTGTCGTCATCCGTGCGTGCAGCAGTCGTGACGATGGCGGGTTCTGCAACCGCACTGACTTCATCTTCTTCCAGCACGGCGGCCGGTCCAAAAAATTCATAGTGAATACGCTCCCTGGCGACTCCGAGGCTGCGTAACAGGCGCCAGTTTGCCTGCATGAACGGACGGGGGCCGCACAGGTAGACATCGTAATCGTCCAGTGGCAGCAGCTGTTGCAGGGTTTGGCGCGTGATCAGGCCTTCGCTGTGATAACGCCCTCTGTCGTCTGCAGTCGGGTTGCGGTAGCAAAAATGCACGGCAATGCCCGAGCGCCTGTCGGCCAGCGCCAGGACCTCCTCGCGCAAGGCATGTACCGCCCCGTTCTCGCAGGCATGCACAAAGTGCACGGCCCGACCGGATTGCTGGCTCAGGGTGTGGAGCATGCTGACCATCGGTGTCAGACCGACCCCGCCGCTGAACAGCAGCACAGGCCGGGTACTGATCTCGTCCAGCACAAATGTGCCGGACGGCCCCGCCACTTCCAGCAGGTCTCCCACCTGCACACAGTCGTGCAGATGGCTGGAGCCCAGCCCGGAAGGCAAATGGGGCTGGTCGAAGGGCGCAGGTTCGCGCTTGACCGAAATCCGCACCTGGCGCCCATTGGCAGCGCAGGCACTGAAGCTGTAATTGCGTAGCACCGTGCTGCGGTCTGTCAGTGTCAGGCGCAGTGTGAGGAATTGGCCGGGGCGAAAATCAAGCTGGCTGATACCGTCTGCGGGCGCCAGGACGAAGGAGGTGATGAGTGCACTTTCAGGTTGCTTGTCGATCACCCGCCAGGCGCTGAAACCCGGTGTTTGAGTGCTCATCTCAGGCCTCCACGGCATTCGGCATGGCGGACACCAGCGGAATCAGTTCCTGGGGTTGCTCAAGGGCAATCAGTCGCGCGAGATTGCGTCGAAACCGCAGCGGCCCCGCGTCGGAAGCCAGGTCAATATTCGGGCTGCGCTTGTGGGTCATGCCCTGATGCACAGCGCTGAGTACAACCCGGTCCTCGGCAAACGCGTGGCGCACGTCTTCGTCAAACTGACGGGAAATGTCCTCGTTGTCCTGGTCGAAATTACGCACTTGAAACCAGTAGTAGCGCGTGTTCGAGTCGTCGATGGGGGTCATGAAATTGTAGGAGTTCATCAGGAATACCTGCTCATGCAGCGCGCCGTCATCGCTGCCTGTGCCCGCCGGTGTGAAGATGGCCTTGATGATGGCCTGGGCCGGGTAGTGGACTTCGTAGTGTTGCTTGCGATCACAGTGGCCGCTGAATTTGACGAACTTGGCATAGAAGGGCGCGACTTCAACGTCACGCATCCAGCGCGAAACGATCACGCCGACATCGGTCACTGTGGTTTGCAGTGGTTCCTGGGCACAGGCGGCATTGCCGAAAGAGGACTGGTGGACCCAGGCCACATGGGACGGATCAAGCAGGTTGTCGGTCATGTACAGGTAGTTGCAAGGAATGATCATGCTGTCGCCACGGTTCAGGCCCCAGTCAGGATCGCCCCACTCGGGTACGTGACAGATCTTGTCGGCATCGGCCAGTTCGGCGTCGCCCATCCAGATCCAGATCAGGCCGTAACGCACCTGCAGCGGGTAGCTGCGCACTTTGGCGCCTTTGGGCACATGGCTGCTGCCAGGGGCTTTTACGCAACTGCCGGAGCAGTCGAAGGTCAGGCCGTGATAGCCGCACTCGATGTCATCACCTTTGCGTCGGCCCAATGACAGCGGCAGCTTGCGGTGTGGACACGCATCCTCCAGGGCTACCGGGGTGCCATCACCCTTGCGGTACAACACGACAGATTCGTTGAGCAGCTTGACCGCAAGCAACTCCTCACCCAACTCGGTTTCACTGGCTGCGACATACCACGCGTTGCGCATAAACATGCGGTCTCTCCTTATTATTCTGGTGGTGCCCTGTGCGAGGACGAGACCAGAATAAGAGGCATCGCATGAGTAAGAATAGAGGTCTAAAACTGTTGTGTGCTTTAGTTTTGCTTAACTGATAGGCATCGGATACGCAAAAAAACCGTGGGAGCGGGCTTGCTCGCGATGCAAGCAACACGGCACATCCGGCACGCTGCGCTAATGCCATCGCGAGCAAGCCCGTTCCCACAGGACAAGGGTCTACCGGGTAAGTGACGCTAGCGCCCGCTCCCAGATCTGCCGCGTACGCACCCATACAAGCTCTTGCCAGTCAGGGTCGGCCGGGAAGAATTGCTCCAGCAGTTTGAGTTTGATCTGTCGGGCTTGCGGGCTGAACAGGTCACCGTGCAGGTGCAGCCACTGGTCGTCGCGCAACACCCCGTGAATCTGCTCGCCGGGATAGGTACCGCATTCGATTACAAACGGCATCAACCGCACATGCGGCAGGGCATCAATCAGCGCTTGCGAGGTGTACCCCGTAGCCGTGGCGGCGACGCCTGTGTCGCTCTGGCTGCCAGCACCGGTCATCAGGGTGAACAGCCACGGGCCAAACAGTCGCTGGGCATCCTCCAGTGCCGGATAAGGTGCCTGGGCGATGGTCATCAGCATCGGATGGCCGTAATCACCGGCACCGGTGTGCAGGTCAAAGCACATGACGCTGCTGGCGTGGGCCACATGCTCCTGCAAGATCGTGTGCAAGGTGCGATTCGACCAGCTGGCGCCATTGCCGCCGTAAAACAGCCCGTCGGGATGGTGATACTGGCCCGCTTCGACAATCGACATCACCGCCGACCAGCCGTCGCGCTGAACCCGTGCATTGAGCAGGGCATCGGCCTGTTCGCGTTGCGGTCCGCGCAGTTGGTCGCAGGTGTAGATCCCGTGCAACGCTTCGTAAGCCTGGTTGTCGGGCGGTGGCTGGTTGAAGTCCAGATGGTTGCGATTGAGGTCGATATTGTCTTCGTTGACCCGGCGCATCCAGGCCGTGCCCCACGGGTTGATCAGGTGAATCATCAGCACGGCGACATCATCGGGCAGGCTGCGCTCGCCAAAGGTCTGCAGCCATTGGCGCTGACAGTCGGAGCCGTAGTAACCCTCCACACCGTGGGTGCCGCTCAGGGCCACCAGCAAGTGTTTTGCCTGGGGGTTGCCAATGAGGGCAACGTCGGTGCCAAGCGCCTCGCCGAACGGGCCACGAAGGGGGTGCGGGTACTCGTAAAGTTGTGCGCCTGCCTCGTTGGCCGCCGCCAGGAACTGCTCACGCTGGAGGGAAAAACTGCGGTGTGAAGGGAAACCTGTTGTCATGCCATGCTCCTGTTGAACGACTTGCCTGCTCACTTCAAGCGCCCGGAAAGAAACTGGGTCAAGCGCTCGCTCTTGGGGTTGACCAGCACGTCGCCCGGCGGGCCTTGCTCCTCAACCAGCCCCTGATGAAGGAACATCACATGGTTGGACACATTGCGCGCAAAGCCCATTTCATGGGTCACCACCACCATCGTGCGGCCCTCTTCGGCCAGGGCCTGCATCACTTTGAGCACTTCACCGACCAGCTCCGGGTCCAGGGCCGAGGTGGGTTCGTCGAACAGCATGACCTCCGGCTCCATCGCCAGGGCCCGGGCAATGGCCACACGCTGCTGCTGACCGCCGGACAGGTGAGACGGGTACTTGCTTTCGACCTCGGGTGCCAGACCCACCTTGTGCAAGTATTGGCGCGCCCGCTCGATGGCTTCCTTGCGCTTGATGCCGAGCACATGGACCGGGGCTTCGATGATGTTTTCCAGCACGGTCATGTGTTGCCACAAGTTGAAATGCTGGAACACCATTGCCAGCTTGGTCCGCACTTTCTGCAGCTGACGCGGGTCAGTCACGCACAGTGCCCCGTTCAGATCCTGCCGGGTGCGGATGGGTTCGTCGTTCACCGTGATGCTGCCGGCGCAGGGTTGTTCCAGAAAGTTGATGCAGCGCAAAAACGTGCTCTTGCCTGAACCGCTGGAGCCAATGATGCTGATCACGTCACCGGCCTTGGCCTTGAGTGACACGCCCTTGAGGACTTCGTGATTGCCGTACTTCTTGTGCAGCCCTTCGATACTGAGTTTGTACATGCTCGATGTTCTCCAGGTGACGCCGGTTCAATGGGCCTGCGGTTGCAAGAAGGCTAGCCAGCGGTTTTCGCAGCGGCGAAACAGCCAGACCAGGGTAAAGACCATCACCGCGTACAACACGGCGGCCAGGCCAAAGGCTTCAAACGAGGAGTAAGTGGCCGAGTTCACATCGCGGGCGACCTTCAGCAGATCCGGCACCGTGGCGGTGAAGGCCAGCGTCGTGGAGTGCAGCATCAGGATCACTTCGTTGCTGTAGAACGGCAGCGAGCGGCGCAGCGCCGAAGGCAAGATGATGCGCCGGTACAGGGTGAACTCGGACATGCCATAGGCGCGGCCGGCTTCAATTTCGCCGTAGGGCGTGGCGCGGATGGCGCCCGCGAGAATCTCCGTGGTGTAGGCGCACGTGTTGAGGGCAAAGGCCAGCAGCGTGCAGTTGATGCCCTCGCGAAAGAATGCATCCAGCGTCGGTTGGTCGCGCACCACCTGCAGGCTGTAAATCCCGGTGTAGAGAATCAGCAGCTGGATGTACAAGGGGGTGCCGCGAAACACGTAGGTGTAGAACCACACCGGAAGGCGCAGCAGCGGATTGCGCGATACCCGGGCTACCGCCAGCGGCACGGCCAGGGTGCCGCCGATGGCGATAGAGGCAACCAGCAGCCACAAGGTCATGGCTACGCCCGAGAGTTGATACCCATCGAACCACAGGTAGGATTTCCAGTACTCCTGGATGATTTCGTTCATAGCTGGGCACCTCTGACGCCGACCGAATAGCGGCGCTCAAGCCACATCAATACACCGTTGGACACCGTGGTCAGGGCCAGATAAATCAGCCCGCCGATCACGCTGAAAAAGAACAAGTCCATCGAGTTCTTGCCGGCATCCTGGGTGACTTTGACGATATCGATCAAACCGATGATCGACACCAGCGCGGTCGCCTTGATCAGTACCTGCCAGTTATTGCCGATGCCCGGCAGCGCGAAGCGCATCATTTGCGGGAACAGCACGCGGATGAAGACCTGACGCCGATTCATGCCGTACGCCACGGCTGCCTCAAGCTGGCCTGCCGGCACGGCCTGAAAGGCGCCGCGAAAGGTTTCGGTGAAATACGCCCCGTAAATGAAGCCCAGGGTCAGTACCCCGGCGGCGAACGGGTTGATATCGATTTGCTCGACCTGCAGCCATTCGGTGAGGTTGTTCAGCCAGATTTGCAGGCTGAAGAACAGCAGCAGCATGATGACCAGATCCGGCACGCTACGGATCAGCGTGGTGTAGCCCGCTGCCAGGTAGCGCACGGCCGGTTGCCTGGACAGCTTGGCTGACGCGCCGATCAGTCCCAGCGTGACGGCCAGCAGCATCGACAGCAGTGCCAGCTGGATTGTCGCCAGCGTCCCGTCGACGATCAGTGAGCCATAGCCCTGTAAGAACATGTTCTGTCGCTCCATGGGCAACGACGGTCCGCAGACCGGTTGCACGAAAGTGAACTGCAAGGCACCGGATTACCTGCATGCAGGTGATCCGGCGCCGTTCAGACGCGGGCTCAGTTATAGATGTCGAAGGTGAAGTACTTTTTCTGGATCGTGTCGTAGGTGCCGTCCTGGTGCATCGCGGCCAATGCCCGGTTGATGGCTTCGAGCAGTACCGGGTCGTCCTTGCGCAGACCGATGGCGATGCCTTCGCCGAGGATCTCGATGTTGGACACCGCGTCGCCGGCGAAGGCGAAGCCGTTGTTTTTGCTGGTTTGCAAGAAGCCGATATCGGCCACTGCCGCATCGGTCAGGCTGGCGTCGATCCGGCCGCTGACCAGGTCGGGATACAGCAGGTCCTGGTTGGGGTAGGTGACCATGATCACCCCTTGCGGCGCCCAGATGGCTTTGACGTAAGCCTCTTGAGTCGTGCCTTGGGCGACGCCCACGCGTTTGCCTTTCAGCGATTCCGGGGTCGGCAGCAAGCCGCTGTCTTTTTTGGCGATCAATCGGTTAGGGGAGTTGTAGAGACGGTCCGAGAACGCGACGTTCTTTTTGCGCTGCTCGTTAACGGTCATGGCCGACAACACCGCGTCGAATTTCTTCGCCCGCAAGGCAGGGATGCTGCTGTCGAACGGGGTCTCGACCCATTTGCACTTGACCTTGAGTTCGGCGCAGATGGCATTGCCCAGATCAATATCAAAACCCACCAGTTCACCCTTTTCGTTTTTGGATTCGAAGGGTGCGAAGGTCGGGTCGACGCCGAAGCGAATCTCGGTCAAGTCCTTGGCCAGGATGCCGGTGGATGTCAGGGCTAAGACAGCTGCGAGGACAAGTTTTTTCATTTTTATTTTCCTTTGTCTGACGGGGGCGGCGTGATGACCGTGCTACAAATACGTCGTGCATTGATCGTACCTGTATATACATGATGAGCAATTTACAGGCCAATTCCGCTGGATGGCGTGCCAGAGCAGTTGCCTGGATAGGTTAGGGCCAGGAATGCACGGGCCATGTCACTCAACAACGGTGTGTCGTTACGTAGAGTTACATTCGTGTGGGAAATTTCCTCGTTCTGCTGCGGGGGGTGGCAAGACCAGAATACGAGGCTTTCATTTTTCTAAAAGAGGGTGAAAGCTGTGGCTTCCTATAGCTGCGCTAAAGTATCAACCCGTCGATTTGCCTCAGGAGATGCTGATGAACAGCTTGCCTTCCCTGCGTGCCCTGCAGGTTTTTGAAGCCGTTGGACGTTTCGGCGGGATTGTTGAGGCGGCCAGGCGCCTCGGGATTTCAGCAGGAGCGGTGAGCCAGCAGATGAAACTGCTGGAAGACACTCTGGGGTTGAGCCTGACCCACAAGGTCGGCAAGCGCATCCGCCTGACCGTTGCCGGTCAGCGTTACCACGAGAGTTGTGCTGCGGCTTTTGAAAGCCTGCGCGTTGCCCAGACCGAGGTCGAACGCTCGAAAAATGCCAGCAACCTGCGCATCAGTGCTTTGCCGTCGTTGCTCTCGGAGTGGCTGGCACCCCACGTCTATGCCTGGCAGGACGAACATCCGCAGCTCAATGTGTTTCTCGACGCCAGCCATGCAGAGCCCTCGACTGAGGGGTATGACATCGACTTTCGTTTCACCTACGGCGATTACGTGGCGGGCGAAAACGCTATCGAGCTGTACCGCGATTGCGTGGTGCCCGTGCTGAGCCCGCAGTTATTACGCGCCGACGCTGCGCTCAATAGCCCCAAGGACTTGTTGGCGTATCCCTTGCTGTCGATTGACTGGTTGCCCAAGTTCGCGTCGCCACCGTCCTGGCGCGACTGGTTCAAGGACCGGCGGGTGGACTGTGAAGGCCTGCGTGATGGTTATCGGGTCTATTCACTGTCGTCCATGGCGATCCATGCGGCGCTGGCGGGGCAGGGCGTGGTGCTGGCGCAGTATTCGATGGTGGCTGATGCGTTGGCGCAAGGGCGCCTGATCATGCCGTTTGCCCACGGCTTGCCCTTGCCTTCGGCGTATTTTCTGGTGGGTGCAAAGGGGGCTTTTGACAAGGCGCACTGTCGCGACTTTCATCGCTGGATGGTGGCCAAGGGGCGGGAACAGAGAGTGGCGAGTCAGCGGTTGCTGGAGAACACATAACCTGAAACCAACGTGGGAGCGAGCTTGCTCGCGATGCCGGCGACACGGTCATTCAGCCAGACCGTGTAGCTGCCATCGCGAGCAAGCCCGCTCCCACCTGTCAGTGCGCTTTAGCCGCGATCACGCTTGGGCAGTACATCCTTGAGCTTGGCGCGCATGCTGCGCAGGGTGCTCTCGGTGGACGCCCAGTCGATGCAGGCGTCGGTAATCGACACGCCGTACTGCAAGTCTTCCAGGTTTTTAGGGATTGCCTGGCAGCCCCAGTTCAAGTGACTTTCAACCATCAGGCCGATAATCGACTGGTTGCCCTCGACGATCTGGTTGGCCACGTTCTCCATTACCAGCGGTTGCAGTGCCGGGTCTTTGTTGGAGTTGGCGTGGCTGCAGTCGACCATGATGTTCGGGCGGTTTTTCGCTTTGTTCAGTGCCTGCTCGCAGAGCGCAACGCTGACCGAATCATAGTTCGGCTTGCCATTGCCACCGCGCAATACCACGTGGCCGTAGGCGTTACCCTTGGTGGTAACGATCGACACGCCGCCTTCCTGGTTGATACCCAGGAAACGATGGGGGCTGGAGACCGACTGCAGGGCGTTGATGGCAACGGTCAGGCCGCCATCGGTGCCGTTTTTGAAGCCTACCGACGAAGACAGGCCAGAGGCCATTTCGCGGTGGGTCTGGGATTCGGTGGTGCGTGCGCCAATGGCCGACCAGCTGATCAGGTCCTGCAGGTACTGCGGGGAGATCGGATCAAGGGCTTCAGTGGCCGTTGGCAGGCCCATTTCAGCCAGGTCCAGCAGCAGCTTGCGGCCGATGTGCAGGCCGTCTTCGATCTTGAATGAGTCGTCCAGGTACGGGTCGTTGATCAGACCTTTCCAGCCAACAGTGGTGCGTGGTTTTTCAAAATAAACGCGCATGACCAGATACAGCGTATCGCTGACTTCTGCGGCGAGCACTTTCAGGCGCTCGGCATACTCGTGGGCAGCCTTGATATCGTGGATCGAGCAAGGCCCGATGACAACGAACAGTCGATGGTCAGTGCCATCCAGGATGTTGCGAATCACCTCACGCCCTTTGGTCACCGTCTGCAGAGCCGTTTCACGCAAAGGCATTTCGCGCTTGAGCTGTTCAGGTGTGATCAGGGTTTCGTTGGAGGCAACGTTTAGGTCGTCGATCGGTAAATCAGCCATCGTGTTACTCGTCAGGTCACGGGTGCCGGCCGCCAGCGATCCCCGTGCGGCGGAGCACAGCTTGATTGAGCGCATCGGGGAGCCGAACCTTAACGCGTTATCCGGTAAGTCGACAATGGGCAGGCACAGCTTTAATCCAGTACCGCCTGCGCCATTGCGTGATCCAGGGTTGCCTGAGAGAACTCTACGGCGTGGTGGCTGACCCATTCCAGGGCAAGGGCTTCCAGGTCTTGCGGACATGAGCTTTGCTGTTGCTGAAGGCGGGAGTAGTGCTCGATCTGGCAGATCTGTTCGCCCATGCGCGCCCCGAACAGCGCTTGTTCGTCGATCAGGGCTACCCCGATGCGATAGCCGTCCAGGTGTTTCTCGCACCAGGCTATATAGCCCGGATAGTGTGCGCTTTCCCCCAGGGTGGGCATGTACATGTCGACGGCGGTACCCCGTCGCCAGGCTCTATCGGTGTTGCATGACACGCCTGCGAGGCTGATAGAGTGCAGCTTGTGGCGCGAAAGTGAAGGTTGTTTGCGTCGCGTTATCTCAACGGGAATATCGTCTGGGTGAGGTAAAAAACGACCCATGAAAGCTGACTCCAAGTGCCATCAAATTAGTATTGTCTTTTGAGTATAGTGACTGAAATGGAACTGACAGACTTTGATGCCGATCAGCGCCTGCTGGCGTTGCCCGGGACTTCACTGGTGATCTTCACCAGCGCGGGTTGTTCGGCCTGCCGTACTGCGCGGCGCATGTTGCCCGCTATGCAGTTGCCCGTTGATCGGTTGTGCTGGATCGATGCCGGTGACAATGGTGGTCTGGTCGAACGTTACGAGATTTTCCATCTGCCCACCCTGTTTGTGGTGCGCGATGGGGCCTTCTACGGTGAGTTGAAGTCCCGCCTGAGTGAGGGCGAACTGGCGCACCATATTCGACTCGCCTTGATGCATGAGCCTGACGAGCTACCGTGAAGCGGTGTCCGAACCCGCTTCAAACCTGTGGAGGCAACATGAGCAAAGGCTTAAAGGGCAAGCTGGTGCTGGCCATTTCTTCTCGGGCCCTGTTCGATTTGAGTGATAGCCATCAGGTGTATCTGAACAAGGGGATCGAGGCCTACCGGCAATACCAGATCGAGCATGAAGATGAAGTACTGGCGCCGGGGGATGCCTTCGCGCTGGTCAAAAAGCTCCTCAGTTTCAACGCAAGCCTTGGGCGTGACCGGGTCGAGGTGGTGCTGGTGTCACGCAACAGTGCCGATACCGGGTTGCGGGTATTCAATTCCATCCAGCATTACGGCCTGGATATTTCCCGTGCAGCCTTCAGCGGCGGGCGCAATCCCCATCCGTACCTCAATGCCTTTGGCTGTGACCTGTTTTTGTCGACCCATGCCGAGGATGTGCGCAGTGCACTGGATGCAGGTTTTGCGGCGGCGACCATCCTGTCGGGGGGGGCACTGCGGGCCGAGAGCAACGAGTTGCGCATTGCCTTCGACGGTGACGCGGTGCTGTTTTCCGATGAGTCGGAGCGGGTTTTCCAGTCCGGTGGCCTGGAGGCTTTTCAGTCTCTTGAACGCGAATCTGCCCGCAACCCGCTGCGTGGTGGGCCGTTCAAAGGTTTCCTGGAGGCGCTGAACCTGCTGCAGCGCGAGTTTCCTGATGACGCCTGCCCGATTCGTACCGCGCTGGTCACCGCACGGTCGGCCCCAGCCCATGAGCGGGTGATCCGTACCCTGCGCGATTGGGATATTCGCCTGGACGAGTCGCTGTTTCTCGGAGGACTGGACAAGTCGGCGTTTCTGGAGGCCTTTGCTGCCGATGTGTTTTTTGATGATCAGGCGGGTCATTGCGAAAGGGCGCGCCAGGTTGTCGCTACCGGTCATGTTCCACACGGCATCAGCAATGAATCCCGGGATTCGGTGCCCGAGTAAGCCTGCATGCAGGTGGTCGAGGGGGCTTCGTAGTTGTCCGGGCGCTGCTAAGCTGAATCTACCTCGTTCATCAAAGCTGTCGGGAAGGTCGCATGATTCGCTCAATTCTCTATGCCACTGACCTCGGCGTTTATGCGCCCGTTGTAATGCAGCATGCGCTGGGGCTTGCCCGCAGCTTCGGCGCCGATCTGTTTGTGGTGCATGTAGTCGAACCCATGGGGCTGTTTGCCGAGTCAGTCCTGCAGAGTTATCTCGATGAGCATGCGTTGAACGAACTGCACCGCCAGGGCATGCACACCATGCTGTCGAATATTGAATTGCGTGTCCTTGAGAATCTTCGTGAGGAGTTGGCAGGGTGGGAGTTGGAACTGGCCCTGATTCGCTCGGTCAAGGTTATTCAGGGTGAACCTTCACAAGTCATTCTGGAGCAGTCGAAAAAGTTGTGCGTAGATCTGCTGATCCTGGGCAGTCACGCCCAGCCCACGGGGGGCGAGTCGCATTTGGGGCGAACCGCAACCAGGGTCATCGAGCTGGCGCAGATGCCGGTATATCTGGTGCCGCTGACACAGCGTCGGCGCAGCGCTGATGTGTAAGGCTGATGAATCGATAAAAACGATAAAAAGTTCTAGATTTCTTATTCCAACCTTCCATATAGTTATATATCGCCGCCGATACCCTTGGCGTCTATCAGCTTTGAGGGATGCATATGAAGCTTCAACAATTGCGCTACATCTGGGAAGTGGCGCACCACGACCTCAACGTTTCGGCCACTGCACAGAGCCTTTACACCTCACAGCCGGGTATCAGCAAACAGATCCGCCTGCTTGAAGACGAACTGGGGGTCGAGGTTTTTGCCCGTAGTGGCAAGCACCTGACCCGAGTGACACCGGCGGGCGAGCGCATCATCACGACGGCTGGCGAGATCCTGCGCAAGGTCGAAAGCATCAAGCAGATCGCTCAAGAGTTTTCCAACGAGAAAAAAGGCACGCTGTCGATTGCCACCACCCACACCCAGGCGCGTTACGCCTTGCCGCCGGTGATCAGCAATTTCATCAAGCAGTACCCGGATGTCGCGTTGCATATGCATCAGGGTTCGCCCATGCAAATTGCCGAGATGGCCGCTGATGGCACCGTTGACTTTGCAATTGCCACCGAGGCCCTGGAGCTGTTTGGCGATCTGGTGATGATGCCGTGCTACCGCTGGAATCGCTGCGTGGTCGTGCCACAAGGTCACCCGCTGACCAAACTGCCAAAGCTGACCCTCGAAGCCCTGGCTGAATTCCCGATTGTGACTTACGTATTCGGCTTTACGGGCCGTTCCAAGCTCGATGAAGCCTTCAGTCATCGCGGCCTGACCCCCAAGGTGGTGTTCACCGCGGCTGATGCTGACGTGATCAAGACCTATGTACGTCTGGGTCTGGGTGTTGGCATCGTGGCCAAAATGGCCGTGGACACCAAGCTCGACAACGACCTGGTGGTCCTGGATGCCAGCGAACTGTTCGAGTCCAGCATCACCAAGATCGGTTTCCGCCGTGGCACCTTCCTGCGCGGATTCATGTGCGACTTTATCGAGAAGTTTGCCCCGCACCTCACCCGTGAAGTAATGGCAAAGGCCATTGCTTGCCACAACAAGCAAGAGCTCGAAGAACTGTTTGAAGGGGTCGAGCTGCCGGTGCATTGAGTGCAGCGTTTACCCCGTAGGTGTGGCTTTGTGCGGCGCCTGCGGGGTGCTTGTCACGACCTGTGTGAGCGTTCCAGTTAGAAGCTTCCCGCCACGCCCCTCGCCTGATCCAGCCAGCCCTTGGTTGGCTCAGCCTGGGGCGTTTGTGTTTGCAGCGCTTGTTCCAGCAGGTTGTTGGCTTCAAGTGCTTGCGCAGCCTTGAGGATCGCAATCAAATTATCCGTAGTGGCGGTTTTTTCGGTCAGTGCAGGTGGCACGGGCAGCGCCTGGGCCGCTTTCACCGCGTCGCCGGTGTTTTTGGTAAAGGCGCATACGGTTTCTATGTTTTCGATCATCGGCAGTGACAGGCGGGTCACGGTGTCAAACGCATTGATAAACGGGAACTCCACCTTGCCGCGAAGCACCGGGGTGCCCAGGCTTGGCAGAATCAGCCCCACCAGATAACGCGGGTTCTGGCGCCTGATCGTCAGGCCGACACTGGCCACCGCCAAGGCCACGCCCACCACGCGCCCAACGTTCACCAGCAGCGACAGTTCGTTGTTGGATTGAGTGTCGAAGAAGATCCCGCGGTACCGAAAGTAGTCGCTGAACACCTCCCGCTCGTTCAAGGCCGCGTTCATGAACCAGGCGCGGGAATCATGCACATGCTCGTCAAACAGGCCTACGATCGCCCACGCTTTGTCGTTCACCGGCTTGCCGTTGGCGCCGAACAGCAGGGCGTAATTTTCTTCACCGGCCTGGCGCAGCTGGGCATAGTGCTCGGCCTCATCCTGGCCGTTGGTCATATACACCAGCCCGCCCACCAGGGTGTAGGCGAGGGTGCCAAAGCTGATCATCTCGCTCAAGGTCAGGTTCCACTCCGGCACGTAGTCGCGCCGAAAGTCGGCCATGGCGTTGCTCAACTGCCGGTAATCCAGGTTGGGCTCGAACACTTTGCTGGTGTTGAACGAGGCGGCAGGTTGGGTGGCGGTGCGCTTTTCATAAGCCTCTTTTGTGGCTTGATGTTTTTTTTGCGACGCCAGCTCGGCGTCGGACCAGACCGGCGCTTTAGAGCCGGCGCGCATGGCGGCATCTTCTTCGAGCTGCATGGCGTGCAGGGCCTCGAACGCGTCGACTTCGTCGCCGTTCATATCGCTCGCGGGGCCGTTTTGCAGCACCCGCCGATTGAGACTCGTCCACTTGATCCAGTTCATGGCGTAACGGCTGATGCGCCAACCGGTAATCACCCCGGCCTCGCGGGCCATGACCTCTTCCAGCGGGCCGTTGTCCATATTGTCGAGCCAGGTGTTGAAACGTTCGATCAGGGTGGGGTCGACCTGGAATTCGATAGACGTTGAGTCGCTCATCACCAGCCAAGGCCGATCATGTTTCAATGCCATGTTGAAAGCTTCTGGAGGCGCCTGCAACGGCGCGCCAACTTTGTAGGCCTCGTCATACATATGGTGCAGTGCAATTTGCGATAGCACCTCTTTTCCACCTGCTGCAGCTTTGCCCTGATCGCCGGGCGGGTAGCCGCCGCCAACGTCGGAGTGCATGCCGGGGTAGATATATTCCCTGGTGCCGCTGCGATAGGTGGACAGGCAGTCCGGATCGTCGGGGTTGGCCTGGCGTCGGATCGAGTCCAGGGGGAAGCAACTGCGCTGCTCGTGGGCTGCCACCATATGCACGCAGCGCTCCAGAAATTCTTCGGAGTCGGACAGGCGCAGGGTGCCGTCGGCCCAGCCCATGTGGCCTGCGGCAAATGGCGCCAGATAGGGGATACCCACTGAGGCCACAGTGTCGAACAGCCCCATGAACACAATCTTGATCGGCAGTCCGGCAAACAGGTAGCAAGTGGTGCCTTCCACTTCGACCTTGGTCAGGGCTTCCAGCCAGTTGGCAAATGCCCGCGCCTGGGCGGCGCCCCGTGAAAAGCCATACACGAACAGTCGTACAGCCTTGATGGTCGGGATGGTCTTGCCGGCATGGGCAGCGTCGATCTGAGCTTTTAGTTCGGCCAGGGGCTGGGCCAGCACTTCTTTGCGGCGGGTATAGCTGTTTTTGAAGACCGATGCTGCGAGCAAATCTTCGGTGAGACTGGTGCCCATTTTTTGTACGAGAGCGTAGGCTTCGGGTTGCATCAGCGGGCCTTTTTTACATGACCGTTGAAGTGCGTCAATCAAACGGGTCAGCCCCCAGTTGATCCGGTTTTCGCCGCCTGTAGACATCGTCAAACCTTGGCTATCCGGTTTGAACTCGCCTATTTCCTTGAACTCGGTGCCGACACCTTGCATGTAATAGGAATAGAAGCCTTCATTCTCAGACGCTTCCTTGTCATCCCTGCCTAAACTTGCGTGGTACAGACGAGCCACATTGGTAGTGGTCGAAGGTAAAGCCAGGCTGTCTGTTGGTTCATGGTTGTTGGTGCCGTCAAAGCAAAGCGTGATCGTCACGATCTGCATGCAGGGCCGGCCCGCGTAAGCCCATCCGGCTGCATGAGCAGCGTCCATTGCTTGTTGTTCGAACGGGTCGAAGGCTTGCTGTTGCTTTCGATAATTGAAAAGCACATCTCCCGGTGTTTGAGGTAAAAGCCCGTCCATTTTGAAGTCAGGGGTCAGGCTGAGAAATTCTCCAGTGGATCTTTTGGGGCGCGGCGTCATGGTTTCGGACATGTGGCAGGTTCCTGCATTTTTTGAGGGAAGTGGAATGGGTAATTTTGGAGGCCAGGCTCGGTTGCGCCTGCCGATACAGCCACTTGATTGCAGGGCAAAAAGTGCACATTGATAAGGCCCAAAACCTCATACGGCGCAACAGCCACAACAGCCACAACAGCGCGATGGCGGGTGTACTTGGCCGCATGCAACTTGTAGGCAGCCCGGTAGCCATCGGTCCCAAGGGGCGGCCAATGTGCAGAGGCGTGCGGATCAGGGTCTTTCTCCCACTCGACCACCACGGTCAAACCGGAGTGCCATTTCACGGGAAGCGTGGCGCAGCAGTTCTGTTTGCCGCCGCCGCCATAGGGGCTGATATTGGGTCCGCCATTGCCATTGACCGAAAACCGGTTGATCGCCGCCGAGGTATGGCTATAGCCCTCGATTGGCGCGCCCAGTCGGTCAGGCAGGGAGTCGGCACAGCCCTGTAACGCAATCCCGGCGATAAACATCACGAACAGTGAGCGAGTCATGGTTTCGGACATGTGGCAGGCTCCTGCATTTTTTGTGGAAATTTATAGGGGTAGTTGGGTGAGCGGGGCATCATCAGACCTGCCGAAACAGCGACTTGGTTGCAGGGTAGAAAATGCACATTGACGACGCCTAAGCGCTCATATGGCGCCACCGCCGCAACGGCGCGATGGTGGGTGTATTGAGCTTCGTGCTCTTGAGCGGCCTTGGACCAAGCATCTGAATAGCGGGGCTTGGGCCAGTCGGCATACGCATGCGGATCAGGGTCTTTCTCCCACTCGACCACCACGGTCAAGCCGGGGTGCCATTTCACGGGAAGCGTGGCGCAGCAGTTCTGTTTGGCGCCGCCGCCATAGGGGCTGATGTTGGGCCCGCCATTGCCATTGACCGAAAACCGGTTGATCGCCGCCGAGGTATGGCTATAGCCCTCGATTGGCGCACCGAGTCGGTCAGGTATGGAGTCGGCACAGCCCTGTAGCGAGAGACCGCTGATTAACAGCAAAAGAGGCAAGCGACTCATGAGTGGGCCTTGTGCCAGGTCGAGGTGATTGGAAGGTGGGTGCTCAGCGCCGTGGCGATAAAGTCTTCGTGTTCATGTTTTTCCAGCTTCTGCCGGCTGATATCCAGATGGATTTCAATCAGGCAACGAATCATGGCTTCGCGTGAAGTGAAGCCATGCTCATGGGGCGTCTTGGCGTGCTCCTTGAACCAGCGAAGTGCCGCGCTGACAGCTTGCAAGTGCAGCACTTGCTCATTGCTCAGGCTCATGCCGGTTTGCGCAGGCTGATCGCCCGGGCGGGTGTCGAACCCTGATAGCGCTGCAGCTTTGTTGTCGCGATCGATCCAGTGCCACCGGCTCACCGGGGCGTGAAACAACTTGAGTTGAGGGGGATCAAGCTGCTCGCAGAAAGACTTGAACAGGCGGGTGTCGTAATAACGCAGTACACCGCTGCACGTATTCTGGTTCCAGCAAGCCCGGGTAGCCCCACGCAAGTGCGCGGCCAAGGCGTCGAAAGGCCAGCGACTGGTCAGTGCCAGCACACAAAAGTCGTGGTGTACCGCGTCAAGCAGCGCCAATAGCCCGGCGCACTGTTGCTCATGGGTCAATTCGATGCGCAGCAGCAGTGGGCCAAAACGGGCCACTTCGTGCTCCAGCGTTTGCTCGAACAACCAGGCGCTGGCAGGCGCCGGTGTCAGTTCAAGCAGGGGCGGCAATAGCTGGGCAGGCAGTGTCGTGCAGTCGATCAGAACATCCAGGTGGTCGAGCTTCGCCTTGCGGGCTTCTACGGTCAAAAGTTGAAACCAGTCCTTTGCGGTTGTTGACATGTTGCTTCCTTGTTTCAAGAGGTTCGCTGATGAAGTGTTACTGCGCCACTAATGCCTCGGCCCTGGCCTGTGCAGCCAGCAAGCAGCCCTTGCACACCCCTCTGGGCGACGCTGGGGGCTCGTTTGCCTGGGCGTCTGTAGCCTCCGGATCAAGCAAGGACGGAATGCTTGAGAGCCCCAGCAAGTCGGGCAATAGCGACACCGCCGCCGTTCCGCTGAGGGGGGCGCCGCCGGTTTCAATCGGGGTGCTGCTGAAGATGCCTGCGGGGCTGATGACCAGGTGGTGCCCCCCAGCTTTCAAGGTAAGGCTGGCACCCGCGTCCAGGATCAGATTGGCTCCGGCCTTGAGGTGAACTTCCTGACCTGCCTCCACGACCACGGTCTGCCCGACCCGGGTATGGCTGCTGCTGGCGACCTGCAAGTAGTCGCTGGCCTGGAGCGCGACTTTTCGATCTGACGTTACAGTGCGCTGGTCCTGCGCCTCGAGCACCGCAATGCTGTTGCCTTTGATGGTTTCATGGCGCTCGTTGCCAACTTCAAGGCGGCTGTCATGCCCGATGTTCTGTTCCATGTCGCGCTGGGCACGCAGATAGATCAGCTCCTGACCGGCGCGATCTTCAAGGTGCAGTTCGTTGAAACCCCGGCCTCCCGGTGAACTGCGGCTGCGCAAGACACTGCGGGTCTTGTGCGCTGGCAACTCATAAGGCACCGGGTTCAGGCTATTGGCCAGGCAGCCGCTGACCACGGGCCGGTCGGGGTCGCCCTCAAGGAAGGTGACCAGCACCTCCATCCCGACCCGCGGAATCGTGACCCCGCCGTGGCTGCCGCCCGCCCAACTGGAGGCCACCCGTAGCCAGTAGCTGGACTTGTCATCAGCCTTGCCTTCGCGGTCCCAGTGGAACTTGACCTTGATCCGGCCATAGGCATCGCAATAGATCTCTTCGCCGGCTGGCCCGGTGACCAGGGCCGTTTGGCTGCCCAGCACGCGGGGTTTGGGGTATGGCTGTTGCGGGCGATAAAATACATCCCAGGGCGTTGCCACGAAACGGTTGCGATAGCCCTGTTCAAGCTGTTCTGAATCAGGTGAGGGGGCATGGCTGATGCTCTCTTCCAGTACCTGCGGCTGATAGCCCTGGTGATGGACTTCAGTCAGTAACCAGAGCGCGTTCCACTCGTTGCGCGGGTGTTCGCTGAGCAACATGAAGTGGCCGCTGACCAGCGTTGGCTGATCGCTGTTGCCTTCGGATTGACGGTAATCGGCTCGGTGACGCTCAAGGGCGCGCCGGGTCAAGGGCTTGCCGCGCTCACCCTGGACGAACAAACCTGGATAGTCATAGTCCTCAAGATCGGGCTGAGGGCTCTGGGATTCAGGGTTATGGGCGGCCTGGACGGTAAAGCCGGCTTTCTCGAAGTTGTAATCCCTGCGCGTGGTGCGACTGGTACGGGCTTCAACGCGCAGGTTGAAGTGCTTGATGGCAGGCTCATCGGCCACCATGCCGCTGTCCTGCAGGTAGGCGGTGGGTTTATCCAGTTGGGGAAACCCCGTCTGGTCATCGCCGAATACCAGCAAATGGGCGTGCCTGGAGTGTTCGAAGTGGTAATGAATACCTTCTTCGCGGCACAGGCGCTGGATGAAGTGCAAGTCCGACTCGTTGTACTGGACGCAGTATTCTCGCGGCGGGTAAATCGCGTTCAGTCGAAACTGGTAGGCATCGCCAAGGATTGCGTGTTCTTCAAGGATCTTGCTGATGATTTGCGCAACCGTGCGCTGTTGGAAAATACGCTGATTGGTGCGATGTCTTAGATAGGCAAGGTGCGGGACCAGCGTCAGGCTGTAACGTGTCAGACGTTTGCCTGAATCGCCTTGGGCAATACGATATATCTGCCCATGAATACCGTTACCTCTGTTGTTGAAAGCCAGAAAAGCTTGTTTGTGAAGCATGCTTTCAAGGTCAAGATTCGGGCGTTCGCTGACGAGTTCTACCTTGATGGCAAACGGTGTGCTGATGGCTTCCGTTCCTTGAAATTCAAGCACACGCAGATCGTGTTCAAGCCCTTCGATAGTGAGCGTGAACAGTGTTTCGTTAGCAGGATTGAACATGTTTTTTTCCTCAAGCCTGACCCTCAAAAGCTCATGAGCGGTATCAACCGTTAAACAACGATTGATACCGTGAAACACTCAGTCAGTGTCAGCCTGCGACTGGGGTGCGCCAGTCATCAGAACCGGAAGTGCCGGACACTTCGTGGGTCCAGGTGATTTTGCGATAGGTGAACTCAACGTCTTCCAGATGGGTGAAGTGCGAATTCGACGGGTCTTGGCAGTTATGCATGTAGTCCTTGATGTCGACGATGATCGCGTCTTCAAGTTTGGTGGTGAAGTAGTGCTCCTGAGTGCCTGCTGAAGAAGTGCGATACCACTCGATAGTGATTTCAGTCAGGCGCTCGCCGGACGTCAGTGCAGCCAGCAGCAGCGGTGACGACTTGTCGAAGACCTTGGTGATCTTGACCGGCTTGTGAACGCGTTGACCGGTTGGTTGACCCGATTGCGGATCGCGAGGAATGATCACTTCGTGACTGAAACCTTGAACCATGACCTGGTCTTCGTGACCTTCCTGATAGGTGTTGCCGACCGAGTCGGCGGTGAAAGCACCGGCGGTAATCAGACCCTGTTTGGTAACGGTGATGGACATATACGCTGGCGTTGCCATGGATGATTTCCTTACTGATAAATATAGAAGCCCGCAGGCTTTTTTAATAGCGGGCGCCTATTTGCTATCAAAGCCCATGCCAGAAAAAATAAAGTCGTTGTTTATCAGGGATGTAGGATTGCTAGTTGGATTTAATTTGTTTTCTTAATGAAAAGTTCCGATAAAAGTGCGCAAGAAGTTGCGCAGTAGTGTGCAACTTCTTGCGCACTTGGCTATGCGCCAAGATTTGCAGGCGTTACAGGGATCTATTCACAGGGTTATCCACATTCAAGTGTGCAACTTGTTGCGCATAGTGGCTAATTAGGGAGCTTGGTTGTGCGGTGCGTTGTTCGTTGTTTTTGTGAGCGGCACATTAGGTGTTGTTTGATGGGTGTCAAGTTGTGCGTATGGCAGATATATAATTTTTAAGTGTGGGAAATGTCTAATTAAAGCGTGCGCCAAATCCTGTGGGAGCGGACTTGCTCGCGATGAAGGCGACGCGGTCTTTGAGTCAGATCGCGTCGATGCCATCGCGAGCAAGCCCGCTCCCACATTTATCTGGGCGTTTTATTGCTGCGCATTGCGCGTATGCCGATACTCGCTCACGGCGTCATACACCGCCTTGCGCAGGCGGTTGATCCCGCCAATCGGACGATGCTCTTCGATGCCATGCCACGGGCTGAACGACAGGTTGTCACACGCCAGATTCTGGCTTGGGGTGTCGAAGTCCTGAGGGGCAATCCTGACCCGTGCCACCGTCTCGAAGGGCGCGTCAGACTCTTTCCATTCGATGCTCGTATCTTCAATCGGCATGAAGCGGTTGGCGTTCTGGCGTTGCACCTGCAAGACAAAACAGGCAGGTACACGGTCGGTGGAAAGTTGCTGGTTCAAGGCATTGCGCAAGAAATTGGGCAGTGCCTCATTTTGCGCCGGCAATGTGTATGCCGGGCAGCTCTCAGGGTCGGGGGCCACGCGGTATTTGGCATTGGCCGTGCCGAACTTGTAGGGCGACACTGAAAAATACGTGGTTTGCGTGGGGCTGGCGGGAGCGGGTGCCAGTGTCGCCAGGGCGATAAACAAATGGCGTACCTGCCAGCTGCGCGGATCCCACGACGGGAAGAAGGCCAGCACCTTTTTGCCATCTGCCTGGGCACCAATGTTCTGACGGTATTCGGCTACGTCGCTGACGAAGAAGTTGGGATGGTTGAACATGACAAAATCCTGTTCGCCACGCCCTTGCTGGCTTGGCAGCAACTGAGCCCCCGGTACGTCGAGCAACTTGATCGCCATCCCCCGGGCATCCCGGATGCTGTCAAATTGCGGGTAAGCGTTGCCATTGGACAGACGCATCACCGCTTGCCAGGTTTTACCCGGTGCGGCGAATACGCCCTGGCGCAATGCCGGATCGAGATCGTCGATCACCTGGACCTGGGCTTTGACGCAGCCGTGGGCCTTGGCGTGGGCATCGCGCAGATAACGGGTGTTCTCGCGGTGCTGGTCCACGATCCTGATCGCCGTCTGGATAGTGTCCTGGGTCATGGCGGCTTCACCCGCGGGGATCTGTTCCTGGGCCGAGACCGGGCCGCGATGCTGCCAGGCGTACCAGCCCGTGGCCAATCCCCAGCCAAGTAACCCCAGAGCGATCAGCGCCAGCAGTAACGTGCCCAGCCATTTGCCGAGTCGAAGCCAGAAAGCGGTCAGCATGCAAACATCCTTTTAGGGAAATCTTCGGTGTGTCGAACAAACTTCATTCGTTGGGCAACTGGTGTTCAAGGGGCCCGCCGAGCACTTTCAAGTACTCCAGCAACGCCCAGCGCTCTTCGGGTTGCAGCAGGCGTCCGATGACGCCATTGCCGCGAGGGCCGGGGCGGAACTCGTGCCCGCTGTTGTGGTTGCCGCTGATACGCGTATCGAGCACAAAACCACCGTCAAAGGCTTCGGTGCGGTAGCCCAAATGCCGCGGGTCGTACTCAAAGCTGCCGCGATAGAAGGTCTGGTCGCGCTCGTCCTGTGGCGACAGCAGTTGGTACACCGTAGGCACTGAGCCGTTGTGCAGGAAGGGCGCTGTGGCCCAGATCCCGTCGAGGGGCCGCGCCTTGTAGGCACGCACTTCCAGAACACCGATAGGGAGGCCGAAACCGTTGAGACGCGCCTGCTCTTGTGGGCCAATGCTGGCGTCATGGTAGGCCCGTTTTTCAACAAACGCAGTGACGTAGGCCAGGCCCTTGGCCACTGACAGTTTGCTCATGTCCAGAGGCGTATCGGTTTTGGGGTACAAATCCACGTTCATGCCAGCCAGTTCAGCCGGATCCCACTGCAAGGGGCTCAGGTCGTATCGATTGTCGGCAATGTTGTTCGCGGTATTGGGATCGGTGCCGATGACCTCGACCGGCAACATTTTGAGCTGCTTGACCAGGCGCCCGTTCTCCTCGACCACCGGCGGTACATGACACCCGGCGCAGTTTTCGTTGAATAGCACACGGCCTTTGGCTGCCAGGGGGCGATCGATGTTGCCGAACAGTGCCTCGGGCCAGACCGGGGGCTTGAGTTTTTGCAGGGTCTCTTCAATCAGGTGCAAGTCGTTTACCCGAACACTCGACGGGTAGCGGGCATCGCCCTGCAGTGGCTGGCCATGCTCATCGAAAAAATTCAGGGTGGCGCCAACACCAAGGGCTTCACCAATATTGCGTGCCATCGGCTGCTTGGCCGAACCGTTCCACTGCACCCAGTCGAACGTCCACATATCCCACAGGTGCGGATAGTCAACCGGAGCGTTGGCTACGCGGTAGTTGGACGGGGAAATGGCATCACCGAAACTGGCGTTGGCGATCCTTCCGAAAGCATCGGTACGGCCCGGCCCTTCGAGTGTGGGATAGAGGCCGCGATGGGTGTCATTCCAGGCCACCGCCAGAAACGTATCCAGGGATGCCTTGAAATCTTTGCGCAGTTGTTTGTGCTGCGCTTCGTACTGCTCGCCCAGCACCGTGCGTGCGAAGCGCTCGAATTTCCAGGGGTTGTAGTAGGTCGCGGCGAGGCTGGCTACCAGCGCCTGACCAAAACTGCCGCCGCGCAAGGTCGGTACGCTGGATGGAAGCACGTGTTGTGCCGGGGCACCATCGATGCGCAGTGCCTGGCCTTTGTAGCGCAGTTCACCGGTGTGGCAGGCGGCGCAGGTGATGTCCAGGTACTCGACCTGGCTGCCCGGGTTCTGGTGGCGAGTAAAGCCCACTGGCAGGTTGCCCGGGTTGGCGGTAGTGGCCTGTTGTTTGGGATCGACCAGAAACCCGAAGCGCGCCAGATACTCGGGCGCTGCGAAAGGCTGTTTTGAAAAGGGCAGTTCGAGGGCGCTGAACCAGTCGTAATGCAGGCCTTTAACCTGGGTCCCCTGGGGGGTGTAGTAATAGGTCTGGCGTTCGGCAGGGGTCCACTGATCCAGATAGTGCAGTTGCTGAGGGGGCTCGTAGGCAGGCAGTTTCGGGTTGGCAATGAAGTAGATCACCAGGCCAAGCCCCAGGACCAACGCCAGCAGCAGTCCCAGCAGAACACGGTAAAACAGACGCACAGTAACGCTCCTTGTAAAAATAATTACAGCCTTATGCCTCAGGTACGGTCAGGCATCAAGTGACCCGATGGCATTGTCGGGTTTACAGATGTGTTAATAAAAGTTGCTGTAATCGTGAATTGTTATTAATGCATGAACTTATCGGCATTTCGCCCCTCTTATGCCGGTAGCCATTGGTCGCGGCCGCCTGATAAGCTCGCGGCTTTATTCGATTGCCCATTTGGCGCATGAACAAGGAAATAGCATGAAACAGCATCGGTTGGCGGCAGCTGTGGCTCTGGTAAGCCTGGTACTGGCGGGTTGTGATTCGCAGACCAGCGTAGAGCTGAAAACTCCAGCGCAAAAAGCCTCGTACGGCATTGGCCTGAACATGGGTAAAAGCCTGGCTCAAGAAGGCATGGATGATCTGGATTCCAAGGCCGTAGCCCAGGGCATCGAAGATGCCGTCGGCAAGAAAGAACAAAAGCTGAAGGACGATGAGCTGATCGAAGCGTTTGCAGCACTGCAGAAACGTGCTGAAGAGCGTCTGACCAAGATGAGCGAAGAAGCTTCTACTGCTGGCAAAAAATTCCTGGAAGAAAATGGCAAGAAAGCAGGTGTTGTCACTACCGCTTCTGGCCTGCAGTACGAAGTCATCAAGAAAGCCGATGGCGCTCAGCCTAAAGCCACCGACGTGGTGACTGTTCACTACGAAGGCAAATTGATTGATGGCAAGGTGTTCGACAGCTCGGTTGAGCGCGGCAGCCCGATCGATCTGCCGGTTAGCGGCGTGATCCCGGGTTGGGTTGAAGGTCTGCAACTGATGCATGTTGGCGAGAAGTACAAGCTGTACATCCCTAGCGAACTGGCCTACGGCGCACAAAGCCCAAGCCCGTCGATCCCGGCCAACTCGGTGCTGGTATTCGATCTGGAACTGCTGGGCATCAAAGATCCTGCCAAAGCAGAGCAAGACGCTGCCAAATAAGTAGCATGTTGTACGCGTAACGCCCCGTCTCGACGGGGCGTTGTCGTTTCTGCAGTCAGGTTTTTGTTTGCGTCAGTGTTGTCCTGCACCCTTTCAAATCGCCCATAAGTTCCCTTGGCTAGTGGTTGCTGACTGCCAAGTCAATGAATTTATGGGTTTTTTTATGTGTGTAAAAAACGCCCGATCTGACTCCAGCCCTTATGGGGCGGGCCTTTCAGCCTTAAAAAACAGCTCTGTTCACAAGGTTATCCACAATTTGTGTGGATAACATTTTCCTGCCGGTGGGGCGTTCAGGGCTGTTTTCACAAAAATTTCACTTGCGAGTGAAAACCCGAGAGACCTTGGTGGCTGATAGGATTAAGCTTCAAGGGAAAGTTCTGACTCGATTTATTTAAAAGTCTGACGGGGTTTAGTAATGGATCTTCAAATCATCAAGCGTAATGGTGAGCCTGAATACGCCGTTCTTTCATGGGAAAGTTATCAGGCGCTGCTCAAGGCTGCAGGCCTCAAGGAGCGAACTGCAGCGCCTGACCCTGTACTGCAGGCATCTGCCCCCGAGCAGGTGCATCCCGGACTCGATCAACTGCGCAGCCTGCGCGAGAACAAGGGCCTGGCCCTTGAAGTGCTGGCTCGCACAGTCGGTATCAGTCCGTCCTATCTGGGAATGATAGAAACCGGTGAGCGTCTCCCCGACCTCGCCATTCGTCGAAGCTTGGCCTGGGAGCTTGGTATCCCGGGCTGGAGGGAAGCACCATGAGCGTTCGCATCAGTCGTCAACACTGGGATGGGTTGTTGGCTGAGCTCGATCAGGCGCGCCGACAGCGCCACTTGCTGACTTACCGTGCGCTACTGGAACGGTTGCAATTACCGAGCCCTGCAATGTTGACCCTTACCGCAGCACTTGAGCACCTAGCGGCGATGGATGCCAAGGCCGAGCAGCCCTTGCGCAGTTCGCTGGTGATCAGCCAGGGCGCAAGTCGTCTGCCACGCACGGGCTTTTTTGAGTGCGTTGAGCGGCTTGGGCGTTTTCCCGGCCCGCCGGATGGCATTGCCGCCGCGTCATGGCATGCCTCAGAGGTGGTACGCGTGTTTGAGCATGCTTATGAGCACGAGGAGGCTTGAGTGCTCTGGCGGTTTAAGGCGCGCCTGAGCTACTGGCTGGCGCGCAAGTTGTTTCGCTGGCCCTGGTGCGTGCGCCAGCCGCGCGTCTGGGGCTGGATGGAAGGGCAGTTTGCACGTATGGCCAACCTGGGCGATACCCGTGCCCAAAGCTTCTACGGGCACATTCTGGCCTTTCGCGGTCAAGGCCTTGGAGCGAAGGAGGAGGGCGTACGCCTGTTGCGTCTGGCGGCATTGAGCGGCGACGCGAAGGCAGCTTATCAAGTGGGTGTTTTCAGCCTGGCGGGTTCGCTCGGCAAGACCCCGGATGCTGCAGAAGCGGCGCGCTGGTGGACGATGGCGGTAAAGGCGGGACATCCACTGGCCGCGCACAAGCTGGCGATGTTGTATCAGGAAGGTGGCCCGGGATTGCTGGCTGATCCGCAACTGGCCCGGCTTTACCAATAGCCAATAAAAAGGGCGGGACGCATAACGCGGCCCGCCCTTTTTTTCAGCCTTGATTTACTTCTTTGCCACTTGCGAGCTGAGCTTGAGGTAGTCCAGCAGAATCCGCCCGGTTTCACTCAGGTAGGCATCATCTTCCGGTTTGGTCTTTTCAGGCTCTACCGGCAACGCATCTTCGTCTTCTTTCTTCATTTCCTTGAGCGGTGCTTCGCCTTTGGCCTGACGGCGAGCGTTCTCCATCACCAATTGCTTGGCATCGATATCGGCGTGCTGTGCACGACGCTCGGCCTCGTTCAGGCTGACGGTCTTCTCGGCCATCAACTTCTCGGCCAGGGCCAGCTTGTCGCGGATAAAGATGAACTCGGCATCCTTGGTCGCGCGGGCATCATGGTTGGCTTTGAGCCGGTCAATGTAAGGCTTGAACGGATCAGACGCCGGCTTGATGGCAGGGCGGATGGTGTCCCACGGCATGGCTTCAGGCAGTGCGCTTTCGCCGATTTCCTTGGTGTCGATGATCGACGGGAAGGCAACGTCAGGCAGTACGCCCTGATGCTGGGTGCTCTGACCGGAAACCCGGTAGAACTTGGCCAGAGTCAGTTTCAGCTCGCCGTGGTTCAGTGGCTGGATGGTTTGCACCGTACCTTTGCCGAACGTCTGGCCGCCGATGATCAACGCGCGATGGTAGTCCTGCATGGCGCCGGCAAAAATCTCCGAGGCCGAAGCCGAGAGGCGGTTGACCAGCAACGCCATCGGGCCTTTGTAGAACGCGCCCGGGTTTTCGTCTTCCAGAACGTCCACCTTGCCGTCGGCGTTACGCACCAGAACCGTCGGACCCTTGTCGATAAACAGGCTGGTCAGTTCGGTCGCTTCCTGCAACGAGCCGCCACCGTTGTTGCGCAGGTCGATAATCACGCCATCGACTTTTTCTTTCTGCAACTCGGTCAGCAGTTTTTTGACGTCGCGGGTGGTGCTCTTGTAGTTCGGGTCGCCAGCGCGGAACGCTTTGAAATCCAGGTAGAAGGCCGGGATTTCGATGACGCCGAGCTTGTAGTCCTTGCCATCCTGTTTCAGGTTGAGGATCGACTTTTTGGCAGCCTGTTCCTCAAGCTTCACCGCTTCGCGGGTGATGGACACAATCTTGCTGGTCTGGTCGTTCGGCGCGTTGCTGGCCGGAATCACTTCCAGGCGCACCACGGAGCCTTTAGGGCCACGAATCAATTTGACCACTTCGTCCAGACGCCAGCCGATGACGTCGACCATTTCCTTGTCGCCCTGGGCAACACCGATGATCTTGTCAGCCGGTGCGACTTGTTTGGTCTTGTCGGCAGGGCCCGCGGGCACCAGCCGGACAATTTTCACCTGGTCGTTATCGCTCTGCAACACGGCGCCGATGCCTTCCAGCGACAGGCTCATGTTGATGTCGAAGTTCTCCGCGTTATCTGGCGACAGATAGTTGGTGTGCGGATCGTAAGACATGGCGAAGGTGTTGATGTAGGCCTGGAAGATGTCTTCGCTGCGGGTCTGATCAAGGCGCGACAACTGATTCTTGTAACGCTTGGTCAGCAGCTCCTGAATTTTTGCAGGCTCTTTGCCAGCGATCTTCAAGCGCAGGACTTCGTCCTTGATGCGTTTGCGCCACAGGTCATTGAGTTCGGCTTCGGTCTTGAGCCACGGAGCGTCCTTGCGGTCGATCTGCAAGGTTTCGCGAGCCGTGAAGTCCAGAGAGTCCGGGCCTTTGTTCAGCTCTGCAAGGGCGAAGTCCAGGCGCGATTTGACGCGGTCCAGGTAGCGCTTGTAGATGATGAAACCGGGATTGAGGTCGCCGCTTTTGAGGAAGTCGTCAAACTGATACTTCCATTTGTCGAACTCGGCAATATCGCTGGCCAGAAAATAGCTTCGAGAAGGGTCAAGCAGCTTCAGGTAGCTGTCATAGATGATCGCGGAGCGCGCGTCATTCAGTGGCGGCTTGCTGTAATGATGGCGCTTGAGCAGCTCAACAACGTTAAGACTGGCAATTACCTCATCACGATCGGGCTGAAGGTTATCCCAACTGTTAGCGGCGAACGAATTGGCCGAAAACGGCAAAACGCCTAGGCCAATGAATAGGGCAAGTGCGGTGCTAGGGAATAAATGCTTCATGCTGATTCGACGCGGGGGCAATTGATAACGCATATTAGGCCGTCTTTGAAGTCGCCGGTTCCATCAAGGACCGGTCGCATAATGCAAAAAGCCCGGCGCAACAGCTCCGGGCTCAGTCCAGACTCACTATGGAGGCACTGTGAAAGCATTGCAAGGCGTTGAAGGTCAAGTGACATGGGTTGAAGAGCCAAGCCCGGCATGTGATGTAGGACAAATTCGAATTCGTGTGGCGGCTGCGGGGCTCAATCGGGCCGATCTGTTGCAGAGCGCCGGGTTGTATCCGCCGCCGCCGGGCGCCAGTCAGGTGTTGGGCCTGGAGTGCTCCGGAGTGGTCACTGAAGTGGGGCCGGGTTCGTCCTGGCAGGTGGGCGACCGGGTTTGCGCGCTGCTGGCGGGCGGCGGCATGGCGCAAGAGGTGGTGGTCGATGCCCGCCACGCCCTGCCAGTGCCTGAAGGTCTGTCGCTGATCGAAGCGGCAGCCTTGCCTGAGGTGTACAGCACTGCGTGGCTGAACCTGTTCCAGCTGGCCGCTTTGCAGCCAGGTGAAAAAGTGCTGCTGCATGCCGGCGCAAGCGGTGTTGGTTCAGCGGCCATTCAGCTGTGCAAGGCCTTCGGCAGCCCGTGCTGGGTCACTGTGGGTTCGGCTGATCGTCTGGCTTACTGTCAGGCGTTGGGTGCACAGGGCGGTGTGGTGCGTACCGAGGGGCTGGACAGCCTCAAGGCCATGGGGCCTTTCGATGTGGTACTGGACCCGGTGGGCGCCAATTACGCCGAGTCCAACCTCAAGTTGCTGGCGCTGGACGGGCGTTGGGTGTTGATCGGCTTGATGGGCGGTCGCAAGGCCGAACTGGATCTGGCACTGGTACTGGGCAAGCGTATCCAGCTGCTGGGTTCGACTCTGCGTAGCCGCAGCGATCAATTCAAGGCTAACCTGCTCAGTGATCTGGGGCAGCAGGTATGGCCATTGTTCACTGAAGGTCGCTTGAGCCCGCAACTGGCCAAAACCTTTCCGATTGAAGAGGCTCAGGCGGCATTTGCCGAACTGGCAAGCAATCAGGTGTCGGGCAAGCTGGTGCTGGTGATAGACAGCAGCCTGAGCTGATCCTGGTGGGAGCGGGCGTGCTCGCGATGGTAGCGACCCGGCGTGCCTGAAAAAACGCGGCGTCTGTATCGCGAGCAAGCCCGCTCCCACAGGTATTGGGATGTCACTTCCAGTGATGGATCGGCCACCCGGCTTTTTCTGCCTGTTCACGCAATACCGGATCAGGATTCACCACGTGCGGGTGATCAACCTTGAGCAGCAGCGGCAAGTCATTGCGTGAGTCGGAGTAAAAGCTCGCGCCCTCAAGGTTTTCTTCCTGCTCATCCAGCCATTCCAGCAGGCGCGTGATTTTGCCTTCGCGGTACGTCAAGGTTCCCACGGTGTTGCCGGTGTAAAAGCCGTGTGCAACTTCCAGCTCGATCCCCAGCACTTCATCGATCCCCAGTCGCTCTGCAATCGGCTTTACCAGATGGGTGCCCGAGGCCGAAATCACCAGGATCCGGTCCCCTGCCTTGCGATGGGCCGCAATGGTTCTTGTGGCGTCGCTGAAGATGATCGGTTCGATGAAGTCTTCAACCCACGGCCCGACCAAGTGTTCAACCTCTTCGGGGGTGCGGCCTATCAACGGTTCCAGGCTGAAGGCCATGAACTCTTCCATGGCCAGCTTGCCTTGGCTGTAGGCGTCCATCAGCTCGTTGTTGCGCTGCATGAACGACGCGGGATCAACCCAGCCCAGGCGGCCCATCTGCTCGCTCCACAGGGTGGCGCAGTCGCCATGAATCAGGGTTTCGTCCAGGTCAAAAATTGCCAAAGCCATCAGTGCAACTCGCTCTTCAGTGAATTCAAGAACATCAGGCTACCTCACAAAGGGTGCTTGAATCGATGGACAGCGCCACACGCTGACCATCCGGATACAGATCACCAGGTGCCCGGTTGAGTACATCGACGATCAGTTGCACACCACGTGCCTCTACCCGGTAGCGGATGACGTTGCCCAGCAGGCTGTGGTTGAGGATCACCCCGTCGAGTTCGCCCTGCAGGCTCAGACCCACGGTTTCAGGGCGTATGGCGATGCGGCTGTTGATCGGGCGTTGCAGCAGGCGGCTGGCAGTTTCGGGGTCCAGCAGGTTGTAGTTGCCGATAAACCCGGCGGCGAATGCATCCACTGGCGCGGCATAGAGGGTTTGGGCATTGCCGCTTTGAACGATGTGGCCCTTGTTCATCAGGAATATCCGGTCGCTCATGACCAGTGCTTCTTCCTGGTCGTGGGTGACGAAAATCGTGGTCAGGCCCAGCTCGCGCTGAATAGTGCGGATTTGCTCGCGCAAGTGCTTGCGAATTCGCGCATCCAGCGCCGACAGCGGCTCATCCAGCAGCAACAGGCGCGGACGCGTGACCAGCGAGCGCGCCAGGGCCACGCGCTGGCATTGACCACCCGACAGCTGATGCGGGTAGCGCTTGGCAAAATCATTCAGTTCCACCAGTTGCAATGCTTCGGCCACGCGCTTGTTGCTGTCATCAGTGCTGACCTTCTGCATGCGCAGGCCGAACGCGACGTTTTGCTCGACGGTCATGTTGGGGAACAGCGCATAGCTTTGAAACACCATGCCGATACCACGCTTTTGCGGGCTCAGCGGCACGATGTCCTGGCCATCGAGCAGGATTTTGCCACCGTCCACGGGCGTTAATCCCGCGATACAGCGCAGCAGCGTGGACTTGCCGCAACCGGATGGCCCCAGCAGGGTCACGAACTCGCCCTTGGCGATGCTGCAGTTGATATCGCTGAAAATCGCCGTGCCGGAATAGGATTTTTGCAGGTGTTCGACGCTGACGAAGCTCATTGGCTTTTGTCCTTGTTCAGGAAGGTGGCAACCCAGGTCAGCACCAATACAAAGAGGAAATAGGAGATCACCAGGGCGCTGGTGAAGTGGCCACTGCTGTTACGCATGTTGTTCAAGAACACCTGCAAGGTTTCGTAGCGGGTGCCCACCAGAATATTGGCGAACACAAACTCGCCAAACAGGAACGAGAACGACAGCAGCAGGGCAACCATCAAGCCTTTGCGCAAATTGGGCAGCACCACCAAAAACGCCGCCTGCCAGGTGCTGGCACCCAGCAGTTGGGCTGCGTCCATCAGGTCGCGCAGATTGATTGCCTGCAGGTTGTTGGTAATTGCCCGGTACATGAATGGCAGCGCTACGGTGAAATAGCAGCCGATCAGAATCCAGGGGGTACCGACCATTTGCAGCGGGCCTGAACCGTAGAGCTGCAACAGGCCCACCGATGACACCACTGGCGGTACGGCGAAAGGCAGCAGGATCAGGATGTTCATCAGCGCATCGAGCCTGGGGAAGTGGTAGTGCACCACAAACAGCAGCGGCAGGATCAGAATGACGGACAGCACCAGCGCAGCAACGCACACCAGCAGCGACTGGCCGAAGGCTGCGAGAAAGCGCGGGTCGCTCCACAACTGGCTGTACCACTTCAAGGTAAAACCACTGGGCAGGATGCTCGCCGACCAACTGCTGGCGATGGAGTAAACAAGAGTGCCCAGCAGCGGCAGCAACAAGATCACAAACAGCAGCCAGACCACGCTGCGGTGGTAAATGCCGGGGGAACCCGATTCAGCGCGCGACATGGTAGCTCCTCTTTAACAGCCACTGATGCACCAGGGTCACCAGGGTCATCAAGCCCACCAGAATCACCGCCAGGGCGCTGGCCATGTTCGGGTCCAGGCTGATATCCCCCGAGACCATTGCAGCAATACGGATCGGCAGTACGTTGAAGTTGCCCGTGGTCAATGCATACACCGTGGCGTAGGCGCCCAGTGCGTTGGCCAGCAGGATCACGAAAGTGCCGAGCAATGCCGGGGTGAGGACGGGCAGGCCGATATGGCGCCAGAACTGCCAACTGCTGGCCCCCAGCAAGGACGCCGACTCGCGCCAGTCTTCGCGTACGGCATCAAAGGCGGGGTAAAGCAGCAGTACGCCGAGGGGAATCTGGAAGTAGGTGTACAGGATGATCAGGCCGGTCTTGGAGTAAAGGTTGAAATCCTCAATGATCCCGGCCTGTTTGAGCATGATCGTAATGCTGCCGTTAAACCCCAGCAGAATGATGAAGGCGAAGGCCAGCGGAACCCCGGAGAAGTTGCTGGTCATGTTGGCGAACGCGTTGACGAAATTGCGCAGCCGCGAATCCACCTTGCGCAAGGAGTAACTGCCCAGTATGGCGATCACAATGCCGAACAGACTGGACCAGAAACTGATCTCCAGGCTGTGCTGGATGGCTTGCAAGTAGAATTTCGAGTTGAAGATCTTGATGAAGTTGGCCATGCCCCAGCCGCTTTCTTCAGATTGCACGCTGTGGATCAGCACCCACACCAGCGGGGCAATTTGAAACACGATAAAAAAAACGGCGAAGGGCACCAGGCACAGCAACGCAAGCCATTTGCCACGGCTCATGGCGCTGGCCTCAGCAGGTCGCGACACAACGGTTTGTCATGGGTCACACCCAGCAATTCGCAGATCGTGCCGCACAACTCGGTTTGTTTGGGGGTGACATCCGGGTTGAGGCTGAACGCATCGCCCAGTACAAACAGGGGGACCTCACGCTCTTCGGGCAGCAAACCGTTGTGTGAACGGTCGTTGTTCATGCCGTGATCGGCCGTCACCAACACCTGATAACCGGCCTGCAGCCAGCCTTGCAGGTAGTCGGCCAGAATGATGTCGGCCGAGCGTGCACTGTTGCGGTATTGCGGGGTATCGAGGCCGTGCTTGTGCCCGGCATCATCAATGTTCATGGGATGAACCAGTAAGAAATTCGGTGTGTGCGCTAGACGTAGGCTTTCGGCGTCGGCGAACAAATGGGAGTCGGGGTAGTGATCGCTCCAGTAGAAGTGCCCGTGCTGAATCGGCAAATCGGCTGCAACGGTATGGCGGTCCCGGACCATCACAAATGGCGAGCGGTTATACAGTTCGCTGACCCAGTGATAAGCCGCGGCGGCCGTGCTCAGGCCACCGTCGCGAGCGTAATGGAACACGCTGCGCTGGTTGGACAGGCGCGACACATGGTTGTGCACGATGCCGCTTTCAATCGGCGGCACGCCGGTGAGGATGCACTCGTAAAGAGGGCGTGACAGCGCGGGCAATTCGCAAGTGAGCTTGTAGAATGCAGCACGACCCGCCCCGACGTAGGCTTGCAGATGGCCCATCGCCTGGCGGGCTACCTCGTAATTCAAGCCATCGAGGACTACCAGGATAACGTTGTGTTTCATGTCCGGCGACTCCGCAAACAGAAGTAGCATGCCAACTGCGTAGTCGCTGCCGAGGTACGAAGGCTGCAAGCCTTTCGCAATCAAAGGCTCGCAGCCTGCGTTCCTTGGCAGCGACTACAGGTCTTGGTTCAGCGGGTTACTGCATATTGATGATGACTTCTTCCTGCCACAGTTGCGGCAGGGCCTTGGAGGTTTTTTCCCAGGCGTCAGCGTCCTTGATCGGGGTCACGTTTTTGTACTGATCGTTGGAGAGCAGCTTGGCTTGAACGTCATCAGGCAGCTTCAAGTGCTCGGCACGAATCGGCCGTGCATTGCCCCGCGCCAGGTTGGTTTGCCCGGCATCGCTGAAGATGAATTCGCGAGTCAGCTTGGCCGCGTTCGGGTGCTTGGCGTATTTGTTGATGATGGTGGTGTAGCCCGAGATCACCGAACCGTCCGATGGAATCAGCACCACGTAGTCATCCGGGTTGACCATTTTGGCTTTGTAGCTCAGGCCGTTGAAATCCCAGACCACGCCCACTTCCACTTCACCTTTTTCCATGGTGGCGATGGTCGGGTTGGCCAATGACAAGCGGCCTTGCTTGGCGATGTCGGCAAACATCAGCAGGGCAGGCTGGATGTTCTTTTCACTGCCGCCATTGGCCAGTGCAGCAGCCAGTACGCCGTTGGTGGCTTGCGCTGCGGTGCTGACGTCACCGATGGAAACCTTGTATTTGCCGGATTTCAGGTCAGCCCACTTGGTTGGAACTTCAGAGCCGTGCAGCAGCTTTTTGTTGACGATAAACGCAATGGTGCCGGTGTAGGCCAGCGCCCAGTTACCGTCTTTGTCCTTGGCCCAGTCCGGGATCTGGTCCCAGGTGGTCGGCTTGTACGGCTGGGTCACGCCCTTGGCCACCGCAATCGGGCCGAAGGCCGCGCCTACGTCACCGATGTCGGCACTGGCGTTGTCTTTTTCAGCGGCGAACTTGGCCACTTCCTGGGCCGAACTCATGTCGGTATCGATGTGCTTGAGGCCATAGAGCTTGTTCAGATCTGACCACGTGCCTTTCCAGTTGGCCCAGTCATCGGGCATGCCGACGCTGTTGACCGTTCCCTCTGCCTTTGCTGCGGCTTCCAGGGCTTTTAAATCCACATCGGCGGCCATGGCCGATGTGCACAGGGCGATGCTTGAACCTAACAGTGATGCCAGGAAAAACCGTTTCATCCGAAGCTCCTTGGGCGTTTTCAACGCTGGGTTTTATTGCTCTTTTGCGGTGGGTTGGTCTAGGTCAGCAATACCTGAGCCAATTTAAGCCCGGCAGATGACACTTTAATGTCGGCACTGGTTGTGCAGGGGATGTTGCAGGTCCGTGTGAGTGTTTCGAGTAAGCGTAGACCATCGCGCAGGGCTTGATTGGCAAGGCCTGTGGCATTTTCTGATGGGCCTTGTCGCAGGCGCTGTCATGCAACAGTCATGTGCTCTGACTAGGCTTCGACTATCAAGGTTTGGTGATTTTTCAGGCCGTGCCTGCCCACATTTGGTGCTGGACTAGTCCAGTCAGGTAACGTTAATGCGAGAAGGTGTACCTAAAGCGGTGACCGCGATCAGTCGCACGCTCCAAGAGCAAATTGAGCACGGCCTGTTGGCGTGCGGCAGTCAGTTGCCGGCCGAACGCAAACTCAGCGAGTTGTTTGCCACTACTCGGGTTACGGTGCGCGAGGCGTTGCTTCAGCTCGAAGCCCAGGGGATGGTCTATCGGGAGGAGCGTCGCGGCTGGTTTATTTCGCCGCCGCGCCTGGCCTATAACTTGATGCAGCGCAGCCACTTCCACGCAATGGTCACGGCCCAGGGGCGCGTGGCGTCCACTGAAGTGATTTCGGCGCGCCTGCTACCGGCCACGGCGGCAGTGTGCGACCGCTTGCAGTTGCCGGCCCTGTCCAGTGTGATCCAGATCTGCCGTGGCCGGCGCATTGACGGGAGGCTGGTGCTGTACGTCGAGCACTATTTGAACCCTCAGTATTTCCCTCGAATTCTTGAACTTGATCTCACCGGGTCGATCACCGAGCTGTATGCCCGGCATTACGACTTGCATTACGGTCGGGTGCGTTTCGAAATCGTACCCACATCATTGCCGATGCAAGCGGCAGCCACGCTCAAGGTTTCAACCGGCAGCCCGGGTTTGCAGATTGCGCGGGTCAATTATGACCAGCACGAACGGCTGATCGACTGTGACCTGGAATATTGGCGACATGATGCGATTCATGTCGGGGTGGATGTGCAGGAGCGTTGAATTTTCCCTGGTTTCTGGAGGCAACTCACTTTGTGGCAGCATCCAGGATCAATCCTTCTGCAACATTCCGCTGCCTGCGGTCACGACTTGTACGCTCAGGCGCGGGGTCGCCAGGTCAAGTCCGGCTTCATCCAGATGCCGCTTGAGGGACAGGTTGAACGCCCGCGACACTTCCCATTGCTTGATAGGCGCGGTCTTGAAACGGGCGCGCAGGATGGCGCTGCCCGACTCAAAGCTTTCGACCCCCTGGATCTCCAGCGGTGACCAGATATTGCGTCGCTGAAGTGGGTCGTTCCGCATTTTTTGCCCGACTTCACGCATCAGTTTGATCGCATCGTCGATGTCCATGTTGTAGGGGATCGCAACCCGGAAGATGGCGTAACCGAATTCCCGGGAGTAGTTCTTGATGCTTTTGATTTCGCTGAACGGGATGGTATGCACGATGCCGTCGATATCCCGCAGGCGCACCGTACGAATCGTCAGCCCTTCAACCGTGCCCAGGTGCCCGCCGACATCGACGTAGTCGTCGATGGCCAGGGAGTCTTCAATGATGATGAACAGGCCGGTGATCAGGTCGGCAACCAGTGATTGCGCACCAAAGCCGATGGCCAGACCGATCACACCGGCACCCGCCAGCAGCGGGGTGACGTTCATGCCCATGTTGGCCAGGGCCACGATCAGCGCGATGATGAAAATCGCCACAAACAACACGTTGCGAATCAACGGCATCATGGTTTGGGCGCGGGCATTGGCCAGGCCTTTGCGCGAGCGGGTCAGTGCGTGGTGCACGGCGGTGTCGGAAAGAATCCAGATCAGCCAGGCAAACAGCAGCGTGCCGCCGAGGCTGAACAGTTTGACGCTGATCTCATGACCTTCGCCTTCGGTGAAGCTGATCAGTGACATGCCCCACACCCGCAGCCCCAGCTCGATGAATACCAGCCACACGATCAGATGCGCCAGGGTGTAGAGGAAGCTTTTCAAGCGCTCGGAATACAGCGCATGACGTTTGTGTCCGCGTTGCGGTCTTTGGGAATGACGTCGTACCAGCCCGTTGATCACCATGCACAGCACCACCAGTACGGTGCAAATCAGTGACTGGCGCAGCGCGGTGCTGGTATCGCCTGCCGAGACAAACGTCGCGACCAGAGAAATACCCACCAGAATCAGGGCCGGTATGAACCAGTAGGTCCCAAGGATATCGATGCTGTCGCTCAAGGCCCGTCGGGTCAGGCGACGCGACAATGGCTGGTTGCGAATCAGGTGGGCAATGGGGCGACGGAACCGGATGATAAACAGCCCGGTGGACAGGGCGGCCATTACATTGGCAAAGGTAGCGGCCGTATGGGCCAGATGCACACCCAGGGTGGCAACCAGTCGCGGGTCACTGAGTGCTTCGCCAAAGGCTGCAAAGCTGCCGATCCACCACAGGGGGCGAAACGCCTGATGCCGCAAAATATGCAGGGCACGATGGCGGTGGGGGCCATCGAGCAGTGAGAACAGGATGACGCAAATGGCCGAGAAGCAAGTGCCGATAACCAGTGCGTAAGCCAGCACCATCGCCAGGTCTTTGCCCAGCGACGAGGGCAGGGCGTAACTCATGTACACCGTGATCACCAGCGCCACCATCCACGGCCCCAGTTTGCGCAGGGCAAAGCGCAGCATGTCCACGGCCTTGGGGTGTTGCGGCAGTTCTTCGCTCAGTCCAAAGCGCACCCGGACACGGTGGCTGACCCAAATCAGCAGTGCCGCCGACAAACTCCAGATCATGATGATTAATGCAAAGCCAAAGATGATCGGCAGCCATTCGCTGGCGGGCAGCATCAGTGCCGACAGCTCTTCGTTGGCTTGGGAGATTTCCTTGGTCCAGCGAGAGGTCGGGCTGTCAGCGCCGGAGAACTGTTTTTCGAGGTCTGCCAGGGTGCTGCCGATCAGTCCCAGAACACCGATTTCGGCTTCAGGCTGGGCTTTTTTGGTGGCATCGCGCAGTTTTTTCAGATCGGCCAGCAGCTTGCTGCGCTGCTGATCGCTTTCGAGGTTTTTGATGACCTCGTCCAACGATTGGCCCAGCGGCTCGGTGGGTTGTGCCTGGGTTTTATCCGAACTGCCGAGCATGCCCGGCAAGCCAACGGCCTGTGCGCACGTCATGGGCAACAGCGTCAGCAGGCAAACCAGCAGGACATGGGGCAAGGCAAAAAGACGGAGAAACACTGGGCGATCAACCTCGAAGGGTGCGAATTGGCCGAGTGTACGCTAGGGCCCGTTCAATGGGCGAATGACACCACGCCTATTCGTTCAGCTTGGCGAGGATCTTGAAAACGATGGTGCCAAAAATCAGCAGCATGCCGCACCAGATCATCAGCACGCCGACGCCGCTACTGCGTTCGCGAAAGTTGAAGCCAATGGTGAGCAGCAGCATGCCGCAAACAATGGGAATCATCATGGAGTGGAACGCAGACGTCTCGAACATGGTTATGGACCTTTGGAAAGCAATGTTCCCAGTCTAGGTCGGTTTACGCAGATGTGTGGTGATGTGTATCAAAAATGACTCAGCCATTAACGACAGGTGATGATCGACTGTGGGAGCGGCGGTGCGACGATTCGACTTGCTCGCGATGCAGGTACCGCAGTTTTAAGGATAAACCGCGTTGCTGTCATCGCGAGCATGCCCCCTGCTTTGTTACGGCAACTGGTTGCTGGCGTAAAACGCGCTGAGCACTTTGACCAGATGCGCGAGGTCATGGCTGCCGGCCAGTTCGCGGATCGAGTGCATGGCGAATGTCGGCAGACCGATATCCACGGTACGTACACCCAGATGGCTGGCGGTGATCGGGCCAATGGTTGAGCCGCAGCCCATGTCGCTGCGCACTACAAAGCTTTGGACCGGGACTTCTACGGCCATGCACAAGTGGCGGAAGAACCCGGCCGTTTCGCTGTTGGTGGCGTAACGTTGATTGCTGTTGACCTTGATCACCGGCCCGGCATTGAGCTTGGGGCCGTGGTTGGCGTCGTGCTTGTCGGCGTAGTTGGGATGAACACCGTGGGCGTTGTCTGCCGATACCAACAGCGATTTCTGGATCGTACGTACGTACTCGTCGCCTTCAGGCAGTACGCGTTGCAGGATCTGCTCCAGCATCGGGCCATCGGCGCCGCAGGCTGAACAGGAGCCGACTTCTTCGTGGTCGTTGGCCACGAACAGGCAGGTTTCTTCGGTCTCGGTGGTGAGCAGGGCTTGCAGGCCGGCGTAGCACGACAGCAGGTTGTCCAGGCGAGCGCCGGCGATGAAGTCACCGTTAAGGCCAATGACCGCAGCACTTTGGGTGTCGTAGAAACTCAGCTCGTAATCGAGCACCACGTCGGCATTGAGGCCGTGCTCGCGGGCCAGTTGGTCGGCCAGCAGGGCACGGAAATCCACGCGCTCGTCGCCAGCTACCTGGGCCAGAATCGGCGGCAGCTCGGTTTGCGGGTTGATCGCCCAACCTTCGTTGGCGGTGCGATTGAGGTGGATCGCCAGATTGGGAATGGTCGCAATCGGTGCCTTGAAATCGATCAGCTGGCTTTCGACCTGGCCGTCGCGGCGGAAGGTCACGCGTCCGGCCAGAGACAAGTCGCGGTCAAACCATGGCGCGAGCAGGGCACCGCCGTAGACTTCTACGCCCAGTTGCCAAAAGCCCTGGCGTTGCAGTTCAGGCTGTGGCTTGACGCGCAGGCACGGGCTGTCTGTGTGAGCGCCGACCATGCGGATACCGCCCTGGAGCGGCGAGTGACGACCCAGCTTGAACGCAACGATCGACGAGTCATTACGGGTGACGTAATAACGACCGTTGGCTTCGGTGAACCATGTTTCGCGTTCGTCGAGGCGCTGGTAACCGGCAGCCTCCAGGCGCTGAACAAGACTGGCAGTGGCATGAAAGGGGGTAGGGGAGGCCTTCAGAAAGTCGATCAGGCCTTGGTTCAACTCTTCGCGCATAAGTTACTCCAGACAGCAAGGCCGCGAGTTTAGCGCATTGATCGCAAGATTTGATCCCAATCGAACATCATTCACGTAGTCGCTGCCGAGGAACGAAGGCTGCGAGCTCTGGATGGTTAAAAGCTCGCAGCTTTCGTTCCTCGGCAGCGACTACGTCAGGTGGTCATGCCTGCAGTCAAAACGGTGCCGGGCACTCAAAGCGCAGGCGTTCGCCGGTTTGCGGGTGAGTAAAACTCAGCATGCTCGCGTGCAGGCACAAGCGAGGCCATGCGGCCAAGGCTTGCGGATGGGCATACAGGCCATCGCCCAGCAACGGGTGGCCGATAGACAGCATATGGACGCGCAACTGGTGCGACCGGCCGGTAATCGGCGTCAGTTCTACGCGGCAGTAATCGCCGCAACGCTCCAGCACTTTCCAGAAGGTCAGCGCGTTTTTGCCAAACCCGTGGTCGACCACGTGCCGGGGCTTGGTCGGCGGGTCGTAACGCAGGGGCAAGTCGATGCTGCCACTGTCGAGCTCGGGTTGACCCCAGGCCAGCGCGGTATAGGCCTTTTCGGTTTCACGGTCGTGAAATTGACGGGACAGTTCGCGGTGAGTGTCAGCATCACGGGCCAGCAGAATGATCCCGGAGGTTTCCCAGTCCAGACGGTGGACGATGCGCGCTTCGGGGTAGCCGTTTTCTTGCAGGCGGGTGATGAGGCAGTCCTTGTTGTCATCGGCCCGGCCGGGCACCGACAGCAACAGGGTGGGTTTGTTGACCACCAGGACGCCAGCGTCCTCGTGGATGATGTGAATATTGGACAACGGCATTAAAACAGCCTCTTAACAAACACCAACGGCGACGAGGGAACCTTCCCGGCAGGGAAGGCGCCCAAGTCGCCGCGGTGTCAGCCGGATCGATTAACGATCAGGCAGTGTGATGTTGAGTTCCAGAATCGAGCAGCTACCCTCGTTCTCCAGGGCGATCTGTACTTGATCATCCCCGATGTTGACGTATTTGCGGATCACCTCGACCAGCTCTTTTTGCAGGGCTGGCAGGTAGTCCGGGGTGCTGCGTTGGCCACGCTCGTGCGCCACGATGATCTGTAGACGCTCTTTCGCGACCGACGCGGTGGATGGCGTTTTGCGGGTACGAAAGAAGTCAAAAATGTTCATTGTCTAGTTGCCTCCAAACAGGCGCTCGAAGAATCCCTTCTTCTGTACATCCAGGAATCGGTGCTCCACGGTTTTGCCCAGCAGGCGATCAACCGCATCGCTGTAGGCCTGACCGGCGTCGCTCTGATCATCAAGGATCACGGGTACGCCCTGGTTGGATGCCTTCAATACAGCCTGGGATTCAGGAATCACGCCCAGCAGGGCAACGGCCAGAATTTCCTTGACGTCTTCAACGCCGAGCATTTCGCCCTTGGAAACACGATCCGGGTTGTAGCGGGTCAGAAGCAGGTGTTCCTTGATAGGGTCCTGGTTCAGTTCGGCGCGGCGCGATTTGCTGGCCAGCAGGCCCAGCATGCGGTCGGAGTCACGTACCGAGGACACTTCCGGGTTGGTCACTACAATCGCTTCATCAGCGAAGTACATGGCCAGGTGAGCACCGGTTTCGATGCCAGCCGGTGAATCGCAGACCACGTATTCGAAGGTTTCCTTAAGTTCCATCAGAACTTTTTCAACGCCTTCCTTGGTCAGCGCATCCTTGTCACGGGTCTGGCTGGCGGCCAGCACGTAGAGATTTTCCAGGCGCTTGTCTTTGATCAGTGCCTGCTGCAGGTTGGCTTCGCCGTTAACCACGTTGACGAAGTCATACACCACGCGGCGCTCGCAACCCATGATCAGGTCGAGGTTACGCAAGCCAACGTCGAAGTCGACGATCACTGTTTTGTGGCCGCGCAGAGCGAGGCCGGTACCGATAGCGGCGCTGGTGGTGGTCTTACCCACACCACCCTTGCCGGATGTAACCACTAGAATCTTGGCCAAGGTGTTTCACCCCTAAGGAAAAAGGACTTTTTAGCCCCTGAATAACATCTCTATAAACGACTGCAGGCAAACAGCCTTGGCGGGTCATCATCCAAGAGCGTAAACGCTGTTTGGGTGTTGGTTGCCTACAAGGTGAAATCTGTTTTCTCTACGAAATTGAGATGCCTGGAAAATGGCGAGAGTATCCGTTAAAGACGGGTGATGTTCAACATGTCACTTGACAGACTGATCTGAACGCCTGTTCCCCACAGCGGATCTCTTCGCAGGTCTTCAGATACCTTGTACTTGCCTGCAATCGACACCAGTTCGGCGCTCAACTGCTGGCAGAAAATCCGCGCCTTGGTGTTGCCTTTATGGCCAGCCAGCGCTCGGCCACGCATTGGCCCGTACACATGGATGTTGCCATCGGCCATAAGTTCCGCACCGGGGCTTACCGAGGCGATAACCACCAGGTCACACCCCTCGGCATAAACCGTCTGACCGCCACGTACGGGGCTGGTGATGATTTTGGTCGGCTTGATGGTCGGCTCGGGCGGTTTTTCGGGTTTTTTCGGCGCGACGACTTCGACAGGGTCAATCGGTCGCTCGCGAGCGCCTGAAGGCGGAAGCACCGGCAGATCGATGGCAATGGCCGCTGCGATGTCTTCAATGCGATTGGCGCGAAGGGCCAGGGTGCGCAGACCATGCTGACGACACACGCGCATCAGCCCCGGCAAATCGATAGCCCCTTCGCCGGCAGGCAGTTTGTCCAGCGCCAGGACGAGCGGGGTGTTACTGAAAAAATTAGGCGCCTGGGCCACTTTGGCCGCCAGTTGACGGTCAAGGGCTTCAAGGTCGTAGTGCGCCAGTTCCAGCACCGTAATGGCGAGCATACTGCCCTTTAACTGGAACACAGGGGCTTGGTCTAGCGATTCGGTTTGGCTCATGGTTGCTTAACGCGACTTGTCACTTAAAGTGCTGAGACTTATAACGAGAACGCCCGCAAGCCGCAAGCCGGGTCGAACGTTGTAGAATGCCCGACCCTTGTGTCTGTCCGGAATCATTAATGGATCGCCCGCGTTTTCGTGCTGTTTTTTTTCATCCGCGCTTTTGGCTGCTATGGCTGGGGCTGGGCGTGCTGTGGCTGGTTGTTCAACTGCCTTATAAAGTACAACTGTGTATCGGCCGAGGGCTGGGTGCGTTGATGTACCGGGTGGCCGGTGATCGTCGACGCATTGCGTCGCGTAACCTTGAGCTGTGCTTCCCCGAGAAAACGGCCGCCGAGCGCAAGCAGTTGCTCAAAGACAACTTTGCCTCCACTGGTATCGCGTTTTTCGAGATGGCCATGAGTTGGTGGTGGTCCAAACCACGACTGGCCAAATTGGCCCATGTCGAAGGGCTGGAGCATCTCAAGCAGGCTCAGCTGGAAGGCAGGGGCGTCATCCTGATGGCGTTCCACTTCACCACGCTGGAGATTGGCGCTGCCTTGCTCGGCCAGCAGCACACCATCGACGGCATGTACCGGGAACACAAAAACCCGCTGTTCGACTTTATCCAGCGTCGGGGGCGTGAACGGCATAACGTCGACTCCCTGGCGGTTGAGCGCGATGACGTACGCGGCATGCTCAAGTTGCTGCGCTCCGGCCGGGCGATCTGGTATGCACCCGATCAGGACTACGGCGCCAAGCAAAGTATCTTCGTGCCGTTGTTCGGCATTGAGGCCGCCACGGTTACGGCTACCAGCAAATTTGCCAAACTGGGCAAAGCTCAGGTTGTGCCCTTTACTCAACAACGACTGGCCGACGGCAGTGGTTACAAGTTGGTCATTCATCCTCCCCTGAAGGATTTCCCCGGAGACAGCGATGAGGCCGATTGCCTGCGAATCAATCAATGGGTCGAGCGGGCGGTGCGCGAGTGCCCCGAGCAATACCTGTGGGCCCATCGCCGGTTCAAGACCCGTCCACCGGGCGAGCCCAAGCTCTACGACAAACGCGGCTGAGGCAACTCGGGCCCAGGCCTGCCCGCAGTGACGTCAGTCGCACCGGTCACGGGCCTGATCCTGTCTGGCGGCGGGGCGCGTGCGGCCTATCAGGTTGGCGTGCTGGCGGCGATTGCCGAGCTGCTGCCTGCCGGTGCGCCAAACCCGTTTCCAGTGATCGTCGGCACCTCCGCAGGGGCGATCAACGCAGTTAGTCTGGCCAGCGGGGCGATGGATTTTACCCGTGCGGTCGAGCACCTGACCGCGTTCTGGAAGGGCTTTGAAAGTCGCCGCGTATTGCGCAGCGACTGGCCGGGGGTGCTGCATCAGGCCAGTCGATTCGTGGGGCACAGCCTGCTCGGGCTGGGCTCCCACGTTCCGGTGGCATTGCTTGACAGCTCACCCCTGCGGGATCTGCTGCGGGACAAAATCAACTTTCCCGGCATTGAGCAGGCGATTGCCGGGCAGCACCTGCGCGCCGTGGCTGTCACGGCGTTTGGTTACTCGTCGAGTCAGGCGGTGACCTTTTATCAAGGCAAGGGCACGATCAATGGCTGGTTGCGTCATCGGCGCATCGGCATGCCTACGGCGTTGACGGTAGAGCACTTGCTGGCCAGTTCGGCGATTCCGCTGCTCTTTGCCCCGGTAAAACTGGGCGAAGAATACTTTGGCGACGGTGCCGTGCGCCAATCGGCGCCAATCAGTCCGGCCCTGCATCTGGGGGCCAGCCGGGTGCTGGTGGTGGGGGTGAGCGGCAACCCGCGAGGGCCGGATATACAAGATGGTCAGCCGCGCTTCTACAACGCTCAACAACCCACCCTGGCGCAAATTGGCGGTCATATGCTCAACAGTACGTTTATCGACAGTCTGGAGGGCGATATCGAACTGCTGGAGCGCCTGAACCACTTCAGCCGCTTGCTGCCCAGACAGACCGACAACCTTGGCCTGTCGCCCGTGGAAGTGCTGGTGATCGCGCCGAGTCAGCCCATAGACGAAATCGCCGCCCGCCATCGACATGAATTGCCCGCAGCACTACGCATGTTTCTGCGGGGCCCCGGTGCGACCAAAACCAGTGGCGCAGGGGTGCTGAGTTATTTGCTGTTCGAGTCTGGCTATTGCCGGGAGTTGATCGAGCTTGGGCGTCGGGATGCGATGGCCAAGCGTGATGCGTTGTGCCAGTTTCTGCGGGTTTGAAGGATTAGGTTTTACAGTCGCTGCCGAAGGCTGCGATAAAGCCCGCAAGGGCCTTTCACGCAACATTCAGGAGAACGGGTTGCTACGCAACCCTTCGCAGCCTGCGGCAGCGACTACGGGGTTTGCATACAACGCTACTCCGCAATCTGCAGTTTGCGGGCTTCGGTATAGATATAGCGCAGCTTGTCGTACTCAAACGGCGAGTCGAACTGGCCATAGCGGAAGCTGGTGTTGTAGCGCTTGTCGACCGCGCCCAGCACCCAGATTTCGGGATGGCGGGTACTTTCGTGAGGCACGTTGAGGAAGTTGATTTCCTGATTGACGCCAAAGTCGACCGCAAGGCCCGTGGTGTCGCGCAGGTTGGATGGGCCCAGGATCGGTAGCATCAGGTAGGCACCACCCGGTACGCCGTAAAAGCCCAGGGTCTGGCCGAAGTCTTCGCTCTGACGGGGCAGGCCCATCGCCGTGGCCGGATCCCACAGCCCGCCGATGCCTATCGTCGTGTTCAGCAACAGTCGCCCCGTAGTTTCCAGCGAGCGATGGCCCTTGAGCTGCAGCAGGCTGTTGAACAGGTTGGGTACATCCCCCAGGTTTTTGAAAAAGTTGCTCACGCCAGTGCGCAGAAAACTTGGCGTGACGTAGCGATAGCCATTGACCACCGGCAGGAAGACCCACTGATCAAAGCGGTAGTTGAAGTGGTAGATCCGGCGGTTGAGCGGTTCCAGCGGGTCATAGATGCTCAGCGCGTTCATGGTGGCGCGTTCAAACTCGCGCTGGTCCAGGCCCGGATTGAACTTCAGCAGTTTCAACGGCTGGGTGAAGCCGTCGACATCGGGTGTGAGCTCCGTGTGAGCCTTGCTGTTATCCGCTTGGGCGAAGCCTGCGCCGAGCAGGGCGGCGAGAAGCAATAATTGTTTAGCCACGGAAGAACTCCAGCATATCGTCAGCGTTGACACGGTAGTTGAGATTGCCGCAGTGGCCACCATACGGGTAAACCGTCAGGCGATTGCCGAAGGTCTTGCGCAGGAATCCCAGATCGCCTGGCCCCAGGATGATGTCGTCGGCGTTATGCATGACGGCAATTTTCGGGCTGTTTTTCAGGTAGTCCTGAAGTGCATACAGACTGACCTGGTCAATCAGTTGCAACAGGCTGCCGCCATCGGTTTTGGCGCGCCACATCGGAATCACCTGTTCAGTCAGGTAGCAGTCGAAATCACACTGCAACGAGCGCTTGAGGAACGGTGTCAGGCTGGTGCCTTCGGTGATCGGGTAATTGGGCGGCGTGATCAGGCCGCGGCGGTTGATCAGGTCCGAGGTGAACACGATATCGGCCGACGAGAAGCGGAAAACGGTGCCGATCAGCATCGCCATCTGTTCGTTGGTCAGACGCTCCTTGGAATTTTGCAGGTCATAGACCAGAGCCGCATTGAGGTCCACATGGCCTTTGTCCTGGAAGTAGCGGGTCAGCTTGCCCAGTACCAGTTCGTAGAATGTCGTGGTGTTGTTGATGCCTTTGACCTCTGTCTGCACCAGCTTGTCGAGGTTGCTGATGGAGGTGAAAAGGTTGACCGGGGGGTTGAGCATCAACACTTTCTTGAAATTGAAACTCTTGCGGGTTTCATCCAGGTGGCTGACGAACGCTGCGTCCAGTGCTCCCAGGCTATAACCGGCCAGGTAGTAGTCGGTCACCGGGACGTGGGCCTGTTGGGCGCGCACGGCTTGCATCACGTGATACAGATCCTCGGCGTCATACTGGCTGATACCGGGGGTGGCCAGGCGCGAGGCCGCACTCATGAAGTCGTAGCTGGTCGGTGATGACAGCTGCACAACGTGGTAACCCTCTTGGTAGAAGAGTTTTTTCAGGTACTCGTTGAGGCTGCTGTCGTAAGCCGCACCGGTACCGGCAATCAAAAACATCAGCGGCGCCGGGTGATCCTGTTTGGCCATGCGGTAAGTCAGCTTTTTCACGGCCCAAAAGTTGGCGGGCAGCGTGAACTCGCGTTCGGGGCGCAGGCTCAGGGTGTAATCCGATTGATTGATGTCGTCTTCGTCAGGCAGCAGCGGGCGCATTTGCGGCGGCGTGGTGGCAATCGTGGCTTCAAACGGATTGGTGATCGGGTAGCCATAAGTTGCGGGATCGACATCGACCGCCTGCGCGGACGCACTCAAGATAAGGCTGCCAAGCAAGGCAACGAGGGGCAGAGAACGTAGCATGAAGACTATCCCTAAGAAGGTGCGCAAAAGATTCGCAGGCTATGACCACAGGGCTAGTGCTGAAGTGCCATATGGCGGCACTAAAAAACCCAAAAGAGTCTCGAAAAGGCAAAAAGCCACTCAAGATACACGCTGAATGACTTTAGTTAACAGATATCTCATTGCAAGGCTTGCATAGGCAAGGATGGGGATTAAGCTGGGCGCCGCTTTTGTCTATCGGAGTTTTTATGCGACCTCGTTTGCCGTTGATCTTGCTGCTTATCGCCCTGCCTGTATGGCTGGCAGCCAGTTATGGGTTGCGTTACGGCTTGATGGAAGACCCGCAGTGGGTTGGGACCTGTGTGGCCGAGGCTGCGCGTTGGGAGTGCCAGCTGCGTTCAAACCTGGGGTTGTTGATTCATTTCAGGGTGCTGGGTTGGGTTGCGTTGGTGCTGTCGATTGTCGCGTTTTTTGTGCGCGGGCACGTCGGCCGTGCGCTGGCGGTACTGGCCTTGTTGTCCGGTTTGCCTGCGCTGGCGCTCTACAACGCCAGCCTGGCAGTGTTTGCCGTTGTGATCGCCGGGTTGCGACTGGTTCGGGCGGCCAGGTAAGGCAATAGGAGCGGGCTTGCTCGTCAAGGCATCAACGCGGTCTGCCTGACAGATCGCGTCGCCTCTATCGCGAGCAAGCCCGCTCCCACAAGGTTGGGCGTTACGCTTTCTGTCGCACGCTACGCCACAATGCCATCACCATCAGAATGCTCACCAATGCCCACATCCAGGCCTGTTCGTTGTTCAGGCCCTCGCGGTACAGCTGCAGCGGTATGCCTGCGCCGATGATCAATGCCAGCAGGCCGAATTCACGGCGTGGTCCGTGTACCGGACGCAGCAGGTAAACCAGTGCAGGCAGTATCAGTGCTGCACTCGGGAAGCTGCGATAGCGCGGTTCAAACACCAGCCCCAGCATCATCACCGCACCGGCAAACCCTGCCGCTGCCAGCCACCAGCCAGCACGGCGCTCCAGCACATTGAACAGGCGCTCGCGCCAACCTTCTTTCTGGCCCAGAGCCAGCGCTGCATGTGCCAATACAATCAGGTTCAAGCCGACCAGCAGGCCGGCCAAGGCCCACTCTCCGGCATAGCGGCTGGTCACGGAGGCCAGTTCTGCCCAGGCCACGATGCTGCATCCCGCTACAGCGCCCAGTGCTGGCAGCAGCAGGGCTGAGCGTGGCGTGCGAACGCGCCCGCCAAGCACCAGAGTGCTCAGAAACACCAGTGCGCCCAACCCCAGCCAGGCAGGCCAGTGCGGCAGATTGGAAACTGGACCGGCCAGAATGCCCTTGTCCTGACGGTCTGCATCAAACAAGCCCCAATAGCCGCCTACTGCGCCTTCGCTGCCGCGTTTCCAGGGTTGGTCGAAGGCTTCGATCAGGTTGTACTTCCAGCCGTTTTGCTCGGCCAGGGTGACAAAACCGCGAATGTATTTGGCCTCATTGACCCGGCCAGGTACGGCGGTTTCGCGCTGGCGTCCTTCGCTGGGCCAGCCGGTCTCGCCGATCAGGATGTCCTTGGGCGCAAACTTGTTGCCGAAAACCTGGCGGATCTGCGCGACATGGTTCACCGCTTGATCAATGCCTGCAGGGTCATCTTCCCAGTAAGGCAGCAGGTGAATGGTCAGGAAGTCCACCGCCGGGGCGATTTCCGGATGCTGCAGCCAGAACTCCCATACATCTGCATAGGTCACGGGTTGCTTGATCTGGCTTTTCACCTTGTCGATCAGCTTGACCAGTTGTGGCGCGGTGACTTCTTTGCGCAGCAAGGCCTCGTTGCCAACGATGACCGAACTGACGACGTCCGGGTTGGCATTGGCCGAGGCGATCAGGGCGTCGACTTCCTGTGCGGTGGCAACCGGGTCGCTGCTGACCCAGGCCCCGATCATCAGCTTCAGGCCGTGTTTGCGTGCAAGGTCTGGCAGGCCTTCAAGACCTGCCTGCGAATAGGTGCGGATGCACTGAAAGCGCGTGGCCAGCAACGCCAGGTCCGCGTCCATGCGCTCGGCCCGAGGCACGAAAGGCTGGTCGAACGGTGATTGGTCCTTGTCGAACGGCGTATACGACGCACATTGCAGTTTATGGGTCGGTGTTGCGGCATCAGGCAAAATCACCGGTTGGCCAAGGCCGTACCAGAAACCGGCAATGGCAAACATGCCCAGCAAGCAGGCAAGGAGATAAGGCAGCACGGGGAAGCGGGCAGTCGCAGACATGGTCAGGCCGTATGGGAGCAAAGCCGCGCATCTTACCTGCAATTGAGCAGGTGCAGCGCCCGCGTATAATTTTGACATGCAAAGTTCGGGCAGCCATCTGGGCAAAGCACGCAGGTATCAAATGGGTGTAGTGGCAATGTCGTTGCTGGTTGTATGGGGGTCGTCGTCAGAGCAGGACGGCAAGCAGTCGCGGTTGATGATCGGGTGCAAGTGATACGGGGTAGAAAAACCTTGTAGGAAACTTGAAGTGGCCCGGCACTCGTCGGGCCCGGCACTGTGGGGAATCAAAGATGAAGATGCGACGTATTTTGAGCGCGGGAGCAGCCTTGGTGCTGGCGATGAGTGCGGGCCTGGCGAGCGCCCAGAGCAAGCCGACCCTGAATATTGGCTATGTGGATGGTTGGTCGGACAGCGTGGCAACTACCCATGTGGCTGCCGAAGTCATCAAGCAAAAGCTGGGTTATGACGTGAAACTGATGCCCGTTGCGACCGGCATCATGTGGCAGGGCGTGGCCACGGGGAAACTGGACGCCATGCTGTCTGCCTGGTTGCCCGTTACTCATGGCGAGTACTGGGCGAAGAATAAAGACAAGGTGGTCGACTACGGGCCCAACTTCAAAGATGCAAAAATTGGCCTGATCGTTCCTGAGTATGTAAAGGCCCAGTCCATTGCCGATTTGAAGGGCAGCGACGAGTTCAAAAACAAGATCGTCGGTATTGATGCCGGCTCAGGTGTCATGCTCAAGACCGACCAGGCAATCAAGGATTATGACCTCAAGGGCTACAAGCTACAGGCAAGTTCCGGAGCGGCAATGACCTCGGAACTGGGTCGTGCCTATGCCAAAAACGAACCGATTGCCGTGACCGGCTGGGTGCCGCACTGGATGTTTGCCAAGTGGAAACTGCGTTTTCTCGAAGATCCCAAGTCCGTGTATGGCGCTGCAGAAACCGTTAATAGCATTGGCAGCAAAGAACTGGGTAAAAAAGCACCTGAAGTTGCAGAGTTTCTGGAGAAATTTTCCTGGAACTCAAAAGATGAAATTGGTGAAGTAATGCTGGCTATTCAAGAGGGGGCAAAGCCTGAAGCGGCGGCCAAAGAGTGGGTCGCCAAGCACCCTGAGCGTGTGGCCGAGTGGACAGCTAAATAATCGCGAAGCGTCTAGCTCGCAGTACACAAGACCGCCTGGTGTTTACATCAGGCGGTTTTTGCATTTCTGGAGTTTCATGCTTATGTGCATCGTCCTTGCAGACTAGATAAAACGCGGGCTGCAGCTGATTCAGGGCTCTACTACTAAAGTCGTCTGGAATTGAATGTGCGGCGCCCTAATAGTGAAAACGTTCCATCTCATCTGTGCTGCGAGGACAAAAATAATGAACGACAGCATTTACCTCTCGATTCAAAACAGCCCGCGTTTCAAGGAGCTGGTTAAAAAAAGAGAGCGGTTCGCCTGGATTCTCTCGGCAATCATGCTCGGACTATATGCCGCCTTTATCCTGTTGATTGCTTATGGGTCACACATCATGGGGACCAAGTTGAGTCCCGGTTCGTCTATTACCTGGGGTATTCCGATTGGTGTGGGGTTGATTGTTTCAGCCTTCATTCTTACCGGTATCTATGTTCGCCGGGCCAATGGCGAGTTTGATGAGCTGAACAATGCAATTCTCAAGGAGGCAGGGCAATGATCGGGCGCCTATTGGCAACACTGGGCGTTGCAGCCCTTGCACCTGCGGTCTGGGCGGGAGAGGCCCTGACCGGCGAAGTGCAGAAGCAACCGCTTAATATCGCGGCGATCATCATGTTCGTCGTTTTTGTGGGTGCGACTCTGTGCATTACGTACTGGGCGTCAAAGCGTAACAAGTCTGCTGCCGACTACTATGCTGCGGGCGGCAAAATTACAGGTTTTCAGAACGGCCTGGCGATTGCGGGCGACTATATGTCCGCCGCCTCCTTCCTGGGTATTTCCGCGCTGGTTTACACCTCTGGCTACGATGGCCTGATCTATTCGATCGGCTTTCTGGTGGGTTGGCCCATCATCCTGTTCCTGATCGCAGAGCGTTTGCGTAACCTGGGCAAGTACACCTTTGCTGACGTTGCCTCGTACCGTTTGGGTCAAACCCAGATCCGCTCGCTGTCGGCTTGCGGTTCATTGGTGGTGGTTGCGTTCTACCTCATTGCGCAAATGGTCGGTGCCGGCAAGCTGATTCAGCTGCTGTTCGGCCTGGACTACCACGTTGCGGTGATCCTGGTAGGCATTCTGATGTGCATGTATGTGTTGTTCGGCGGCATGCTGGCCACTACTTGGGTGCAAATCATCAAAGCGGTGATGTTGTTGTCGGGTGCGACGTTCATGGCCGTGATGGTAATGAAACACGTCAACTTTGATTTCAATGCCTTGTTTGCCGAAGCCGTCAAAATTCACCCTAAAGGTGAGGCGATCATGAGCCCGGGCGGCCTGGTTAAAGACCCGATCTCGGCCTTTTCCCTCGGTCTGGCCCTGATGTTCGGTACTGCCGGCCTACCACATATCCTGATGCGCTTCTTCACCGTTAGCGATGCCAAGGAAGCCCGCAAGAGCGTGTTCTACGCAACTGGCTTTATCGGTTACTTCTACATCCTGACCTTCATCATCGGTTTTGGCGCGATCATCCTGGTCAGCACCAACCCTGCATTCAAAGACGCTGCTGGCGCCTTGCTGGGCGGTAACAACATGGCGGCCGTGCATCTGGCTGATGCGGTGGGCGGCAGTATGTTCCTGGGCTTTATCTCGGCCGTAGCCTTCGCCACTATCCTTGCGGTAGTTGCGGGTCTGACCCTGGCCGGTGCCTCGGCGGTGTCTCACGACCTTTATGCAAGCGTAATCAAGAAGGGCAAGGCCAACGACAAGGATGAGATTCGCGTTTCCAAGATCACTACCATCGCCCTGGCGGTGCTGGCGATTGGCTTGGGCATCCTGTTCGAAAGCCAGAACATCGCATTCATGGTGGGCCTGGCGTTCTCCATTGCTGCGAGCTGCAACTTCCCTGTGCTGCTGCTTTCCATGTACTGGAAAAACCTCACCACTCGCGGCGCCATGATTGGCGGCTGGATGGGGCTGGTCAGTGCGGTTGGCTTGATGATCCTGGGCCCGACCATCTGGGTGCAGATCCTGCATCATGAGAAAGCAATCTTCCCTTACGAGTACCCAGCACTGTTCTCCATGATCATTGCGTTCGCGGGTATCTGGTTCTTCTCTATTACCGACAAATCCAAGGCGGCAGAGAAAGAGCGTGCGTTGTTCTTCCCGCAGTTTGTGCGTTCGCAGACGGGTCTTGGGGCGAGCGGGGCGGTGGATCACTAATCAGCGGCAGGCGTTATGTGTAAAGCAATCCCCCTGTCGTGAGGCAGGGGGATTTTTTTGTGTTGAGGTTTGGTGGGAGGGGGCTTGCTCGCGATGGCATCACTGCGGCCTGTCAGGCGGGCCACGGCGATACCGTCGCTCCCACAGCAGTCAGTTCTGCACAGGGTTAAAACGGCGCAAAACAAAAACGGCCTCTATATATATAGAGGCCGTTTTGTGTGCAGCTAAGACTATATCGTGGGATATGCCTTACTTGCGGTCTTCCAGGTTGGTCAGGTCACGCTGCTCGTAACCGGTGTACAGCTGGCGCGGACGGCCAATCTTGTACGGGCTGGAGAGCATTTCTTTCCAGTGCGAGATCCAGCCGACTGTACGCGACAGGGCGAAGATCACGGTGAACATGCTGGTTGGAATGCCGATCGCCTTGAGGATGATCCCCGAGTAGAAGTCGACGTTCGGGTACAGCGAGCGCTCGATGAAGTACGGGTCGGTCAGAGCGATCTCTTCCAGGCGCATGGCCAGTTCGAGTTGCGGATCGTTCTGGATGCCCAGTTCTTTAAGCACTTCGTCGCAGGTCTTTTTCATCACTGTGGCGCGTGGGTCGCGGTTTTTATAAACCCGGTGACCAAAGCCCATCAGTTTGAACGGATCGTTTTTGTCCTTGGCCTTGGCGATGAACGTGTCGATGTTCGAAACATCGCCAATTTCGTCGAGCATGGTCAACACGGCTTCGTTTGCACCGCCGTGAGCAGGGCCCCACAGTGCGGCGATACCGGCAGCAATACAGGCGAACGGGTTGGCACCCGAAGAGCCCGCCAGACGCACGGTAGAGGTCGAGGCATTCTGTTCGTGGTCAGCGTGCAGGATAAAGATCTTATCCATTGCCTTGGCCAGCACCGGGCTGATCGGTTTGATCTCGCACGGTGTGTTGAACATCATGTGCAGGAAGTTTTCGGCGTAGGTCAGGTCGTTACGCGGGTACATCATGGGTTGACCCATGGAGTACTTGTAAACCATCGCTGCCAGGGTTGGCATCTTGGCAACCAGACGGATCGCGGAAATTTCGCGATGCTGCGGGTTATTGATGTCCAGGGAGTCGTGGTAGAAGGCCGAGAGGGCGCCGACTACACCGCACATGACCGCCATCGGGTGGGCGTCACGACGGAAGCCGTTGAAGAACGTCTTCAACTGCTCGTGAACCATTGTGTGGTTCTTCACGGTGCTGACAAATTGAGCCTTCTGCTCTGCAGTCGGCAGTTCGCCGTTCAGTAGCAGGTAAGCGGTCTCAAGGTAGTCAGAGTGTTCAGCCAGCTGTTCAATCGGGTAGCCGCGGTGCAGCAGGATACCGTTGTCACCATCAATATAGGTGATCTTCGACTCGCAAGATGCGGTCGACATGAAGCCAGGGTCAAATGTGAATCGGCCCGTTGCCGTTAGGCCTCGCACATCGATTACATCGGGACCCACGGTGCCAGTTAAAATGGGCAGCTCGACGGGGGCTGCGCCCTCGATGATCAACTGCGCTTTTTTGTCAGCCATGTGGCCTCCTATTTATGCTTGAAATCATCAGACAGACCCCCCACGCAGGGCCCGCACCACTATAGTGAGATAAATTTGAATGTCAATTTGCCTAAAGTCTTGCTGTACAAGGCTTTGGGGAGTCATTTTTCGCGAATATCCCTGCCGTTTACGCCTTTTATAGCCAGAGCGCAATGCGCTATTAGGGGGAGGTCTTTGCGTTGTCATTAGCGACCTAACTGTCTATACTCGGCAGCCGACCGCCAGGGGCTTTTGGGCCTGTTTAGATGGGGGTCGTCACTCCCGGGTGGTGGGTACCTGACCAGTGCGCATCCCAACAAACTTGCCCTGATTGTTAGGGGCTCTTCAGTGTGAAAAAAGCCGTGAATAGCCAACGACCTGTAAACCTAGACCTAAGGACCATCAAACTCCCCATCACCGGCGTTACGTCATTTCTGCACCGTGTATCGGGCATTATTCTTTTTCTCGGCCTGGGCATCATGCTTTATGCATTGAGCAAATCCCTGGGTTCGGAAGAAGGTTATGCCGAGGTGAAGGCATGCTTGACCAGTCCTCTGGCCAAATTCGTTGCGTGGGGCCTGCTCTCTGCCTTGCTGTATCACCTGGTTGCCGGTGTGCGCCACTTGATCATGGACATGGGCATCGGTGAGACGCTTGAAGGCGGCCGACTGGGCTCGAAAATTGTAATCGTCATTTCCGTGGTGATGATTGTTCTGGCGGGAGTTTGGATATGGTAACCAGCGTTACGAACCTGTCGCGTTCGGGCCTCTATGACTGGATGGCACAGCGTGTGTCTGCGGTTGTTCTAGCGGCTTATTTCATTTTCCTGATCGGATACCTCGTTGCGAACCCTGGCATTGGCTACGCCCAATGGCATGAGCTGTTTGCAAGCAACTGGATGCGTATCTTCAGCCTGCTGGCCCTTGTTGCTCTGGGCGCACACGCCTGGGTAGGCATGTGGACCATCGCGACCGACTACCTGACGCCAATGGCGCTGGGCAAGTCCGCGACAGCAGTACGTTTCCTCTTCCAGGCAGTCTGCGGCGTTGCAATGTTCGCTTACTTCGTCTGGGGTGTGCAGATTCTTTGGGGTATCTGATTCATGGCTAACACAGTTAATACACTTTCGTTCGACGCCATTATTATTGGCGGCGGCGGTGCTGGCATGCGCGCTGCTCTGCAGCTGGCACAAGGTGGTCACAAGACTGCCGTAATCACCAAGGTTTTCCCGACTCGTTCGCACACTGTATCGGCTCAGGGTGGCATCACCTGCGCGATCGCTTCTGCAGATCCGAACGATGACTGGCGCTGGCACATGTACGATACCGTCAAGGGTTCCGACTATATCGGTGACCAGGACGCTATCGAGTACATGTGTTCCGTAGGTCCGGAAGCCGTGTTCGAACTCGAGCACATGGGTCTGCCGTTCTCCCGTACCGAACAGGGTCGTATCTATCAGCGTCCTTTCGGTGGTCAGTCCAAGGACTTCGGTAAAGGCGGCCAGGCTGCCCGTACTTGCGCTGCAGCCGACCGTACCGGTCACGCGCTGTTGCACACCCTGTACCAGGCCAACCTGAAGGCCGGCACTGTATTCCTGAACGAATACTACGGTGTCGATCTGGTTAAGAACGAGGCTGGCGATTTCGTCGGCATGATCGTTATCTGCATCGAAACCGGTGAAACCTCCTACGTTCGCGCTAACGCCACCGTACTGGCGACTGGCGGTGCAGGTCGTATCTACTCTTCGACTACCAACGCCCTGATCAACACCGGTGACGGTATTGGCATGGCGCTGCGTGCTGGCGTGCCGGTACAGGACATCGAGATGTGGCAGTTCCACCCAACCGGTATTGCCGGCGCCGGTGTACTGGTTACTGAAGGTTGCCGCGGTGAAGGTGGATACCTGATCAACAAGCACGGCGAACGTTTCATGGAGCGTTATGCTCCGAACGCCAAAGACCTTGCCGGTCGTGACGTAGTCGCTCGCTCGATGGTTAAGGAAATCATCGCGGGCAACGGTTGCGGTCCGGATGGCGACCACGTGATGCTGAAACTCGATCACCTGGGTGAAGAAGTTCTGCACAGCCGTCTGCCTGGTATCTGCGAACTGTCGAAAACGTTCGCGCACGTTGACCCGGTTCTGGCTCCAGTTCCAGTGGTTCCTACCTGCCACTATATGATGGGCGGCGTTGCCACCAACATTCATGGCCAGGCAATCACTCAGGACGCTGACGGCGTTGACCAGATCATCCCTGGCCTGTTCGCAGTGGGTGAAGTGGCTTGCGTATCGGTACACGGTGCCAACCGTCTGGGCGGCAACTCGTTGCTCGACCTGGTGGTATTCGGTCGTGCTGCCGGCCTGTTCCTTGAGCAGACCCTGAAAGAAGGCGTTGATTACGCTCGTCCGCGCCAGTCCGACATCGACGCTGCCCTCGCACGTCTGGATGGCCTGAACTCGCGTACCGACGGCGAAGACGTGGCAACCCTGCGTAAAGAGCTGCAGAGCTGCATGCAGAACTACTTCGGTGTATTCCGTACTGGCGAATACATGCAGAAGGGCATTGCCCAGCTGGCAGATCTGCGCACGCGCATTGCCAACGTGAAAATCAACGATAAGAGCCAGGCGTTCAACACCGCTCGTATCGAAGCCCTTGAGCTGCAAAACCTGCTCGAAGTGGCTGAAGCGACTGCAATCGCAGCTGAAGTTCGTAAAGAATCGCGCGGTGCTCACGCCCGTGAAGACTTCGAAGATCGTGACGACGTTAACTGGCTGTGCCACACCCTGTACTTCCCGGGTGACAAGCGCGTAGCCAAGCGTGCGGTGAACTTCTCGCCGAAAACCGTTCCGACCTTCGAGCCTATGGTTCGGACTTACTAAGGGTGGCCGATATGTTGAAAGTCAGTGTTTATCGTTACAACCCTGATCAGGACGCCGCTCCGTTCATGCAGGAATTCGAGGTCAATACCCACGGTAAAGACCTGATGGTGCTGGACGTACTGGCCCTGATCAAAGAGCAGGACGAGGGTTTCTCCTATCGTCGCTCTTGCCGTGAGGGCGTTTGCGGCTCCGACGGCATGAACATCAACGGCAAAAACGCTTTGGCGTGCGTCACGCCACTGTCTGCTGTCGTTAAAGGCAACAAGCTGATCGTTCGTCCACTACCAGGTTTGCCGGTTATCCGTGACCTGGTCGTCGATATGAGCATCTTCTACAAGCAATACGAAAAAGTTAAGCCGTTCCTGCAGAACGATACTCCGGCTCCGGCCATCGAGCGTCTGCAATCGCCAGAAGAGCGTGAAAAGCTCGACGGTCTGTACGAGTGCATCCTGTGCGCTTGCTGCTCGACCTCGTGCCCGTCCTTCTGGTGGAACCCGGACAAGTTCCTGGGCCCTGCTGCACTGTTGCAAGCCTACCGCTTCCTGGCTGACAGCCGTGACACCAAGACCAGCGAGCGTCTGGCTTCACTGGATGACCCGTTCAGCGTATTCCGCTGCCGCGGGATCATGAACTGCGTAAACGTGTGTCCGAAGGGCTTGAACCCGACTAAGGCCATCGGTCACGTGCGTAGCATGCTGCTGCAAAGCGGCGTGTGATCCAAGGCTGTACCGCAGGACCGCTTTAACCGTAAATGCTGCGGCGCAGGCTTCAACCGGCGCCGTAGTTTTAACCTGAGCAACAGCTCAAAAGCTGCGGCTCTTATTTTGAAGAAATGAGACCAGCAGGGGCATCCGGGCTGGTACCCGGACTATCAGCGTGATCCTAAGTGGCTTGTTTTAGTCGCTGTATTTGGACTTTCTCAAGCATGCTCTGGTGTTCTCGTCGATGGTGTCCCCTAACCGAGGGTGACCAAGCATGCAAGAAAGCGTGATGCAGCGCATGTGGAACAGCGGCTATCTTTCAGGTGGTAACGCTGCCTATGTGGAAGAGCTCTATGAGCTCTACCTGCACGACCCTAACGCTGTGCCAGAAGAATGGCGCACCAAATTTCAGACGTTGCCTACTGACGGCAACTCTGCCAACGATGTTTCGCACTCCACAATCCGCGATCATTTCGTGCTGCTGGCAAAGAACCAGCGCCGCGCCCAACCGGTTTCCGCCGGGAGCGTGAGCAGTGAGCACGAGAAGAAGCAGGTTGAAGTGCTGCGATTGATCCAGGCCTATCGGATGCGCGGCCACCAGGCAGCCCAGCTTGATCCGCTGGGACTGTGGCAGCGTCCTGCACCTGCAGACCTGTCGATCAATCATTACGGCTTGACCAATGCCGATCTTGATACGACCTTCCGTGCCGGCGACCTGTACATCGGCAAAGAGGAAGCGAGCCTACGCGAAATTCTCGAAGCGTTGCAGCAGACATATTGCCGCACCATCGGCGCAGAGTTCACGCACATCGTCGATTCCGAGCAGCGCCACTGGTTTGAACAGCGCCTCGAAAGCGTACGCGGCCGCCCAACGTATTCGGCTGAAGTCAAAGGCCATCTGCTTGAGCGCGTGACTGCTGCTGAAGGTCTGGAAAAGTACCTGGGTACCAAATACCCGGGCACCAAGCGTTTCGGCCTGGAAGGTGGCGAGAGCCTGATTCCTTTGCTGGACGAGCTGATCCAGCGTTCGGGCAACTACGGCACCAAGGAAATCGTTATCGGCATGGCCCACCGTGGCCGTCTGAACGTATTGGTGAACACCTTCGGTAAAAACCCGCGCGAGTTGTTCGACGAGTTCGAAGGCAAGAAAAAGATCGAGCTGGGTTCCGGTGACGTTAAATACCACCAGGGCTTCTCCTCCAACGTCATGACCGGTGGTGGCGAAGTCCACCTGGCAATGGCGTTCAACCCGTCCCACCTGGAAATCGTTTCTCCAGTGGTTGAAGGGTCTGTACGTGCTCGCCAGGACCGTCGTAACGACAGCACCGGCGAAAAAGTACTGCCAATTTCCATCCACGGTGATGCTGCATTCGCAGGTCAGGGCGTGGTCATGGAAACCTTCCAGATGTCGCAAACTCGCGGCTTCAAGACGGGCGGCACCATTCATCTGGTGATCAACAACCAGGTGGGCTTCACCATCAGCAATCCGGAAGACTCGCGCTCCACCGAGTACTGCACGGACGTTGCGAAAATGATCCAGGCACCGATCCTCCATGTGAATGGTGATGATCCGGAAGCCGTTCTGTTCGTAACCCAGCTGGCTATCGACTACCGCATGCAGTTCAAGCGTGACGTCGTGATCGACCTGTTCTGCTACCGCCGTCGCGGTCACAACGAGGCCGACGAGCCAAACGGTACTCAGCCGCTGATGTATCAGCAGATCGCCAAGCAGCGCACTACCCGTGAACTGTATGCCGAACGTCTGACGCAAGAAAAAGTGGTGGACGCAGAACGCGTTCAGGCCAAGATCGACGAATACCGCAACGCGCTGGACAACGGTCTGCATGTTGTGAAAAGTCTGGTCAAAGAGCCGAACAAAGAGCTGTTCGTAGACTGGCGCCCATACCTGGGTCACGCCTGGACTGCACGTCACGACACCCGTTTTGATCTCAAGACCCTGCAAGAACTGTCTGCCAAGCTGCTGGAAATTCCGGAAGGCTTCGTTGTCCAGCGCCAGGTTGCGAAGATCTACGAAGATCGTCAAAAAATGCAAGCCGGCGGCCTGCCGATCAACTGGGGTTATGCCGAAACAATGGCATACGCAACCCTGCAGTTCGAAGGTCACCCGATTCGCATGACGGGTCAGGACATCGGCCGCGGTACGTTCTCGCACCGTCACGCCGTGCTGCACAACCAGAAAGATGCTGGCACCTACATTCCTCTGAAGCACCTGTTTGAAGGTCAGCCACGTTTTGACCTGTACGACTCGTTGCTGTCGGAAGAAGCGGTATTGGCGTTCGAATACGGCTACTCGACCACCACGCCTAACGCGCTGGTGATCTGGGAAGCCCAGTTCGGCGACTTCGCCAACGGCGCCCAGGTTGTAATCGACCAGTTCATCACCAGCGGCGAGCACAAGTGGGGCCGTCTGTGCGGTCTGACCATGCTGCTGCCACACGGTTATGAAGGTCAGGGCCCGGAGCACTCCTCTGCACGTCTTGAACGTTACCTGCAACTGTGCGCCGAGCACAACATTCAGGTGTGCGTGCCGACTACTCCTGCGCAGATTTATCACCTGCTGCGCCGTCAGGTCATCCGTCCGCTGCGCAAGCCGCTGATCGTCCTGACTCCGAAGTCGTTGCTGCGTCACAAATTGGCAATCTCGACCCTGGAAGATCTGGCCGAAGGTTCGTTCCAGACCGTTATTCCGGAAATCGATGCACAAGATCCGGCGAAAGTCGGTCGCATCGTGCTGTGTAGCGGCAAGGTCTACTACGACCTGCTGGAAAAACGCCGTGCCGAAGGTCGTGATGACATCGCCATCGTGCGTCTTGAGCAGCTGTACCCGTTCCCTGAGGACGACTTGATTGAAGTCCTGGCTCCGTACAAAAACGCCAAACATATTGTCTGGTGTCAGGAAGAGCCGATGAACCAGGGTGCCTGGTACTGCAGCCAGCACCACATGCGCCGCATCATCAGCGGTCACGACAAATCTCTCGTACTTGAGTACGCGGGCCGTGACGCTTCTGCTGCACCTGCTTGTGGTTACGCATCGATGCACGCTGAGCAACAGGCAAAACTGTTGCAAGACGCGTTCACTGTTTAACGCCTTCGCGCACTGAAACCGAATTTAAGGAACCAAAGAACATGGCTATCGAGATCAAAGCCCCAACATTTCCGGAATCGGTTGCCGATGGCACCGTTGCCACCTGGCACAAACAACCGGGCGACGCTGTAAAGCGCGACGACCTGATTGTTGACATCGAAACCGACAAGGTTGTGCTGGAAGTGCTGGCAACAGCTGACGGCGTACTGGGCGCTATCGTCAAGAACGAAGGCGACACCGTTCTGTCCGACGAAGTTCTGGGCTCCATCGTTGAAGGCGGCGTTGCTGCTGCACCAGCCGCTGCTGCACCGGCTGCTCAGGCTGCTGCTCCAGCTGGCGAAGGCGAAGACGATCCAGTGGCTGCGCCTGCTGCTCGCAAGATCGCCGAAGAAAACGGTATCAACATTGCTTCCGTTGCCGGCACTGGCAAAGGCGGTCGTGTGACCAAGGAAGACGTAGTTGCCGCTGTTGCTGCCAAAAAGGCCGCGCCTGCTGCTGCGCCTGCCAAGGCTGCCGCACCTGCCGCTGCTGCTCCGGTTTTCGCTGCTGGCGACCGCGTAGAAAAACGCGTTCCAATGACCCGCGTTCGTGCCACCGTGGCCAAGCGTCTGGTTGAAGCTCAATCGAACATGGCGATGCTGACCACTTTCAACGAAGTGGACATGACTGAAATCATGGCACTGCGTTCGAAGTACAAGGACCTGTTCGAGAAGTCGCACAACGGTGTACGTCTGGGCTTCATGTCGTTCTTCGTCAAGGCCGCTACCGAAGCGCTGAAACGCTTCCCGGCGGTCAACGCTTCGATCGACGGTTCCGACATCGTTTACCACGGCTTCGCCGACATCGGTGTTGCTGTATCCAGCGACCGTGGTCTGGTAGTTCCGGTTCTGCGTAACGCCGAACTGATGAGCCTGGCTGAAATCGAAGGCGGCATTGCTGCTTACGGCAAAAAAGCCCGTGACGGCAAACTGTCCATCGACGAAATGACCGGTGGTACGTTCACCATCACTAACGGTGGTACTTTCGGTTCGATGATGTCGACCCCGATCGTTAACCCGCCGCAAGCCGCGATCCTGGGCATGCACAACATCCTTCAGCGTCCAATGGCAATCAACGGTCAGGTCGTAATCCGTCCGATGATGTATTTGGCTCTGTCTTACGATCACCGCTTGATCGATGGCAAAGAAGCTGTAAGTTTCCTGGTAGCAATCAAAAACCTGCTGGAAGACCCGGCTCGTCTGCTGCTGGATATCTAATAGAAGCGGCTGCAAGCTTCAGGTGCCAGGCTGCGAGAAAAAGCAGCTTGGCTTTGGCTTGTAGCGTGCTGCTGACAGCTTGTAGCTAATAGAGGATCTATTTTCATGTCTCAGAAATTTGACGTTGTAGTGATTGGTGCGGGCCCTGGCGGCTACGTTGCTGCCATCAAGGCTGCTCAACTGGGCCTTTCGACTGCTTGCATCGAAAAATACACCGACAAGGAAGGCAAACTGGCGCTGGGCGGTACTTGCCTGAACGTTGGCTGCATTCCATCCAAGGCGCTGCTGGACAGCTCCTGGAAGTACCACGAAGCCAAGGATGCATTTGCCATCCACGGCATCACCACCGGTGAAGTGAAGATGGACGTTGCTGCGATGGTTGGCCGTAAAGCCAACATCGTTAAAGGTCTGACTTCCGGCGTTGCTACCCTGTTCAAGGCTAACGGCGTTACTTCCCTGCAAGGCCACGGCAAACTGCTGGCCGGCAAGAAAGTTGAACTGACCAAGCCAGACGGCACTGTCGAAATCATCGAAGCCGAGAACGTGATTCTGGCTTCGGGCTCGCGTCCGATCGACATTCCACCTGCTCCAGTTGATAACAACGTCATCGTTGATTCGACCGGCGCCCTGGAATTCCAATCCGTACCCAAGCGTCTGGGCGTTATCGGCGCTGGGGTTATCGGTCTGGAACTGGGTTCGGTATGGTCCCGTCTGGGTGCTCAGGTAACGGTTCTGGAAGCTCTGGACACGTTCCTGATGGCTGCTGACGCTGCCGTATCCAAAGAAGCCTACAAAACCCTGACCAAACAAGGTCTGGACATCAAGCTGGGCGCTCGCGTTACCGGTTCCAAGGTTAACGGCGAAGAAGTCGTTGTGACCTACACCGACGCCAACGGCGAACAGACCATCACCTTCGACAAGCTGATCGTAGCCGTTGGTCGCCGTCCGGTGACTACCGAACTGCTGGCAGCTGACAGCGGCGTGACCATCGACGAGCGCGGTTTCGTGTTTGTTGACGATCATTGCGCGACCAGCGTACCGGGCGTTTTCGCCATTGGTGACGTGGTACGTGGCATGATGCTGGCACACAAGGCATCGGAAGAAGGCATCATGGTTGTCGAGCGCATCAAAGGTCACAAGACCGAGATGAACTACGACCTGATTCCATCGGTTATTTACACTCACCCGGAGATCGCGTGGGTCGGTAAAACCGAACAGGCCTTGAAAGCTGAAGGCGTTGAAGTTAACGTCGGCACCTTCCCGTTTGCAGCCAGTGGCCGTGCCATGGCAGCAAACGACACCGGTGGCTTTGTTAAAGTCATCGCTGATGCCAAAACTGACCGCGTACTGGGCGTCCACGTGATTGGCCCGAGCGCAGCAGAGCTGGTTCAGCAAGGCGCGATCGGTATGGAATTCGGCACCAGCGCTGAAGATCTGGGCATGATGGTTTTCTCCCATCCAACCCTGTCTGAAGCCTTGCACGAAGCAGCACTGGCAGTGAATGGCGGCGCCATCCACATTGCCAACCGCAAGAAACGTTAAGACCAGACAATAAGAAACCACGGCGGTTTGCCCGTCGTGAGCCTTGCTAGCAAGCCTCACCGCGGAACTTCCGCCGGACGCAGTCTTGTCTTGTTTGACTCAGGCCCGGCTCCGCTCACGCGGGTGTCGGGCTTGTAAAGGCAGCACAAGCAGCAGTCACAGGTGGTGCGGCACTAATAAAAGTGCAGCGCCGAATGCGCAGTACCTAACGAAGACGGTAAAAAGCATGAATCTTCACGAGTATCAGGGTAAGCAGCTGTTCGCTGAATACGGCCTGCCAGTATCCAAGGGTTATGCAGTAGACACCCCGGAAGCAGCCGCAGAAGCTTGCGACAAAATCGGTGGGACCGAATGGGTTGTCAAAGCCCAGGTTCACGCAGGTGGTCGCGGTAAAGCGGGCGGCGTTAAGCTGGTTCGCAGCAAAGAAGACGCTAAAGCATTCGCACAACAGTGGTTGGGCAAGCGTCTGGTGACTTACCAGACTGATGCCAATGGTCAGCCGGTCACCAAGATCCTGGTTGAATCGTGCACTGATATCGCTAAAGAGCTGTACCTGGGCGCTGTCGTTGACCGTTCCAGCCGTCGTATCGTATTCATGGCTTCCACCGAAGGTGGCGTGGATATCGAGAAGATCGCTCACGACACTCCAGAAAAAATTCTGAAAGCAACTATCGATCCACTGGTTGGCGCTCAGCCATTCCAGGGTCGCGAGTTGGCTTTCCAGTTGGGTCTGGAAGGCAAGCAAGTTACTCAGTTCGCCAAGATCTTCGTAGGTCTGGCCAAACTGTTCAAGGATCACGATCTGGCCCTGCTGGAAGTGAACCCGCTGGTTATCAAGGCTGACGGCGATCTGCACTGCCTCGATGCAAAAATCAACATCGACGCTAACGCCATGTACCGTCAGGCCAAGCTGAAAACTTTCCACGATCCGTCGCAAGACGATCCGCGCGAAGCGCACGCTGCCAAGTTCGAACTGAACTACGTAGCACTGGAAGGCAACATCGGCTGCATGGTAAACGGCGCTGGTCTGGCGATGGGCACCATGGACATCGTTAACCTGCATGGCGGCAAGCCAGCCAACTTCCTCGACGTTGGCGGCGGTGCTACCAAAGAACGCGTTACCGAAGCGTTCAAGATCATCCTGTCCGACAGCAATGTCGCTGCAGTACTGGTCAACATCTTCGGCGGCATCGTTCGTTGCGACATGATTGCCGAAGGCATCATCGGTGCAGTGAAAGAAGTCGGCGTGAAAATCCCGGTGGTTGTTCGCCTTGAAGGCAACAACGCTGAACTGGGCGCTAAAGTACTGGCAGAAAGCGGCTTGAACATCATCGCTGCTACCAGCTTGACCGACGCTGCTCAACAAGTTGTTAAAGCTGCGGAGGGCAAGTAATGAGCGTCCTGATCAATAAAGACACCAAAGTTATCTGCCAGGGCATCACTGGTTCGCAGGGCAGCTTCCACACCCAGCAAGCCATCGAATACGGCACCAAGATGGTTGGTGGCGTTACTCCGGGCAAAGGCGGCACCACTCACCTGGACCTGCCTGTTTTCAACACTGTGAAAGAAGCCGTAGCTGCCACTGGCGCAACCGCCAGCGTTATCTACGTACCGGCTCCTTTCTGCAAGGACTCCATCCTTGAAGCAGCTTTCGGCGGCATCAAGCTGATCGTTTGCATCACTGAAGGCATTCCTACCCTGGACATGCTGGACGCTAAAGTTAAGTGCGACGAACTGGGTGTTACCCTGATCGGCCCTAACTGCCCAGGCGTTATCACTCCAGGCGAATGCAAGATCGGCATCATGCCAGGTCACATTCACTTGCCAGGCAAAGTAGGCATCGTGTCGCGTTCCGGCACCCTGACTTACGAAGCTGTTAAGCAAACTACTGACGCCGGTTTCGGTCAGTCGACTTGCGTAGGCATCGGTGGTGACCCGATCCCTGGTTCCAACTTCATCGACATCCTGAAGTTGTTCCAGGAAGACCCGAAGACCGAAGCGATCGTAATGATCGGTGAGATCGGCGGTTCGGCTGAAGAAGAAGCGGCTGCCTACATCAAGGCACACGTGACCAAGCCAGTTGTTTCCTACATCGCTGGTGTGACTGCCCCTGCTGGCAAGCGCATGGGCCATGCTGGCGCAATCATCTCTGGCGGCAAGGGCACTGCAGACGAGAAGTTTGCTGCTCTGGAAGACGCAGGCGTTAAAACCGTGCGTTCGCTGGCAGACATCGGCAAGGCTCTGTCCGAGCTGACTGGCTGGGCAATCAAATAAGCCACGCGCTTAGCTGATAGCTACACCAGACAAAGGCCACCTTCGGGTGGCCTTTGTGCGTTCTGGCAGAAGTGTTTGTAACCGCCGCCGAAGGAACGAGGCAGCGCCTACCCAATCGCGGCAGTCCCAACGCTGCAAAACCACATCAAATCAATTTTCGATGTCATCCAGGCGACAACTGCGTTCGTTCATCGGACAGTCCGCCCTCTAACAGTGCGTTGTAGGAAAAAAATCGGTAATCTTGCCGCCATTCTGCATTTCTGCGTGTGCATCCCAAAAGGAAGCCGCGCGCTAGACGGGTCGGACTTATACAGACCGACAGCATTTCCCACATCCGCACGGGAAATTCCCCTCTAATTCCGATTCAGTAGTGTGGTATTTCCGTAATGAAAGTATTGAAAGGCCAGGACATCCTGGCACTTGGGTTTATGACTTTTGCCCTGTTCGTTGGGGCTGGCAACATCATTTTCCCGCCAATCGTTGGCCTGCAGGCTGGACCTAACGTCTGGATGGCCGCATTGGGCTTCCTGATCACCGCGGTAGGTCTGCCGGTGGTCACTGTTATTGCGCTCGCCAAGGTTGGCGGCGGAATGGACGCACTGAGCAGCCCGATCGGTAAAGTGGCTGGCGGCTTGCTCGCGGCTGTGGCCTATCTGGCTGTTGGTCCGTTGTTCGCCACCCCGCGTACCGCCACCGTATCCTTCGAGGTCGGTCTGGCGCCGTTGACGGGTGAAAGCCCGCTGGCGCTGTTCTTGTACAGCTCGGTGTACTTCCTGATTGTGTTCTTCGTTTCGCTGTATCCGGGTCGTCTGCTCGACACGGTAGGGCGCTTCCTTGCACCGTTGAAGATCATCGCACTGGCGATTCTCGGTATTGCCGCTGTTGCCTTGCCTGCGGGTGATATTGGCGTTGCGACCCCTGAATACGTCGCCGCACCCTTCTCTCAAGGGTTTATCAATGGCTACCTGACCATGGATACCCTGGGCGCGCTGGTGTTCGGCATTGTGATCGTGAACGCCATTCGCTCCCGTGGGGTTGAGTCGCCGAAGCTGATTACCCGTTACGCAATCATTGCTGGCCTGATCGCCGGTGTTGGCCTTGCGCTGGTCTACATCAGCCTGTTCCGCCTGGGGGCGGGCAGCCATGAAGTGGCGGCGGGCGCAACCAATGGCGCGGCAGTACTGCACGCCTATGTACAGCATACGTTCGGTTCGCTGGGCAGCGGCTTCCTGGCTGTACTGATTGCCCTGGCTTGCCTGGTAACGGCGGTGGGCCTGACGTGCGCCTGTGCTGAATACTTCAGCACGGTGTTGCCACTGTCTTACAAGACTCTGGTGATTATCCTTGCGGTGTTCTCGCTGGCCGTGTCGAACCTTGGTCTGACGCAGTTGATCGCCTTCTCCATCCCGCTGCTGACGGCGATTTACCCGCCGTGCATCGTGCTGGTGGCGTTGAGTTTCTGCAAAGGCCTGTGGCATGCCCAGGCGCGGATCGTGGGTCCGGTGATGCTGGTGTCGTTCATCTTCGGTTCGATCGATGCGCTCAAAGGTGCAGGCCTGGCTGGCTGGATTCCTAGCCAGCTTGCGAATATGCCCTTCAGCGACCAGGGTTTGGCGTGGCTGGTGCCATGCCTCGTGACCTTGGTGGGCGCATTTATTTGCGACCGTCTGCTGGGCAAGCGTGCTGAAGCACTCGCGTAATTATTCGGTTCGCCAAAAGCGTTCCTGAATACCTGAAAAAGCCCTGCATCTCACGGATGCAGGGCTTTTTTATGGCGCTGTGTTCGGGTATCGAAGCAAGAAATCTTGAGCCCGGGACACAACAAAGCCCGCACTTGGCGGGCTTTGTGTTACCTCACAAAAAGCCGTATTACTTGCTTTCTGGAGTTGCCACTGGAGCAGCAGGAGTAGCAGGAGCGGCTTCTTCAGCGGCGGCTTTGTTGGACTCGGCCTGAGCTTTGGCAGCTTCGGCGTTTTCTTTCGCCGCGTCGTTCACTTTGTCCTGGGCTTCAGACATTTTTTCTTGAGCTTGCTCAGCGTGCTGAGTGGCTTCCTGGGCTTTATCTTCGGACTTCTTGTCACACGCAGCCAGACCAAGGGTGGCAGCCAGCATCAAGGCAACAGCAAAAGTATTACGCATGGGGTGTTTCTCCTTATGAGTAGATCTACGGGGCGTTTGAGCATTGGCTCAATGCTTAAGTTCCATGCTTTCAGACATATATAAGTAAAGCATCCTAGGTCGAAACGGCTGGTAAAAAACCGATGCCTTGCCATCAGGCCTTGAAATTTGAACCTGAGCCCCCAACTTTCATGACATCCCGCCGCCAACCCACTAGGGCGTGGCTCATGCCATCCAATCGGAGTTTGATAACAATGAGCGTGGAAACTCAAAAAGAAACCCTGGGCTTCCAGACCGAGGTCAAGCAACTGCTGCACCTCATGATCCATTCGCTGTACTCCAACAAGGAAATTTTCCTTCGCGAATTGATCTCGAACGCCTCTGATGCTGTCGACAAATTACGTTTTGAAGCACTGTCCAAGCCTGAGCTGCTGGAGGGCGGTGCCGATCTTAAAATCCGTGTGAGCTTCGATAAGGACGCCAACACCGTCACCCTCGAAGACAACGGTATCGGTATGAACCGTGATGACGTGATCACCCACTTGGGTACGATTGCGAAATCCGGCACAGCTGATTTCATGAAAAACCTGACAGGCGATCAGAAGAAAGACTCGCACCTGATCGGTCAGTTCGGTGTGGGCTTCTATTCCGCCTTTATCGTCGCCGACAAGGTTGACGTCTACAGCCGCCGTGCCGGGACTCCTGCCAGCGAAGGCGTGCACTGGTCCTCCAAGGGCGAAGGCGAGTTTGAAGTTGCCACCGTCGAAAAAGCTGATCGCGGCACCAAGATTGTTCTGCACCTGAAGTCCGGCGAATCCGAGTTCGCTGACGGCTGGCGCTTGCGCAACATCATCAAGAAGTACTCCGACCATATCGCCTTGCCGATCGAGCTGCCTAAAGAGCAAACCGTTGCCGAAGGCGAAGAAACACCTGCGCTGGAATGGGAAACCGTTAACCGCGCAAGTGCCCTGTGGACTCGCCCTCGTACTGAAGTCAAGGACGAGGAATACCAGGAGTTCTACAAGCACATTGCCCACGATTACGAGAACCCGCTGGCCTGGAGCCACAACAAGGTTGAAGGCAAGCTGGAATACAGCTCGCTGCTCTACGTGCCGGCACGTGCTCCATTCGACCTGTACCAGCGTGAAGCGCCTAAAGGCCTGAAGCTGTACGTACAGCGTGTATTCGTGATGGACCAGGCCGAGTCGTTCCTGCCTCTGTACCTGCGCTTCATCAAGGGCGTGATCGACTCCAACGACCTGTCGCTGAACGTGTCGCGGGAAATCCTGCAAAAAGACCCGATCATCGACTCGATGAAGACCGCGCTGACCAAGCGTGTACTCGACATGCTGGAAAAACTGGCGAAGAACGAGCCTGAGAAATACCAGGGCTTCTGGAAAAACTTCGGCCAGGTGATGAAAGAAGGCCCGGCTGAAGATTTCGCCAACAAGGAAAAAATCGCCGGTCTGCTGCGTTTCGCCTCGACCCATGGTGACGACGGCGAACAAAACGTTTCTCTGGTCGACTACCTGGCTCGCGCCAAGGAAGGTCAGGACAAGATCTACTACCTGACCGGCGAAACCTACGCGCAGGTCAAAAACAGCCCGCACCTCGAAGTCTTCCGCAAGAAAGGCATCGAAGTCCTGCTGTTGACCGACCGTATCGACGAGTGGCTGATGAGCTACCTCAGCGATTTCGACGGCAAGAGCTTTGTGGACGTGGCACGCGGCGACCTCGATCTGGGCAACCTGGACTCCGAAGAGGACAAGAAAGCTGCAGAAGAAGTGGCCAAGGCCAAAGAAGGTCTGGTTGAACGCATCAAGGCAGCCCTGGGTGAAAGCGTCAGCGAAGTGCGTGTATCCCACCGTCTGACTGATTCCCCGGCGATTCTGGCCATCGGCGAGCAGGACCTGGGCATGCAAATGCGTCAGATCCTGGAAGCTAGCGGTCAGAAAGTGCCTGAGTCCAAGCCTATCTTCGAGTTCAACCCGGCTCACCCGCTGATCGAGAAACTCGATGCAGAGCAGAGCGAAGAGCGTTTTGGCGACCTGTCGCACATCCTCTTCGATCAGGCGGCCCTGGCAGCCGGTGACAGTTTGAAAGACCCTGCGGCTTATGTCCGTCGGCTTAACAAATTGTTAGTAGAGTTGTCGGTCTAACCGCGCTATAAAAACCCGCTTCGGCGGGTTTTTTTTGTTTTGAGCTCAGGAGTTTTTAATGAAATCAATTACGGTCAGTTCTGTGGCCTATCAAATCGACGGCCAACCTTACGAAGGCCGCCTCGCGTTTGACCCGAGCCGAGAAGATCCACTGCCGGGCTTGCTGATGGCGCCTAACTGGATGGGCATCAGTGCGGGTGCCGAAGAGATCGCCAAGTCGGTTGCAGAGCAAGGCTACGTGGTACTGATCGCGGATTTGTACGGCCAGGCCATCCGTCCGGGCAATGCCGACGAGGCGGGCGCTGCAATGATGCCGCTCAAGAATGACCGCGCCCTGTTGCGCAAGCGGATGTGGGCAGCGTACGACATGCTGAAAAATCAGGGCCTGGCCCAGGTCGACAGCAACAAGCTGGCCACCTTTGGCTTCTGTTTTGGCGGCTGCTGCTCACTTGAACTGGCGCGCAGCGGTGCACCACTTCAAGCGGCGGTGTCCTTCCACGGCAACCTCGACACGCCCAATCCGATCGATGCCCAGAGCATCAAGGGTGCGGTGCTGGTGTTGCACGGCGCTTCTGATCCGTTGGTGCCAAACGAACAGCTACCGGTTTTTGAGGCCGAGATGAATGCGGCAAGCGTGGACTGGCAATTGACCAGCTACGGCGGCGCGGTGCATTCCTTCACCGATCCCCACGCCAATGTGCCGGGCAAGATGATGTACGACGCCAAAACTTCCAGCCGTGCCTTTACGGCGATGCACAACCTGCTGGATGAAGTGTTCCGCGATTAATCGCAATCACCCAGTCTGTGGGAGCGGGCTTGCTCGCGATGCTGACGGCTCGGTCGTCAGACAAAACCGGGCGATGCTATCGCGAGCAAGCCCGCTCCCACAGCGCTCACGCCGAGCGTTCCATCACTTCACTTACCGTCAAGTCCCGCATCAACAACCCGTACTTCAAGTCCACCTGCTCGGGGATCGGCAGGTACACCGTGTGGCCGTCACCCGGTGCAACCTGGGTCGGCAAGCCCGCGCTGTTGTGTAACCGGTCGAGATCAAAATGGTAGTTGCCGTGGGGGGTCATCAACTCCAGATGGTCACCCAGGGCAAAGCGGTTTTTGACTTTGACCTCGGCCAGGCCGTTGCGCCGTTCGCCGGTCAACTCCCCGACAAACTGCTGGCGGTGCGACAGCGAGCTGCCATGCAGGTAGTTTTGATATTCATCGTGGACATGGCGCCGCAAAAACCCTTCGGTGTAACCGCGCTGGGCCAGTGATTCCAGGTCCGTCATCAGGCTGCGGTCAAACTCACGGCCTGCCACCGCATCATCAATCGCCTTGCGATACACCTGAGTCGCCCGCGCACAGTAGAAGTGCGACTTGGTTCGGCCCTCGATTTTCAGCGAGTGCACGCCCATCCCGGTCAGCCGCGCCACATGCTGTACGGCGCGCAGATCCTTGGAGTTCATGATGTAAGTGCCGTGCTCGTCTTCGAACGCCGTCATCTGTTCGTCCGGGCGTTGGGACTCGTTGAGCACGAACACTTCGTCGGTGGGCGCACCCACCCCCAGGGTCGGCTCGACCACATTGACGATATTGCCCAGTTCGTTTTCCGTGGCCGGTTTGGTGTCGTATTTCCAGCGGCAGGCATTGGTGCAACTGCCTTGATTGGCGTCGCGCTTGTTCATGTAGCCCGACAACAGGCAGCGCCCCGAGTAGGCCATGCACAATGCGCCGTGGACGAAGATCTCCAGTTCCATGTCCGGTACTTGTTGGCGAATCTCTTCAATCTCTTCCAGCGACAGCTCGCGGGACAGGATGATCCGGCTCAGGCCTTGCTGGCGCCAGAACTCGACACTGGCCCAGTTGACCGTATTGGCTTGTACCGACAAATGAATCGGGACATGGGGGAAGTTTTTGCGCACCAGCATGATCAGCCCCGGGTCGGACATGATCAGGGCATCCGGGCCCATGGCGATTACCGGTTCCAGATCCTTGAGGAACGTGCGCAGCTTGGCGTTGTGGGGGGCAATATTGACCACCACGTAAAAGCGTTTGCCCTGCGCCTGGGCTTCGGCGATCCCGATGGCCAGATTGGCGTGGTCGAATTCGTTATTGCGTACCCGCAAGCTGTAGCGCGGCTGGCCTGCATACACCGCGTCGGCGCCATAGGCGAAGGCATAACGCATGTTTTTGAGGGTGCCGGCAGGGGCGAGGAGTTCGGGCGGTGCAAGGCGCATAGTCAGGTCATTCGCAAAAAGGCGCGATATTAATCGAGCCTGAGTGCGGGATTATTGACCTGGATCTATGGGTTGAGTTTGAAGCTGACACTGATGTTCGCTGATTGGCCCTTATGCAATAACGTCAGCCCGGGGTGGCCGGGCAGGTGATGGGCATTGACCGGGTGGCTGACGGGTTCGAAGCAGAAAAAGTCCTCTCCCGGCGGGCAATACACCAGGCAGTAAGGGCTGCCCGTTGCCTGACAGCCCAGCGTATAGCCCAAGTCCGGCTGGCTGATCACTGCGTTGCCATCCCACTCGGTGAAACAATTGTCGAGCCGGGTTTGCGGCAAAGCGTTGCTCTGGTTGAAGTCCCACTCCATCGGCAGGGGCGCAAGCTCCGTGGGCAGGCCCTGGTCATCGCACAGCCAGACCTGAGCAGACTTTGCCTGCAATCGTGTGTTGGCGGTGCGTGGCAGATACGGGTGTAGCCCCAGGCCATGCCAGGCCGCGTGCTCGTCCTGATGGGTCACGCTCAGCTCGATACGCAGTTGGCCGTCGCTCAGGCTGTAACGCAGTTGCGCACGGTAGGCAAAGGGGACGGTGCTGTCGAGTTGCAGGCAGGCATGGTGCGGGCTGTGCTCGGTCACGCTCCAGGCCTGCTGCCATGCACTGCCGTGGATGGGCAGCAGGCCTGGAGGATTGTTGGGCTGCAAGGCGAACCAATGGCCTGCGCCTTCGAAGCCTCCATCCCCGATCCGGTTCGACCAGGGCACCAGTGGGTAACAGGCCAGCTGGTTGGCCGAGTTGCTGTCCAGGGCATCGGCTGCACTTGGGCGAAACAAGGGCTGGCCGCTGGCAATGATGCTCCAGTCAAGAATGCTGCCGCCTATGTGCGGTGCCAGAGTCAGACGGGTCAGGCCGTCTTCAAGGGTCAATGTTTCTGTGGGCATGGGGCTCTACCGTTAGGGAATGACAGATCAATCGGTGGCACGGCGCCAGGTCAGCATCACGATACCCGCGACCACGATCAGGCCGCCGATGATTTGGCCGCTGCTGAGCAACTGGTCCAGGATCAGCCAGCCAAACAGCAGGCTTGCCACTGGCTCAACGTTCATTACGGGTGCGTTGCGGGCCATGTTCAGGCGCGTCATGCAGATAAACAACAGGCAGAACCCTAGTCCATAAAGCGCCACCAGGCAGGCCAGAGCTGTCCAGCCGGTGGACGAGGAGGGCAGCGACACGCCGCCGGGCAGCACACCGCTGACCCCGGCCAGGGCCGCTGCGCAAAATACAATCAGCATGGTCAGCATGCTGCGCACCGTGCCACGCAGGCTCGACAGCTTGTGATCGGTAATCCAGAGCGCACAGGCGAACACGGAGGCCGCGGCGAACCCGAACAGAATGCCTTCGAGCCATTGCGCTTCGGTGGTGCCCTGGTTGGACAGGCGCTCGGGGACGTCCAGGGCAAAGACCAGGCCGCACATGATCAACCCCATGAGCAGCGCCGCTCGCCGTGTCGGGGCTGCACCTCCCAGGGCCCAGGTCAGCAGCACCAGCAGGATCGGCGCCACGTTGGCAATCAACAGCGCCAGTGCCACGGGAATCCGTGCCACGGCCGAATAGATAAAGAAACTTTGTGCCGCGATCAGCAGCCCCAGCAGCACTTGCCAGCGCCAGTTGGCAGGGGTCAGGCGCGGGCGTTCGCGTTGCCACAGCACCAGGCTGGTCAACACCAGCAAGGTCACGCCAGCGCGGCACAGAATGGCCAGTAACAGGCCTGTGTCGTGATCGAAGGCGATGCGGGCGGCGATGTGGTTGCCCGCGAATGCGCAGGCCAGCAGGACCAGAATCAACACGGCGATATGGCGGGGGAACAAAGCAGGAGCAGACATAAGTAACCAGCCTCCTTGGCTGGAAATAAAGCCTCTTGGATAAGCATTGTGGGAGCGGGCTTGCTCGCGATGGGAACGCTGCGGTGTATCAGTTACACCGCGTCGTCTGCATCGCAAGCAAGCCCGCTCCCACGGGCAGGGGACGGGTTATAGCACCAGGCTTGGCAACCACAGCGAGATGGCCGGAACGTAGGTCACCAGCATCAGCACCATGAACAGCGCCACGTAGAACGGCAGCAAGGCTTTAACCGTGTTTTCGATAGTGACTTTACCCACGGCAGCGCCCACGAACAGCACTGCGCCTACCGGCGGTGTAATCAGTCCGATCCCCAGGTTGACCAGCATGATCATGCCGAAATGCACGGGATCAACGCCGATACCGATGATCACGGGCAGCAGGATTGGCGTAAGGATCAGAATCAGTGGCGCCATGTCCATCACGGTGCCCAGCAGCAGCAACATGACGTTGATGCACATCAGGATCACGTAACGGTTATCCGACAGCGTCAGGAACGCTGTGGTGATCTTCATCGGGATTTCCATCAGCGTCAGGATGTAACCGAAGCTGGCTGCAAAACCGATCAGGATCATCACGATGGAAATGGTGCGTACCGCCCGGTGCATCAGCTTGGGCAGGTCGCGCCATTTGTAGTCGCGATAAATGAACATGGTGACAAAGAACGACCAGACCACCGCAACGGCTGCCGACTCGGTGGCGGTGAAGATGCCTGTCAGGATGCCGCCGAGGATGATGACCATGGCCATCAGGCCCCACATCGCTTCACCGGCGATTTTCAGCGCCCGGCGCAGCGGAATCACTTCACCCTTGGGGTAGTTGCGCTTGCGCGCAAAGATCATGCACAGGCCCATCATCACGGCGCTGAGCAGCAATCCCGGCATGATGCCCGCCATGAACAGCGAAGCGATCGACACCGTACCGCCAGCGGCCAGCGAGTACAGCACCGAGTTGTGGCTCGGCGGTGTGAGCAAGGCTTGTACCGAACCGCTGACCGTCACTGCCGTGGAGAACTCGCGGGGGTAGCCGGCACGCTCCATCTCCGGAATCAGTACCGAGCCTACCGACGCCGTGTCAGCCACAGATGAGCCGGAAATCGCACCGAAAAAGGTTGAAGCCACGATGTTGACCAGTGACAGCCCGCCCCGTACGAAGCCCACCAACACCCCGGCAAATGCCACCAGCCGGCGTGACATGCCCCCTTCGGCCATGATCGCCCCCGCCAGTACGAAGAACGGGATAGCCAGCAGGGAGAATTTATTCACGCCCCCAGCCACCTGGATCATCAGGGCGTCGAACGGGATATCGATCCACCAGGCGCCGACCAGTGCCGACAGGCCCAGCGCATAGGCGACCGGCATGCCGAGAAGGATCAGGGCGATAAAGCTGCCCAACAATACGAAAGCGTCCATTTATACGGCCTCTTCGCTGGCTTCTACGATGTCGAACCGCACGGCACGGCGGTGGCTTTGGTCGCCCAGGAACAGTTTTTCCAGGACGAAGCAAAGGGTTATCAGGCCGCCAACAGGGATAGGTAAATAGGAGATGCCAACCCGCACGGACGGCATCTCACCAATGAACTGATTCCAGGTGGTCGCACACAATTTGAACCCCTTCACGGTCATGAACAGACAGACCATCACCATCAGTATTTGCACCAGCACGGCGACCTTGGGGCGGATGTGCCTGGGCATCCGTTCCACGGCCATCGCCACGGCCATATGGGCCCCGGCGCGGTAACTGGCGGCGGCCCCGAAAAAGGTGAATACCACCATCAATAAAATGGCGGTGGGCTCGGGCCAACTGGAGCCGGTCCCCAGCACGTAGCGGGCAAAGATGCCCCATGGAATGATCAGGGTCATGGTCAGTACCGACAGGCCGGCAATCCCGATACACACCCGGTACAACATGTCGTTAAAGCGCAGCACGGTATTTTTCATGGGGCTCACCACTGCGGCGGAAAACGGGCTGGAGCCCGTCACCGCGGCATTATCGGACTGACTTATTGAACGGCTTCAATACGGGAGATCAGGTCTTTGTAGTCAGCGCCATACTTGTCACGCACCGGCTGAGTCGCGTCGTAGAAGGCTTTTTTCTGCTCAGGCGTGAGGGTGATGAACTCAACACCACCGGCCTTGAGTTTGGTGACGCTTTCGGCGGATTTTTTGTCCCACAACTCGCGCTCTTCAAACTGCGCCTCGCGGGCAAGTTTCTGCACCAGGGCTTGTTGCTCCGGGTTGAGCTTTGTCCAGGTGGATTTGGCGATCACGATCGGCTCGGGCAGGATCAGGTGATCGGTCCAGGTGAAGTACTTGGCGTTCTGGTAGTGGTTGTGTTCAAGAAAGGTAGGCGGGTTGTTCTCTGCGCCATCGATCACGCCGGTCTGCAGGGCGCTGAAGATCTCGCCGGTGGCCATGCCGATACCATTGCCGCCCATGTCGTTGATGGTCTGGATAAATACCGGGTTGCCCTGGACGCGGATTTTCATGCCCTTGAGGTCGGCAATTTCGCGTACGGGCTTCTTGGTGTACAGGTTGCGGGTTCCGCCATCCATCCAGGCCAGCGCGACCATGTTGAAGTCGGAGTTGGTGATTTTATCCAGCATCTCCTGGCCAATTTCACCGTCGATGATTTTGCGCATGTGGGCCTGGTCGCGGAACACGAACGGCAGGTTGAACGCGTTGGTTTCCGGCACGACCGGCCCGAGGATGCCCAGGCTGACACGGGTCATCTGTATCGCGCCGGACTGGAGTTGCTCGACCACCTCTTTCTCGGAGCCCAGCACGCCACCGGCAAACATCTTGAAGGAAATATCGCCGTTACTCTGGGCCTGAAGCTTCTTGCCCATTTCCTGTTCAGCGACCACAGGCGGATAGCCAGTGGGGTGAACCTCGGCGAATTTGATTTTGATTTCGGCCTGGGCCATGCCTGAGAGGCAGAAAGCCAGCGGGAGCGCAGCGATAAGCAAGGTGCGTTTGAAATCCATGGGTCACTCCACATATTGTTTTTGTTATTTAAAGGTGTTGGATCAGCAATCAGTGATTGAAGGCGGGCTCCGGCAGGCCTTTGACGCCTGGCCTTAGGGCAAACACCCCGCCTGCCAGCGGCTGGTCGGCGAGATCCCCGGCAGGACGAATCGAGGTCACGAACAGGGTGTCCAGGTCTGCGCCGCCAAAGGCACACATCGCGGGTTTTTTGACGGGCACGGCCAGGGAGCGGTCAAGCTTGCCTTCAGGGGTAAAGCGATGGATCAACCCCGCATCGTTGCCGCAGATCCAGTAGCAGCCATCCGCGTCGACGGCGGCGCCATCAGGGCGGCCTGCCTGTTCGGCCATGTCCACGAACAGGCGGCGACCATGGGGCGTGCCGGTGTCGGTGTCGTAGTCAAACGCCCAGATCTTTTGCACATCGGGATGTGAGTCCGAGAGGTACATGGTTTTGCCGTCCGGGCTGAACGCCAGGCCGTTGGGTACGGTCAGCCCTTCAAGTTGCGCCTCGAGTGGTTCTTGCTGGCCCGCGCTGTAGCGATACATCGCGCCCACCGGCGCCCCGGCGGCCATGTTCATCAACATGGTGCCCGCCCAGAAGCGTCCCTGGCGATCGCAGCGGCCATCGTTAAATCGCATCCCTGGCAGGGCGTGGGTCACGCTGGCCAGCAGGCGACTGTCGAGGCTGCCATCGGTGTGGGGCGTGATGGCGAACAGCCCGTTCTCCATACCGGCGATCCAGCTGCCATTCCCTGCCTGAGCAATGCACGCGAGCATTTGCGAGGCTTGCCAGCTTTGGTTTTTGCCATCGGCGGGGCTCCAGCGGTGCAAGCGTTTTGCCGGGATATCCACCCAGAAAAGTGCCTGTTGCGCAGTGCTCCAGACCGGGCTTTCGCCGGTGGCGTTGCGTGCATCCAGAATCAGTTCAGCAGTCATGGCGGCTCAATCCTTGTCCGTATTCAGTGGTGTGCCCGGGGAGCGGTTTACTCGTCCCCGAACGGACCTGCCGCAACGAAGGCTCCGCCCTGGTAAACCATGGCTGGATCGTTGGCCGCTGGCACAGGCTGGGCGTCGATCTTGGCGCGGAATACTTCAGAGGTGTCCCTGGGCTCAAAACCCAGGTGGGCGGCAAAGCGGTTGTCCCACCACACGTTGAGGTTGTTGGAGGCGCCATAGACCACGGTGTGGCCGACATTGGGGGTGTACAGCGAGCGCTCGATCAACTGCGTGAGGTCGGCAAAGCTCAGCCAGGTGCTCATCATCCGGCGGTTTTGCGGCTCGGGGAACGAGGAGCCGATGCGGATGCTGACGGTTTCGATGCCGTAGCGATCGAAGTAGAAGGTGGCCATGTCTTCGCCGTAGGACTTGGACAGACCGTAATAGCCGTCCGGACGTCGCGGGGAGTGGGCATCCAGGGTTTGGTCCTGCTTGTAGAACCCGATGACATGGTTGGAGCTGGCGAAGATCACGCGCTTGACGCCATGACGGCGTGCGGCTTCGTAGATATGGAAAATACCGCTGATGTTGGGGCCCAGAATCTCTTCGAACGGACGCTCTACCGAGACCCCACCAAAGTGCAGGATGGCGTCTACGCCTTCAACCATCTGGTGAACAGCGTGCTTGTCGGCAAGATCACAGAGGACTATTTCTTCGTGGCTATCGGCCGCGGGTGCTATTTGGGCGATATCAGAGAGTCGCAACACCTTCGCGTAGGGCTTGAGGCTTTCGCGCAGTACCTTCCCCAGACCGCCGGCTGCACCGGTGAGAAGAAGGCGATTGAAGGGGGTTTGGACAGTACGTGTGGTTGTCATCAAAAATCCCTGTATTTCTTGTTATTGTCATCTGTTGTCGTATGACTTGGCTTGGATTATTCACAGCCATTGTGGTGGTTGTCAATGCCGAATCCGTACTTGTAACGGCTAAGGTTTTACTATTTGGGGAGCGTCACATACCTGTGGGAGCTGGTTTGCCGGCGATGCAGACACCACGGTGTGGCAGGTTGCACAGATGCCATCGCGAGCAAGCCCGCTCCCACAGATCAAGAAGGGCGCTTACAACAACGACAGCGGATAGCTGATGAAGATGCGGTTTTCGTCGAATTCGTGCGTGCTGTAATCGCGACGGATGCTCGCGTTGCGCCAGCGCAGGTTCAGGTCCTTGAACGTGCCGCTTTGCACGGTGTAGGCCAGTTCCGATTCGCGGCCCCATTCCTTGCCATCCGTAATGGCGCCGGTGTGGATGTTATCGCCGCTGATATAGCGGTTCATCATCGTCAGGCCGGGGACGCCAAGCACTGCAAAATCCAGGTCGTGGCGCAGTTGCCAGGAGCGTTCCTTGGCGTTGTCGTAGCTGGAGTTGTAGCTGTCGTTGGCCAATGTGCCGCCGCTGGTGCCGTTGACGCGGAACCAGCCATCGTCGCCGCTGATTTTCTGCAGGCCTACATACAGGGTGTTGCCTTTGTATTTGGCCGAAAGCAGGGCGTAGGCGGTTTTGTTGTCCAGATCGCCAGCCAGTTTGTTGCCGTCTTCCTTGCCCCAGAAATAGCCAAGGTTGGCGCCCAGGGTCACATCGCCGATGGGCTGGCTGTGCAGGACGTTCAGGAATTGCTGCTGATAGATATCTTCCAGCTGGGCGTACCACACGCCGACCTGAGTGCGCTTGTCGTTGAAGCTGTAATCACCGCCGGCAAAGTTGAAACGGTCGGAGGTAAAGGCGCCTTTACCGTTGAGCGACATTTCTTCCATGCTTGCATCGTTACGCGGACTGTTGGCACGGAACTGACCGCCATAGAGGTTCAGCCCGGCGATTTCTTTTGACGTGATCTGGCCGCCACGGAAGGTTTGAGGCAGGGAGCGCCCGTCATCCGAGCGCAGGATTGGCAATACAGGCATCCACTCGCCGATTTTAAGCTCCGTGCTGGATATTTTGGCCTTGGCTGCAACGCCCAGGCGGCCGAAGTTATCGGCGGGCTCGCCATCACTATGGGTCGGCAGCAGTTGTGTGCCGACTGTGCCTTTACCGCCATCGAGCTTCTGAGAGTAGAGCCCCAGCACATCCACCCCGAAACCGACCGTGCCTTGGGTAAAGCCGGACTTGACGTCGAGAATGAAGTTTTGTGTCCACTCTTCGGCTTTGCTTTGTGGATAGTTGGGGTTGGTGTAATTGCGGTTGATATAGGCGTTGCGCAGGGTCAGGGTGGCCTTGGTGTCGTCCACAAAGCCCTCTGCCATGCCCGTTAACGGCAAGGCCAGGCCCATGCTGCCGAGGCCGAGCAGCGCAAGGGAGCGGGTACTTTTGGCGTTTATCGAGCGTGTGAGAAGCGAGAGGGCGCAGGTAGGTGAAATCATCCGTAGAGCTCCTTGATCATTATTATTTTTGTTATCTGTTGTCATACAACTGGACGGATTTTTTACAGAGTGCGCACAGGGTTGTCAATGCTGCGTGATGTCGTTTTCATGGCTGCTGGCGCAAGTCGCGGGATTGAGCTTGAGTGTTCAAGGGGCAGTGCTTCTTATCGCAGCCGGTGTCAGGGGCTACACTGCGTCTATTCCAAGCATTCGCGGCCTACTGACATGGATGACACATGAACGAAACAAGTCTTCAACGCAAAACCCTGCTCCTGTTGCTGGCCTTGGTCACGATTGCCTTCATCTGGATTTTACTGCCGTTTTACGGGGCGATTTTTTGGGCTGTGGCCCTGGGGATCCTGTTCGCACCGCTGCAACGCAAGTTGCTGCTCAAGATGCGGGGGCGCCGCAATCTGGCAACGTTCACCACGTTGGGTGCGTGTACGGTGATCGCGATCATACCGGTGGTCATCACCACGGCCTTGCTGGTGCAAGAAGTGGCCACTCTCTACAAGGATGTTGAGAGCGGCAAGATCAACGTCGCCAGTTATGTCATGCAGTTCAAGGACATCTTGCCGCCCACGGCGCAGGACTGGCTTGATCATTTCGGCCTGGGCAGCATTGACGGTCTCAGTGAAAAAGTCTCCAAGGGCGTACTCGAAGGCAGCCAGTTTTTTGCCACTCAGGTCTTCAGTTTTGGCCAAAGTACCTTTGATCTGGTGGTGAGCTTTTTCATCATGCTGTACCTGCTGTACTTCTTTATTCGTGATGGCCAGCAAATGGTGCGCACCATCCGCAATGCGGTGCCGCTGGCAGAGCAGCAAAAACGCCTGTTGCAGCTCAAGCTGCGCCGTGTGGTTCGGGCCTCGGTCAAGGGCAACCTGGCGGTGGCCATTACCCAGGGGGCATTGGGCGGGGTGATTTTCTGGGTGCTGGGCATTCACAGTGCGCTGTTCTGGGCGGTGCTGATGATGTTTCTGTCGCTGCTGCCCGCCGTAGGCGCCGGGATCGTCTGGGCACCGGTCGCGGTTTACTTTGTAGTGACCGGTGCGGTCTGGGAAGGGGTAGTGCTGGCGCTGTACGGGGTATTCGTGATCGGCATGGTGGACAACGTGCTGCGCCCGATCCTGGTGGGTAAAGACACCAAAATGCCGGACTTCCTGATCCTGATTTCGACCCTGGGCGGCATGGCGATCTTTGGCCTCAATGGCTTTGTGATCGGGCCGTTGATCGCCGCCCTGTTTCTGTCCAGCTGGGGATTGTTCAGCGGCACCCGCCGCAAGGTGCGGTTGCCTGCCGATATCCAGACGGAGGATTAACGCAAGCTGTAGGAAACCCCTATGTAGGCGCCCATGCCTTCTCCAGGCGTGGAGCGTGCCGCATCCAGACCTTTGTCGTCATAGCCGGGGGTAATGGTGGCGGCGTAGCGCTCACCGGTGAGGTTGCGCAGGTCGAGCCAGGTTTGCCAGTCCTGCTTGGGGGAGTTGTAGCCCAGCGTTGCGCCAAACAGCATGTACGACGACGCGTAGTACGAGTTGGCGTAATCCACCGCCATCCGCGAAGCCACCTGGGTGTTTACCCCGGCATAGAAGCCTTGCGGGTGGTCATAGCGGACTTCGGCCTGGTAGTAGTGTTGTGGGATGCCCGGCAGTTTGTTATCACCAAAGCGGTCGTCATCACGGTAGTGGAAGTCGCTGAACGTGTAGGCCTGACGCAGGGATACTTTGCCTGCGGCTCGACCTTCCCACAGGAGGCTGTTGAGGCCTGCTTCGATGCCTTGGTGCACGGTTGGGCTGGCGTTGGATTCGCCCACAATCGGTCCCAGGTTTTGCGTCGCTGCTTGCAACTCAACGGTCAACAGCTCATGGCGCACGGCCGAGTAATACCAGGCCAGATCCCACTGGCCGAGCCATGACTCGCCACGGGTGCCCAGTTCCAGGGTTGTGGCGGTCTGATTTTGCAGGTCGATAGGTGTGCTTTGGCGGCCGGTTGCCGCACCGCTGCCAACCGGGAACACATAAGGTGAACTCCAGATCATCGACCACGGGTGCGGTGGTTCGACCGAGCGACTCAGGTTGGTGTATACCTGCAGGTTCGGGTTGAACTCATAGCGCAGGCCGACGCGCGGGGCGTAGTCCCAGTCATGCTGGCTGACCTTGCCACCGCTCTCGGGGTAGCTCACATCGCTCTCGCGGCGGGTATAGATCAACGCCATGCCGGTGGTCAGCCACAGGTCAGGCATCAGCTCCAGATCATTGCTGGCATGCAGCACGCTGTCCGAACCCTGGTAGCTGAAGTCGCGCATCTTGGTGCCGGGTGCGTAAGTCGCCGTATTGCCTCGAGGGATGCGTACATATTCCGACGCACCGCTGTTAGGCAGGTGCTTGGTGTTGCGCAGGCCCACAGTGGTGTTGCTTTCAAGCCCGAACAGGGTGTCGCGACGCTTGTAGTTCAGCGTGCCGCTGACATCGGTGTAGGCAACTTTCAGGCGATTGGGGCCTTCACGCAGATCCATCGGGTAGTCGTGATAGACCAGGCCCACTTCCAGTTGCGAATCGTCATCCAGGTACATCGTGGTCTTGTTGCCCAGCCAGGCACTGCCGGGTTGCGGGCGGGTGTAGTCACCGCTGACGTAGGCCGGGTTGGCTGCCCGGGGATGATGCTTGATGCTGTCTTTGGTCACGCGCCCGGCCAGTTCGTTATCGGTTTCGCGATAGCGCAGGTAGAAGCGGGTTTCCAGTTGCGGGCTGAAGCGATAGCCGACGTTGGCGGCAATGCCTTTGCTGTTGCCAGCGGTGTGGTCCTGATAGCCGTCAGTGTTGGAATCTGTCAGGGAGACGTAGTAGTCCAGATCCCCCAGCACCTGCCCGGAGCTGATCTGGCGTTTCTGATAGCCGTAGCTGCCGGCTTCATAGCGCACTTGCAATGGCGCCGCGTCGTAGCCGGTATGGGTGACATAGTTGATCGACCCGCCCAGGGCCAGCGAGCCGGTTTCGAAACCGTTGGCGCCGCGCAGCACTTCGGCGCGGCTTAGCCACAAGGGTTCAAACAGTTCATAGGGCGTACCGCCGGGGCCGGTCAGCGGTAATCCGTCGAACATGACATACAGGCCTGAACCGTGGGCGCTGGGGGCGCGGTTGATGCCCGAGCCGCGTACCGAGACCTTGGCCCCGTCATTGCCCGCTGATTGCGCATAGACCCCCGGTTGATAGGCCAGCACATCGGCATTGCTGGCAGTGCGGCCGTTTTCGACGCGGGTCATGTCGATCAGGTTGCTGGCGCCGGGGATTTGCTCAAGTGCGGCCTTTGCGGCCTCAAGCTCACTGCTTTCTTCGCTGCGTACCTGAACCTCGCCCAGTTCCAGGGCACTGCCATAGGCGGGGGCGCTGCAGATCAACGCCAAGGGTAAAAGTGAAGAAAGAGCAGAGCGCATTAATGGAGCTTCCAGGTCGATGGGCGGGCGGCGCGCCAGCCTATACAAGCCGAGAATCACTCGCAACGTGCGGGCAGCATAAATTGAGTGGGAGTGGGCTTGCTCGCGATGTGTTTCACGCCGATTCTGTTGATCTCAAGCATCTGGCCACTGTTGCCGCTCATTTGCTGCGTGATGCTTGCGGTCTTCTTGATATCACTTGGTTAACTGATGCGTTGAGTACATATCCGGCATCTAGGTCTAACTGGACTATTGGTTTCGCTCTTACAGCGAGTCCCTTTTTGAAGGACCAAAAAGCAACCAAAAAGTCCTCGCCCCAGCGTACGGCCTTCGCTTCGCTCAGGTTCCCTCGTTCCGGTCCCGCTCCGTGGGCCCGCCGTGACGAGCCATCCTTGGCCCAACACGGCTCTCCCGAAGGGGCGGGCAGATCAAAAGCATTTCGCGCCGAGGCGGCCGACCGGCCGGCCTGTTTGGTGTAAGTGCGCGCTGCTCAATCTGTAGTCGCTGACGAGCCGTGCGAGGCTGCGTCCGGCTGCGTAGCAGTCGTAAAACCAGACACAGCGGTCGTTCAGGTAAATCCCGGACGCAGGTTTTGCGGTCGCTTCGCAACCGATCGCAGCCTTCGTTCCTCGTCAGCGGCTACAGGGGGCTGCTTGATATCGCTTGTTTAACGGGAGTATCGGTTTCGCCCTTACGGCTGATCACTTTTCCAGACGCCGAAAAAGTCCCCCAAAAGGCGTTCCCCTGTGTATCACCGCACGTCACGTCTGAGAAACTCATCCCGGGTCGAAGGGGCTTACGAGGTTGAGTTGTCACAGAGCGGGCCTTTGGCCCAATGGTCAGTCGCTTCAGCGCTCAGGTAAGGCAGTACCTCCCGGGCCGTATCTTCGAATCGGGTAGTGCGGGTGCCTTTATTGTCATATCTGAACCAGTGGTCTCCTTCCATGGCCGCGCCCAACCGAATGCGTTTATTGGGATGCAGGTGCGTGGCGACCACTTTTGCCGCGGGGATCTGCTCGCCCCAATGCAGGGTGACTCCCTCAGTCGGACTGACAGCGACTTCAATAACAAAACCGCCTCCATGTTTATCAAACTGAAACGTTAGCAGGTCAATTTGCTGTCCCGTGTTACGGCGAAAGTGAGGAAAAGACCCCTTAAACCCCATGCTGCGAAGTACCGGGACGACATGTTCTTTTAATGCGGCATCAATTTTCTCGCGTTCCATGGCATGACTCCATTTGGCAGGCAGTTATTCGGTAAGACATGCGCAGGTGCCAGTCGAACAGCATTGCCGTTGTTCGGGTGTGGCAGGTTTTTACTCAGCAGTTGAATACTGGCGTATAGCGTTCTTCACGTTTTTTAAAGTGGATGGGTGCCATGGGCACTTTTTCACCATTCACGTAAATATCCGGGAAGGTGAGTGTGAAGTCATCCATGTCGCCCTTGCCCAGTGGCGTTCCCTTACGGCTGCTGCTGGTGTGTTCCTGCGGGTCAAAGCCGGTTTCCAATTGATCGATACTGACTTGATAGGTTTCACCCGTCGCCAGCGTTACGCTCACCCTGGGGGAGGCGGCACTCACCCACAGAGGCGGGTCGGTTTGTTTGTAGGCTGCTCGGCGTTGATCCGGGGTGTTCAGGTTGCGCAAGCGTGGAGGTATGTAGAGTCGGCCAAACAGGCGAAGCTCGGTATCAACTGAGCGCAGGTTACCCGGCCAGCTCGATGTGCCCGGCGGCGCTACATAGACCAGTACATGCACCCAATTGAGTTCTTCCGAGAGGGGGGCAAAGCTCATTGCTGCTTTTGGACCAGGGCAGGTGCGATCAAGCACGGCGTTTTTACCCGTTGCGGATTCCGGATACAGATAGGGCCCCGTGCTGCATCCTGCGAGCAACGCCATGAGCGGGTAGAGGAAGTATTTCTTCATTGGGGGGCCAACTCCATTTGCGGTATTGCCGACTATGTCATCTCTGCGATGGCTTCTCATCAGTTCTGTTACTGGTTCTGCTGGCCATCCTGGGCCTTCCGTCGGTGCGCACAGATTAAAACAATGCGCGTCGAGGCAGCCTGTTTTCGTGTTGACGACCCGTAGCCAGGGCTACAAATCCAACAAAAAACCCCGTGAAGGCCAGGCCTTCACGGGGTTTCGGGTACAGCGCTTAACGCTTAGCCAGCAAAGTTCAGCGCGGCGTGTTGCACCAGTTCCAGCATTGGCTGCGGGTATACACCCAGGAAGAACACCATGACCGAAACCGCCAGCAACATGACGCCGCCGGCTTTTTGTTCCCAGTTCAGCGGAGCATCGTGGCGATGCAGTTTCGGCTCGACCAGGTACAGGGTCACCATCACACGCAGGTAGTAGAACACGCCAATGGCGCTACCCAGGATCAGGGAACCGACCAGCCACCATTGGTGAGCTTCAACGCCCGTGGCAATGATGTAGAACTTGCCGATAAAGCCCGCAGTCAGCGGAATGCCCGCCAGCGACAGCATCATCACGGTCATGACCGCCGTCAGGTACGGACGGCGCCAGAACAGGCCGCGGTACTCGTACAGGGCGTCTGCGTCACGGCCTTTGTACGGCGAAGACATCAGGGTAATGACACCGAATGCACCCAGGCTGGTCAGGACGTAGGTGATCAGGTAAACACCGATCGCTTCCATGGCCATGCCCTTGCTCGCCACCAGGGCGATCAGCAGGTAGCCGAAGTGGGCGATGGACGAGTAACCCAGCAGTCGCTTGAGGTTGTTTTGGGTCAGGGCCAGCAAGTTACCGAACAGGATCGAGGCAATCGCGATCACGGTCAGTACATCGCTCATCACACCGGTAGTCGCCGAAGGCGTGATCTGGAACAGACGCACCATCACGGCAAACACGGCCACTTTCGACGCGGTAGCCAGGAAGGCGGCGACCGGAGCCGGGGCACCTTCGTACACGTCTGGCGTCCAGAGGTGGAAAGGAACCAGGGACAGTTTGAATGCCAGGCCCACCAACATCATGCCCAGACCCAGTTGTGCCAGCGGCGCAGGTACGCCAGTGGCTGCCAGGGCCAGACCAATGCCGCTGAAGCTCAGGCTGCCGGCTTCGGCGTACAGCAAAGCCATGCCGAACAACAGGAACGCGGAACCGGCTGCCGACAGCACCATGTACTTGATGCCGGCTTCCAGGGAGCGCTTGTTGAAGAAGGCATACGCCACCAGGCCGTAAACCGGTACCGAGAGCAGTTCCAGACCGATAAACAGGCCCGCCAGGTGTTGTGCGCTGACCAGCACGATACCGCCGGTCGCAGCCAGCAGCATCAGCAGGTAAAGCTCTTCACGGTTGCCCGGGTAGCCCGTGCCGCCTTCGCCCAGATAGGCGTGAGCCAGGGTGACGCAGGCCAGGGTCGCGGCCAGGATCAGCCCGATGTACAGAAAGGCGAAGTTGTCCATCATCAACAGCGGGGTGACAGCCAGTGGAGCAACTTTCAACGCCGGGAAGATCGACAACAAGGCCAGGTTAAGACCCGCCACCGAAAGCAGGAAGGTCTGTGAGTGGTTGCGGCGCCACGCGATTGCCAGCATCACCACAACAACGGTGAGGCTGGTAATCAGCAGCGGAGCAAGCGCGATAAAGTGTTGGATCGTGAATTCCATAGCGCTCTTACCGGGCCGAAGCGAGTTGAGTGAAGGCGGTGCCGAGCCATTGCTGCACGCCATGCATGGTGGCAGCCGAGGTATCGAGGAACGGTTGTGGGTACACGCCGATGAAAATCAGCAATACCGCCAGACCGAGCACCATGATCAGTTCACGTGCATCCATGCCGGCCAGTACAGCGTCGGACTTGGACGGGCCGAAATAGGCACGGTGAATCATGATCAGCGAGTAGACCGAACCAAACACCAGACCGGTCGTTGCAATGGCCGTGATCCATGGGAAGCTGGCGAACGAGCCAATCAGGATCAGGAACTCACCCACGAAGTTACCGGTACCCGGCAAGCCCAGGGACGCTGCCGCGAAGAACAGGCTGATGGCGGGCAGGTAAGCGATCTTGGACCACAAACCACCCATCTCACGCATGTCACGGGTATGCAGACGCTCGTACAGTTGACCGCTGAGGATAAACAGCGCGGCAGCCGAAACACCGTGGGCCAGCATCTGGATCACTGCGCCTTGCAGGGCCAGCTGGCTGCCGGAGTAGATACCGATCAGTACGAAGCCCATGTGCGAAACACTGGAGAACGCGATCAGACGCTTGATGTCGGTTTGTGCGAAGGCCAGGAATGCACCGTAGAAAATCCCGATCAGGCCCAGGGCCATGGCGATCGGCGCAAACTCGGCCGAAGCATTCGGGAACAGCGGCAAGGCGAAACGCAGCAGACCATACGCAGCGGTCTTCAACAGGATACCGGCCAGATCGACCGAACCTGCGGTAGGTGCCTGTGCGTGAGCATCCGGCAGCCAGGAGTGGAACGGTACAACCGGCAGCTTCACGGCAAAGGCAATGAAGAAGCCCAGCATCAGGATGTACTCAGTGGTGAGCGACATCTTGGTTTTCAGCAACTCGGCGTAGCTGAAGGTAATCACGCCGGTGCTGTTGAAGTTGACCAGCACCAGACCCAGGATCGCCACCAGCATGATCAGGCCGGAAGCCTGAGTGAAGATGAAGAACTTGGTCGCGGCGTAGATACGGGTTTTCTTGCCGTCCGATGAGCTGTGACCCCAGAGCGCGATGAGGAAGTACATCGGCACCAGCATCATTTCCCAGAAGAAGAAGAACATGAACAGGTCGATGGCGAGGAACACGCCAACCACGCCGCCCAGGATCCACATCAGGTTCAGGTGGAAGAAGCCCACGTGACGCTGAATTTCTTTCCAGGAACACAGAACCGACAGCACACCGAGCAAGCCGGTCAGCAGGATCATCAGCAGCGACAGGCCGTCCAGCGCCAGGTGCACGCTGATACCGAAGCGTGCAATCCAGGTGTGCTGGAACTCAAGGGCCCAGGTCGGATCGGCGCCAGGCGCCGGTGCAAATGAGTAGTTCCCCTGGGACCACAGCCAAAGGCCGAGGGCAAGCTCAAGGGACATGGTCAGCAATGCAATCCAGCGGGGCAGGGTGGAGCCGAAACGCTCACCCAGCCAGCACAGGAGGCCGCCGATAAAGGGGATCAGGATTAGCCAAGGCAGAATCATGACGGGCTCAATTCCTTTCGCAAAGTCGAAGGTTCATATCAGACCGCTACCAACACGATGGCGCCCATGACCAGTACAGCACCGGCGGCCATGGATGCAGCGTACCAACGCAGTTGACCGGTTTCGCTGCGGCTCAGGGCGTTATGCCCGGCCTTGGCCATCTTCGGGATCAAACCAATGGTCTGGTCCAGAGGATCTTTGGCCAGCAAGCGGCAGATCAACAGGTACGGTTTGACGAACAGTTTGTCGTACAGCCAGTCGAAGCCCCAGGCAGCGAACCACCAGGCCGACAGGAAGCGACCGATGCCGCTGTTGGCGACTGCGGTTACAAAGCGACGCTTGCCCAGGTACAGCAGGGCGGCGAGCAGGATACCGGCCAGGGCGATGGCGCCCGAGGCGATTTCCAGGCTGTGCTTGGCTTCACCGCCAGCATGGCCAACGCTTTGTGGCAGTACACCGGCCAGTGGCGGGGTGATCATGGCGCCGATGAAGGTCGACAGTACGATCAGCACGCTCAATGGCAGCCAGTAGGTTACGCCGTGGCCCGCATGCGCTTCAGTCTTGGCTTCACCGTGGAACGTGATGAAGATCAGGCGGAAGGTGTACAGCGAGGTCATGAACGCACCGACCAGACCGGCATACAACAGTTCGTTGTTACCGCTGGCGAAGGCTTCCCAGAGGATTTCGTCCTTGGAGTAGAAACCGGCCGTCAGCAATGGCAAGGCAGACAGCGCCGCGCCACCGACGATAAAGCTGGCGTAGGCCAGAGGCAGTTTTTTCCACAGGCCGCCCATCTTGAAGATGTTCTGCTCGTGATGGCAGGCAACGATCACCGCACCCGATGCAAGGAACAACAGCGCCTTGAAGAAGGCGTGGGTCATCAGGTGGAAGATCGCGCCGTCCCAGGCACCTACGCCCAATGCCAGGAACATGTAGCCGATCTGGCTCATGGTCGAGTAGGCAAGGATGCGTTTGATGTCGGTTTGTACCAGTGCAGCAAAACCGGCCAGGACCAGGGTCACACCGCCGACGATGCCGACCAGGTGCAGCACGTCAGGCGCCAGGGTGAACAGGCCGTGGGTACGGGCAATCAGGTACACACCGGCCGTTACCATGGTTGCGGCGTGGATCAGGGCCGACACCGGGGTAGGACCGGCCATGGCGTCTGCCAGCCAGGTTTGCAGCGGCAGTTGCGCAGATTTACCGACAGCGCCGCCCAGCAGCATCAGGGTCGCCAGTACGATCCAGAAATCACCGGCCTGGAACTTCTGAGGTGCCAGAACCAGCAGTTCCTGAATATTCAGCGTGCCCAGTTGCTGGAACAGGATGAACAGGCCGATGGCCAGGAACACGTCGCCGACGCGGGTCACGATAAAGGCTTTGAGTGCGGCGTTACCGTTGTTGCGGTTGCTGTAGTAGAAACCGATCAACAGATACGAGCACAGGCCCACGCCTTCCCAGCCGAAGTACACGAACAGCAGGTTATCGGCCAGGATCAGGAACAGCATGCTGGCGATAAACAGGTTGGTGTAGGCAAAGAAACGTGAGTAGCCGTTTTCGCCGCGCATGTACCACGAAGCAAACACGTGGATCAGGAAGCCCACGCCAACCACTACGCCGAGCATGGTGACCGACAGGCCGTCCAGGTGCAGGGCGAAGTTGGGCTTGAAGCCTTCCACCGACATCCACTGCCACAGCACTTGCGTGTACTCGCCGCCGGGTGGCGGTGCGACATTGAATTGCCAGATCACATACGCGGCCACGATGGCCGACAGGCCAATGGAGCCAACGCCGATCACGGCCGAGAGGTTTTCGCTGAAGCGTCCACGGGAGAACGACAGCAGCAAAAAGCCGATCAGGGGGAATACGAAAGTCAGAAAGAGAAGGTTCATCCGCGCATCTCACTGGCAGCATCGATATCAAGCGTATGGAAGCGGCGATACAGCTGCAGCAGGATCGCCAGGCCAATACTGGCCTCAGCGGCTGCCAGGGTGATCACCAGGATGAACATCACTTGTCCATCCGGCTGCGCCCAGCGTGCACCGGCAACGATGAAGGCCAGTGCAGCGGCGTTCATCATGATTTCCAGACTCATCAATACGAAGAGAATGTTGCGACGTACCATCAGGCCGACCAGACCGAGGCAGAACAGGATGCCCGCTACCGCGAGACCATGTTCGAGAGGTATTCCTGGCATGTTATTGCTCCTTCGCCTCAGTGCGGCCCAAGTGGAACGCCGTCACAGCTGCAGCAAGCAGCAGCATCGAGGCGAGTTCGACCACCAGCAGGTACGGGCCGAACAGGCTGATGCCCACGGCTTTGGCATCAATGGTGGTTTGACCGATTGCTGCACCGCTCTGGTGAGCGAACAGCACGTACAGCAATTGGGCCAGCAGGATGGCCGACAAAATGCTCGGGCCGATCCAGATGCCCGGCTTGAGCCAATGGCGTTCTTGCGTCACCGAGGCAGGGCCCTGGTTGAGCATCATCACCACGAACACAAACAGCACCATGATGGCACCGGCGTAGGCGATCACTTCGAGCACACCGGCAAAGGGTGCACCGAGGCTAAAGAACGTCATCGCCACGGCAATCAGCGAAATAATCAGGTAGAGCAGGGCGTGCACAGGGTTGGTGTTGGTGATCACGCGTAGCGTGGACACGACAGCGACACCCGATGCGAAATAGAAAGCGAATTCCATCGTTCTTCCTTAAGGCAGCAAGCTCTTCACGTTGATCGGCTCGGCTTCGTTCTGGGCAGCGCCTTTCGGCTTGCCCTCAACGGCCATACCCGCAACACGATAGAAGTTGTAATCAGGGTTCTTACCGGGACCGGAGATCAGCAGATCTTCTTTCTCGTACACCAGATCCTGACGTTTGAACTCGGCCATCTCGAAATCCGGTGTCAGCTGGATCGCGGTGGTCGGGCAGGCTTCCTCACACAGGCCGCAAAAAATGCAGCGTGAGAAGTTGATGCGGAAGAACTCCGGGTACCAACGACCATCTTCGGTTTCGGCTTTTTGCAGCGAGATGCAGCCTACCGGGCACGCGACAGCGCACAGGTTACAGGCTACACAACGCTCTTCGCCGTCCGGGTCGCGGGTCAGGACAATCCGGCCACGGTAGCGCGGTGGCAGGTAGACCGGTTCTTCCGGGTATTGCAGCGTGTCACGCTTGCGGAAGGCATGGCCAAAGACCATCACCAAGCTGCGAAGCTGGGTGTAGGTGCCATGCACGATGTCAAACAGGTACTTGAACATGGGTCTCTATCCTCACTGAACCGCGCCGGCAGGCGTGTTCAACAACACGACTGCGGCGGTCACCAGCAAATTGATCAGGGTCAGCGGCAGGCAGAACTTCCAGCTGAAGTCCATCACTTGGTCATACCGTGGGCGCGGAATAGAAGCGCGCAACAGGATGAAGATCATGATGAAAAACGCGGTCTTCAGGGCGAACCAGATAAACGGGATCTGCGGCAGGATGCCGAAAGGCCCGTGCCAGCCACCGAAGAACAAAGTCACCAGCAACGCCGAGATCAACACGATCCCGATGTATTCACCAACGAAGAACATGCCCCATTTCATGCCGGCGTATTCAATGTGGTAACCATCGGCCAGTTCCTGTTCTGCTTCTGGCTGGTCGAAGGGGTGACGGTGAGTCACGGCCACGCCTGCGATGAAGAAGGTCAGGAAACCGAAGATCTGCGGAATGATGAACCACAGGTTCTGCGCCTGGTATTCAACGATGTCGCGCATGTTGAACGAGCCAACCTGCACCACGATGCCCATCAGCGCCAGGCCCATGAACACTTCGTAGGAAACCGTCTGTGCCGAGGCGCGCAAGGCACCCAGCAGCGCGAACTTGTTGTTGCTCGACCAGCCTGCAAACAACACCGCATAGACCGACAGGCCGGCCATCGCGAAGAAGAACAGGATACCGACGTTCAGATCCGCCACGCCCCAGGTCGGGGTGATCGGGATAATCGCGAAGGCGATCAGCAAGGCGCTCATGGCCACAACCGGTGCCAGGGTGAAGATCACCTTGTCGGCAAACGGTGGGGTCCAGTCTTCCTTGAAGAACATCTTGATCATGTCGGCGGCGATCTGGAACGCGCCGAACGGGCCCACGCGGTTCGGACCGTAACGGTCTTGCCACAAGGCCAGCAGGCGACGCTCGACCCAGCTGAGCAGCGCGCCGCACACCACGACGGCGAGCAGGATGACCACGGCTTTGAGCACCGAGATAATCACGTCGATCACTTCAGGGGTGAACCAGGTCATTGGGCTGCCTCCTGCAAACCGTCAACGGTAAGGCCAAAGATCGCAGGCGGGATACCGGCGAGGCCTGCTGGCAATGCCACCAGACCTGAACCCAGCTCTTCATTGATACGCAGCGGCAGACGCAGGGTCACGCCGACAACGTTCAGGCTGAGCAGCGCGCCATCATTGACACCCAGACGGTCGGCTTCGGATTTGGCCAGTGCGATGTAGGCAGCCGGAATGCGTTCCTGAACCGGCGCGGCTTTGGAAGAGTTCTCTTCGCTGCCCAGCAGGTGGAAGAACGGCACGACTTGCCAGGTGCCACGTGCCGGGTTGAATGCGCCCGGGATGTTGGCGAACCAGCTCAGCGAATCACCTGTGCTTTCGATCAGGCGGGTGCCCGGGTCGCCAGCGCGGATATGACCACCCACTTCGTCCTGGAACTTGTTCCACGCTTGTGGCGAGTTCCAGCCCGGCGACCAGGCGAACGGCACTTGCTGGCGCGGTTCGACGGAGCCCGAGTAACCTTCCATGGAGAAGGCGAACGCGGTGTCCGGGTCTTGCGGGGTACGAGGTTCGTGCACGCTGATGTTGGCACGCATGGCGGTACGGCCGCTGTAACGCAGCGGTTCGCGAGCCAGTTTCATGCCCTTGATGCGGAACGCAGCAGACGGCGCGGCATCAACGATGCGGGCCAGTGCAGGTGTGCTTGCAGCAGTGGCTTGCGTGACGTGGTCGAGCAAGGTCCAGTCAACCGGCTTGTTCAGCAGGGTGCTGCGCAGGGCATGCAACCAGCGCCAGCCTTCGTGAACCAGGATGCTGGCGTCCAGATAAGTCGGGTCGAAGACCTGGAAGAAGCGCTGGGCGCGGCCTTCCTGGCTGACCAGAGTACCGTCGCCTTCAGCGAAGCTGGCTGCCGGCAGTACCAGGTCGGCACGGTCGGTGGTGGCCGTCTTCTGGTGGTCGGCAACGATCACCACTTTGGCAGCGTCCAGCGCGGCGTTGACCTTGACGGCGTCGACGCGGGTGAACAGGTCGTTTTCCAGTACCACGATGGCGTCGGCTTTACCGTCGATCACCGCTTGCAGGGCTGCATCTACCGAATCGCCACCCAGCATGGCCAGGCCGAGGCTGTTGGCTTCCGGCACGACGAGGCTGATGGAACCGGCTTTTTCACGCAGGTGCAGGGCTTTGGCGATGTTGCCTGCCGCTTCGATCAGGGCCTTGGAGCCCAGGGAAGTACCGGCAATGATCAATGGGCGTTTGGCCGCGAGCAGGGCGTCGGCGATGCGCTTGGCCAGCTCCAGTGCTTCAGCGTCCAGGCCGGCAACGGCAGGGGCGCTGGCGTCGAGGGCGTGAGCCACGGCGAAACCGATACGGGCCAAGTCATCCGGCGCAGCGTGTACGCATTCTTCAGCCACGTCATCGAGCTTGGTTTCAGCCAGGCTTGCGATAAACAGCGGATTCAGCGCGTGCTGGCCGATGTTTTTCACGGCGGCATCGAGCCACGGCTGAACGCGCATGGCGTCGGCCATGTCCTCAGCCTTGCCCTTGACCGATTGACGCAGTGACAGCGCCATGCGGGCGGCGGTCTGGGTCAGGTCTTCGCCGAGGACGAAAATGGCGTCGTGATCTTCGATCTCGCGCATGTTCGGCACTGGCAGCGGGCTGTCTTTCAATACTTGCAGCACCAGGCGGATGCGCTCCAGCTCACCGGCTTCGATGCCCGAGTAGAAGTGCTCGGCGCCGACCAGTTCGCGCAACGCGTAGTTGCTTTCGAGGCTGGCCCGTGGCGAACCGATACCGACAATGTTGCGACCGCGTAGCAGGTCAGCGGCTTTATCCAGCGCGTTGTCCAGGCTCAGCTTGGTGCCGTCGGCCAGCAGTGGCTGACGTGGACGATCGGTGCGGTTGACGTAGCCATAGCCGAAACGACCACGGTCACACAGGAAGTACTGGTTGACCGAACCGTTGAAGCGGTTTTCGATGCGACGCAGTTCCCCATAACGCTCGCCCGGGCTGATGTTGCAGCCGCTGGAGCAACCGTGGCAGATGCTCGGTGCAAACTGCATGTCCCACTTGCGGTTGTAGCGCTCGGAGTGGGTTTTGTCGGTGAACACACCGGTCGGGCAGACTTCGGTGAGGTTGCCCGAGAACTCGCTTTCGAGCACGCCGTCTTCAACGCGACCGAAGTACACGTTGTCGTGGGCACCGAATACGCCCAGGTCAGTGCCGCCAGCGTAGTCTTTATAGAAGCGTACACAGCGATAGCAGGCGATGCAGCGGTTCATCTCGTGAGAAATGAACGGGCCCAGTTGCTGGTTCTGGTGGGTACGCTTGGTGAAGCGATAACGGCGCTCGTTGTGGCCGGTCATCACGGTCATGTCTTGCAGGTGACAGTGACCGCCTTCTTCGCACACCGGGCAGTCGTGCGGGTGGTTGGTCATCAGCCATTCAACAACGCTGGCGCGAAACACTTTCGCCTCTTCGTCGTCGATGGAGATCCAGCTACCGTCGGTGGCCGGGGTCATGCATGACATGACGATACGACCACGCTTGTCGTTCTCGTCGGTGTACTGCTTGACGGCGCATTGGCGACAAGCGCCAACACTGCCCAGGGCAGGGTGCCAGCAGAAATACGGGATATCGAGGCCCAGCGACAGACACGCCTGTAACAGGTTGTCTGCCCCATCGACTTCGAGATCTTTGCCGTCTACGTGGATAGTGGCCATTGTTCAAAGGTCTTCGTTGGCCCGGTGTCAGCGGGCGTGGCTAATGGAATCTTGTTATGCGTTCGAAACAACTCAGCCTCACGGCGTTATCGAACGATCAAAGAGCGGCACGGACCGCTCTCCTACAGAGCGTTACGCGCCGATTACAATCGGGCGTGCCAGAGGCGGTACACCGGGTTTTGCTTGCGCAATGCCGGCTTCGAACTCTGGACGGAAATACTTGATCGCGCTGCCCAAAGGCTCCACGGCACCCGGTGCGTGAGCACAGAACGTCTTGCCAGGGCCGAGGAAGCCGACCAGACCCAGCAGGGTCTCGATATCGCCGGGCTGACCTTCGCCGTGTTCAATCGCCATCAGGAGCTTGACGCTCCACGGCAGACCATCACGGCAAGGGGTGCAGAAACCGCACGATTCGCGAGCGAAGAACTGTTCCATGTTGCGCAGCAGGGAGACCATGTTGACGCTGTCGTCGACGGCCATTGCCAGGCCGGTACCCATACGGGTGCCGACCTTGGCGATACCACCGGCGTACATTTGTGCGTCAAGGTGCTCCGGCAGCAGGAACCCGGTACCGGCGCCACCTGGCTGCCAGCACTTGAGCTTGAAGCCGTCGCGCATGCCGCCAGCGTAGTCTTCGAACAGTTCGCGAGCGGTCACGCCGAACGGCAGTTCCCACAGGCCAGGGTTCTTCACTTTGCCGGAGAAGCCCATCAGCTTGGTGCCGTGGTCTTCGCTGCCTTCGCGGGCGAGGGATTTGTACCAGTCAACGCCGTTGCCGATGATGGCCGGTACGTTGCACAGGGTTTCAACGTTGTTCACGCAGGTCGGCTTGCCCCATACGCCCACGGCAGCCGGGAACGGCGGCTTGGAGCGCGGGTTGGCGCGACGGCCTTCGAGGGAGTTGATCAGTGCGGTTTCTTCGCCGCAGATGTAACGCCCGGCGCCGGTGTGAACGAACAGTTCGAAGTCAAACCCCGAGCCCAGAATGTTCTTGCCCAGCAGGCCTGCTGCCTTGGCTTCTTCGACAGCACGGCGCAGGTGCACGGCAGCCGTGGTGTATTCGCCACGCAGGAAGATATAGCCGCGGTAGGTTTTGAGCGCACGGGCACTGATCAGCATGCCTTCGATGAGCAGATGGGGCAGTTGCTCCATCAGCATGCGGTCTTTCCAGGTGTTGGGTTCCATTTCATCGGCGTTACACAACAGGTAACGGATGTTCATGGACTCATCTTTTGGCATCAGCCCCCACTTCACGCCCGTGGGGAAGCCCGCACCGCCGCGGCCCTTGAGGCCAGCGTCTTTCACGGTCTGGACGATGTCGTCCTGGGCCATGTCAGCGAATGCCTTGCGCGCAGCGGCGTAACCGTCCTTGGCCTGGTATTCGTCGAGCCACACCGGCTCGCCGTCGTCACGCAGACGCCAGGTCAGGGGGTGGGTTTCTGCCGAACGCTTGATCAGGTTGGCAGGGCCGAAAGAAGTCAGGCTCATGGGTAGGCCTCCAGCAACGTGGCGACGCCAGCAGGCTGCACGTCACCGAATGTGTCGTCGTCGATCATCAACGCCGGCGCCTTGTCGCAGTTGCCCAGGCAGCACACCGGCAGCAGCGTGAAGCGGCCGTCCGCAGTGGTCTGGCCCAGGCCGATGCCCAGCTTGTTCTGGATTTCGCCAACCACGGATTCGTGGCCGCCGATGTAGCAGACCATGCTGTCACACACGCGGATGATGTGACGGCCAACGGGCTGGCGGAAGATCTGGCTGTAGAACGTGGCCACACCTTCAACGTCGCTGGCAGGGATGCCCAGCAGTTCGCCGATGGCGTAAATCGCGCCGTCCGGCACCCAGCCGCGTTCCTTCTGAACGATCTTCAGGGCTTCGATCGACGCTGCGCGTGGATCTTCGTAGTGATGCATCTCGTGCTCGATGGCCGAGCGCTCGGTTTCGCTCAGGGCGAAACGGTCTGTCTGGATAAGCGTGCTGTTCATGCTTAGCGGTCCACGTCGGCCATAACGAAATCGATACTACCCAGGTACGCAATCAAGTCCGCGACCATTTCACCTTTGATCACCGAAGGGATCTGTTGCAGGTGCGGGAAGCTTGGAGTACGAATCCGGGTGCGGTAGCTCATGGTGCCGCCATCGCTCGTCAGGTAATAACTGTTGATGCCCTTGGTCGCTTCGATCATCTGGAAGGATTCGTTGGCCGGCATGACCGGGCCCCACGAAACTTGCAGGAAGTGCGTGATCAAGGTCTCGATGTGCTGCAGCGTGCGCTCTTTAGGCGGCGGCGTGGTCAGCGGGTGATCCGCCTTGTACGGGCCTGCCGGCATGTTGCGCATGCACTGCTCGATGATTTTCAGGCTCTGACGCATTTCTTCGACACGCACGATGCAACGATCGTAGGCATCGCCGTTGGCTGCCAGCGGGACTTCGAACTCGAAGTTCTCGTAGCCCGAATACGGGCGCGCTTTACGGATGTCGAAATCACAACCGGTCGAACGCAAGCCAGCACCGGTGACGCCCCATTCCAGGGCCTCTTTGGTGTTGTAGGCGGCAACGCCGATGGTACGGCCACGCAGGATGCTGTTGTCCAGAGCGGCTTTCTGGTACTCGTCCAGACGCTTTGGCATCCAGTCGATGAATTCCTGAACCAGCTTTTCCCAACCGCGGGGCAGGTCGTGTGCAACGCCGCCGATGCGGTACCAGGCCGGGTGCAGACGGAAACCGGTGATGGCTTCGATCACTTTGTAGGCGCGCTGACGGTCGGTGAAGGTGAAGAACACCGGGGTCATGGCGCCCACGTCCTGGATGTAAGTACCCAGGAACAGCAGGTGGCTGGTGATGCGGAAGAACTCGGCCATCATGATGCGGATGGTATCGACCCGATCCGGAACCTTGATGCCGGCCAGCTTCTCGACCGAGAGCACGTACGGCAGGTTGTTCATCACGCCGCCGAGGTAGTCGATACGGTCGGTGTACGGGATGAAGCTGTGCCAGGACTGGCGCTCTGCCATTTTCTCGGCACCACGGTGGTGGTAGCCGACGTCTGGCACGCAGTCGACGATCTCTTCACCGTCCAGCTGCAGGATGATACGGAAGGCACCGTGGGCCGAAGGGTGGTTCGGACCCAGGTTGAGGAACATGTAGTCCTCGTTTTCGCCCGAACGTTTCATGCCCCAGTCTTCTGGACGGAAGCGTGCGGCTTCTTCTTCCAGTTGCACCTTGGCCAGGGTCAGGCTGTACGGGTCGAACTCGGTGGCACGGGCCGGGAAGTCCTTGCGCAGCGGGTGACCTTCCCAGGTCGGCGGCATCATGATGCGCGACAGGTGAGGGTGGCCTTTGAAGTCGATGCCGAACATGTCCCAGACTTCGCGCTCGTACCAGTTGGCGTTCGGCCAGATACCGGTCACGGTCGGTACGCTGAGGTCGCTCTCGGACAAGGCGACCTTGATCATTACGTCACTATTACGTTCAAGCGACATCAGGTGATAGAAGACGGTGAAGTCCGCACCCGATGGCAGGCCCTGACGCTTGGTACGCAGACGTTCGTCTACACCGTGCAGGTCATAGAGCATGACGTAAGGTTTTGGCAGGTTGCGCAGGAAGGTCAGGACTTCAACCAGTTTTGCGCGGGTAACCCAAAGCACCGGCATGCCGGTGCGCGTGGCCTGGGCGGTGAACGCCTCAGGGCCAAAGCGGGTATTGAGTTCGACAACCACATCTTGGTCGTCAGCCTTGTAAGGCGGGATGTACAGAGCGGAGCCTGTAGTCATGGTTTTTTTATCGCTTTCGGTCAACGTAAAGAATGAAGCCAGGGTTTCGTTCTATTGATAGAAACGGTGCTGGATCAGACTTCGTCGGGGCTGCGCAGGTTGGTTACCTGAATACGCTGTTCACGGCGCTGTTCCTTTTGGGACGGCATCTCGGCGCGGTAAACGCCTTGCTCGCCGACAACCCAGGAAAGTGGGCGACGCTCCTGGCCAATCGACTCTTGCAAGAGCATCAAACCTTGCAGAAAAGCCTCAGGGCGGGGTGGGCAGCCTGGCACGTAAACGTCCACGGGCAGGAACTTGTCGACCCCTTGAACCACGGAGTAGATGTCGTACATGCCACCGGAGTTGGCGCAAGAACCCATGGAAATAACCCACTTAGGCTCAAGCATTTGCTCATAGAGACGCTGAATGATCGGCGCCATCTTGATGAAGCAGGTACCGGCAATAACCATGAAATCCGCCTGACGCGGCGATGCCCGGATAACTTCGGCGCCAAAGCGTGCGATGTCGTGGGGCGCCGTGAAGGCGGTAGTCATTTCCACGTAGCAGCAGGACAGGCCGAAGTTGTACGGCCACAGGGAGTTTTTACGCCCCCAGTTGACCGTGCCGTTCAGCACGTCTTCCAGCTTGCCCATGAAGATGTTTTTGTGGACTTGATCTTCTAACGGATCGGCAACGGTTTCCCGTGTGCCGATCGGGTATTGCTCGTTAGGAGCATCCGGGTCGATCCTGGTGAGTTCGTATTGCATTGCCAAAGCCTCATTGTTTCAGCTTGGCCTGCCGCTTACGACGAGCTTCCGGTGCCCAATCAAGAGCACCCACCCGAAATAGGTAGACAAGGCCTGCCAACAGAATTGCTATGAAAACGAGAGCTTCGACGAATCCGGTCCAGCCGCTTTCGCGAACAGACACAGACCATGCAAAGAGATAGAGGGCTTCGATATCGAAGATCACGAACAGCATCGCGACCAGATAGAATTTGGCTGAGAGCCGCAAGCGGGCGCCACCGGTGGGTAGCATGCCGGACTCGAACGGTTCGTTTTTGCTGCGACCCCAGGCTTTTGACCCGAGGAGGCTGGAGACACCGAGCATGAAGGCGCAGAGGCCGACAACGCCGAGAAGGAAAATGGCAAAGCCCCAGTTGTGGGCTATGAGTCCTGTCGCTTCGGGCATGCTGGAAATCCTTAACAGAGAGCAAAGGTCTCTGAGCTTAAAAAGGTAATAAAGCAGTGACGTTATGTCGCAGTGCTATTGATTGCCGGGATTTTATGGCTAAACACCCAGCAAGTAAATTTTCTAAGATGAATTAATTCAGTCCTTTAGTGGTATGGCCTTCCTGGAATGTGCTGTAAGCCTTGTGGCACGGGCATTACAGCGAGTTTTGTTGATTATGTTTTACAGCGCCGGTAATCAACAACAGCAACTCTAAATGATAATCAATATTGTTTAAGTGCGGCGCGGTGCTTTGTACCGGTTGAAGTTGGCTTATATAAGCGCACTTCGCAAGTTTTGAACTTGGCTTTTTAACCCGGTTTCTGTTTTCGGTTATGGATCTGGGTCAGGGTTTTGTCGGATGGGCCTGATTCCTGATTCTTCTGATCCAACTCACCATTCTGATCCCGTAGTCGCTGCCGAGGAACGAAGGCTGCGAGCTGTTTATATGCCGCCATGAAAATCAAAAGCTCGCAGCCTTCGTTCCTCGGCAGCGACTACGTTTGGTGTTTGGTGTTTGGTGGTGGTAATGGGAGTTAGCAGGCAAAAAAACGCCCCGAGCCAGTCGGGGCGTCATGTGCGAGGCATTGCGTTTTTGCTTTACGAGCCGGGCAATGGCCGTGGTTCCACTATCAGTGGAACTGTTCTTCTTCAGTCGAACCGGTCAGGGCAGTGACCGAAGACGAGCCACCCTGGATCACGGTGGTCATGTCGTCGAAGTAGCCGGTGCCCACTTCCTGCTGGTGAGCCACAAAGGTGTAACCCTTGGCGGCGTCAGCGAATTCCTGCTCTTGCAGTTTTACGTAGGCAGTCATGTCGTTGCGGGCGTAGTCGTGCGCCAGGTTGAACATGCTGTGCCACATGTTGTGGATGCCCGCCAGGGTGATGAACTGGTGCTTGTAGCCCATTGCCGACAGTTCGCGCTGGAACTTGGCGATGGTCGCGTCGTCCAGGTTTTTCTTCCAGTTGAAGGAAGGCGAGCAGTTGTACGACAGCAGTTGGTCCGGGTATTCCTTTTTGATCGCTTCGGCAAAGCGACGGGCTTCGTCCAGGTCAGGCTTTGCAGTTTCGCACCAGATCAGGTCGGCATAAGGCGCATACGCCAGGCCGCGAGCGATGGCTTGATCCAGGCCGGCGCGTACTTTGTAGAAGCCTTCCTTGGTGCGTTCACCGGTTACGAACGGCTGATCGTACGGGTCGCAATCAGAGGTCAGCAGGTCGGCGGCGTTGGCGTCGGTGCGGGCCAGAATGATCGTCGGTGTGCCTGCAACGTCGGCGGCCAGACGAGCAGCGGTCAGCTTTTGCACAGCTTCCTGGGTCGGTACCAGTACCTTGCCGCCCATGTGCCCGCATTTTTTAACCGAGGCCAGCTGATCTTCGAAGTGAACGCCTGCGGCGCCTGCCTCGATCATGCTTTTCATCAGTTCGTAAGCGTTGAGAACACCGCCGAAACCGGCTTCAGCGTCTGCCACGATCGGTGCGAAGTAGTCGATATAGCCCTGGTCGCCCGGGTTTTTACCGGCTTTCCACTGGATCTGGTCGGCGCGGCGGAACGAGTTGTTGATGCGCTTGACCACGGTTGGAACGGAGTCCACCGGGTACAGCGACTGATCCGGGTACATGGATTCGGCAGAGTTGTTGTCTGCCGCCACTTGCCAACCCGACAGGTAAATAGCCTGGATACCGGCTTTAACCTGTTGAACCGCTTGGCCCCCGGTCAGGGCGCCCATGCAGTTGACGAAATCTTTCTCAGGACGGAAGGACGGGTGTGCGCCCTGTGTCACCAGTTTCCACAGCTTGTCGGCACCCATTTTTGCAAAGGTGTGCTCGGGTTGAACCGAGCCGCGCAGGCGGACCACGTCAGCAGCGGAGTAATCGCGAGTCACGCCTTTCCAGCGTGGGTTTTCGGCCCAGTCTTTTTCAAGGGCTGCAATTTGCTGTTCGCGTGTCAGTGCCATGGAGATAAACCTCGTCGCATAGGTCTGGGTTGAAAAATGGTTGCTCCACCAGGCACACAACAATGTTGTTTGAAGTGAGTGCGTGAATGGCTGCTCGCTATGGGCGGTACTGGCCCCAGGGCCTTTGCAGGGCCTCTGATCAGCGGGAGCGGGGCCATCATGCCCTTGCATTTTTGAGGCGTCAAATGTTTTGTAGTGCTTTTTTAATAACACTACATAATTGCGGAAAAACGACTCGTCAGTCAGTTTTGGCCCTTTTGGTCGAGTGCGTCGACTTTCACTCGTACAGTCATGTCATCCCGACTTTGAGTAGAGTAGGTGCGGGTTGTGGGCGATTGGCGGGATAAATTGCGGCCGCTGATGCCGGCCAGGGTTATCCATTGGCCCAGGGGGCCGCTGACTTCTGTGTCGGTACTTTGTGTTTCCACTACATCAGAACGCTCCTGGCTCATTCGGTCACGATTTGTACGGATGGACAGATGTACGGTATTTCCCGTGACGTTGGCGGTGACGTAAAACCCGCGGGTTACATCGCGGTAATCGGTCTGGCTCAGCATGCGGCCATAGGCATCGGTCTGGCTGCTGGTCAGTGGCACGGTGCTGCCCGTCTGGATCAGGGCGGGTACGCCTTCTGTGGCTTGAATCTGTTGGGTGCCACCTTCCCGGCTGGCGGTGCTGTAGACCCGGGCATTGCTGTCGGGCGGGCTGTTATCGCTGGTATCAACACTGATCAGCAAGCGCCGGGCCGGCTTGTCGAGCTTGGCCAGCAGCTCCTGCAGGCTCTGGATTCTCGCTGCCGGGGCGTCGACGATCAGTTGATTGCCGTAGGCGCTTACTTTTCCGGTGATGCCGATATAGTCCCGGGCTATCGGCAGCAGGCTGGCGCTGGTGCGGTTTTGCAGGGTAATGACCTGGGTTTCGGCGATCGCGCTGGCGCTGACTATCAGCAGCAGACTGGCGATAAAAGGGCGTAGTGGCATCTGTGTTTTCTCCGCGGTGCTCGAGAGGGCGATGGGAAGAGTGTGGCAGATAGCAAAACGCCCTGCGATCCGGGGATGGCAGGGCGTTTTGGGGTTGCCTGGTTCTTGTGGGAGGGCGTGATGATCAGCTCCCGCGCACCATATCAACGTGGGGAATCCCTGCTTCCAGGAATTCGTCGCTGACAATCTTGAAGCCCAGGCGCTCATAGAACGGCGTGGCATGCACTTGTGCGCTGAGCATTTGCTGCTTGAGGCCGCGTTTTTCAGCTTCCTCGATCGTGGCTTGCATCAACGCGTCGCCGACTTTCAGGCCGCGCCAGTCCTTGAGGACTGACACGCGGCCGATATGGCCGTCCGGCAGCAGCCGGGCGGTGCCAATCGGAAAGTCGCCTTCATAGGCCAGAAAATGCACTGCATCGGCATCGTCTGCATCCCACTCCAGTTCTGGAGGTACAGATTGTTCGGCAATAAACACCGCCTCACGAATGCGTCGAAGTTCGGCGTTGTCCTTTTGCCAGTCGGCGACACGTACGTGAATGCTATTCATCAGCGAACCCCAGGCTTCCTTGTTTAACCAGCTCACAGAGCAGGTTGCGTCCATCTTCATCGGCCAGCCATGTGCCGAGGTTGTCACTGTGCAGCGCATCGGCGGCACAAATCATTTTCAGCAGCTCGCGCAGCTTGCCCGGCAGCAGGCGGCTCTGGCCGCTGGCGAACAGCAGCAGGTCCTCATCGACTTCGGACCAGGCCAGGCGGGCGCTCGGGTTGCGGATCAGGATCGCGCCCTGTTCCAGGCTGCCCAGCAGGTCTTCTTCTTCGAGTTCAGGGCCGACCACGAGTTCCGGATAACGTGGCTCGGTCATGAACTGGCCGAACCAGGTCAGCAGCATGCGCTCGTCGCTCATGTGCTCGGTCAGCAGGCTCTTGAGGCGGCCCAGGGCGTCGTGCTGGATCTGGTGCGGGTCGCTGACCGGCTGCGCGTCGGCGTCGGTGTAGCGGTCTTCGTCCGGCAGGTACTGGCTGAGGAAGTCGGTGAAGTGGGTCAGCACTTCAGCGGCGCTCGGCGCGCGGAAGCCCACCGAGTAGGTCAGGCAGTCGTCCACGGCGACGCCGCAGTGGGCCAGGCGCGGCGGCAGGTAGAGCATGTCGCCGGGCTCCAGGGTCCACTCGTCGGTGGCCTGGAAGTCGGCCAGGATGCGCAGGTCGGCGTGCTCCAGCAGCTTGCTCTCGGAGTCGCACATCTGGCCGATCTGCCAGTGACGCTGGCCGTGGCCTTGCAGCAGGAACACATCGTAGTTGTCAAAGTGCGGGCCCACGCTGCCACCTGGGGCGGCGTAGCTGATCATGACGTCGTCGATGCGCCAGCTAGGCAGGAAACGGAAGTTTTCCAGCAGCTCGTTGACTTCAGGTACGAACTGGTCGACCGCTTGCACCAGCAGGGTCCATTCGCGCTCAGGCAGTTTGCCGAATTCGTCTTCAGCGAACGGGCCGCGGCGCAATTCCCATGGGCGCTCGCCGTGTTCGATGATCAGGCGCGATTCGACTTCTTCTTCAAGGGCCAGACCGGCCAGTTCGTCGGCGTCGATCGGGCTTTCGAAGTCAGGAATGGCCTGACGGACCAGCAGCGGTTTTTTCTGCCAGTAGTCGCGCATGAACTCGCGTGCAGTGATGCCGCCCAGAAGTTGAAGAGGAATATCAGGATTCATGTGTAACCTATTGAAAAAATGCACTTTGTAATCGGGAATAAAAACGCCCGGCACGGCCGGGCGTTAATAGGTCGTTGCAGCGATCAGATGCGCTTGGCTTGCTCGACCGCGTTGCCAATGTAGTTGGCAGGGGTCAGCAGTTTCAGCTCGGCTTTGGCCGCTTCCGGCATTTCAAGGCCGTCAATGAAAGTTTGCAGTGCTTCAGGGCTGATGCCCTTGCCGCGGGTCAGCTCTTTGAGCTTCTCGTACGGGTTTTCGATGTTGTAGCGGCGCATTACGGTCTGGATCGGCTCAGCCAGGACTTCCCAGCAAGCGTCCAGGTCAGCAGCGATTTTCTGAGCGTTAAGCTCAAGCTTGCTGATGCCTTTGAGGCTGGCTTCGTACGCGATCACGCTATGGGCAAAGCCCACGCCGAGGTTGCGTAGTACGGTGGAGTCGGTCAGGTCACGCTGCCAGCGGGAAATTGGCAACTTGCTGGCCAAATGCTGGAACAGGGCGTTGGCGATACCCAGGTTGCCTTCGGAGTTTTCGAAGTCGATCGGGTTGACCTTGTGTGGCATGGTCGAGGAACCGATTTCGCCGGCAATGGTGCGCTGCTTGAAGTAGCCCAGGGAGATGTAGCCCCAGATATCGCGATCGAAGTCGATCAGGATGGTGTTGAAGCGGGCGATTGCATCGAACAGCTCGGCGATGTAGTCGTGCGGTTCGATCTGGGTGGTGTACGGGTTGAAGCCCAGGCCCAGTTCGTCTTCGATAAAGGCGCGGGCGTTTTCTTCCCAGTCGATCTGCGGGTAAGCCGACAGGTGGGCGTTGTAGTTACCTACGGCGCCGTTGATTTTGCCCAGCAGCGGTACGGCTGCAACCTGAGCGATCTGACGCTCCAGGCGGTAAACCACGTTGGCCAGTTCTTTGCCCAGGGTGGTCGGCGAAGCCGGTTGACCGTGGGTGCGCGACAGCATGGGCACGTCAGCGAACTTGATGGCCAGTTCGCGGATGGCCTGGGCGGTTTGACGCATCAGCGGCAGCATCACGTCATCACGGCCTTCGCGCAGCATCAGGGCGTGGGACAGGTTGTTGATGTCCTCGCTGGTGCAGGCAAAGTGGATGAACTCACTGACGTTGGCCAGTTCAGGCAGCTTGGCAGCCTGTTCCTTGAGCAGGTACTCAATGGCTTTGACGTCGTGGTTGGTGGTGCGCTCGATCTCTTTGGCGCGCTCGGCGTGTTCCAGGGAGAAGTTTTCGGCCAGTTCATTCAGAACGGCGTTGGCTTGCTCGGAAAAAGCCGGGACTTCAGGGATGGCAGCGTGAGCAGCCAGGCGCTGGAGCCAGCGAACTTCAACCAGGACGCGAGCACGGATCAAGCCGTATTCGCTGAAAATTGGGCGCAGGGCCTGGGTTTTGCCGGCGTAGCGGCCGTCAACAGGGGAAACCGCAGTGAGCGAAGAAAGCTTCATGGGGTGTTCTCGGACAGTCGGGCAACGAAATGGGGCGCGTATCATACATGAAAAAACGGCCGGTCCGTTGCCAAGTGACCGGCGTCATACGCGTATCGATTTTCAAACCTGTGCCAGCTGGCGTGCTTCAGTTGCCGCGCAGCATCGGATAAAGCTCTTTGAGCAGCTTGCGGCGGCTGATGACCAGCTGCCAGCGGTGGCCACCCAATTGACGCCAAAGCCGCGCTGAGCGGATACCGGCCAGCAGCAGGGCGCGAATTTTTGATGCGTTGTTCGGTTGTTGCAGGTTGCGCATGTCGCCGTGTACCTGGATTCGCTGACGCAAAGTGCTCAGGGTGTCCTGGTACAGCGCGCCACAGGCGGCCACCACGTTTTCGTGGGCCGGGCCGAAGTGCTCGACCTGGGACTGGATCTGCGGCAGGCGTTTGCCGATCAGTTCCAGCATGTCATTGCGCTTGGCCAGTTGGCGTTCAAGGCCCAGCATCGACAACGCGTAGCGCAGGGGTTCGCGCTGCAGGGTGTTGGGGTCGCGCTCAAGGGCGCCAATCAGGGCTCGATAGCCTTCTCGCAGGTTGATGTCGTCACCGCCAAACACTTCAAGCGTGTCCTTGGGGTCGCGCACCAGCAGGCTGCCGAGCATGCAGCTCAGGTCGGCCTCGCTGACCTGTCCGGTCTTGGCGATCTTGTCCACCAGCACGGCGGCCAAAAACACGCCCCCCAGGGCTACCAGTTGCTCCTGAGTGGCGTTCATGTCCGGTTGCCCTTGCTGGACCATGGCTCGGCCACTTCGATCACACCGCCGCCCAGGCAGACTTCGCCGTCATAAAACACCACGGACTGGCCGGGAGTGACCGCCCGTTGCGGGTCGTCGAAGGTCGCGCGATATCCCGTAGCGGTTTTTTCCAGGGTGCAGGGTTGATCGCTTTGGCGATAGCGAACCTTGGCTGTCAGGCGCAGCGGGGTGCTCAGGTCGATCGGGTTGACCCAGTAGATTTCGGAGGCGAGCAGGGCGCCGGAGAACAGCCACGGGTGATCATTGCCTTGGCCAACGATCAGTTCGTTGTGTTCCAGGTCCTTGATCAGCACGTACCACGGCTCGTCGCTGGCGTCTTTAAGGCCGCCAATGCCCAGGCCCTGGCGCTGGCCGATGGTGTGATACATCAGGCCGTGGTGGCGGCCGATCACTTCACCTTCGGTATTTTTGATCTCGCCAGGCTGCGCCGGCAGGTATTGCTTGAGGAAGTCGCTGAAGCGGCGCTCGCCGATAAAGCAGATCCCGGTGGAGTCTTTTTTCTTCGCGGTGGCCAGATCGTGCTTTTCAGCGATCCTGCGCACTTCGGGTTTTTCCAGTTCGCCGACCGGAAACAGGGTCTTGGCGATTTGCTCGCCGCCAACGGCGTGCAGGAAGTAGCTTTGGTCCTTGTTAGGGTCCAGGCCCTTGAGCAGTTCGGTGCGGCCATCGATGTCGCGACGGCGCACGTAATGGCCGGTGGCGATCAAGTCGGCACCGAGCATTACGGCGTAGTCGAGGAACGCCTTGAACTTGATTTCGCGGTTGCACAGGATGTCCGGGTTCGGCGTGCGACCGGCCTTGTATTCGGCCAGGAAGTGCTCAAACACGTTGTCCCAGTACTCGGCAGCAAAATTGGCGGTGTGCAGCTTGATGCCAATTTTGTCGCACACGGCCTGGGCGTCTGCCAGATCATCCATGGCGGTGCAGTAATCAGTACCGTCGTCTTCCTCCCAGTTCTTCATGAACAGGCCTTCCACCTGGTAGCCCTGCTCCATGAGCAGAACGGCGGAAACGGAAGAATCGACACCGCCGGACATGCCGACGATGACGCGCTGCTTTTCGGGGGCGACTAGGGCTGGATCACGCATAAGGTTTCAATGAGTGTCTTGAAAAAGGACGCGATTCTAGCAGGCCCGAGCGCTCAAGGCTAAACCGAAGGGCGGATTAACGTCAGGTCGAACAGTTTACCGTCCAGATAATCGTCGATGCACTGCAGGGTAAGCTCGCTGCGCCAGCGTTCACGCTGGGCTATCAGCTCGTCGCGGGTCAGCCACAGCGGGCCGATAATGCCCGTGTCCAGTTGGTATTCGGGGTGGTGCTTGATGGCCTTGCCGGCAAAGCAGATACGCTGGTAGGTCACGCCATTGCTGGGGGCGGTATACAGGTAAATGCCGATCACGCCGGTCAGTTCGACGTCGTAACCGGTTTCTTCGAGGGTTTCGCGGATGGCGGCCTCGATCAGGCTTTCGTTCGGGTCCAGATGCCCGGCCGGTTGGTTGAGCACGGCGAGGTCGCGCTTGAGCTCTTCAACCATCAGGAAGCGGCCATTGTCTTCGACGACAGTGGCGACGGTGATGTGGGGTTTCCATTCCATATTGTTCACTCCTTGGGGGTGAGATGTTGTAGTCGCTGCCGAAGGCTGCGTTCGGTTGCGAAGAAATCGTTATGCCGTGTAAAGAGTTTGACCGAGAGATCGCATGCGTTGATTTTACGCCGGCTTCGCCGTCGATCGCAGCCTTCGGCAGCGACTACAGGGTTGCGAGCACCGTAAAAACACAAACCCCGGCGTCGTGGGCCGGGGTCTGTGGTGTTGCCTGTTGCTCTTACACCAGTGAGGCGATGATCGCGTTCAGCGTGGCGCTAGGGCGCATTACTTTGCTGACCTTGTCGGCATCGGCGTGGTAGTAGCCACCGATATCGACAGGCTTGCCCTGCACGGCGTTGAGTTCGGCAACGATTTTTGCCTCGTTCTCGGCCATGGCTTTTGCTACTGGAGCAAACTGGGCTTGCAACTCTTTGTCTTCAGTCTGGGCAGCCAGGGCCTGAGCCCAGTACAGCGCCAGGTAGAAGTGGCTACCGCGGTTGTCGATGTTGCCGACTTTGCGCGATGGCGATTTGTTGTTGTCGAGGAACTGGCCGGTAGCCTGGTCCAGGGTCTTGGCCAACACCAACGCTTTCGGGTTGTTGTAGGTCGTGCCCAGGTGCTCCAAGGAGGCAGCCAGTGCCAGGAATTCACCCAGCGAGTCCCAGCGCAGGAAGTTTTCTTCCAGCAGCTGTTGAACGTGCTTGGGGGCCGAACCGCCTGCGCCGGTTTCGAACAGACCGCCGCCATTCATCAGCGGAACGATCGACAGCATCTTGGCGCTGGTGCCCAGTTCCATGATCGGGAACAGGTCGGTCAGGTAGTCACGCAGAACGTTGCCGGTTACCGAGATGGTGTCCAGACCCTTGCGGGTGCGCTCCAGGGTGAACTTCATGGCGTCTACCGGGGCCATGATGCGGATGTCCAGGCCGCTGGTGTCGTGATCCTTCAGGTAGGTTTCTACCTTTTTGATCATTTCAGCGTCGTGGCTACGCTTTGGATCAAGCCAGAACACGGCCGGGGTGTTGCTGGCGCGGGCGCGGTTGACGGCCAGTTTGACCCAGTCGCGGATCGGCGCGTCTTTGGCCTGGCACATGCGCCAGATATCGCCTTCTTCGACGTTCTGTTCCATCAGCACGTTGCCGTTGCTGTCAGTTACCCGTACAACGCCCGGGGTCTTGATCTGGAAGGTCTTGTCGTGGGAACCGTATTCTTCGGCTTTTTGCGCCATCAGGCCAACGTTTGGCACGCTGCCCATGGTGGTCGGATCGAAGGCGCCGTGTTGCTTGCAGTCTTCGATGGTCGCCTGGTAGATGGTGGCGTAGCAGCGATCCGGGATCACGGCCTTGGTGTCTTGCAACTGGCCTTCGGTGTTCCACATTTTGCCGGAATCACGAATCATGGCCGGCATCGAGGCGTCGACGATAACGTCGCTCGGCACGTGCAGGTTGGTGATGCCTTTGTCAGAGTTGACCATGGCCAGCGCAGGGCGGTTGGCGTACACGGCTTCGATGTCGGCTTCGATTTCAGCTTGCTTCTCGGCTGGCAGCGCCTTGATGCGGGCGTACAGGTCGCCGATACCGTTGTTCAGGTTGAAACCGATTTCTTTCAGGACGTCGGCGTGTTTTTCCAGCGCATCCTTGTAGAACTCAGCCACGATCTGACCAAACATGATCGGGTCGGAGACCTTCATCATGGTGGCTTTCAAGTGAACCGAGAACAGTACGCCCTGTTTCTTGGCGTCTTCGATTTCGGCCGCTACGAACTGGCGCAGGGCTTTTTTGCTCATGACGGAGCAGTCGATGATCTCACCGGCCTGGACGGCGGTTTTTTCTTTCAGGACGGTGGTGGTGCCGTCTTGAGCGATCAGTTCGATTTTAACGCTGCCCGGTTCTTCGATCAGGGCGGCTTTTTCGCTGGCGTAGAAGTCGCCTTCGCTCATGTGAGCGACGTGGGACTTGGAGTCTTTCGCCCAGGCGCCCATTTTGTGCGGGTGCTTGCGAGCGTAGTTCTTGACCGACAGCGGTGCGCGGCGGTCAGAGTTGCCTTCGCGCAGAACCGGGTTTACGGCGCTGCCCATGACTTTGCTGTAACGCGCTTTGACTTCTTTGTCAGCGTCAGTGGTCACGGTTTCCGGGTAATCCGGGATATCAAAGCCCTGCGCTTGCAGTTCCTTGATCGCGGCCTGCAATTGCGGGACCGAGGCGCTGATGTTAGGCAGCTTGATGATGTTGGCTTCAGGAGTAACGGCCAGGGCGCCCAGTTCGGCGAGGTGGTCTGCTACAGCCTTGTCACCCAATTGCTCGGGGAAGCTTGAGAGGATGCGGCCTGCCAGAGAGATGTCGCGCGTTTCAACGGCGATATCGGCGCTGGCGGTAAACGCCTCGATGATAGGCAGCAGTGAATAGGTGGCGAGCGCCGGAGCTTCGTCGGTGAAGGTGTAGATGATCTTCGAACGGTTGGGCATTTCGGATTAACTCTCTTCTTTGCTGAGCGTGCTCAGATACTCGAGATGCGCAGGGTAGGCGCTTTCGTTCACAGTGAACAATGAGCCGAAAGTCGAGGTTCTTCGCGGTGATTGAATGCATCAGTAGAGCGTCAAGCGGTCGAGCCGGGGTAACGGCTCAGCCTTTCTAGGCCTGAAAGACTCATTCCAGTAGGTGTTTCACTGTGACTCCGTGGTCACCGGCGCAGTATACATAGGTCACTAAGGTTGCTGCGAGGGGGGCGGCCTATCACGAATCATCAATTGGTCTAAGTCCCTGCGTCAAAATGCCCTTATTGTTGGTGCTTTAGCCCGTGTTTGCGGGTTTTTTCGGCAATCTTCACCTTTCTCCCAGATGGAGCAGGCATAAAAAAACCGGCCGGTTCAATGATTGAATCGGCCGGTTTTCTTTTGCAGTGGGTCAGACCGAGAGGCTCGTCACCTCTTGCACAGTCGCCTGTGCGCTGGCTGGAACTTGAACGTTGGTGATAGCAACAGCATGCAGGCCCTTGGGGCCCTGGGTTATTTCGAAACTCACAGGCTGGCCAGCCTTGAGGGTCTTGTAACCATCCATCTGGATTGCTGAAAAATGTGCAAAAAAGTCGATTGGGTTTCCGTGTTCATCGATGCCTTCCTTGGCCTGCGTATTAATAAAGCCAAAGCCTTTCGCGTTGTTGAACCACTTGACCTTGCCTTGCATACTCATATCCCTCTGCTGCAAACAACTCCATCACTGGAGTATCATCCAGTTCACTCGCACAGAAACCAGTAATTATGGTTGACTGTGCGGACCATTTTTCCCACTGTGGGCACTAATGGTTGTAACACCGTTTTACCGATAGTCAAGGTCACGCGGCGGCGCGGTTGAAATTTGAGACGTGTGCCTCCATCACTGTATCTGTACAACCTACGACGAACCTTTTTTTCCATGCATGCAATCAGCCAGACTCGACTAACATTCAATCAGGATCATCCGGATTTTGATGACGAAGATTCCGCTGGCTTGGCTGTGCAAGAGGCTAAGCCTGCGCTTCAGGCGCCGCCGATGTACAAGGTGGTTTTGTTTAATGATGACTACACTCCCATGGATTTTGTTGTCGAAATCCTTGAGGCGTTTTTTAACTTGAATCGCGAATTGGCGACCAAGGTCATGCTGGCCGTCCATACAGAAGGACGGGCTGTGTGCGGCATCTATACCCGCGACATTGCCGAGACCAAGGCGGCGCAGGTAAACCAGTACGCACGCGAAAGCCAGCATCCGCTACTCTGTGAAATCGAGAAGGACGGTTAACGCCGACCACTTGGGTATGAGGTGAAGCCATGTTAAATCGCGAGCTCGAAGTCACCCTCAATCTTGCCTTCAAGGAAGCCCGCTCCAAACGTCATGAGTTCATGACGGTTGAGCATCTCCTTTTAGCGCTTTTGGATAATGAGGCGGCCGCAACCGTTCTACGCGCCTGTGGCGCAAACCTCGACAAACTCAAGCATGACCTGCAAGAGTTTATTGACTCCACGACACCCCTTATCCCTGTCCACGACGAAGACCGCGAAACGCAGCCAACCCTTGGTTTTCAGCGTGTCTTGCAGCGTGCCGTATTCCACGTGCAGAGTTCCGGCAAGCGTGAAGTAACGGGCGCCAATGTACTGGTTGCCATCTTCAGCGAGCAGGAAAGCCAGGCTGTGTTTCTGCTCAAGCAGCAGAGCGTGGCGCGCATTGATGTGGTCAACTTTATTGCCCACGGCATTTCCAAGGTGCCGGGGCATGGCGACCACACTGACAGCGATCATGAGATGCAGGATGAAGAGGGTGGCGAGTCGTCGTCTTCAAGCAATCCTCTGGATGCCTACGCCAGCAATCTGAACGAGCTGGCCCGCCAGGGTCGCATCGATCCGCTGGTTGGGCGCGAAATGGAAGTTGAGCGCGTTGCTCAGATCCTGGCCCGTCGTCGCAAAAACAACCCGTTGCTGGTCGGTGAGGCAGGTGTGGGTAAAACCGCGATTGCCGAAGGTCTGGCCAAGCGCATCGTCGACAATCAAGTGCCTGACCTGCTGGCTAACAGCATCGTCTACTCCCTTGATCTGGGCGCGTTGCTGGCGGGTACCAAATACCGCGGTGATTTCGAGAAGCGCTTCAAGGCGTTGCTCGGCGAGCTGAAAAAGCGTCCACAAGCGATTCTGTTTATCGACGAAATTCACACCATTATCGGTGCTGGCGCGGCTTCTGGCGGGGTGATGGATGCCTCCAACCTGCTCAAGCCCTTGTTGTCTTCGGGCGACATTCGTTGCATCGGCTCCACTACGTTCCAGGAATTTCGCGGAATTTTCGAGAAAGACCGTGCCTTGGCGCGACGTTTCCAGAAAGTCGATGTGTCCGAACCTTCGGTTGAAGACACCATTGGCATTCTGCGCGGGCTTAAAGGTCGTTTCGAGCAGCATCACGGTATCGAATACAGCGATGAGGCCCTGCGTGCAGCGGCTGAGCTGGCTTCGCGCTATATCAATGACCGTCATATGCCGGACAAGGCCATCGATGTGATCGACGAGGCTGGCGCCTACCAGCGCCTGCAGCCGGTCGAGAGCCGGGTCAAGCGCATTGAAGTGGCGCAGGTGGAAGATATCGTGGCGAAAATCGCCCGTATTCCGCCAAAACATGTCTCTGTCTCTGACAAGGAACTGTTGCGCAACCTAGAGCGCGACCTGCGTCTGACCGTATTCGGCCAGGATGCGGCAATCGATTCGTTGTCCACGGCGATCAAGTTGTCCCGTGCCGGGCTCAAGTCGCCAGACAAGCCTGTGGGTTCGTTCCTGTTCGCAGGGCCGACCGGTGTCGGTAAAACCGAGGCCGCGCGCCAGTTGGCCAAGGCGTTGGGGATCGAGCTGATCCGTTTCGACATGTCCGAGTACATGGAGCGTCACACCGTATCGCGTCTGATTGGTGCGCCTCCGGGCTATGTCGGTTTCGATCAGGGCGGTTTACTGACTGAAGCCATCACCAAGCAGCCTCACTGCGTGTTGCTGCTCGACGAAATCGAGAAGGCCCACCCTGAAGTCTTTAACCTGCTGTTGCAGGTCATGGATCACGGCACGCTGACCGATAACAACGGGCGCAAGGCTGACTTTCGCAATGTGATCGTCATCATGACCACCAACGCGGGGGCTGAAACGGCTTCTCGGGCTTCGATCGGGTTTACTCATCAGGATCATGCTTCCGATGCGATGGAAGCGATCAAGAAGAGCTTCACCCCCGAGTTCCGTAACCGCCTGGACACCATCATCCAGTTTGGTCGCCTCAGCCACGAGGTTATCAAGCACGTGGTGGACAAGTTCCTTACCGAACTGCAAGCCCAGCTGGAAGACAAGCATGTGCAGCTTGAAGTGTCGGATGCGGCTCGCGGCTGGTTGGCGGCGGGTGGCTATGATGCTCTGATGGGTGCACGCCCAATGGCGCGTTTGATCCAGGACAAGATCAAGCGTCCGTTGGCCGAGGAGATTCTCTTTGGGGAGCTGGCCGACCATGGCGGTGTAGTACACATCGACCTGGAGAATGGCGAGTTGACCTTCGAGTATGAAACCTCAGTTGAAATGGCTTGATGTGACATCGCAGTAAAAAAAGGCGCCTTCGGGCGCCTTTTTGCTGTCTGCAATCAGGTGGTCGGGCTCAGCGCGGTGTTGCGCTCCAGTACCGGGTAGCCCAGGGCGGCAATATGGTGATGAACGCGACGGTAGTCGCGCAGCACGCGCTGGAAGATGTCTCCGGATTCTGCCCATGCCGTCTTGTCATTCTGCAGCTTGCGAAAGTGTTCGCGGCTGGCTCTTGCTTCCAGCTTGCGCATGGTCTCCTTGTGGCTGATCAGTGCATCTGCAGCGGCTACGTCTTCGCGCAAAAAAGCGGTAATGGCCAGGTTCAGGCTGTCCAGCAGGGCCAGGTGCATGGCCTGGATGTGAATCAGCTCGAACGAAGAGAAGCGTTCACCCCGGCGAGTCCTGCGAATAGCCAACTGCGCCAGGTTGTTGAGGATGTCACCGGCATGTTCCAGATTGATCACGAACATCAGGACTTCCTGGGCGCGGTCGGCATCGGCATCGCTCAGGCCATCCTGGCCGATGTCGGCAAGATAAGCGCGGATCGCCGCACTTAGCAGATCGATGGAGTGATCCAGCTGGCGCACGTTGTCCATCGTGCGCTGATCGGGTTTCTCGAACAGCTGCAAGACCTGGTTAAGCATCAGGGATGTCATGTCCGCCAGACGCAAGGCTTCACGCACACTGTTGGACAGTCCGATATTGGCCACTTCCAGCCCGGCTTCGTCCAGATACTGCGGCATGCCCGGGTCTGCTGGCGGTTCTTGTTGTGGAAATAGGCGGGTAAGCAGGCGAGCGCAAGGTTCGGTCAGGCCGATAAACACCACTGCCAGCACCAGGCTGAACGCGGTATGCAGGTAAACAACCCAGTGCGCGAGATCGATATCGGTGCCAGCCAGCCAGGTGGCTATCAGCGGCAGGCATGGCAGCAGGGCCAGGGTGCCCAGCAGGCGGATCAGCAGGTTGCCCACCGGCAGGCGTCGCGCGACTGGCGAACTGGCGCTCATCACTGACGGCAAGGCGCCGCCGATATTGGCGCCGAGCATCAGGGCGATGGCGGTGACCGGAGTCATCATGCCTGCGCCCGCCAGCGAAGCGATAAGCAGCACGACCGCGACACTGGAGTGGCAGATCCAGGTCAGCAGCACGGCGGCGAGCACTGCAATGATCACATCACCTTCCAGGCTTTGCATCACGGCGCGAAACACCGAGGTTTCTTCCATGTGGCCCAGACTGGCGCTGAGCAAGCCCAGGGCCAGCAGCATCAGGCCCAGACCAATCAATGCGCAGCCAACGCTTTCATGGCGCGAATCATCGCGCAGGCGAAAGATGATAAAGCCCACCAGCAAAATGACAGGCATCGCCAGCGAGGTATCGAAGCTCAGCAGCTGCACCACCAGGGTTGAGCCGATGTTGGCCCCCAGCATCACTGCCAGGGCTGGCGCCAGGCTCAAGGTGCCTGCGGCGGTAAACGAGGTTGCCATCAGGCTGACTGCCGTACTGCTTTGCAGTACGCCGGTGATACCCATTCCGGAAATCAGCGCCATCCAGCGGTTATTCAGGTTGCGCCCCATCCAGTTGCGCAGTTGGGTGCCAAAACCGCGCAGCAGGGCTGTAGAAATCATGTGGGTGCCCCATAGCAAAAGTGCGATGGCGCCCGCGAGGTTGAGCAACAGAGTGGTTCCCGACATGAGGAATCTCCACAGTACAAATAGTCATGTTTTACGAGGTCGTAATACGAAGGCACGGGCTGGCGCAGTGTTGCGCCAGCCCATGGCGGTTCAAGTCAGTACCACTGCTTGAAACGACGGATGTAGATGGTTTTCATCAGTTGCGCGACGCAGCAATAGCTGAACAGGGTGGCAACCAGCCAAGGGAAGTAGGAGAGCGGCAGCGGCTCCAGGCCAACCATGGTGCCCAGCGGCGAGAACGGCACGTAGATCCCGAGCACTATCACAATGATGGTCATCATGGTGACAGGCCATGCGGCAGTGCTCTGGAAGAACGGGATCTTGCGGGTACGCAGCATATGGACCACCAGGGTTTGCGACAGCAACCCCTCGATAAACCAGCCGGACTGGAACAGGGTCTGCATTTCCACGCTGTTGGCCGAGAACACGTACCACATCAGGGCGAACGTGGTGATGTCGAAGATCGACGAAGTTGGCCCGATCCAGATCATGAAGCGCCCGATGTTCCTGGCGTCCCACTTGCGTGGTTTTTGCAGGTACTCCTTGTCCATCTTGTCCCACGGCAAGGCCAGTTGGGAGATGTCGTACATCAGGTTTTGCAGCAGCAGGTGGATCGACAGCATCGGCAGAAAAGGGATGAAGGCGCTGGCCACCAGAACCGAGAACACGTTGCCGAAGTTTGAGCTGGCAGTCATGTTCAGGTACTTCATGATATTGCCGAAGGTCTCACGTCCTTTGAGCACGCCTTCTTCGAGTACCATCAGGCTCTTTTCCAGGAGGATGATGTCAGCCGACTCTTTGGCGATGTCCGTGCCGCTGTCCACCGAGATGCCAACATCGGCGTCGCGCAGGGCAGGGGCGTCATTGATGCCGTCGCCAAGAAAGCCCACGGTGTGGCCGTTGGCTTGCAGGGCTTTGAGCACCCGGGACTTTTGCAGTGGGGTGAGCTTGGCGAACACCGTGCGCTGTTCGACCTCCAGTTGGAGTGCAGCGTCGTCCATCGTCTCTATCTGCGGGCCCAGCAGCGGTGTGCCGGGTTCCAGGCCCACCTGACGGCAGATCTTGCTGGTGACAACCGCGTTGTCGCCGGTCAGTACCTTGACCGCTACACCGATATCTTGCAGGGCGGCAATTGCCGGGCCCGCCGTCTCTTTTGGTGGATCGAGAAAGGTCAGCAAGCCGCGGATCACCAGATCCCGTTCGTCAGCAGTGTTGTATTGCTTTTGCGCCTGGACCTCGGGGATTTCGCGGGTGGCTATCAGCAGTACGCGGAAGCCATCCTCATTGTACTCGGTGGCCAGTGCCAGCAATTGCTCGCGGCGTGTGGCATCCAGTGCAACGCGGGTGTCGCCTTCCATGACATGGGTGGCGATGCCGAGCATTTCTTCGACGGCGCCCTTGCACACCAGCAGGTGGTCGCCTCGGGTGTCCTTGACGATGATCGACAGGCGCCGACGCACGAAGTCAAAAGGCAGCTCATCGACTTTGCTGTAGTTGAGCGGCGCATTGAACTTGGGATCCTGCCGTGAAAACTGCACCACGGCCTGATCCATCAGGTTGCGAATGCCGCTTTGGTGATGGCTGTTGAGCCAGGCCAGAGCCAGTACCGACTCATCGCGTTGGCCGCTTGGATCAACGTGATGCTCAAGGATGATGTGGTCCTGGGTCAGGGTGCCGGTCTTGTCGGTGCACAGCACGTCCATCGAGCCCAGGTTCTGGATTGCATTCAGACGCTTGACCACCACTTTGCGCTTGGCCATGGCGGTCGCACCTTTGGCCAGGTTGGCGCTGACAATCATTGGCAGCATTTCCGGAGTCAGGCCAACCGCCACTGCCAGGGCAAACAGGAAGGCATCGCCCCAATCGCCCTTTGAGAACCCATTGAGAAAAAACACGATGGGCACCATGACCAGCATGAAGCGGATCAGCAGCCAGCTGACGCTGTTGACCCCGCGGTCGAACGCGGTTTGGGTGCGAGAGCCGACGATTGCTTTGGCCAGCGAGCCGAAGTAGGTGCGCGGACCGGTGGCCACCACTACGGCCCGGGCGGTGCCGCTGACCACGTTGGTGCCCATGAAGCAAATGTTGGGCAAGTCCAGCAGATTGCTCTGGTCGGCCGCGGTGCTGGAGGCGGACTTTTGTGTCACATCCCCCAGGGTGTCGTATTTCTCCACGGGCAAGGCTTCGCCGGTGAGCACGGCCTGGCTGATAAACAGGTCCCGGGACTCGATCAGGCGGATGTCCGCCGGGATCATGTCGCCCGCTGACAGCTGCACGATATCCCCGGCGACCAATTCGCGCATCGGCACCTCATGGACAGAGGTTTTGCCGCTCGCTGTGTCCCGCCGAACGACAGTGGCGGTGGTGCGGACCATAGCTTTGAGGGCTTCGGCGCTCTTGGCAGAGCGGTGTTCCTGCCAGAAACGCAGCAGGCTGCTGAGGCCGACCATCAAGCCAATGATGATGACTTTGGTCAGGTCGCCTTCTTCGCCATCGCGCTCCGGCAGCCAGTAGTCGGTGACAAAGCTGATAACGCCCAGGGTCAGCAGTACATAGATGAAGGGGTTGTGCAGGGCCAGCAGAAATTGCACCAGGGCGTGAGGTGGCTTGTCGTGAGCCACCTCGTTGTAGCCATCGCTTTGCAGGCGTTCGGCGGCGTCCTGCTCGGTCAGGCCTGCGGTGGTGGCGCGTACATTGGCCAGAGTGGCCGAGAGACCGTTCTGGGCTTCCCGAGCGGCACGCATGGACAGTTTGTTATTGTCGCTGGCGTTGTTCTTGTCCCGAACTTCAGTGTTTTTTACGGCGCTCATGATGAGTACTCCTGTCGCCAACTCTTGACCGTGCATATGTTGATTTACCTTTTAAGAGGCGAGCCAATATATGCCGAGTCGCAAACTTCGCAATCGGTTTGGTTGAAGTGTTAAGTGCGCTTTATATTCCCGCTGCGGCGAGGTAATTAATATTCGCGCAGCGGGTAACTACTGGCTTCTTCCATAAGGAACTCCAGTTCATTAATACGTGTTTTAATGGGGTGGAACTTAGCGCAAAAAGCGACTCTGCGGGTCCTGAGAGTCGGCCATGCTCCAGCGCTGTTCCAGTTGGCCGGTGGCCGGACTGACGCGCCATTGCACTTGGCGGTGCGCAGGTTTTACGCCGGTTACGGGGATGGAGAAGGGGGATTTTGCCGAGCGAGCATAGGTGGGCTCGCGGGACAGTTTCACGCGCATGCTGGAGGCAAAGGCGCGAACGCCGGGTAGAACATGGGTTTTAAAGGTCATAACACACCTCGTGACCGGACTGCTGCCGGTGAGGTCGTTACGTTGGAGCGTCAGGCTCTAGCGCAGTTGACCCCGCCGTGCAGGCGAGTCCCGTCAATGTCTGGGTTGGGCGTCCGGATCTCCGTATTAACGGTGACCGGACAGCGACTAGATACTGTGTCCATTGGCTTCTTTTGTGAAGTTTATAGGCGGCCTGAATGACCGACCTGTGCAATCTACTCAGTGGGTGGTGGTGCGTCAACTTTAAAACCCGATAAGTGTGGCTGGTACAGCAACGGTTCAGGAAGTTTGAAAGTTATTGGAGTGGTTCGCCGGGCAGGTCATTAATATGACAGGGAAGTTACAGGTATAGAAGTTTGAAGTGCGCAGCACTTATTGTTGGTGCGGGATATTCGCCTGGCCACACACACCTTGTGGGAGCGGGTGCGGTTAAGCTGGAATATCGCGCCGCTTGCATCGCGGGCAAGCCCGCTCCCACAGGTCCTGGGTACAGACTCAAATCGCAGACAAACAAAAACGCCCGGCAGAGCCGGGCGTTTTGTATTGACTTGATTAGCGAGCGCGGTAAGTGATGCGCCCTTTGCTCAAGTCATAGGGCGTCAGCTCGACGCGCACTTTGTCACCGGTAAGAATACGAATGTAGTTCTTGCGCATCTTGCCGGAAATATGCGCGGTTACGACGTGCCCATTTTCCAACTCCACACGAAACATGGTGTTGGGCAGGGTGTCGACGACAGTGCCTTCCATTTCGAAGCTGTCTTCTTTCGACATGCAGTAAAGCCCTCGGTGTCCAATGAATGGCCCGGTGCAACTGCGCCAGGCAAAAGCGGCGTGCATTGTGCCCGAAAAATGGGGTTTAAGCCAAGGGTTCAATCAAGAGAGCTCCATCTCTGATTAATCAGCAGCTCAATGGGCCTGTATTCGGTCTTGTAATTCATCTTTTTGCAGTTCTTGATCCAGTACCCAAGGTACAGCGCATCCAGCCCCAGGCGCTGCGCTTCTGCAATTTGCCAGAGAATGCCGTAACGCCCCAGGCTGCGCCGCTCTTCGTCAGGGTCGTAGAAGGTGTACACGGCAGACAGGCCGTTGGGGAGCACGTCTGTGACGGCAACAGCCAGCAAGCGCCCGTCCAGGCGGAACTCGTAGAACTTCGAGAACGGGAGGTCGCGTACCAGGAAGGTTGAAAATTGATCGCGGCTGGGTGGGTACATGTCGCCGTCGGCATGCCGTTGCTCGATATAGCGCTGGTAAAGGTCAAAGTTCTCTTCGCTGAAACCAGGCTTTACCGGCCGAACCTGTAAATCGGCGTTGCGCTTGAAAATGCGTTTTTGCTGACGATTGGGCTTGAACCGGGCGACAGGAATGCGCGCAGGGGTGCAGGCATCGCACTTCAGGCAATGGGGGCGATACAGATGGTCGCCACTGCGCCGAAAACCCATTTCGGACAAATCGGCATAAACCTGCACATCCATCGGCTGACTGGGGTCGAGGAACAGCGTGGTGGCCTGTTCGTCAGGCAAGTAGCTGCAAGCGTGAGGTTGAGTGGCATAAAACTTCAGACGCGCCAGCTCGGTCATGATGGGCCCTCGGGAAATCTTTAAATTAAGTGTAAGCCAGTGTGTAAAAGTCGCCTATAAAACCCACTGTGCAGTTGTGGGTTGATCCAGGTGCTGGTGCAAATAATCGGCGAATTGCTGACGCGGGATCGAACGTGCGCCCAGGCTCTGCAGGTGATCAGTCGGCATCTGGCAGTCAATCAGCACAAAGCCCCAGGCCTTGAGGTGTTTGACCAGTGTTGCAAAACCGAACTTTGACGCGTTGTCGGCACGGCTGAACATGGATTCGCCAAAAAACAACTGGCCCATTGCCAGGCCGTACAGCCCGCCCACCAGTTCGCCGTCATCCCAGACCTCAACCGAATGCGCATGGCCGCGAGCGTGAAGTTCGATGTAGGCGTTTTGCATGTTGTCGGTAATCCACGTGCCGTCCGCATAGTCGCGCGGTGCTGCACAGGCTTGAATCACGGCGGCAAAGTCACGGTCAAAGCTGACTTGGTAGCGCTGCTGGCGCAACAGCTTGCCCAGGCTGCGGGACACGTGCAGCTCTTCAGGAAACAGCACTGTGCGAGGGTCAGGTGACCACCAGAGGATCGGCTGGCCTTCGCTGAACCACGGAAAGCAGCCGTGACGGTAGGCCTGGATCAGTCGGTCTGCCGACAGGTCGCCACCTGCGGCCAGAAGGCCATTGGGTTCGCGCATGGCTTTTGCCAATGGTGGAAATGTCAGGGTGTCGCGTTTTAACCAGGTCAGCATGGCAATCAGTCTTACAGAAGAAGGGAAGGGCGGCTGCAACTCTGTCGCGCAAGTGCGGTCTCAGTCGATCTGCCAATGAAATGCGAGCTCTGTTTTGACGGTGGTATAAGTCTTTGTCACAAAAGGTAATACATGCTCAAATTGGCGCTTCCCGGCCAGTTTCGGGACGAATCGGACCGCACCTTGAGCCAGCATGGCATCAACGGCTCAAACCCGTACAATGGCTGGCCTGTTTGAGCTGATCTAAGCTACACCCACCTTGCAGCAGGTTACTGCTGGCAAAATAATACAAGGCTGGTTTCATTTCACGTTTGAGCGTGTCGCCTGTTCGATACGAACAGTATTTTGCAGTCACATTAGTCAATTAATAGTTGGGCGCGCCACAGGCGCAGGAAAAGACCCGTTTTGAAGAAATCCACAGCAGCACCCAAAGCAGTTCCTCTCTGGCGTCAGCAATTGCACTACCGACTCAAGGAAGGTGCATTGATCGCTATCGGCGCCCTGTGCCTGTTCCTGATCATGGCCCTGTTGACCTACGGCAAGGACGATCCCGGCTGGAGCCATAACAGCCGTGTCGTGGATGTACAGAACTTTGGTGGGCCAGCCGGCTCCTACAGTGCAGACATCCTGTTTATGGTGCTTGGCTATTTTGCCTACATCTTTCCGTTGCTGCTGGCGGTCAAGGCGTACCAGATCTTCCGCGAGCGGCATCAGCCCTGGCAGTGGAGCGGGTGGCTGTTCTCGTGGCGCCTGGTTGGTCTGGTGTTCCTGGTGATCTCGGGCGCAGCCCTTGCCCATATTCATTTTCACTCTGCCGTGGCCCTGCCTGCAGGCGCGGGCGGTGCGCTGGGCGAAAGCCTGGGTGATCTGGCCAAGAATGCGCTGAATATCCAGGGCAGTACCCTGTTGCTGATTGCGTTGTTCCTGTTTGGCCTGACGGTCTTTACGGACCTTTCATGGTTCAAGGTCATGGATGTGACGGGCAAGATCACCCTTGACCTGTTTGAACTCATCCAGGGTGCGGCCAATCGCTGGTGGTCCGAGCGCAACGAGCGCAAACAGCTTGTTGCCCAACTGCGCGAAGTCGACAGCCGGGTCAATGAAGTGGTTGCCCCAAGCGTTTCCGACAAGCGGGAGCAGGCCAAGGCCAAAGAGCGTCTGATTGAACGTGAGCAGGCGCTGACCAAGCACATGTCCGAGCGTGAAAAGCACGTACCGGCAGTTATCGCGCCGGCACCGCCCAAGGCACCTGAACCGAGCAAGCGTGTACAGAAAGAGAAGCAGGCGCCGCTGTTTGTGGACAGCGCGGTTGAAGGCACGTTGCCGCCGATCTCGATTCTTGACCCTGCTGAAAAGAAGCAACTCAATTATTCCCCTGAATCCCTGGCGGCCGTTGGCCATTTGCTTGAAATCAAGCTCAAGGAATTCGGGGTTGAGGTCACGGTGGACTCCATTCACCCCGGCCCGGTCATTACCCGCTACGAAATCCAGCCTGCTGCCGGGGTAAAGGTCAGCCGTATTTCAAACCTGGCCAAAGACCTGGCGCGTTCCCTGGCTGTGACCAGCGTGCGGGTGGTTGAGGTTATTCCGGGCAAGACCACGGTCGGTATCGAGATTCCCAACGAGGATCGTCAGATCGTGCGCTTCTCCGAAGTGCTGTCGACCCCTGAATACGACAATGCCAAGTCTCCAGTGGCCCTGGCCCTGGGCCATGATATCGGCGGGCGTCCGGTGATCACCGATCTGGCGAAAATGCCGCACTTGCTGGTGGCCGGTACAACCGGTTCCGGTAAGTCTGTAGGCGTTAACGCCATGATCCTGTCGATTCTGTTCAAGTCTGGCCCTGAAGACGCCAAATTGATCATGATCGACCCGAAGATGCTTGAATTGTCGATCTACGAAGGCATCCCGCATCTGCTGTGCCCGGTAGTGACGGACATGAAGGATGCCGCCAACGCCCTGCGCTGGAGCGTTGCCGAGATGGAACGCCGCTACAAGCTGATGGCCAAGATGGGCGTGCGTAACCTCGCCGGCTTCAACCAGAAGGTCAAGGACGCCCAGGACGCTGGCGAGCCCCTGGTTGACCCGTTGTACAAGCGTGAAAGCATTCACGACGAAGCCCCGCTGTTGGTGAAGTTGCCAACCATCGTGGTGGTGGTCGACGAATTTGCCGACATGATGATGATCGTCGGCAAGAAGGTTGAAGAGCTGATCGCCCGTATTGCCCAGAAAGCACGGGCGGCGGGTATCCACTTGATCCTCGCTACCCAGCGCCCGTCGGTGGACGTGATCACCGGCCTGATCAAGGCCAATATCCCGACCCGTATGGCGTTCCAGGTATCGAGCAAGATCGACTCGCGCACCATCATCGACCAGGGTGGCGCCGAGCAACTGCTGGGTCACGGTGACATGCTGTATATGCCGCCCGGCACCAGCCTGCCGATTCGGGTGCACGGCGCGTTTGTTTCCGACGACGAAGTACACCGTGTGGTCGAAGCCTGGAAGCTGCGAGGCTCCCCGGACTACAACGAAGACATCCTTGCCGGCGTCGAAGAGCCTGGCAGCGGTTTTGATGGTGGCAGCGAAGGCAGCGATGACGCTGAAACCGATGCGCTCTATGACGAGGCCGTACAGTTTGTACTCGAAAGCCGTCGTGCCTCTATTTCTGCGGTACAACGCAAGTTGAAGATCGGTTACAACCGCGCTGCGCGAATGATTGAGTCCATGGAAATGGCCGGGGTCGTGACCTCGATGAACACTAATGGCTCGCGCGAAGTACTGGCACCAGCCCCGATGCGCGATTGATCTGCCCCACGGCATCTAACTAATCAATGAGGATCTCCATGCGTTTTGTCAGCATGCTGTTGCTACCGGTACTGGCTTTTTCTTCGCTGTCGGCCCATGCCGACGCCGAGAGTGTGAAACGTCTTGGCCAACTGTTGGGCTCCGACACCATCACCGCCCGTTTTTCTCAGCTGACCCTTGACGGTAGCGGCACCCAGTTGCAGGAAACTGCCGGCGAAATGTCGGTAAAGCGTCCGGGTTTGTTCTACTGGCACACCGACGCACCGCAAGAACAATTGATGGTCTCCGATGGCCAGAAAGTCTCGCTCTGGGACCCGGATCTGGAGCAGGTCACGATCAAGAAGCTGGATCAGCGCCTGACCCAGACCCCTGCCTTGTTGCTGTCGGGTGATGTGTCGAAAATCAGCGACAGCTTTGACATTACCTCCAAACAGGCCGGTGATGTCATGGACTTCACCCTCAAGCCCAAGACCAAGGACACCCTGTTCGACTCCCTGCGCCTGTCCTTTCGCGGCGGCAAAATCAACGACATGCAGTTGATCGACAGCGTGGGTCAGCGCACCAACATCCTGTTCACCGGGGTCAAGGTCAACGAGCCGATTCCTGCATCCAAATTCAAGTTCGATATCCCGAAAGGGGCTGATGTCATCCAGGAATAAGCCCTGGAAGAGGTTTCAAGCGCTGCCCATGGATCTGTTTCGAAGTGCCCCGATTGCCCAGCCTCTGGCTGCCCGTTTACGTGCGGCCAATCTGGACGAGTACGTCGGTCAGGAACACCTGCTCGCTCGCGGCAAGCCCTTGCGTGAAGCGCTGGAGCAGGGCGCGCTGCATTCGATGATTTTCTGGGGGCCGCCGGGGGTGGGTAAAACCACCCTGGCGCGACTGCTGGCAGAAGTGTCGGATGCGCATTTTGAAACTGTTTCGGCGGTGCTGGCCGGGGTCAAGGAGATCCGCCAGGCCGTCGAAATCGCCAAGCAGCAGGCGGGCCAGTATGGCCGGCGCACCATCCTGTTTGTCGACGAAGTGCATCGCTTCAACAAGTCACAGCAAGATGCCTTCTTGCCCTACGTTGAAGACGGTACCCTGATCTTTATCGGTGCCACCACCGAAAACCCATCCTTTGAACTGAACAACGCATTGCTTTCGCGGGCGCGGGTCTATGTGCTCAAAAGCCTCGACGAAGCGGCCCTGCACAAGCTGGTGCAACGCGCGCTGACGGAAGACAAGGGCCTGGGCAAGCGTGACCTGACCCTCAGCGATGAAGGTTTCCAGATATTGCTGCGGGCGGCTGACGGTGATGGCCGGCGCTTGCTCAACCTGCTGGAAAACGCCTCGGACCTGGCTGAAGACCACAGCGAAATCGGCACCGATCTGTTACATAACCTACTGGGCGATACCCAGCGTCGTTTCGACAAGGGTGGCGAAGCTTTTTACGACCAGATTTCGGCGTTGCACAAGTCGGTGCGTGGTTCCAATCCGGATGGTGCCCTGTACTGGTTTGCGCGAATGATCGACGGCGGATGCGACCCGCTATATATCGCCCGGCGTGTCGTGCGCATGGCCAGCGAAGACATCGGTAACGCCGATCCACGGGCCTTGAGCCTGTGCCTGTCGGCCTGGGACGTACAAGAACGTCTTGGCAGCCCGGAGGGTGAGTTGGCGGTGGCCCAGGCCATTACCTACCTGGCCTGCGCGCCCAAAAGCAACGCGGTGTATATGGGGTTCAAGGCCGCACTGCGCAGCGCCGCCGAGTATGGTTCGCTCGAAGTCCCGCTGCATTTGCGCAACGCGCCGACCAAACTGATGAAGCAGCTGGGGTATGGCGACGAATACCGTTATGCCCATGACGAACCGGATGCTTATGCCGCTGGCGAGGACTATTACCCCGATGAGCTGGAGCCGTTGAACCTGTATCAGCCTGTCCCTCGAGGCCTTGAGCTTAAAATCGGCGAAAAGCTTAAACACCTCGCCGCACTCGATCGAGCCAGTCCCAAACAGCGGAGAAGACCGTGATTCCATTGGTGGTTGCAGTCTCGGTGGGTGGCATTGCGGGCACCCTGTTGCGCTTTGCCACAGGAAACTGGATCAACGCCAATTGGCCGCGGCACTTTTATACCGCGACGTTGGCCGTTAATATCGTGGGCTGTCTGCTGATTGGCGTCCTGTACGGACTTTTTCTGATACGCCCGGAAGTACCGATTGAAGTCCGCGCCGGGCTGATGGTCGGTTTCCTGGGTGGCTTGACCACTTTTTCATCCTTTTCACTGGATACGGTGCGCCTGCTTGAAAGCGGGCAGGTGCCACTGGCACTGGGCTACGCGGCCCTCAGCGTATTCGGCGGGCTGCTCGCGACGTGGGCTGGCCTGTCCCTGACCAAACTTTGATAACGAGAAACCGACATGCTTGATTCCAAACTGTTACGTAGCAACCTGCAGGACGTAGCGGATCGCCTGGCATCCCGTGGCTTCAAGCTGGACGTGGCGCGCATCGACGCGCTGGAAGCCAAGCGCAAGGAAGTCCAGACCCTGACCGAGAAGCTGCAGGCCGAGCGCAATGCCATCTCCAAAAGCATTGGCCAGGCCAAGGCTCGCGGCGAAGACATCGCGCCACTGATGGCCAGTGTTGAAACCATGGGCAGCGATCTGGCCAATGGCAAGGTTGAGCTGGACGCCATCCAGGCCGAACTGGACGCCATCCTGCTGGGCCTGCCCAACCTGCCGGATGCTTCCGTGCCGGTAGGTGCTGACGAAGACGACAACGTCGAGATCCGTCGCTGGGGCACCCCGACTGCCTTCGATTTCGCGATCAAGGACCACGTGGCCCTGGGCGAGCAGCATGGCTGGCTGGACTTCGAAACCGCCGCCAAACTGTCCGGTGCCCGTTTTGCCCTGCTGCGCGGCCCGATTGCCCGCCTGCATCGCGCGCTGGCCCAGTTCATGATCAACCTGCACACCGGTGAGCATGGCTACGAAGAGGCGTACACGCCTTATCTGGTTCAGGCCCCTGCATTGCAAGGCACTGGCCAGTTGCCGAAGTTCGAAGAAGATCTGTTCAAGATCAGCCGTGAAGGCGAAGCTGATTTCTACCTCATCCCGACGGCTGAAGTGACGCTGACCAACATCGTTGCCGGCGAAATCGTTGAGCACAAAGCCTTGCCGATCAAGTTGGTGGCTCACACGCCGTGCTTCCGCAGTGAAGCCGGTGCGTCAGGCCGTGATACCCGCGGCATGATCCGTCAGCACCAGTTCGACAAGGTTGAAATGGTCCAGATCGTTGAGCCTTCCACCTCGATGGATGCACTGGAAGGTCTGGTAGGCAACGCAGAGAAAGTCCTGCAATTGCTTGAACTGCCATACCGCACCCTGGCGTTGTGCACCGGCGACATGGGCTTCAGCGCTGTCAAAACCTACGATCTGGAAGTGTGGATCCCGAGCCAGGACAAGTACCGCGAAATTTCGTCGTGCTCCAACTGCGGTGATTTCCAGGCCCGTCGCATGCAAGCACGTTTCCGCAACCCGGAAACCAACAAGCCTGAACTGGTTCACACCCTCAACGGTTCCGGTCTGGCTGTAGGCCGTACGCTGGTAGCCGTACTGGAAAACTACCAGCAGGCAGACGGCTCGATCCGTGTACCTGAAGTACTCAAGCCTTACATGGGCGGCATTGAGGTCATCGGCTAAATGGAGTTTCTGCCGCTGTTTCATAACCTGCGTGGCAGCCGTGTACTGGTGGTCGGCGGTGGGGAGATTGCCTTGCGCAAATCCCGGCTGCTGGCCGATGCCGGTGCCGTGCTGCGGGTGGTTGCACCCGCCATAGAGCCCCAGTTGTGCGAGTTGATAAACAGTAGCGGTGGCGAACAGGTGCTGCGCGGCTATGTTGAGGCTGACCTTGAAGGGTGTGTCCTGATCATTGCTGCAACGGACGATGAGCCACTCAACGCCCAGGTCTCCGCTGACGCCCACCGTCGCTGCGTGCCCGTCAATGTGGTGGATGCTCCTGCCTTGTGCAGCGTGATCTTCCCCGCAATTGTCGACCGCTCGCCGCTGGTGATCGCCATTTCCAGTGGCGGTGATGCGCCGGTGCTGGCGCGCTTGATTCGCGCCAAGATCGAAACCTGGATTCCTTCGACCTACGGTCAGTTGGCGGGCCTTGCCGCTCGTTTTCGCACCCAGGTCAAAGGCTTGTTTCCGGATGTACAGCAGCGCCGCGGTTTTTGGGAAGACGTTTTCCAGGGCCCGATTGCCGACCGCCAACTGGCCGGGCAGGGCGCTGAGGCCGAGCGTTTGCTGCTGGCCAAAATCAATGGTCAGGCGACCGTAACCACCGGTGAGGTTTATCTGGTGGGTGCCGGGCCGGGTGATCCGGACCTGCTGACATTCCGCGCGCTGCGTCTGATGCAACAGGCTGATGTGGTCCTTTACGACCGCCTGGTGGCCCCTGCAATTCTTGAGTTGTGCCGTCGCGATGCCGAACGCGTTTATGTCGGCAAGCGTCGCGCCGAGCATGCGGTGCCGCAAGACCAGATCAACCAGCAATTGGTGGACCTGGCCAAGCAAGGCAAGCGCGTGGTGCGGCTCAAGGGTGGCGATCCGTTTATCTTTGGTCGTGGCGGTGAAGAAATCGAAGAGCTGGCCGCTCACGGGATACCGTTCCAGGTCGTGCCGGGCATCACCGCTGCCAGCGGTTGTGCAGCCTATGCCGGTATTCCGCTGACCCATCGTGATTACGCGCAATCCGTGCGTTTCGTGACGGGCCACCTGAAGGACGGCACCAGCAATTTGCCCTGGAGTGATCTGGTTTCTCCGGCACAGACCCTGGTGTTCTACATGGGCCTGGTGGGTTTGCCGACCATCTGCCAAGAGCTGATCAAGCACGGTCGTTCGGCAGACACCCCGGCTGCGTTGATTCAGCAGGGCACTACGTCCAACCAGCGGGTATTTACGGGCACCCTGGCTGACTTGCCAACATTGGTGGCGGAGCATGAAGTTCATGCGCCGACGCTGGTGATCGTGGGCGAAGTGGTTTTGCTGCGTGAGAAACTGAAGTGGTTTGAAGGCGCTCAGTCGCAGGTCTAGGTGCATGGTGGGGCGGGCTTGCTCGGGATGGTTTCAGCGCGGTTTTTCAGTTAAACCGAGTTGATTGCATCGCAGGCAAGCCAGCTTGTGTCTTCAAGGTCTCTTAAACTCAGAAGGGTGAGAGCAGTGGATGGCAGACTGAAAGCCAGCGGTGCTTAAAGCACGAGTGGGAGCCAAGTCGCCATCCACCTCTCACTCTGACCAGAAGCCCGAACAGTTGCATGAGCGGCAAACTCGAAATCACAAGCTAGGGATAGGTCAGAGTGCTCTCACTTCTTGAGTGTAAGAGGACTTGGCGATGATTTCCTACTACGTTGGTCTCGATGTTTCGAAAGCGACTGTGGATGTGGGGTTTCTTCCTGCAAATTACCCACAGTTTCAGGTCAGTAATGACCTTGAGGGCTTCACTCGGCTGATCACATGCCTGAACGAGCTTGAGGTGGGGCGGATCTTGCTTGAAGCCACCGGCGGCTATGAAAGGGCATTGCTCAGAGCCTTGCGGTTGGAGGGTTTGAATGTCTTTCGCGTCAATCCCAAACGCGCTCGCGACTATGCGAGAGCTATGGGCAAGATAGCTAAAACCGATAAGATCGATGCTCAGATGCTGGCGAAGTTTGCGAGAGATTTCGAGGACTTGCCGCATGTTGAACCGAATAAGGATCGGGATGAGCTGGGCGAATTGCTCAAGCTGCGAGGCAGCTTGGTCAAGAGCCGAGACAGCGACAAGCGCCGGATGAAGCAAACCACATGCGCTAGAGCCATATCCACTTACACCGATCACATCGCTTACCTGGAGGGCCAGATCAAGTCATTGGGTAAGGAGATTGAAGATGCCTCGACCGTGCTGGATCAGGAGAAAGCCAGGCGACTGAGGTCGGTGAAAGGGATCGGAGCCATCACCTGCGGAACGCTCATGGCATTTCTTCCTGAGCTCGGAACCGTGTCGGGACGCAAGATTGCGGCTTTGGCAGGGTTAGCGCCCTACAACAACGATAGTGGCAAGAAGAGCGGCCCCCGATCAATCGAGGGCGGGCGCTATACAGTGCGTGGCGCAACCTATATGTCGACCTGGTCAATGGTTCAGCACGATCCGCAAGTCAAAGCCGAATATGAGGCTCTGCGAGCGCGAGGCAAGCTTGCGAAGGTCGCTGTTGTGGCATGCATGCGTAAGCTATTGATTCGTCTTAACGCAATGCTGCGAGATGGCACGGGTTGGAGAGAGAAGAAATGTCAGGCCCCGCATTTTGATAACAAATGAGGGGCACTTTACTGAAGCGAGGGCTTCGCCAGTAATACCGCTACGCGGTATCGCTGGCGAAGCCATGTCCGAAAGGATTATTTGAAAATAAATCCTCAATGACAGTTGCTCCCATCATTGCTTCTGCTGTGCCTCAGTTCCGGTTGTCCCCCACCAGACTCTCCACCGACGGCACTCGCGTGTCGCTTTCCATCTGCGCGTCGTGTTCGATCTGATGACTGAAGCGATCCAGTGAGCCTTGTGCCGGCTGCGCATCGCTGGCAAAAACCGGCGGGCTCAGGATGTAAGCCCCCAGCAATCGGCTCAACGCCGCCAGGCTGTCGATATGGGTGCGTTCATACCCGTGGGTCGCATCGCAACCAAACGCCAGCAAGGCGCACCGAATATCATGCCCGGCAGTGACGGCCGAATGGGCATCGCTGAAGTAGTAGCGGAACATGTCACGGCGTACCGGCAGTTCATTATCGCTGGCCAGGCGCAGCAGGTGCCGCGACAAGTGATAGTCATACGGCCCGCCCGAATCCTGCATCGCCACGCTTACCGCGTGCTCGCTGGAGTGCTGGCCCGGCGCTACCGGGGCAATGTCAATCCCGACAAACTCGCTCACATCCCACGGCAATGCGGCGGCCGCGCCACTGCCCGTTTCTTCGGTGATGGTGAACAGAGGATGACAGTCGATCAGCGGTTGCTCGCCACTGTCCACAATGGCCTTCAATGCGGCAAGCAGTGCTGCCACCCCGGCCTTGTCGTCCAGATGCCGCGCGCTGATATGGCCGCTTTCGGTGAATTCCGGCAGCGGATCAAATGCCACGTAGTCGCCGATATTGATCCCCAGGGAATCGCAGTCGGCCCGGGTCGCGCAATATGCATCCAGACGCAACTCGATGTGGTCCCAACTGATCGGCAACTCATCCACCCCGGTATTGAAGGCATGGCCTGAAGCCATTAATGGCAGGACACTGCCGCGGATCACGCCATTGTCAGTGAACAGGCTGACCCGGCTGCCTTCAGCAAAACGGCTGGACCAGCACCCCACGGGCGCCAGGACCAGACGGCCGTTGTCCTTGATCGCCCGCACGCTGGCGCCGATGGTGTCCAAATGCGCGGAAACGGCACGGTCAGGACTGTTCTTCTGGCCCTTGAGGGTCGCGCGCAAAGTGCCGCGTCGAGTCAGCTCAAAGGGAATCCCCAGCTCATCGAGGCGTTCGGCGACATAGCGCACGATGGTGTCGGTAAACCCGGTGGGGCTGGGGATGGCGAGCATTTCCAGCAGTACCCGTTGCAGGTAGTCGAGGTCGGGTTCAGGGAGGGTGCGATTCATAAAAGCTCCTGAGGGCCGGTCAGCTAGAGAGCAGGCTGACAGTGGGGGAAGAGTAAATCGATGAAGCGTTCGGCGGTCGGCTGTGGCTCATGGTTGGCGAGCCCGGCCCGTTCGTTGGCTTCGATAAATACGTACTCGGGCTGGTCGGCGGCAGGCACCATCAAGTCCAGGCCGACCACGGGAATATCCAGCGCCCGGGCGGCGCGAATGGCCGCGTCGGCCAGCGCCGGGTGCAGCACGGAGGTCACATCTTCGAGGCAACCGCCCGTGTGCAGATTGGCCGTACGGCGCACGGCGAGCACCTGGCCTGCGGGCAAGATACTGTCGTACTCATAGCCAGCGGCTTGTACGGTGCGCCGGGTTTCTGCGTCCAGCGGGATGCGGCTTTCACCCGCAGTGGCGGCCTGACGGCGTCGGCTTTGTGCTTCGATCAGTCGATGGACCGTGTGCAGGCCATCACCCGTCACCTGGGCAGGACGGCGGATGGCGGCTGCCACGACCTCAAAGCCGATCACCACAATTCGCAGGTCGAGCCCCTCGTGGAAGCTTTCGAGCAGCACCCGGCTATCGAATGCACGCGCTGTTTCGATGGCCAGTTGCACCTGCTCGAGGCTGTCCAGATCCACCGCCACGCCATTGCCTTGCTCGCCATCCACAGGTTTGACCACCACCCGCGTGTGTTGCTCAAGAAAGCGCAGGTTGTCGTCGGCATTACCGGCCAATTGCTGGCTTGGGACATTCAGTCCTGCCTGGTGCAACACTGTATGGGTCAGGCATTTGTCCTGGCACAGACTCATGCTGATGGCGCTGGTCAGATCGCTCAGGGATTCGCGGCAACGAATCCGTCGTCCGCCGTGGCTCAGAGTGAAAAGTCCGGCGGGCGCGTCGTCAATTTGCACATCAATGCCGCGTTTAAAGGCTTCTTCGACCAGGATTCGGGCATAGGGGTTGAGCCCGACTTCAGGCCCGGGGCCGAGAAACAGCGGTTGGTTGATGCCATTTTTGCGCTTGATGGCAAAGGTCGACAGGGTACGAAAGCCCAGTTTGCTGTAGAGGCTTTTCGCTTGGGCGTTGTCGTGCAGCACCGACAGGTCGAGGTAGCTCAAGCCGCGGCTCATGAAGTGTTCGATCAAATGCCGGACCAGCACTTCGCCTACACCGGGCCGCGAGCAGTGGGGGTCCACTGCCAGGCACCAGAGGCTGCTGCCGTTTTCCGGGTCGTGGAACGCGGTGTGATGGTTCAGGCCCATGACGCTGCCGATCACCGCGCCGCTGTCTTCATCCTCGGCCATCCAGTACACCGGCCCGCCCTGATCTCGGGAGGTGAGCAATGTCGGGTCGATGGGCAGCATCGAGCGCGCCTGATACAGCGTGTTGATCGAGTTCCAGTCCGCTTCGCTTTGTGCCCGACGGATCCGGAACCCGCGAAACACGCGGGTAGCCGGGCGGTAATCGGTAAACCACAGGCGCAAGGTGTCCGAAGGGTCGAGAAACAGCTGTTGTGGCGACTGGGCCAGCACTTGCTGCGGCGCCGCCACATACAGCGCGATATCGCGCTCACCGGGTTGTTCGTTGAGCAACTCGTTGGCCAGGCTGGCGGGGTCGGGAAAGGTATGCCCGATCAGCAACCGCCCCCAGCCGCAATGCACGGCCACGGGTTGTGCGTCGAGTGGGCTGCCGTCTTCGGCCAGGCGCGCTTGCAGGCGTTCGTAGGACGGTGTTTGACCACGCAACAGACGCTGGCTGTAAGCCGTAGCGAGGGGTTTCATCGATCAGATTCCTTGTTCGCTCAGCCACAGGTTCAAGGCTGCCAGTTGCCATAGCTTTGAACCGTTAAGAGGCGTCAGCTGGCTTTGTGGGTGGGTCAGCAGTTGATCAAGCATCGCTGGCTGAAACAGCCCTCGATCCTGGCTCGGGTCCAGCAGCAGGTCACGGACCCAGTTCAGCGTGTCGCCCTGCAAGTGCTTGAGACCAGGCACCGGGAAGTAACCTTTCTTGCGGTCGATCACTTCGCTTGGGATCACCAGCCGCGCCGCTTCCTTGAGTACCTGCTTGCCGCCGTCCGGCAATTTGAACCGCGCCGGAATACGTGCCGAGAGTTCGGCCAGACGGTAATCCAGAAACGGTGTACGGGCCTCAAGGCCCCAGGCCATGGTCATGTTGTCGACCCGTTTGACCGGGTCATCCACCAGCATCACCGTGCTGTCCAGTCGCAGGGCTTTGTCCACCCCCGCGCTGGCGCCTGGCTGGGCAAAGTGCTCGCGTACAAAATCCCCGGCCGCATCATTGGCCGTCAGCCATTGCAGCTGCACCGTGGCCTTGTACTCGTCGTAACTGCGATCAAAAAACGCTTCGCGGTAAGCGGCATAAGGGTCGTCGGCGGCATCGACGGGCGGATACCAGTGATACCCGGCAAACAGTTCGTCGGCGCCCTGGCCGCTCTGCACCACCTTGCAGTGCTTGGCCACCTCACGCGACAGCAGATAAAACGCGATGCAGTCGTGGCTGACCATCGGTTCGCTCATGGCGCGAAAGGCCGCAGGCAGTTGCTCAATGATTTCGTGCTCACCAATGCGCAGTTGGTGATGGCGGGTGCCGTAATGCCGGGCGATCAAGTCCGAATACTGGAACTCATCGCCGCGCTCGCCGCCCGAGTCCTCAAAGCCGATGGAAAAGGTCGACAAGTCCTGTACGCCCACTTCGCGCAACAAACCCACCAGCAAGCTGGAGTCGACCCCGCCCGAGAGCAGCACGCCGACATCCACTGCCGCACGTTGGCGAATAGCCACAGCTTCGCGGGTACTGTCCAGAACGCGGTCGCGCCAGTCTTCGAGGGTCAAGTCGAGTTCATCGGCATGGGGGCCATAGGGCAGGGTCCACCAGGTTTTCTGCTCGGTATGACCGTTGGCATCGATACGCAGCCAGGTGGCGGGGGGCAATTTTTCAATCCCGGCAATCAGCGTGCGGGGCGCGGGTACCACGGCATGGAAATTCAAATAGTGGTTGAGTGCAACGGGGTCGAGCATCGGATTGATATCGCCGCCCTTGAGCAGCGCGGGCAGGGTGGAGGCAAAGCGCAAACGTTCCCCGGTACGTGACAGGTAAAGAGGCTTAACCCCCAAACGGTCGCGGGCGATAAACAGGCGCTGGGTGTCGCGCTCCCAAATGGCAAACGCAAACATGCCATTGAGTTTGGGCAGCAGCGCTTCACCCCAGGCGTGATAGCCCTTGAGCAGCACTTCAGTGTCGCCGTCGGAGTAAAAGGCATAACCGAGGTGTTCAAGCTCGGCTCTCAATTCGGGGAAGTTATAGATTGCGCCGTTGAACGCCAGTGACAGGCCCAGTTGGCTGTCAACCATCGGTTGAGCGGAGCCGTCCGACAAATCCATGATTTTCAGACGGCGGTGGCCGAGGGCTATCGGCCCCTGGCTGTGGAAACCCCAGGCATCAGGTCCACGGGGGGCCAGGTGGTGGGTAATGCGTTCGATGGCTGCCAGGTCGGCAGGGTGTTGATCAAAACGTAACTCTCCAGCTAATCCGCACATGGTGTTTAAATCCTTGGTATTTCGGCATGTGGTGCTACAGGTTGAGTCAGCGTCTTTGCGAGACGCCATGTAGCGCTTGGGCCCGGTTTTAAAGGGGCGATGAAGCGTCAGGCGCCATCGCCAGCCCGTGCGGCGCAGGGCAAAAGACACCCGCGGCGCGGTAAACGACCGTGTTTTATCGAGTAACTGAGGCCCGGATCGTTCAATAAAACTTACAGGAGGTTGATCAAGCAGACGTTTGCACGGGGCGCAAGGCAGGGTATTTCAAGGGGGTTGACCAGGGCTTTATGCACCTCTGGATAGGCGACAAGGCATCCTCAACGATTGCTGTTGAGCAATGCCATCCATCAATGGGCTGCCGGTTAACGCAAGGGGGCAGAAATCTGCCGTTAACCGGCCAGCACTAAGGCTATAACCCTTTGATCAGCGCTCGCAGACCGAAACGGTTTGGCAGGCAGGCTTCGGCCACAACCCGTGGCAGGGGCAGAGGCTCATTGTTGATCCAGGCCGCCAGTAGTTCACCGGACAGCGGCGCGGTAATCAGCCCTCGGGAACCGTGGCCGCTGTTGATATACAAGCCTGCGAGCCAGGGGCAGGGCGTGTCTGGCACCTGGCGGGCATCCTTGCGCAAAACGGCATAGGCACTTGCAAACTGCTCCGGGTCCGTCAGTGGGCCAACAATCGGCAAATAGTCCGGGCTGGTGCAACGAAAGGCAGCCCAACCCTGCAGGGTATGGGGATCGAGTTGCTCGTCACCGAGTCGATGGGCAAGGTCCGGGGATATTTCCTGTAGCAGGTCGAGGTTGCCCTGATGCCCCTCGGGGGTGGTGGTCAGGTCTTCGTTATGAAAGTCGAAACTGGCACCCAGCGTGTGCTCACCCAGGCGGCCGGGGGCCACATATCCTTCGGCACAGACCACCGTTTTAAGCACGGCGCTGTTCTGGGTTTCAACCAGCTGAGTGATTTGTCCCCGAATGCGCTTGAGCGGCAAGTCGCTGCTGGCCGGGAAACGCTTGACCTCTGCAGCACCGGCAAGAATTACCACCGGTGCTTGAGCCAGTAGTGTGTCGTCCTGACAGGCTTGCCACTGGTCATCGACCTTGTGCAGTTGCAACACCTCATGGTGCGTCAAGACCTGAACATTGGGGTGCAAGGTCTGGTAATGGCAAAGTGCGGGCGGGTGAACCCAGCCTCCCTCGGGATAGAACAGCCCGCCGTGAGCCAGTTCTATTCCGGCCAGCGCTTGTGCCTGGGGCTGATCCACCAGATGCACCAGCTCAGGTGGAAATGCCGCGGCCAGTTGGGCCTGGCGTTGGGCTTCCTTGGCATTGAAGCCCAATTGCAGAACGCCGCAATCATCCCAGTCACGCCCGCGTTGCAGGTGTTCCAGCAGGCGACGGGTGTAGCCGAATCCGCTGACAATCAACTGCGACAGGGTTGTACCGTGCGCCGACAGCTTGAGGTACAGCACGCCCTGTGGATTACCCGATGCTTCCTTGGCCAGCCGCTCATGGCGCTCCAGCAGAACCACCTGCCAACCGCGGCGGGCCAGGCTGTTGGCACTGGCGCAACCCGACAGGCCGCCACCAATGACCAACGCTTTGCGTGGGCCTTGTACCTGAGGCGGGCGGGCAAACCAGGGTTTGACGCCGGGTGTCGCGGTCACGCTGTCAGGCAACCCGACAAAAGTGCCGCGCAGGATTTCCCATTTATGACCGATCCCAGGCGTGCGGCGCATCTTGAAACCCGCTTCGTTCAGCGCCCGGCGCACCCAGCCGGTGCTGGTGAAGGTACTGATGGTGGACTCGGGAGCTGCCAGGCGCGCCAGTTGCGCGAACAGTTCGGGTGTCCACATCTCGGGGTTTTTTGCCGGAGCGAAGCCATCGAGAAACCAGGCGTCGACTTGCGCGTCCAGTTGCGGCAGTTGTTCCAGCACGTCACCGATCAATAACGTGAGGGTTACCCGGCCATTGTCCAGGCTCAGGGTCTGGAATCCCGGGTGAATCGCAAAGTAGGCCGCCAGCAACTGATCGCTGAATGGCGTCAGTTCGGGCCACAGGGCGAGGGCCCGCTGCAGGTCCTGGCGGGTGAGCGGGTACTTCTCGACACTGATGAAGTGCAGGCGGGCGTCGGGCCGTGCCGTTTGTTCAAACAACTGCCAGGCGCACAGAAAATTCAGGCCGGTGCCGAAACCGGTCTCGCCAATCACCAGCTGGGCATTGGCGGGCAAAGCCGCGAAACGCTCTGCGAGTGCGTTCTGCTCGATAAAGACATAACGGGTTTCTTCCAGGCCGGACTTGTCCGAAAAGTACACGTCATCAAACACCCGCGAATGGGGGCGACCTTGGTCATCCCAGTCAATCTGGGCATTGGGCATTTCAGTAGTCATGTGCGGCTCGGCAGCGGTAAGACGGCCATTCTAGCGGATCAGCAGCGGTGCGACTGATCCATGACAGTTTTGTGAGTGTTGTTCCTACACGTTTAGACGCAATCCGCTAGGCTTGTGAAATCTTGCCAGGGAGCTTTCTATGTTCGAATCCGCTGAAATCGGTCATGCCATCGATAAAGAAACCTACGACAGGGAAGTTCCCGCCTTACGCGAAGCGTTGCTTGAAGCTCAATACGATCTCCACCAGCAGAAGCGCTCGGCTGTCATCGTGTTGATCAATGGTATTGAAGGCGCCGGCAAAGGCGAGACGGTCAAGCTGTTGAGTGAGTGGATGGATCCGCGGCTGATTGAAGTGCGAACCTTTGATCAGCAAACCGATGAAGAGTTGGCGCACCCGCCCGCCTGGCGCTACTGGCGCCAGTTACCGGCCAAAGGTCGCATGGGGGTGTTCTTCGGTAACTGGTACAGCCAGATGCTGCAGGGCCGGGTTCATGGTCGTTTCAAGGATGCCGTGCTCGATCAGGCCATCAATGGCGCGGAACGTCTGGAAAAAATGCTGTGTAACGAAGGGGCGGTGATTTTCAAGTTCTGGTTCCATTTGTCCAAGAAACAGATGAAAGCCCGTCTCAAGGCACTCAAGGATGACCCGTTGCATAGCTGGCGTATCAGTCCACTGGATTGGCAACAGTCAGAAACCTACGATCGCTTCGTACGGTTTGGCGAGCGTGTGATTCGTCGAACCAGCCGTGACTACGCGCCCTGGAACATCGTTGAGGGTGTCGATCCGTATTACCGCAGCCTGACAGTGGGCAAGATTCTGCTTGAGGGTCTGCAAGCCGCGCTGAATGAACCCAAAACAAAAGTGCGCGCCACCCATGTCGCGCCGTTGACTGAAACCCAGGACGGTTTGAGCCTGCTCGACTGCCTGGATATGACCCAGCATCTGGAAAAAGACGATTATCAGGAACAGCTGATCACCGAGCAGGCGCGCCTGTCGGGATTGATGCGCGACAAGCGGATGCGTCGTCATGCGCTGGTATCGGTGTTTGAAGGCAACGATGCGGCAGGCAAGGGCGGATCGATCAAGCGCGTGGCGGCGGCGCTTGACCCGCGTCAGTACAATATCGTGCCGATTGCTGCGCCTTCTGAAGATGAGCGCGCACAGCCCTACTTGTGGCGCTTCTGGCGACAGATTCCGGGGCGCGGCAAGTTCACCATCTTTGATCGCTCATGGTATGGGCGGGTACTGGTGGAGCGGGTCGAAGGCTTTTGCACCCCGGCTGACTGGATGCGCGCCTATGGTGAGATCAATGACTTCGAGGAGCAGTTGCGTGCTGCGGGCGTGATTGTCGTCAAGTTCTGGCTGGCGATTGATAAAGATGTCCAGCTTGAGCGTTTTCATGAGCGTGAAGAAATCCCGTTCAAGCGCTTCAAAATCACCGAGGAAGACTGGCGCAACCGCGAGAAGTGGGATGTGTATCGCAAGGCAGTGTGCGACATGGTTGACCGCACCAGCACCGAGATTTCCTCCTGGACACTGGTTGAAGCCAATGACAAGCGCTGGGCGCGGGTCAAAGTGTTGCGCACGATCAACGAGGCGCTGGAAGCCGCATTCGAGAAGAGCGACAAGAAGCGCAAAAAGTAGTCGCTGCCGAAGGCTGCGAAGGGGGGCGAAGCCCCCCGTTTTCTTGATGCCACTGCAAGTCCCTCCCAGCCTTCGGCAGCGGCTACAGGGTGACGTTTCAGTGCTTGCCAGCACCCAGCATGTTTTCCGGGCGTACCCACTGATCGAACTCGGCATCGGTCAGATAGCCCAGCGCCAATGCCGCTTCGCGCAGGGTCAGTCCTTCGGCGTAGGCTTTTTTGGCAATCTCGGCCGACTTGTCGTAGCCAATGTGCGGGTTGAGCGCTGTCACCAGCATCAAGCCGCGCTCCAGATGCTCGGCCATTTTTTCGGCGTCGGCTTCAAGGCCGGTGACGCAGTGTTTTTGGAAGTTGACGCAACCGTCCCCCAGCAACTGAATCGACTGCAGCAGGTTGTGAATGATCACCGGTTTGTAGACGTTCAGCTGCAGGTGCCCCTGGCTTGCAGCAAAGCCGATGGTCACGTCATTGCCCATCACCTGGCAGGCCAGCATCGACAGGGCTTCGCACTGGGTCGGGTTGACCTTGCCCGGCATGATCGAGCTGCCCGGCTCATTGGCTGGCAGCTTGATCTCGGCCAACCCGGCACGCGGGCCAGAACCCAGCAGGCGGAAGTCATTGGCCAGTTTCATCAGGGTAACGGCCAGGGTTTTGAGTGCGCCGGAGAGGGTGGTCAGGGGTTCGTGCCCCGCCAGTGCAGCAAACTTGTTTGGCGCCGTGATAAATGGCAATCCGGACAATGCGGCGATCTCAGCGGCAATCGCTTCGGCAAAGCCGTGTGGCGCGTTGAGTCCGGTCCCTACCGCCGTCCCCCCTTGCGCCAGTTCATACACCGCCAGAATGGCTGAGCGTATGGCTTGCTCGGCGTAATCGAGTTGGGCGATATAGGCTGAAAGCTCCTGGCCAAAGGTAATGGGTGTGGCGTCCATCATGTGGGTGCGGCCGGTTTTAACCAGTTTCATGTGCCGCGCCGACAACTCGGCCAGTCCGCCTGACAGCTCGCTGATCGCGGGCAGCAAATGCTCGTGTACCGCTTTGGCGGTGGCGATATGCATGGCGGTCGGGAAGCAGTCATTGGAGCTTTGTGAACGGTTGACGTGGTCATTGGGGTGGACCGGGGATTTGCCGCCCCGGCCTTTGCCGGCCAGCTCGTTGGCGCGGCCGGCGATCACTTCGTTGGCGTTCATGTTGCTTTGCGTGCCGCTGCCGGTTTGCCAGACGACCAGCGGGAACTGGTCGTCGTGCTCACCGTCGAGTACTTCATCGGCGGCCTGTTCGATCAGGCGGGCGATGTCGGCGGGCAGGTCGCCGTTGCGGTTATTGACCCGGGCAGCGGCTTTCTTGATCAGCACCAGGGCGTGCAACACGGCCAGGGGCATCTTTTCGTTGCCGATGGCGAAATTGATCAGCGATCGTTGAGTCTGAGCGCCCCAATAAGCCTCATCGGCCACACTTACTTCACCCAGGCTGTCGGTTTCGATACGGCTCATCGGCTCTTTCTCCTATAGGTCTGACCAGACAGCTTAGGCGCTGGTTTGCACCGGGGGTTCAATCTGATGTTTTTAATGCTTTTGGTCAGATGATGAGAACGTCTATCAGACTCGGGGTTGAGTGACACACTTTATTAGGCGCAGAATGACCGCCCTTGGGGTTCAACCTCGCTTGCTAGAAAAGGAAACTCGATGACCCGTCTTCGCGCCATCTGTACAGCGGTTGCTCTGGTTTGCGCCAGCGGCCAGGTTTTCGCCGATGCAGCTAGCCACGCTGCCAGTGCTGAAACGTTCCTGAAACTGGCACATGCCGATAAGCTGGGTACCCCGGTGTATATGCAAGTGCAGCAAATGTTCGCTCAGCGTTTCGAGCAAACCAAAGCGCCAGCCTCCAAGAAAGCCCTGCTGGAAACCTACCAGGCCAAAGCCAACACCGCTCTGGACCAGGCCATCGGCTGGAATAAACTCAAGCCGGACATGGTCAAGCTGTACACCACCAACTTCACCGAATCCGAGCTCAAGGACCTGGTAGCGTTCTACCAGTCTCCACTGGGCAAGAAAGTCCTGGAAAAAATGCCGCAGCTGACCCAGCAATCGGCACAAATGACCCAGGCCAAACTGGAAAGCGCAGTGCCGGTCGTCAACAAGCTGTTGGCCGACATGACCGCCGAGCTGGAGCCAGCAGCGGCCCCGGCCAAGAAGAAGTAAGCGGAGCCTGAATGGACATGCAGCAACGTATCGAATCGACGCTCAGCGCGTTGCAACCTGAGCACCTGAGTGTGCTGGATGAAAGCCACATGCACAGTCGCGGGTTGCAGACCCACTTCAAGGCGGTGGTGGTCAGCGAGCAGTTCGCCGGGCTCAACAGCGTCAAGCGTCACCAGAAGGTCTATGCCACCCTGGGTGACCTGATGGGCGAGTTCCATGCGCTGGCCCTGCACACGTACACGCCTGAGGAATGGGCAAAAATCGGCACGGCCCCGGCATCGCCGACCTGTGCTGGCGGTGGGCACTGAGTTGGTGTAATACACCTGCTTTTTGCTAGAATCCGCAGCGCGCCGCTTAGCCGGCGCGTTTTTTTTGCATCCGGTTCACCCTTTGCGAGGGTAGCCACCTGGAGAGAAACACGATGACCGCGCCAATTGTTGTAGCTGCACTGTACAAATTCGTCACCCTTGAAGATTACGTTGAACTGCGTGAACCGCTGCTCAATGCCATGGTCGCCAACGGCATCAAGGGCACCCTGCTGATTGCCGAAGAGGGCATCAACGGCACGGTTTCCGGAACTCGTGAAGGCATTGACGGCCTGATGGCCTGGCTCAAGAACGATCCGCGCATGGTCGATATCGACCACAAAGAATCCTACTGCGATGACCAGCCGTTCTATCGGACCAAGGTCAAGCTCAAGAAAGAGATCGTTACCCTTGGCGTTGAAGGCGTAGACCCGAACAAGAAAGTCGGAACCTATGTCGACCCCGAGAACTGGAATGCGCTGATCAGCGATCCAGAGGTGTTGCTGATTGACACCCGTAACGACTACGAAGTCTCGATCGGTACGTTTGAAGGTGCCATTGACCCGAAGACCACCAGCTTTCGCGAATTTCCTGACTACATCAAAGCCAATTTCGACCCGGCCAAGCACAAAAAAGTCGCGATGTTCTGCACCGGCGGCATTCGTTGTGAAAAAGCGTCGAGCTACATGCTCAGCCAGGGTTTTGACGAGGTTTACCACCTTAAAGGCGGAATCCTGAAGTACCTCGAAGAAGTGCCGCAGGAAGAAACCAAGTGGCAGGGCGACTGCTTCGTATTCGATAACCGCGTCACCGTGCGCCATGACCTGAGTGCCGGCGAGTACGACCAGTGCCATGCCTGCCGCACGCCGATCAGCATCGCGGATCGTGAATCCGAGCACTATCAGCCCGGCATCAGTTGCCCCCATTGCTGGGACACGCTGAGCGAGAAAACCCGTCGCAGCGCAATTGATCGGCAAAAGCAGATCGACCTGGCCAAGGAACGTAACCAGCCGCACCCGATTGGCCACAACTACCGTAAAGCTGCCGAGGCCTGAGATGACAGCGCGCCTGCTCTATGTGATGGACCCTATGTGCTCCTGGTGCTGGGGCTTTTCGCCCATCGCCGAAGCGCTGGTTGAGCAGGCGCAGGCCGCAGGCGTCGAGTTGCACCTGGTGGTGGGTGGATTGCGCACTGGCAGTGGCTCGGCGCTTGAGCCCGCCACGCGACGCTACATCCTTGAGCATTGGCAGGCGGTCACAGAGGCTACCGGGCAAACCTTCAATTTCGACGGTGCCTTGCCGGACGGTTTTGTGTATGACACCGAACCTGCCTGCCGGGCTGTGGTAGCGGCACGCAGTCTTGCGCCCGATTGCGCCTGGCGGCTGGTCAAGCTGATTCAGCAGGCCTTTTATGTGCAAGGGCGCGATGTCACCCAGGCCAGTGTGCTGGTTGAGCTCGCTGAAACGGCAGGGGTGCCGCGTATCGAGTTTGCTGCCGCCTTTGACTCGGCCGAACAACATACGGCCACGGGTGCCGATTTTACCTGGGTACAAGACCTGGGAATTGCCGGTTTTCCGACGTTGCTCGCCGAGCGTAACGGTCAACTGGCCTTGCTGACCAATGGCTATCAGCCACTTGAGCCATTGTCTGACCTGCTTGCCCGTTGGCTTGAACGCGCTACGCGTGTTTGACCCTTCTGCGGTGCAGTCCTCGCCCTCGTCCCCTGTGACGGATCACCTGACCTGGGCTGAAATTCGTCGCCTGGCCTTGCGCCATAAAAAAGCACTGTGGATTGCCAACGGCGTGGCCGTGCTGGCTACGCTGTGCAGCGTCCCCATCCCGTTGTTACTGCCCTTGCTGGTGGACGAAGTGTTGCTGGGCAACGGTGATGCAGCGCTGAAAGTCATGAACCACTGGCTACCGACAGCCTGGCAAAGTGCAGCGGGCTACATTGGCCTCATGCTGGCCATTACTTTGATGCTGCGCTGTGGGGCATTGCTGTTTAACGTCCTGCAGGCCCGTCTGTTTTCGCGCCTGGCCAAGGACATCGTGTTTCGCATTCGCTTGCGCCTGATTGAGCGCTTGAAGCGAATATCCCTGGCTGAGTATGAAAACCTGGGCAGTGGCACGGTGACCGCCCATCTGGTCACCGATCTCGAAACTCTCGACAAGTTTGTCGGCGAAACCTTGAGCCGGTTTTTGGTGGCCATACTCACGCTGGTGGGAACTTCGGCGATTTTGCTATGGATGCACTGGCAACTGGCTCTGCTGATCTTGCTGTTCAACCCGCTGGTGATCTACGCCACGATGCAACTGGGCAAGCGGGTCAAGCACCTGAAAAAACTCGAAAACGACAGTACGGCGCGTTTCACTCAAGCATTGACCGAGACACTGGACGCGATTCAAGAGGTCCGTGCGGGTAACCGTCAGGGCTTTTTCCTCGGTCGTCTGGGGATGCGTGCGCGGGAAGTCCGGGACTTTGCCGTGGCTTCGCAATGGAAGAGCGATGCTTCAAATCGTGCCAGCGGGTTGTTGTTCCAGTTTGGCATCGATATTTTTCGCGCCGCTGCGATGCTCACGGTACTGTTTTCGGATTTGTCCATTGGCCAGATGCTCGCCGTGTTCAGCTACCTGTGGTTCATGATCGGGCCCGTCGAGCAGTTGCTTAACTTGCAATATGCGTTCTACGCCGCCGACGGTGCCGTGACGCGAATCAACCAGTTACTGGCACGCAGCGACGAGCCGCAATACCCAGCAGGTGTTAATCCGTTTCTGGGCCGCCAGACTGTGGGTATCGAGGTGCGCGACCTGAGCTTCAGCTATGGCGATGAAAAAGTGCTGGATCATCTGAACCTGACCATTGCTCCGGGCGAAAAGGTGGCCATCGTGGGCACCAGTGGCGGGGGAAAAAGCACGTTGGTGCAACTGTTGCTCGGGCTGTATACGCCGCAGTCGGGGAGCATCTACTTTGCAGGTGCGAGCCAGCCAGAAATCGGTCTGCAGACCATTCGCGAGCATGTCGCGGTGGTGCTGCAACATCCCTCGTTGTTCAACGATACCGTGCGCGCCAATCTCACAATGGGCCGTGAGCGAACGGATGAGGCGTGCTGGCATGCCCTGGAAATCGCCCAGCTCGACGGCACCATTCGCACGCTCCCCCAAGGGTTGGACAGTATTGTCGGGCGTTCAGGCGTGCGATTGTCGGGTGGTCAGCGCCAGCGTCTGGCCATTGCACGGATGGTGCTGGCCGAACCCAAGGTCGTGATCCTGGATGAGGCGACCAGCGCCCTGGATGCGGCCACCGAATACAACTTGCATCACGCTTTGGGAAAATTCTTGAGCGGGCGTACCACTTTAATCATCGCTCATCGTTTGTCTGCGGTGAAACAGGCAGACAGAGTGCTGGTGTTTGATGGTGGGTGCATTGCTGAAGAAGGCGGTCACCAGCAATTGATTGCAGAGGGAGGGCTTTACGCCAAGCTCTACGGGCATCTTCAACAAACTTGATACAAGCGGTTGTCTTTAAAGGGCAGGGGGCTGCCCAGGTTCGGGTTTTTTGTCGGTTTCGGGCAACACGCACTGCTCAGGTTTTTGAAAATTGGCCTAGGCTGATTTGTAGTGAGATTTTCTCTCTGGTTTTCATCCGACGCCATGAAGCAAGGAAACTCATGAAATCAAAACGCCCCCATGGGACACCACGCTTGCTGGGCATTGTTTGGCCCTTTATTGCCGTCGTGCTTTTCCAGGCGCTATTGGGGTGTGTGAGTCTGTATATGCTCTCTGCAGTGCGCAGTTATGTAGGGGGCGAAAGTTTGTGGTCCAAGGGCCAGAAAGATGCCATCTACTTCCTCCACTTGTATTCCGATACTCAAAATCCGCTTTACTTCAGCAAATATCAGCAGGCTATAAGTGTCCCCCAGGGCGGCCACAAACTGCGGCTTGCGATGGATCAATCTCCCCCTGATGTAGCCTCTGCCCGAGAAGGTATTTTGCAAGGCGGTAACAGTGAGCAAGATGCTTCCAGCATCATTTGGTTCTACCGCTACTTCCGTAACGTCAGTTATATGAAAACGGCCATTGAGAAGTGGACCCTGGGAGATGCTTACCTCATTCAACTCGATGAGCTGGCTCAAGACATGCATCAGGCATTGCTTGGCGGCCCGGTCAGTGAAGTGGACGTCAAGCGCTGGGAAGACAATATCTTTGCCATCAATGAAGGTATTGCACCGGCGGCCAAGGCTTTCAGCGATGCCCTGGGTGAGGGGTCGCGTTTTATCTGGCAGTTGCTGGTCGCCATCAATTTAGCCACAGCCCTGGGGCTGATCCTTCTGGTGCTCAAGCGGACTCATAAAGTACTTGCTCAGAGTCGGGCATTTGCAGAAGCGCTGCAGCTGGAAAAAGAACGGGCACAAATCACGCTTCAGTCCATTGGCGACGGCGTCATAACGACCGACGTGAATGGTGCCATTGCCTACCTGAATCCGGCGGCCGAGCAACTGACCCAATGGAAGTCCGAGCAGGCACAAGGCGTCACCCTCGCGGCGCTGTTCAAGTTGCTCGACGACAATGATCAGGACGACGGCTTCAAGCTGATTGATCGTATTCTCAGCGGCCAGCTGGGTAACAGCCGCGAGCATTCCAGGCAGATTCAGCGAATGGATGGCAGTACCGTCGCGGTTACGCTGGTGGGTGCACCTATCCTCCACGGGGGGGGAGGTGAGCGGTGCGGTGCTGGTGCTGCATGACATGACCCAGGAGCGTCAATACATCGCCAACCTGTCCTGGCAAGCCACCCACGACGGGCTAACCGGTTTGGCCAACCGCCGTGAGTTTGAATACCGTCTGGAGTTGGTGCTGAAGAATCTGGGCCGACAACAAGGCCGGCATGCACTGATGTTTCTCGATCTTGACCAGTTCAAGCTGGTCAATGACACCTGCGGCCACGCGGCAGGTGATGAGCTGTTACGACATATATGTGTGTTGCTGCGAGCCGGGTTGCGCGAAGGCGACACCCTGGCGAGATTGGGAGGGGATGAGTTCGGCATCCTGCTGGAAAACTGCCCGGTCGATATGGCAGAAAAAATAGCGGGAGGTTTGCGCCAGTCGGTGCAAAACCTGCATTTTGCCTGGAAGGGGCGACCGTTCATGAGCACCATCAGCATTGGCCTGGTACACATCCATCAACCCCCCGCGACCCTGGAAGGGTTGATGCGCGCTGCGGACATGGCCTGTTATATGGCCAAGGAGAAGGGCCGCAACCGGGTGCAGGTCTATCACGTGGATGACACCGAGCTTTCGTTGCGTTTTGGTGAAATGGCATGGGTGCAGCGTTTGCATGTGGCGCTGGAAGAAAACCATTTCAGCCTCTATGCACAAGAAATCACGCCCTTGGGGGAGGTGCAGGAAGGCGGCGGGCACATCGAGATTCTGCTGCGGTTGCAGGATGAAAGCGGGCGGATGATTTTTCCTGACAGTTTTATTCCCGCCGCCGAACGTTATGGGTTGATGAGCCTGATCGACCGCTGGGTAGTCGAAAATGTATTCAGGGTCATTTCCGAATGTTCAGCCCAGGCAGACGGACAGCCGATGGCAATGTGTGCCATCAACTTGTCAGGTTCGACCATTGGGGATGACGATTTCCTGGAGTTCCTGCATGAGCAATTTGATTTTTATGGCGTGTCGCCCAAACTGATCTGCTTTGAAATAACCGAAACCAGCGCCATTGCAAACTTGGGCAGTGCCATCCGATTTATTAATGATCTCAAGGCGTTGGGTTGTCATTTTTCGTTGGACGACTTTTGTGCCGGTATGTCGTCATTTGCATACTTGAAACATTTGCCCGTCGACTTTTTGAAAATTGATGGCAGTTTCGTCAAGGACATGCTGGATGATCCAATCAACCGGGCCATGGTTGAAGTTATTAATCATATTGGCCATGTCATGGGTAAACGCACCATTGCAGAGTTTGTTGAAAGCACGCAAATCGAGCAGGCGTTGATTGAAATCGGAGTTGATTATGCGCAGGGCTATATAGTTCAGCGTCCGCAGTTGTTTACCTTTGACAGTTTATTAAAGCGCCCTGTGCGATCCAGATCTTTGACATTGAAGTTGCCGGGAACTTTACGTTGAGGTGTTGTACAGTTTCTGAAGTCTCTTCTCAAAAAGGATTTGGATTGTGATTACTGTATTTAACCGGACAGGGCCTCTCATGGAAGAGGCCAGTTATCCGCAGTGGGCGCAGCAGTTGATTCGCGACTGCAGCGAGAGCAAGCGCCGGGCTGTCGGGCACGAAATATACAAGCGCATGCGTGATAACACCCTGAGTCCACGGGCCATGCGAACGTACCTGATTGGCGGCTGGCCGGTCGTCGAGCAGTTCTCGTTGTATATGGGACGTAACCTTGGGAAAACCCGTTATGGGCGTCATCCCGGTGAGGACATGGCGCGTCGCTGGCTGATCCGCAATATTCGGGTCGAGCTCAACCATGCCGATTACTGGGTGTACTGGGCTCGGGCGCATGGCGTGAGCCTTGAAGAGCTGAACGCGCAGGACCTTCCCGCTGAATTCCAGGCCCTCAACGATTGGTGCTGGCATACCTGTGCAACGGATTCACTGGCCGTGGCCATGGCAGCGACCAATTACGCCATTGAAGGTGCGGTGGGTGAGTGGGCGGCCGTCGTGTGTTCAAAGAATATCTACGAAGAGTCGTTTCCGCTCGAGGGGCGTAAACGCGCGATGAAATGGCTGAAGATGCATGCCCAGTATGATGATGAGCATCCTTGGGAAGCGCTTGAAATCATATGTACGCTGGCAGGCATGAACCCTGGTCAGGAGTTGATTGACGATCTGCGCAAGGCGATTTGCAAGAGTTACGACTACATGTACCTGTTTTTGCAAAGTTGCTTGCAGCTCGACAATGCGGTTGCTGTGCGTGGACGTCGTGAGTTGGTTGAGAGCTGAATGCCCAGTGCCAGATTTCACGGGTAAAAAAACCGCAGGCTGCATTCACATGCAGGCTGCGGTTTTTGTTTGAGGCGTTGTTACTGCGCGTCGAAAGCCTGACCGTTGATTCCGGTACTGTCCGGGCCCATCAGGTAGAGATAAACTGGCATGATCGCGTGCGGTTCAGGATTGTTTTCAGGGTTTTCGCCCGGATATGCCAGCGCGCGCATGCTGGTGCGGGTCGCGCCAGGGTTGATGCTGTTGGAGCGCACCGGGGCGACGCTCTCGACTTCGTCGGCCAGGGTTTGCATCAAGCCTTCGGTAGCGAACTTCGATACACCATAAGCGCCCCAGTAAGCACGGCCTTTGCGGCCCACGCTGCTGGAGGTGAAGATCACCGAGGCGTCCTGGGAAAGCTTGAGCAGTGGCAGCAGGGTGCTGGTGAGCATGAACATGGCGTTGACGTTGATGTGCATCACGCGCATGAAGTTCTCACCGGACAACTGCTCCAGCGGCGTGCGCGGGCCAATGATCGAAGCGTTGTGCAGCAGCCCGTCAAGATGGCCGAACTCGTTTTCGATCATGGCGGCCAGCTCATCGTATTGATGGGGCTGGGCGGTTTCGAGATTGAACGGGATGACGACCGGTACAGGATGACCCGCGGCTTCGATTTCGTCGTAAACCTGGCTCAGGTTGGCCTCGGTCTTGCCCAGCAGCAGGACGGTTGCGCCGTGAGCGGCATAGGTCTTGGCAGCCGCAGCACCGATGCCACGTCCAGCACCGGTGACCAGAATGACCCGGTCCTGAAGCAGGTTGGGGCGGGCGGAATAATCAAACATATCAAACCTCAACAAAAATCTAGGATCGTCAGCTGGCGCTTGTCAGCAGCTGCACATCGCGTTATCCAGCACTTTGCGCAACTCGCCCGGGTGGTCGACCACCACGTCGGCACCCCAGTGATCGGGATTGTCGTCAGGGTGGATATAACCAAAGCGCACGGCGGCAGTTTTGGTTCCGGCGTCCCGTCCGGACTCGATGTCGCGCAGGTCGTCACCCACAAACAGCACGCTGGCCGGGTCGAGGTCGAGCATTTTGCAGGCCAGGATAAGCGGCTCGGGATCGGGCTTGCTGTGGGTGACATGATCCGGGCAGATCAGCAGGGCCGACCGTTGTGCCAGGCCCAGTCGTTCCATGATCGGCTGCGCAAAACGTACGGGCTTGTTGGTGACGACGCCCCACACCAGGTGCGCTTTTTCGATATCGGCCAGCAACTCTTCCATGCCATCAAACAGCTTGGTATGCACCGCGCAATCGCGCTGGTAGCGCTCAAGGAACTCCAGGCGCAAGTCTTCGAAGCCTGGCGCCTGCGGGTCCATGCCGAAGGTGGCCGCCACCATGGCGCGCGCGCCCCCGGAAATTTCGTCGCGTATCAGCTTGTCTGCGATAGGGGGCAGATCGCGATCAGCCCGCATGGCCTGACAGATCGCGATAAAGTCCGGCGCGGTGTCGAGCAGGGTGCCGTCCATGTCAAAAAGAACTGCTCTTAAACGCATGTGTTACTCCTCGCGAAGGGTCTGGATCATGTAGTTGACGTCAACGTCGGCCGCCAGCTTGTAGTGTTTGGTCAGCGGGTTGTAGGTCAGGCCGATGATGTCCTTGACGCTCAGTCCGGCCTGGCGGCTCCAGGCACCCAGTTCGGAGGGGCGGATGAACTTCTTGAAGTCGTGGGTCCCGCGGGGGATCAGCTTCATGATGTATTCAGCGCCGATGATCGCGAACAGATAGGACTTCGGATTGCGGTTGATGGTCGAGAAAAACACCTGGCCGCCGGGTTTGACCATGCGGTAGCAGGCGCGAATCACGGAGGCCGGGTCAGGTACGTGCTCCAGCATTTCAAGGCAAGTGACCACATCGAACTGCTCGGGCATTTCGATGGCCAGGTCTTCGGCGGTGATCTGGCGGTATTCAACACTCACGCCGGACTCAAGCTGATGCAGTTGCGCAACAGCCAGTGGGGCCTCGCCCATGTCGATACCCATCACGGTTGCACCGCGCTGAGCCATGGACTCGCTGAGAATGCCGCCGCCGCAACCGACGTCGAGGACTTTTTTGCCGGCCAGTTGCACGCGCTCGTCAATCCAGTTGACGCGCAGCGGGTTGATGTCGTGCAGCGGCTTGAACTCGCTTTCACGGTCCCACCAGCGATGGGCTAGCGCTTCGAATTTTGCGATCTCGGCGTGGTCAACGTTGCTCATGGGTAAATCCTCTAAAGCCTAATAATCTGGTAAAGCTCCGGGTGCAGGCCCGAAGGTACTGAATCAATGAGTATGGCCGCTTATGCGCTCACCCCAGGACCTGGCTGTTGCGCTGAGCTGTTGCTCGTCCAGTCGGGTCAGGCGCCGGTCGTCCAGTAGTTGTTTGCCTGCAACCCACAGATGTTTCACACACTCTCGGCCTGTGGCGTAGATCAGCTGTGAGACGGGGTCGTAGACCGGTTGTTGGGCCAGTCCGCTGAGGTCAAATGCAACCATGTCAGCGGCTTTTCCGACTTCTATGGAGCCAGTGTCGTTTTCAATGCCCAGGGCGCGTGCGCCGTTGAGTGTCGCCATGCGCAGTGCGCGGTGCGCGTCAAGTGCGGTGGCCGAGCCTGCGACGGCTTTGGCCAGCAGGGCTGCAGTGCGGGTTTCGCCGAGCAGGTCGAGGTCATTGTTGCTGGCGGCACCGTCGGTGCCGATCGCCACATTGACACCTGCTTGCCACAAGCGCTCCACCGGGCAGAAGCCGCTGGCCAGTTTCAGGTTGGACTCCGGGCAATGAATCACGCTGGAGTTGCTTTCTACCAGCATTGCCAGGTCGTCATCGCTGATCTGGGTCATGTGTACGGCCTGGAAGCGCGGGCCCAGCAAGCCCAGGCGTGCGAGGCGGGCGACGGGGCGCTCGGCATGCTGCTCGACGGCCTGATGCACTTCAAAGGCGGTTTCGTGTACGTGCATGTGAATCGCTACGTCCAGTTCATCGGCGATGACCCGGATTTTTTCCAGGTTTTCGTCGCCGACGGTGTAGGGCGCGTGGGGGCCAAAAGCAATTTTGATCCGCGGGTGGAACTTCAGGTCGGCGAACAGCTCGACGGCCTGGCGCAGGGCCTCGTCTGTGTTGCTGGCGCCGGGGATCGGGAAGTCGAGAATCGGAATGGCGATTTGCGCGCGAATCCCGCTCTTGTGTACGCACTCACTGGCAACTTTCGGGAAAAAGTACATGTCGCTGAAACAGGTGATACCGCCTTTGAGTTGCTCGGCGATCGCAAGGTTGGTGCCGTCGCGCACGAAGTCTTCATCAACCCATTTGGCCTCTGCGGGCCAGATATGCTGTTCCAGCCAGGTCATCAGTGGCAGGTCATCCGCCATGCCGCGGAACAGTGTCATCGCGGCGTGGCCGTGGGCATTGATCAGCCCGGGGCTGAGCAGCATGTCAGGCAGCTCGCGGGTTTCGATGGCCGTGAGCTTAAGGGCCTGCTGGCGCGGACCTATGAAAACAATGCGTCCGTCCCGAATGCCTACGCCATGCTCCTTGAGTACGACACCGGCCGGCTCTACAGGCACCAGCCAGGTGGGTAGCAGCAATAAGTCCAGGGGCAGGGTCGGAGTCGGCATCGAAAACAGTTTCCAGTGCGTGTAAAAGGAGGCGAAGTATACCCGAGCGTCTTATGGGTGGGCTCGCTATAATCGGCGGCTTTGTTACCGGGTGATGGGGAAAGGCATGCGCGATCGACTGTTGGCTGCGGAAAAGGTTAAGGCCATCGATTGGCGGGACGACGCCCTGTATCTGCTGGATCAACGCAGCTTGCCCCTTGAAGAGAACTGGCTGGCCTACACCTGTGTCGAGGGTGTTGCTCAAGCCATTCGCGATATGGTCGTGCGTGGTGCCCCGGTGATTGGTATTGCGGCGGCCTATGGTGTAGTGCTGGCTGCCCGGGCGCGCAAGGCTGAGGGTGGGGACTGGTTGCTGGCGCTGGAGGAAGATTTCACCCTGCTGGCAGGCTCGCGTCCTACGGCGGGCAATCTGTTTTGGGCATTGAATCGCATGCGTGACAGATTGGCCCGCGCCAAAACCCGTAAAGATGTCTTGCAGGTGCTTGAAGCCGAAGCTGTCGCCATTCATGAAAGTGACCGTGATGCCAACCTGACGATGGCGCAGTTGGGAGTCGATGTGATCCGCCGCCACCAGGGCAATGCGCAGGCCGTACTGACCCACTGCAATACCGGTGCGTTGGCCACGGGCGGCTTTGGTACGGCGCTGGGGGTGATCCGGGCTGCCTGGCTGGAGGGCATGATCGAGCAGGTGTACGTCGATGAGACCCGGCCCTGGCTGCAGGGCTCGCGCCTCACGGCGTGGGAACTGGCCAATGAAGGCATCCCGGTGGTGCTCAATGTGGATGCCGCCGCGGCACACATCATGAAAACCAAGGGTTTGACCTGGGTAATCGTGGGGGCTGACCGGATCGCGGCCAATGGTGATGTGGCGAACAAGATCGGCACTTACCAACTGGCGGTCAATGCCATGCACCATGGTGTGCGCTTTATGGTCGTGGCCCCCAGCTCGACGATCGACATGGAACTGGCCACGGGTGATGACATTCCTATTGAGGAGCGTGACGGTAGCGAAGTGCTGGAGGTGGGTGGCCAGCGGGTCGGTGCCGATGTGCAGGCGTTCAATCCGGTCTTTGACGTGACGCCTGCCGACCTGATTGATGTGCTCGTGACCGAGAAGGGCGTGGTTGAGCGTCCGGATGCCGCCAAGTTGGCCCAGTTGATGTGTCGCAAGCGATTGCACTGAAACGCAATTCTGTCGTCGCTGCCGAAGGCGGTAAAGGCGGCTGCGAGGGTTGTTGCAAAGAGAATCGCGGGGGCTCCAGATTAACGGGTTGCTACGCAACCCTTCGCAGCCTTCGGCAGCGACTACGGCCTTCAAATCGCCTTCAGAGTCCCTCTGAGCCCCTTCACGCCGACAGGCGTCGCAATTACTACGCTCCATGCGCATCTGAGGGATAGGTGCGTGGCGGCGATTGTGATAACATTCGGCGGTTTCCAGGGTCGCCCGCAAGGGTTGCCCTTACTGCGCAAATCCGTGACATAACTTGTTGATTTGTCGTAAGTCGTTGCATGGCACGTGGCCAGCGGCGGCGAGCTTCGTTCGTCCCGAATGGATGTGGCGAAGTTTCACCCGAAAAAGGAATCAGGCTTCTCATGGGCGAACTGGCCAAAGAAATCCTCCCGGTCAATATCGAAGACGAGCTGAAACAGTCCTACCTCGACTACGCGATGAGCGTAATTGTCGGGCGGGCACTGCCTGATGCACGCGATGGCTTGAAGCCCGTGCACCGGCGTGTGCTGTTTGCGATGAGCGAACTGAACAACGACTGGAACAAGCCGTACAAGAAATCTGCCCGTGTGGTCGGTGACGTGATCGGTAAGTATCACCCGCATGGTGATACCGCCGTTTACGACACCATCGTTCGAATGGCTCAGCCATTCTCCCTGCGCTACCTGCTGGTAGACGGTCAGGGCAACTTCGGTTCGGTCGACGGCGATAATGCCGCGGCGATGCGATACACCGAAGTGCGCATGACCAAGTTGGCCCACGAGCTGCTGGCCGACTTGCACAAAGAGACCGTGGATTGGGTGCCGAACTACGACGGCACGGAAATGATCCCGGCTGTCATGCCGACACGAATTCCCAACTTGTTGGTCAACGGTTCCAGCGGTATCGCTGTGGGCATGGCCACCAATATCCCGCCGCACAACCTGGGCGAAGTCATCGACGGTTGCCTGGCGCTGATCGATAACCCGGAGCTGAGCATCGATGAACTGATGCAGTTCATCCCTGGCCCGGACTTCCCGACGGCTGCGATCATCAACGGTCGCGCCGGCATCATCGAAGCCTACCGCACCGGTCGTGGTCGCATTTACATGCGCGCCCGCTCGATGATCGAAGATATCGACAAGGTCGGTGGTCGCCAGCAGATCGTGATCACTGAGCTTCCTTACCAGCTGAACAAGGCGCGTTTGATCGAGAAGATCGCCGAGCTGGTTAAAGAGAAGAAGCTCGAAGGCATCACCGAGCTTCGCGACGAGTCAGATAAAGACGGTATGCGCGTCGTGATCGAGCTGCGCCGCGGTGAAGTGCCGGAGGTTATCCTGAATAACCTTTACGCCCAGACCCAGCTGCAAAGTGTTTTCGGTATCAACATCGTTGCGCTGATCGACGGCCGTCCACGCATCCTTAACCTTAAGGATCTGCTGGAAGCCTTCGTCCGTCACCGTCGTGAAGTGGTTACCCGCCGTACTGTTTTCGAACTGCGCAAAGCCCGTGAACGTGGTCACATCCTTGAAGGCCAGGCGGTTGCCCTGTCCAACATCGACCCGGTCATCGCGTTGATCAAGGCTTCGCCAACCCCGTCTGAAGCCAAGGAAGCGCTCATCAGCACGCCTTGGGAGTCGAGTGCGGTGGTGGCGATGGTTGAACGTGCCGGTGCCGATTCGTGCCGTCCCGACAACCTCGACCCGCAATACGGTCTGCGCGAAGGCAAGTACTTCCTGTCGCCAGAGCAGGCTCAGGCCATTCTTGAGTTGCGCTTGCACCGTCTGACCGGCCTTGAGCACGAGAAGCTGCTGGCCGAGTACCAGGAGATCCTCAACCAGATTGGTGAGCTGATCCGCATCCTGAACAGCGCCGAGCGCTTGATGGAAGTGATTCGTGAGGAACTGGAAGTCATTCGTGCTGAATACGGTGACGTGCGCCGTACTGAAATCCTGGATCACCGTCTTGACCTGACACTGGGCGACATGATTCCGGAAGAAGAGCGTGTTGTAACCATTTCCCATGGTGGCTATGCCAAGACTCAGCCGTTGGCTGCGTACCAGGCCCAGCGTCGTGGCGGTAAAGGTAAATCGGCTACTGGCGTTAAGGATGAGGACTACATCGCTCACCTGCTGGTTGCCAACAGTCACACCACGCTGCTGCTGTTCTCCAGCAAAGGCAAGGTGTACTGGCTCAAGACTTATGAGATTCCCGAAGCATCCCGCGCTGCCCGTGGTCGTCCGCTGGTCAACCTGCTGCCGCTGGGTGAGGGTGAATACATCACCACCATGTTGCCGGTCGAGGACTACACCGAAGGTCACTTCATCTTCATGGCAACCGCTAACGGTACCGTGAAGAAGACCCCGCTGGAATCCTTCAGCCGTCAGCGCAGCGTAGGCTTGATCGCGCTGGAGCTGGACGAAGGCGACGTGCTGATCAGCGCCGCGATCACCGATGGCGAGCGCGAAGTCATGCTGTTCTCCGCTGGTGGCAAGGTCACTCGCTTCAAAGAGTCCGATGTCCGTGCAATGGGTCGTACAGCCCGCGGCGTACGCGGCATGCGTCTGCCAGAAGGTCAGAAGCTGATTTCGATGCTGATCCCTGAAGAAGGCAGTCAGATCCTCACCGCTTCGGCGCGTGGTTATGGCAAGCGCACGGCAATCAGCGAGTTCCCTGAGTACAAGCGTGGCGGTCAGGGCGTTATTGCCATGGTCAGCAACGAGCGTAATGGCCGTCTGGTCGGTGCGGTTCAGGTGCAGGACGGTGAAGAAATCATGTTGATTTCGGATCAGGGCACCCTGGTGCGCACGCGGGTCGATGAAGTATCGAGCCTGGGTCGTAACACCCAGGGCGTCACCTTGATCAAGCTGGCCAGCGACGAAACGCTGGTAGGGCTTGAGCGGGTTCAGGAGCCTTCGGAAGTTGAAGGTGAAGAGCTTGAAGGTGAGGGTGAAGGCGGTGCAGAGTTCGACGGTGAGGCCATCCATGATGGCGTTGACGACGAGCAGCCGCTAGAGGCTGGCGCTGACGAAGAACCGCAAGAATAAGCGGACACACAGGGGGCGGATGAGAATTCGCCCCCTTGTTGTATGTCCGGCATGAAAGTTTGCGACACTTCGTGGCCCAGTGGGGGCGGGCTTGCTCGCGATAGCATTGGCACGGTATATCAATAGACCCTGCTGCCCGTATCGTGAGCGAACCTGGTTCCACAAGGAACACCGTGTCGAGTGTTGATTTATTGCGTGACCACCAAATCAGAGTGAGAGTGGAAGTGAGCAAACGAGCCTATAACTTCTGCGCAGGTCCTGCTGCGCTACCTGAAGCTGTCCTGTTGCGTGCCCAGTCCGAGTTGCTCGACTGGCATGGCAAGGGCCTCTCGGTCATGGAGATGAGCCATCGCAGCGATGAGTTCGTATCCATTGCGACCAAGGCTGAGCAGGATTTGCGTGACCTGCTGTCTATTCCCTCGAACTACAAAGTCCTGTTTCTGCAAGGCGGCGCAAGCCAGCAATTTGCACAGATCCCGTTGAATCTGCTGCCTGAAAATGGCAGGGCGGATTACATTGATACCGGTATCTGGTCTCAAAAGGCCATTGAAGAAGGTTCGCGCTTCGGTCACATCAATGTGGCAGCCAGCGCCAAGCCTTACGATTACTTTGCGATTCCAGGCCAGAACGAGTGGAACCTGTCGAAAGACGCGGCCTACGTTCACTACGCGCCAAACGAAACCATTGGCGGCCTGGAGTTCGACTGGATTCCGGAAACTGGCGATGTGCCTCTGGTCGCAGACATGTCCTCGGACATTCTGTCGCGTCCGGTTGATGTTTCCCGTTTCGGCATGATCTACGCAGGCGCCCAGAAAAACATCGGTCCGAGCGGAATTGTGGTCAACATCGTTCGTGAGGACCTGCTGGGTCGTGCGCGCTCGATCTGCCCGACCATGCTTGATTACAAGGTCGCTGCTGACAACGGCTCGATGTACAACACGCCGCCGACGCTGGCCTGGTACTTGTCCGGCCTGGTGTTCGAGTGGCTGAAAGAGCAGGGTGGTGTCGAGGCTATCGGCAAGCTCAATGAAGTGAAAAAACGTACTTTGTACGATTTCATCGATGCCAGCGGCCTGTACAGCAACCCGATCAATATTTCTGACCGCTCCTGGATGAACGTACCGTTCCGCCTGGCTGACGACCGCCTCGACAAGCCTTTTCTGGCGGGTGCCGAAGCGCGCGGGCTGCTGAACCTCAAAGGGCATCGCTCGGTAGGTGGCATGCGTGCTTCGATCTATAACGCTGTGGACATCAATGCAGTTAACGCATTGGTGGCTTACATGGCAGAGTTCGAAAAGGAACACGGCTAATGTCCGAACAAGAACTCAAGGCGCTGCGACTGCGCATCGACAGCCTGGACGAAAAAGTTCTGGAGCTGATCAGCGAGCGCGCGCGCTGCGCTCAGGAAGTGGCGCGAGTCAAAATGGCTTCGTTGGCTGAAGGCGAAGTGCCGGTATTTTACCGGCCTGAGCGTGAGGCTCAGGTGCTCAAGCGTGTCATGGAGCGCAACAAAGGCCCATTGGGCAACGAAGAGATGGCGCGACTGTTCCGCGAAATCATGTCTTCTTGCCTGGCCCTGGAGCAGCCGCTGAAAGTGGCTTATCTCGGTCCGGAAGGTACTTTTACCCAGGCAGCCGCCATGAAGCACTTTGGCCATGCGGTCATCAGCAAGCCAATGGCCGCTATTGATGAAGTGTTCCGTGAAGTTGCAGCGGGTGCAGTGAATTTTGGTGTGGTGCCGGTGGAAAACTCCACCGAAGGCGCAGTCAACCACACGCTCGACAGCTTCCTTGAGCATGACATGGTGATTTGTGGCGAAGTCGAGCTGCGCATCCACCATCATCTGCTGGTTGGCGAAAACACCAAGACTGACAGCATCAGCCGTATCTATTCCCATGCGCAGTCGTTGGCCCAGTGCCGCAAGTGGCTGGATGCGCATTACCCGAATGTCGAGCGTATTGCAGTGTCGAGCAATGCCGAAGCCGCCAAGCGGGTCAAGGGTGAGTGGAATTCTGCTGCCATTGCCGGCGATATGGCTGCGGGCCTTTACGGCTTGACCCGACTGGCTGAGAAAATCGAAGATCGTCCGGATAACTCCACGCGGTTCTTGATGATTGGTAGCCAGGAAGTCCCGCCTACCGGGGATGACAAGACTTCAATCATCGTCTCGATGAGCAACCGTCCTGGTGCGCTGCATGAATTGTTGGTTCCGTTTCATGAAAACGGGATCGATCTGACGCGTATCGAGACTCGTCCTTCGCGTAGCGGTAAATGGACTTATGTGTTTTTCATCGACTTTGCTGGCCATCACCGCGACCCTCTGGTCAAGAGTGTTCTGGAGCAGATCAGTCAAGAAGCCGTAGCGCTTAAAGTGCTGGGTTCTTACCCGAAAGCGGTTCTTTGAGGCGATAAAACATGAGCGGTGATTTCCTCGCCCTGGCACAGCCGGGCGTGCAACAACTTTCGCCTTATGTCCCGGGCAAGCCTGTGGACGAGCTGGCCCGTGAGCTGGATCTGGATCCAGCCACAATTGTGAAGCTGGCCAGCAATGAAAATCCTTTGGGTGCGAGCCCCAAGGCACTGGAAGCCATCCGTGCTGAGCTGGCCGAACTGACGCGCTATCCGGACGGCAACGGCTTCGCCCTCAAAAGCCTGTTGGCTGAGCAGTGTGCGGTGCAGATTGATCAGGTGACGCTGGGTAACGGCTCAAACGATGTTCTTGAACTGGTTGCGCGTGCTTATCTGGCGCCAGGCCTGAATGCCGTGTTCAGCGAGCACGCGTTTGCCGTATATCCGATCGTTACCCAAGCGGTAGGTGCGCAGGCACGAGTAGTGCCCGCCAAGGATTGGGGGCATGACTTGCCTGCCATGCTTGACGCTATCGACAGCAATACCCGTGTGGTTTTCATTGCCAACCCGAATAACCCGACCGGAACCTGGTTTGGCGTCGATGCGCTGAACGAGTTCTTGCAGGATGTTCCTGAGCACGTGCTCGTTGTGCTGGACGAAGCCTATATCGAGTACGCCCAAGGTGGTGATCTGCCAGACGGTCTTGAGTTTTTGTCGGCGTATCCCAATTTGCTGGTTTCGCGCACGTTCTCCAAGGCTTACGGCCTGGCCGCTTTGCGGGTGGGCTATGGCCTGTCGACGGCAATCGTTGCAGATGTGCTGAATCGCGTGCGTCAGCCATTCAACGTCAACAGCCTGGCCTTGGCAGCCGCTTGTGCGGCCCTTAAAGATACTGATTACCTGAACCAGAGCCGGCGTCTTAACGAGGCCGGCATGCAGCAGTTGCAGGACGGTTTTCGCGAACTTGGCCTGAGCTGGATTCCATCCAAAGGCAACTTCATTGCTCTGGACCTCGGTCAGGAGGCGGCTCCCGTTTATCAGGGACTGCTGCGGGAGGGCGTGATCGTGCGTCCGGTTGCTAACTACGGAATGCCGAACCATTTGCGTATCACTATTGGTTTGCCTGCGGAAAATATCCGTTTGCTTGAGGCGCTGGCCAAGGTGCTTGCTCGTGGTTGATGTAATGTCTGTGCAATCGGTAAAGCCTGTTCTGGGTCGTTTGGTTGTTGTCGGCTTGGGGCTGATTGGCGGCTCTTTCGCCAAGGGTATGCGCGAGAGCGGGCTGTGCGGCGAAGTGGTTGGTGTTGATCTCGACCCCAAGTCTTGTGCAATGGCTGTGGAGTTGGGGGTGGTCGACCGCTGCGAGGCTGATCTGGCAACCGCTTGTGCGGGCGCTGATGTGATTCAGTTGGCAGTGCCGATTCTGGCCATGGAGAAAATGCTTGGCCTTTTGGCGGGCATGGATCTTGGACAGGCGGTGATCACTGATGTTGGCAGTGCCAAAGGCAATGTCGTGCGCGCTGCAGCCCATGCCTTTGGCGGTATGCCCGCACGTTTCGTTCCGGGTCACCCGATTGCCGGTTCTGAACAGAGCGGTGTCGAGGCCTCGAACGCCAGCCTGTTTGAGCGTCACAAAGTTATTTTGACGCCAGTGGCGCAAACCGATGCTGACGCTCTGGATCTGGTCGATGGCATGTGGCGCGCCTTGGGTGCGGACGTCGAGCATATGCAGGTCGAGCGTCATGACGAGGTTTTGGCTGCAACCAGCCATTTGCCTCATCTGCTGGCTTTCGGGCTGGTGGACTCTCTTGCCAAGCGCAACGAGAATCTGGATATCTTCCGTTACGCAGCGGGTGGCTTTCGTGATTTCACAAGAATCGCGGGTAGCGAGCCGGTAATGTGGCATGACATTTTTCTCGCGAATCGCGAGGCAGTGCTGCGCACATTGGATACATTTCGCAGTGATCTCGACGCTTTGCGCGACGCGGTCGATGCAGGGGATGGGCATCAATTGCTGGGCGTCTTTACGCGCGCCCGGGTTGCCCGCGAGCATTTCAGTAAAATCCTGGCCCGCCGGGCATATGTGGACGCTATGAATTCCAACGATCTGATTTTTTTGGCAAATCCTGGTGGTCAAGTTACTGGCCGGATCCGCGTACCAGGCGACAAATCCATTTCTCACCGCTCGATCATGCTCGGCTCACTGGCCGAAGGCACGACCGAGGTGGAAGGTTTCCTTGAGGGTGAAGATGCCCTGGCAACGTTGCAGGCATTCCGTGACATGGGTGTGGTCATCGAGGGTCCTCACCATGGTCGTGTGACCATTCATGGTGTTGGCCTGCATGGCTTGAAAGCTCCGCCTGGCCCAATTTATCTGGGTAACTCGGGTACTTCGATGCGTCTTTTGTCTGGCCTGCTGGCCGCACAAACCTTCGATACCACCCTGACCGGCGACGCTTCGCTGACCAAGCGTCCGATGAATCGTGTGGCTAATCCATTGCGCGAAATGGGCGCCGTGATCGAGACCGCTGCAGAAGGTCGTCCGCCGATGACCATTCGCGGTGGCCACGCTCTTAAAGGCATGAACTACACCTTGCCGATGGCCAGTGCTCAGGTTAAGTCTTGCTTGTTACTGGCGGGCTTGTATGCAGAAGGCAAGACGTCGGTCACCGAGCCAGCTCCGACTCGCGATCACACCGAGCGCATGCTGCAGGGTTTCGGCTACCCCGTAACTGTTAATGGCCCTACAGCTTCGGTTGAGTCGGGTCACAAGCTGACTGCGACGCATATTGAAGTCCCTGGCGATATTTCTTCGTCAGCGTTCTTCCTGGTTGCCGCTTCTATCGCAGAAGGCTCTGATCTGCTGCTGGAGCATGTGGGGATCAATCCTACCCGTACTGGCGTAATCGACATTTTGCGTCTTATGGGTGCGGATATCACCCTTGAGAATCAGCGTGAAGTGGGCGGCGAGCCGGTAGCTGATCTGCGTGTACGTGCCGCGAAGCTGAAGGGAATCGAGATTCCTGAAGAGCTGGTGCCGCTGGCGATTGATGAGTTCCCGGTACTGTTCGTGGCGGCGGCTGTTGCCGAAGGTCGTACGATCCTGCGTGGGGCAGAAGAGTTGCGCGTCAAGGAGTCCGACCGGATTCAAGTGATGGCGGACGGTTTGCTGGCGCTGGGTGTGAAGTGCGAGCCGACACCAGATGGCATCATCATTGATGGCGGTACTATCGGTGGAGGTGAAGTTCATGGGCATGGCGATCATCGTATTGCGATGGCCTTCAGCGTGGCTTCGTTGCGTGCAACCGCTCCAATCCGTATTCACGATTGCGCCAACGTGGCAACCTCGTTCCCGAACTTCCTTGCGCTGTGCAAGCAGGTGGGCATGCGTGTAGCTCAAGAGGCGAACTCGTGATTTCGGCACCGGTTATTACCATCGATGGCCCTAGTGGTTCCGGTAAAGGTACCGTTGCCGGGATCCTGGCCAAGCGCCTGGGGTGGAATTTGCTGGACTCCGGTGCCCTGTACCGCTTGCTGGCTTTTGCTGCGGGCAATCACGGTGTTGCCCTCGATAACGAGGCGCTGCTGGAGAAACTGGCTGCACATCTTGATGTGCAGTTCGTCGGGGCGACCGACGGCAAGCCCGCTCGCATCATTCTCGAAGGCGACGAAGTGACTCACGCTATCCGCAGTGAGGCTGTGGCAGCTGGAGCCTCCAAAGTCGCGGCTTTGCCGGCTGTTCGTGATGCTTTGTTGCAGCGTCAGCGTGCATTTCAGGAGTTGCCAGGCCTGGTTGCCGATGGTCGTGACATGGGTACGGTGGTATTTCCTGATGCCCCGTTGAAGGTTTTTCTGACGGCCAGCGCTGAAGAGAGGGCCCGTCGCCGTTACTTGCAGTTGAAGGCAAAGGGCGATGATGTTAGTCTCTCAGGTCTGCTAGATGAGATTCGTGCCCGCGATGAGCGTGATACGCAGCGTGCAATAGCCCCGCTTAAACCGGCGGCTGATGCCATACAGCTGGACTCTACGGAGTTATCCATCGAACAGGTGCTGGAACGCATCATGAGTGAAATCGCACTTCGCGATATTGCCTGATGACCAAGAAAGCGTGCAGGAGACCAGAAATAGTCCTGCATGCCTTCTTTTATATAAACGTAACCCACATTGTCTGGAATGTGGCAGATGGGCGTATTCCTTCGCCCTTGATCAACAGGAATTAAAATGAGCGAAAGCTTTGCAGAACTCTTTGAAGAAAGCCTAAAAACCCTGAATCTTCAGGCTGGCTCGATCATCACCGCTATCATCGTTGATATCGATTACCAAGCTGGTTGGGTTACCGTTCACGCTGGTTTGAAGTCGGAAGGCCTCATCCCGCTGGAGCAGTTCCACAACGACGCTGGCGAACTGAACATCAACATCGGTGATGAAGTTCACGTTGCGCTGGACGCGGTCGAAGACGGCTTTGGCGAAACCAAACTGTCCCGTGAAAAAGCCAAGCGCGCTGAATGCTGGATCGTTCTGGAAGCAGCCTTCGCAGCAGAAGAAGTGGTCAAGGGCGTTATCAACGGTAAGGTTAAAGGCGGCTTCACTGTCGACGTTAACGGCATCCGTGCGTTCCTGCCAGGTTCTCTGGTTGACGTTCGTCCAGTGCGCGACACCACGCACCTGGAAGGCAAAGAGCTGGAATTCAAGGTCATCAAACTTGACCAGAAGCGCAACAACGTTGTTGTTTCGCGTCGCAGCGTTCTTGAAGCAGAGAACTCGGCTGAGCGTGAAGCTCTGCTGGAATCCCTGCAAGAAGGCCAGCAAGTCAAAGGTATCGTCAAAAACCTCACCGATTACGGCGCATTCGTCGATCTGGGTGGCGTCGATGGCCTGCTGCACATTACCGACATGGCTTGGAAGCGTATCAAGCATCCTTCCGAAATCGTCAACGTTGGCGACGAGATCGATGTCAAGGTTCTGAAGTACGATCGCGAACGCAATCGTGTTTCCCTGGGCCTGAAGCAACTGGGCGAAGATCCATGGGTTGCTATCAAAGCCCGTTACCCAGAAAGCACTCGCGTTACCGCTCGTGTAACCAACCTGACCGACTACGGCTGCTTCGCTGAGCTGGAAGAAGGCGTTGAAGGTCTGGTACACGTTTCCGAAATGGACTGGACCAACAAAAACATCCACCCTTCGAAAGTCGTACAAGTCGGCGACGAAGTGGAAGTTATGGTTCTGGACATCGACGAAGAGCGTCGTCGTATCTCCCTGGGCATCAAGCAGTGCAAATCTAACCCATGGGAAGATTTCTCTGGCCAGTTCAACAAGGGCGATAAAATCTCCGGCACCATCAAGTCGATCACCGATTTCGGTATCTTCATTGGTCTGGACGGCGGCATCGACGGCCTGGTTCACCTGTCCGACATTTCCTGGAACGAAGTTGGCGAAGAAGCCGTACGTCGTTTCAAGAAAGGCGACGAGCTTGACACCGTTATCCTGTCTGTTGATCCAGAGCGTGAGCGTATCTCCCTGGGTATCAAGCAGCTGGAAAGCGATCCGTTCTCCGAGTACGTACAAGAGAACGACAAAGGCGCAATCGTTAAGGGCATCGTGAAAGAAGTTGATGCTAAAGGCGCCATCATCACTCTGGCCAACGATATCGAAGCTACTCTGAAAGCATCCGAAATCAGCCGTGACCGCATCGAAGATGCACGTAACGTTCTGAAAGAAGGCGAAGAAGTAGAAGCCAAGATCATCAGCGTTGATCGCAAAAGCCGCGTAATCCAACTGTCCATCAAGTCGAAAGACGTTGAAGACGAGAAGGAAGCAATCCAGAGCCTGCGCGACAAGCCAGCTACCTCTGAGATCGCTGCTGGTCCGACCACTTTGGGCGACCTGCTGCGTGCACAAATGGAAAAACAGAACTAAGTTCTGATTGACCATAAAAAAGGGCGACTTAGGTCGCCCTTTTTTGTGTCTGAGATTTGATGGCCAGGATAGCTTCCGTCCATGAGTTCTTGTGTAGGCGTGTTTGCAGGTCGCTTATGATTGGCTAGGGAAGGGGCGGGGGTTTATGTCGAGCGAGCTGTGTGAAGGCTTGGGAGGTGGCTGCCGTGGGCTATGGTTATTACTTGGCCTGATGGAAGTTTGGAGGGGGCGACAAACTTTGCAAAGATAAGTCAATCCTTGGGCTGTTCAAAATCTATCGATCATGCTAAAACCTTTGAAGCGCTGATCTAGCTGCTTGAAAAAGAAGGGAAAAATATGACGAAGTCGGAGTTGATCGAACGAATTGTCACCCATCAAGGGCTGCTCTCATCCAAGGATGTAGAGTTGGCCATCAAGACTATGCTTGAACAAATGTCCCAATGCCTGGCGACCGGTGATCGGATTGAGATCCGTGGTTTTGGCAGCTTCTCGTTGCATTACCGAGCCCCTCGAGTTGGCCGCAATCCCAAGACCGGTCAGTCAGTCAGTCTGGATGGAAAATTTGTTCCTCATTTCAAGCCGGGCAAAGAGCTACGGGATCGAGTAAATGAAGATGAGGAAGACGACATTTAATCCTTCGTGGAGCAGGAGTTGCCGATGCATAGCGTCAAACGTGCAGTGTTAGTCGTGTTTGCCCTGATTGTCATTTTCGGAATCGTGATTTTTATCCTCGAAAACCAGCAGCCCACAGCACTGGTATTTTTGGGTTGGCACACTGCGCAACTTCCGCAATCACTGTTCTTTATCGGTGCTTTACTGGTTGGTATGGCTATCGGGCCTGCAATGGGTTTTGTGGCCTACAAGCGCAAAGCTGCCAGATTGAAGCGCAAGCTGTTGGTCGAGTCTTAAGGCTGTCTTTCTAGGTCTCTCATATGGATAGTGTGAGAGGCTTTTGTACGTCGACTGATATCCGAAAAGTAAGCGCCGCAATCTGGCGGGGCTTGTAATTTGGGATATTTCCTACAAGTTGCTAGCTTGCATTGTTTAGTGGATCTGGCAGAGTGCTCGACTCTCAGTACTTGGCGCGTACTCGTGCGCTCATTGATATTTGCGTCGGATGTTAAAAATCGATAATTTCGAGTCTGTTCAGGGTTTTTGCTGTTCGATTTTTCATTTTTGTTCTGAGGCTTCCTTCGGTTTCAATCTGCAGTGCTTATGTTTCATTAGGGTATTGTCTGATTAGGTGATGCTGCTCATCTTGTCAAAGTTGTATTTCATTCAGGATAAACGTTACGACTGTAGTTCTGCATGTTGTGGCTGTATAGCGGCCGGTTCCCTATTTTCAGACAAGTATCTACGGTATTCCCATCTGAAATTCTGAGTAAGCCGATATATCGATCGGGCTTAACGGTCGGTGTGCAAGGTGCTTCTCCTTCCTGGTCCTCCAGCCAATTCATATGATTGGTGTCATACATTGCATATGGGTGGCCATAGCTGTCTTTAAATTAGCAGCAGCTTGTATCGGTGAGGATAAATCCCTTGAGGCTCAATTTGCGCACATTGCCCTGGAATCGACGGGCATTCTGGGCTCCCTGTGTCCGTGGGCTTGTCTTCTGGATCGTGCTAGCTTTCCTTCTAGAAGGGCGTAAGCACAGGTTGCCATGCGCTCGTCTGGTTGTGCGCCAGTGGTCGCATAGTCAATTCCCTCAGGGCCATGCTGGGTAACAATGTGCTCTATCCAGGCTTCTGGGCATATGGAATACCTGTCGCCGTGATACAAAAATACGACCTGTGAGGTGGTTTTGTTGAAATGGAGGGGGAGCGCTGTATCATTCGCCCAGGCGTGTATGTTTTGGACGATTGCTCTGCCCATGCGAACCAGAAAAGTGTGCTCAACTTCGTTTCGGGAATAGGGACATGACCTGAGCAAGTAAGTTTGGTGGATTGTGAGTGACGAGCAAAACAGATATTAGCTAAAGAGTTACCGGGTCTGGACAGACCGCACAATAGATAGATTTCGGGCTAATGGCCCTGCTGCGATTCAACGCTCGTAGCGATAATGAGAACTCAACTGCTGCCATTGGCACATGCGCTGCTCGATGGTAAACACGGAAGAACCTATTAATGAATCACCCATGCATATGACAAGCAGCGCAGCAACCCAGGACCCGGCTGCATCCCGATCCGGCGACTGGTATCTGGTGCAATGCAAGCCAAGACAGGACGAGCGGGCAGAGGAGAACCTTCTGCGCCAGGGCTATAAGTGCTCACGTCCGGCCTGCCGCCGCGAGCGACTGCTGCGCGGCCAGATGCAACACGTCCAGGAATCCCTCTTTCCTGGCTATCTTTTTATCCACATGCCTCAAGGTGCCAACTGGGCTCCGTTGCGATCTACACGCGGCGTAGCACGGGTTGTGGCCTTTGGCGGCCGTCCCCTGGCAGTCAGTCATGAGTTAGTAACTCAATTACAAGACCGTGCAGACAGTCACATCATCACCGCGTTCAAGCCCGGTGAAAAAGTCACCATCCTTGATCAAGGCTTTGCAGGTATTGAGTCCATATTCATGACTATGGACGGCGAAGAACGAGTTATTTTGCTTATCAATTTAATGAACCGGCAGCAACAAATCAGTTTGCCGTTGGCGAGTATTAGCAATCATTGAGTAAAACCCTGGCCACAGCCGGGGCAAAGACAACAAAGCGCGTTCTCAGGAAATTGACGGTGAATCCTGGGGCGGTAGCGTGTTTGTTTCAGACAGAATTCAGTCATCGCCTGTCCAAGTTACAGGCGATGCACCCTACAAGTTAAGGAAGTGCTTTAACCATGACCTCCCTCAAACGTAAAGGCATCATCCTCGCTGGCGGTTCAGGTACGCGCCTGCATCCACTTACGTTGGGTGTGTCAAAGCAGATGCTGCCGATCTACGACAAACCAATGATCTTCTATCCGCTGTCAGTACTGATGCTGGCGGGCATGCAAGAAATTCTGATTATCTCAACACCCGAAGACTTGCCGTGCTTCAAGAAATTGCTGGGTGACGGTAGTCAGTACGGTATTGAGTTGAGCTACGCGGAACAGCCGAGTCCCGATGGATTGGCGCAAGCCTTTATCATTGGTGAAGAGTTTATTGGTAAAGACCCGGTCTGCCTGATCCTCGGTGACAATATTTTTTATGGTCAGAATTTTTCTGGGAACCTGCGTGCGGCCATGTCCCAAGAAAAGGGCGCCACGGTATTTGGCTACCATGTGTCGGACCCGGAGCGTTTTGGTGTCGTTGAGTTTGATGGCACCGGCCGTGCGTTAAGCATTGAAGAAAAGCCTGCGAAGCCAAAATCAAACTACGCCGTGACGGGGTTATATTTCTACGACAATCAGGTTGTTGAAATTGCAAAAAATATCAAGCCATCTTCGCGAGGTGAGCTTGAAATCACCGATGTCAATCGCGCTTATCTTGAGCAAAACACGCTGACGGTTGAAATACTGGGACGTGGTTTTGCATGGCTGGATACCGGTACTCATGAGTCTCTGCTGGAGGCCAGTCATTTTGTGCACACCATCGAGCAGCGTCAGGGTTTGAAAGTAGCTTGCCTGGAGGAGATTGCTTTTAATAAGGAGTGGATAACCCCTGAGATGTTGGAAATACAGGGGAAAAGACTCGAAAAGACAGGGTATGGGCAGTATCTGTTGAATATGCTCTTGGAAGCTAAACAGAAATGAAAATTACGAGAACCAATATTCCGGATGTGCTGGTCATAGAGCCAGTTGTATTTAAGGATTCGCGGGGCTGGTTTATGGAAACCTTCAACGAAAGAGACTTTTTTGAAAGCTTGAGGTCTCTGAATATTCCCGCCCCCAAATCGTTTGTACAAGACAATCAATCATGCTCAAAAAAAGGTGTCCTCAGGGGATTGCATTATCAAACTGCCCCATATGCCCAAGGGAAGCTTGTGCGAGTTGTGCAAGGTTCAGTGTTTGATGTTGCCGTTGATATTCGTGAAACTTCATCAACATATCTAGAATGGGTCGGTGTTGAGTTAAGTAGCTGTAACAAGAAAATGTTGTGGATTCCTGAAGGCTTTGCACATGGTTTCTTGGCGTTGGAAGATGAAACGCATTTATTATATAAGACAACTGATTATTATAATCCGGGTTCAGAGCGTTCGTTGCGATGGGATGATGAGGCTTTTAAAATAAATTGGCCTTTTATGGAGAGTTTTATTATTAATCAAAAGGATCAAGAGGCCCAAAAGTATCTTGTGAGTAATGGGGGTTAATAGTACTCGTGAGTTGAATAGGCTTCCGGCCAGATATTAGGCGGCAACGGAAGCGGTTCGTTTGTATTTGTGCGGGCTCGACAATAGCTTGCTGGTTAATAAATACAACTCAGTTTTTTGTGGTTTGGAATGTTTGACCGGGAGTGCCTTTGACAAAGCTGAGAGCTGGTATTCATTTTGCGTCGGCAACGCTCATCAAGACTGTCGCAGGTTTGATTGTTATAAAACTCCTTGCTGTACAGCTTGGACCTGATGGGTTCGGTCAGTTAAGCCAGTTGATGACGCTTGTTGCAATTACAAGTATGTTCGCGGGTGGAGGCGTGGCTAACGGCTTGACCAAGGCCTTGGCGAAAACGCCGATAACAACAGTTGAAGGGGCCTCCTGGTTTGCAACGGCGTTCACAATATCCACCATTGCTGCACTTCTAGTAGCTATCGGTCTTGTAGTGCTGTCTGAATTTTTCCTTGATCGATTAATGCTGGGTGGTTTTGCTGCCATTTTCGTTTTTTTGGCCATTGGCCAAGTTGTTGTTGGTTATGGAAATCTTGCGCAATCTGAAGCCAGTAGTCGTGGTGAAACGGGATTTTATGCGAAGGTGAATATAGTAGGAACTGTCATCGGGGTAACGGTACTTTATTTTGCGGTTACCTACTTTGGGTTTCCTGGGGCTGCTTATTCAATAGCAATTATGCCTTCTTTTTTTGGGGTCGTGGCGCTGGCGCTCTTCTTCAAGCGAGTGGATGTGTTTCAATATCTAAAGTGCTCGTTAGAGTCGTACAAAGTAAAGTGGTTGTTATCATTTTCAGTTGTGACTTTTGTTGGGGCGCTGTCAATACCTCTCGCCCAAATCATTATTCGTGATGTTATGGCGCAGCAATTTGGATGGTCGCAGGTGGGGCTGTGGCAGGGGGTTGTAAAGTTATCCGATGTATATATGCAGTTTGTGGGTGTTGTCCTTGCAAACTATGCGTTACCTCGCTGTGCTGCCGCGAAAACGGACAGAGAGTCGGGGAAAGAAGTAGCAAGTATTGTATTTTGGCTTGTTATCGCCTTGATGGCCGGTTTTTTTGTGCTTTATTTCATAAAGGACATTGTTATTAGGTTGGTTTTTTCTGGCGAGTTTTTGGGTATGTCGGATTATTTCATTCCGCAAATGGCAGGCGATATATTCAGGACCGTTGCTGCGGGGATTTCCTATGCTCTCATGGCGCGGGGAATAATAAAAATTTCGATACTTTTTGAGTTGCTTCAGGGGCTTCTTTTAGTCGTTATTTTTTATTGTTTTATCGGTCAGTTTGCGGCTATGGCGCCTGCTTATGCTCATGTGGCCACCTATGGTTTACTTGCAGTGATTATGTCTGTGATTTTTTGGTTTGAACTTAGAAGAGAGGCCCAGTGAATATTTTATTGTTGTGCACGAAATTTTCCATGGATGAAAATGATCCTTGGCTGACTAACGAGCTAGCCGGATCATTGCAGCGTGCTGGCAATAAAGTATCAGTGGTTTGTCTGGACTGGTCGGGGAGTCTTAGTAGCAAAAAAAGCACGTTTTATATCACGTCGTCGGGCACTGAAGTATTTATCGAGAAACCGGTGGCTGTATTTTCTCGATTTCCTCTACTGTCCAAGCTGTTTAAGTGGGGGGGGTCATCTTGCGTAGCCTCCTTACTGGTTTCTAAGTTAGAAAAAAAAAATAGCTATGATTTAGTTATATGCTTCTCACCATTAGTAACTATGTCGCTTCCTGCCATTTTGTTGGCAGGGCTGATGAAGAAAAAGTCCTTGCTTATTCAGTGGGACTTTTTTCCTTATCATCAACGCCAGATTGGAATGATGCCGTCCGGTTTGATATTTAATGTGGCAAGGAAAGTGGAAGGTTTCCTTATTAGTCGCTTCAAATATATAGGATGTATGTCTCCCGCTAACATTTCCTATTTGCGATCACACTATCCTATTCGTCAAGAACAGACGGTTTTTACGCTGCCTATTTGGGGGGCTGCTAGTCAATTACCTAAAAGTGATCGTTCTTTAGTGCGAGAGAAATACGGGCTTCCCAATGACCAACCGATTATTGTTTTTGGTGGACAGTTGGTGCAAGGAAGAGGTATCGAAGACATTTTGGAAACTGCCAGGCTCGCAAAAATTCAATCCTGCCCAGCTACTTTCTTGATTATAGGCAGTGGGTTATTAGAGTGCCTGGTGGATGATTATATTTCCCAAGAAAATTCCAACGTGGTAAGACTCGCACATGTGCCACGCCAAGAATATCTAGAAATTATTGCGACTTGCGACTTGTCCCTGGTGTGTACCGTGCGGGATGTCGATGTGCCGAGCTACCCATCAAAAACTATCGATTACTTGAGAGTTGGACTTCCAATAGTCGCTTCAGTGGAAAAAACAACAGACTATGGCGAACATCTTGCCGCACTGGGTGTAGGTGTTTACACCGAGGCGGGTAAACCTGAAGAACTTTTGCGTGTAATTGATGAGTTGCTGAAAGATCCAGCACGTATGGCGGCGATGAAGACCCAAGGTCCCATCTGCTTTAGGGAGAATTTTGAAGTCGATAGTGTTGTATCAAATGCTTTAAAAGTTATTTCTGCAAATTAATTGGCATAGTGGGTGTTGAATGCAGGTTAACTTTGAAAGGATTCAGTATTTGCCTTTGATTTGCGGGTTAGGGTATTTGTTCTTGACCGTAGCTCTTTTTTTTGAAGGCGTATTTGACTGGCCAGTGGACAACGGAAGTGTGCTGTTAGTTTTTTTGATTGTTAGTTTTTTTGCTATTGGTCTTGGTTTTTTTATCGGTGTAGTAAAGAAAGGTTCAGGCAGAGAATTGAGTTCCTGGAGGACTTTTTATCGAGTTGGTGCTATTGCCAGTATTGTATTGGTTTTCCCGGCAACATGGGTATACACGGGGAAATGGCCTTGGGAAATCTTCAGTGTTTTGAAAAATCAAGGGCTTGCTTATGAAGATATGTTGGTGGCACTTGAAGCTGATGAATCAGGTATTAGAGGCTATCTGGCGATAGTGAAGGCTATTTTTGCCCCTTTTGTGTTTTGCGTAATTCCCTTTGCAATTTTGAAATGGAAAGAACTCCAAAAGCTAGATGTTCTGTTACTGATTACTCATATTGGTGCCATTCTCGTTTTTTCGCTTATGCGTGGAACAGACCGCGAGACGGGTGACTTGTTGGTTTATGTGATGATGGCGTCGATTGTTGTTGTCGCTCGACTAGCCGTTAAATATGGCCGATTTCCATTCAAGATTTCTCGCGTTGTCGCTATCTTGTTCTTATTAAGTGCAGTTTTTATCTTTACGCTTACGCTCTTTATCGAGCGTAAGGAGTCAAGGATGGGAGGGGCAGAAAGCTTTTGTATTGCGAAAGGTGTTGTTTGTTCAGAGCGCGACGCGAGAGAAACAGAGCTTTTTAAAGGAAGTGCATTCGCTTTCGAAATGCTTACAGCTTATGTTTCTCAGGGTTACTATGGTCTTTCCCTAGCGCTTAAGGAAGATTTTACTTCAACGTATGGCTTGGGGCACTCATCTTTTATTATGAGTGCGTACACAAAATACTTTGATGACTCGATATATAAGAGAAGTTATCTTTACAAGGTTAGTCAGGCTGGTTGGAATGACAAAGCTCAGTGGTCGAGCATGTTCCCATGGATTGCCAGCGATGTTGGCTTTCCTTCGATTCCTGTATTAATGGTTGTCTTCGGGTTTTTCTGGGGTAGTTCTTGGAAGAGTGCTGTTGTATACAACAGCGATGTCGGTACTTTGGTTTTTTTATTTCTGTCCTTGGCTGTTTTTTATATGCCGGCAAATAACCAATTAACACAAGCGCTGGATTCATATTATGCGTTTTTGTTTTGGTTCTTTATCTGGTTGTTTACGTCCAAGAATAAAGGCATAGAAAATTAACAATTTTCGCAAGTGAGGTCATTATGTTTAAAGGTAGAACGCTTCTAATTACAGGTGGTACGGGATCTTTTGGGAATGCGGTACTTAAAAAGTTTTTATCTACCGATATTAGAGAAATCCGGATTTTCAGCCGTGATGAAAAAAAACAAGATGATATGCGCAAGCATTATAATAATGCCAAGTTAAAATTTTATATTGGCGATGTCCGCGATTATCAAAGTGTGCTTAATGCTACTCGGGGAGTTGATTATATATTCCATGCTGCGGCACTGAAACAAGTACCATCATGCGAGTTTCATCCGATGGAGGCAGTCAAGACAAACGTCATAGGCACTGACAATGTGCTGGAAGCTGCCATCCAGAATGAAGTTAAGCGTGTAGTTTGTCTTAGCACGGATAAAGCGGTGTATCCCATCAATGCCATGGGTATTTCCAAGGCTATGATGGAAAAAGTGATGGTTGCCAAGTCACGAAATGTCGATGAAAGCAAAACGGTCATTTGTGGTACGCGCTACGGGAATGTCATGGCCTCCCGAGGTTCAGTCATTCCGCTCTTTATTGAACAAGTTCGAGCGGGAAAGCCACTGTCAATTACCGATCCGAACATGACCCGCTTCATGATGACTTTGGCGGATGCAGTTGATCTTGTTTTGTACGCATTCGAGCACGGTAACAACGGTGACTTGTTTGTTCAGAAGGCACCGGCAGCAACGGTAGAAATCTTGGCTCGTGCTTTGGTTACTATGATGGGCTTGCCAGAGCATCCTATACAGGTCATTGGCACTCGCCATGGTGAAAAATTATTTGAAGCGCTTCTGAGTCGAGAGGAAATGGCGTGCGCTGAAGACCGTGGACAGTACTTCCGAGTGCCGCCAGATTTGCGTGACCTGAACTACAGCAAATATGTTGAGCAAGGCGAAGAAAAAATATCCAGAATGGAAGATTACAACTCTCACAATACCGAACGACTTGATGTGGATGGCATGCAGCGGTTGCTTTTAAAGCTATCATTCATGCAGGCCATCCAGCGTGGCGAACACGTCACGCCTGAGGAGTAAGCCGTGAAAGTTCTTATCACAGGGGCGAATGGTTTTGTTGCACAAAATTTATATGTCCAGTTGCGCGAACGCAAGGATATAGAGATTTTGCGATTCTCTCGTGAGGACAGTTTGTTGTCACTGCAGGAAATGCTCTTGCAAGCGGATTTTGTGTTTCATCTTGCAGGTGTTAACCGACCTGAAAATCCAAAAGATTATACATCTGGCAATGTGGACCTTACACAGGCCGTGTGTGATGGAATCGTTGCAAGCGGCAGGAAGATACCCGTTCTATATACTTCTTCAAGTCAGGCTGTATTACAGAATGACTACGGCATAAGTAAGTTAGCGGCTGAAAAAGCGCTTATGGATTTTTCCGCTAAGCGGAATATACCAGTGTATCTATTTCGCTTGCCTAATGTGTTCGGCAAGTGGGCTAGACCGAATTACAATTCTGCGGTAGCCACTTTTTGCCATAATATAGCGCGCAATCAACCCATTCAGATCAATAATCCTGATGCGGTTATTACACTGGTCTATATTGATGATGTCATTGCTCATTTCATTTCCGTTATGGATGGGGCAGTGCAGGTCACTCCGTTTGTCGCGGTCGAACCTACTTATTCGGTAACGGTCGGGCAGTTGGCAGAGCAGCTCGCTGCATTTCGCGATAGCCGCCATAACTTGATAACGGAGGCGGTTGGGACAGGGCTGACACGCGCACTTTATTCCACGTATCTCAGCTATATACCTCCTGAACGATTTACCTATGAGGTTCCAAAATATGGGGATGCTCGTGGCGTATTCGTTGAAATGCTGAAGACCCGTGACGCGGGTCAATTTTCTTATTTTACGGCTCACCCAGGGATCACGCGAGGCGGACATTACCATCACTCAAAGACTGAGAAGTTTTTGGTCATCAAGGGTAATGCCTGTTTTCGTTTTCGGCATGTTGTATCAGGCGAGTTTTACGAGTTGTTCACTTCGGGTGAGAAGCCAGAAATTGTTGAAACTGTTCCTGGCTGGACCCACGATATCACCAATATTGGCAGCGATGAAATGATGGTCATGCTTTGGGCTAATGAAATATTTGATCGTGAGCACCCTGATACCTACACAATGCCTGTTGGTATCAAAGCCTAATTTATATTTTAATCAGAGTCTGTCATGAAAAAATTGAAAGTAGTTACTGTTGTCGGTACACGTCCTGAAATTATACGCTTGTCAAGGGTGATGGCTGCATTGGACGCGAGCTGTGAACACATACTGGTTCATACAGGTCAAAACTACGATTATGAACTCAATCAGATTTTTTTTGATGACCTCGGCATCCGTAAGCCAGATTATTTTTTAAACGCAGCAGGTAGTACAGGTGCCGAAACTATCGGGAATGTCATCATTGCCGTTGATCGTGTTCTTGCTGAAGTAGAGCCTGAAGCATTACTCGTTTTGGGCGATACCAATAGTTGTATGGCTGTGATTCCAGCAAAGCGTCGCAAAATTCCTACGTTCCATATGGAAGCGGGTAATCGTTGTTTCGATATGCGCGTCCCTGAAGAAATCAATCGCCGCATAGTCGATCACACGGCAGATATCAACCTGACCTACAGCACGATTGCACGTGACTATTTGCTCCGTGAAGGTCTGTCGCCAGATATGGTAATAAAGACCGGAAGTCCAATGTTCGAAGTGCTCAACTACTATCGTTCAGGTATCGATGCCTCTGACGTACTTAAACGATTGGGACTTGAGGCAGGCAAATTTTTTGTTGTCAGTGCGCACCGCGAAGAAAATATCGACTCCGATAAAAATTTTTTGAAGCTGGTTGATGTCTTGAACACAGTTGCCGAGCATTATGGGTATCCGGTGATTGTGTCAACTCATCCACGGACGCAAAAACGTGTTGATGCCATGGGCGTTACATTTCACGAAAATGTGCGTTTGCTTAAACCGTTGGGTTTCAAAGACTACAACAAACTGCAACTTGACTCGAAAGCGGCTTTGTCCGACAGCGGCACTATTAATGAAGAGTCATCAATTCTCAATTTTCCGGCGCTGAACTTGCGTGAAGCTCATGAGCGCCCAGAGGGTATGGAAGAAGCCGCAGTCATGATGGTGGGCTTGGAGGTTGAGCGAGTGATGCAAGCACTGGAGTTGCTGGACAGCCAGCAGCGTGGCGCGGATCGGTCGTTTCGCCTGGTAGAGGATTACAGCATGCCAAATGTCGCCGACAAAATTGTTCGTATCATTCACAGCTATCGCGACTATGTCATGCGTGTGGTCTGGAAAAGGTATTAAGTTAATGGGAGTCCGTGTTTTACTGTTGACTCAATGGTTTGATCCCGAACCCACATTCAAAGGGCTTGTGTTTGCAAGGGCGTTGGTCAAACAAGGGTTTGAAGTCGAGGTGGTAACGGGATTTCCTAATTACCCAGGTGGCAAAATATACCCAGGATTTAAGCTTAAATTGTTTCAAAAGGAAATTATTGACGGCGTTAAAGTAACCAGGCTTCCTTTATATCCCAGCCATGGGCAAAGCGGGGTAGGTCGAGTTGCTAATTATATGAGTTTCGCGGCAGCCAGTCTTTTTTATGGTGTTTTCTTCGCGAAACGGCCTAGTGTTATTTATGCGTACCATCCACCGTTGACAGTGGGTATCGCGGCCTCGATTATCCGTTTCTTTAGACGTGTGCCTGTACTGTACGATATTCAGGACATGTGGCCGGATACACTCAAGGCCACCGGCATGTTTTCCAATGAGAAACTGCTAGGTGTTGTGTCTCGAGTTTGTGATTGGGTGTATGGGCATGTCGATAAGCTGGTTGTGCTTTCTCCAGGGTTTAAAAAAACATTAATTCAACGGGGAGTTCCGGAAGAGAAGATTGAAGTTATTTATAATTGGTGTGCTGAAGAACAAATCACCACGAGTGCCGAGCCCAATTATTCTTTTTCTGATCACTCAAATTTCCGCATCCTCTTTGCTGGGAATATGGGCAAAGCTCAAGCATTGGATGTTGTTTTGGATGCGGCGTACACCTTGCAATCACGTAACAGGCCAGTTGAATTCATATTTCTCGGTGGGGGGATTGAAGTTGACGCACTAAAACGAATGGCTGTTGAAAAGTCACTCAAAAACGTTACCTTCTTACCTGCTGTTCCCATGGCTGAAGTCGGAGGGTATCTGAAAGCTGCAGATGCCCTCTTGGTGCACCTTAAAAAAGATCCGTTGTTCAAAATCACGATCCCTTCCAAAACGCAAGCTTACATGGCGGTTGGCAGACCATTATTAATGGCTGTCGATGGTGATGCTGCTGATCTTGTGAGGGAGAGTGGCTGTGGAGTGGTTGTCGAGTCCGAAAATGTAGACTCACTTGTCTCGGGTGTGGAAAAGCTGTTGGATTCCACTGCTGAAGAACTCGCGCTGATGTCTAAACAAGGGCGTGATTTTTATCGCAAACACTTATCGCTTGATCAAGGGATCTTGAAATTTTCGAGGGCTTTTAACCTTCTTGCGAATAAATAGAACATTGTTCTTGATCGTCATATTGATGGCTGAGAGTTGGACAGGGTGCAGGTGAGGTTTATGGTTAAGCGTTTATTTGACGTTGTTGTTTCTTTGGTTGCATTGATTTTATTGTCCCCCGTCCTGCTGTTGGTTACCTGGTTAGTCAGGCGGAATCTTGGATCCCCGGTTCTTTTTCGTCAGGTACGTCCAGGTATGCATGGCAAACTGTTCGAAATGATTAAGTTCAGAACCATGCGGGATGCATTTGATCATTCAGGAAACCCGCTGCCTGATAGCGATCGAATGACAAGGTTGGGCAGTTTTTTACGTTCCAGCAGTCTTGATGAGTTGCCAGGGCTCTGGAACGTATTGAAAGGTGATATGAGTCTGGTGGGGCCCAGGCCTTTATTGGTTGAGTACCTCCCGCTTTATAGTCCTGAACAGGCACGACGTCATGATGTGAAGCCGGGTATTACTGGCTGGGCACAAGTTAATGGCCGTAATGCCATAAGCTGGGAGCAGAAGTTCCAATACGACATCTGGTATGTTGAAAACCGGTCATTTTGGTTGGATTGCAAGATCATTGCCTTGACTCTCAAAAAAGTGTTTGTGCGTGAAGGTATTAGCGCTGAGGGGGAGGTAACCATGTCAAAATTTTTGGGTGAAAAGCCTCAAGTAAAATTCGCAATTCTAGGGGCTGGAGGTCACTCGAGAGTGGTTGCCGATACAGCCGAATGCTGCGGCTGGACAGATATAGAGTTTTTTGATGACTGCTGGCCTTCGACTAAATTTTCGGGCCATTGGCCGGTTGTCGGCGATACTCAAACGCTCTTGGCACGCTTCAAGGAATTTGACGGCGTCATCGTTGCTATCGGTAATAATCAAGTTCGACGTTTAAAAATGGATGAACTCAGCAAGAGCGGTATTGTTTGTAACTCTTTGGTCCATCCATCGGCAACGATCAGTCGATACGCTACTCTTGGGGAGGGGGTCGTGGCTTTTGCAGGGGTTGTTGTTAATGCCGGTGTTAAGATTGGCGATGGAGTCATTCTGAGCACGGCCTGCAGTATTGATCATGATTGTGTTTTGGATGACTGTGTTCATGTAAGCCCTGGCGCGAGAATTGCGGGGGCTGTCCAGGTTGGACATATGAGCTGGATTGGAATTGGTGCCTGCGTCAGACAAGAAATCAGGATCGGTGCCAAGGTCACGGTGGGTGCCGGCGCCGTAGTGATTAATAATATTGCCGATGGTCTGACCGTTGTTGGTGTTCCTGCCAAAGCTTTGTCTAAACAATAATCGCCTGGATGTGTTCTTTTTTATCAGGCTTATGTCATCCCGGACGTGCTCGGGCTGATTTTCGCAATATTCAAATTATGGGAACTGAATTGTGTTGAATACCCCATTTTCTCCTTGGCCTTCTTTCACGGAAGAAGAAGCCGATGCCGCACGTGATGTCATCTTGTCAAACAAGGTCAACTACTGGACAGGTCAGGAAACGCGATCTTTTGAAAAAGAGTTCGCCGAGTGGTCGGGCACTGACTATGCCGTTGCCCTGGCTAATGGCACCGTGGCCCTTGATCTGGCGTTGAAAGCACTCGGAATTGGCGCCGGGGATGAGGTTATCGTAACGTCACGTACTTTCCTGGCGTCGGTTTCGAGCATTGTCAATGCTGGAGCGATCCCTGTTTTTGCTGACGTTGATCTGGACTCGCAGAACTTTTCAGCGCAAACCATCCAGGCGGTTTTGACTCCTCGCACTAAAGCTTTGATCTGTGTTCATTTGGCGGGATGGCCATGTGATATGGATCCGATCATGGCCTTGGCTAACGAGTATGGCCTGAAAGTGATCGAGGATTGTGCCCAGGCTCACGGTGCTCACTATAAAGGTCGTCCGGTCGGTTCTATTGGCCATATTGGTGCCTGGTCATTCTGTCAGGACAAGATTATGACCACTGGAGGCGAGGGCGGCATGGTCACCACCAATGATCGTCAGCTTTGGGCTGACATGTGGGCTTATAAAGACCATGGCAAGAGCTGGGAAGCCGTCTACGAGCGTGAGCACGCTCCAGGATTTCGCTGGCTGCATGAAAGTTTCGGTACCAATTGGCGGATGCTTGAAGTTCAGGCTGTCATCGGACGGATTCAGTTGCGTCGCATGCAGGACTGGCACCGCGCTCGCCTGAATAATGCCCAGTCCATCTGGAAAGCTGCCCGGCAGCTCCCGGCACTTCGCGTTCCCGTGTTGCCTGACGATGCGGTGCACGCAGCCTATAAATGTTATGTATTTGTTCGTCCTGATTGCCTCAAGTCTGATTGGTCCCGAGACCGGATTCTCAATGAAATTTCCGCGCGGGGAGTACCAGCTTTTGCTGGCTCATGCTCAGAGGTTTATCTGGAAAAAGCTTTCGACAATACTGACTGGCGTCCCGTGCAGCGTCTGGTTAATGCGAGAGAACTGGGTGAGACGAGTATGATGTTCATGGTTCATCCAACATTGACCGCGCAAGAAATCGCGTTGACCTGCAAAGTGATCAGCGAGGTTGTTCAGCTAGCTTCGTTGGTGTGAGGTGTAACCTTGCGGTGTTGGTTCGGAGTACCGGGCCGCAAAGTGCTGATGGTTTTTTAGAGCAGCAAAGGTGTCATGGGATTTATGGATAAAGTTCGAGCTTACTTACTCAGCCTTTCGCGGCGACAGAAACGCATTATTCAAGTCACAGCAGATGTGGTCCTCGTTTGGCTTGCTTTGTGGCTTGCGTTCGTTGTGCGTCTTGGCATCGACGAGATGATCAATCCGGTCAAATTGCACTTTTGGGTATTTGTAGTTGCACCAATAGTTTCCATCCCCTTTTTTATTCGCTTCGGCATGTATCGCGCCGTGATGCGATATTTTGGCAACGATGCCTTGATCGCAATTATCAAGGCCGTCAGCCTTTCTTCGTTGGTCTTGGCTGTTGTGATGTACTGGTACAGCACTCCCGCCAATGCCGTCCCGCGCTCGATCATATTTAATTATTGGTGGCTGAGCCTGGTAATGCTCGGTGGTTTGCGCCTGGCTATGCGTCAGTACTTTTTGGGTGACTGGTTCTCGGCTGCTCAACATGTGCCTTTCGCCAGTCGTGATGATGGCCTGACGCGCGTAGCCATTTACGGTGCCGGTGCAGCAGGTAATCAGCTGGTTGCTGCCTTGAGAATGGGGCGGGCCATGCGGCCTGTGGCGTTCATAGATGATGATGAGGGGATTGCTGATCGCATCATCTCCGGCTTGCAGGTATTCAAACCCGAGCACATTCAGCTGATGATTGATCGTACGGGAGCCCAGGAAGTGCTGTTGGCGGTTCCTTCATCGTCCCGCGGTCGGCGTCGTGAGATCCTGAGTTTGCTTGAGGGCTTTCCGCTCCATGTTCGCAGTGTTCCTGGCTTTATGGATTTGGCCAGTGGGCGGGTCAAGGTTGATGACATTCAGGAAGTGGACATAGCCGATTTGCTGGGGCGTGATCCGGTTCCGGCCCAGGGTGAGCTGCTGGAGCACTGCATTAAAGGTCAGTGTGTCCTGGTGACGGGGGCAGGTGGTTCCATCGGCTCGGAGCTGTGTCGCCAGATTCTGGCTCTTAGACCGACTACTTTGTTGCTGTACGAGCATAGCGAATTTAATCTTTACAGTATTTATGGCGAGCTGGAACAGCGGGTTGGTCGCGAGTCCCTTTCGGTGAAGGTGCTACCGATTTTGGGTTCGGTGCGTAACCCGCATAAATTACTGGATGTGATGAAGACCTGGCATGTCGATACGGTCTATCACGCAGCGGCTTATAAGCATGTGCCCATGGTTGAGCACAATATCGCCGAAGGTGTACTCAATAATGTCATGGGCACGCTCAATACCGCCCAGGCGGCTCTGCAGTCTGGTGTCGCGAACTTTGTACTGATTTCAACTGACAAGGCTGTGCGACCGACGAATGTGATGGGTAGCACCAAGCGCTTGGCCGAAATGACGTTGCAGGCACTCAGTCGCGAGATTGCGCCTGTGCTATTTGACGATGCCGCTAATGTGTCACGGGTTAACAAGACCCGGTTCACTATGGTTCGTTTCGGTAATGTACTGGGCTCTTCCGGGTCTGTGATTCCGCTTTTCCATAAGCAGATAAAGGCCGGTGGTCCGCTGACAGTGACCCACCCCAAGATTACCCGCTATTTCATGACTATCCCTGAGGCCGCGCAGTTGGTCATTCAGGCCGGCTCGATGGGGCAAGGTGGCGATGTCTTTGTCCTGGACATGGGCGAGCCTGTGCGCATTGTCGAGTTGGCCGAAAAGATGATTCACCTCTCCGGTTTGAGTGTTCGCTCTGATAAAAACCTGCATGGCGACATAGAAATTGAGTTCACTGGCTTGCGTCCTGGCGAAAAGCTTTACGAAGAGTTACTGATTGGTGACAACGTAGTCGCAACTCGTCATCCAATGATCATGTGCGCGAACGAGGACATGTTGCCTTGGGATGAGTTGAAAGAGCGTTTGTCTCAACTGCTTGATGCTGTTGATATGGATGACTATGTCCGGGTACGCCAGTTGTTGCGTGAGACCGTCAGTGGTTATGCGCCCGAGGGTGAAATCGTGGACTGGATCCATCAGCAGCGTCGCAGCGAGTTTTCCTGACTACATACTCTGCAATGCACTGATTTTTGACACTCGACCTCCATCGCCTACGTTTGGAATACAGCTCAGGAGAGCTGTATTCCACTTAACGATGTAATGGAGTGTCACTTATGCGTATCGCTTTTATCTCTTCGATTTTTTTGGCTTTGATGGTGGGTTTTTCGAGCGTGATTCATGCTGCCCCGTCGGTAGAGGCAACTGAGCCGGTTGTCGCTGCGCAAGTTGCATCAGATGCGCAAGTGGTGACGATCAATCTCAACACCGCGGATGAGGCGACGCTTCAACGTGAACTCTCAGGTGTTGGTGCTGTTAAAGCCAAGGCGATCGTGGCTTACCGCGAGGCTAACGGTGACTTCACGTCAGCCGATGAGTTGCTTGAGGTCAAAGGGATAGGCAAAGCCATCTTTGAAAAGAATCGGGATAAGGTTGCGGTCAAGTAACCCGGGCAGTTAAGCGAAGAAAGCCAGTCATTGACTGGCTTTTTTTTATTCGTGGCGCACGTATTCAGGTGTGTGGTGTTGATTGCTTCGTAAGCGCTCCATAAACGTAACCGTCCGGCCAGCACCCTCTGCTGACAGCCCTCCGAATTGGCCAAGATAGTGGACACCATTTTTTAGTGGACACTATCTTGGATATCATTGCCCCAGCCCGTCGACCCGGTCGTCGCCCCAACTTCCCGCCAGAGTTCAAACGCAAAGTTGTCGAAGCCACGTTCCAGCCTGGCGCCTCCGTGTCGTTGATCGCTCGTGAGCATGACGTCAATGCCAACCTGGTCTTTCGCTGGCGGCAGCAATATCAAGAGGGCTTGTTCGGCCCGGCCAGCCAGAGTGCAACGCTTTTGCCTGTCCAGGTGATCGAGGCGCCAATAGATTTACCGCAAGTCATTCAGTCACCGCCTGAGTGTCATTCCGTGATCGTTGTTGAGGCGGGAAAAGCCAAGCTGCGCATCACTGGCACGCCTGACCCGCAGACCCTGCAACTCATCTTGCAGCAGTTACTGCGATGATTGCTCCGCCCGCTGGAACCCGCATCTGGATCGCTGCCGGCGTCACGGACATGCGCCGTGGCTTCGACGGTTTAGCCGCACTGGTGCAGACTCAGCTTGAAGCCGATCCGTTCTCCGGTCAGATCTTTGCTTTTCGCGGACGGCGCGGTGACCGGATCAAATTGCTATGGTGGGACGGCGACGGGTTGTGTCTGTTTTGCAAACGGTTGGAACAAGGACGCTTTGTCTGGCCGCAAGCAACCAGCGGCAGCGTGTCGCTGACGGCTGCGCAGTTGTCGATGCTGTTGGAAGGCATTGATTGGCGCAGGCCAATTCGTACAGCACCCATCCTCGCGGTCTGACTTGCCACGCTGAAAAAATCCCAAGTAACATTCGGTCATGACGCTCGCGACCGACTCTTTGCCTAACGATCTTCAAGCCTTGAAGGCTCTGGTCTCTGCCCAGCGGGCAGAGATTGAGCGCTTGAAAATGATGATCGCCAAGCTGCGTCGTATGCAGTTCGGTCGCAGTTCCGAGCAACTGGACGCCATGATCGACCAACTCCAGTTGAGCCTTGAAGAGTTGCAAGTCAGCCAGACTGAACTGACACCACCAATCGAACCGCCCCCTCGCGTCGTCTCTCGGCGCAAGCCGTTGCCTGAACACCTGCCTCGCGAAATTCACGTCCATCAGCCCGAATCGCAATGCTCCGGTTGCGGTGGGAAACTTCGCCATTTGGGGGAGGATGTGTCTGAGGTGCTGGAGTACGTCCCAGCGCGTTTCAAAGTGATCCGCCATGTTCGCCCCAAGTGGGTTTGCCGCTGCTGCGAGCACATCGCTCAGGTGCCGGCACCGAGTCGCCCGATAGCCCGAGGCCTTGCAGGCCCTGGGCTACTGGCCCACGTGCTGGTCTCCAAGTTTGTTGACCATTTGCCGCTGTATCGTATCCGCTCCATGAACCCCACATTCCAAGCGGATAGCTGACGGCCGATGCTGTGCTCCCTATTTCCAACAGGAGCCAATCACCATGATGCGTCCCAATGCCAGCGTTGAAAAAGTGTACCTCTATCCAAAGCCGGTAGACTTTAGAAAGTCCATCGATGGCCTGGCTGCGCTGGTCGAACTGGATATCAAGGTCGCGGTGTTTGACCCCGTGCTCTTTGTTTTCCTGAATCGCCACCGTAACCGCGTCAAAGTGTTGTACTGGGAGCGCAACGGCTTCTGCCTTTGGCTCAAGCGTCTGGAGTCCGAGCGTTTTAAAATCTCACCTGATGAGGTGGACGAGGCTATCGTGCTGACCGTTCAGGAACTGAACTGGCTATTGGATGGATTTGATCTCTGGCGCAACCGTCCTCACAAGGTTTTAACGCCAAGATTCGTCGCTTAACAGGTATAATCCGGGCATGAATTTGATGCCCGAAGACCTCCCTGATGACCCTATTCTGCTCAAGCAAATGTTGCTTGAGGCACTCAGCCGTCAGCAGGTAACGGCTGAGGCATACCAGACTCATATCGTCGATCTAAAAGAACAGATCAAGTTGCTGCGCGACCGTTTATTCGGGCGTAAATCCGAGCAGACCGTTGAACCCAACACCCCACAACTCGCGTTATTCAACGAGCCCGAAAGCGAGCCGATGCCTTCAATCGGCGACGCTGACGAAGAAGTGGTTGCTCCGACCCCACGTCGTGGCAAACGCAAGCCACTGTCAGCTGATCTACCGCGCATCGAAGTCATCCACGAACTGCCCGAGCACGAACTGACCTGTGCCTGCGGTTGCCGCAAGCACGTGATCAGCGAAGAAATCAGCGAACAGCTGGATATCGTGCCGATGCAGATCCGGGTCATCAAACATATCCGCAAGGTTTACGGTTGCCGTGGCTGCGAAACGTCACCGGTCACCGCCGACAAGCCGGCTCAACTGATCGAAAAGAGCATGGCCAGTCCAAGCGTTCTGGCCATGCTGCTGACCACGAAGGTAAGCGCTCCATAAACCCCACATTCAAAGCGCTTAGCTGATCCCGGATGCTGTGCTCCCGATTCCCTCAGGAGCCAGCTCGCCATGATGCGACCCGATGCCAAAGTCGAAAAAGTGTATCTGTACCCCAAGCCGGTGGACTTCCGAAAATCCATCGACGGCTTGGCTGCGCTGGTCGAGCTGGATATTAAAGTCGCAGTATTCGACCCTGTGCTTTTCGTTTTCCTCAACAAGCCCCGCAACCGAGTGAAGATATTGTATTGGGAGCGCAACGGCTTCTGCCTTTGGCTCAAGCGCCTCGAGTCCGAACGATTCAAAACATCGCCGGACTCCACCGACGAGGCGATCGTTCTGACCGTCCAGGAACTCAACTGGATGCTCGATGGCTTTGACCTCTGGCGTAACCGCCCTCACCAAGTTTTGACACCGCGATTCGTAGCCTGATTCGGTATAATCCGGGCCATGAATTCCATGCCCGAAAACCTTCCCGATGATCCCGTGCTGCTCAAGCAAATGCTTGGGCAGATGCTCGACGAGCGTCAGTTGGACAAGGGAAAGATTGTTCGGCTCGAAGAGCAGAATGCCCTCCTGCTTCAGCGTCTGTTCGGACGTAAGTCCGAGCAAACAGCTGATGCGGCAACGCCGCAACTGGCCCTCTTCAATGAAGTAGAAAGCGTCGTCGAGCCTGTGGACGAAGCCTCATCTGAAGAAGTCGTTGCCCCGATCAAGCGCCGCGGCAAACGCAAGCCACTGCCCGCCGACCTGCCGCGCATCGAGATTATCCACGAACTTCCCGAACATGAACTGACGTGCGTCTGCGGCTGCCGCAAACACACTATTGGCGAAGAAGTCAGCGAGCAGCTTGAAATCGTGCCGATGCAGATCCGTGTGATCAGACACGTTCGCAAAGTTTACGGTTGCCGCGACTGCGAGATGGCGCCGGTCACTGCTGACAAGCCGGCTCAACTGATTGAAAAAAGCATGGCCAGCCCAAGTGTTCTGGCGATGCTGCTGACCACCAAGTACGTCGATGGACTACCGCTTCACCGTTTCGAAAAAGTCTTGGGCCGCCATGGTGTCGATATCCCGCGCCAGACGTTGGCACGCTGGGTTATCCAGTGCGGTGAACACTTTCAGCCGCTGCTGAATTTAATGCGCGATAGCCTGTTGGGCAGCCGTGTTGTCCACTGCGATGAAACACGGGTACAGGTGTTGAAAGAGCCTGACCGAGATCCAAGCAGCCAGTCCTGGATGTGGGTGCAAACCGGCGGCCCGCCAGATAAACCAGTGATCCTTTTTGACTACTCCACCAGCCGCGCGCAGGAGGTGCCGACACGCCTGCTCGATGGTTATCGTGGCTATGTGATGACCGATGATTACGCCGGTTATAACGCGTTGGGCGCGCAGGCCGGAGTCGAACGTTTGGGCTGCTGGGCGCACGCAAGGCGCAAGTTTGTTGAAGCCCAAAAAGTACAGCCGAAAGGCAAGACGGGACGTGCTGACATCGCGCTGAACCTGATCAACAAACTCTATGGTGTAGAGCGTGATCTGAAGGATGCGTGCGACGACGATCGTAAAACTGGCCGTCATGATCGGAGTCTGCCAGTGCTGGCTCAGTTAAAAAGCTGGATGGAAAAGACGCAGCCACAAGTTACGTCTCAGAACGCCTTGGGCAAGGCCATCGGCTATCTGGCGAGTAACTGGAACAAACTGGAACGGTACGCCGAGGAAGGCTATTTGCCGATCGACAACAACCCCGCCGAGCGTGCGATCAGGCCCTTCGTCATCGGAAGAAAGAACTGGTTGTTTAGCGACACCCCCAAAGGCGCGACGGCCAGTGCTCAACTTTACAGCTTGGTCGAGACTGCCAAAGCCAACGGCCAAGAGCCCTATGCGTGGCTGCGCCACGCATTAGAACGGCTGCCACTGGCGACCTCGGTTGAAGATTACGAAGCGCTGTTGCCGTGGAACTGCTCGCTGGTGTCGCCTAACTAGGCGCGTTACCCATCTTTAAGTTGGTGGGGTTTATGGAGCGCTTACATTGCTTCAAGGCGCTACGCGTTATGTCGAGGATCTTGTCCTTTAACGCCGTGCTCTCAGCCCCGCGTGCTAGAACCAGTGCTCCGACCAGAGTCGCGAAAATGACAATGCTTTGGTCTTCGGCATCTGGCCCTTGCAGTGTGGCCTGGATCTGTTTGAGCCTTGCATCGATCACGTAGTCTGTGGTCGAGCTAGCCTGCCCCTGTTGTGCCATTTCTGCTGACATGGTTGGTAACGGGCAACCCTCGTGGGGGGAGGTCAGGTGCCACTCGGACAAATATGCATCAATGAATGCGTGCAGAGGTTGTGGCTGGCTGAACAGTTCGGCGCAAATTCCGTCAACCTGTCCAGCGGCGTGCTGCAATGCTTTTTCTACCAGGTCGTTTTTGGATGAGAAGTGAGCATAAAAACCGCCGTGGGTGAGGCCCAGGGATTTCATCAGTGGCTGCAGGCCCGTCGCACCAATGCCGTCTCGACGGAACAGGCCTGATGCTTCCTTAACGATGCGCTGATGGGTTTGGGCTTTATGATCTTGTGAGTAGCGCATGACACATGTCTCTTTATGCAATGGACCATCATAGCGTTGAGCTCAAAGGCGATGCATTGGATGTTCATGTAAGGGTGTGTAGCTTTTTGCCTTTGGAACCCGTTCCTTGTGATTCAGCTCCTGACCAAATCAGGTGTTTACCGGTCCTTGGATTCTTTGGCGTCCATTTCTGCGTTGCGTTCGGCTACGCGCTTACGTTGCTCATCGGTGAGTTCCACTTTGTTGGCAGTGTCACGCAGGGTCATCAGACCACCCACGATGGCACCGATGGCGACAATAAGTATTAACCAGGCATACCACGGCATCGCGTTCTCCTTGGTTCGAACTTCACTGGGCAGGGATTGCGCAGTGCATTACTGTTTATGTCTGTAGGAGTCTACTAGTTCCATTGTAGGCCGCTTATACGGTAGCGCGCGTTATTACCCCGGTAATGACTAAAATCATGAATTTACGATCATCGGGTGCCGGTTGGCGGCTGGTTCCGCTACAATGCGCGCCGATTTCGACCAGCCTGAGAACCCGCTAATGTCCGACTGCCAGACTCCTATTATCGTCGCCCTGGATTTCCCAACGCGTGACGCCGCACTGAAGCTGGCTGATCAGTTGGACCCCAAGTTGTGCCGCGTCAAGGTAGGCAAAGAGCTGTTCACCAGCTGCGCTTCGGAAATTGTCGGCACTCTGCGTGACAAGGGTTTCGAGGTATTCCTGGACCTCAAGTTTCACGACATTCCCAACACCACGGCAATGGCGGTCAAAGCTGCTGCTGAAATGGGCGTATGGATGGTTAACGTGCACTGTTCTGGCGGTTTGCGCATGATGGCTGCTTGTCGTGAAGTGCTCGACAAACGTACCGGTCCACAGCCGTTGCTGATTGGCGTAACTGTACTGACCAGCATGGAGCGCGAAGACCTCGCCGGTATAGGCCTGGATATTGAACCTCAAGAGCAGGTATTGCGACTTGCAGCCCTTGCCGAGAAGGCCGGTATGGATGGCCTGGTATGTTCTGCCCTTGAGGCGCAAGCGCTGAAGGCCGCGCACCCGACTCTGCAACTGGTGACCCCGGGGATCCGTCCTGCCGGCAGTGCTCAGGATGATCAGCGCCGTATTCTGACCCCGCGCCAGGCACTGGATGCCGGCTCTGATTACCTGGTGATCGGCCGTCCAATCAGCCAGGCGGCAGATCCAGCCAAAGCGCTGGCTGCAGTGGTCGCGGAACTGGCTTAAAGCAGTGTGCGGGAGTTGGCAAGCCAACTCCCGCAGCAACATGTCGCTTCAGAGCTTCAAAACCAGCTTGCCGAAGTTCTCCCCGCTAAACAGTTTCATCAGGCTTTCCGGAAAGCTTTCCAGCCCTTCGACAATATGTTCTTTGCTTGTTAGTTGGCCTTTGGCCAGCCACCCCGCCATTTCCTGTCCGGCAACTACGTAGCGATCGGCATAGTCCATCACTACAAAGCCTTCCATGCGTGCACGATTGACCAGCAGTGACAAGTAGTTGGAAGGGCCTTTCACGGCCTCCTTGTTGTTGTACTGGCTAATTGCACCGCAAATGATGACACGAGCCTTGAAGTTCAGGCGGCTAAGCACTGCGTCGAGAATATCGCCGCCGACGTTGTCGAAAAATACATCAACGCCCTTAGGGCATTCTCGTTTAAGCCCCGCGACAACATCCTCATTTTTGTAGTCGATCGCGCCGTCAAAGCCCAATTCCTGGGTCAGCAACGCGCACTTTTCTTTCCCGCCAGCAATGCCCACTACGCGGCAGCCTTTAAGCTTGGCGATTTGACCGGCAATGCTGCCCACTGCGCCTGCTGCGCCAGAAATCACCACTGTGTCGCCCGCCTTGGGGGTACCTACTTCGAGCAGGGCGAAGTAGGCGGTCATGCCGGTCATGCCCAAGGCGGACAAGTACACAGGCAGTGGCGCAAGTCCGGGGTCTACTTTGTAGAACCCGCGCGGCTCACCCACGAAGTAATCCTGAACCCCCAAGGCGCCATTGACGTAATCACCGACGGCAAAGCCGGGGTGGGCGGAGGCGATGACTTTGCCTACACCCAGTGCGCGCATGACTTCACCCAGAGCCACTGGCGGGATATAGGACTTGCCTTCGTTCATCCAGCCGCGCATCGCCGGGTCGAGGGACAGATACTCGTTCCTGACAAGGATCTGTCCTTCTTTAGGTTGTACGACCGTAACTTCCTGAAAAGTGAATGTATCGCGGGTCGCTGCACCGACTGGACGTTTGGCGAGCAGGAATTGGCGATTTGTCTGGTCAGTCATTGCAATAACCCCTTGGAAAATGATGTCTGTTGATAGACCTTCTTGAGCCTCAGGGCAAGTGAATCCCGGACCACGAATAGGTTTTTATCAGTTGTGGTGATGGTTATATGCAGGCCTGTATCACTCGGATAAATAAGTCGATGACTGCACCAGAACCGTTCACGGTGCAGGCGTACCCCTCAGAGGACAACAACAATGGGCATGACGTTTGCCGGGCAAGTGGCAGTGGTTACAGGCGCTGGAGCAGGTATCGGCCGAGCCGCGGCTCTGGCATTTGCGGGCGAAGGCTTGAAAGTGGTGGTGGCCGATCTGGATGTGGCAGGGGGCGAATACACGGTCGAGCAGATAGAGGCTGCGGGTGGCAGTGCTGTTTTCGTAAGGTGTGATGTCACCGTGGAGGCGCAAGTCAGGCAGTTGATGGAGCTGGTCATCAGCGCCTACGGTCGGCTGGATTATGCCTTCAACAATGCGGGGATCGAGATCGAGCATGGTCGCCTGGCGGATGGCACGCTGGACGAATTCGACGCGATCATGGGAGTGAACGTCAAAGGTGTCTGGTTATGCATGAAATATCAGCTGCCATTGATGCTGGCTCAGGGCGGTGGGGCAATCGTCAACACGGCATCGGTAGCGGGGTTGGGGGCTGCGCCGAAGATGAGCATCTACTCGGCGTCCAAACATGCGGTGATCGGGCTGACGAAATCAGCAGCCATCGAATATGCGAAAAAGCATATTCGGGTGAACGCGGTGTGCCCGGCAGTGATTGATACCGATATGTTCCGGCGAGCCTATGAAGCCGATCCGCGCAAGGCCGAGTTTGCTGCCGCGATTCACCCTGTGGGGCGCATCGGCAAGGTTGAGGAGGTCGCCAGCGCCGTCTTGTACCTGTGCTCGGACGGCGCGGCGTTTACCACCGGCCATGCGTTGGCTGTCGATGGTGGGGCACTGGCGATCTGATCAGTCAGCGTGATTTAACGTTCAGGATTATCAGGGTCAGTACACCCGCGACGATTCCCCAAAAGGCCGAGCCGATCGAGAACAGGCTCATGCCCGATGCTGTGACCATGAAGGTCACCAGGGCCGCCTCGCGCTCTCTGGATTCACTCATGGCAATGGTCAAGCCATTGATGATCGAGCCGAACAGGGCCAGTGCAGCAATGGACAACACCAACTCTTTGGGCAAGGCTGCAAACAGCGCGGCAAGGGTGGCGCCAAAAACGCCGGCAATGCCATAGAAAATTCCGCACCACATGGCCGCGGTGTAGCGCTTTTTAGGGTCTTCGTGGGCATGGGGGCCGGTGCAGATAGCGGCACTGATCGCAGCCAGGTTGATCCCGTGGGAGCCAAAAGGGGCAAGCAGCAGTGAAGCCACGCCGGTGGTGGTGATCAGCGGCGAAGCGGGCACGCTGTAACCGTCGGCCCGCAGCACGGCGATGCCCGGCATGTTTTGCGACGTCATGGCGACGACAAACAGGGGAATACCGATGCTGATGGTTGCGGCCAGCGAGAATGAAGGTGTGGTCCATACCGGCACAGCCACTTCGAGGGCGAAACCGCTGAAGTCCAGTAGCCCGAGCAAACCCGAAATCAGAGTGCCAATCACCAGGGCCGCCAGTACCGCATAGCGGGGCGACAGGCGTTTGACGATCAGGTAAGTGAAAAACATGCCAATGACCAGGCCGGTACGGTGCTGGGCAGCGACGAAAATTTCGCTGCCGATCTTGAACAGGATTCCTGCCAGCAAGGCCGCAGCCAGAGACGAGGGGATACGTTTGACCAGGCGTTCAAAGCTGCCGGTCATGCCGCAGATGATCACCAGCACCGCACAAGTGATGTAGGCGCCGATGGCTTCGTGGTAGCTGACACCGCCCAGGCTGGTGATCAGCAGCGCAGCCCCCGGCGTTGACCAGGCGATGGTAATCGGTGTGCGGTAGCGCAAAGACAAGCCTATGCTGCAAATGGCCATGCCGATCGACAGCGCCCAAATCCATGACGAGATCTGCCCGCTGGTGAGTCCCGCTGCCTGACCTGCTTGAAACATGAGGACCAGGGAACTGGTGTAGCCAGTCATCATGGCGATAAACCCTGCGACTACAGCCGAGGGAGAGGTGTCTGCCAGAGGGTGCAAGCGTGGCTGAGTGGCGTCCGTCATGGAGCGGCATTCCTTGTTCTTGATAAGAGTTAGAGCAAGGCGCAAGCCTAAACGCAAATGTCACATTTCATTGCGATACAGACGGGGTCGTATATGACCGTACAGTCGTACTGGCACTCTGGCTTGTGTACAATGAGTCTTGCTTTTTGCATTAATTACCAGTCAGCGACGCCCGTTTACGTATTAGCGTAACTTCATCCGCCGCCGCTTCCCCACACGAGTAACCATGAACGAACAGTTGCAGCCTCTCAAGAAACAATCCCGCGCTGGCAAGGCCGGCCGCAGTGGAACCCAGGACGATATCGTCTATGCGCATATTTTTGAGGCGATCCTCGAACAGCGTCTGGCGCCTGGCACAAAGTTGAGTGAAGAGGCATTGGGCGAAATCTTCGGGGTGAGCCGCACCATTATTCGTCGTGCATTGTCGCGCCTGGCCCATGAAGGGGTTGTGCTGCTGCGTCCCAATCGTGGTGCGGTGGTAGCGAGCCCCAGCGTAGAAGAAGCGCGGCAGGTGTTTCTGGCGCGTCGACTGGTTGAAAAGGCCATTACCGAATTGGCGGTGGTCCACGCTACTGCCGAAGACTTGTCGCAACTGCGCAAAATGGTGCAGGACGAGCGCGACAGCTTTTCGCGAGGCGATCGTGGCGCGGGTATCCGGCTGTCAGGCGAGTTCCACTTGAAGTTGGCAGAAGCGGCTAAAAATGCGCCGCTGATCAGCTTTCAGCGCAGCCTCGTATCGCAAACCTCGTTGATCATTGCCCAGTACGAGAATGGCAACCGCTCACATTGCTCCTACGACGAACACATGCAGTTGATCGATGCCATTGAAGCCCGTGATGCTTCCCAGGCCGTGCACCTGATGATGCACCACATGGATCACATCGACAGCAAGCTCAACCTTGACGAAGAAAGCGCCTCGGATGACCTGCACGCGGTGTTTTCGCACTTGCTGCAAACCAAGAGCAAAGGCCCCCGGCCTGCTGCCAAGCTCTAAGATTCGTTGCAATCGTGTGGCTACTTGTCTGCAAGGCGAGTCAAATCCCGTAGCAGCTGCTACAGGGGTTTGACTCTCTATGACCTGCAACCGTGTGCAGGCCAAGGTAGCCATTCATTCAGCGCTGATGCACCAGATTGCCCGCTGCATAGGTCTGTTGCACCGTGCGGTCGTCGCCCAGGGTCATCAATACAAACAACGTTTCAGCGATGTTTTTTGATTGCTTCAGGCGATAGCTCATCAGCGGCGTTGAGTTGTAGTCCAGTACCACGAAGTCGGCATCGCTACCCGGTTGCAGGTTGCCGATCCGGTCTTCCAGGCGCAGTGCCCGCGCGCCGCCCAGAGTGGCCAGATACAACGATTTGAACGGATCCAGACGAGCGCCTTGCAACTGCATGACCTTGTAGGCTTCGTTCAATGTGTTGAGCAACGAGAAGCTGGTACCCGCGCCAACATCCGTTCCCAGGCCCACATTGAGTTTGTGTTTCTCGGCCATCGGCAGGTTGAACAGGCCGCTGCCCAGAAACAGATTGGAAGTCGGGCAGAAAGCCACCGCAGAGCCTGTTTCGGCCAGGCGAGCACATTCCTCATCACATAGATGCACGCCGTGGGCAAACACCGAACGCTCCCCCAGCAGTTGGTAGTGGTCATACACATCCAGATAGCCTTTGCGCTCAGGGAAGAGCGACTTGACCCACTCGATTTCCTGAAGGTTCTCGCTGATATGGGTATGCAGATACACATCCGGGTATTCCCCCAGCAACTGGCCGGCCAGGGTTAATTGCTCCGGGGTGCTGGTCGGTGCAAAACGCGGGGTGACGGCGTAATGCAGGCGGCCTTTCCCATGCCAGCGTTCGATCAGCGCCTTGCTTTCGATGTAGCTGGTTTCGGCGGTGTCGGTCAGGTATTCGGGGGCGTTGCGGTCCATCATCACTTTGCCGGCGATCAGGCGCAGGTCCAGTCGCTGTGCCGCTTCAAACAAGGCGTCGACCGATTGCGGATGCACACTGCCAAACACCAGCGCCGTGGTGGTGCCATTGCGCAGCAGTTCCTTGAGGAAAATATCGGCAACTTCGTCAGCATGTGCCTTGTCGGCGAACTGGTTTTCGCACGGGAAGGTGTAGGTGTTGAGCCAGTCGAGCAATTGCTCGCCGTAGGCACCAATCATCCCGGTCTGCGGAAAGTGGATGTGCGTATCGATAAAGCCCGGTGTGATCAGGGCATCCTTGTACTCGGTGACTTCAATGTCGCCAGCCAGAGCCGTGAGCAGTTCGCTGGCAGGCCCGACCGCTTTGATCTGCCCGTTTTCCACCACCAGCAGACCGTCTTCGAAGTATTCATAGGAGGCCTCGATCCCGACGTCGGCGGGGTCGGCAATGCTGTGCAAAATGGCGGCGCGGTAGGCTTTACAGGTCATGATAATTCTCAGTGTGTGGCATGGCTGCGTCGTGAAGACGGCAGCAATTGTTTAATGGATTCGGATGACGCGCTGTCGGCACAGGCGGTGTGCTGGCCGAAGTGGGTGTTGTAGGTGGCGATGATTTCGCCTGCGATGGAAATTGCTATTTCGACAGGCAGTTTGCCTTTGACTTCGCTCAATCCCATCGGGCAGCGCATGCGCTGCAAATGTGATGCGCTGATACCCCGGTCACGCAGACGGTGTTCGAACTTCACGCGTTTGGTTTTAGAGCCAATCAAGCCGAAGTAGGTAAAGTCGTTGCGTTTGAGCAGGGCGGCGCTGAGTTCCAGATCCAGGGCGTGATTATGCGTCATGACGATGCAGTAGCAACCCGCTGGCAGTGCTTGAATCTCGTCGACGGGCTCGTCGGTGACGATTTTTTCTACGCCTTGGGGGATGAGCGCCGGGAACTCCTGCTCCCGAGAGTCAATCCAGCGCACCCGGCAGGGCAGGCTGGCGAGCAGGGGCACCAGTGCCCGGGCCACATGACCTGCGCCAAATACGGCGATGTGTGCCTGTACCTGGCCCATGGGTTCGAACAGCAACACGGTCACTCCTCCGCAACACTGGCCCAGGCTGGCGCCCAGGCTGAAGCGTTGCAGATGGGGGTCTTGCTTGCCGCTGCCAAGCATCTGGCGGGCAATCTCCATCGCCTTGTATTCCAGATGACCGCCGCCAATGGTGTCGAATGTCTGGTGCGCGCAGATCACCATCTTTGAACCGGCATTGCGGGGTGTCGAGCCTTGCTCCTCAATGATGGTGACCAGCACGCAGGGCTCTCCCTGCTGCTGCAACTCGGCCAGGGCGCTGATCCAGTTATTCATGCTGATCTCCCGACAAAACCTTGCGCATTTGCTCACAGCCCCACAGGACCCGTTCCGGGGTAGCCGGGGCGTCAATGGCAGGTTGTACTCGATAGTCGGCCAAGCTCGCCACGGCGTCCTTGATCGCACACCAGGCCGCGATACCGAGCATGAACGGCGGCTCGCCGACTGCTTTGGAGTGGAATACGGTGTCTTCCGGATTTTTTCGGTTTTCTACCAGCGTGACGCGCAGGTCCAGTGGCATATCCGCCACGGCAGGTATCTTGTAGCTGGCCGGGCCATTGGTCATCAATTTGCCTTTGGCGTTCCACACCAGTTCCTCCATGGTCAGCCACCCGGCGCCCTGAATATAGCCGCCTTCCACCTGGCCGATGTCGATGGCCGGGTTCAGCGAAGCGCCAACGTCGTGCAGGATGTCCGTGCGCAACATTTTGTATTCGCCGGTGAGGGTGTCAACGATCACTTCGGCGCAGGCGGCACCAAAGGCAAAGTAGTAAAACGGCCGTCCCCGTGCCTGAGTGCGGTCATAGAAGATCTTTGGCGTTTTGTAGAAGCCTGTACTCGACAGCGACACCTGGCCGAAATAGGCCTGCTGAATCAAGGTTTCAAAGCTGATGACCTGTTCGCCAACGCGCACCTGGCCATTGTGGAAAATCACCTCCTGTTGCTCGACCTGATACTTGCCGGCGGCAAACTCCACCAGCCTTAGCTTGATGGTCTCGGCTGCATTTTGTGCGGCCTTGCCATTGAGGTCAGCCCCGCTTGAAGCCGCTGTAGGCGAGGTATTCGGGACCTTATCCGTGTTGGTGGCAGTGATCTGCACCCGGCTGATATCCACCTGAAACACTTCGGCCACCACTTGCGCGACCTTGGTGTTCAACCCCTGGCCCATCTCGGTGCCGCCGTGGTTGAGATGGATGCTGCCATCGGTGTAGATGTGAACCAGTGCTCCTGCCTGATTGAGAAAGCTGGCGGTAAAGGATATTCCGAACTTGACCGGAGTCAGTGCCAAACCTTTCTTAAGGATGGGGCTATTGGCGTTGAACGCCTTGATTAACTCCCGGCGTTCGGCGTAGTGGCTGCTGGCTTCCAGGTCGGCGGTCATTTCTTCCAGCAGGTTGTGCTCCACGGTCTGGTAGTAGTGAGTCACATTGCGCTCGGTTTTGCCGTAGTAGTTGGCCTTGCGCACGGCCAGGGGATCCAGGCCCAAATGGCGGGCAATGTGGTCCATGACTTCTTCGATCGCGACCATGCCTTGCGGGCCGCCAAACCCGCGGTAGGCGGTGTTTGACGCGGTATTGGTCTTGCAGCGATAGCCATTGATCGTGGCATCGCCCAGGTAGTAAGCGTTATCGGCGTGGAACATGGCGCGGTCGACGATGGAGTTGGACAGGTCCGGTGAGCAGCCGCAGTTGCCCGCCAGATCCAGCTTGATGCCCTGCAGCCGACCACGGGCGTCAAAGCCGACGTCGTACTCGATATAGAACGGGTGGCGCTTGCCGGTCATCAGCATGTCTTCGACCCGTGGCAGGCGCATTTTGGTCGGCTGCCCGGTCAGGCGCGCCACCACTGCACACATGCACGCAGGGCCTGCAGCCTGCGTCTCCTTGCCGCCAAAGCCGCCGCCCATACGCCGCATGTCGACGACGATTTTGTTCATCGAAACATCCAGTACTTCAGCCACCAGCTTTTGCACTTCGGTGGGGTTTTGCGTTGAGCAGTACACGATCATCCCGCCGTCTTCGGTGGGCATTACCGATGAGATCTGTGTTTCGAGATAGAAGTGTTCCTGTCCACCGATATGCAAACTGCCCTGCAGGCGATTGTCGGCCCCCGCCAGCGCGCCGCTTGAGTCGCCGCGTTCATGGGTGTGGGTGTCGAGCACAAAGTGCTTGTTGCGTAGCGCCTGAACCACATCAAGCACTGGCTCCAGGTCTTCGTATTCGATAATGGCGGCCATTGCCGCTTTGCGTGCGGTGTCCAGGTCATGGGCGGCCACCGCCAGGACTGCCTGGCCTACATATTCCACCTTGTCAATGGCCAGCAACGGGTCGCCAGGCAGCAGCGGGCCGATGTCCTTGAGGCCGGGAATGTCCTCGTGGGTAATGACCAGACGCACACCTTCAAAGGCGTAGCAGGGCGCAGTGTCGACGCGGATGATTTTGGCGTGAGCCCGGTCTGACAGGCGTGCGTAGAGATGCAGCTGGTTGGGGAATTCGAGCCGGTCATCGATGTACTGCGCCTCACCCGAGACGTGCTTTTCGGCGCTGTCATGCTTGACGCTGCGACCTACACCCGTTTTCAGGTCCTGTTGGAACAGGGCCGTCAATTCGGCCTGGGTTGGCTCGATCTTGTGATGGTTAGACATAAGCTGTTACCCGCGTCTCAAGCTGTGGAGCCTGCAGTTCGATGAAGTACTTGCGCAGCAGGTTCTGGGCACTCAGCAGGCGGTATTCCTTGCTGGCGCGAAAGTCTGACAACGGGGTGAAATCTGTTGCCAATGCCGTGCAGGCGCGTTCAATGGTGATCGAGTTCCAGTCTGCGCCGAGCAGTGCAGCTTCGCAGGCGCTGGCGCGTTTGGAGGTGGCGGCCATGCCTCCGAAAGCCACGCGAGCCCCGCTCACCACGCCGTTGTCGATACGCAGGTTGAATGCCGCACATACGGCGCTGATGTCATCGTCCAGACGCTTGGAGATCTTGTAGGCACGAAATGAATGGCTGGCGTCAGCGCGGGGAATAATGATTTTTTCGATAAATTCCCCTTCCTGGCGCGCGGTTACCCGGTAGTCGATGAAGTAGTCCTCGATCGCCAGGGTGCGTCGGCTTTGGCCCTTGCGCAGTACCAGCTGCGCGCCCAGAGCGATCAGCAGCGGCGGTGAGTCACCAATCGGCGAGGCATTGCCGATATTGCCTCCCAGGGTTCCCTGGTTGCGGATTTGCAGCGAGGCGAAGCGCTGCAGCAGTTCGCCGAAGTCCGGGTACTCGGCCTTGAGCGTGCCGTAAGCGTCTGTCAGCGAAACGGCCGCGCCTATTTCAAGGCGATCATCGAAGCGCTCGATGAGCTTCATTTCGGCCACGTTGCCGACGTAAATCATGACCGGCAGCGGGCGATGGAACTGCGTGACTTCCAGGGCCAGATCGGTGCCTCCGGCCAGCAGGCGTGCCTGGGGTTGGGACTCATACAGCTCGGCCAGATCACTGATGGTCAAGGGCAGCAGGCAGCGTTTGTCACCGCTGTTCAGTTCCCCGGTCTGTGTAGGGGAAATGGACTTGAGAAGGGTGATGGTTTCGTCTTGATACGCATCAAACTGGTCATGCTGTTGTGCGCCGCAGGCTTGTTCGGCGGCGGCCAGGATCGGCCGGTAACCGGTGCAGCGGCACAGATTGCCCGCCAGTGCTTCGTGGGCCTGATGGCTATCAGACTGGCCCGTGCTGTTTTTTTGCAGGGCGAACAAGGACATCACAAAACCCGGCGTGCAGAAACCGCACTGTGAACCGTGGCAGTCGACCATTGCCCGCTGCACGCTGTGCAGTTGGCCTTTGTGCTTCAAGTCTTCGATGCTGATCAGTTGCTTGCCGTGCAACGCCGACACAAAGGTCAGGCACGAATTGAGACTGCGATAGCGCACACGCTCAAGGCCCTGGTCATTCGTGTGCAGTTCGCCTACCACCACTGTACAGGCGCCACAGTCGCCGCTCGCGCAACCTTCCTTGGTGCCGGATTTGTGCAGGTGTTCACGCAAATAATTGAGCACGGTTAAATTCGGGTCCAGCGTGTGCTCGGTGCGCAGCGTCTGGTTAAGTAGGAACTGGATCACGGAAGGCCTCGCATAATCATTATTGTTGTAACGCGGGATGTACTGAATTTAGCTAAAGCTGACCTACGGGTCAAGAAATAGAGATCGGTCTTCCCTGTGATTTGAATCCACGGGATTTATTTGCTTATTTCGTGCCATATTCGGCCCCTGATGCTCTGCGCGAGCACGCACCAAGTGCGTTACACTGCGCCGCCTGCACTGATCAAAGATTTTGAAGGTAAAACATGACGTTCAAGGCGCCGGACAGCCTCGCCGAGCAAATCGCTCACCACCTCGCCGAACGCATCATTCGCGGCGAGCTAAAGCCTGGGGAACGCATTCAAGAACAGAAAGTGACGCTGGCGCTCAATGTCAGTCGCGGCTCTGTGCGCGAAGCGTTGTTGATCCTTGAGCGCCGACATCTCATCGCCATCCTTCCGAGACGTGGCGCCCATGTGACCGAGCTCACCGCACACAATGTGCAGAGCCTGTGCACCCTGATGAGCGAGATGTACATCCTGCTCGGCAATGCCGTTGCCCAGCGCTGGGCCGTGCAGGCCGATCTGGGGCCGTTTCTGCAAATCCAGCAACGCCTGATTGCCAGCTACGAGCGTCAGGACATCAGCAGCTTCGTTGAAGACAGCTTCAATGTGATGCGTGCGGCGTACCCGTTTGCCGACAATCCCTACTTGCAGGAAACCGTCGAGAACCTGCACCCGGCCATGAGCCGCGCCTATTACCTGGCGCTGGATCAACGCAAGGCTGAGATGAGTGAGTATCTGGCGTTGTTTGCGCAGTTACTCGAAGCCGTACTGGCTCGCGACCTTGTGCAAATTCGCGTGGTGCTGAGCAACTATGCCCAGCGCAGTTGTGCCCTGGTGCTGTCTGCCTTGACGGATGCCTGAGCGTGCGCCTGACATGTATCAAGCTGGCGGGCTTCAAGTCTTTCGTTGATCCGACAACGGTGACCTTTCCCAGCAACATGGCTGCGGTTGTAGGTCCCAACGGCTGCGGAAAGTCGAACATCATCGATGCCGTACGCTGGGTCATGGGCGAAAGTTCGGCCAAGAACCTGCGTGGCGAGTCGATGACGGATGTCATCTTCAACGGTTCCACCACTCGCAAACCGGTGAGTCAGGCCAGCATCGAGCTGGTTTTTGACAACTCCGACGGAACGCTGCTGGGTGAGTATGCGGCCTACGCCGAAATTTCCATTCGGCGCAAAGTTACCCGTGACAGCCAGACTACGTATTACCTCAACGGCACCAAGTGCCGTCGTCGTGACATCACCGACATCTTCCTCGGAACGGGCCTGGGGCCGCGCAGCTACTCGATTATCGAGCAGGGCATGATCTCCAAGCTGATCGAGTCCAAGCCTGAAGATCTGCGCAACTTCATCGAGGAAGCGGCCGGCATCTCCAAGTACAAGGAGCGTCGCCGCGAGACCGAAAACCGTATTCGCCGCACCCACGAAAACCTCGCCCGTCTGACCGACCTGCGAGACGAGTTGGGTCGTCAGCTTGAGCGCCTGCATCGTCAGGCCCAGGCGGCTGAAAAGTATCAGGAGTACAAAGCCGAGGAGCGTCAGCTCAAGGCACAGCTGTCGGCCTTGCGTTGGCAGGCGCTGAACGAGCAGGTGGGGCAGCGCGAAGCGATCATCGGCAATCAGGAAGTCAGCTTTGAAGCCCTGGTGGCCGAGCAGCGCAATGCGGATGCCAGCATCGAACGCCTGCGTGACGGGCACCACGATCTGTCAGAGCGCTTCAATCTGGTGCAAGGGCGCTTCTATTCGGTAGGGGGGGACATTGCCCGTGTCGAGCAGAGCATTCAGCATGGTCAGCAGCGTTTGTGCCAATTGCAGGATGACCTGCGCGAAGCCGAGCGCTCGCGCCTGGAAACCGAATCCCATTTGGGTCACGACCGCACGATGCTTGCGACCCTGGGTGAAGAGCTGCACATGCTGGAGCCCGAGCAAGAGCTGACCAGCGCTGCCGCCGAAGAGGCCGCTGCTGCGCTGGAGGTGTCCGAGCACACCATGCACGGTTGGCAGGAGCAGTGGGACAGCTTCAATCAGCGCTCAGCCGAGCCCCAGCGCCAGTCCGAAGTCTTGCAGGCTCGCATCCAGCAGCTGGAAACCAGCATGGAGCGTGTGGCCGAGCGTCAGCGTCGGTTGGCTGAAGAGCGCGCCTTGCTGGCGGCAGACCCTGAAGATGCGGCGATCCTTGAGTTAAGTGAGCAACTGGCCATCAGCGAGTTGTCCCAGGAAACATTACACGCCAGCGAAGAACAACTGGTCGAGCGTCTGGAGCAAGTGCGCCACGACTTGCACCAGGCGACACAGAATCAACAGCAGGCTCAGGGCGAGTTGCAGCGACTCAACGGTCGCCTGGCTTCCCTTGAAGCCCTGCAACAGGCAGCGCTCGATCCGGGCACTGGCGCAGGTGAATGGCTGCGTCAGCAACAACTGGCTGAACAGCCGCGCCTGGCCGAGGGCTTGCGGGTTGAAGCAGGGTGGGAGCTGGCGGTCGAAACCGTGCTGGGTGCCGATTTGCAGGCCGTGTTGGTCGACGACTTCGCACGGCTGGATCTGGCCGGTTTTGCCCAGGGTGATTTGCGCTTGTTCAGTGGCGGGGCCCAGGCCTCTCATTTGGCGGGCAGTTTGCTGGAAAAGGTCGAGGCCGACTTTGATCTGGCGCCCTGGTTGGGTCAGGTAAAACCGGTCGAGACCCTTGAGCAGGCCTTGGCATTGCGTGCGCAATTGGTTGACGGCCAAAGCCTGATCAGCCGTGACGGCTATTGGGTTGGACGCAACTTTTTGCGGGTGCGCCGTGCCAGTGAGGCCGAAAGTGGCGTCTTGGCGCGTGGGCAGGAAATCCAGCGTCTGGGGCTTGAGCGCGAAGAGCGCGAAGCGACGCTTGCGACTCTGGAAGAACAGCTCCAGCGTCTGAGAGAGCAGCAACTCACCCAGGAAGACGCGCGCGAGCAGGTTCGTCGTCGCATGCAGGACGAGGCGCGTCAGCAGGGCGAGATCAAGGCCAGGCTGTCCGCCAGCAAAGCCAAGGTCGAACAATTGACCCTGCGCCGTCGTCGTCTGGATGAAGAGCTGGCCGAGCTGGGTGAGCAGCGCGCACTTGAGCATGAGCAGGTGGGCGAGGCGCGCCTGCTCTTGCAGGATGCACTGGATGCGATGGCCACCGACACTGAGCAGCGCGAGCTGCTGCTGGCCCAGCGCGACAGCCTGCGCGAGCGTCTTGATCGGGTGCGGCAGGATGCCCGGCAGCACAAGGATCACGCGCATCAGTTGGCGGTTCGTCTGGGCTCGCTGAAAGCGCAGCACGATTCGACTCGCCAGGCCCTTGAGCGACTGGAGCTGCAGGCCGAGCGCCTGGCTGAAAAGCGCGAGCAGCTCAGTCTCAATCTGGAGGAGGGCGAAGCGCCGCTTGAAGAGTTGCGTCTGAAACTCGAAGAGTTGCTCGACAAGCGCTTGAGCGTGGATGAAGAACTCAAGATTGCCCAGACCGCACTTGAAGATGCAGATCGCGAATTACGGGATGCTGAAAAGCGCCGAAATCAGGCTGAGCAACAATCGCAGCTGATTCGTGGCCAGCTGGAGCAGCAGCGCATGGAGTGGCAAGCCCTGAGTGTGCGGCGTACGGCGTTGCAGGATCAGTTACTGGCAGACGGCTATGATTTGCATGGGGTGCTTGCCACCCTGAACAGCGAGGTCAATGAGCAGCAGGCCGAAGAAGAGTTGGAGCGCATTGCGGCGCGAATCCAGCGCTTGGGCGCGATCAACCTGGCGGCCATCGATGAGTACCAGCAGCAATCGGAGCGCAAGCGCTATCTGGATGCCCAGGATGCCGATCTGGTCGAGGCGCTCGATACGCTGGAAAACGTAATCCGCAAAATCGACAAAGAGACCCGGAGCCGCTTTAAAGACACCTTTGATCAGATAAATGGTGGATTGCAGGCGCTTTTCCCAAAAGTTTTCGGTGGTGGCAGCGCTTATTTGGAACTGACGGGCGAAGATTTACTCGATACAGGGGTGACCATCATGGCGCGCCCGCCGGGCAAGAAGAACAGCACCATTCATTTGCTGTCCGGTGGCGAGAAGGCCCTGACGGCATTGGCATTGGTGTTTGCCATTTTCAAGCTCAATCCGGCGCCGTTTTGCATGCTCGACGAGGTCGATGCACCGCTTGATGACGCCAACGTAGGCCGCTATGCACGGTTGGTGAAAGAGATGTCGCAGACAGTGCAATTCATCTACATCACCCACAACAAAATCGCCATGGAGATGGCGGATCAGCTGATGGGTGTGACGATGCATGAGCCTGGTTGCTCACGTCTTGTAGCGGTAGATGTCGAGGAGGCGATGGCAATGGTCGACGCTTGAGCTATAAGCATGTAGGACGATTTTTTTCTTCTTGTAAGAGAAATATCAACTATTTGACCGATATGACTTACAAGTCGGGGGCTATATGGGCCTAGCTCAGTACGACAGACGGTGTAAAGTTATCTTTGGTCGTGTTAATTTAACGTCTAATTATTTTGTACGTGGGTAAAACGCCAGTCAGAACATAGAGTTGGCGCCACGTTTTAAAGGGCTTTAGGCTCTTCTTCATAGAATCATTTTTTAGGGGCACGGGATTACATGGAAATCGGTCTGCGCGAGTGGCTGATAGTCATCGGCATAGTGGTTATCGCCGGTATTCTTTTTGATGGCTGGCGCCGTATGCGTGGCGGCAAGGGAAAGCTCAAATTTCGTCTTGACCGCAGCTTTTCAAACGCCCCTGACGACGAAAGCAGCCCCGAGCTCCTGGGTCCTTCACGGGTTCTGGATACCCCCAATCATAAAGAGCCGCTGCTTGACGAGCACGACCTGCCATCCGTAAGCATGCCGGCGCGAGATAAAGGCACCAAGCGTGGCAAGCGTGGCGGCGAGCCGAGTCAGGGTGACCTGAACCTCAATCTTGACCTGGATGACGGTCCGAGCATCAGCGCCCGCGATGATGACTTTGCGCAAGAAACCAAGCCCCGTGGTCGTTCGGCTCCAGGCGTGTCGGCTGTTGAAGTCAAAGAGCAGCAACCGCAGCAGGCGGCTGAAGAAGTCCTGGTGATCAGCGTGATCAGCCGTGACCCTGCCGGGTTCAAGGGTCCTGCACTGTTGCAGAATATTCTTGAAAGCGGTTTGCGGTTTGGTGAAATGGATATCTTCCACCGTCACGAAAGCATGGCCGGCAATGGCGAAGTCCTGTTCTCCATGGCCAACGCGGTAAAGCCGGGCGTATTCGATCTGGATGATATTGATCTGTTCAGCACGCCTGCGGTGAGTTTCTTCCTTGGCTTGCCGGGTCCGCGTCATCCCAAGCAGGCTTTCGACGTGATGGTTGCGGCAGCACGCAAGCTGTCCCAGGAGCTCAATGGCGAGCTCAAAGACGATCAGCGCAGTGTGTTGACGGCTCAAACCATAGAGCACTACCGCCAACGCATCGTTGAATTCGAGCGTCGCGCCCTGACTCAAAAACGCTGAACATGCAGGGGCGGGCTTGCCTGCTCCCGCGCACATGCAGAATGAATACTACAAGGAGCAGCCTCGGCTGCTCTTTTGCTTTGTGAGAGAACACCCCATGACCGCCGCCAATACCCGCATTTTAGAGCTGCGCGCTGAACTGGATCAGCATAACTACCGTTACCACGTACTGGATGAACCGAGCATTCCGGACGCCGAGTACGATCGCCTGTTTCGTGAGTTGAAAGCCCTGGAGGCCGAACATCCAGAGCTGGTTACCGCCGACTCGCCGACCCAGCGCGTGGGGAGTGCGGCGCTGTCCGCCTTTACTCAGGTGCGTCACGAAGTGCCCATGCTGAGTTTGGGTAACGCCTTCGATGAAACCGACATGCGCGAGTTTGATCGTCGTGTCAGTGAAGGTCTGGATTTGCCCGCCGGGGATCTGTTTGGCGGTGGCGCCGAAGTTGAATACAGCTGCGAGCCGAAGCTCGACGGGCTGGCGGTGAGCTTGCTGTACCAGGATGGCAATCTGGTGCGCGGCGCTACCCGAGGTGATGGCACCACGGGTGAAGATATCAGTGTCAATGTGCGCACCGTGCGCAATATTCCTTTAAAGCTGCATGGCAGCGGCTGGCCCGCAGTGTTGGAAGTGCGCGGCGAAGTGTTTATGTCCAAGGCCGGCTTTGAGCGTCTCAATGAGACTCAGCTCGCCGCTGGCGGCAAGACCTTCGCCAATCCGCGCAATGCGGCGGCGGGCAGCTTGCGTCAGCTGGATTCCAAGATCACCGCCAGCCGGCCGCTGGAATTTTGCTGCTACGGCCTGGGGCAGGTATCCGAGGAGTTCTCTGACACCCATATCGGCAATCTCAAGCAGTTGCAGCAATGGGGCATGCCCATCAGTCATGAGTTGAAACTGGCCCGCGGGATTGCCGAGTGCCTGGATTACTACCGTGATATTGGCGAGCGTCGAGCTGCGCTGCCTTACGAGATCGACGGGGTGGTGTTCAAGGTCAACAACCTGGCGTCACAACGTGAGTTGGGCTTCAGGGCGCGCGAGCCGCGTTGGGCCATCGCCCACAAGTTCCCGGCTATGGAGGAACTGACCGAGTTGCTGGATGTGGAGTTTCAGGTCGGGCGCACCGGTGCGGTAACGCCCGTGGCGCGCCTCAAGCCGGTCAAGGTGGCCGGTGTGACCGTATCCAATGCAAGCCTGCACAACATGGATGAAGTGGCCCGTCTGGGGCTGATGATTGGCGACACGGTGATTATTCGCCGTGCAGGGGATGTGATTCCCCAAGTGGTGCAAGTTGTGCTGGAGCGTCGTCCTGAAGATGCCCGTGCGGTGCATATTCCTGAAAGCTGCCCGGTGTGTGGCTCCCATGTCGAGCGCACGCAGCTGATCAAGCGCAGCAAAGGCCGTGAAACCATCACCGAAGGCGCGGTTTATCGTTGTGTGGGACGTCTGGCCTGCGGTGCTCAGCTCAAGCAGGCGATCATTCATTTTGTCTCGCGCCGTGCGATGGACATAGAAGGCCTGGGCGAAAAAAGCGTCGAGCAGTTGGTGGATGAGGGGCTGGTGAGTTCGCCTGCCGATCTTTACACCCTGGCTTTCGAGCAGATAGTCGATCTTGAAGGCTTTGCCGAGTTGTCGAGCAAGAACCTGCTGCAGGCCATCGCCGACAGCAAGCGTCCGACATTGGCTCGCTTTATCTACGCGCTGGGTATTCCTGATGTGGGTGAAGAAACTGCCAAGGTGCTGGCGCGCTCCCTGGCCTCTCTGGAGCGGGTACAGCGTGCCCTGCCGCAAGTGCTCACCTATTTGCCTGATGTCGGGCTGGAAGTGGCGCACGAAATCCACAGCTTCTTCAGCGATGCGCATAACCAGCAGGTGATTGCTCAATTGCTGGAGCGTGGTCTGGAATTGCAGGATCAGGGCGACCTGGGTGCCGAGTTCGCGGCCAGTGCGACGCTGGGTGGTCTGATCGACAAGCTGCACATTCCTTCGGTTGGGCCGGGCGGGGCGCAAAAGCTGGCCGAGAAATTTGGCTCGCTCGAAGGCGTGATCAATGCGGACTGGCTCGATATGCGTCAGGCATTACCTGAAAAGCAAGCCAAGGCCGTGCGTGAGTTTTTCGATCACCCTGAAAATGCCCGTCTGGCCCTCGAAGTCGAAGCGCAGCTGCGGGATTTCGGCATGCACTGGCAAAGCGAGAAAAAGGCCGTGGAAGGCTTGCCGCTGGCGGGTCAGACCTGGGTGCTGACCGGCTCGCTGGAATTGATGAGCCGGGACATTGCCAAGGACAAGCTGGAAAGCCTTGGGGCCAAGGTCTCGGGTTCGGTTTCCGGCAAGACCCATTGCGTGGTTGCGGGTCCGGGAGCGGGCTCCAAGCTGGTCAAGGCCAATGAACTTGGGCTCAAGGTGCTGGATGAAGAAGCCTTTGTGGCGTTTCTGGCCGGGAAGGGGATTTCGATCCAGTAGTTGGGTATGGGGTGTTGTGGGAGCGAGCAAGCCCGCTCCCGCAAAACGATCGGCCCCGGGGGAGAGGCTGTGTTTCAACCCGAATCCAAGTACTTGAACCCATTCATTTTTTTATTATTGCAGCAGCGGTTGTAAGTTTTTCTCAGACAGGTACAATGGCGCCGTTCGCTGCTAGGCGGATGTTGTTATGGTGACCCTATCGGTCCCCCCGCAACGATTACCCGTGAACCTGGTCAGATCCGGAAGGAAGCAGCCACAGCGGGAACATTGTGTGCCGGGGTGTGGCTGGTGGGGTTGCCTCCATTCTCTAAGTCCTTGATTTTACAAGGATTTTCGCGTCAAAAATCTCGAAGTGTGACAGCGTTTAGGTACACCTAAGTGGTGCACAGTGCTGGCAATCTTACCTTGCTCATTTTTCTCTCGCCATCACAACTGTTTAGATTGCGTGTCATTGGTGAGTGTCCGTTATGCCTTTGTGGATCCTAGGGTTGGCATCGCTATCTCTCCCCCATCATTTAAAAACATCATAAATCAATCATTTACGATGATCGGTTTAAAAAATATGTAGCAAATATTTTTCAAGATAGACCGATAAAAAGCCCTGATCTACGGATCGGCTCTTTTTTTTTGCTCAAAACTTGACCAGTAGGTCTGGCAAGCGACCAACCTGACCGAAAAGCCAATAGCGCGGAAGAATCAGCTCTTAGTGAGCTGCTGTGAGCACGTATGAGACGTTTTGCCATCACTGAATTGAGCGAGTGGGGTGTACGTCATAGAGGCGCACGTACAGCCTTGCACGGTATCCGCTCCATGAACCCCACATTCCAAGCGGATAGCTGACGGCCGATGCTGTGCTCCCTATTTCCAACAGGAGCCAATCACCATGATGCGTCCCAATGCCAGCGTTGAAAAAGTGTACCTCTATCCAAAGCCGGTAGACTTTAGAAAGTCCATCGATGGCCTGGCTGCGCTGGTCGAACTGGATATCAAGGTCGCGGTGTTTGACCCCGTGCTCTTTGTTTTCCTGAATCGCCACCGTAACCGCGTCAAAGTGTTGTACTGGGAGCGCAACGGCTTCTGCCTTTGGCTCAAGCGTCTGGAGTCCGAGCGTTTTAAAATCTCACCTGATGAGGTGGACGAGGCTATCGTGCTGACCGTTCAGGAACTGAACTGGCTATTGGATGGATTTGATCTCTGGCGCAACCGTCCTCACAAGGTTTTAACGCCAAGATTCGTCGCTTAACAGGTATAATCCGGGCATGAATTTGATGCCCGAAGACCTCCCTGATGACCCTATTCTGCTCAAGCAAATGTTGCTTGAGGCACTCAGCCGTCAGCAGGTAACGGCTGAGGCATACCAGACTCATATCGTCGATCTAAAAGAACAGATCAAGTTGCTGCGCGACCGTTTATTCGGGCGTAAATCCGAGCAGACCGTTGAACCCAACACCCCACAACTCGCGTTATTCAACGAGCCCGAAAGCGAGCCGATGCCTTCAATCGGCGACGCTGACGAAGAAGTGGTTGCTCCGACCCCACGTCGTGGCAAACGCAAGCCACTGTCAGCTGATCTACCGCGCATCGAAGTCATCCACGAACTGCCCGAGCACGAACTGACCTGTGCCTGCGGTTGCCGCAAGCACGTGATCAGCGAAGAAATCAGCGAACAGCTGGATATCGTGCCGATGCAGATCCGGGTCATCAAACATATCCGCAAGGTTTACGGTTGCCGTGGCTGCGAAACGTCACCGGTCACCGCCGACAAGCCGGCTCAACTGATCGAAAAGAGCATGGCCAGTCCAAGCGTTCTGGCCATGCTGCTGACCACGAAGTACGTCGATGGCTTACCCCTGCATCGTTTCGAAACGGTTCTGAGCCGGCATGGTATCGATATCCCGCGTCAGACTCTCGCTCGCTGGGTTATCCAGTGCAGCGAGCACTTACAACCGTTGCTGAATTTGATGCGCGACCGGTTGCTGGAAAGCCCGGTCATCCACTGCGATGAAACCCGTGTTCAGGTACTGAAAGAACCGGATCGAGACCCTACCAGCCAATCCTGGATGTGGGTGCAGGCCAGCGGGCCGCCAGACCGAAAAGTCGTGCTGTTCGACTACACCTCCAGCCGTGCGCAGGACGTGCCGTTGCGTCTGCTGGAAAGTTATCGTGGTTACGTGATGACCGACGATTACGCGGGATATAACGCGTTGGCGTTGCAGCCGGGTGTGGAGCGGCTGGCGTGCATGGCCCATGCGCGGCGCAAGTTCGTCGACGCGCAAAAAGTGCAGCCCAAAGGCAAGACAGGTCGCGCCGATATTGCACTGACGATGATTAACAAGTTGTACGGCATCGAGCGTGAACTCAAGGACGCCAGTGATGAGCAGCGTTTTATTGTCCGTCAGAAAAAGAGCCTGCCGATCCTGGCCCAGTTGAAAGGCTGGCTGGAAAAAACGCAGCCTCAGGTCACCCCTCAAAGTGTTCTGGGCAAGGCAGTGAACTACCTGGCCAGCAACTGGAGCCGGCTGGAGCGCTACGTGGAAACCGGTTTTTTACCTATCGACAACAATGCGGCCGAAAGGGCGATAAAACCGTTCGTTATCGGTCGTAAGGCGTGGCTGTTCAGCGACACGCCCAAAGGCGCTACCGCCAGTGCTCAGATATACAGTCTGGTGGAGACCGCCAAGGTCAACGGCCAGGAGCCCTATACGTGGCTACGCCACGTACTGGAGCAGTTACCACATGCGCAGTCGGTGGCGGACTATGAAGCACTGCTGCCGTGGAACTGTTCGCCAGAGATACGACGTTAAGCCTGACCCTATCGTGGGTGGTTGGATCGTATGCTATCAAGACCTTTCGATATCCTTTGCTGTACCGCCAAATCCACCATGCACGTAATAGATTCGGGACGTTTTTTGGGCCTCCAAAGCCCTGTAAAAACAGAAAATCCTACCCCCGGTACAAAAATAGTCCTACCCCCGGTACAGGTCAAAAATGGCTCACATGAGCACAGATAGGGCGTACTTCTGGATTTTCGTGGCATTTATGCGGCATTTGAATGGCATTTAAATGCCACAGAAATGGGGCCGATCTTTTGTACCAGCTGAAATACCTGGCCTTGGCATTTTTGTGCCACTGAAATAACCAAACTTTGACATTTTCGTGCCACTAAAATAGCCAAACATTGGCATTCTTATGCCAGCAAAATGGTAAGCGAGCTATTTATGTGCCACAGGTAGAGAAATATGAGGCGCCGCGCCTGGGACAGGTGGTGACTTTGAATGTGGGGTTCATGGAGCGCTTACGTCGCTTGCAAGCGATGGAGCAATCGCTGATCCGGCTGGAACAACACAACCGGCAACTGGTTGAGCAGCACCAGGCGCTGCAGGCAGCGCTGGTAGAAAGCATTAGAAAACAGCCTAAAGAGCCACAGTGAAGGCAGCGAAGAGTATTTTTTCTCACCTTTCATCTACAGGGCCACTGGCGCCAGGTTCGCTAGTTGCTTTCATTTCATATGGTCGCGCTCCTCGCTGAAATGTGCGTGCCCCAATGCAGCGGGCGCCCGGCAGTTTCGTCGAGTAGCATCCCCGCAAATGCCACATTGCGTGAAAGAGACAAGACGCTATAAGCGCACCGTGCTTAGGGATACGACAACTAGTTGCTGATTGGTGAAATTCGGACAGGTTTCGGGAAAAGTCTAGATTAAGCGCTATCGCCGACAACCAGACCGAGCGCCTGCAGGGCCCCGTCGGGGATACGGATGCGCCGCCGCCGTCCCATGCTTCGTGGTGACCTGGATGCGCGGGATGTGCGTCATGCTCGGTTCACTACCTGAAAAAGCCTAACGATAATCGTATCAATAGTTTTGTATGCCTCTAGAGATTGACTGGGTAATCAGCTATGGGTAGACTCCGTCCTAAGCATAACCCCCACGCCTCCGGCGGACTCGTTCCGTACTGCGCACCAGGGGGTTTATTTTTGCCTGTCGAAAAGTGAGCCGGATGCTCGTATGCCTCATGCCCCTACACCGTATACAAAACCAGCAAAAACGGCTCAAGATCTACTGAGTCATCTCATTGCTAAAGGATTAACAGTTCCGGCACACGATCAAGCCAAAGCGCTGAGATCACTGAACCTTATTGGTTATTATCGACTATTGATTTACATGCGTCCTCTCCAGGACCATCAGACCAAATCGTTTTATCAAGGAGTCATCTTTGATGACATCTTGGCGCTATACGACTTCGACCGTACGCTCCGTATTCTTTGCCTCGACGCGATAGAGCGCATTGAGGTTGCCATTCGTGCGGCCATCATTAATGCCCTAGCCCCAGATCCCGCAGCAGGCCCTCACTTTTACTTGGATAGCGTGCATTTTGAGAAGTCTGAGTCACATCGCGCTTTCATGAGAACTGTTCTTGGATTGAGGACGAAAAACCTCCCCATCAGCCACTACTACGATAACTACAATTCTCCTTCAACGCCGCCAATTTGGGCGATCCTGGAAGCCGTTACCTTTGGCGATGTGTCGCTGCTGTTCTCAAGTCTTCATATTGACCACCGAAAAAAAATCGCCGCATATTTCACCTATGACGAGAAAGTTTTAGTCAGCTGGTTTAAGAGCATCAACCTCCTGCGGAATAGCTGTGCTCATCACAACAGACTATGGAACGCCAACAGTCTGGTGGACACTCCCATCTACGCTACACGTATCGCCGCTGAATATCCGCCTAACAACGACCGCGGGCGGTTGATGGCCAAGGCCGTGACCCTCGCTGCTCTACTCAATGAAATCGATCCCACTTCGGACTGGAAACGCCGGTTCAAGGTTTTGATAGCTGCATACCCGACAGCAGCGTTTGTCAAGGCTGGACTGACTCCAACGGTCATGGGATTTTCGCTCAACTGGGACCAGCGGCCGTTCTGGAGCTGACCTACGCCAACTGGTGACCTGATACCCATGGTGACGCCGACGCCGAATTGACCTACGTGCCGACGCAAGACTGACACCTCCAAAAAACCGCACAAATCCAGCATAGGCATTGTTACGCGAGGAGTCGGACTGGGTCAGTGACATCTCGCGAGGGTCAATTCGGCGTCGGCGTCAACAGTGCAGGCGACTCCTGATAAATGGTGCAGTCGTCTTCTGAAAATGACAGCGGGCTTGCCCGCGAATCAAAGCCTCAACGCTACCTAACGCCAAGCCCTTAATAAATATCCTTCGACAACAACGTAAACGGCGTCTTAAACAAAATCTTGAAATCCAACCACAACGACCAGTTGTTGATGTAGTCCAGATCCATCTCAACCCGCTTCTGCATCTTCTCGATCGTCTCAGTCTCACCCCGGCAGCCGCTGACCTGGGCCAACCCGGTAATCCCCGGCTTGATTCGATGGCGGGCCATATAGGCGATGATCTTGTCCGAGTAGTAGTTGTTATGCGCCACCGCATGCGGCCGCGGCCCTACCAGCGCCATATGCCCCTGCAGCACGTTGAAGAACTGCGGCAACTCATCCAGCGAGGTGCGGCGAATAAAACGCCCCACCGGGGTAATGCGTGAGTCCGTACGGCTGGCCTGGGTCACCTTGGTGTCGTCATGCACATACATCGAACGGAATTTCCAAACCTTGATCACCTTACCGTTCCAGCCCGTGCGCTTCTGCTTGAACAACACCGGCCCTTCGGACGTGAACTTGATCGCCGTTGCAATCGCCAACAACACCGGGCTGATCGTCACGATCGTCACCAGCGCAATGGCGCGGTCCAGCACAGCCTTGCTCAAGGCCGCAGTCGGGTAACTGGTCAACGGGCTCTCGTTTAAGTGAATCGCCGCCAGGCCATCGACCTCACTGACCGAGTGGTTCAGCAGGGTCAAACTGTTGAAGTCTGGAATCCACACCACATCCACACTGGAGTCGAGCAGGTCGATGTACAGCTCTTCTATCTTCTCGGCATTCTTGAGGGACAGGGCGATATACAAGCGGCTGATGCTATGGGTGGCAATCAGCTCACGCAGCTCTTCCAGCTGGCCAACGATCCGGTGAGTGTTGCTGAAGGCGATCTCATCAGTGCTCGACCCCACCAAGCCTACCAGCGGCGCGTACTGAACCTTGGCAAGCTTGTCGGCCAGGTTGACGGCCAACTCGTTGGTGCCAACGATCAAAATCTTCTGACGGTTGCTGATACGGTTGCTGTAGTAGCGCGCCAGCCAGTGCATCGGAATGTACAGCAACGCCTGCAGCACATAACCGAGGGCAGCCCATAACAGCACCACTTCACGGGAGAACGTATCGCTGGTCTTGCTGACAAAGCCGATCACCGCCATGCCGCCCAGGGTTATGAGCCACCCACACAGCAAACGCGCCAGGCCAGTCAAATTGCCCAAGCGCTTGTGATACACCTGCATCATCGAGTACGCCGGCACCGAGCCGAGCAGCGTGAGCACCGCCAACACCCGGTAGGACGAGTCAATCTGGCCATCCTGGTTGTAGGCCAGCACAAACAGCAGCCCGGTGGTCATGGCATTAGCTAAGGCCCATTGCGTCCAGAAGGTCAGCCCTTTGTGGACGCGATGACGATTTACACGAACGTGAACCATGGCGAAATCCCTTTCGTTATCTTCCGATGACCAACCGCTATATATCGGGCGCTCCGTTTGGAACGGGCCACGAAATAGGCCTCAGTTGGCGTTTGCCAATCAATGTATTAGCGAGTGTCAGAAACTTGTTGCCAAAACTCGTCAAAAAAATGTCTAAACAGAAATTTTAGGGCGCCGGGCAACTCCTCGCAACGCAATAGATTTGCGCTATTGATGGGGCAGAAGTCCAGAGGCAGGAATTAACCGGCCGGGAGGCCAGCGAGAGTAAAAACTCTGCGATTCCTAAAGGTCGTTTCTTTTTGTGACACGGACTATACCGCGACGAACTAATGGCGTCACCTGAATATTCAAGAAGACTTCTCAAATATGAGGACTCTATCGCACCATCCGCCAAGCAGTCAGGAGGCCCAACAAAACACCCGCGCTGTTGGCGAGCATGTCGTAGGGAGAGGCCGTGCGCAGCGGCATCACCCCCTGCGCGGCTTCTATGGAAATACCGATGACCAGGCAGCCCAAGGCGACCCAGCGCAAACGAATCCTGGGAAAGGCCAGCACACAGGTGAACGACAACGCCATAAACCCCAACAAATGGTGGAGCTTATCTTCCTGATCAAAAACCTGAGGAATGGGTTGCGGGCGTAAGCCCGCATCCAAAAGCACCATACTCACAACGATAAAAATGGCCGAACGCATCCAGAATGGAAGTTCAGATATCCGTTTGAATAGGTTTATCACTCGGTAATCTTCTCGAAGTTGGTGTAGAACAAATCGGTGTAACGCCCGTCCGTCAAGTTCTGCAGGCTGTACTGGCGACTCAGGCGAGCGCCACCGTCACGCGTCAGCGGTGCCCATACCATGTTGGCACGGCGCAGGGTCGAAACAGAGAGCACTTCGTCGAATGGGATCGAGATGTAGATGCCTTTGTCGAAGCTACCTTCACCATATTCCTCAGCCGAAGCGGTGGTGCGGGTGACCCAGGCACCGAACCGAACGCCATTGTTGAACAGGCGAGACAGGTCGATGGTGGTGCCCCAGTCCTCGGCCAGGTAACGACCGACGCTGACGGCGCTGGTAATGTCATAGCCCAAGTCAGCATAAGTAGTGATATGGCCGGTAACTGTCTTGTAATCCCGCAAGCCAAAGCCCTGATCAAAGTCGCGCTGGCGAACATAGTTCAAGTCTGCGCCGACGGACCAGCGTTGGCCCATGGGGCGATAAAGAACTTCGCTACCGACGCCAGCAAACATTGATTCTAAATAGCCACCATATACCATTCCATACCAATCTTGATCCAAACGTTCTGCATGGTTCAACTGGAGTGATGGCATAGTAATATCGGAAGTTGTTACGTACTTACGCAAGTCAGTACGCACGCGTTCCATTTTACTAGGGGCGTCGTATTGGAATTTATCGAAGTTATTCAGCAAGTTGAGGCTTGCGCTGCCACTGAGCCAGGTTTTGGGCGTGAAGCGATATTCCGCACCGTAGTCAGCCGACACTTGGTACATGATGAAGCCGTCCGGGCCACCGATGTTCTGCTTGTAGCCCAAGCCAAAACCGCCGTCGAAGGCGTCGCGCTTTTGGGTGTAGAGCGTGGTTTCGATGTGCGGCACTGGTCGATTGATTTCGGTGGTGCGGTGCAGGTCTTTCAGGTCCATGTCGTTGTTGACCACGGCACGGAACTGCTCACGAGGCACGCTGATTTCTTCGACGGCCATGTCGTATTTGTCCTCGACCACGGTGAACCACTTGATGTCGTCGTTCACGCAGTTGTCAAGGATACGGCTGGCACGACCCACGCCTTTAGCGGGGTAGTAGTACTTGGTTTGCTCGCCGTAGACGAGGAGTTCGTCGCCTTTTTGGGTGATGCGCTCGACGTTGTAGCCGGCGTTTTTCTTCAAGCGCGAAGAAACATCAGCCCAGTCCACTTGGTCGGGCGCAGTAGTCGGTGCCTGGGCGGGCAGAGGTTCTGCGGGCGGGTCGAAGGTTTTGGCTGGGGCTTTTCGGCTAACGAAGTTGGTATGGATGGTGATACCAAACATCGCTGTGTTGCCGCGTTCCCAAGCGGCGCTCAGATCAACCGAGTCGCCCACCTTGAACACCGCGCCAAAGTTGACCGGCGAATCCTGGATCTGATTGTTGTTCTGCGGCTCATTCTGGTAGTCGTTGCCTTCGTACTCAAGCTTGAGGCTCAGGGGCTTCCAAGGAGTTTGGTAAGTCACACCGCCAAATAGAGCAGGGGAGCCTCTGAAATAGCTGTCGGTGTTGGCCTCACCCGTTCCGGTCGGAGGTGGGCGGGTATCAAAACGATCGTCGAGGTAACCCAGCGGGTTTTCCAAATCACCGCGATTACCGATATAGCCCCAGGCAAGGCCCAAGCTGAAGTCGAGCTCTTTATAGCGTTTGTTGGCAACAAAATATTCGCTGGAGAAAAGGCCGGTACCCCCGATGTCGCGGAAGCCGAGCGCTACCTGAGGTAGCCAATGGCTCTCTTGCCATAGCCTGGCTTTGACGTCGACCGCCTTGTCCTTATAGCTTTGGCTACCGCTGAGCGAAGAAGGGCCGTAGTCACGGTTGCTGACCGACGTATAGCGGAAAGAACCTTCGAGCCACTCAAACGGCTGCAACGAAAAACTGTATCGGCTATAGGGGTCGGTACGGTTGGCGTTAAAGCTCAACTCACCCGCGGGCGCCATGCGCGCCGTAGGCGTTTGCAAAAGACCTACACCACCAAAATCACTTTGGGTGTACTGCGGCTCTGCATGAGCCAAACCGCAGGGAACAATCAGTACAGCAGCAATACGAAACTTCACCGGGCCATCTCCGCCAACGGTTGGGTGGCAAGAAACTCGGCCAATTGCTGGTTCAAGTCAGGCGTAGGCGGATCAATGTCGCTGGTTTTGACGGGGACCAAAATCTTGCTGCCCGCGGCAACGATAGCGCCGTCTTCACGGTTCCAGCCGCCATTACCGATGCGCTGGACTTCACCGTTGGGTTGGATAAGCCAGAGGTAATCGCCTTCTGCATCCTTGAGCACGGTGCAGCTTTCCAGGTAATCACGAGCTTGCAGCATGGGTCGAAACGCAAGCTCACAAGGTTCCCCTATTGCGCCGAGCACTTCGACTGTGCTGGGGCGAGCGGGGTAGATCAACTGATCGCCATCGGCCAGCGGATAGTTACGGGCAAACGAAATTTCCAGGGCGATGGGGTCCAACACGGCGACCTTGCGACCGGTCACCGGCAGCCGGCTAACCTCGTCAAATAGGCGGGCGGCAAGCGCAGCCCGACTCGCTTTACCGTCCAGCAATGCACCACGCTCGACCATCTTCAGGTCAAACAGCACGCCAACCTTAAGGCGTTGTTGTTTCTCCAGCTCTGGTTTGTGCAGCCAGGTCGCGGCGAGCCAATAGCTCTCAGCGTTAGGGCGGGAAGGGAGAACAACATCGAGTAGGCGAGCATCTGCAGCCATTTCGTACTGACCAGGCTTTAGCACATCGCCGCTCACGGTGACTGCAGCGTGGCTGAGCATCGGTGCGACAAGCAACACGCCTGCCCACATAAAGTCTTTGATTCTCACCGGGTAACCCCCCGGGTTTTAGGCAAGCGCATGACTCTCAAAGTAAGATCCGGACTGAGGTGTTGCACGCTTATCTGGATGACGCCATTGGATGGGTCAACCCAGTAGCGATTCGTGGCGCTGTAGCCCAGGTCCGGGATTTTCATGCGCTCATCAACGCGCAGGAGTTCGTACTTTTTATCCAGGATCTCTACGGTTTCCAGCGACTTGCGAACAAAACGACTGTGAACAGGTAGCCCGGTACGTTGGCCTTCATACAGGTCAATCCAGCGGGTGCTGGTGTAGTCGTCTGGTAACTGATGCAAACCGCGTTTGAACGGAGATTCGCCGTCGAAGCGTGTGCCGTCTGTGCCACCCAGCAAACCAATACTGCGGACTACAAAGCCGTTGCGTATCAGAAGGGTTTGCTTGCCCGAAGCGATCCAGAACTCCAACTCACCGCGCTGGCGCGCAAGCGCCATAACACCTTCACTGGAAGGTGTCGTGACCTGGATTTGCGCGTAGGGCAGAGCGTCGACTTGAGCTTGTGTCAGGTCGATTGATTTAGCCCCTTGGAAGGACGCTTTGAAGGTATCGATGGAGGCCGACATCAGCGGGCTACAGCCAGACAGCACCGCTGGCAGCGCCAGCAGTGCAAGGTTACGCAAGATTTTCACGAGTCGACTTGGCCTTATCGAGAGCTGGTTTCGCTAAGATTGTTAACCGAAGCAGCACCGGTACCCAAAATGCTGGCCGAAGGTAACAGTTGGCTGATCAAGCGGTTCCAGCGAGTGACGCCAGCTGGGCCAACGTAGACGATGTCCTGAGGCTGGAGGTCAAAGCGAGTCGCCAGTGCAAAGGCTGTTGGTGACTCTGCGTCCAATTGGAAGACCTTGGCGGGTTCTGTCTCCAGGTTTTCAGCGCCACGAATCACGTAAAGCGCATTACCGTTGGAGGTGGTCTGATTAAGACCGCCAACCGTACCGACAGCGTCAGCCAGATTCAGCCGGCTCATTTTGAAGGTGACAGCGCGAGGTGCGTTGACTTCGCCCATCAGGTAGACCTTCTTGCGGTCGTTGTACGGAAGGAACAGCTGATCGTCGCCTTGAAGGTACACGTCCTGCAGCTGCGAGTTTTGGCTGTTCAATGCGTCCAGGTCCAAAACATAGTCCCGACCATTGCGAGTCAACACCAAGCCAGAAAGATCAGCGTTCAACGGGTCAGCGCCAGCGGTACCAATGGCTTCTAGAACACTCAGTGGCGACGTGGTGACAGGCTGTTGGCCCGCTTTGAGTACTGCGCCGGTGACAACAACCTTCTGGCTGGCGAAGCGCAACACGTTGAGGTCGACCTGCGGGCTTTCAATAAACTGAGCCAGGCTGTCGGAGATCTGCTTGCGCAATTCTTCAATGGTTTTGCCTGCAGCTTGGATGTTGCCTACATAAGGATAGAACAGGGTGCCATCTGGACGAACCAAGCGCCCGTTCGCATCGATCTGCTGCTGGGCACCAGAAGGAGCGGTCAGCTCAGGGTGATCCCAGACGGTGATATACAGCACGTCGTTGGCGCCAATGCGGTAGGCGCCTGGTTTATAGCTTAAAAGCTCTGCTGGCACGGAGGATTTAACCTGAGTGGCAACGTTTTGAGCGATGAGCTTTGGCGTAATCGGGATCAACTCCACTCGGCTGCTCTCAGGCGAACCGTCCCGCACGAGTTGACTGGTGTCCATATTTTGGCCAGGTGAAAACATACAGCCTTGCAGGGCAAAGCCCGCAAGCAGCGCAAGTGAAGTGCTACGAATCATGATGGGACGACGCTTTGAAAATACTGATCGAAACAAAACCACCCAGACGATTCTGGGTGGTTGAGGGGAGCTAAATCTTCAGTGAGATTTAGTTGGTAGTACCAGTGGTGCCGGTGGTACCGGTGGTGCCAGTAGTACCGGTGGTGCCGCCCGAGCCGCTGCCACCGCCGCCGCTGTTTGATAGGGCAAGGCCACCGGCAACCACAGCTACGGCTGCACCTACGACAACGGCAGTGCTCACGCCGCCGATCAGTCCGGTTTCGGTAGCGGTGGTTAGCGAGGTTTCAGCTGCTGTGTTTTCTGGGGCAGACGACGTGGCTGGGGCTTCGGCAGCAATTGCGGAGGCGCTGAGGGCGACCATCAGAGCTGAAGCGAGAAGCTTGTTCATGTGAAAGTCCTTTTGTGTGGATTTTTGATTCGTAGATATGAGGAATGGTAAGGGACTAGGGGAGGATTTCGCAAGGGAAAACAGCCCAGACTTAATTGTCTCAAGTAATTAGCTGAGCCAAGAAAAGCTAGGCATTGTCGATATTTTGACTTTACTTATGCTATCCAAATGAGTGTTGGCGCGCCATAGTGGTTTACACAATGGGGCCAGTCTCCGTAAGCGAATCATGGGTGCTAATATCAAACTAAGCAAAACTTCGGCCTAGCAGACTCACATTCAAGTCGCCATATTTGAGATAGCCATTATTGATAAAAGTGATCTTCAGTGCGCCATGAGGTGAGCGCTTCGCTCTTTTGGAAAGTTCTCTAAAATTCTTGTCGTAATAGTATATGCATAGTAACTGCGAAATTAGATTTCGGCTGTTTTCTATGGTGATGGCTTTTCGCTTTGATCGAATTAAATTACATCGAACCGCTTCGGATCGGTTGTGTGATAGCAAGAAACGGTGTCGCCAGATTTACATAGGCCGCCTTCTAGTGGATGGGGCTGAAGCATTGACCGTAAAAATATCGCTCCCCCAGCATCAATACTACATTGCTGTCATCAATAACTTGTCCCTGATATAGAAGCTTTATTTAGACCATCTGGAGAGGATTGCTCGGCGCATCTAAATTTAATGTCAAAGTCTTATCTGTGCGTTGATAGTGCCTTTGTAAAAGGGGGGGCTTTAAAGTAAATAGGGTTTGTAATGTGTATTTCGTTTTGCCTAAAGACTATTGATATATCCAGGTTCCTGCGGCCTCTGGATATATGAGCTTTCTTATCTGAGCGAGATATTAAGGAGGCTTATCCCGATGTCCGCAACAAGAAGTAATCAAGTAAAAGCAAAGCGGCAAACTTGCTACGAGGTCTTGAAATTTGGATTGTTTGTATAAGATAGTTTGCCGTCATTTGGTGTCTGTGCTTTGCATGTTGGAGAGAACTCCACCATATAAGAGCACAAAAAACATTGATGATAGAAATGCTAGTCAGCACTTTCTTCTAAAAGGGCTATCCCAATAGCCTTTGTACATTCCGAGCTTTTTCTTGATGCTGATAGAAATGCGCTCTTCTTTCTGACCTATCTTGTACGCTAGTAATTTTAAGGCGTTACGTAAAATAGCAGAAGGCCAAAGGTAAAATCGCGCTGTTCCTAGAAAACGGAGCTCTGATTTAACGTATCGAAGGCCTTCACCTCCGGCGCTCCCGAAACGCTCTCGAATCCATGGCTCTCGCGCATGAAAGACGCCCATATCGAAATAGCGACGAAATTCTTCTGTCAAAGTATAATTATGCGAATGTCGGCAGCTGGCATCTCCGGCATAGGCTACCTTCCAACCAGACAATAACATCTTGGCAGTTGTGTACATGTCTTCAGCAAAAATTACATGCTCTGGAAAACCTCCTACTTCTAGTAAAGCGTCGGCACGATAGGCCGCAAAGGAGTTGGACATGAAAGCAGTTTTCAAACCAAGAAATGGCGCATCGGAAATTGTTTTTATTTGGGAGCTATCTGGGTAATTGAAAAGCCTAGCATGTTGCGCTAAGGGGTTTGCATTCAAGTGCGCAAGTTGTCGACCGCACACGGCCCCAATACGTTTATCGCAAAATGGGGCGATCAAACGTGCGATAGCATCGTGATCGTCCAGATATGCGTCCTGCGTCATGAATACATAAATATCATAATCAGGATTTTGGTTGACTACCATTTGCCGAGTGCCACCATGATTGAACTGGCTACTAGGAATGGTCGAGAGGTTACGGACGCGCTTCTGCGCTAGCTCGTTGGTTCCGTCTTTTGAACTTGAGTCCACCACTAATAGATCAAACGTGGCGCTCTGTTTGTCCAGTGAGTCCAGCAGACGAGCTAAATCGTCATGGCCGTTATAGGTTGGTACGATGCAAGCGATGCGGTTTAGGGACGACATATCTAAAACGGACATTCTCTTTTGCTCCTATTGCCACTCTTCTGGACAGCTTTTTTTCCAGTCAGATAGTGCGCTTTCCAAGGTATAAATAAATGGATATCCATTGTCCGACAAATACATAGGAAGAATGTTGTTTGAGCGTACAAGCTTACGAATACGTATAGGGCTAAAGGGATGCTTAATACCTAGTGGTTTGGCTGCGGAATCAATTATATATGCCGCTGAGTGTAAAAGGCTGAAGGGGACGCCCGGAATATTGCGTTTAATATTCGCCACAGTACAGACGGCATTTACATATTCCTCAATTGATGGGCCAGGGTTCATCGACATATTGAATAGGCTGACACGTTCACCATTTGTTTCCTGTTGCTGCAGCACCCACCAAATGGCGTTGCATAACTCTTTGACGTATACGCCCGCTTTGCGTGTTCTACGGTTTCCCATATAGAAGAAATAACGCTTCAGTACAGCCTTTATAAGGCGGGAAACGTTACCCCCCTCGCCAGGGCCGAAAACTACTCCTGGACGGACTATTACTAAACGACGTTGGGAACTGTCTCGCGCTTGCCACGTTTGGTGGATTTTTTCGGCAGCTAATTTTGAACCACCGTAAGCAGTTGCAGGAACTGGCAACGATTGCTCAGTTCTAATTTCCTCGCTCGGGCCGTACGGTGAGATCGAACTAGTAAAGATTATTTTTGGGCACTTATTTTGCTCAGCCCATGAACACACGTGCTCGGCGCCAAGTAAATTTGTTTCGTAATATTCATAATCTTCGTGCCCCGGTTCCCTATGCACCGCAGCAAAATTAGCGATGAGATCAATCTGTTCGGGTGGAGTCCAATCGATGGCTAGGCGGACGTCGCACTTAATTTGAATTATTCTAGCGTCCGATGAGATCAAATTTTTTCTAAAAACGCTGGTTTTGTTATCTATAAGTTCGTGATCAAGTAAGTAAACATTTTCTATTTTGGTGTTGTCGAGTAAGAATTTTGCGAAAAATATACCGATAAACCCCGTGCCACCGAAAATAACTGCTGATTTCATGCTGCCCCCTTATGGATGTCCGTTTTTTCTGCGCGAAGTTTATGTTCGAATGCACGCTTTACAGAGTTAACCATGTTGTTTAATGAGTAGTGCTGAGCTCTCTTAAGCCCTAACTCTACATACTTTTCTCTTTTCGTACTTAACGTTAAAAGTGCCTGTTCCCAGCTAGAGCTGTTTTGGGGATCAACATAAATAGCACTGTCACCGAGAACTTCGCGGAAAACAGGAAGCTCACTCACAATTGCAGGCGTACCGCTTGCCATAGCCTCGATCGGAGGAATGCCAAAGCCTTCGTCAATTGAGGGGTATATTAATGCTGAGGCGTTGGCATACAAGATTTTAAGCTCATTAAAGCTAATGTCATGAAGAAATTTAACTTTTTCGTTTAGGTTATTACTTTCTACTATCGTACGAAGCTTGTCGTAGTATCCAGTCTTTCCGCAAACAATAATTAACTCAGCCGAGTCACGCCATGTTTGGTGATGAGTCAAAAAAGAATCTATATTTTTATGTGGCCAGTTTGCCCCGACAGCCAAAAAATACGATGCTTTTCTATTCGATGAGTCTGGATAAAACTCTGAGCTATCTACAGTATTAGGAACGACGCTTATACTGTGTTTTGGATAATTTAAGGTGTCAGCAATTTGGGATTTAACGGCTTCGGAAACTGTTATTATTTTCTCGCATCTACGAACTGCGCTTGGCAATAGCAGCCTGAAATATATTTTTTGAAGAGTAGAGTCAGGGTAATGATATGGGCGGAGGTCATGTATTGTAGCTGTTTGGTTGTTTATTAAAGGAAGGATGTGGTGTGTGGTTGAAACTACAGAATGGCCCGGAAACCTTTTTTTTATCTTGAGTGCTAGAAGCCAACTATAGAAAAACCAAACGACTGGACGAAGCTTTGAAATCTTTTTTGTATTGGCCACCCATGCGGGGGTGAAAATAAAGTCGCAGTTATATTGTGAAAAGTGTTTTGATATTTCTTTTTCGCAAATAATAGCTTTTAACAAGCCTGCTTGATGCACGCACTCTACAAACTTTAAGGAGTACTGCCACATTCCGGTTCCGTTTCTGCCTAAACGAGCAAGATTGATGATGATGGGTTCGCGATTATTCATATATGCCAATCCGTAAAAGGTTTAACTCCGCCAACAACTGGAGGTCAGGCTGGAGTTGAAGTGCGAAGCGCTGCTAACTTGGGCTTTGATATGTAATGGTATCTCATATAAAAAAGAATAGTGATAATGATCAGTGTTTCAATCGTAAAAGATCCTGCGCCAGCGGCTAGAAAAGCTACACCATTTGAAAGTAGGAATAGTGAAAAGTTATAAGGGTCTTTTGTTACTTTCGAGTTATTCCAAAGCAGAGATAGGACGCAGCCTGATAAAAATGACACTAAAGGTATTATCAATATTGCAAGGTAACCGAAATCTACAAAATAAGAAGCTTTGCCAAAGGATGGGGAACCTGTATCACCATAAAACCAATCAGGATAATATTTTTTTGCCAGCGAGAATTGCCCAAAGTCTTTTGGCTTTTCTGGATACAAAGTTCTAGGGATTTTTGAAACGACATAATCCTCGAAGAAAATTCTACCGAACTCAATGTCAAAATTGTCATCAAGTACAAGAGCTTCGTTCTTATTGTAGTCGGAGTATAATGATGCATAATCAATTTTTGTTAGCGTTCCTCCCTGATTATTACTTTCCCCGGTTGTAAAGGTGCTGATGAATATTGCAGCTAAAGGCAAAGAGGCAGCAAGCACCACCAAGGATATTTTTGCGGAAAAACGAGGCTGGAATGTTTTTAAATACCAAAAAAATACCATCATCCACGCACCTAGAATTTTCCCTTTGGAGCCTAGAGCGAATAGCAAAATACTATAAAAACATATGACTAGGGCGATATTTGTTTTTTTGGGTGTTATGGAAAATAGTGTAAACAGCAAAGAAAAGTATACAAAAAAACTTGAAAGAAAGTACGAAAGTCCCCAGCCAGTTCGAGTTTGAATGTAAACGGCTCTAGGGTCCAAAATAACGAGCAGACCAAATTCACGATATATTGGTAGAAATGCAAAAATAGCTAGCGCAAGAAAAATTAGAGATTCGAGCCAGTAGCTTTTACTTGCCTTTTTAATTTGAAAAAAGCGTAACGATAGATCTTTGCGTATTACCATAAAGCCTATTATGAGCGCAGCTGCTTGGATGGTGCTCGTAAGCACGACCATGGTGAAAGAAGTATCGCTGCCCCACGGTTCTGTTCTGAACAGTCGCCACCCTTCGAGGAAATAGTTCCTGATTGAAAACACCAAAACAAATGGTGTCAAAATATTGAGGAAGGATTTTTCACGTTTCGAAGCTAGCAAGTAAAGATATAGTAGTGCAAGCCAGCATATTAAAAGTAGGCTTGACCTGTATGTAAGTTCTAGGCTGGACATTTATTTTGCTGGGTCAGTTGGTTTTATTCTACCGTACTTATCTTCAAGGCGAACTATGTCATCTTCACCTAAATAAGCGCCTGATTGTATTTCTATAAGTTCTAAAGGTATTTTGCCTGGGTTCTCCAGAGCATGAACTTGGCCGATAGGGATGTACGTTGATTGGTTTTCAGTCACTAAATATGTTTTTTCTCCATTTGTGACTTTCGCCGTGCCACTTACAACAATCCAATGTTCAGCACGATGATGGTGCATTTGCACGGATAGCTTCGCCCCAGGTTTTACTGTTATCCGTTTAACTTGATAGCGATGACCATTATCAATTGAGTCGTACATGCCCCATGGACGATATACTTCACGATGGTTCACATGCTCGGTTCGCTCGTGATCTTTAAGGTGAGAAACTATGGCTTTCACATTTTGTGAGTGATCTTTATGCGCAATTAAAATCGAATCCTTTGTTTCAACTATAATTAAATTTTCAATACCTAATGTTGCAATTAGTCTACTATCAGAGTGAATATAATTGTTTTTCGAGCTACTTGCGATTACGTCACCTTTTATAACGTTACCTGAACTGTCTTTATCGCTTACATCCCACAGGGCGGACCATGAACCGATATCGCTCCAGCCTGCGTTGAACTCAACAACCACTGCGTCTTCAGTTTTTTCCATTACAGCAAAATCTATTGAGTCTGCTGGGCAATCGAAAAAAGCTGATTCGTCTAGTCGGGTAAAATACATATCCTTAGATCCACCGGCTAGAGACTTTTTACATGAATCTAATATATCGGGTCGGAATTTTTTTATTTCTTGTAGATAGCGGCTCGCTCGGAACATAAACATACCGCTGTTCCAAAGATAGTTTTTGCTATCTACAAGTTCCTTAGCGAGTATTTGATTTGGTTTTTCAATGAAGCGACTGACTTGGTGACCTTCAGAACCTACAGACACACCTTTTTCAATATAGCCATAGCCCGTTTCGGCATGTGTAGGCGTTATGCCAAATGTGACTAACTTCCCGGCGACTGCAAAAGGTATGGCACTTTCTATACAGTTTGTAAATTTATTAGCTTCTTGAATTAAATGATCGGCAGCAAGTACTAGTAGTATGGGGTCATCATTGTCGTTGACGGCTTGAAGTGCTGCCAGCGTAATTGCAGGTGCAGTATTACGACCAATTGGCTCTAACAATATGTCGGAGTCGTCAATTTGCATTTGCCGTAATTGCTCAGCAACAATAAAGCGATGACTTTCGTTGCAAATCAAACGAGGAGTACGAGTATTCAATCCTTCTAATCGTTCAATAGTTGCCTGCAACATTGAATGGTTAGCGTCACCAAGCTGAATGAACTGCTTTGGATTTTGTTCCCGCGATAGTGGCCATAGGCGGGAGCCTGTTCCTCCAGCCATTATTATAGGTAGAACGTTAACACTCATATTCATTGCCCTTAGATTTTTAATCAGCTCTGTTGTGTAAATAAAAAACTCAATTAACCTAATCTAGTTCTGTAAACGTTATTTGATTTCTTCTAAACGAAATATACAGCTAGCTCATACATGACTATGATGTTTTCTTGATGTGGAGGAAAACATTATTCTTATTATATTTTTTGCTTTTTCTGGCTGCTTCCTATAAAGCCTTATAAGTGACACTAAAATCAAGCTGGACCAGACTATAGGTAGTTTGTGTTTGTTGAATTTTTTAGTAAATAACAGTCTGTTTCTTATTTTGTAATATTCGGATATTTCGCTTTTTCCAGAGTTCGTGCTCGCACCTTCTTTGTGAATTACATGGCTATTGCTAGCAATACCAATTTTGAAATGTGTTTGCCCTCTGAAGCAAAGGTCAAGTTCTTCATAGTATAAGAAATAGTCTTCGCAGAAGATTCCTACTTTTTCAATGAAGGCCTTAGTCATTAGTATCGATGCGCCAATAATGTAATCAATCTGGCTTTCGGCAAAACGCTCATCTATTAGCGAATCGCTAGGCTCATATGCGGCATAGTGCTTAGTGGTACAAAGCCAAGAGTTATATATTCCGCCTAAGCCTTGCATTTTTTTATGATCATGTGCGTATATCAGTCGGGAGCCGCATAGGCCAATCGTGGGATCTTCCGAACATTTTTTGACTAATTCTACTAGGCTGTTTGGTTTGACTTCCGTATCATTATTAAGAACCCAGACATATTCCATGTTTGCCTGTCTTTGTGCAAACCTGATACCTACATTGTTGCCGCCCGCAAAGCCTAGGTTGTTACCAGTCTGAATCAGAAATATATCGTTTTTTTTGCGATCATCTAGGTAAGCTTCAGCTTCGTTTTTTGTTAGCTCTACCAGCGAGTGATTTTGTGATAACGCATTTCCAGGGTTACACAGCCAATCTCTAATTGTATTGTAAGAGTTATCAGTAGAGAAATTGTCACATATAACTATGCGGAAGTTTTTAGTACGTTCTAATGCCAGTAGGCTACTCAGGCAGCAAATAGTGTCCTTGGCCCCATTCCAGTTCAATACTATGATGTAAGTCAAAGCAATTGCTCTTAGCTGAGGGAGGGGGCAGTGTTTAATATTTCTTTTACTGCTTCAATGTTTTTATTGGCACGGCTTTTTACAATTGCGTGATTTTTGCGTACTACCTCAGCCAGAACTTCTGTTTGTGCGAGTGCATCTACGCTCTTCTTAAAAAGTTCTTCAGCAGTAAAGTCATCAATCCGAACAGTATATTCACTCAAACCCACCGAATTCATATAATCATCAAGCTTGTAATGATATGAGATTGCGATGCTGGGCTTGCACGCAGTGCTCGCGATTATTATCGGATGCATATTTGTGCTAATCATCAGGTCAACTGACTGGCATGCCCCAATAAATTCATCTGCTTTTGGGTCTGAAATCAACGTGGCCACGCAGCCATTGGTGATTAAGTTATTAAATACAACTTTACAAGTCTCCTCATCCCAGGTTGTGCTCGGAATAAATAAGAATTCGATATCTTTAACTTGTTGGCTTAGTTTTGTTAATGACAATGTTAGCTGCTTCACATACTCGTCAGACGTTTTTATTTTTCCTGTTGGTGAGGGGCCATATACGCCCAAGTGAGGTCTATATTTTTGTGTCATTACACCGACCAATATCTTGTTTTTGGTTTTTCGGTTTAAATGCTCGTAGTCGCATGTCTCTAGTAAATTTGCTTCGTCTGCCGTAAAAACAAAGTTGTTTTTATTAGCCAGTGATTTTTCCAATATTTGAAGAGATTGAATATCGCGATAGGCGATTTTCGAAAAAGATGAAAGCTTTTTCGAAAGTTTGCCCTGAATAGAATTTGAGTCGAACGGACCGACAGTTTGTCCATAGACCATAATTGGTGTTTTAGCAGCTTCTGCCATCTCTATTTCTACATAAATAGATGAAAGCTTGCTTCTCCATGCGTCATTAAAATATCCACCTCCGCCTAGTACAACCAGATCGGATTTTCCCATGTCAGACAAGTGTTTTTTTAATTGAGGTGATAGTAGTATGCGATGGTTGCTTTTTCGCCAAAGCCAGACAGAAAAATTATGAAATAATGCTAGTGGGTTCCGCTTGTGAAGCAAGTTGTGAATAGATGGCGTTGCTGTAATTTTGTGTTGCTTTAATGTTTCTTTAGGGGAGTATGATGTTAGTAGTACACTATGGGTTTTAAGCTTTGAGTCTAAGGTTTTTAGCATGGCCTCAAGTATCGCATTATCTCCTTTATTTCCATAGCCCCAGCCGCCTGTCAAATAAATCTGTTTCATGGTTTAATCTCTTGTTGTTCAGTATAAAAAACGCGTTTTTTTACTGAGGTATAGTAAAGTATAAGTAATATTGCTTCGCACGCCAAGGTTGAATAAGCTGCGCCAGCTTCCTGATACGAAGGAATAAGAATTAAGTTAAGTAAAATATTTATACCGGCTACTACGGACATGCATTTTACTTTATGTGACATTTGGTTGTTTGTAGTAAGTACAGAGCCAACACTTGTGGAAAGAAAACGGAAAGGAATGCAGAAAGCAAGGATCATTACAATAGTTACTGAGGTTTTATACTCTTGGCCGAATACAATAGGTATCGCGAAAGGCGCAACTAGTAAAAGGCTTGCTGCTGACAGTGCCCCCAAGCTGAGCATTATCTTATTTCCCTGCTTGTATACCCTATAGAGGGTCGTCCTGTCATGGTTGGCCCAACGATGTAGTTTAGGTAAAAGATATTTGCCGTAGATTACATTTGGTAGTAAATAGATCGCTCCCAAGATCGTAAATGCGGTATTGTATATTCCGGCAGAATGATTCCCTACTAAATATTTTAAAAGTGCAATGTCACTTTGGAAGTATATTAAGAATAGTATACCCGCAGCTCCAAATGGGAAGCAATTTTTAAAGAAGTTACCAAAGGTGGCAGGTGTGGGAACGATGAAATTTGAGGGCGTATATGGGAGCGCGATATCGCCTTTATATAGCTGACCTAATGGCCGTATGCTGACTATAACTATAAGCGCAGATACTGCGGCATAGCAGCATGCTATGTAGAAAGGATCAATATTGTTACCGGCGCTAAATAGCACTGTACTGACAAGAATAAGCCTTAAGAGGTTTGGTAGTGTTTGCCAGAGAGATAATAGCTTGTGCTTTTCTTCCAGGAGATATTTGGCACTAACCATCTCGACTACTGCAATGCCAAGCACATGCACCATCAGTACGTTTAACAGACTGGAGGTCGTGGTGGTGTGAGGGCCTAAATTTGACCATGCCAAAACTATTAAGGCTGTAGTTGCTGTGCTTATGGAGAAAAGTCTAAAAGAAATTTTTAGCCAGCGTTTTCCAAAAATACCTTCTTCACCAAATATTTTTAATAATAGACCTTGAATTCCGAATGCGGCTAATGGTGATATCAATGTTACTGTCGCAATGCCGGCTGAAAGCTCGCCATAACCCTCTGGGCCAAGTGCTCTAGCCGCTATCACTTGAGTTAAAAAAGCGCAAACTGCTCCAAATATTGTCCCCGTCCATAATAATAGTATCGCTTTTACAGCATTTCCTTTGCTCATTATGCATCCTGGATTAAGTCAATGATCATATGCGCAAAACTGATTATAAAAACAAGTGGGATGACGCCAGCTGCCAATTGCATTGGTGCTTTTTGCCTTTGTTTTAACAATAGGCACGCTACCGCCCCAAGATTAGGCGTCTAATTCTTGAGGACGAATTCACTATAATGATATGGCTCCCGTGACGGTGAGAACGCTTATTTCTTAGGGTCCTGCTATTATTGTGCCAGCGCTATTCGCGCCATATCGTATTATTGTCTAAAATACCGGTTCATGAAAAATACAAAACACATCCTATTCATGGTCGGTGTTGTGTTTAGAAAAATATATTATGCTTGGTCAGATTTATATTCATATTGATAATATCCATACCCACCATATCCGTACTTGGCGGACGCACGTTTCTCCACGCCATTGAAAATTGCTCCTTTCAGATCAATTCCGTTTTGAGCAAATCGCCGCATTGTCAGCTCAATTTCTCGCGCTGGACTGAGGCCGAAACGAGTTACAATTAGGTTGGTTCCAGATTGACGGCCAACAATCGCAGCGTCTGTAACTGCGAGAAGTGGAGGAGTATCAAGAATTACCAAATCATAGAGATTACCAATTTGATCGAGAAATTTACTGAAATTTTCATGCATCAGTAGCTCAGACGGATTGGGTGGAATTTTGCCTCGTGAAATAAAATCGAATCCTTCAATCCCAGTCTTTTGTATGGCTTTATTAAGATCGCAATGATTTATTAATAGATCAGATAAGCCGTTTTCGACAATACCGCCTAAAACTTTATGCAGGTACCCTTTTCTCATGTCTACATCAACCAGCAAAACGCGCTGACCAGTTTGTGCAATAACTGCGGCCAGGTTGGCTGAAACAAAAGATTTACCTACATGAGGGCTCGGGCCCGAGATCATGAGACGATTATTAGTCGCCTCAAGCATCGCAAAGTGTAAGCTAGTACGAAGGCTCCGAATGGCTTCCACAGCCAAATCTGTAGGGTGGCTTATAGCGAGTAACGGAGCGGCTCGTACTGCTCTCCCCCGCCCGCTTTCGTTTTTATCGCCTTGCGATTTTTGCAGTGAGCTGTAAGGAATAGACGCATATACAGGCAGCCCCATCTGTTCAATAGCTTCGGGGTTTTCTAAGCCTCTATTTAGGCTTTTACGGATAAAAACCAAAATTACTGCGAACAAAGCGCCCAGTAACGTGGCGATCACAACAATCAAGGCTTTTTTAGGCTTTATTGGTTTTGATTGATCTACGTCCGCAACATCAATAAGTCGTACATTACCAACGGTACCCGCTCGCATTACGTCGAGTTCTTGCGATTTATTTAGTAGTTGGGTGTAAATTTCAGTGCTAACTTGTACATCTCGTGTCAAGCTCAGCAACTCTTGTTGCGTTGATGGAAGCCCCTCAACCTTTTTGGCAAGTCCGGCTTGTTTGCTGCTCAGTTCATTAATCTGTGTAAGTAGTGCCCTATAAGCCGGGTGTTGGCGAGTAAATTTTCGATCCATTTCAGCTTGCTTAAGTTTAAGCTCAGAAATACTCGTATCCAAAGCAACAATCTGATCAAGGATTGCTTTAGTCTCTAGGCTAATATCTACGGATTTGCTCTGTGTTTGGTATTTATTGAGAGCGGTTTCAGCTTTCTCTAAATCCCTGCGAACTTGAGGTAGCTGCTCTTTCAGAAATTCAAGGCTCTGAGCCGCTTCTGCTGATGTACGCTCAACATTCTGTCTAACATAGAGTTTTGCAATTTCATTTAAAGTTTTTATTGCGAGATTTGGTTCTGAGCTTTCTAGCGCTAGTCCGATGATCCCTGATTCTTTACCACGTTCAGAAACATCCAGATTTTTTTGATATTCCAATATGCTAGTGAGTCTAGGGCTGCGAGTAATAGTGAATCTAGTCCCTGGGTTGGCAATAAGAGATGAGATTTGTAGTTTTATATTGTTTTCGTCTATTTCTTCACTAGCTTTACCCTCAAGCAGGAGCGATTGCTTGCTATCAAGCAAACTAAACTTACCATTGACGCCTGTGACTAGGGTTAATTCTTCGCCCAATAGGTTTTTTGGCAAGTCTAACTGAAATATTTCAATTTTTTCCCCGCCCCACGCATAACTATGCATGCCAAATAGCGGTTCGGCGATCTCATTTGAAGTTTTAGGTTTGAATCGGCGATATATGAAGTCACCAATTATTGGGAATTTATTAGGTTCAGCTGTAATATCTAGGCTTAAATTATCTACGGCTTTTCCGATAATCGCCCGAGATTTTATAAGTTCAATTTCAGTTGTTGAGGGCGACTCTTTGCCAAGAATGCTATTGACATCTGAAAAGCCTAACATGTCACTTTTCTTTGCTTCTACTTGGAGCATCGCATTAGCTTGATACACAGGCGTTGCAAGCAAGGCATAAGCTAAACCAATGGCTGTAAAAGTGCTGGTGATACCAACGACAAGCCATTTATGATCCATTACGGTACCAAATATCCCAAACAGGTCTATCTGGTCTTCCTTATCACTATCAGTTGAGTGTATTACAGCCGCTTGCTGCATAAGTCGATTTTCTTTATCTGTACTGCAATTCGAGAAAGTGGCTCTCAACGTGCGAGACGTTGGGCCCAGGCGTTTACAGCTTCTTCGATCAACGCATAAGCATGAACGAATGCAGGCTTGCCTCGTTTATACGGGTCGTCGATTTCACGGTTGTCTTGCCACTTGCCCAGGAGCAGAACCTTACCCCTGGCTTCAGGAGCGATCCGCAGCACGCCTTCAATATGGCGCTGTTCCATGACAAGAATAAGATCGGATTCGCTGACCAGTGCAGATCGTAGCTGGCGAGCCTTATGGTCCATCGGCGGGTGGCCGCGCTCCTGGAGGACTTCCTGGGCGGTCGGTTCAAGGGCGTGGTCGACGAGGGCTCCCAAGCCAGCAGAGCTGATCTGAATGTCAGAATCAGGCTTGGCTTTGAGGATTGCGCCACGCAGCAGGTGCTCTGCCGTAGGGCTACGGCAGATGTTACCAATGCACACGATCAATACCCTTTGGAACAAAGCGACCTTCCTTGTGCGGAGTCATCGGTGAAAGTGAGAAGCGTGGGAATGTAAGGTTCTGTGACAAGAGTGTCAAGCTCGAAAGCCCGAAGTTGCGGGGGCTTTCACCTTCTTGAAAGCTTTTGGGGTAGTGAAAAACGCCACTATTTTGCCATCTTGTAGGGAATCTCCACGGTTGTGTGTTTTGTTGCTTTAGATCACAGGCTGACCTTTATTTTTGCGCCAACCTATCTGGGTAGAGGGCTGCAGGAAAAGCGAACTATTCTTGATTCTCACGGTCTGTTTCACGCTAATGTCCTGAGCGGTTAATTCATTTCCCTACAAGCGACGATATACTGTGCACCCAATTTCATGGATTGGTTATACGCATGTCTCGGCCAGCTTCTCCCTTCGCTTTAACGCCTTCTGATCTCATTACCCTGCAAGGTTGGATGAGGATGAGTACCTTGAGACAGGCCCTTGCCGAGCGGGCTCGCATCCTGCTTCTGCTGGCTGATGGAATGACGCCCAAAGCCGTCAGTGACCAGTTGCAGGTCACACCACCGACGGTATTCAAGTGGCGAAAACGCTATCTGGAAGCTGGAATCGAAGGGCTGAAAGATCTGCCACGCAGCGGTCAGCCACTCAAGCTTGGGCCGGAAAAAATCAACGAAATTCTCACGCTGACGACCCAGCGCGTCCCCAAGGAGGCCACTCACTGGAGCGTTCGTTTGATGGCCAAGTATGCGCGGGTCACCACGTGGCAGGTTCGCCAGGTCTGGGCGGCTTCCGACCTCAAACCCCATCGCCTGAAGACCTTCAAAATCAGCAACGATCCTCACTTCGCTGACAAGGTGGTCGACGTGATTGGGCTCTATCTGAACCCGCCGGATAACGCTCTGGTGCTATCGGTTGACGAGAAAACCCAGATCCAGGCGTTGGATCGCACTCAGCCGATGTTGCCGCTGCGCCCAAGTCACATAGAACGTCGGACTCATGATTATAAGCGCCATGGTACGGCGAGTCTGTACGCGGCTTTCGACATCATGACCGGCCAAGTCATCGGACGGATTACCCAGCGCCATCGAGCCAAGGAGTTTCTGGCTTTCCTGCAACAGATTGAGCGCAGCACACCCGCTGGGCTGGATCTGCATGTGATTCTGGATAACAGTTCAACCCACAAAACGGCTGCAATCAATCAGTGGCTGGAAATTGCACTTCACACCGACCAGTGCGTCTTGGCTCAACGCCGTGGAAGGCTGGTTTGCACAACTGGAAAGACGAGCGCTGTACCGGGGTGCCTTCACCAGCGTCGCCGACATAAAGGCGGCTATCCGTCAATTTATCGAGGCTCACAACGAGCACTCAGCCAAGCCGTTCAAGTGGAATAAAACGGCTGAGGCCATCATTAGTTCGGTGCATAAAGCAAAGCTGAGCGTGATAAAAAATAAATTAATGGATTAACCGCTCAGCCCACTAGCGATTTCGGGTCAGTGTGAGTCGCCACCTTGTGGTGCAACGCAAAGGGGAAGGGCGCGTTAACGAGGCATTTTTTATTTTCGACGAGTGGCGAGGTGGCGCTGGTTGGTGATCAGGACGCGGTTTCCGAATGTAGTCTTTTTGGACTGGCATATGCCAGATTGATTACGGGCTATTCTCTTTGGATCTAAATAGTGTATTTGGCGTCAATAAGTTGCTGTTTTGTTAGGCTGTTCAGTTGATTTGAAAGTTACAAGAATATGCCGATCTGGCAAAAAAATGTGTCGCTGATATACTCCGGCCTCGCAAAAAATGTAGCTGTACGCCGATGGATACAAGGCGTATGTAGTATTGAAATGTTGGGGCGGAAGTAAGGAAATGGAATCTACAGCCAAGGTTTGGTATTTAATTCAGTGCAAGTCCCGGCAGGAAGAACGCGCGGAAGAAAATCTGGTTAGGCAGGGGTACAGCTGTTTCCGGCCTCAGTATCTGCGTGAGCGCGTTGCCCAAGGTAAGCGTTCGGTGGTCAGAGAATCGTTGTTTCCGGGCTATCTGTTTATTCACTTGGATGATCAGGATAATTGGGGACCTTTGCGTTCTACTCGCGGGGTACTGTGGGTGGTAGCGTTTGGTAATCAGCCACTGGCGGTGGCGGATGCCTTGATCGAGCAGTTGCGGCTGCAGGAAGCCCAAGCGGGTGAAATTGAGTTGCAGCTGGTGAGTGGTCAGGCCGTGCAGATTGTCGAGGGGCCGTTTGCCGACCTGCAGGCTATCTACCTGCGCATGGACGGAGATGAGCGGGTGGTGTTGCTGTTGAACCTGTTACACCGCCAACATCAGTTCAGCTTACCGCTTCGGGGCATAGGAAAGCTCTAGCCGATTGTCTTGTGTCGCTATGTTTCGATGCTTGATCGAGCAGAAACGGGCGGTTTATATTTTGTCGGTCGCCCGCATGGCGACCGAGTTTGGCGACTCGTTTTAAATGGATAAAACCCATTCATAGCGGAGAGCCAACTATGCCTCAGTACATTCCCCTCACGAACAATTGCGACCTTCCTTGCCTTGCCATCGATAGCCACGCCCCGCTGGCTGATCTCCACAACAATGCCCTCTTGCGTATCCGTGGTAAGCGCACCACGAACCCCACATTCAAAGCTGCTAATAGAAGCCTGATGTTGCGCTCCCGATCCCTTTCAGGAGCCAGCCACCATGATGCGTCCCGACGCCAAAGTTGAAAAAGTCTACCTCTACCCCAAGCCCGTGGACTTCCGAAAATCCATCGACGGGCTGACCGCCCTAGGAGCCTGTCGGGCTTAGAAAAATCAGGCGACGCTACGTGATTTCTAAGCAAGTCACAGAAGCTTGATGCCGTAGAATTCACGTAGTACTCAATTTTATGGTTGTTTTTTGCTCATTTTCAGGGTTTTCGCGGAAAGTCCGACAGACTCCTAGTCGAGCTGGATATTAAAGTCGCGGTGTTCGACCCGGTGCTTTTCGTTTTCCTCAACAAAACCCGTAACCGGGTCAAGGTGTTGTATTGGGAGCGAAACGGCTTCTGTCTTTGGCTCAAACGCCTCGAGGCTGAGCGCTTCAAAACATCCCCCGATGTGACCGACGAGGCCATTGTGCTAACGGTTCAGGAACTGAACTGGTTACTCGATGGTTTTGATCTGTGGCGCAACCGTCCGCATCAAGTTTTGGCCCCGCGATTTGTCGCGTAGTTGGGTATAATCCGGGCATGAATTGACGTATTTCGGGGCTTCCGGTGGGTGTAGCTTCGCTTGCAGGATCACCCATTCGCGTTGGATGACGGCATACGGTAGGAACACGCTGATGCGCTGTGCGTCCTTGATGCCGGGGTGTTTGGCTTGTTCTTCTGGGGTGATGCTGTGGTAGCCGATGTTGATGCCGACCACGCTGCCGTCTGCGGCTATGACCGGGCCACCGGACATGCCTTTGATTAGCGGCGCGTCGTGGATGGCGTAGCGGTCGCCGCTGTTGTCGTTGGTGTTGAAGAAGGGCGTGGAATACACCCGGCCTTGGCCACTGGCGCTGGTAAGGTACGGACTGGCGCCTTCGGCGGTGATGCGTTCGCCGGTTTTGGGGGCTCGCCAGTGGGGGAGGTAGCCATTGGCTTTGTGCTTGAAAAATACCAGGTCGCAGCCGGTGCTGCAGGTGTGTTGCACATTGGGGAGCAAGGGGACGTGGCTGGCCGTGACGGCGTAGTCTTCGTTCCACTGCACGGCCGAAGCCAAGAAGACGTATGGAAGGGGGAAGCCTGAATGGACCTGGAAGTAAGCATCGCTACCCATGAGTTCGGGTTTTACAATGCCGTTGCATCCTGCTGTTAACGCTCCTAGAAATACGATTGCCATGATCTTCGTCATGAGCTTCACCGTCTTGTCTGGAGTAGGTTTGCGGGGGGAGTAGAGAGCACTCTCTCGGCGGGCTGAAATGGCCCGTTGTTATCACTTAAGAAGATTAAAGATTTTTCCGTTAGAACGAATGGCTCTAGGGATAATTACTTTTTTATATAGTCACAAAGTATAGGGAGTTGGCAGCTATTTAAGGGTGGGCTGCTTCAGATGGTATTTTTGCTGGAGGCCTTGATATTAAAGGCTTAGGAGCTCATAAGGCTCCTATATAGCGGCGAGATATATCGTTATTAAACCTGGCGCCATACTATTGTCGCGCGCCAAGGCGTTATTGCATTTTTTGATCGCCGGGTTTTACTCGGCGATTTGCAGTTTACGCGCTTCGGTATACACGTAACGCACTTTTTCATATTCAAACGGCGAGTTCGTTTGCCCGTATTTGAACGTGGTGCTGTAGCGCCGGTCGATGGCGCGCAATACCCAGACTTCCGGGTGGTCGGTGCTCACGTCCGATACGTTCAAGAAGTTGATGGCCGATTCTGCGCTGAAGTCGACCGCCAAGCCACCGGTGTCGCGCAGGTTGGAGGGGCCCAAAATTGGCAGCATTAAATAGGGGCCACCTGGCAAACCGTAAAAGCCCAGGGTTTGGCCGAAGTCTTCGGTTTGGCGCGGGATGCCCATCTTCGCGGCAGGGTCCCACAGGCCGGCGACGCCGACGGTGGTGTTGAGCAGCAGCCGGGCGGTGATGTCCAGCGAGCGTTGGCCCTTGAGCTGCAGCAGGCTGTTGAGCAGGTTGGTGACGTCGCCCAGGTTGTTGAAGAAGTTGCTGACGCCTTTGCGCAGGAGTTCTGGGGTGACGTAGGTGTAGCCATGCACCACCGGCAGGAACACCCATTGGTCGAAGCGGTAGTTGAAGTGGTACAAGCCTGCCTGCCCGGCCCGGCAGTGGCCAGACTCAAGACCCTATTCGAGTCAACAGAGCACTGCTATGGCAGTCGTCGCTTGCTGAGCGCGCTGCGCAGTGAGGGCATGTCCATCGGTCGATTCAAGGTTCGTCGTCTCATGAAACAACAGGGTTTACGCCCGATCTGGAAGCGCAAGTTCGTTCACACGACCAACAGTAATCACAACTTGCCGGTGGCTGAAAATCTACTCAACCGCCAGTTCAACCCCGAGGCGATCAACCAGTCATGGGTCTCGGACATCACCTATATCCGCACACGAAGCGGTTGGGTGTACCTGGCAGCGGTCATGGACCTGTTCTCGCGCAAGATCGTGGGCTGGGCAATGGCACCGCATATGCGGGCCGAGTTGGTGATCAGCGCGATGCAACTGGCCATCGCGCAGAGGCAGCCTGAACCTGGTCTGATTGCCCATTCGGATCGAGGCAGCCAATACGCAGGTGCGGTCTATCAGGCGTTGCAGCATGAGTCGAAAGGGTAACTGCTGGGACAATGCGGTGATGGAGCGCTTCTTCCTGAACCTGAAAATGGAGCGCACCTGGAGGAAGGATTACGCCAACCATGGCGAAGCAATCAAGGACATCACGGACTACATCGTGAGGTTCTACAACGAGGGGCGATTGCACTCGACACTGGGTTACCTGCCGCCTAATCAATATGAGCGGCAGGCTGCCTGACAATCACCGATTGAGGTGTCCGGAAAAACTTGACCACCGCAAAGCCTGCCCTCGTTCGGTTGCAATGCTGACCGGAAAGCGAAGACCTAAACGGGTGTCCAAAATCTCTTGACCGGTTCAGGTTTACCTGCGATGCAGACGATGCGGTGTATCAGGCAAACCGCAGTGCGCCCATCGCGGCTAAAGCCAGCTCCTATGTATGGACTCGCCCCCACTGTCTACCCGCTTTCAAAAAAACTGCCGCCCCGTTGCATCTATGTATTAGGCCTATTCGAGGAAGCCGTCGTCGGCTTCTGGTCAAAATTGGAAGAGCTCGTGGCATGCCGATTACAGTCAGGCCTCGAAGGCCAGTAGGAGCTTAGGCATCCATCCACGCCGGTCTTACCAGGGGTCAATGTTTTTTTAGCAACAGGTTGGTCAGTAGGTACCTCGGTGGCAGAACTCGGTGGATCAGTGGCTCATCGTCGCTTGCTGGCCATCGGCGGGCTGGCGACGATAAGTCTGGTCATTCTGTAAAAGCACCCAGACGATGCGCAGGTTGCGATTGGCCAACCTGATCGCTGCGTCCTTGCGGCCCAGTCGGCTCATCCAGCGCAACAAACGGCGGTCGTCGGGATGTTGCGAATCAGGTCGCAACTGCTGCAATACCGCGTGGGCACCCTGGATCATCAGGCTGCGCAAATAGCTATCGCCTCGCTTGGTCATATCCCCCAGCAGAACCGTATTCCCACTGCTGTGCTGATCAGGGACCATGCCGAAGTACGCGGCGAACATTCGAGCATCACCAAAGCGCTCAGGCTTGGTTTCCTTGGCCACCAGCGCCGTAGCGGTGATTGGGCCGATGCCGCGCACGGTCATCAACCGTTTGGCTGTCTTGTCGGCGTTCGCGGCCACTTCCAGGCGTCCCGTCAGGACGTTGATGCGCTCGCCCAAATGGCGCCACTCGGCCAACAGTTCATCGATCAGCTCACGCAACATGGCAGGCACCGGCTGGGTGGCATCCTCCAATATCCGCGGGATTTTCTGGCTGATCGCAACGTCGCCCTGTGCCAGCGCAATCCCGTGTTCGAGCAGCAGGCCACGCATCTGATTGCTCACGGCGGTGCGGCGACGCACGTAGCCTTGACGGGCACGATGCAATGCCTGCATGGCCAGCGCCGCGACAGTTTTGACCGGCACTGCGCAGATCTTTTCGTCGCGACCGGCGCGCAGGATTGCCAGCGCATCGTTGCGATCATTTTTAGGGCCGCTGCGATGCTTGGCCACCAGACCGGCAGGCAGGATGCGCGCCAGATTGCCTTGATCCTGCAGCTGCCGGGCCCAGGCTTGAGCGCCCGGGCCGGTTTCCATCAAGACCACGACATGAGGCGGCAGCTGGCGGAGAAACTCGTAGAACGCCTCGCGCGACTTGATCCGCTGCTCGTAATGCACCTTGCCGAGGGCGTCTTCGCCGGCAAGCTGGAAAACATGCTTGGCCAGGTCGACCGCCACGGTAGTGCAGGCCGACAAATCGGCAGAAGACAATGATTGATCAATCGAAGTATGCTTTTTCATGGACTCGCCCTCGCTGTCGTTGGCTGTTTAGACTGCCACCGTGGCGCATTGACGCCTCGGCTTGGGCGAGTCCATCCAATTACCTCAGGCACGGACACATACTGCTGCATTACCACACGCCTGCCTCTACTTATCCTCGGATACCTTTCCCTCTTTAAACCCAAGGAGGCAAAGGAATGCCCACCCCACACCATGCCAAAAATCTGCGCTTCGGCCGATTCTCAGGCATAAACCGCATTTACCACATCACGGTCACCACCCTAGGCCGCCAGGCCTTTTTCCAGGAATGGTCCGATGCTCTACCCCTAATCAATACCTTCAAACAGGCTCAAAAGGAGGGCGAAGCCAGGTCTCTCTGTTGGGTTGTCATGCCTGACCATATCCATTGGCTGATTGAGCTTCAAACTAATGACCTGTCACGGGTCATTGGCCGCATGAAGTCGCGTTCAACCCTGGGCCTGAATCGCCATTTCGGGCGGACCGGCCCCATTTGGCAGAAAGGGTTTCATGATCACGCGTTGCGTAAGGAAGAAAATTTGAAAACCGTTGCCCGCTACATCATCGCCAACCCCTTGAGAGCGGGGTTGGTGAAGAAGGTAGGGGATTATTTGTAGCCGCTGCCGATAGGCTGCGATCGACCGCGAAGCGGGCGCAGATTCGCGTGACCGCACTGGCGCCCCATCGGGCCGCATCGCAGCCTACGGCAGCGGCTACGGGTGTCCCGGCCGTGATTCTAGCCGTGTAGGCACTCGAGCAGTGCGGTGTGCCAGTCAGCCTGGCTCACTTGCCATTCCCGTTGCAGGCGGCTGCAGTCCAGGCGTGAGTTCAACGGCCGCTGGGCGGGCGTTGGGTAATCACTCGACGGAATCGGCAACAGCTGCGCGCAGGGCTTGCCCTGGGCTTTCAACTGCTCGCCAATGGCGAGGGCAAAACCAAACCAGGAGGTCTCGCCTTGTGCCGTCAGGTGGTAGGTACCCCACGCGCCTGCCTGGCCATCACGCCAACGCTCGATCAGTTGGCGGGTGCTCTGCACGATGGCACCGGCCCAGGTCGGCGCACCGATCTGGTCGGCGACGATGCGCAGCTCTGGCTTCTCTTGCAGCAGGCGCTGCATGGTCAGCAAGAAGTTACGGCCGTGCAGCGAGTACACCCAGCTGGTGCGCAGGATCAGGTGGTCGCAGCCTGTCGCGGCAATTGCTTTTTCACCGGCCAGTTTGCTCGCCCCGTAAACGCCCAACGGGTTGGTTGGGTCGTCTTCGGTGTAGGCCCCGTCCTTGCTGCCATCGAACACGTAGTCGGTGGAGTAGTGGATCAACGGCACGCCCAGCGCCTTGGCTTCTTCAGCGAAGATGCCTGGTGCGGTGGCATTGATGGTGAAGGCCAGTTCTGGCTCGCTTTCGGCCTGGTCCACGGCGGTGTGGGCGGCGGCGATGATGATCAGGTCCGGCTTGATGGCACGGACCTGCTCGCGAATGCGTTCCGGGTGGGCAAGGTCGAGTTGGTCGCGACCCAGCACATGTAGGGTGCCTAGGTCGCCGAGCTGCTTTTGCAGCTCCTGCGCGACCTGGCCATGGCGGCCGCTGATCAGGATGTTCAGGGGTCGGCTCATGGGAACAGGCTGGCCTCTTTCAGCAGGCTGCCAGCCTGGTCTTTGCCGGACAGCAGCGGCTGGCCTTCAAATTCCCAGTCGATCGCCAGGTCTGGGTCGTTCCAACGCACGCAGCGTTCGGCGCTCGGGGTGTAATAGTTCGTGGTTTTGTACAGGAACTCAGCCGACTCACTGAGCACCACAAAACCATGGCCAAACCCTTCCGGCACCCACAGCTGGCGCTTGTTCTCGGCAGACAACCGCACGCTGGTCCATTGGCCGAACGTCGGCGAGCTTTTACGCAGGTCGACGGCCACGTCCAAGACTTCACCCACAGTGACGCGAACGAGTTTGCCTTGTGGGTTTTCAATCTGGTAATGCAGGCCACGCAGCACGCCGTGGGCGGAGCGTGAATGGTTGTCCTGCACGAACTCGGTTTTTACGCCGGTGGCCTCGGCAAACGCCTTGGCATTGAAGCTTTCATAGAAGAAGCCACGATCGTCACCGAATACCTTCGGCTCGATAATCATCACGCCCGGGAGTGATGTCTCGATGACATTCATTTGCTTTCCTCGGCAATCGCGAACAGGTACTGGCCATAGCCCGTCTTGCCGAACGCTTTTGCACGCTCAAGCAGCAGCTCGTGGCTGATCCAACCGTTGTGGTAGGCGATTTCTTCCAGGCAGGCGACTTTCAAGCCTTGACGGTGCTCGATGGTCTGCACGTATTGGGAGGCTTCCAGCAGGCTGTCATGGGTGCCGGTATCGAGCCAGGCAAAGCCGCGACCAAAACGCTCGACCTGCAGGTCGCCGCGCTTGAGGTAGGCATTGTTGACGTCGGTAATTTCCAGCTCGCCGCGTGGCGATGGCTGGACATCCTTGGCGATCTGAACGACATCGTTGTCGTAGAAATACAGCCCGGTCACTGCGTAATGGGATTTTGGCTTTGCCGGTTTTTCTTCAATGGACAAGGCTCGGCCCTGGTCATCGAAGTCAACCACGCCGAAGCGCTCAGGGTCTTTCACCCAGTAGCCGAACACGGTAGCGCCCTTGGGTTGGGCTATAGCGCGCTTGAGCTGGCTGCTAAAAGCCTGGCCGTGGAAGATGTTGTCGCCAAGGATCAGGCAGACAGGGTCGTTGCCGATAAACTCTTCGCCGATCAGGAACGCTTGCGCCAGGCCGTCCGGGGAAGGCTGCACGGCGTAGCTGATGTTGACGCCGAACTGGCTGCCGTCGCCCAACAGCTGACGATATTGCGGCAAGTCTACTGGGGTAGAGATCAGCAGGATGTCGCGAATGCCGGCCAGCATCAGTACCGAGATCGGGTAGTAGATCATCGGTTTGTCATACACCGGCAGCAGCTGCTTGGAGACGCCCAGGGTGATGGGGTGCAAACGGGTGCCTGAGCCCCCGGCTAGAACGATACCTTTAGTCATGCAATCAAATCCTTATGGTCGGTGTTGCCCAGGCGTTCGCCCTGATAGCTGCCATCCTGGACGCGGCCGCACCACTCCAGGTTATCGAGGTACCACTGCACGGTCTTGCGCAGGCCGGTCTCGAAGGTTTCTTCCGGTACCCAGCCCAGCTCGCGCTCGATCTTGCTGGCGTCGATGGCGTAGCGCTGGTCGTGGCCCGGGCGATCTTTTACAAAAGTGATCAAGTCGGCATAGTTTGCAACGCCGGCTGGGCGCTCTGGCGCCAGCTCTTCAAGCAGTGCGCAGATGCCGCGAACTACGTCGATGTTTTTCTGCTCGTTATGGCCGCCAATGTTGTAGGTCTCACCCACCACACCTTCGGTCACTACTTTGAACAACGCGCGGGCGTGGTCTTCAACAAAAAGCCAGTCACGCACTTGCAGGCCATTGCCGTATACCGGCAGCGGCTTGCCGGCCAAGGCATTGAGGATGACCAGCGGGATCAACTTCTCAGGGAAGTGGAACGGCCCGTAGTTGTTCGAGCAGTTGGTGATCAGCACTGGCAGGCCGTAGGTGCGCTGCCAGGCGCGAACCAGGTGGTCCGAGGCCGCCTTGCTGGCTGAGTACGGCGAGCTTGGCGCGTACGGGGTGGTTTCGGTGAACAGGTCATCGACGCCGTGCAGGTCGCCGTACACTTCGTCAGTCGAAATATGGTGGAAGCGGAAGGCTTCGCGAGCAGCTGGCTCCAGGCCCTGCCAGTAGGCACGGGTGGCTTCCAGCAGGCTGTAGGTGCCGACGATATTGGTTTGGATGAAATCCGAAGGGCCGTCGATGGAGCGGTCAACATGAGACTCGGCTGCCAAGTGCATGATGGCGTGCGGTTGGAAACGCGCCAGCAAGGCACTCACGCTCGCCTGATCGACAATGTCGGCTTGCACGAACTCATAACGGCTATTGGAGGCGATGGAGCTCAGCGATTCCAGGTTGCCGGCGTAAGTCAGCTTGTCGAGGTTTAGAACTTCGTGCTCGGTGTTTTCAATCAGATGGCGAACGAGCGCCGAACCGATAAAGCCGGCGCCGCCGGTAATTAGGATACGCATAAGTTGTGCCTTTTTTCCCTAAGGACAATGGGCCATTTGGCCCGGGTGTGATTCGAGAAGGCGGGATTTTACCTACATCAAACTTCTTTTATCCAATTCGTATTTCAGAAATATGGAATAAATTGTTATTACGCTTATGCGTGATAGCCAAGTAATGGCTTTTGTGGGGTTTGGAACTACCGCACTCGCAAACAACGCCACAATGCCACTACCATCACCACACTCACCGCCGCCCCCCCCCCCAGGCCTGCGCATTCTCAATGGGGCGAATAGAGAAAACGGAAATTTTCGTACGCTAAGCGCTCTTTCTGTCAGGTTGAGGTCGTAGAGGTGCACGCCATAGCGTCAGAAAATGCAGAAAGCGGCCTAGTCTGACGCGGTGCCAGTGAACCACCTGACGCCCGCTTGAGGTGTACTCAACTGGACATTCGCGGTGAGTAACTGCATGGTCTTAACCACCTTTTTGCATTGCGACTGACCAGCTATTTGCATTGCATTTGACCAATAAGTCTCGGGGCAATGACCGACAGAGAACGCCCATTACTGCCGGTGGCGATAGGCAGAAATCGGCCAATTGCTGCCGGTTGCGACAGACAGCAATGGCCCAATCTAACTCGCCCGCTGCGTCGGCAGCAGTGTCGGCACATCTTTGAGATAGGCATACGGATCATGCCCATTCATGCGTGCTTAGATATGCAGGCAAATTTTGCCAAAATGCTGGTTGGTTTCCTGATACTTGAACGCTTCGACAATCTCGCTCAAAGGGAAATGACGATCAATAATCGGGCGCATGCCATTAGAATTGATGGCTCGAATCATGTCTAGCTGCTGGCTGCGGCTACCCACCAACACACCCTGCAGACGCACTTGCTTGATCAGTGCCGGTACAAAATTCATTGCGCCGCTTACGCCACTCAATATCCCGATGACGGAGATGTGACCAGCAACCCGAATTGCAATCATCGATTGCTCAAGCGTCGCAGGGCCGCCGACTTCGATGATGTGGTCAACACCACGGCCACCCGTTAGAGCGCGTGCAGTTTCGCCCCAGTTAAGGTCTTTGCGGTAATTGATCACATGATCAGCGCCTAGCGCTTTCAGACGTTCAAGTTTTTCGTCGCTTGAAGAGGTAGCGATGACGGTAGCACCGGCCATTTTAGCGAACTGCAGGGCAAAAATTGAAACGCCACCAGTGCCTTGAACGAGCACGGTGTCGCCCGGCTTGAGTGAGTCATCGGCCATCAGGGCGCGCCATGCAGTAAGGCCGGCGGTGGTAAGCGTCGAAGCTTCAGCGTGGCTGTATCCAGTCGGCGCGAGGGTGAACGATGTGGCTTTGGCCGTCACTTGCTCACGAGCGTAGCCGTCAATGCCATCACCTGGCACGCTAACAAAGCCCTCAACCAGTGGTGCACCGCTGATCCACTCCGGGAAGAAGGTGCTGACGACCGAGTTACCCACCTTGAATTCAGTGACATCTGGGCCGATAGCAATGACTTCACCTGCACCATCGGCCATGGGGATGCGTTTTTCGCTAGGGCCCCACATACCACTGACCACCGCGAAGTCGTGGTAGTTGAGCGAGTTGGCGCGAAGGCGCACGGTGATTTCGCCATGCGCTGCGGCTCGGACTTCGCTGCTGCCAACGACAACCTTTTCATAGCCGCCACCGGGTTGGACGAAGATTGCTTTGCTGCTCATAGGGGTTTCCTTGTATTTTCTAATTACGCGAAATAACGAAATGAAAGGTTATAAATTACAATTCGATGGTCAACCTAGCCGCAAAATCATCAATCGCCTCCTCGTTGCGTCGGTAGTAAGTCCATTTTCCGATGCGGGTGGTTAATACGGCACGTTGCAAGATAGCTAAGTGTGCAGACGCAGTAGAAGACGCTCGCAGCTAATGTGAGCCGGGGCGCTCCGTCAGTTGCAGTTAATCTGAGCCGAAAATTGCGCTGATTGCGAGCACGGCTGTTTTCGTTGCAAGCCGTTACACCTATACGGGGGCGATAGAGAAAACGGAAGAAATAGCTAAGCGCTTCGCCTGTCAGGTTGGGCTCGAGATGCAAGAGTGCCCAACCGAATCAGCCTTGTCCGCTCAACCTGCCGCGGAATGCTCGAAGATCAGGCATGTCGTGGTCGCATGCGCATACAGCTTGCCGTCCGGGCCGACGATGCGGCCCTCGGCCGTCGCCACTTGCCGCCCCGCGTGGATCACCTTGCCTTCGGCGCGTACCAGCGGCACCCCATCATTCAGGGAGCGAACCATGTTCACTTTGAGCTCCAAGGTGGTGAAGCCTTTGCCAGCGGGCAGCGTTGAATGCACCGCACAGCCGACAGCGGAGTCGAGCAGCGTGGCGAACCAACCACCATGTACGGTGCCCAGTGGGTTGTAGTGCCGGCGCTGCGGTCGGCCCTGGAAGACCGCAGCACCTGGTTCCATGTGAATCGGCACGAAGTCGAGCGTGTCGCCGATTGGCGCTGCTGGCAGCTCACCGGAGAAGATCGCCTCAAACATCTCCATGCCCGAGCGACCAAAGACCTGTGCTTTTGGCTCAGCGCCGGGCGCACTCAACCGCGTGCGGACACGCGCTTCGTCCGCCTCCCAACGCGCCACAACCTGATCGACATCCATCGGCTACTCCTTCCTCGAACATAATTGTATATGCAATATTTGCAAGTACAATATAGCGCATGAAGAACATCATAAAGCCACAGGGTTGCACCAATCTGAAGCTTCGCCAGCTCACACGCATGGTGACGCGTCACTACGATCACTATGTCGCCGAGACGGGGCTCAAGAACACGCAGTACGCACTGCTGTCGTACGTGGTCAGGATAGGCCCCATCCAGCCAGGGGATCTGGCCAGGCGCATGCAGATGGATGCCTCGACGTTGACGCGCAACCTGCAGCCGCTGGCTGCGCAGGGGTTGTTGGAGATCGGCGCAGGCAAGGATGCTCGGAGCCGCCTGGTCGAGGCGACCGAGGCGGGGCGTACGAAACAAGCCGAAGGACAGCGGGCGTGGAAAACGGCACAAACGGCACTCAACGAACGGTTGGGAGTTGAGCGTGTCGCTGCGTTGCACGATTTACTCGATACATTTATCGAATGCCTTGATAGCAATCCTGACGGGCAATCGGGTGAGTGATCACTATCTGCATAACTTTTCAAGGATTACTAAATGACACAGAAACTGTTTCTTCCTTTGCGCCTCGGATCCCTGGATTTGAAGCATCGCGTAGTAATGGCACCACTGACCCGCATGCGCGCGGCTCAGCCGGGTAATATCCCCCATGCGCTGAACGTGGAGTACTACCGTCAGCGCGCCTCACGGGGTGGGCTGATCATTACGGAGGGCTCGCAGATCTCGCTCACCGGCCAGGGGATGCCGGCCACACCCGGCATCCACAGCCAGGCTCAGATCGAAGGGTGGACGGCGGTCACGGAAGCGGTTCATTCCCAAGGCGGCTTGATTTTTCTGCAACTCTGGCATGTCGGCCGCATCTCCCACTCGTCACTCCTGGGCGGCCAATTGCCGGTGGCCCCGTCCGACATCGTCGCCTCCGGCAATGCGTTCACCGCCACATTCGACCGGGCGCCGTTTGAGATGCCCAGAGCATTGGAAACGGCGGAGATCGCCTCGGTGGTCGAGGACTACGCCCAGGCGGCGCGTAACGCGCGGCAGGCCGGCTTCGACGGCGTGGAGATCCACGCGGCCAACGGCTACCTACTGGAGCAGTTCCTACAGAGCCGGAGCAATCAGCGAACTGATGCCTATGGCGGGTCGATTGAAAATCGCTGCCGCATCGTACTGGAGGTTGCCGCTGCGGTCTCCGCGGTCTTCGGCGCCGACCGTGTCGGCATCCGGCTGTCGCCGTTCGGCGTGGCCAATACCAGCGGTGAGGATGCCCCGTTGCCACTGTACACCTACCTAATCGAAAGCCTCGCCCGCCTGGACCTCGCCTACCTGCACCTGATCGAGCCACGCGCCAGCGGTGCGGGCCAGGCCGAAGTCGATCATCAGAATGTGCCCTTCGCATCGGAGCTATTCCGCCCGCATTGGCCGAATGTCCTGATCGCGGCGGGGAACTACAGCCCCGACACTGCGGCTGCAGCAATCGAAGCGGGCCGGGCGGACGCTATTGCATTCGGGCGGCTGTTCATCGCCAACCCGGACCTCCCCGAGCGAGCGCGCCAGGGCGCCGACCTCAACGCCTACGCCCGAGCCACCTTCTACGGCGGCGGGGCCGAAGGCTATGTGGACTATCCAGCGCTCGAAGCGTCGAGCAGATGAGCAGATGAGCAGGACCAACGTAACACGCGCATCATCACAAGCACGCCGTTCGCCTCACGGCGGGCGTGCTGTTCTTGCTGGCAGCCCTGGGGGCATTGGCCACCAATATCGTCCTTCCCGCGTTTCCCGCGTTTCCCGCGATGGGCGAGTACCTTCGCGTCTCGGTCCTGGAGCTGAGCGCGACGCTGACCAGTTTCTTCCTGGCCTTCGGGCGCTGGGCCAATCGCGGCGGGAAACTACACGCCAGAGACAGCAAATAGTGCGATCACCTCAGGTCGAGCCGATGCAGTTGCCTTTGGGCGTATGTTTATCGCCAATCCTGACTTGCCCGAACGAGTTCGTCGCGGAGCGCCTTTGAACACTTACAACCGTGCAACCTTCTATGGCGGCGGCGCTGAAGGCTACACCGACTATCCGTCGCTTGAGTCCTTGAGCTCATGAGCGGCGAGCAAATGCCACAGGCATCCCCTATACCATCCTCTGCCTCGAGCCCTGTATCGAATTCCACGACGTTCCAGACGAGCGTGGTGTTCCTGCTGGCTGCACTTGCTGCGATGGGCGCCCTGGCAACCAACATCATATTGCCGACCTTCCCCGACATGGCCAAAGACCTTGGTACGTCGATTGACAAGCTGAGTGGAACGTTGAGCAGTTTTTTCATGGTTTTCGGGATTGGACAGCTAGTCGTTGGCCCGCTGTCAGATCGCTTCGGACGGCAGCGATTGATTCTGTCTGGATTGGTCATATTTATGGTCGGCAGCTTGGTATGCGCCATGGCCAACTCTCTGCCCTATCTCATCGTCGGCCGAGTGATCCAGGCACTAGGGGTGTGCGCGACCGCAGTGCTCTCACGTGCCATCGCACGTGACCTCTTCGACGGGCAAGAGCTGGCTCGGGCGCTATCGTTGACAATGGTGGCAATGGCTGCAGCGCCAGGTTTCTCTCCGCTGCTCGGAGGCGCACTAAATGGAGCCCTAGGGTGGCGAGCTACGTTCGTTGTCATTGCGATGGTCGCCTTGGTGTTGGCTGTGTATTACAGCCTGCGCTTGGGGGAGACTCATTTACCGGACAGGCGCTCACCTCTATCTATGTCGGCTGTCGCCCGTAACTATGCTGCATTGCTGGGTGACCGAAGACTGATGGCACCAGCGATTGCTGTGAGCCTGGTGATTGGCTCACTCTACGCATTTTTCTCAATGGCTCCGGCAATTCTACTTACCGGGTTTAAATTGACCACCATGGAGTTCGGACTGTTTTTTGCGTCCACTGTAGTTATCGTTTTTGCATCAGGCATACTGGCTCCGCGCTTGGCTAAACGCTGGAGTCAGACGACCGCTGCCCGCATGGGCCTATTGGTAGCACTGATTGGAAGCGTGACCCTGCTATTGGGGCCATCGGACTTCAAGTTTTTCTGCTTCGGGCTGAGCATTTTCCTGTTCGGGATGGGCTTATTTAATCCTCTCGGCACTGCGATAGCGCTGCACCCGTTCAGTAAACAAGCAGGGGTCGCCTCAGCACTGCTGGGCTTCATGCAGATGGGATGCGCTGCGCTGGCAATCACCTTAGGTTCATTGCTAGCCCTTCCCCCTTATACGGTACTCGGGATAGTGCTGTTCAGTGCTCTGACCATGTCCTTTATTTGCTTCTTGGCTGCGAAATAACGGGTTGGATCGCCCCTGATGTCATTTTCAGAAGACGACTGCACCATTTATCAGGAGTCGCCTGCAGTTCAGAAGAGACTCTACAGTAGGCAGAAATAGAGTAGAGGAAGTCAGGTCCGGGAGGTAACGACGGGCCGTTGCCGACCCTAAGCTGCCCTTCGGGAACTACATGCCGAGCGAGAAGATCACCACATGCCAGGGCACTTCGCGCGCCGGGTGGATCCGATGACCCTTCGCTACGACTGCGGGAAGGATGACCGCGCGGATCGCCGCCACTGCGCTGACGGGAATATCCAGTGGTTCCAGGACGGCGTTCTTTTTTGTCCATAGATGAGCCCTCTTTAAGGGCTTGAGCCGTTCGCTAGGAAATTTGCTTGCAGGTTTCTTAACCGAGCAACCACTGCTTTCTGAAAGTCACCACATCGCTTAAAGTCATGAGCTTTTCGGCTAAGCATTAGGCCGTTTTTTGGAAGGGATGGTCGAGGTCATGGATAGGTATGCACCCGAAGTACTGGTTCTGCAAGCAAGCTACAGCAACCCTTTACACGCCAATTCCCTGGCTTTTCTACTGGATCAATACGCTCGTGATGTCATGGGCGGCGGCCAGGGCTTGGCGGCTGAAGTGCGCGAAAACCTAGCAGTGGAAATGAGTAAGCGTCCTCACGCGTTCAGCGTACTGGCCTTTGTCGCAGGCGAGCCGGTTGGTTTGGTCAACTGCTTTGAAGGGTTTTCTACGTTTGCCTGCCGGCCTCTGGTGAACATACACGACGTGGTGGTACTAGAAGTTTTTCGCGGTAAGGGCATCTCACAGAAGATGCTGGCCGAGGTAGAAAAAATTGCCCGTCAGCGAGGCTGCTGCAAACTGACCCTTGAAGTACTAGAAGGCAACGTCGCGGCCCAGGCAGCATATCGCAAAATGGATTTTGCGGGATATGAGCTTGATCCGCAGATGGGGGCGGCAATGTTCTGGCAAAAGGTCTTGTAAGGCGTTCGGGTTCGCGAAAATGACGAGCTGCAATCGACTCTCGAGACTTCGCCGTGTCCTGCTTCTCGGCAATGCTTAGGGCATTCGGTGCCATGGCGATTTCCTTATCGGCAAATGAAGCACACATCTTACGGCCTTATCCCTTGCGTGAGCGTCCAGATATTCAGCTATCCGCTTTTGGAGTCGATTGCTGCCCTTCGCGAAAAATGTAGCTATCGGCCAGAAGCGGCCCTTCGATGAGGGCTACATTCGACCCATAGGGGTCGGTGGAAAGGCGCTGCTCGGAGGCAGGCACACTCGATTTTTTCAAATCACATCGCTTTAGTCACATTTTGATTAAAGTCCGATTCGCCCCCTTCCCCAGAGGTTTGTTTTTTTTTTGCCTAGATTTCGGGTATGCCTGGACTATTCTCAATCTCGGTTGGCCCACGGTCTAGTTACCCTGTTATGGCTGGGTTAAGAGGAGGGAACCATGTCATGTCCGCAACGGTAGACTTTGAATCACTCAAGACGTTTGGACAAATTGCAGCGCCGGCAGGGCTTGCGATTAGTGCTTTTTTTTATCTTGGCAGAGATATCCTTGCAAAAAATCTTTTCCCTATCCTAACGAAAAAGCACGCCTATCAAGTTATTGTTGCTCTTATAGTCATGGGTGGGACCATCACTTTAGCTGGGATTGCGTCCTGGACCTATGTCACCACGCATACGCCTCATACAAACGAGACTGCTTTGCTTGAAAAAACACCACCGCCGTTACCAGGAGATACAGGCTGGATTTTTGCGGGCTACTTTAATATAGCAAAAGGCACTTTCATTGAAGGGCCCTATGTATTGATTGAAAATACAGGTCAAAGAGGGGTGAGAAGCTTTGTCGAAATAGGAGACTCCATAAGTCTTAAAGTTTCTCGCAAGGTTTATATTGTCGATTTCAAAAAGAAGGGAACCTCTCTAAAGCTCATTTCTCCCATCATGAAAAGAGTTGTTGACGAATTCGACGATACGAAAGTTACCCTCCCTGTTGGTACGAAGCTCGTAGTGCGGGATTTGAGTGAAGGGAGATTTCCTGATAATCCTAATGCTGCGCTTTGGCTCAGGGTAATTTACGCCCCAAAATAATTAGTTAGGAGTATTTTTATCCGCTTTAGATGGGTCTCGACTGACCGTTCATGGCCGGATGGAGAGATTGCGTGCAGTATTGCTTAGTCGACTTGGATGGTTGTTGGGCTGTCATTATTTTCATTTGAAGAGGTGATAAGCATGTTTCTAGATATAATACAATTAATTACTACGGAAATAATCCGAATATTAACTGGGCGACTATTCACTCAAGAACAAATCCGTCTGGTATCAAAGCATGCAGTAGGAAGGTACTTCACTGATTTTCTCCCGGAACCAAACGATGAACGCGTGGCGCGGGAGCGCGTGGAGGAGGCGTTAGATCATATTTCACATGCCAGCAATATTATAACACAGCTTCAAATTGAGCTTGGAACCCAAACGCAACACCTAGATGCTGTATTGCGTGAGATCGAACAGAAGAAGCAACTGGCAACTAAGTATGAAGAGCTTGCCAAGACGGGAAAAGAACAGTTTTCCGCGTTCAGATCTGAAATGGAAGCCGTCCTGCGACGAGAATTAGAGACGCAATCTGAGAAGGGTAAAACGGCTCGAAAGATAGTTTCAGCTTTGCTTTGGGTGGTTACTCTAGTTCTTGGGGCCGCGCTTGGAACGTACTTCAAGGAGGTTCTTAATTGGATACGTATCTATACATTTTAATGTTCTCGAAATGCCTCCTGCTGGAGAGGATAATTTTCGTCCAATGATCTTAGATCGTAACCGTCCGGCCAGCACCCTCTGCTGACAGCCCTCCGAATTGGCCAAGATAGTGGACACCATTTTTTAGTGGACACTATCTTGGATATCATTGCCCCAGCCCGTCGACCCGGTCGTCGCCCCAACTTCCCGCCAGAGTTCAAACGCAAAGTTGTCGAAGCCACGTTCCAGCCTGGCGCCTCCGTGTCGTTGATCGCTCGTGAGCATGACGTCAATGCCAACCTGGTCTTTCGCTGGCGGCAGCAATATCAAGAGGGCTTGTTCGGCCCGGCCAGCCAGAGTGCAACGCTTTTGCCTGTCCAGGTGATCGAGGCGCCAATAGATTTACCGCAAGTCATTCAGTCACCGCCTGAGTGTCATTCCGTGATCGTTGTTGAGGCGGGAAAAGCCAAGCTGCGCATCACTGGCACGCCTGACCCGCAGACCCTGCAACTCATCTTGCAGCAGTTACTGCGATGATTGCTCCGCCCGCTGGAACCCGCATCTGGATCGCTGCCGGCGTCACGGACATGCGCCGTGGCTTCGACGGTTTAGCCGCACTGGTGCAGACTCAGCTTGAAGCCGATCCGTTCTCCGGTCAGATCTTTGCTTTTCGCGGACGGCGCGGTGACCGGATCAAATTGCTATGGTGGGACGGCGACGGGTTGTGTCTGTTTTGCAAACGGTTGGAACAAGGACGCTTTGTCTGGCCGCAAGCAACCAGCGGCAGCGTGTCGCTGACGGCTGCGCAGTTGTCGATGCTGTTGGAAGGCATTGATTGGCGCAGGCCAATTCGTACAGCACCCATCCTCGCGGTCTGACTTGCCACGCTGAAAAAATCCCAAGTAACATTCGGTCATGACGCTCGCGACCGACTCTTTGCCTAACGATCTTCAAGCCTTGAAGGCTCTGGTCTCTGCCCAGCGGGCAGAGATTGAGCGCTTGAAAATGATGATCGCCAAGCTGCGTCGTATGCAGTTCGGTCGCAGTTCCGAGCAACTGGACGCCATGATCGACCAACTCCAGTTGAGCCTTGAAGAGTTGCAAGTCAGCCAGACTGAACTGACACCACCAATCGAACCGCCCCCTCGCGTCGTCTCTCGGCGCAAGCCGTTGCCTGAACACCTGCCTCGCGAAATTCACGTCCATCAGCCCGAATCGCAATGCTCCGGTTGCGGTGGGAAACTTCGCCATTTGGGGGAGGATGTGTCTGAGGTGCTGGAGTACGTCCCAGCGCGTTTCAAAGTGATCCGCCATGTTCGCCCCAAGTGGGTTTGCCGCTGCTGCGAGCACATCGCTCAGGTGCCGGCACCGAGTCGCCCGATAGCCCGAGGCCTTGCAGGCCCTGGGCTACTGGCCCACGTGCTGGTCTCCAAGTTTGTTGACCATTTGCCGCTGTATCGGCAATCCGAGATCTACGCCCGTGAGGGCGTGGATCTGGAGCGCTCAACTCTGGCCGACTGGGTCGGCCAGAGCAGTCAATTGCTCAGGCCGCTGATCAACACCCTTGAGCGTCATGTCATGAGCGGCCATAAAGTTCATGCCGACGACACGCCGATTGGTGTACTTGCGCCGGGCAACGGCAAAACCAAAACGGCTCGCCTATGGACATACGTGCGGGACGACCGACCTGCCGGTTACACGACACCGGCGGCGGTCTGGTTTGCCTACTCGCCGGATCGCAAGGGGCAACATCCCCGTGCTCATCTCAAGAGCTTCAGCGGGATCTTGCAGGCTGACGGCTACGCCGGTTTCGCTCAGCTGTATGCTGCAGGCAGCATTCAGGAAGCCGCCTGCTGGGCTCACGCCCGCCGCAAGTTTTACGATGTCTACAAAGACCAGGCTTCACCACTTGCCAGTGAGGCGCTGCAACGGATTGCGGCCCTGTATGCCATCGAAAGCGAGATCCGCGGACAACCGCCAGATCATAGAAAAACGGTTCGGCAAAGTCGGGCGAGTCCACTGCTGGAGCACCTGCACGCGTGGCTTAACCAGACGCTGGCTCAACTGTCGAAAAAATCGACATTGGGCGGTGCAATCCTCTATGCCCTCAACCGGTGGCAGGCTTTAACGCGCTACTGCGATGACGGCCGAATCGAAATCGACAACAACGCCGCCGAACGGGCGCTGCGCGCCGTCGCGCTGGGCCGCAAAAACTACCTGTTTGCCGGTTCCGATGCCGGCGGAGAACGAGCGGCTGCGATTTACAGCCTGGTGGGTTCGGCCAAGCTCAACGACCTGAACCCGCAAGCCTATTTGACACACGTGCTGGAGCGCATCGCCGACTACCCAATCAATCGGGTCGACGAACTGCTGCCCTGGAACGTTTCTCTCACACTGACTGAATTCTGCGAGGCTGCCTGATCCATGGTTAAAACTGTCCGTTTACCCAAACCCGCCCCCGACCTGTTGCTGCTGCACATTGAGCTGAAGTGGATCACTCCGACGATCTGGCGTCGGTTCGCGGTGCCTGAAAACATCACCTTGGGCAAACTGCACCATGTCATCCAGGTCGTGATGGGCTGGAGTGATAGCCATCTGCATGAGTTTGAAATTGCCGGTGAGAATTACGGCATGCCCGACCCTGATGGTTGGGGGCCGACGGTAAACCCTGAAGCCCGTAAAACGCTGATCAAGGCGCTGAGCGGAAAGCGGACATTTAATTATCTCTACGACTTTGGTGACAGTTGGCATCACAGTATCAAGGTCGAAAAGACGTTACCGGCGGTTGCGTGTCCTCAGGTGCCGTACTGCATCGATGGCGCCAATGCTTGCCCACCGGAAGACGTGGGTGGCGGGCCTGGTTATGAGGACTTTCTGGAGGCCATGGGCAACCCCAATCATCCAGAGCATGACGACATGGTTGAATGGCATGGCGATGTTTTTGATCCGGCGGCATTTGAGTGCGAGCGCGTGAATCAGTGGCTTAAACGGATTAAGGTTTGAGTTGCAAGGCGGTGTAGTTCGGACGCTTACCTTAGATCATCTGATCAATACCTGATTCTGGGGGTAGAAGAGTGAGTCCCCTCAATTTTTTAGCCTCATTGCGCCAGCGTGTGTAGTGGTCAACTCATCCCGGACACGGTTTTGAGTTTTTCTTCCGTTTTCGCTGGGGCCAATCCATCGTTAAATTGATGAGGTCGGATCCAGTTGTAGTGATGCATCAGGTACTGGCTAATATCTCTCTGAGCTTGGTGGCCGGTCATGTAGCCAGTGGTTGGTATCCACTCTGTTTTCAAGCTGCGAAAAACCCGCTCCATCGGCGCATTATCCCAGCAGTTTCCTCGGCGGCTCATACTCTGACGCATGCGATAACGCCACAGCCGCTGGCGAAAGTTGCGGCTGCCATATTGGGATCCCTGGTCTGAGTGAAATAGCAGGCCTTGCGGCTTGCCACGCTGCTCGTAAGCCACATCCAACGCCTTGATCACCAAGTCTGCATCCGGCTTTTCTGATAACGCCCAGCCCACCACTCGGCGAGCGTAAAGATCCATGACAACCGCAAGGTAGTGCCATTTCCCCTGTGCCCAGATGTAGGTGATGTCGCCGCACCAGACCTGGTTGGGCGCTTCGACATCAAATTCTCGGTTCAATATATTTGGGATATCCGGCCGCTCGACTGTCGCCTTTTTATAGGCGTGTGATCCTGGCTGCTTGCTGACCAACTCCAGCTCACGCATCAGCCTGCGTACCTTAAACCGTCCAATTTGCTCACCTTCTTCTTGCATCATCAACGTGATGCTTCGTATCCGCTCCATGAACCCCACATTCCAAGCGGATAGCTGACGGCCGATGCTGTGCTCCCTATTTCCAACAGGAGCCAATCACCATGATGCGTCCCAATGCCAGCGTTGAAAAAGTGTACCTCTATCCAAAGCCGGTAGACTTTAGAAAGTCCATCGATGGCCTGGCTGCGCTGGTCGAACTGGATATCAAGGTCGCGGTGTTTGACCCCGTGCTCTTTGTTTTCCTGAATCGCCACCGTAACCGCGTCAAAGTGTTGTACTGGGAGCGCAACGGCTTCTGCCTTTGGCTCAAGCGTCTGGAGTCCGAGCGTTTTAAAATCTCACCTGATGAGGTGGACGAGGCTATCGTGCTGACCGTTCAGGAACTGAACTGGCTATTGGATGGATTTGATCTCTGGCGCAACCGTCCTCACAAGGTTTTAACGCCAAGATTCGTCGCTTAACAGGTATAATCCGGGCATGAATTTGATGCCCGAAGACCTCCCTGATGACCCTATTCTGCTCAAGCAAATGTTGCTTGAGGCACTCAGCCGTCAGCAGGTAACGGCTGAGGCATACCAGACTCATATCGTCGATCTAAAAGAACAGATCAAGTTGCTGCGCGACCGTTTATTCGGGCGTAAATCCGAGCAGACCGTTGAACCCAACACCCCACAACTCGCGTTATTCAACGAGCCCGAAAGCGAGCCGATGCCTTCAATCGGCGACGCTGACGAAGAAGTGGTTGCTCCGACCCCACGTCGTGGCAAACGCAAGCCACTGTCAGCTGATCTACCGCGCATCGAAGTCATCCACGAACTGCCCGAGCACGAACTGACCTGTGCCTGCGGTTGCCGCAAGCACGTGATCAGCGAAGAAATCAGCGAACAGCTGGATATCGTGCCGATGCAGATCCGGGTCATCAAACATATCCGCAAGGTTTACGGTTGCCGTGGCTGCGAAACGTCACCGGTCACCGCCGACAAGCCGGCTCAACTGATCGAAAAGAGCATGGCCAGTCCAAGCGTTCTGGCCATGCTGCTGACCACGAAGTACGTCGATGGCTTACCCCTGCATCGTTTCGAAACGGTTCTGAGCCGGCATGGTATCGATATCCCGCGTCAGACTCTCGCTCGCTGGGTTATCCAGTGCAGCGAGCACTTACAACCGTTGCTGAATTTGATGCGCGACCGGTTGCTGGAAAGCCCGGTCATCCACTGCGATGAAACCCGTGTTCAGGTACTGAAAGAACCGGATCGAGACCCTACCAGCCAATCCTGGATGTGGGTGCAGGCCAGCGGGCCGCCAGACCGAAAAGTCGTGCTGTTCGACTACACCTCCAGCCGTGCGCAGGACGTGCCGTTGCGTCTGCTGGAAAGTTATCGTGGTTACGTGATGACCGACGATTACGCGGGATATAACGCGTTGGCGTTGCAGCCGGGTGTGGAGCGGCTGGCGTGCATGGCCCATGCGCGGCGCAAGTTCGTCGACGCGCAAAAAGTGCAGCCCAAAGGCAAGACAGGTCGCGCCGATATTGCACTGACGATGATTAACAAGTTGTACGGCATCGAGCGTGAACTCAAGGACGCCAGTGATGAGCAGCGTTTTATTGTCCGTCAGAAAAAGAGCCTGCCGATCCTGGCCCAGTTGAAAGGCTGGCTGGAAAAAACGCAGCCTCAGGTCACCCCTCAAAGTGTTCTGGGCAAGGCAGTGAACTACCTGGCCAGCAACTGGAGCCGGCTGGAGCGCTACGTGGAAACCGGTTTTTTACCTATCGACAACAATGCGGCCGAAAGGGCGATAAAACCGTTCGTTATCGGTCGTAAGGCGTGGCTGTTCAGCGACACGCCCAAAGGCGCTACCGCCAGTGCTCAGATATACAGTCTGGTGGAGACCGCCAAGGTCAACGGCCAGGAGCCCTATACGTGGCTACGCCACGTACTGGAGCAGTTACCACATGCGCAGTCGGTGGCGGACTATGAAGCACTGCTGCCGTGGAACTGTTCGCCAGAGATACGACGTTAAGCCTGACCCTATCGTGGGTGGTTGGATCGTATGCTATCAAGACCTTTCGATATCCTTTGCTGTACCGCCAAATCCACCATGCACGTAATAGATTCGGGACGTTTTTTGGGCCTCCAAAGCCCTGTAAAAACAGAAAATCCTACCCCCGGTACAAAAATAGTCCTACCCCCGGTACAGGTCAAAAATGGCTCACATGAGCACAGATAGGGCGTACTTCTGGATTTTCGTGGCATTTATGCGGCATTTGAATGGCATTTAAATGCCACAGAAATGGGGCCGATCTTTTGTACCAGCTGAAATACCTGGCCTTGGCATTTTTGTGCCACTGAAATAACCAAACTTTGACATTTTCGTGCCACTAAAATAGCCAAACATTGGCATTCTTATGCCAGCAAAATGGTAAGCGAGCTATTTATGTGCCACAGGTAGAGAAATATGAGGCGCCGCGCCTGGGACAGGTGGTGACTTTGAATGTGGGGTTCATGGAGCGCTTACCTTGCACGCAACCGTTATCGCTGGATTCTATGGTTTTGAGGTTTATGAGATTGGGTGATCCAGATTTGGATATGTTTGAATCGCCCCGGGTTTTCTAAGTATTCTCCAAGATCGCTGTGTAGCGCCTTTCAAGCTCTACCGGTGACAGCTGCCCGTGACACGGATTAGACATGAAGCCTACGTGTAATGAGGTGATACCAGGGCGAGGTGAAAATCAGGAAACCCCCAAATCTAGACTTAAGAGTAGGAGCCCAAATGGAGTCGCAGCGAAAAGGACTATCTCGTTGGTATGTTTATTGGATTAAACGTCTTTTGATATCTGTCGAGGTTCTATGGTGAATGTCTCATATACTTATTTATCATCACTGAGATTGTCTTCAGTATGATCGCTAAGTCTTCTCATGATTATTTCATTGTCGTTTCTAATTAATGAAATATATTCAGCGTATTTTTTCATTGCAAACATAGGGTGAACATCAACAAATAGCTTTTTCACTGTTTTGCAATAGTAATTGTAGAAGAAGTCTTCTTGGCAACTATGGGTTCCTAAGCAATAGCTGATTTGAGTGTGGATGTAAATAATCTTTGCGAATGTAACACCTTTTTTTGATATGAATTCTTTTTGTGCTGATGTGCTTAGACTGTTATGGTATCTAAAATCGAAAAAAGTTGCTTCTAGCATTTGTAGGAGTGCGGGGAATTCGGCATCTATAGTGATTTTTCTGGTTGGGTTGTAGCGGTCTGTAAATGTCCATGTCATTTCGTTTCACCATGAAAATTTTACATGATTTAAGATGATAGAATAATCTGTAAGTGAGTCAAGTGATGGGCCCATTAAGTGTGGGCTTCTCATCCGTAGCTGGAATTTTAGATGCTTTCCCAATGAGTTCTTCCATAAAGAACTCAATATGTCCGCGTGGGTTTATTCTGATAGGCCAAGTTTCAATAGCTTGAGACAATTTTTTAATGTCGTGTGAGAATTCTGACTTAGGGAAGGTCTGAAGTAGTCAGCGATTTTTGATGCCCTCCTTGGTTGAGGTTCAAAAAACGCTGGCTTGGTCAGAAATCAGACCTTTCCTGTTCTTAACTCATCGTTTCACCCTTGAACAACGCCTTTTCAAGGCGCTTTTCCCGCATTACAGGCGCACCTCTCCCGCAGCCAGCAGCCGTTTTCGCATCATCCACAGGTTCGACAGGGCAAATAGCGTGGCCTGTTGCGCGGTGTTTTTCATCAGGCCGCGAAAGCGCACTTTCGTATAGCCAAACTGACGCTTGATGACCCGAAACGGATGTTCAACCTTGGCGCGTACTTGGGCCTTGGCGTATTCGATCTTGCGCCGCAGACTACCGATCAAACTCTGTTTTCCGTGCTTTTTGTAGCTGCTGGGCCGCGCCGCAATCGACCAGATCATCTTGCGATTCTGATGCTCAGGACGCTTGTCCACGCCGGTGTAACCGGCATCGCCAGACACGTAAGACTCCTCGCCATGCAGCAACTGATCGACCTGCGTCACGTCCGCCACATTGGCCGCCGTGCCCACCAGGCTATGCACTAAGCCGGATTCGGCATCAACGCCGATATGCGCTTTCATCCCGAAGAAATACTGATTTCCTTTCTTCGTCTGGTGCATTTCGGGATCGCGCTTACCGTCCTTGTTCTTGGTCGAACTTGGCGCATGAATGATCGTCGCATCGACCACCGTACCTTGGCGCAGCATCAAACCACGGTCGCCCAGATAGCCGTTGATGACCTGCAAAATCCCGCCGGCCAGCTCATGTTTTTCCAACAGACGTCGGAAGTTAAGGATCGTGGTTTCGTCAGGAATCCGATCCAGATGCAGCCCCGAAAACTGGCGCAAAATCGTCGTCTCGTAAAGTGCTTCTTCCATCGCCGGATCGCTGTAGCCGAACCAGTTCTGCATCAGATGAACCCGCAGCATGGCCATCAACGGATACGCCGGACGACCACCGTCGCCCTTCGGATAATGCGGCTCGATCAAGGCAATCAAACCCTTCCAGGGCACGACCTGATCCATCTCGATCAGGAAACGCTCGCGGCGGGTCTGCTTACGTTTGCCGGCGTACTCGGCATCGGCGAAGGACATCTGTTTCATCGGGGCTCAGCCGTTCAGTTCGTGTGAGGCGTGTATTTCACCAGAGATGGAAGTCTTTTTCAGAGTTTCCTTAGGAAACATTTTATATATGGCTTGACCTTTGCTGGCTGCAATTCTTGCGGACTTATGCTCGTGAATATGTCCAGCGTAGCTTAAAAATATTTCGATATTGTTAAAGTTTAATTTTTCGAGGGTTTTAAACGCCTTAGGCCCTTCGTAGGTGTCAAAGACTCGATTTATAATAATTCTAAATTTTTGCAAGTTGTAACTTTTGTGTAAGATATTTATGAGCGTGTTTGCACTAGCGATGGATGTCGGTTCGCTGGTGGTGACTATCAACACTTCTTGTGATGCTCGTATAAAGTTGAGAGATGCGCTGTTGATTCCTGGCGCGGTGTCAACGATAAGGATATCTAACTCTTTCGAAATGGTATCAAAAGCGTTAACTATACCGTAGTGATGAGCAGACGATAATTTTCTCGTTGGTTTAGGTAGGCTGCTGCCGAGAATTAGATTTATCCCTTGTGGACCATTACAAATCACTTCTCGAATTGATTGGCGCCCCTCGATTAAGTCTGTGATGGTGTAGGTCGGAGAAATATTCAAAAGTGTTGCAATGCTTGGAAGTTCAAAGTTTGCATCTAGTACTGCAACTCTTCTTCCTAGGTCGGCCAGTGCCATAGCTAGACTTATTGATAAAGTGCTTTTTCCTGTGCCTCCTTTGCCACTAGCGATTGCTATTACCAGTGGAGGGTTTTTATCATCCATGATGCAGGTCCATTTATAATTTATCTGGTTTTTGTGTTAGCGTCGCAATCTAAATCGCGTATAACTGTTTTTGAGTCCGAATACGCCGGTATCACCCTTTATAGAGTATAGAGTAGCAAGATAGCATGCCCTTGGGGTTGAGAAGTTGTATGATTTTATTTTTTTGAACGCCCACAGCCAACCCCGTTTCTTCTTCCTTTCATTCATAGTTACGTGACTACTTGGTTATGAATCTTGCTAAATGTTGGCGCTACTATAGTTGCATGTTTTGGTCTAAGTGATAAGTGTCCTGTGGTACGAATTTGGTGTTTATGCGCGCATGCGGATTGACGCTGTTTAGAGATGTTGCTATATAGTAAATTCATATTGGGGCTCATTTCGTTAGAGTTTATTTGAATTTATTTCATGGAAGAGTAGTGGATGTTTAACATTAGCAAGTCATATGTGAAGTTGCTTGGTAATGCTCTAGTGTCGTGAGCGGTTAGTTTATTTTCTAACGTACCACGATATACTGTGCACCCCTCGCCCCGAGATGGTTCCAGGCATGCCTCGTCCAATTGCTCCCTTTGCACTGCAGCCCGCCGACGTTCTTACGCTTCAAGGTTGGCTGCGCATGAGTACGCTGGAGCAGAGCCTTGCTCAGCGGGCGCGGATACTGCTTTTGCTCAATGAAGGGGTGACGCCCATTGCCATCTGTGGGCAATTACTGATCACGACACCGACCGTGTTCAAGTGGCGAAAGCGTTATCTGGCGTCGGGCATCGACGGCCTGAACGACCTGCCGCGTAGCGGTCAGCCTTTGAAGCTGGGTGCTGAGAAAGTCAAAGAAATCCTGACCCTGACAACGCACCGGGTTCCCAAGGAAGCAACGCACTGGAGCGTCCGGTTGATGGCCAAGTACGCTCGCGTTACCACCTGGCAAGTCCGGCAGATATGGGCTGCGTCGGATCTCAAGCCGCACCGACTGAAGACATTCAAGATCAGCAACGATCCGCACTTCGCTGAGAAGGTCATCGATGTGGTCGGGCTGTACCTGAGCCCTCCGGACAACGCCATGGTGCTGTCGGTTGACGAGAAAACTCAGATCCAGGCGTTGGATCGTACTCAGCCAATGCTGCAACTTCGGCCTGGGCAGATCGAGCGGCGAACCCATGATTACAAGCGCCATGGCACGGCGAGCTTGTACGCCGCGTTCGACATCATGACCGGTGAAGTAATGGGCCGGATTACCCAGCGGCACCGGGCCAAGGAGTTCCTGGATTTCCTCCGGCAGATTGATAAGAACACGCCTGCCGAGTTGGATCTCCATGTGATCCTGGATAACAGTTCGACCCACAAAACCCCAGCGATCAAGGCCTGGCTGGAAAAACATCCGCGCTTCAAGCTGCACTTCACGCCGACCAGTGCGTCCTGGCTAAACGCGGTGGAAGGCTGGTTTTCACAGCTGGAGAGACGCGCACTGTATCGAGGTGTCTTCACCAGTGTTACTGATCTGAAAGTCGCGATCCGCCAGTTCATTACTGCTCATAACGAGCATTCAGCCAAGCCGTTCAAGTGGACAAAGACCGCAGCGGCCATCATCAGCTCGGTACATATGGCAAAGCTGAGTGTGATGAAGAATAAGCTAATGAACTAACCGCTCGAGACACTAGCCACCCAGTACACAGTGTACGGAGCGTCTGAAGGTCTGCTAGGGGATGTTCCAGCAAATGCTCGTGCACCTTTTGAGCAATGTGGCTTGCAGTGAATAACGCGGACTGACGCTCACGCAGGTTGAGGCTGAAGCGTAGGGTGTGGCGATTAGGGAATAGATGCTTGGGCAGCCGAAGATTCATGTAGTAAACGGAGTTGCGGCGGACGATGTAGGCCATAAGTGGAACACCAAAGTGGAACAGTCGAGTGGAACAATGCTGACTGCACCCCGGATGTTTGACTGCCCGTGTGACGTGTTGGTACGGGTGATTGGAAGCAACCTCAAAAGCCTGAATCCCCCGTAAATCAAGGGCTACAACGATCACCCTAACGTGTCTTCATGCCCTCTGAGCAGTTGCCATAAGAGCAGCCACAGCGGGAACATTGTGTGCCGGGGTGTGGCTGGTGGGGTTGCCTCCATTTTAAAAATCCTCAGTTCTGCAGGGTTTTAGTCAAAATCCCAATCGTGTGATCCTGTCTTCAGGCCTTCTGCTGAATTGTCGGCGCGTTGCCGTGTGTGGGTAAAACCTGTTGCGCAGAGACTGCGAGCAGTTAAAAGTGCTCATCGGATGCAATTTTGCCCTTGCTCCGCTAGCATTAGCCCCTTCCGCTTTTCAGACGCGACGGTTATCAATGAGTTATCAGGTTCTTGCACGTAAATGGCGTCCGCGCTCGTTCCGCGAAATGGTCGGCCAGACCCATGTGCTCAAGGCTCTGATCAATGCCCTGGACAGTCAGCGCCTGCACCATGCCTACCTGTTTACCGGTACCCGTGGCGTCGGCAAGACCACCATCGCGCGGATCATCGCCAAATGCCTGAACTGTGAAACAGGTATTACGTCGACTCCCTGCGGCGAGTGCTCGGTGTGTCGCGAAATCGATGAAGGGCGTTTTGTCGACCTGATCGAAATCGACGCCGCCAGCCGTACCAAGGTGGAGGACACCCGTGAACTGCTCGACAACGTGCAGTACGCACCAAGCCGTGGGCGCTTCAAGGTCTACCTGATCGACGAAGTGCACATGCTTTCCAGCCATTCGTTCAATGCGCTGCTCAAGACCCTTGAAGAACCGCCGCCCTACGTAAAATTCATTCTGGCGACCACTGATCCGCAAAAATTGCCGGCCACGATCCTGTCGCGCTGCCTGCAGTTTTCCCTGAAAAACATGACGCCCGAGCGTGTGGTTGAGCATTTGACCCACGTGCTCAGTGCTGAAAACGTGCCATTTGAAGACGACGCGCTGTGGCTGTTGGGTCGTGCAGCCGATGGTTCGATGCGCGATGCCATGAGCCTGACCGATCAGGCCATTGCATTTGGCGAAGGCAAGGTCCTGGCTGGCGATGTGCGCGCCATGCTCGGTACCCTCGACCACGGTCAGGTATTTGACTTGCTGCACGCCTTGATCGAAGGCGATGCCCGGGCGCTGCTTGAGGCTGTGCGTCATCTGGCCGAGCAGGGTCCGGACTGGAGTGGCGTGCTGTCCGAAATTCTTAACGTATTTCACCGGGTTGCCATTGCCCAGGCGTTACCCGATGGCGTCGACAATGGTCACGGCGACCGCGATCGCGTGCTGGCCCTGGCCAAGGCGCTGCCGGCCGAAGACGTCCAGTTTTATTACCAGATGGGCCTGATTGGCCGGCGTGATTTGCCGCTGGCGCCAGACCCGCGTGGTGGCTTTGAAATGGTCATGCTGCGAATGCTGGCCTTCCGCCCGGCAGATACCGGCAATGCGCCGAGTCAGCCGCTAAAGCCAGTGGGGATCAGCCAGGCCACAGTTGATTCCGCCCAAACCCTGGCGGCTGCAACACCTGTTGCGCCAGTAGTCATTGCGCCTGCTGTTGCGCCCACGCCGGTTGTCGAGGTTGCAGAGCCCGTGATCTCTCCTGCGGCTGTGGAGCCTCCCAAGGCGCCTGCCGTGCCAGAAAAGGACTTGCCCTGGAACGAGCCGTCAGTACCGGTGATCGAGGTCGAGGCTGCGCCTGAGTCGGTGCTGGACACCGTCGGTGAGCCGCCCGAGTTGCCGCCGATGCCCCTGCCTACGCCAGGCAGCGTTGTGCCGGATGCGCCGCAGTGGAGCGAGGAGTCCATCCCCGAGCCGACTCCGGAACAGGTTGATGCGGCACTGTCGGGTATGGATCGCGACGATGAGCCGCCGCTGGACGAAGACTATATCGAGCCGGACATGGATTCGGCGGCCTACAGCTACCTTGACGAACTGGCCAGCGAGCATGCGGCCGAGCCATCTCCGGAGCCCGAGCCGTTACCTGCGGCCATGCCTGCCACCGGGCTGGCCCTTGAATGGCTGAACATGTTCCCCAAATTACCGGTATCGGGCATGACCGCCAGCATTGGCGCCAATTGCACCTTGATCGCCGTTGACGGGGATGACTGGTTGTTGCATCTGGATCCGGCTCACAGTGCGCTGTTTAACTTGACCCAGCAGCGCCGACTCAACGAGGCGTTGAACCAGTACACTCAACGCACGCTCAAAGTGACTATCGAACTGGTCAAGCCGGAACAGGAAACCCCGGCCCAGGCTGCTTCGCGTTTTCGTGCAGAGCGTCAGCGACTGGCAGAGGAGTCGATCTATGCGGATCCGCTGATCCAGCAAATGATCGAACAGTTCGGTGCGGCAGTGAGGGAAGATACGATTCAACCTGTCGATGTTGCGCAGGCCCAGGCTTAGTAACGCCAGGGTAAAAACTCACAGCCCGCAGTCGTTTTGATTGCGGGAGCATTGTCCAAATAACGTTTGAGGTGATTCCCATGATGAAAGGTGGCATGGCCGGCCTGATGAAGCAGGCGCAGCAGATGCAGGAAAAAATGGCCAAGATGCAGGAAGAACTGGCCAATGCAGAAGTCACCGGCAAGGCCGGCGGCGATATGGTGACTGTGGTCATGACCGGTCGTCACGACATCAAGCGTGTCAGCATTGATCCGGCCCTGCTTGAAGGCGTCAGCGAAGACGACCGTGAAGTGCTGGAGGATCTGTTCGCCGCTGCGGTCAACGACGCCGTGCGCAAGATCGAAGCCAACAGCCAGGACAAAATGTCTGGCGTGACCGCTGGCATGCAACTGCCGCCGGGCATGAAGCTGCCGTTCTAAAGCGCTCCTGAATGCCAGGCCCTGAGCCTGGCATTTTTTTGCCTTTTTTACGGGCATTTGACGTCATCCCGCACCGCGGGTATAAACCGCGTCTCGTTGTTTTGTCGGACCTTTCCCTATGAGCTTCAGCCCCCTGATTCGCCAACTGATCGATGCCTTGCGTACCTTGCCGGGTGTAGGTCAAAAGACCGCGCAGCGCATGGCTCTGCAATTGCTTGAGCGTGATCGCAGCGGCGGCTCGCGTCTGGCGCTGGCCTTGACCCAGGCGATGGAAGGCGTGGGGCATTGCCGTCTGTGCAGAACCCTCACCGAAGACGATCTGTGCCCCCAGTGTGCCGACGTGCGCCGTGATGACACCTTGCTGTGTGTGGTCGAGGGCCCGATGGACGTGTATGCCGTGGAGCAGACCGGCTATCGCGGACGTTACTTCGTGCTCAAGGGCCACTTGTCACCGCTGGATGGCCTGGGGCCAGAGGCCATTGGCATTCCGCAATTAATGACCCGCATTGCTGAGCAGGGCACCTTTGCAGAAGTGATCCTGGCGACCAATCCCACGGTCGAAGGCGAAGCTACTGCACATTACATTGCTCAACTGCTCAGCAATAAAGGCCTGATCGCTTCGCGTATCGCTCATGGTGTGCCGTTGGGAGGCGAGCTTGAGCTGGTCGATGGCGGCACCCTGGCTCATTCGTTCTCGGGGCGTCGACCGATTACGCTCTGACTGGGATTGCCGGGGGGTGACGCCCGTGGGAGCCAGCCTGCTCCCGCGGGTGAAGTGTCGGTATTACTCGGTCAACGAAAATTCGGTCAGGCAGAATGTCGGTATACCCAGATCCTGCAGGCGCTGCGAGCCACCCAGCTCAGGCAGGTCAATGATCGCTGCCGCTTCGAATACCTGGGCGCCCATGCGGCGAACCAGGTTGGCCGCGGCGATCAGGGTGCCGCCAGTGGCGATCAAGTCATCGACGATCAGCAACGAGTCGCCTTCGCACAAGCTGTCGGCGTGAACCTCCAGAAACGCTTCGCCATATTCCGTCTGATAGCCTTCGGCCAATACGTCAGCGGGCAATTTGCCTTGTTTGCGAAACAGGATCAGCGGTTTGTTGAGCTGGTGAGCCAGTACCGAGCCAATCAGAAAGCCGCGGGCATCCATGGCGCCGATGTGGCTGAAGTCAGCCTCGACGTAGCGCTCGATAAAGCGGTCGGCGATTTCGCGCATGGCGCGGGGCGATTGGTAGAGCGGGGTGATGTCACGAAAGATGACGCCCGGTTTGGGGAAATCAATTACCGGGCGGATCAGGGATTTGAGGCAAAAGTCGTCGAAGACCATATCAGGTGTCCTGGCGTGCGTTAAGCGCGCCAGTATAACCTTTCAAGCCGTTTTAGACTTCCAGTGAACCACCCGCCAGGGCGCACAACTTGATCGGATCAAGGATATGCACTTCTTTACCTTCGGCCGTGATCAGCTGATTTTCCTGCAGGCGTGTGAATACGCGGGACACGGTCTCTACAGCCAGGCCCAGGTAGTTGCCGATTTCGTTGCGCGACATGCTCAGGCGGTATTGATTGGCCGAGAAACCACGGGCGCGGAAGCGGGCTGACAGGTTGACCAGAAAGGTGGCGATACGTTCGTCGGCCGTCTTTTTCGACAGCAACAGCATCATTTGCTGATCGTCGCGAATTTCGCGGCTCATCACACGCATCAGCTGGCGGCGAAGCTGGGGCAGTTGCACGGAAAGTTCGTCCAGGCGCTCGAACGGGATTTCGCACACGGGAGTGGTTTCCAGCGCTTGAGCCGATACAGGGTAGGTTTCCGTGTCCATCCCGGAAAGGCCGACCAGTTCGCTTGGCAGGTGGAAGCCGGTAATTTGCTCCTCACCGTTGTCGCTCAGGCTGAATGTTTTCAATGCGCCAGAACGGACGGCGTAGACCGAGCCAAACGTGTCGCCTTGGCGAAACAAAAACTCGCCTTTTTTCAGTGGACGCCCGCGCTTGACGATTTCTTCCAGCGCGTCCATGTCTTCCAGGTCCAACGAAAGTGGCAGGCAGAGAGGTGCCAGGCTGCAGTCCTTGCAGTGGGCCTGGTTATGAGCGCGCACTTTTACTGGCTCGGGCATTTCTTAAATCCTTGTAGGAAAACACACATAAGATGCAAGGGTACCCCAGTGCGGGAGGCTAGGCCAGCCGCACCACACCGGTGCATTCATCTCATGCTGTAGAGGTCGTGTTCGCGACCTTAAATCACCCGCGAATATCGCTGGCGGGTTTGCTGTTCCAGGTAGGCATCGAACACCATGCACACTGAGCGCACCAGTAACCGTCCGGCAGGCAATACGGTCAATTGCCGCTCGTTCAGAGCAATCAGCCCGTCAGCCGCCATGGTTTTGAGCGTCGGCCATTGAGGTGCGAAATATCCACGGAAGTCGATATTGAACGCCTGCTCGATGTCTGCGAATGGCAGGTGCAAATTGCAGATGATCTGCTGGATGACTGCCCGGCGGATGCGATCGTCCTGATTGCACAGCAGGCCACGGTGGGTGGCGAGCTGGTCGCTGGCCAGGGTGTGCTGATAGCTCGCCAGGTCGCTGTCGTTCTGGCAATAAAGATCACCAATCTGGCTGATGGCCGAGACGCCAAGCCCGATCAGGTCGCAATGACCGTGGGTGGTGTAGCCCTGAAAGTTGCGCTGCAGAGTTGACTCTTCCTGGGCAATTGCCAGTTCATCGTCCGGCAGCGCGAAGTGATCCATGCCGATGTAGCGATATCCGGCGCCCGTCAGTTGCTCGATGGTGCGCTCCAGCATCTGCAGTTTCGCGGCAGGCGAGGGCAGGTCGTTAGTATTGATCCGGCGCTGAGGCATGAAACGTTCAGGCAAGTGGGCATAGTTGAACACTGACAGGCGATCCGGCTGCAAGCTGATCACTTCGTCAACGGTTCGCGCAAAGGCCTCGGGGGTTTGCTTGGGCAAACCGTAGATCAGGTCGATATTGATCGAGCGAAACTGCAGGGTGCGTGCTGCATCGATCACTGCCCGTGTTTCTTCCAGGCTTTGCAGGCGATTGACGGCACGCTGTACGTCTGGATCGAGGTCTTGCAGGCCGATACTGACCCGGTTGAAGCCCAGTTCACGCAACAGGCCCATGGTCGACCAGTCGGCTTCCCGCGGGTCGATTTCAATGCCGTAATCACCTGAGTCGTCGTCCAGCAGATTGAAGTGCTGACGCAGCGTGGCCATCAAATGGCGTAATTCGTCGTGACTGAGGAAAGTAGGCGTGCCGCCACCAAAGTGCAGTTGCTCGACCTTTTGTTTTGGGTCGAGGTGACAGGCAATCATCTGGATTTCTTGCTCAAGCCTTTGCAGGTAGGGCTGTGCCCGGCCACGGTCTTTGGTGATGACCTTGTTGCAGGCGCAGTAATAGCAAATGTTGGCGCAGAACGGCACGTGTACATACAGCGACAGCGGGCGCAGTGCCTTGCGGCTTTCGCGCAGGGCGTGCAGCAGGTCGAACGGGCTGACCTGATTGTTGAACTGCATCGCTGTCGGATACGAGGTGTAGCGCGGACCCGCTAGATCGTAGCGGCGGATCAAATCTGGGTCCCAACGAATGGCGTCGAGCATGCGGGCATTCCCCTGGGATGGCTGGCAATGCACAGGAGTCTAGGCGGTGAGTCGATGTTGCATCTTGATTTGCATCAAGGGCTGTGATTTGGCTTATTCCCTGTAGTCGCTGCCGCAGGCTGCGATAAGGACAGCAGGGCCTTCAAAAACCAGGCCTGCTACGCAGTCCATCGCAGCCTGCGGCAGCGACTACAAGGTGCTTGATTTAATGCCCCATCAACCAATGCTGATGCGGGCCGGGCAGGGTCCAGATGCCGAACAGGATGACCAGCAGCCCTCCGGTCATGCGCACGCTGCGTTTACGCAGCAATGCAGTCACCCGCTCGGCAGCCAGGCCGGTGGCCAGCAGTACGGGCCAGGTGCCCAGGCCAAACGCAAGCATCAGCAATGCACTGTCGATCGCGCTGCCCTGGCTGGCTGACCAGATCAATGTGCTGTACACCAATCCGCAGGGTAGCCAGCCCCAGAGCGCACCCAGCAGCAATGCCCGCGGCAGGCTCGAGACGGGTAACAAGCGGGTGGCCACGGGCTGGATATGCCGCCACAGGCCGCGCCCCAGGCTCTCAATCCGGGTCAGTCCGCTCCACCAGCCAGCCAGGTACAGGCCCATGCAAATCAGCAGTAGCCCGGCCAGGATGCGCATGAACATGGCTGCGGGGCTGTTGGCCACTGCCCAGCCTGCCATCCCCAGCAGCAGTCCAGCCGTGGCATAGCTGAGAATTCGCCCAAGGTTGTAGGCCAGCAACAACCTGAAGCGTCGGCTGCGCTGCTCTTTGGGGATGGCAAGGGTCAGCGCACCCATCAGGCCGCCACACATGCCCAGGCAATGCCCGCCGCCGAGCAGGCCCAAAATGACGGCCGAGACCAGCAGTGGCGCCAACTCAAGCATGGGGGGGCGTTTTTTTGTCGGTGTCGGTGATCGACTCCGGATGCTGGTTCCTGGCTTCTTCGACCGCTGCGGTGTGTTGCGGGTCCTGGTCGTCGAACAGGATGCTGTGAGCCGGGCTGTCCAGATCGTCGTACTGGCCGCTGTCCACGGCCCAGAAAAAGATGTAGATGGCGATGGCGACAATCAGCAAGGCCGCAGGAATCATGACATATAGCGCTGGCATATAGGCTCCAGGCAACCGGTCAGGCCGGAAGCGGGCGGGTGTGTGGCGTGGCACAGGCAGGTGCGACGCCAGGCGTGCGCGTTAGACGCAAGGCATTGAGCACCACGGTCAACGAGCTGACCGACATGCCGATGGCGGCCCAGATCGGCGTGATCCAGCCCAGTGCGGCAAATGGCAGCATAAGCCCATTGTACAGGCCAGCCCACAACAGGTTCTCGATGATCACGCGGCGAGTGCGTCGTGCCAGGCTGAAGGCTTGTACCAGGGCGCCCAGGCGATTGGAGAGCAGTACTGCATCGGCACTGGTCTTGGCCAGGTCCGTGGCCGACCCCATTGCCACGCTGATATCGGCAGCGGCGAGTACCGGGACATCGTTGACCCCGTCACCCAGCATCAGCACCTTGCGCCCCTGCGCATGCAGCTGTTGCAATATTTGCAGCTTGTCGTCCGGGCGCAATCCGCCCCGGGCTTCGTCGATACCCAGTTCGGCGGCTACGCTGGCGACCATCGGCGAGCTGTCTCCCGAGAGCAGCAGCGTCCGCCAGCCTCGTGCCTTGCACGCGGCCAGCAACGCGGGGGCATCCTCGCGCAGGCGGTCATCCAGAACAAACCAGGCCAGAGCGCCCTCGCCATTACCCAGCAATAGCCATTGCCCGGGTTCATTCGGCATGGTCGGGACCTGGCACTGGCTCAGCTCGCAGACAAAACCCGGCTGGCCGATGCGCAAATGCTGTTCCCCAACCCGTCCTTCAAGGCCCAGGCCCGGAGTGCTGTGGACTTCCTCTGCGGCTTGCGGGGCACGGCCAAAAGCGCGGGCAATGGGGTGTTCGGAGCGGTTTTCGAGGGCTGCCGCGAGGGCCAGGCACTGATCGCTGTCCAGGTCGCTCAAGGGGCGAATGGCCCGCAGCGCCAGACGACCTTCCGTCAGTGTGCCGGTCTTGTCGAAAATCACGGTGTCGATCTGGTTGAGTCCCTCGATCACATGGCCGCGGGTCAGCAGTAGACCCAGTTTGTGCAGCGTGCCGGTTGCGGCAGTGAGTGCAGTGGGGGTTGCGAGGGACAGAGCGCAAGGGCAGGTAGCCACCAACATCGCCAGGACAATCCAGAAGGCCCGCGATGGATCCAGTTGCCACCACAGCAAGCCGATACCGGCCGCTGCGATCAACGAGAACAGCAAGAACCATTGCGCGGCCCTGTCGGCAATTTCGGCCAGGCGCGGTTTTTCGCTTTGAGCGCGATCCAGCAACCGCACGATGGCGGACAGGCGGGTGTCCTGGCCGAGGGCCATGACTTCAATGGTCAGGGCGCCTTCGACATTCAGGGTGCCCGCCGTCACGGCGTCGCCGATACAGCGGGGTTGAGGCAGATACTCGCCGGTCAGCAGGGATTCATCGATGCTTGATTGGCCATCAAGAATTTTGCCGTCTGCCGGAAGGATCGCGCCGGGGTGGACCAGTACCTTGTCGCCGACTTTAAGCTCGGTCAGCAGGATGCGCTCGCTTTGGCCGTCGTCAGTCAGGCGCAGGCAGGAGGCGGGTAGCAGGTTGACCAGTTGTGCGGTGGCGGCAGCAGTGCGCTCGCGTGCACGGCGCTCGAGGTAGCGCCCGGCCAGCAAGAACAGTGCAAACATGCCGACCGCGTCGAAATACAGCTCGCCGACGCCGGTGATGGCGGTCCAGATTCCGGCGATGTAGGCCCCGCCGATGGCCAGGGATACCGACACATCCATGGTCAGATGGCGGGTGCGCAGGTCGCGCATGGCACCTTTGAAGAAGGGGGCACAGCTGTAGAACACAATGGGGGTGGTCAGAAACAGCGCAACCCAGCGCAGGATGGTGTGCATCTCGGGGCTGAGGTCGATATTGAATTCGGGCCAGGTGGCCATCGTTGCCATCATTGCCTGAAACCACAGCAGCCCGGCGACACCCAGTTGGCGCAGGGCCAGGCGGTTTTCGCGGGCCAGTTGTTCAGTGGCGCGATCGGCCTGGTAAGGGTGTGCGGCATAACCGATATGACGCAGTTCGCTCAGGATGGCGCTCAGCTCCAGTTGGTCCGTGTCCCAGCTTACATGCAGTCGATGGTTGGACAGATTGAGCCGGGCTTCGCTCACGGCAGGCAGGCTTCGCAGGTGTTTCTCAATCAGCCAGCCACAGGCAGCGCAGCTGATGCCTTCGATCAGCAGGGTGGTTTGGGCCTGCTCACCCTCGTGCCGCACAAAGGGTTCTTGCACGTCGGGGCGGTCATACAGTGCCAGTTCTTCTACCAGTTGCACGGGCAGGGCGTCAGGGTTGGCTGACGCTTCGCTGCGGTGCTGGTAGTAGCTTTCGAGGCCGCCCGCCACGATGGCCTCAGCCACCGCCTGGCAGCCCGGGCAGCAGAACTCGCGAACTTCGCCCAGGACAACGGCGGTAAACCGGCTGCCCGGCGGAACGGGCAGGGCGCAGTGATAGCAGGGTACGGGAGAGGTCATGGCGGTCTATCGCGATATGGTGTCGCCGGGAAATACGTCGTCGCGATCAAGTCCACTGCCATAGCGGTGGCGGCGGGCTTGATCGCGAAGAGGTTACTTCTTGTTGTGGTCTTCAGCGCCTTGCAGCGGCTCGTCGCCCAGCAGCAGGTCCTTGTCGTGGCCGACCAGTTCTTCTTCAAACAGGCGCCACGTATGGCCGTCTTCAACGCCCATCAACTCGACGAAGCGGCGACCTTCGATCTTGTCATCCAGTTGGCCGATGTAGCGCCCTGGCTCCGAAGCGCTCTGGCTCAGGCTGATTTTGCGGTCTTTTTCGGGCTGGGTCGGGGAGATCAGGTTCAGTTCCAGAACCTGGGGCTTGCTGTTGCCTTCCAGCAGCAGCACCACTTCGCCGGTCATCTCGTCCAGACGCAGCCTGGCTTTGAGTTGCAGGGTCTGGCCCAGCAATTCACGGTCAAGGGAGCGGTTGATGCCTTTGCCGGCCTCGTAGTAATTGTCGTTAACCAGGTGGTCCGGGTTGTTCACGGCAATGGTGACCATCGACAGGGTCAGGGTCACCGAACAGGCGAGGATGGCAATGATGATCCAGGGCCAAATATGCTTGTACCAGGGGCTGGAGGCTTTTGCTGCGGGCATGTCGAATTCTCTTATCTGATTTGTGGGCCGATGAATCGGCTCTTGGCTTTAACGTTGATGTCGTTGTTGTCGGCATCCTTGAGGATGAAGAACACCTCGTTGGTACTGGATGGCAGCTTCTCGGGGGCAATCGACAGCTCGACCGGCAGGCTGACGATATCGCCGGCCGCGACCTTGATTTCGCGTTTGCCTTGCAGCTTGAGGTCGGGCAGGCCGGTGGCGTCCAGCACGTAGGTATGGTCTTGCTGATCCTTGTTCATGATCTTGAGGCTGTAGACGTTTTCGATGCGGCCTTCAGCGTTTTCGCGGTAGAGCACGCGGTCTTTGCTGACGTCGAAACCGACCAGTGTGCGGGTAAAGAAGGCGGCTGCCAGCAACCCCATCATGGTCAGCAATACCAGGGCGTAACCAATCAGACGCGGGCGCAGCTTCTGGGTTTTCTGGCCTGAAAGGTTGTGTTCGGTGGTGTAGCTGATCAGGCCGCGGGGGTAGTTCATTTTGTCCATGATGCTGTCGCAGGCGTCGATACACGCGGCGCAGCCGATGCACTCGATCTGCAGGCCGTCCCGTATATCAATCCCGGTGGGGCATACCTGCACGCACATGGTGCAGTCAATGCAATCGCCCAGGCCTTGAGCCTTGTAGTCCGCATCTTTTTTGCGTGGCCCGCGGAGTTCGCCGCGACGGGGGTCGTATGAAACGATCAGGGTGTCTTTATCAAACATCACGCTCTGGAAGCGAGCGTACGGGCACATGTAAATGCACACCTGCTCACGCAGCCAGCCCGCGTTTCCGTAGGTCGCGAGGGTGAAGAAGCCGACCCAGAAGTACGCCCAGCCATCGGCCTGGCCGGTAAAGAAGTCGATGACCAGTTCACGAATCGGCGAGAAGTAACCGACAAAGGTCATGCCGGTGACAAAGCCGATCAACAGCCACAGGCTGTGCTTGCTCAGCTTGCGCAGGAACTTGTTGGCGCTCATCGGCGCCTTGTCGAGCTTGATGCGTTGGTTACGGTCGCCTTCGGTGACCTTTTCGCACCACATGAATACCCAGGTCCAGACGCTTTGCGGGCAGGTGTAGCCGCACCACACACGCCCGGCGTAAACGGTAATAAAAAACAGGCCAAAGGCGGCGACGATCAGCAGTCCGGACAGGAGGATGAAATCCTGTGGCCAGAAAGTGGCACCAAAAATAAAGAATTTACGCTCGGGAAGGTTCCACCAGACAGCCTGGTGGCCGCCCCAGTTGAGCCACACCGTGCCGAAATACAGCAGAAACAGGAGGGCGCCGCCACCAATGCGCAGGTTGCGGAAAAGGCCGGTGAAGGCACGGGTGTAGATTTTTTCCCGGGCTGCGTACAGATCGGTGCTTTCAGTGGTTTTTTTGCCAGGCGGAGTGACGTCGTGTACAGGAATCTGATTGCTCATTAGTGCGTCCCACGGCAGTGGAAAATGCCTCGGTCAGTACATGCCGACCGCGGTCAGAAGGTGTTGCAGTAACGTAATGATACGCCTGTGACTCTAGCTCAAGGGTGCGACCTTTGGTCGCGTTCCGGAAAAGAAGAAGTTGGTATAGGAGTTGTAACAAGTCATGACATGGATCAATTGACTTAAGGCAGCGGGTGAGTTGCGCGCAGCCTTGAATCAGGGTTCCCAAGGGTTGAGCAGGGAGGCACCGCTGAAAGCGAAATCCTTCGTGTTGCGGGTGACGACGGTCATGTCGTGAACCAATGCCGTGGCAGCGATCAGGGCATCACTCTCATTGCTGCGGTCAGGGACGTGGAGGCGGGCGCATCGTCGGGCAACGCTGCCATCCACTGACAGAACGCGTCCGGCAAAGGCAGGGATGACATGGTTGTCCAGCCAGTTGCGCAACGGTACGGCTTGCGCAGGGTCGCGCCGCTCCAGGCGCAGGATGCCGGTTTCGATTTCAAGCAGGCTAATCGCCGAGATGTACAGCCTGTAGGCCGGGACAGTGCTGGCCCAGGCCACCACGGCGGGATTGGCCTGGGGTTTGCGCAGTTCAGAGATGACGTTGGTATCGAGCAGGAACATTAGAAGTCCACTGGGCGCGGCGTGATGATTGCGCGTTCGGGTTCGAATTCAACCGCTGGCTCCGGCATGACGAGCAGGTCGACAATGCTGGCGTTCAGTCCGGTCAGTCGTTGGTACTCTTCCATGCATAGCAGTACATGGGCGGGACGACCACGATCGGTGATGTAAACCGGCCCATTCTGGGCTGCTTTTTTGGCACCACTTGTGTCCTGGTTGAAATCGCGGCTTGAAATGGTCGTGACGGACATGGGCTGTTCCTCCCTTGAAAATACAATGTAGAAACGTTACTACCTTTTGGGCGGGGGCTGCAACAGCTTGCCGGATCCTGAAACAAAATGGCCCCGCCAACTCTCGTTGGCGGGGCCATTTTTTGCTGCATTCAGACGTCTGCGTTATTCGTCTGTCTTGGCTTCATCGCCATGGGACAGGCTGTAAACGTAGGCGGCCAGCAAGTGAACCTTGTCGTTCCCTTGCAGATCAGCCTGTGCAGGCATCTGGCCCTGACGGCCGTAACGGATGGTCTGCTGCAGTTGAGCGAAGCTCGAACCGTAGATGAACGCCCCGGGGTGAGTCAGGTTCGGTGCACCCATCAGCGGGTTACCTTTACCTTCCGGACCGTGGCACACCGCACAGTTGGTAGCGAAAAGCTCCTTGCCCTTGGCAGGGTCGGCTTTCGCACCTTCCGGCAATTTACGGCCATCCAGACTGGTCAGTACGTAGGCAGCTACGTCGCTGACGCCTTGCTCGCCAATCACTTCGGACCATCCCGGCATGACGGCGTGACGGCCGGCCATGATGGTGGTCTTGATGTCGGCAGGCGTACCGCCCCAGCGCCAGTCGGCGTCGGTCAGGTTCGGGAAGCCGTAGGCGCCCTTGGCGTCGGAGCCGTGGCACACCGAGCAGTTGGACGCGAACAGACGGCCGCCCATTTTCAGTGCTTGCGGATCCTTAGCGACTTCTTCAATGGGCATGGCAGCGAACTTGGCGAAGATCGGGCCAAACTTGGCGTCCGATTTGGCCATTTCCTTTTCCCACTCGTGAACGCCGGTCCAGCCGGTCTGACCATTGGCAAACTGGGTTTGCTCTTTGGTGTCCAGGTACTGGTAGCCCGGCAGCAGGCCTTTCCAGTTACCCAGGCCCGGGTACAGAACGAGGTATCCGAGGGCGAAAATGACGGTGCCGACAAACAGCATGAACCACCATTTAGGCATTGGGTTGTCGTACTCTTCGATCCCGTCGTAAGCGTGCCCGACTTTCTCGTCGGTCTGCTCGCTGCGCTGGCCCTTGCGGGTGGCCAGCAACAGCCAGGTCAAGGCGAAGATGGTACCCAGAGTGAGGACTGTAACGTACAGACTCCAGAACGTAGTCATTCTTTGTTACTCCTAGAAGCTTGCTCTTGCTCGACGTGCTTGATGGCTTCGGGATCATCCTTGAACGGCAGCAAGGTAGCGTCGTCAAATTCTGACTTGCGTCGCGGGCTGAATACCCACAAGGCCAAACCGATAAAAGCCACCATCACAACGACAGTGCCCAGGCCACGAATCATCCCGATATCCATTCAGATCACCGTTTGCTTTTGATGATGGTGCCCAAGCCCTGGAGGTAAGCCACCAGTGCGTCCATTTCAGTTTTGCCCTTCACAGCATCCTTGGCACCGGCGATGTCTTCGTCGGTGTAAGGAACGCCGAGCTCGCGCAAGACTTCCATTTTTTTCGCGGTGTCCTTGCCGTCCAGCTTGCGCTCTACGAGGAACGGGTACGCCGGCATGATCGACTCGGGCACAACGTTGCGCGGGTTGTACAAATGCGCACGCTGCCAGTCATCGGAGTAGCGGCCGCCAACGCGGGCCAGGTCCGGACCGGTACGCTTGGAGCCCCACAGGAACGGGTGGTCCCAGACGCTTTCACCGGCAACCGAGTAGTGACCGTAACGTTCGGTTTCGGCACGGAACGGACGGATCATCTGCGAGTGGCAGCCGACACAGCCGTTGGCGATATAGATATCACGGCCTTCCAGTTCCAGCGCGGTGCGTGGCTTCATGCCCTCGACCGGAGTGTTGGTCACGTCCTGGAAGAACAGCGGAACGATTTGGGTCAGGCCGCCAATGCTCACGGCGATGACCATGAAGAAAGCCATCAGGCCAATATTCTTCTCGATTGTATCGTGCTTGATCATCAGTGAGCTCCAACTACAGCAATCTTGCTCGCCGCTTCAGCTTCTGCCGGGTTCGAGGCACGCACGGTGCGGAACACGTTGTAGGCCATGAACAGCATGCCGCTGGCGAAAATGGCACCGCCCAGGGCGCGAACGATAAAGCCGGGGTGACTGGCTTGCAGTGCTTCCACGAACGAGTAGGTCAGCGTCCCGTCGTCGTTGATTGCACGCCACATCAGGCCCTGTGTGATGCCGTTGACCCACATCGAAGCGATGTAAAGCACGGTACCGATTGTTGCCAGCCAGAAGTGCACGTTGATCAGGCCGGTGCTGTACATCTGCTTTTGGCCATAGACTTTCGGGATCATGTGGTACATGGCGCCGATCGAAATCATCGCAACCCAGCCCAGTGCACCGGCATGTACGTGGCCGATGGTCCAGTCGGTGTAGTGCGACAGCGCGTTGACGGTCTTGATTGCCATCATCGGGCCTTCGAAGGTCGACATGCCGTAGAAGGCCAGGGACACAACGAGGAAGCGCAGGATCGGGTCCGTGCGCAACTTATGCCATGCGCCAGAGAGGGTCATCATGCCGTTGATCATGCCGCCCCAGCTTGGAGCCAGCAGGATGATCGACATTGCCATGCCCAGCGACTGGGCCCAGTCCGGCAGAGCGGTGTAGTGCAAGTGGTGCGGACCTGCCCAGATATAGAGGGTGATCAGCGCCCAGAAGTGCACGATGGACAGGCGATACGAGTAGATCGGGCGCTCGGCCTGTTTCGGCACGAAGTAGTACATCATGCCCAGGAAGCCAGTCGTCAGGAAGAAACCTACCGCGTTGTGGCCATACCACCACTGGATCATGGCGTCTGTCGCACCGGCGTATGCCGAGTAAGACTTGAAGAAGCTCACTGGCAGGGAGGCGTGGTTGACGATGTGCAGCATTGCCGTCACGAGAATGAAGGCGCCGTAGAACCAGTTGCCGACATAGATATGCTTGGTTTTACGCTTGGTAATGGTTCCGAAGAACACAATGGCGTAGACCACCCAGACGATCGCCAGCAGGACTGCCAAAGGCAATTCCAGCTCTGCGTATTCTTTGCTCGTGGTGTAACCCATCGGCAACGTGATGATCGCGCCGATGATCACCGCCTGCCAACCCCAGAAGGTAAACGAGGCGAGCGTGTCGGAGATCAGTCGCGTTTGGCAGGTGCGCTGCACGACGTAGTAAGAGGTGCCAAACAATGCACAGCCACCAAAGGCAAAGATCACAAGGTTGGTATGCAGGGGGCGAAGACGGCCGAAGGTCGTCCATTCAAGGCCAAGGTTCAATTCAGGCCACACAAGCTGTGACGCGATGAAAACCCCGAGCCCCATGCCAAGGATCCCCCAGACCACCGTCATGATGGCGAACTGGCGGACTACCTTATAGTTATAAGCAGTCGGACTGATTGCTGTGCTCATTCTAAGGTTCCACGGTTTAGGTGTTTTATTAGGATAAAAATCGGTCGCAAGTATGTATAAAGCGTAGGGGTATTGCAACGAAGCATGACCCCGGTCAATGCTTTCCAAGGCTTATTCTGCGGCCTTTCCATGCGGGGAGTAAGGTCAAACGGACCTCTCTAAAATGCCGCGCGGAGGGCAAAACCGAAGGGGGAGAAGCGGGCAGGTTCAAGTGGGGGTAAGGCATGGCGAGAGCATGGCGAACTTCGCAATGGACGACAGCCGTTGTAAACCCACTAGTGTGGCCCGTAACAGTGCCCTTCAACTTACCGATTAATTTCACTTGACGTAGAGCCGGGAAAATCCCGATCACGCAAGACAAGAGCTTAGTCCTGAATGGCGGGAGAGCAATAACGGACTAGAAAGAGGTGCGACACTTGGTCGCGCTTTGAGGCGGGAACTGCCGCACCAAAATGATGCGGCAGGAAATGTCTGGTAATTATTCGGCTGTTTTTTCCTCTTGATTACCATGTGACAAGCTGAACACGTATGCCGCCAGTAACTGCACCTTGTCGTTGCCCAGCAACTCGTTTTGCGCAGGCATGTGACCCTGGCGACCGTGGCGAATGGTTTGCTGCAATTGCGCCAGGCTGGTGCCGTAGATAAAGCCCGCAGGTTGGGTCAGGTCCGGCGCCCCCATCAGCTGCATGCCCTTGCCGTTTGCCCCGTGGCAAGCCACGCAAGTGGTGTCATAGGCTTGCTTGCCCGCCGCCAGATCCACCGAAGTGTCTTGCGGCAAAGGCAGGCCCGCCAGGTCGTGACGCACGTAGGCGGCAACGTTCTTAACCCCGGCTTCGCCCAATACTTCACCCCAGGCCGGCATCGCGGCAATACGTCCGCCCATGATGGTGGCCTTGATGGTGTCGGCATCGCCGCCCCAGCGCCAGGTGTTGTCGGCCAGATTCGGGAAGCCGAAAGCGCCTTTGGCGTCCGAGCCGTGACACACCGAGCAGTTGGAGGCAAACAGGCGCCCCCCCATTTTCAGTGCGGCCGGATCCTGCGCGACTTGCTCCACCGGCATGGCAGCGTATTTGGCGAAGATCGGCCCGAACCTGGCATCCGCCTTGTCCATTTCCTTCTGCCATTCATTGGCGCCGGTCCAGCCATTTTCATAACCGGGCAGCAGGCCTTTCCAGTTGCCCAGGCCCGGGTAAAGGATCAAGTACCCCACCGCAAACACCAGCGTGCCGACGAACAACATGAACCACCATTGCGGCAGCGGGTTGTCGTACTCCTCGATGCCATCGAAGCTGTGGCCCATGGTCTCGACGGTATCGCTCTTGGTTTCACCCTTGCGCGTACTGACCAGCAGCCAGGTCAGGCCGATCAACGTGCCAATGGTCAGCACGCATATATAAAGACTCCAGAAGGTGGTCATGCTTTGTTACTCCTAGACGCTTGTTCTTGCTCGACGTGTTGAATCGCCTCTGGATCGTCCTTGAATGGCAGTAAGGTCGCGTCTTCAAACTCCGATTTGCGTCGCGGGCTGAACACCCACAACGCCAGACCGATAAACGCCACGGCCACCACCACGGTGCCCAGGCCGCGAATCATTCCACTACTCATCTCGAAGACCATGACTTACCTCTTGCTCTTGATGGCAGTGCCGAGCACTTGCAGATAGGCCACCAACGCGTCCATTTCGGTTTTGCCTTGCACCGACTGCTTGGCGTTGGCGATGTCTTCGTCGGTGTACGGCACGCCCAGGGTGCGCATCACTTCAAGTTTCTTTTCGGTGTGGCTGCTGTCTACCGGGGCCTCCACCAGCCACGGGTACGCTGGCATCTTCGACTCGGGCACTACGTTGCGCGGGTTGTACAAATGCGCGCGGTGCCAGTCATCGGAGTAACGGCCGCCGACACGGGCCAGGTCCGGCCCGGTGCGCTTGGAGCCCCACAGGAACGGGTGATCCCACACGCTTTCACCGGCGACCGAGTAGTGACCGTAACGCTCGGTCTCGGCGCGGAACGGGCGGATCATCTGCGAGTGACACTGCACGCAGCCTTCGCGGATATAAATGTCGCGACCTTCCAGTTGCAGCGCGGTGTAAGGCTTCATGCCCTCCACCGGGGTGTTGGTCACGTCCTCAAAGAACAAAGGGACGATTTGCGTCAGGCCACCCACGCTCACGCACAGGATCATCAGCAACAGCATCAGGCCGATATTTTTTTCAATGACTTCGTGTTTCATTGCCAACTCCTCAGGCCATCTGCGCGGCGGCTACGACTTCAGCGGGCTCGGCGTTACGCACGGTGCGCCAAGTGTTGTAAGCCATCAGCAACATGCCGCTGAAGAAGATCGCACCACCGACCAGTCGTACGACATAGCCCGGATGGCTGGCCACCAGGGTTTCGACGAAGGAGTAGGTCAGCGTTCCGTCTTCGTTGACTGCGCGCCACATCAGGCCTTGAGCAATGCCGTTGACCCACATCGAAGCGATGTAGAGCACGGTGCCGATAGTGGCCAGCCAGAAGTGCGCGTTGATCAGGCCCATGCTGTACATCTGCGGGCGACCGAAGATTTTCGGGATCATGTGATACAGCGCGCCGATCGAGATCATCGCTACCCAGCCCAACGCACCGGCGTGTACGTGGCCGATGGTCCAGTCGGTGTAGTGGGAGAGGGCGTTGACGGTCTTGATCGCCATCATCGGGCCTTCAAAGGTCGACATGCCGTAGAACGCCAGTGACACAACGAGGAAGCGCAGGATCGGGTCGCTGCGCAACTTATGCCAGGCGCCCGAGAGGGTCATCATGCCGTTGATCATGCCGCCCCAGCTCGGTGCCAGCAGAATCAGCGACATCACCATGCCCAGCGACTGGGCCCAGTCCGGCAGCGCGGTGTAGTGCAAGTGGTGAGGGCCGGCCCAGATGTACAGGGTGATCAGCGCCCAGAAGTGCACGATGGACAGGCGATAGGAGTAGATCGGACGTTCGGCCTGTTTAGGCACGAAGTAGTACATCATCCCCAAAAAGCCCGCGGTCAGGAAAAAGCCCACAGCGTTATGCCCGTACCACCACTGCACCATGGCGTCAGTGGCGCCACCGTAGAGCGAGTAGGACTTGGTGAAGCTGACCGGGATTTCCAGGTTATTGACGATGTGCAAAATGGCCACGGTCACGATGAAGGCGCCGAAGAACCAGTTGCCCACGTAAATGTGCTTGGTCTTGCGCTTCATGATCGTGCCGAAGAACACGATGGCGTATGCGACCCAGACGATGGTGATCAAAATGTCGATCGGCCATTCCAGCTCGGCGTATTCCTTGGAACTGGTGTAGCCCAGCGGCAGGCTGATGGCCGCGAGCACAATCACCAGTTGCCAGCCCCAGAAGGTAAACGCCGCAATCTTGGGCGAGAACAGCGTGGCCTGGCAGGTGCGTTGCACCGAGTAGAACGAGGCGGCGAACAAGGCGCAGCCGCCGAAGGCAAAAATGACGGCGTTCGTGTGCAAAGGGCGCAGGCGCCCGAAACTGGTCCAAGGCAAATTGAAGTTGAGTTCTGGCCAGACCAACTGCGCGGCGAGAAAAACGCCGAGCCCCATACCGACGATGCCCCAAACCACCGTCATAATGGCAAATTGGCGGACCACCTTGTAGTTGTAGGCGGTACTTGTAGAAGTGTTCATGGTTCCCCATCCACGGTTCAGGCGAATACAAAGGCACGCCTGGAGTTATAGGCAGACTAAAAGCGAGGCAAGCATGGGTGTAGCAGGCAAGGTCGGTATTGACGGGGATCAATGGCTGCAGTGCGTGGAACAGCGGGGCTGGTTGTGGAATGGCGCCTGTGGAGCCTCATCCGCGACCCTGATCCTGGCTCACGGTGCGGGTGCGCCGATGGACAGCATCTGGATGGACGGTATGGCTGAGCGCCTTGCTGCACGCGGGGTGAGCGTGTTGCGCTTCGAGTTCCCATACATGGCACAACGGCGTCTCGATGGTGGCAAAAGGCCTCCAAATCAGCAGGCCAAATTGCTCGAATGCTGGCGTGAAGTGTTTAGCGAGGTGCGACGGCATGTCGCTGGGCCATTGGTCATTGGCGGCAAGTCAATGGGCGGGCGTATGGCCAGTATGCTGGCGGATGAATTGCAAGCGGATGGGTTGGTGTGCCTGGGTTATCCGTTCTACGCGAGCGGCAAACCGGAAAAACCCCGTGTGGCACACCTGGCTGAGCTCAAGATGCCCGCCTTGATCGTGCAAGGTGAGCGTGATGCCTTGGGCAATCGAGAGGCGGTGGAGGCCTACACGCTGGCGCCTGGCATTGAAGTGCTGTGGCTGGTGTCGGGAGATCACGACCTCAAGCCGTTAAAGGCCTCGGGGTTTACCCATGAGCAGCATCTGGATGGGGCGGCAGACAAGATTGCGCATTGGTTGAGTGCCCATTGACGCCAATGCCTTGCAGGCGCTCGGACTGTAAGGTGTCAACGGTGGTTAAAAACATGGCGTTTATTCCTACAGGCTTTAAAGATAAGACTTATATGTCGGATTGCTGATTATTTTCATGCTGTGGAGCCATTGCGTAAGGTGGCTCGGCATTGTTGTTGGGCTGCGTACAAGGCTCAACAACAAGAGAATTCAATCAGATGCCTCAATTTCCTCTAACCCGTCAATCCCTTCTTATGCTGGCTGTCAGTCAGCCACTGTTGTTCTCAAGTGTGCAGCTACAGGCAGCCGATGATGATCGTGTCGTTGCTCAGAATGGCACCCACGTCAGTGTCAGTGATATGGACATTGAAACGACAGGCGATGCCGTGTATGGCCTTGTGGCCGAGAGCGGCGCAATAGTTAACGCGCACAACATGAGTCTAGGGACCTCCGGGGGGTTCTCGTTCGGTGCCTTTATTAACGGTTACGACAGCAAACTCAACGCCACGGGTGATCTGGCAATTACCACGTCGGGTGAAAACTCTGCCGGACTGTTGGTCGGTAATTACGCCAAGGCTGATGTAGAAAAAATCGATGTGGTAACTGTCGGCGAAAGTGCCTTTGGGCTCTTTGTCGCCAGTAACGCCCAACTCAACCTTGGCTCGGGCTCCATTACGACCAGGGGGGATGACAGTATCGGGATCAGGGGCTGGCAGAGAGGCGAGTTCAAGGGTGCCAACCTTGTCATTAACACAGAGGGTAATCGTGCCTTTGGGGTCAGGGCACTGACCGAGGCCTCTGTAAACTTGCGCGGTAGTTCAATCAGCACTTTCGGGGACCAGTCCGCTGGGGTTTTCGCGGGTGGTGGCTCCTCGATTGATCTAAGCACAGGCGCTTCGATCACCACGTATGGAACCGAGTCCCATGGTGCGTTCGCCAGCGGTGCCAATAGTCTGGTGAAGCTGAGCGACAGTCATGTCGAAACCTTTGGTGAAGGTTCGGCGGGTATCCAGGTTGAAGACGGCGGCCGGGTCGAACTCAATAATGCTCATGTCAAGGCCAATGGCGCCGGGGCTGTCGGGGCGCAACTCAGTGGGGGTAGCCTGGCAGTCAATGGCGGTTCAATCCAGTCGCAAAATGGGGCGGTGATTAACATCAGAGGCCAAGGCAATACGGTCGATGTTGCAGGTGCGTACCTGAGCAGCACCGATGGCCTTGTGATACAGGTTGAAGGGGCATCAGAGGCCCTGGTGACGGTGAGGAATGGCTCCACCTTGTCGGCCAACAATGGCACGGGTGAGTTGCTCGGCGTGAAGCTTGGCAGTGTGCTGGATCTCGTAGTGGATGGCAGTTTTTTACACGGCAACATGACCATTCCTGAAGGCTCTCTGGTCAATGTCCGCTTGCAGAACGGGACGCGCTTAACCGGTCAAATGGCCGATGTCCGGAGCCTGCAACTTGATGCGGGCGTCAGCTGGAACATTACGGGTGACAGCAACGTCGAGTCGCTGGTGCTTGGCGGCGGGGCGGTTAATTTCGCAGGGTTCGAAGGCTTTCACCAGTTAACCGTCGGCGAGTTGTCGGGCAATGGTGACTTTGGGCTGAAGCTGGATATAAACAACCGCCGAGCTGACTTTCTTGCGGTGGACGGTCAAGCCAGCGGCCGCCATCGGTTGAATATTCATAACAGCGGCATCGAGCCACCCGCCGGCTTTGATCCTGTGCAAGTCGTCCACACCGAAGGCGGTGACGCCGTGTTCAATGTGGTCGGCGAGCGTGTTGACCTTGGTGCTTACTCCTACGGTATAGAGCGCCTGGGCGACGACTGGTTTCTGGTCAGCGGCGGTCGTGAGGTGAGCCCTGCAACCCGAAGCGTCCAGGCATTGTTCAATAGTGCCCCAACTGTCTGGTATGGCGAGATGAGCGCCTTGCGCAGTCGTATGAATGAGGTGCGAAGCAGTGGGCAGGGGGGTGGCTGGATGCTCGGCTACGGCAACAAGCATCAGGTCGCTGGCAGCGATGGGCTGAGATACAAGCAAAACCAGGCCGGGTTTTCCCTGGGTGCTGACACTCCGCTGGACAGTAGCGACGGGGTACTGATGGTCGGCCTGCTGGCGGGGCACAGCAAGTCCGGCCTGTCGCAGGCTCGCGGTTCTGCGGGTACTGTCCAGAGCTTCTATGTGGGTGGGTACGGTACCTGGATGGGCAGTGATGGTTACTACGTCGACGGATTGCTCAAGCTCAATCAGTTTCAGAACCGCGCTGACGTCGTGATGAGTAACTCAACCAAAGCCAAAGGAACGTATCGCAATTATGGTGTCGGGGCTTCGCTGGAGGCCGGTCGCGAGGTTCAACTGACAGAGCGCCTGTTCGTCGAGCCCTTTGTTCAGGTTTCAGCGGTCGCCGTGCAGGGTAAGTCTCTCAACCTGGATAGCGGATTGCAGGCGCGCAGTGCCACGACCCGTTCACTGCTCGGTAAAGTGGGGGCTACGGTCGAGCATCGTAATCAATGGGTGAGCCCTTACGTCAAGGTGGCACTGGCTCACGAGTTTGCCCGTGACAATGAAGTCAAGGTCAATGGCAACAGCTTCAGGAATGACCTGCAGGGCACTCGGGCTGAGTTGGGTGCAGGCTTGTCTCTGTCAGTGGCCAAGGATCTGCAATTGCATGCGAATTTCGAATACATGAACGGTACGAAAATCAAGCAGCCCTGGGGTGGGAGCGTCGGTCTTCGATACGCGTTTTGATGCCGGGTGAAAGGAAAAGCCAGCGAGTGATTCGCTGGCTTTTTTGTGTCAGCGGTTAAACCGTTCCACCAGCGAGTACTGGCTGTTTACGGTCTGGCTCAGTTCTTCGCTCAACAGCGCTGAATGCTGCGCCTGTTCAGAGGTCTGGTCTGCCAGGTCGGCAATGGTGCTGATGTTACGGCTGACTTCTTCAGCTACCGCACTTTGCTCCTCGGTAGCCGCTGCGATCTGGGCAGTCATGTCGGTGATATTGGCCACCGCTTCGCTGATGCCCACCAGCGCCTTGTCGGCTTCCAGCACCCGAGCCACGCCTTCTTCAGCCTGACGGTGACCGGCGTCCATGGTTTGGACGGCAGTGGCTGCGGTCTGTTGCAGCTTTGCAATCAGGCTGTGAATTTGCCCGGTGGAAGCGCTGGTGCGTTGCGCCAGTTGGCGCACTTCGTCCGCCACCACGGCAAAGCCACGGCCCATTTCACCGGCTCGCGCCGCTTCGATGGCTGCGTTCAGGGCCAGCAGGTTGGTCTGGTCGGCAATGCCTTTGATCACGTCAACCACGCCGCCGATTTCGTCACTGTCCTTGGCCAGTTGCGTGACGGTGGCACCGGTTTCGCCTACCACCACTGACAGGCGCTGAATGGCTTCGCGGGTTTCACCGGCAATATCGCGGCCGCGACTGGTCAGGCGGTTGGCTTCTTGCGTGGCGTCAGCCGTGCGTTGTACGTGGCTGGCCACTTCTTGTGTGGTCGCGGCCATCTGATTGACCGCCGTTGCCACTTGTTCAGTCTCGACCCGCTGGCGCTCCAGCCCGACAGAGCTCTTGTGGGCCAGAATGTCGGATTGACGGGCTTGCCCGCTCAGATGCTCGGCGGTGTCCTGCAGGCGTGTCAGGCAGGTTTTCAGGCGTGCCTCCTGGCTCAGGATGGACATCTCCAGGCGTGCTTGCGGGCCGCGGCTGTCGGTGTACATCTGTGCAATCAGCGGGTCAGACGTGGTTTGTTCTGCCAGGCGCAGCAGTCGCTTGATCCCGCGCTGTTGCCAGGTCAGGCCCAGCAGTCCCAGCGGAATCGACAGCAGGGCTGCCAGGGCAAAACCCCAGCTGGAGTTGAGCAGGGCACCAATCGTGAAGCTCAATTGACTGACCAGAATAAAGGGCAGCCAGTCCTGCAGCACCGGTAGCCACTTGTCACGCTGCGGCACTGCCGATTTGCCCCGGTTGAGGCGAGAGTACAGGCCTTCGGCACGGCGGATCTGTTCGGCGGTCGGTTTGATCCGTACCGACTCGTAGCCCACCACGCGTTCGTTCTCGAAGATCGGGGTGACATACGCATTGACCCAGTAATGGTCGCCATTTTTGCAGCGGTTCTTGACGATACCCATCCACGGCGCACCCTTTTTCAGGGTGCTCCACATATGCTCGAACACGGCAGGCGGCACGTCGGGATGGCGCACAAGATTGTGCGGTGCGCGTATCAGCTCCTCACGCGAAAACCCGCTGATTTCCATAAAGTCATCGTTGCAATAGGAAATCACGCCTTTGGCATCGGTCGTGGAGATCAACCGTTGTTGCGCGGGGAATGTGCGTTCGCGTTGAGTGATGGGCTGGTTGTTACGCATGTCGTTTCAATCCGCAAGACTTTGACAGGCTGTCGGCATGAGTAAGAAATTGTTTAATTTATATTTCAGGCGCCGGCGCGTCAGGGGGTCAGCATCGGGTAGGTGAAAAACACGAAATGCAGCACGTTGAGCCCAAAGTGGGTGGCAATTGCTGCGCCCAACCCGCCAAAGCGGTAAGCCAGGCCATAGCCGACCCCGGCCAGCCCCGCCAGCAACATCCATTGCCAGCCAGCGGCGGCATGCGCCAGGCCAAACAGCGTCGAGGCCGCGATCAGCGCTAAAGTCTGGCCATAAGGCAGCATTTTGAGTTTTCGGCTCAGCCCGCCCTGGATGTAGCCGCGAAACAGCGCCTCCTCCACCAGTGTTACCAGCAGCAGGTTGTTCAGCAGCCAGAGAGTGCCCTGGGGCGGCCATTTCGGTGCCCATGCAATCATGCCCAGCAGCATCGCACCGCCCAGCGCCATGCTCGCCGCCAGCGCCAGGCCCATTAAAGTGGCGCCCAAAGACACGCGCCAGGCAAAGCGTGGCGCGATCCACGGGCACACCAACAGCAGCCAGAAACCAATCAGTGGTTTGTCCAGATTGAAGTACATCGAAAACGGCACTGCATCAGGCGTCAGTCGCATGGGGCCGATGGCTTTTCCGTTGTGGAAACCGGGTAGCCAGTGCAGGGCCAGCGCGACAGCCAGCAGAACAAACAGTGCGTGCCCGGCATAGCGCAGGTAATGGTTTTTGCTTTGTAGAACGGCGAGCCCACTGAGGGTCAGCAGGCCAAGTGCGATAAGGGTTTGAACACCCAATTGCCCAAAGCTCAGGGCAAGGCCGTAGCCGAGGGTCAGAAGTGCCAGATAAGGCCATGGCAGAACAATCATGAAAATCCTTGGAATCGTTAAAAAAGCACCCCGGATCCAGTCCGGGGCGCGCCAGTATAACGACTCAAAAGGCTGAGCATGCGGGCAAGCCCGCTCCCACAGTGTTCAGGTGTGGCTAAGAGGCAATCAGCTGACGCAACACATAGTGCAAAATCCCTCCCGCTTTGAAGTATTCCACCTCGTTGAGCGTATCGATCCTGCACAGCACCTCGACTTTATCCTGGCTGCCATCCTCGCGGGTGATCACCAGCGTCAAGTTCATCCGTGGTTGTAGTTGCGCGCCGGTAAGCCCCAGGATATCCAGCGTCTCCTTGCCTGTGAGGTTCAGGCTCTTGCGGTTCTGGTCGAGCTTGAACTGCAATGGCAGAACGCCCATGCCCACCAGGTTCGAGCGGTGGATACGCTCAAAGCTCTCGGCAATGACCGCTTTGACCCCCAGCAGGTTAGTGCCTTTGGCTGCCCAGTCACGGCTTGAGCCGGTGCCGTATTCCTGACCGGCAATCACCACCAGCGGTGTACCGGATGCCTGATAGGCCATGGCTGCATCGTAGATCGGCAGTTTCTCGCCGGTGGGAATGTAGATCGTATTGCCGCCTTCTTCGCCCCCGAGCATTTCGTTGCGAATGCGGATATTGGCAAAGGTGCCGCGCATCATGACTTCGTGGTTGCCGCGTCGTGAGCCATAGGAGTTGAAATCCCGTGGCTCGACGCCTTTCTCACGCAGATAGCGTCCGGCGGGGCTGTCCGCCTTGATGTTGCCCGCGGGGGAGATGTGGTCGGTGGTGACCGAATCGCCCAGCAGTGCCAGGATATTCGCCGCCTTGACGTCAGCAATCACCGGCAACGGCCCGCTGATGTTGTCGAAAAACGGCGGGTGCTGGATGTAGGTCGAATCGGCCTGCCAGACATAAGTCGCGGCTTGGGGGACTTCAATGGCCTGCCACTGGGCATCACCGGCAAACACTTCGGCGTATTCCTTGTGGAACATACCGGTGGTGACCTGGGCCACGGCGTCGGCGATCTCTTTCTGGCTGGGCCAGATATCACGCAGGTACACCGGTTGGCCGTCTTTGCCGGTGCCCAGCGGGTCACGGCTGATATCAATCCGCACGGTGCCCGCCAAGGCATAGGCCACCACCAGCGGCGGTGAGGCCAGCCAGTTGGTTTTCACCAGCGGGTGGACGCGCCCTTCAAAGTTGCGGTTGCCCGACAGTACCGAGGCCACGGTCAGATCGGATTGGGTAATTGCCTTTTCAATCGGCTCAGGCAATGGCCCGGAGTTGCCGATGCAGGTCGTGCAGCCGTAGCCCACCAGGGCGAAACCCAGTTGGTCGAGGTAGTGGGTCAGGCCGGCGGCCTTGTAGTAATCGGTCACGACCTTGGAGCCTGGTGCCAGGGACGTCTTGACCCAGGGCTGGCTCTTCAGGCCTTTTTCGACGGCTTTCCTGGCCACCAGCCCGGCAGCCATCATCACACTCGGGTTCGAAGTGTTGGTGCATGAGGTGATGGCTGCAATCACCACGGCGCCGTTTTTCAGGCGATAGGTATGGCCATCAACGCTGTAATCCGCCTCGCCGATCAAGTCAGCATTGCCCACGGCCACACCGCCGCCGCCTTCGCTTTCCAGACGGCCTACTTCTTTAGGGGTGGGTTTGAATTGCAGGCTGAGAAACTCATCGAAGGCCTGGCCGACATTGGGCAGCGACACCCGGTCTTGCGGGCGTTTTGGCCCGGCCAGACTGGCTTCGACGGTGCCCATGTCCAGTGCCAGGGTTTCCGTGAAAACCGGTTCCTGGCCCGCTATCCGCCACAAACCCTGGGCCTTGCAATAAGCCTCGACCAGTTTGACGGTGGCGGCAGGGCGTCCGGACAAACGCAAGTAGTCCAGAGTGATTTCATCCACCGGGAAAAAGCCGCAGGTTGCGCCATATTCCGGGGCCATGTTGGCAATGGTGGCACGGTCGGCCAGAGGCAGATCGGCAAGGCCATCGCCATAAAATTCGACGAACTTGCCGACAACGCCCTTGCTGCGCAGCATTTGCGTAACTGTCAGCACCAGATCCGTCGCGGTGATGCCTTCTTTGAGTTTGCCGCTGAGCTTGAACCCCACCACTTCCGGGATCAGCATCGACACGGGCTGGCCGAGCATGGCGGCTTCGGCTTCGATCCCGCCCACACCCCAGCCCAGTACGCCGAGGCCATTGATCATGGTTGTGTGGGAATCGGTACCCACCAGCGTATCCGGGAAGGCATACGTGCGACCGTCTTCGTCTTTGGTCCAGACCGTACGACCCAGATACTCCAGGTTGACCTGATGGCAAATTCCGGTGCCGGGCGGGACAACGCTGAAGTTATCGAAGGCATTCTGCCCCCAGCGCAAAAACGCATACCGTTCGCCGTTGCGTTCCATCTCGATGTCGACGTTTTGCTCAAAGGCGCTGGCGCTGGCGAACCGGTCAACCATCACCGAGTGGTCGATCACCAGGTCAACGGGAGACAGCGGGTTGATTCGCTGCGGATCGCCACCCGCCTTGGCCATTGCGGCGCGCATGGCGGCCAGATCGACCACTGCCGGTACGCCGGTAAAGTCTTGCATCAGCACACGGGCAGGGCGGTACTGGATTTCCCGGTCGCTGCGCCGCTCCTTGAGCCAGGCCGCCAGCGCCTTGAGGTCAGGCTCGGTAACGGTTTTGCCGTCCTCCCAGCGCAGCAGGTTTTCCAGCAACACCTTGAGCGACATGGGCAGCCTGTTCAGGTCGCCCAGTGATTGGGCGGCGAGTTCAAGGCTGAAGTAGTGATAAGTCTTATCGTCGACTTTTAGTGTGGCTAGGGTGTTCAGGCTATCGAGGGAGGACATGAAATGACTCCTTTAGACGGATCACGTGGCACAAACAGAGCTTCTAACCTAGCTCTGATTCCGGGCTCTGGCTAATAACTGGACTGTCTATGGGGGTTCAAGGTTCCGAACTCGGCTATCATGCCGACCTTTTCGTGACAGTCCTTGCGCCAAATCAAGGATGCGCAGCTGGCCAATTCCTGCCAGCTGCCCAGGAGTAATTCAATGAACACCGTTTTTATGCACTGCCGGCCCGGGTTTGAAGGCGAAGTCTGCTCGGAAATCGCCGAACACGCCGCCCGCCTCAATGTGTCTGGCTATGCCAAGGCCAAGCCGAGCACTGCCTGCGCCGAATTTGTGTGTACCGAAGAAGGCGGCGCTGAACGCCTGATGAAAGGTCTGCGTTTTGCCGAGCTGATTTTCCCGCGGCAATGGGCCCGTGGCGGCTTTGTCGATCTCCCGGAAACCGACCGGATCAGCGTTATTCTTGAGCACATGGCGGACTTTCCGGTGTGCGGCAGCCTGTGGCTGGAAATAGTCGACACCAATGACGGTAAAGAGCTGTCCAACTTCTGCAAAAAGTTTGACGCCCATCTGCGCAAGGCGTTGATCAAGGCCGGCAAACTGGTTGAAGACGATGCCCACAAGCCGCGTCTGCTGCTGACCTTTAAAAGCGGGCGCGAAGTGTTTCTCGGGTTGGCCGAAGCCGATAACTCAGCCATGTGGCCCATGGGCATTCCGCGTCTCAAGTTCCCCCGTGAAGCGCCGAGCCGCTCAACACTCAAGCTGGAAGAAGCCTGGCATCACTTTATCCCTCGTGATCAATGGGATGAGCGCTTGCACAGTGACATGACCGGCGTGGACCTCGGCGCGGCGCCAGGTGGCTGGACCTGGCAGTTGGTCAATCGCGGCATGATCGTGACCGCCATCGACAACGGCCCGATGGCTGAAAGCCTGATGGATACCGGCCTGGTCCAGCACTTGATGGCCGATGGCTTTACCTTCAAGCCCAAGCAACCGGTGGACTGGATGGTCTGTGACATCGTTGAGAAGCCGGCGCGCAATGCCGCGATGCTTGAAGAGTGGATCGGCGAAGGTCATTGCCGTGAAGCGGTGGTCAACCTGAAACTGCCGATGAAGCAGCGTTATGCCGAAGTGCGCCGCTTGCTGGACCGTATTGCAGATGGCTTCAAGGCGCGGGGTATTCAGGTCGAAATCGGCTGCAAGCAGCTGTATCACGACCGTGAAGAAGTGACCTGTCATTTGCGTCGACTGGACGTTAAAAAACCTAAATCACGCTGATTCGGGAGTAACTGATGAGTTTTACTGACCTGCCGGTTGACGGCACCCTGGACGCCACCGGCCTTAACTGCCCTGAGCCGGTGATGATGCTGCACCAACACATTCGCGACCTGGCGCCGGGTGGCTTGTTGAAAGTCATTGCCACCGATCCCTCGACCCGGCGCGACATTCCCAAGTTCTGCGTGTTTCTTGACCATGAACTGGTGGGGCAACAGGAAGAGGCGGGCAAGTACCTGTACTGGATCCGCAAGAAGCAGGATTGAGCTGGACCCGTAGTCGCTGCCGAAGGCTGCGAAGGGTTGCGGAGCAACCCGTTATATTGAAGGCCCCGCAGTCCTTCCCGCAGCCTTCGGCAGCGACCACGTGTTATGCGGCGCGGCGAATGTGTTTCTTCGCACTGCGCGCCAGCCGCACGCCGAGCATCAGCGCGGCGCAGGTCAGGCCGACGATCAAACCTTGCCATAGCCCGCTCGGGCCATTGGCCTCGCCAAACCAGTCGGTCAGCCCCAGCGCGTAGCCCACCGGCAAACCAATGCCCCAATACGCGAACAGCGTCAGAACCATCGTCACCCGCGTGTCTTGATAGCCCCGCAGGGCACCGGCTGCGGTGACCTGGATCACGTCCGAAAACTGATACAGCGCAGCAAACATCAGCAGCATGGTTGCCACCTCGATCACCAGCGGGTCGGCGGTGTAGACGGTCGCAATCTGCTCACGCAGCAGGAGGATCAGGCTGGCGGAAATCGCCGCCCATACCAGCGCTGTGCCCATGCCCACGCCAGCGACAAATCGCGCTTCGCGAGGCTGTTGACGGCCCAGGGCCTGGCCAACACGCACGGTGATGGCCATGCCCAGCGAATACGGAATCATGAATACCAGCGAACTGAAGTTGAGGGCGATCTGATGGCCCGCCACCACGGTTGCACCGAGACTGCCGATCAGCAGCGCAATCACCGCAAAAATGCTCGACTCGGCAAATACCGCGATACCAATTGGCAGGCCCACGCTGAGCAAGCGCTTGAGGATCGCCCACTGTGGCCATTCAAAATGGCTGTACACCTTGCTCGACTGGTAGACAGCCCCTCGCCAGGTGCAGACCACCATGCCGATGGCCATGAACCACATCACAATGGCCGTGGCCCAACCACAGCCCACACCGCCCATGGCGGGGACGCCAAAGTGACCATAAATAAAGATGTAGTTGATCGGAATATTGAGTGCCAGGGCACTCAGCCCCAGCACCATGCTTGGTCGGGTTTTGCCCAGGCCATCGCTGAAATTGCGCAATACGCAATACAGCCCGACAGCGGGCATGCCACTGGCGATCCCGTACAAATAACCCATGCTCGGCTCGATCAAGTCAGGGTCGACCTTCATCCCATGCAGCAGGGGTTCGGCACCGATCAGAATGAGGGCCGCACACAGGCCGGTAATCAGTGCCAGCCACAGCGCCTGGCGCACGATCGGGCCGATGTCGCTGTGGGCATCCGCGCCAAAACGTTGAGCCACTTTGGGTGTGGTGGCTAACAAAATGCCCGACATCAGCAAAAACACCGGGACCCAGATGGAGTTGCCCAGCGCCACGGCCGCCAGATCCCGCGGGCCGACGCGCCCGGCCATCACCGCATCGACAAACCCCATTGCGGTGGTGGCGATTTGCGAAATGATGATCGGAAACGCCAGTGCCAGGAGTGCGCGCACTTCTGTACGAACCCGGGCCGGGCGGCTGACAGCGGTAGAAGGGGGAGTATGAGTGACAGAGTTCACAAGCGTGCATCCACAGTGTTTAACGCGCAAAGCTGGCGATTGTACCCTTGACCAAATGGTCAGAAAACATGGAGTTGTAGGAGCTTTGTAAGCGTGACTGTGAGTACCTTCCACACCCGGCTGGCCCATTCATCGCAACAACGCCTACACTGCCACTCCGCGAAAGGAGCCTGCCATGTTGATTGTTGCTGACGAAAATATTCCGCTGATCGAAGAATTTTTTGCTGACCTCGGTGAAATACGCCGTTTTCCGGGGCGCCAGATCAGCCGTGCCGACGTGCATGACGCCGATATCCTGCTGGTGCGCTCCGTGACGAAAGTCGACCGCGACCTGCTCGAAGGCAGCGCGGTGCGGTTTGTCGGAACATGCACCATCGGCACCGATCACCTGGCCCTCGACTACTTTCAGCAAGCCGGAATTCAGTGGTCCAGCGCCCCCGGTTGCAATGCCCGGGGCGTGGTCGACTACGTGCTCGGCAGTTTGTTGACCCTGGCCGAGATCGAGGGTGTCGATCTGACGCAACGCACCTATGGCGTGATTGGCGCCGGTGAAGTGGGCGGGCGTCTGGTCAATGTGCTGCGTGCCCTGGGCCTCAACGTGCTGGTGTGTGATCCGGTGCGACAGGCAGTCGAGGGTGGCGATTACGTCAGCCTCGAACACATCATTGAGCATTGCGATGTGCTCAGCTTGCACACTCCGCTGGATAAAACGGGCGACTACCCGACCTGGCACTTGCTCGACCAGCAGCGTCTGGAGCAACTGAAGCCGGGCACCTGGTTGATCAACGCCAGCCGGGGCCCGGTGATTGATAATGCCGTATTGCGCACAGTGCTCACCCGGCGCGAAGACCTCCAGGCGGTACTGGATGTGTGGGAGGACGAGCCGCAAGTTGACGTCGAACTGGCTGACTTGTGCGTACTGGCGACCCCGCACATCGCCGGTCACAGCCTGGATGGCAAGCAGCGGGGCACCGCACAGATTTATCAGGCGTTGTGCGATTTCCTGGGCCATACCCCGCAGGTAAAACTTGCCGATCTGTTGCCTGCCCCTTGGCTGGCGAAGGTCGAGCTGAGTGCCAACACCGATCCTGGCTGGGCAATGGCCATGATCTGTCGCGGCGTGTACGACCCGCGCCGTGACGATGCGGATTTTCGCCGTAGCCTGATCGGCAGTGTCCAGGAGCAGAAGCTGGCGTTTGATGCTTTGCGCAAGCACTACCCGATTCGCCGCGAGATCGAAGGTTTGCCCGTACATATCGAGGGCGAATCAGTCGCCTTGACCCAACTGGTCAAAGCGTTGGGTGCGGTACCGGTCTAAAAGTCCAGGGCACAAAAAAACCGGCCCTACGCAGTAGGGCCGGTCAGTGTCGCGAATGCAGTTTGATCATGAACAAGGTCTTGCAGGCAAGGATCAGTCCTTGCGAGACGGCTTGACCAGGCGTTGCTCCAGTTCGTGGCAAGCGTCCTGGATCATGGCTTCAGTGATCAGGATCTCCTGTCCATTCTCGTCGATAAACGCGCACCCCAGGGATTGCTGTGGTTGGGTGCGAATCACCGGTACGGCTTGAGCGTTCTGTTGCAAATCCATGGCCTGTCTCCTCATCAGGGTGTAGCGCTACTGTAGATCCGATTAATGACCAAGCGGTTACAAACTTGGCCACCAGCCCAGTCCAACAGAAATATCCTGAAACTTCCAGCCCGACTTTAGAACATTACTGCCTAGGGGTTGTTGTTGCGGGTCATAATCAAAGCAAGTGAGAAAGGTTTACCAGCGTAAGCCGAACTTCGTTGTAGGCTGTGTAAGGCTTTTTACGCTGATCCTCATTCTGGATACCCTCCCATGCTTTCGTCCCGTCATCGTCGTGCCATCCGCCTGGCCACCCATTTCATTGCGCCCTATCGTTGGCAGGCAGGTGGCGCACTGTTGGCCCTGATTGTGACAGCGGGTATTACCTTGTCGATGGGGCAGGGCATTCGCTTGCTGGTGGACAAGGGTTTTATGACCCAGTCCCCGCACCTGCTTAACCAGTCCATCGGTTTTTTTCTGATGCTGGTGCTGGGATTGTCCGTGGGCACCTTTGTGCGTTTTTATCTGGTGTCGTGGATCGGTGAGCGGGTGGTCGCGGACATTCGGCGCCAGGTGTTCAATCACCTGATCGATTTGCACCCGGGGTTCTACGAGAACAATCGCAGTTCGGAAATCCAGTCACGACTGACCACCGACACCACCTTGTTGCAATCAGTGATCGGTTCTTCGCTGTCCCTGTTCTTGCGCAACAGCCTCATGGTGATCGGCGGCGTGGTGCTGTTGTTTGTCACCAACCCCAAGCTCACCAGTATCGTGGTGGTCGCCTTGCCACTGGTGCTGGTGCCCATTCTGTTTTTTGGTCGCCGGGTGCGCAGCCTGTCGCGCCAGAGTCAGGACCGGATTGCCGATGTCGGCAGCTATGTCGCCGAGGCCCTGGGCCAGATCAAGACGGTCCAGGCCTATAACCATCAACAGCAAGACCAGCAGCGCTTCGCCAGCACCGTTGAGCATGCGTTTGCCACCGCACGCAAACGTATCCTGCAACGGGCATGGCTGATCACGTTGGTGATTTTGCTGGTATTGGGCGCAGTCGGGGTGATGCTGTGGGTCGGTGGCATGGACGTGATCGCGGGGCGCATCACCGGTGGCGAGCTGGCAGCCTTTGTGTTCTACAGCCTGGTGGTGGGCAGCGCGTTTGGCACCCTGAGTGAAGTCATTGGCGAACTGCAACAGGCGGCGGGTGCGGCCGAGCGAATTGCCGAGCTGCTGCAGGCAAAAAGCCTGATCTTGCCACCGAGCACGGACCTGCGCGTTTTACCCGAGCGGGTGGACGGTAATCTGCAACTCGAAAACCTGCGGTTTTCCTACCCGTCACGGCCAGAAAGCTACGCGATTGACGGGCTAAGCCTGTCGGTCAACGCGGGGGAAACCCTGGCGTTGGTGGGGCCTTCGGGGGCAGGCAAGTCCACGTTGTTTGACCTGCTGCTGCGCTTCTACGATCCCCAGCAGGGCCAGATCCTGCTTGAGGGGCAGCCGATCACCCAACTTGACCCGCAAGACCTGCGCCGTTGCTTTGCCCTGGTGTCGCAAACCCCGGCACTGTTTTTCGGCACCATTGAAGACAACATCCGCTACGGCAATGCGGGTGCCAGCGATGGGCAAGTTGAAGCCGCCGCACGGATTGCCCATGCCCATGACTTCATCCTGCAAATGCCCGAGGGCTACAAAACCCACTTGGGCGACGGCGGTCTGGGGTTGTCCGGCGGTCAGCGCCAGCGTCTGGCTATCGCCCGGGCGCTGCTGGTGGATGCCCCGATCCTGTTGCTGGACGAAGCCACCAGTGCCCTGGATGCCCAGAGCGAACACTTGATCCAGCAGGCACTGCCCAGCCTGATGCAAGGCCGCACGACGCTGGTGATTGCTCACCGCCTGGCCACAGTGCAGAACGCCGACCGCATTGCGGTCATGGATCAGGGCAAGCTGGTTGCCATCGGCACCCACGCACAGTTGATCGCCAGCAACCCGCTGTATGCGCGGTTGGCGGCGTTGCAGTTCAACGTAGGGGTGTAGCGGTGGGAGCGGGCTTGCTCGCGATGGCATCAACGCGATTCAACGGACAGACCGGGTCGTCTGTATCGCGAGCAAGCCCGCTCCCACATGGCAGCATCAAGACAGTTGCTGCCAGAGGGGGATTTAGCGGTACTCACACAGGTAAGCGGTGTCCACTGCAACCTTGAGCTGGAACTTGCTGTTGGCCGGCACGTTGAACTGGCTGCCGCTCTTGAAGGTTTCATACTCGCTGCTGCCCGGCAGCTTGACGCTCAGTTCACCCGAGACCACGTGCATGATTTCACGCTCGGCCGTGCCGAACTCGTATTCGCCCGCAGCCATGACGCCAATGGTGGCCTTGCCTTCGGTTTGTGCGAAGGCAATCGACTTGACGGTGCCGTCGAAGTATTCGTTGACTTTAAACATGGCGATTCCTCGGAATGGGCTAAAAAAGGCTGGCCAGTATGCAGAAGCCGTTTTATCCCGTCACGCCCTTTTGTGGCCGTCAGCCCTTGAGTACCAGTGGCAATAAACGTGCAGTATTTCGCGCATCTTCCAGGGCACGATGCTGCTGGCCATTGAACTGCATTCCGGCCAGTTGCAGGGCGCTGTTAAGTCCAAGTGCACGCTTGAGCTGGCGGGCCTGGGCAAATTGCTGCTTGAGGTTCATGTGCGGCAATTGCAGCAGGGCACTGTCCAGTTGCTTCTGGCGCCATTCCTGCTCCAGCTGTTTGCGATCGTAGTCGCCCCAACTGGCCCAGCCTTCAAGCTTGGGCAGATGCTGGCCGAGCCAGCGCTCGAACTGCTCCCACACCACCGTCATCGGAGCCCCGGAGTCAATGTTGGCCTGGGTGATGCGAGTCAGTTGACGGCAAAAGGGCGTCAAGAGGGGACGACGTTGCGGGCGAATAAAACGCTGAAAATGATCCACCTCCCGGCCGGCGCGAGTGACCACGCTGGCACCGATTTCAATCACTTCCATTTCTTCCAGGGGCCAGCCGCCATCATCGGTTGTGGCTTCCAGGTCAATTACCAGCCAGTGAGGCATGTGCAGCTTCCTTTAACAGCATCGGCGTTGAAGTGGGAGCGTAGCTAAAACACGGACCCGGGGGCGTATTTTGTAGTGGGCCAGTCGACCGCTTGCTTGCTAGTCTATAGGCGGTTTAATGGTGTGCGTGCTCGATCTCAGGTCGTGTGTCGATCAATAAGTTCCAGCCATGGGCGGCGCGGGATGTATATGGTTTTGAAGTGTTCGCCGATACAGTTGGCTCATTGTGTGTTGCTGGCCCTCGGCATGATCTGGCTAACGCCGGTTTCGGCCGCCCAGGAAATCAGGGTTGGAGCTGCGCATTTTCCGCCGTATACCGTACGCCCCGAGCGCGGTGCCGACACCGGTCTGTTGTCACAATTGCTCAACGCCCTCAACCAGTTACAGAGCGACTACCGCTTTGTCCTGGTGCCCAGTTCGATCCCAAGGCGCGTGCGTGATTTTGAGCGGGGGCGGGTGGACATGATGATGTTCGAAAACCCGGCCTGGGGTTGGCAGGCGTTCTCGTATACGGCCGTCGACATGGGCCTTGAAGACGCCGAAGTATTTGTCGCCAGGTACCAACCTGATCGGGTCCAACGTTATTTTGATGAGTTGAGCGGCAAGCGGCTTGCGCTCTTTAGCGGCTATCACTACGCCTTTGCCGGGTTCAATTCGACCCCGAAATTCCTTGCCGACACCTTCAGCGCAACCCTGACCTATTCCCACGAAAGCAACCTGTTGATGGTCCTGCGCGGGCGGGCAGACATTGCATTGATGACACGCTCCAACCTGATCGACATTCAGCGCTACGACCCTAAGGTCAAGTCACAGATCATGATGTCCGAGCGTGTCGATCAGATCTATCGGCACTACGCGTTGCTGCGGCTCGATGCACCGATCAAGAGTCAGCAATTCGCGCAAATGATGAGCCGTCTTCGAGACAATGGGCAGTTGAGTGCCATTTTTGCTCCCTACCAGATTGACGTGGTCGAGATGTAGGGGAAGGTCAGTCAAGCGGCACTCTTTGCAGCAACTACCGAAGCAACGAGGCAACTGCCACGGCGTTAGCGACGGGCGTAGGTATCGGGGTGCGTTCCCGAGACCTCGCGGCAGTGAATCAGGGCATCGCGAATCATGAAATTGACCAGCGTTGGCGACACGCCCAGCTCCTTGGCGATGTCTTTTTGCTGCACGCCGTGCAGGCGGTACATCTCGAACGCATAGCGCGTGCGGCTCGGCAGTTCGGTCAGTGCAAGCGCGATGTGTTCCAGGGTCGAGAAATTGATCAGCGAGGTTTCGGGGGAGGCGCCGTGGATGACTACGTTCAGGCCTTCCTCTTCGGTGCCCGAGTATTTTTGCTCCAGCGCCTGCTTGCGGTAGTGGTCAATCGCAAGGTTGCGCACGATCTGGAACAGGTAGCTGAGCTGTGCCTTGAATGAAGAGGTGATCTGCGGCGCGGACTGCAAACGGAAGAAAGCATCCTGCACAACATCCTCGGCCCTGTATCGACAACCGGTGATGCGTGCTGCGATTTTGACCAGGACCAGTCGGTTATCAACAAAGGCTTGAAGTAAGGGTGAGTCGCACTTGCCTGTGGACATTTGTTCCGTCATGGAGATCACCTGTTGCGAAAGTGTGAGTGAGGAGCTCTTCGTGGGAAGCGTCCTACACAGCTGTTCACAAGCTAGGCTGAATGATAATGATTGTCAATTGAGAAATAGAACTAATAGCGCTTGAGGAGGCGGACTGAGACATGCTTCACGACGGTGTCGGCAACTGGCTGCGATCTTGTGTGGGCAAGAACGCAGCCTGCGGTTTTTACTTGGGCCCGAGAATCTGCACCAGTTTTTCCGGCGACGGTGCGCCTTGCTGCTGTTGCAGGTTGCCTTGTTCATCCAGATAGAAAATCGCCGGGGTTGCAGCTACATCCAGCTCCTCCATCAGCTGGGCGTTGGCATCCAGCTTGGCCTGAACGTCAGCCGGGATTTTGGCCAAAGGCTTGAGCGTGCTGGCCTTGCCGGCTTTCTCGTGGTCGTGCAGGGCCTGCTGGGGATTTTTGGCGGCCAGCAAGGCGGCAGATTTGGCAGGGCTGTCTTCGCGGATGATACCCACCATGATGTGGCGCAATTGCACCTTGCCCGAGTCAACCCACGGACGGGCCTGTTCCCAGAACATGTTGCAGTACGGGCAGTTCGGGTCGCTGAACAGGTAAACAACCCGCGGTGCATCCTTTTTGCCGTCGGCGATCCAGTTGCTCTTTTCCATCTCGGCCCAGACTTGCTTGGCCATAGGTTCGTAAACCAGTTTTTGCAGCGGTGCCAGGCTCAAGTCATTGCCTTGGGCATCATACAAATTGCCCACCAGCACGTTGCCGTCCTGGGTCAGGTACAGCGCCATGCCACGGTTCTGGTACTGGGCGGCATAGCCACGCAAACCGCCGGGTGCATCGAAACTGCCAATGATTTTTGCGCCTTTGGCTTCAATCTTCTTGATCGCTGGCGGCAGTTCCTCGGCCTGCAGTGCAGGGGACTGCAAAAGTGCAGCGCCCAGCAGGGCGGTCATGCTCAGGGTCAGCAGTTTGCGGTTAAACATTTTTGCTCATTCCTTGCAGGGTCGGCCTGTTGGGCCGACATTGAATTGTTCAGATTTAAGGGCTCCATGGCCCGGGCCAGACTGGCTTGGGACAGTTCGCCCAGATGACTGCCCAGCAGCCTGCCTTCAGCGCTATAGAACAGCGTAGTCGGCAGGGCCATTGAACCGACTTTTTGTGCCAGTTGGCCGCCACTGTCGAACAGCACGTTACTGAGGTTCAGGCCCTGGGTTTCAAGGAAGGTACTGACGCTCTGCATGCTCTCGCCCTGATTGACGAAGAGGAACGTCACGTTCTGGTGCTGAAGCTGGGCGTTCTGCAGGACCGGCATTTCCCGTCGGCACGGCGGGCACCAGGTGGCCCACAGGTTGATCACCAGAGGGCCACCCTGATAGCTGCTCAACTCCACGGACTCGCCGTTGGCGTTGCGCAACACCATCTCCGGCAGCCGCGTGCCTTGTTCGTAAAGGCTGGACGAGAGACTGGCAAGTAGCCAGAACGCCAGGCCACTGCCCAGCCCCCAGCCCAGTGGCCGCCGCAGGCCGGCCCTGCGCCAGCCCCAGATGACTGCACCGGCCACCACTGCGATCAGCCCCGGCCACAGCAAGAAGCCGCCATCGCGCAAGTCCAGGACTTGCAGCGGGTCGTCCTTGAAGTAGCGCCAATAGCTGATGACAAAACCGATGCGCGCCACCAGCAAGCCCAGTAAAAAAAGGCTGAACAGCACTGACTCGGGGTTTTCGCCACCGCGCTTGGCCACCCGCCACCCCACCAGTGTCGCCAGGGCAAGGGCCAGAATCAGCAGCAAATGGTTGATGGCCAGCGCAAACGAACCGATGGTCAGGGTGAGCATTTAGAGGAGTTCCCGAGTGGCGTTCCAGTTATTCAAGAAGGTCTGGGCGTTGACTTCGCCAGTGATGCGTTGCCCGCGACGCTCGATTCCGTTGGGGCCGATCCAGACAAAGCTGGGCGGGCCCGGTACCTGATAGCGGCTGAGCAGCTCGCGGCTGGCGACATTATCGGCGGTCACGTCAAGACGCAACAGGCGCACCCCTTGCAGTGCATCCATGACCTGGGGTTTGCCGAACACCTGCTTCTCCATGACCTTGCACGACACACACCAGTCGGCGTAGTAATCGAGCATGACCCACTGGCCATCGGCCTTGGCGCTGGCCAGTTCTCGGTCCAGGCCTGCGGGGTCCTTGATGGTGATGAAAGCGTCGTGGGCCGTGCTTGCAGAGCTGGCGCCCGCCACTGTCCCGGCGGTGTAGACCTGCAAGGGTTGCCACAGATCGGTACCGCCACCGGCAGCACCCACCAGCAACAGGCTGCCCCACAGGCCTGCCAGCAGACTTAACGGAGTGAACAGCGCTTTGGCCCGCAGGAATGTCTGCGCCTGCTGCCACAGGCTGCACGCCAGAATGACCAGCAGGACGCCCCACAGGCCGACCCACAGGGACTCATCGAGTACCGGGCGCACCAGCAACAGCGCCGTACCCAGGAACAGGAAGCCAAACAGGCCTTTCATCAGGTTCATCCAGGCGCCGGGCTTGGGCAGGAAGCGGCTGCCTACGGTCACCAGCAGCAACAGCGGTACGCCGATTCCCAGGCCCATCACAAACAGCACCAGGCCACCTTCGACGGCATTGCCACTTTGCGCGATATACAGCAAGGCACCGGCCAGGGGGGCGGTCATGCAGGGGCCAACGAGCAAGCCGGACAGGGCGCCGAGAATACCTGCGCCGATCAGGCTGCCGCCCTTGCGCCCACGCCCGGCAGTTTCGAGGCGGTCCCGCAGGGCGGCAGGCAATTGCAGTTCAAAAAAGCCGAACATGGGCAGCGCCAGCACCACGAACAGCGCGGCAAAGCTGCCCAGCAGCCACGGCTGTTGCAGCAGGGCCTGCAAGTTGGCGCCCAGCAGGGCAGCCAGCACGCCCAGTCCGGCATACACCAGCGCCATGCTGATCACATAACTGCCGGCCACGGCAAAACCGCGTCCGGCTGTGGCACCACTGCCCACGACCAGACCGGCCAGAATCGGCAGCATCGGCAGTGAGCACGGAGTGAAGGCCAGCAGCAGGCCCAGGCCGAAGAACAGCAGTAAACTCCAGCCCAGCGAGCGCTGCTGCAAGCTTGCCGCCAGTGACTGGTCTTGCGCCTGGCCTTGGGCTTTCACAGGCTGCGCGCCGCCCAGATCGACCGTCTGGCTTTGTGGCGGATAGCACAGGCCTGCATCGGCGCAGCCTTGCCAGCTGACCTTGACCTGACCGCTGGCGCCTGCCGGGATCAGTATCGAAACACTGTCGCGATACACCTGGGTGGCGCCAAAGAATTCATCGCTGTGTTCCAGCCCCTGAGGCAGTACCGGGGTTTTTGCCGGGTCCAGCCCGTCGAACTTGAAGCGCTTTTGATACAAATAGTACGTATCGGCTATTTTCCACTGCAGGCGGGTTTCGCCTGAGGGCAATGGCTCGGCACTGAAGGTAAAGGCCTTGTTGACCGGCAGAAAGTCAGGCTGTGCAAACGGATTGTTCGCGGTCTGGGCCTGGGCCACACCGACCAAACACATCAATAGAAAGGACAGCAGCAAACGCATGGGTAAAGCCTTGGGCAAGTTCAAGTCCAGCTACAGTGTGTTCCTGCGATTAACCGATCATTAACCGATGCACACTGCGGTGTACACGGCATAATCGGCCCTTAATCCCATGACCTTTTAATCGGCTCATTTAAGCGGGTATCAGCATGCATGTACTGGTTTGCGAAGACGACGAACTGATCGCCAGCGGCATCAAGGCCGGGCTGACTGCCCAGGGGCTGACAGTTGAGCACGTCGGCACGGCCAGTGCCGCGCGGGCCATGTTGAAGGCTGCCGAGTTCGATGTGATGGTGCTCGACCTGGGCCTGCCCGACGAAGACGGTCTCAAGCTGCTGCAACAGTTGCGCCAGCAGGGGCTGGAGTTGCCCGTGCTGATTCTGACGGCCCGTGACTCGGTGACCGATCGTGTCGACGGTCTGCAGGCCGGTGCCGATGATTACCTGCTCAAACCCTTCGATCTGCGTGAACTCGCAGCGCGACTGCATACGTTGCTGCGCCGGGTGGCCGGGCGCAGCGTCAACCTGATCGAGCACGGCAGCCTCACTTACGATCCCAGCAGTCGCGTGACCTTGCTGGCGGGTCAGCCGGTGGACTTGTCCCGTCGTGAACAGGCGTTGTTGCAAGCCTTGCTGCACAACCGGGGGCGTGTGCTGTCCAGTGAGCAACTCAAGGACAGCATCTACGGCTTTGGTGACGAACTGGAGAGCAACGCCCTGAACGTTCATATCCATCACCTGCGGCGTAAATTGGGCAACGGTATCGTTGAAACCGTACGCGGCCTGGGCTATCGCCTGGGGCATGCCGATGGCGCAGAGTCACAGGCATGATGAGCCTGCGCCTGCGCTTGAGCCTGACGATCGGTTCGGCGTTTGTTCTGGTCTGGGCCCTGGCAGCGGCCTGGATGCTCAGCGATCTGCGTCAGCAAATGATGTTTTCCCTCGATCAGCGGCTGGTGGCCTCGGCGCGTATGGTCGCGGGGTTGCTGGAGCAGTTGCCGCAATTGCCAGTAAAAGGCGAGGGTACCCATTTCAGTGCCGAGCAACTGACCGTTCCAGGCGGCATGGCCTGTCAGGTCAGCTCGTTGCGCGGCGAGATCCTGGCCCGCAGCCACAACAATCCGGACCAGCCGATGCAGTCGCAAGCGGCAGGTTTTCATGACCAGGTCATCGACGGCGCCGCCTGGCGCACCTTTACCCTGGATCGAGGAGATCTGCGCATCACCACGGCTGATCGCCAGGTCGAGCGCGAGGCACTGAACCTGTCGGTGCTGCTGGCGGCATCGGTGCCGGTGGGCATGGCACTGATGGTCTGTTTATTGCTGCTATGGCTGGGGATCGGCCAGGGGCTGGCGCCGCTCAACCGGATGCGCGATGCCTTGATGCGCCGCGATGCCGATTCATTGCAACCGCTGCAGATCACGCCATTGCCCAGTGAGCTGAAACCGCTGCTCGACTCCCAGAACCAGCTCTTTGCGCGCATTGCCAAGACCATCGAACGGGAGCGGCGCCTGACCGGTGATGCTGCCCATGAACTGCGCAGCCCGCTGACCGCGATCAAAACCCACCTGCAAGTGGCGCGCATGACCGATGGCGAGGCCCGTGAACAGTCACTGGCCCATGCCGAAGCGGGTGCCGACCGCTTGCACCGCACCCTTGAGCAATTGCTGCTGCTGGCGCGGGTTGAAGGCAGCCTGTCGTTTGATGACGGGGTCAATTGTTCGGCCGAGCAAGTGGCGCGTCTGGCGATCCATGATGCCGCCAGTGCCGGTGGTGAGCACATACGTTTGCATTTACCGCCAGACCTCCCGGCCACGGCACTTGAAGTCCCTTCGGTATTGGCCATCGCGGCGTTGCGCAACTTGCTGGACAACGCCTTGCGCCATACCCCGCCAGACACTCAGGTGGAGTTGACGGTTGCCGTGGATGGCCCGCACGTCAGCTTCGTGGTCCGTGACCACGGCCCCGGCATAGCCCCCGAAACACTGCAACACATGACCCAGCGCTTCTGGCGCAACGGCAACAGCAACGGTTGCGGGCTGGGCCTGGCGATCGTGCAGGCGATTGTCGAGCGTTGCCGTTGCGAACTGACTTTCGACAGCCAGTCCGATGGCTTGCGGGTTGAATTGCGGATGCCATTGAAAAGCACTGTTTAAGGGGGTGGGAGCGGGCTGGCTCGCGATGCAGGCGACGCGGTCTGGCAGGTCGGCCGCAGTGATGCCATCGCGAGCAAGTCCGTTCCCACAATGGTCATGTCGGTTCGAATGCGCTCCAATGTACTGATTTCGTTACAACTTCAGTTGGACCATGGTTTACAGTACCCGCGCTCTACTGAACCACCCACAGACGGCATTTTTGTGGAGTGATTCCATTCCGGATAAACAGACCCCCACGGCGCATAAACGGCCCGCTTGACCGCTTCTACGGGGATGGCACAGAACGTGCTCATGTCCTTTCGTCCACACCGGGTGAACATGATGTTTGTCTGGTGAGAGGACCCCGTACAAGAACAATAAGAGGATGATTCATGCAAAATCACCGACCTGCCACAGAAGAACCAGAACTGCAGCGCAGCCTGTCCAATCGTCATATCCAGCTGATCGCCATCGGCGGTGCCATCGGTACCGGCCTGTTCATGGGCTCCGGCAAGACCATCAGCCTCGCAGGCCCCTCGATCATCTTCGTCTACATGATCATCGGCTTCATGCTGTTTTTCGTGATGCGCGCCATGGGCGAGTTGCTGTTATCCAACCTCAAGTACAAGTCGTTCATCGATTTTGCATCGGACCTGCTGGGCCCTATGGCGGGTTACTTCACCGGTTGGACCTACTGGTTCTGCTGGATCGTGACCGGCATCGCCGACGTGATCGCGATCTCTGGCTATACGCACTTCTGGTTCCCGGACATCCCCCTGTGGCTGCCTGCAATCGGCTGCGTCGCGCTGCTGCTGTCGCTGAATCTGATCACGGTGAAAATGTTCGGTGAGCTGGAATTCTGGTTTGCCATGATCAAGATTGTGGCCATTTGCGCGCTGGTCTGCACCGGGCTCTATATGGTGACCACTGCGTTCCAGTCGCCGACGGGCAACTCCGCATCCCTGACCAATCTGTGGAATGACGGCGGAATGTTCCCCCACGGCGTGATGGGCTTCTTTGCCGGTTTCCAGATTGCCGTGTTTGCCTTTGTCGGTATCGAGCTGGTGGGTACCACCGCCGCAGAAACCAAAAATCCGGAGCGCAATCTCCCCCGTGCGATCAATTCGATTCCGCTGCGCATCATCATGTTCTACGTGTTTGCGCTGATCGCGATCCTGGCCGTTACCCCGTGGCGTGATGTCGTGGCCAACAAGAGTCCCTTCGTTGAACTCTTCATGCTCGCCGGTCTGCCTGCTGCGGCTGGCATCATCAACTTCGTGGTTCTGACCTCTGCGGCCTCTTCGGCCAACAGTGGCGTGTTCTCAACCAGTCGCATGCTGTTTGGCCTGGCAATGGATGGCGATGCTCCGAGCAAATTCAAGAACCTGTCCCGGCGATCGGTGCCTTCCAACGGCCTGATCTTCTCCTGTATCTGCCTGCTGGCGGGGGCGCTGGTGATCTATGTGGTGCCCAACCTGATGGAGGCGTTCACCCTGATCACCACGGTATCGGCCACCCTGTTCATGTTTGTCTGGACCATGATCCTGCTGTCCTACCTGGCCTATCGCAAAAAACGTGATCACCTGCACCGCGCATCGAAATACAAGATGCCCGGTGGCAAGGTCATGGTTTGGGTCTGCCTGACGTTCTTCGTGTTTATTCTGGTACTGCTGGCTCTGGAAACCGACACCCGCCAGGCGCTCTACATGGTGCCCGTCTGGTTTGTGCTGCTGGCTTTGGGTTATCGCTCGGTTCGGCGCAATAAACAGGAGATCGAGAACCTGGCCTGCCAGGCAGAGTAATCGCGGTTTTCACGACACAGGTTTTGCCCGGGGGGCGGCACATGAGGTGCCGCCCCTTCGTTGTTTGCTGTCAGGGAGCGGTTGGTCATGCGAATTCACGTCACGTTCAAAGACCGCGTCGGCATCACCCAGGAAATCCTGATGCTGCTGGGCGCGCGTAACCTCAATCTCGACGCGGTGGAAATGAGCCCGCCGAATGTCTATATCGATGCACCTACCCTGTCCCGAAGCGTGCTTGAAGAGCTTGACCATGCGCTGATGCGGGTAGCAGGCGTGCAGGCCGTGAAGCTGGTTGACATCCTGCCGGGCGAGCGTCGGAGCCTGCAGCTGGAAGCCTTGCTCGCCGCCATGAGCGATCCGGTGATGGCCGTAGACCCCGACGGTTGCGTGCTGCTGGCCAATCCCAGGCTGACTGACCTTTACGGTCGCGATCCCACGGGTGAGCCGCTGTCGAATCTGTTCGCTGCACCGGATCTGGCCCGTACCCTGATCAATAAAGGCTTTCGCCTGCCCATGTGTGAAGTGAGTTTCAAGGGCTGCGACCTGCTCCTTGATGCCACGCCCATCAGCGGCGGTACAGAGGTGCTGGTGGGCGGTCTGCTGACGCTTTACCCGCCCAGCCGCATTGGTGAGCGATTGGCGTCGTTGCTGCGCGACCCGGCTGAAGGGCTGGAGGCCTTGCTGGGCAAGTCTGCGGTGCTTGAAGACCTCAAGTCGCGCTTGCACAAAGTGGCGAGCCTGGATGCGCCGCTGCTGATCCAGGGCGAAACCGGCACCGGCAAGGAACTGGTGGCTCACGCCTGTCATGCCATGAGTGCCCGGCGTGATGCATCGTTTTTGGCCCTCAACTGCGCAGCGTTGCCCGAGAGCCTGGCCGAGAGCGAGCTGTTCGGCTACTCCGCCGGAGCCTTCACCGGCGCCCAGCGTGGCGGCAAGCCGGGCCTGCTGGAGTTGGCGGACCGTGGCACGGTGTTTCTCGATGAGGTAGGAGAGATGTCGCCGTACCTGCAGGCCAAGCTGCTGCGGTTCCTCAGCGACGGCTGCTTTCGGCGCATCGGTGGCGAGCGCGAGGTGCGGGTCAACGTGCGGGTGCTCTGTGCAACCCACCGCGACCTGGAACGCATGGTGAGGGAGGGCACCTTTCGCGAGGATCTCTACTACCGGCTCAACGTCCTTAACTTGCTGGTGCCGCCGTTGCGTGAGCGTGGCATGGACATCCTCCTGCTGGCCGAGCACTTCCTGCGACAGGCGTGCGAGCAGATCCACCGGCCGCCCTGCCGGCTGGCGGCGGCGACCCATCCGCTGTTGCTGGGTAATCGCTGGGCGGGCAACGTGCGCCAATTGCAAAACGTCATCTTCCGCGCTGCAGCGACCAGCGAGGGCGATGTGATTGATTGCGACAGCCTGGAGCTGGCCGGGACTGAACTGACCAGCCAGAAGGCGGATGCCGAAGAAGTCGTCAGCCTGGAAGCGGCAATGCAGGGTTTCGAAAAAACCTTGCTGGAACGTTTTTACGTGGCCTACCCATCTACCCGTCAGTTGGCTTCGCGCCTGCAAACCTCGCACACGGCCATTGGGCAAAGGCTGCGTAAATACGGGATAACCTCGCGCAATTGACCACGGCGCGGATCCCGTTGCAGCTGCCTCGTTCCCTTGGCAGCTGCAACGGCAATGGCAGGCAATATGCCAGTGGTTTGAAAATGCTCCACCGGAGTGATTTCACTCCGCTCCCGCCTGAACCCCGCCTGTGCAGGACTAACCCCCCATCACCCTGTCACGGCTGGAGCGGTATCGCTCCAAAGACCCGCTCGCAATACGCTTAAACTAATGTAAGTAACTGTTTTTAAAGTACTTTATTGAGTTGGCATCACACTTGCTCTTGTTCAGTCAGTAGCACCGTACCTGCGGTGGCCTGTCCGTCCTGCACCAGGACACATTGATAACAAGAGAAAAGTCCATGAGCACTCTGCGTTTTACTCCTGAACATGAATGGCTGCGTCTGGAAGCGTCGGGCGAGTTGACCGTCGGCATTACCGATTTTGCCCAGCAAGCGCTGGGTGATGTGGTGTTTGTGCAGTTGCCCGATCTGGGGGTGTTCAGTGCAGGTCATGAGGTTGCAGTGCTGGAGTCGGTGAAAGCAGCCAGCAATATCACCATGCCGCTGACGGGGGAGATCGTGGAGGTGAACCAGGCGTTGGCGGATGACCCTGAGCAGGTCAACGCTTCGCCCATGGGCGACGGCTGGTTCTTCCGGATTCGCATCGACAACATGGCGGCTTTCAACGACCTGCTGGACCAGCAGGCCTACGACGCCTTTGTGGCCGAAAACGCCTGAGCCGGAGCATCCCCATGACCCAAGCACATTTGCCTCTGAGCACTGACAACGAGTTTATTGCCCGCCACATCGGCCCCGATGACGATGACATACGCGCGATGCTTGCGCGGGTTGGCCACGACTCTCTTGAAGCGCTGATTGAAAGCGTGGTGCCGCACAGCATCAAAGACACCAGCGTGCTCGAACTGACTGCCGGTGAGGGCGAAGCCCGGGCGCTGGCTGCAATCAAGACGATTGCTGGCAAAAACCTGTTGTTTCGCAATCACATCGGCCAGGGCTATTACCCGTGCCATACACCGCCTCCCATCTTGCGCAACCTGCTGGAAAATCCGGCCTGGTACACCGCCTATACCCCTTACCAGCCAGAGATCTCCCAGGGGCGGCTTGAAGCCTTGCTCAACTTCCAGACGATGGTCAGCGACCTGACCGGCATGGAAATCGCCAATGCCTCATTGCTGGACGAGGCGACAGCGGCGGCCGAGGCAATGACCTTCTGCAAACGCCTGGCAAAAAACCGGGCCCCGGCCTTTTTCGCCTCCCATCATTGCCACCCGCAAACCCTCGACGTGCTGCGCACTCGTGCCCAGCCGCTGGGAATTGAAGTGGTGGTGGGTGATGAGTGCGAGTTGGTGCAGGAAGATTTCGAGGGTTATTTCGGCCTGCTGCTGCAATATCCCGCCAGCACCGGGGCTATCGTGGATCACCGGGCACTGGTGCAGGGCGCCCACGGGGCCGGTGCCCTGGTGGCTGTGGCGGCGGACCTGCTGGCACTGACCCTGCTGACGCCGCCCGGTGAATTCGGTGCCGACGTGGTACTGGGCAGTGCCCAGCGCTTTGGTGTGCCGTTGGGTTTTGGCGGACCTCATGCGGCTTATTTTGCAACCCGCGACGGATTCAAGCGCGATATGCCGGGGCGTCTGGTAGGCATTTCAATCGACCGCCACGGCAAACCGGCCATGCGCCTGGCCATGCAGACCCGCGAGCAACATATCCGCCGCGAAAAGGCCACGAGCAACATCTGCACGGCACAGGTGCTTCTGGCCAATATCGCCAGCATGTTCGCCGTCTACCACGGCCCTCGGGGCCTTGCGGACATTGCCCGACGGGTCCATCGCCTGACCTCTATTGTGGTTCAAGGGCTGCAACAGCTCGGGCACAAGGTCGAGCAGCAGCACTTCTTCGACACGGTCAGCGTGGTGCCTGCCACATCGGTTCAAGACGTGATTGACGCTGCAACCGCAGCGCAGATCAACCTGCGCCGGATCGACCCGTTGCGTGTCGGCCTGTCGCTGGACGAAACCTGCGAGCAGGCCAGCGTCGAAGCCCTGTGGTCGGTGTTTGCAACACAGGGTCAGGCATTGCCGGACTTCGCCGCACTGGCGGCAGCGACGGGTGATTGCCTGCCGCTGGCGCTGTTGCGTGAGACGCCGATTCTGCAACACCCGGTGTTTAACCGCTACCACAGTGAAACCGAGTTGATGCGTTACCTGCGCAAGCTGGCCGACAAGGATCTGGCGCTGGACCGCACCATGATTCCATTGGGCTCCTGCACCATGAAGCTCAATGCCGCCAGCGAGATGATCCCGATCACCTGGCCTGAGTTCGGCGCCTTGCATCCCTTTGCCCCGAGCGAGCAGACCCTGGGTTATCAGCAACTGACCCGGGAGCTGGAAGCCATGCTTTGCGCGGCCACAGGCTACGACGCCATGTCGTTGCAGCCCAATGCCGGTTCCCAGGGTGAATACGCCGGTCTGCTGGCGATTCGCGCTTACCACGCCAGCCGTGGCGAGGCCGGTCGCGATGTGTGCCTGATTCCATCTTCAGCCCACGGCACCAACCCCGCCACCGCACACATGGTCGGAATGCGCGTGGTAGTCACGGCCTGCGATGCGCGGGGCAACGTCGACCTTGAAGACCTGCGTGCCAAGGCCATCGAGCACCGTGATCGCCTGGCTGCACTGATGATCACCTATCCCTCGACCCATGGCGTGTTCGAAGAAGGCATCCGCGAAATCTGCTCGATCATCCATGAGCACGGCGGGCAGGTGTATCTGGACGGCGCGAACATGAATGCAATGGTGGGCCTGTGTGCGCCGGGCAAGTTTGGTGGCGACGTGTCCCACCTCAACCTGCACAAAACCTTCTGCATTCCCCACGGCGGCGGCGGCCCCGGTGTTGGCCCGATCGGGGTCAAGGCGCATCTGGCACCGTTCCTGCCGGGGCATCAGACCCTGGCCCGCAAGCAGGGCGCAGTGAGTGCGGCGCCCTATGGCAGCGCGAGCATTTTGCCGATCACCTGGATGTACATGCGCATGATGGGCGGGCAGGGCCTCAAGCGCGCCTCGCAGCTTGCAATTTTGAATGCCAACTACATCGCCCGGCGTCTGGAAGAGCACTACCCGGTGCTCTATACCGGCGACAACGGCCTGGTGGCCCACGAATGCATCCTCGACCTGCGCCCGCTCAAGGAAACCAGCGGGATCAGTGTCGATGACGTTGCCAAGCGCCTGATCGACTACGGCTTCCACGCGCCAACCATGTCCTTTCCGGTGGCCGGCACATTGATGGTAGAGCCCACGGAGAGTGAGTCCCTTGCCGAGCTGGACCGCTTCTGCGACGCGATGATCAGCATTCGTGAAGAGATCCACGCCGTGCACAACGGCACGCTGGACAAGGATGACAACCCGCTCAAAAACGCGCCGCACACGGCTGCAGAGCTGGTTGGCAAGTGGACGCACCCCTACAGCCGCGAGCTGGCGGTATTCCCGCTGGAGTCATTGCGTGACGGTAAATACTGGCCGCCGGTGGGACGTGTCGACAACGTCTACGGCGATCGCAACCTGGCCTGCGCCTGCCCACCGATAGCCCTGTATCAGGACGCCTGATCGCTCTGCCCGGATTACGATCCGGGCAGAGCCTGAAACGTGAATCTCTAATAAAAAGGAAAATCTCATGTTCCATAAAAGCCTGACCCTGTCTGATTTCGACCCAGCTCTGTTCGACGCCATCACTCGCGAGGCGCAACGTCAGGAAGACCATATCGAGCTCATTGCTTCCGAGAACTACACCAGCCCGCAAGTGATGCAGGCCCAGGGCACCGAGCTGACCAACAAGTACGCCGAGGGCTACCCGGGCAAGCGCTATTACGGTGGCTGCGAATATGTCGATGTGGTGGAGCAGTTGGCAATCGATCGCGCCAAGGAGCTGTTTGGCGCCGGGTATGCCAACGTGCAGCCGCACTCGGGCTCCCAGGCCAACTCGGCGGTGTACCTGGCGTTGCTGCAGGCGGGCGATACCATTCTGGGCATGAGCCTGGCCCACGGCGGCCACCTGACCCACGGTGCAAAGGTCAGTTCCTCGGGCAAGCTGTACAACGCCGTGCAATACGGTATCGACGGCAATGGCCTGATCGACTATGACGAAGTCGAGCGTCTGGCCCTGGAACATCGGCCAAAAATGATCGTTGCCGGTTTTTCGGCTTACTCCAAGACCCTGGACTTCCCGCGTTTTCGTGCGATTGCCGACAAGGTCGGGGCTTATCTGTTTGTGGACATGGCCCATGTTGCGGGTCTGGTTGCCGTTGGTCTGTACCCCAACCCGCTGCCGTATGCCGATGTGGTTACCACCACAACCCACAAGACCCTGCGCGGCCCACGCGGCGGACTGATTCTGGCCAAGGCCGATGCGGACCTGGAGAAAAAACTCAACTCGGCGGTGTTTCCGGGTGGCCAGGGCGGGCCCCTGATGCATGTGATCGCGGCCAAGGCCGTGTGCTTCAAGGAGGCGCTGGAGCCGGGCTTCAAGGATTACCAGTTCCAGGTCATCAAGAACGCTCAGGCCATGGCAGAAGTCTTCAAGCAGCGCGGGTATGACGTGGTCTCCGACGGCACCGATAACCACCTGTTTCTGGTCAGCCTGATACGCCAGGGCATCACCGGCAAGGACGCCGATGCCGCATTGGGCCGGGCCCATATCACCGTCAACAAAAACGCCGTGCCCAATGACCCGCAGTCGCCGTTCGTGACATCGGGTTTGCGCATCGGTACACCCGCGGTGACCACCCGTGGTTTGCAGATCCCCGAGTGCCGTGCGCTGGCGACCTGGATCTGCGACATCCTCGACCATCCGGGTGATGCCGCCATCGAGGCCCGGGTTGCGCGGCAGGTCAGCGAGATGTGCGCTTTGTTTCCGGTGTATTCGAAGTAGAGGCGAGCATGTCGCTAAGTGTGTTTGATCTGTTCAAAGTGGGGATCGGTCCTTCCAGTTCGCATACGGTAGGGCCGATGAAAGCTGCCGTGGCGTTTGCCCAGGGGCTCAAGGCGCAAGGGCTGCTGGAACAGACAGAAAGTGTGCGTGCCGAGTTGTATGGCTCGCTCGGTGCTACCGGCAAGGGTCATGGCAGCGACAAGGCCGTCATGCTGGGGCTGGAAGGGGATTACCCGGATACCCTGGACACCACCACGGCGGATGCGCGGGTTAGCGCGATTCGCAGTTCGGCCAGTCTGTCGTTGCTCGGTGAAAAAGCGATCCGCTTCGTCGAGAAAGAGCACCTGGCGATGATTCGCAAGCCCCTGCCTTACCACCCCAACGGCATGATCCTGCGAGCGTTCGACCAGGCCGGATTGCAAATGTGCAGCCGTGAATATTATTCGGTGGGTGGCGGCTTTGTGGTCGATGAGCAAGCCATCGGGGTCAATCGCATCGTTGCTGATCGAACCCCGTTGCGCTATCCGTTTTTGTCGGGCCGTGAACTGCTGGAGCAATGTACCCGCAGCGGTCTTTCGATCAGTGCGTTGATGGCCCGGAACGAGGCGGCCTGGCACACCCCGCAGCAGCTTCGCGAGGGGTTGCTGCATATCTGGCAAGTGATGCAGGACTGCGTGCTCGCCGGATGCCGCAATGAGGGAATCATGCCTGGCGGACTCAAGGTCAGGCGCCGTGCGGCGCAGCTCTACCGCCAGTTGAGCAGCAATCCGGAAGCGGCACTCAAGGACAGCCTCTCGGTGCTCGACTGGGTCAACCTGTACGCGCTGGCCGTCAATGAAGAAAACGCCAGCGGTGGCAGGGTCGTGACGGCACCCACCAATGGCGCGGCGGGGATCGTGCCTGCGGTATTGCACTACTACGTACGATTTGTGCCGGGAGCGGATGAAAACGGGGTGCAGCGCTTTCTGTTGACGGCGGCGGCCATCGGCATTCTGTACAAGGAAAACGCCTCGATTTCCGGTGCCGAAGTCGGCTGCCAGGGCGAGGTGGGTGTTGCCTGCTCGATGGCTGCCGGGGCGCTCTGCGAGGTGCTGGGCGGCACGGTGGAGCAAGTGGAAAACGCTGCCGAAATCGGTATGGAACACAATCTGGGCCTGACCTGCGACCCGATTGGCGGTCTGGTGCAAGTGCCCTGCATCGAGCGCAACGCGATGGGCTCGGTCAAGGCGATCAATGCTGCGCGCATGGCCTTGAGGGGCGACGGCAAGCACTTTGTCTCCCTCGACAAAGTGATCCGCACCATGCGTCAGACAGGCGCCGACATGAAGAGCAAGTACAAGGAAACCGCACGCGGTGGCCTGGCCGTGAACATCATCGAATGCTGACATCTTTTCAACTCATTCAAGGATTCACCCATGTCTGACGAACAACTGCTGAAAACCCCGTTGCACGTTTTGCACCTGGAGCTTGGCGCCCGCCTGGTGCCTTTTGCCGGTTACGAAATGCCGGTGCAATATCCGTTGGGCGTGATGAAAGAGCATCAGCACACCCGCGAACAGGCGGGCCTGTTCGACGTATCGCACATGGGCCAGATCCGCCTGCACGGTGCGGGTGCGGCAAGGGCCCTGGAAGCACTGGTGCCGGTGGACATCATCGACCTGCCCGTGGGTATGCAGCGCTATGCCATGTTCACCGATGAGAACGGTGGCATCCTCGACGACCTGATGGTGGCCAATGCCGGGGAGTACTTGTTTCTGGTGGTCAACGCCGGTTGCAAGCAACAGGACCTGGCGCATTTGATCCGGAACCTGGGCGCTGCCTGCGAAGTGGAGTCGCTGTTCGACAGCCGCGCCTTGCTTGCCCTGCAGGGGCCGAAGGCTGCTCAAGTGCTGGGGCGCCTGGCCCCGGAGGTACAGGCCATGACCTTTATGCAATTTGCCAGCGTGCGTTTGCTCGGTGTCGATTGTTACGTCAGTCGCTCCGGTTACACCGGCGAAGATGGCTACGAAATTTCCGTTCCGGTCGAACAGGCAATACGGCTGGCCCGTGCGCTTCTGGCCGAGCCCGAGGTCAAGCCTGTCGGTCTGGGTGCCCGGGATTCGCTGCGCCTGGAAGCGGGCCTGTGCCTGTACGGCCATGACATGGACGTCACCACGACACCGGTTGAGGCCAGCCTGGGCTGGGCTATTTCAAAGGTGCGGCGCACCGACGGCGAGCGTGCCGGTGGCTTCCCCGGAGCCGGGCGCATCCTCGGGCAGCAGCGCGAAGGCGTGGCCAGCAAACGCGTTGGCTTGTTGCCTCTGGAGCGTGTGCCGGTGCGTGAAGGCACACCAATCGTCAATGCCCAGGAGCAGGTGATCGGCCATGTCACCAGCGGTGGTTTTGGTCCCAGCCTCGGCGGTCCGCTTGCGATCGGCTATGTGCAAAACGCCCATGCTGCACTCGACAGCGAAGTCTTCGCCGTGGTGCGGGGCAAGTGGGTGCCGATGCGGGTGGTTAAAACGCCTTTCGTCCCTCAGCGTTACTACCGGGGCTGAGGCCGCGATGCGAGGAGCACTAGCATGAGTGAACACCTGTCTGTCGCCACCCGCCCGCAACCGTTGCAGGCGGGGATCAAATTGCGCGGAGCCGACAAGGTTGCCCGTATCCCGGTGAAGATCCTGCCGACCGAAGATGTACCGCGTAAGCCTGACTGGATCCGCGTGCCGATATCCACCTCGCCGGAGGTGGCGCGGGTCAAGGCGCTGCTGCGCAAACACAAACTGCACAGCGTGTGTGAAGAGGCTTCTTGCCCGAATCTGGGCGAGTGTTTCTCGGGCGGTACCGCGACGTTCATGATCATGGGTGATATCTGTACCCGTCGCTGCCCGTTCTGTGACGTGGGACACGGCCGCCCGAGGCCGCTGGATGCAGATGAACCGAAGAACCTGGCGATTGCCATCGCCGACCTTCGACTCAAATACGTGGTCATCACCTCGGTGGACCGTGACGACTTGCGAGACGGCGGTGCCGGACACTTTGTCGACTGCCTGCGCGAAATTCGCAAGCTGTCACCGGGCGTACAGCTGGAAACCCTGGTGCCCGACTATCGCGGTCGCATGGACGTGGCACTGGCGATCACAGCGCAAGAGCCGCCTGATGTGTTCAACCACAATCTGGAAACAGTGCCGCGGCTGTACAAGGCGGCGCGCCCCGGATCGGATTTCGAGTGGTCACTGGACTTGCTGCAGAACTTCAAGCACAAGGTGCCCCATGTGCCGACCAAGTCCGGCTTGATGCTGGGTTTGGGGGAGACGGACGAGGAAGTGATCCAGGTGATGCAGCGCATGCGCGAGCATGATGTCGACATGCTGACGCTGGGACAGTACCTGCAGCCCTCGCGCAGCCACCTGCCGGTTCAGCGTTTCGTGCACCCGGACACCTTCGCCTGGTTTGCAGAGGAGGGGCAGCGCATGGGTTTCAAAAACGTCGCGTCGGGGCCGCTGGTGCGCTCCTCTTACCACGCTGATGAGCAGATGAAGGGGGTTTGATACAAGAGCCGTAGCCGCTGGCGAAGGAATGAGGCTGCGTCCACGGGCGCAGCCTTCGGCCGTTGCCACGAACGGGCGGGCCCCATTGAAAGCGTCGTAATGGGTCAGGTGACGAAGCTTAATCGGTGCTCAGTACCTTGACGATGGCGTCAATATTGCCCTGCAACTCGGCCACAGGATCGGTGCCGTCTGCCGTCACCACCACCAGTTCACTGCCACCCTCGGCAATTGCAGCGATGACTGCAGCCGAAGGCTGGCGGTGATCCAGCACCAGCGCCACATCATTGTCTTTCAGGGTGTGGGTCAGCGCTTGCAGCGACTCGGGCGTCCAGGTCTCATCCCCTTTGTGATCGACTTCGACCCGTTCCAGATTCAACCCGCCAATCAAGTAGTCCAGCCGATCCGACAGGCTCACCACGGCCAGATTGTCGGCCTTGGCCAGCTGTGCCTCGCTGTCGGCGCTGAGCTTGAGCAAACGCTGTTTCAGACTCGCCAGGTTGGCTTCGATCTTCGGCTTGGCAGCAGGCGCCAACCGCACCAGGTCGGCCGCGATCACATCCGCCATGCGTCCCATGTTGTTGCTGGTCAGCCACGGCTGGCTGTTCAGGCCATCGCTGTGAGCTCCCGGCTGTACGGCTATGCCCGGCAGGCTGCCGTCCACTGGCCGCGCCGCGTCAACTTCAACAATGCGGATATTGCTGCGTCGTGCCATCGGATACAGCGGGTCATCGCTCCACAATGAGCGCAGGCCGATCACGGCATCGGCCTGTGTGGCCAGCGTGTGCAGGGCAGGGGCGCCGCGCCCGCTGAAGTAGGCGTTCTGTCGGCTTCCGGGCAGGTTGGCCGCTGCGGCCCGTTCCAGGGTCACGTTACTGTCCTTGAGCAGCAACTCGCCCAGCCCGTAGGTGATCGGCAGACTGGCGAGGACGCGCACCGGTTGCGTCGCTGTGTCGGCTGCCAGCAGAGGCGTGCTGAGCAGGCCGGTAATGGCCAGGGCCAGTGAGAGTTTGCGCAGAGTGAACATTTATCCAATATTCCCTTTCAGGCTGGGCACCACGCCCCGGGCGATGGCGGCGAGGGCGAAGGCGATACCGGCCATCAAAATAATTGCGGCGCCGGACGGGATCGGCAGGTCAAACACGATGGGCAGCAGGATGCCGCACAGGGTGCTGACGGTGGCGATCAGTACTGAAATCCAGAAAAAACCCTTCAGCGACTGGCTGAGCAAACGCGCCGCCGCTGCCGGAATCACCAGCAGGGCGCCCACCAGAATCGCGCCAATGACTTTAACGGCCGCGACGGTAATCAGCGTCACCAGGATCACAAACAGATAGTCCAGGGACTTCACTGCCACCCCGCGTACAGCGGCCAGTTGCGGGTTGAAACTGGCGAGCATGATGCGGTTGTACAGCGGCAGGCTGAGGCCCAGCACCAGCGCGCCGACAATCGCCAGTACCAGCAGATCATTGCCGTTGACCGTCAACACTGAACCGAACAGCACGTTTTCCAGGATATGCACGTTGATCTTGCCCGCCAGAATCAGCAGCAGGCTGGCGCCCAGTGCCAATGACACCGACAGGAACACGCCGATCAGGGTATCCGGTGCCAGCCCGGTGCGATTGCGCAGGTAATTGAGCGAGATGCCGAACAACAGGCAGTAGCCGAACAGGCTGCCATAAGGTCCGGTGTAGGGCTCACCCAGCAGGATGCCGATGGCCACGCCGGTCAGCGCGGCATGGCCCACGGCTTCGGAAAAAAACGCGAAACGCTTGACCACCACCAGCGTGCCCAGGCCGCCGAGTACCGGGCCAATCAGCAAACCGGCAAGCAATGCATTGACCACAAAACCGTAAGCCAGCACTTCGGGCAAATAGCCTGCAGATGCCCAGCCCTGAACCATCAGACGGAACGCTTCGTAACTCATGAAAGGGCGCTCCCGTGAGCCTTGGGATGGGTTGAAAACAGGTTGAGCAAGCGTTCGGGGCTCAGGGTCTGTTCAGGCGGGCCGTCGAACAGGACCTGGCGATTGAGCCCGGTCACCCGTTCTGCCAGTCGTTTCACGGCGGCCAGATCGTGCTCGATCCACACCACGGTAACTCCGGCCTGACGCCATTCAGTCAGCAAGCGCTCAAACACTCGGGCACCGGCCTCGTCCAGCGCCGACATGGGTTCATCCAGCACCAGCAGTTGCGGTGCGGGGATCAGGCCCTGTGCCAGCAACACGCGCTGGCGTTCACCGCCGGACAGCGCACCCATGCGCCGCTTGCGCTTGTCCTGCATGCCCACACGCTCCAGCGCGTCGCCGATGGCCGGAGCCACCTTGCGCGACAACCCCATAAACGCCGGGCGGCGCTGGCACATGGCGGCCATGAAATCATCCACGGTCATGGGCAGTCCGCGATCGAACTCCAGTGCCTGGGGAACATAGCCGATCAAGCCCGGTTCACCGGGCCAGTCAAGGCACAGGCGACCCTGATGGGGCATTTGCCCCAGCAGCGTCTTGATCAGCGAGCTTTTGCCCCCGCCGTTTGGCCCCACCAGCGCATGGACACTGCCGGGGCGAATGCTGAAACTGACGTGATCCAGAATGGGCGTTCGACCCAGGGTCAGCGACACCTGATCAAACGTCACTCCCGGCCCGCAGGCCGCTACCGGCAAGTGTTCAACGGCAGTCATGCTCCGGCCTCCTGAATGGCCCTGACCACGGTATTGAGGTTGCCGGTCATTTCTTTTTCGTACTTGTCAGCGCTGTAGTCGCCATAGGAAATATGGGAGAGCGGGTACAGTTTGACCCCGGACTCGCGCTGAATGGTCTCGACATAAGTGGACGGGAAGTCCATCTCGGAGAAGATCACCTTCACATCCAGCTCGCGCAGTTGATCGATGGTTTTCTTCAACTGGCTGGGGCTTGGCTCAATGCCGTGGGCCGGCTCGACCACGGCAGTGACCTCCAGGCCGAACTCGCGCAGCAGGTAGTCGTAAGCCGCGTGCACCGTGGCCACGCGCAGGTCGGCGTTCGGAGCCTGGGTCAACCTGGCCAGGGCATCGGCCCGCATTTGACGCAGGCGCTTGCCATAGGCGCGGGCATTGGCGGTGTAGGTCCTGGCGTTGGCCGGATCGAGTTTGCCCAGTTCACGGGCAATGTTGTTGACCTGGGCAATCGAGGCGCTGATCGACAGAAAGGTGTGGGGGTTGACCACCTTGCCCGCACCACGCGCTGCGTTGCCGGTGGCGGCCAGCAAGGGGACATTCTGGTTGGCCTCGATCACCGGGATGTCGGGTTTTTCGCTGGCCTCGATCATGCGGTCGGCAAAGTCATCATGGCCCACGCCATTGAGCACGATTACATCCAGTGTACCGATGCGCTTGATGTCTTCAGCGCGGGGCTCATAGGCGTGGGGGTTAAAGCCTGCGGGAATCAACGGCACCACTTCGGCCTTGTCACCGACGATATTGGCCACGTAGCTGTAGTAAGGGTGCAGGGTGATACCGATGCGCAGCGGCTTGGCCAGCGGGGTCGGGGCATCGGCAAATGCCTGGGGTGACAGACAAAAGGCAAACAGGGCGGCCAGCAGCACGGTGCGGCGACGCACAACAGATGAAATCGACATGGCGAGCAGTCTTCTCTCAGGTCAAGCGGTGGGTTCAGTGCCGATGCTGGCGTGTGACCCCGGCATCGAATTGCGCGATCACTTGCTGCCAGCCACTTTGATTAAGGGCGGCATCGCTGAAGTCGGCGGGGGCTTTTGCGTCGGGATTGCGGTTGAGCCATATATCCGGCTGGGTGCTGATTCGCATCAAGAACGACCCCGCCACCTCAGGGGTGGGGCTCAGGCCCAGGTAGGCCTGTTCACCGAGCAGCTGCCAGACATGGTTGCCACGGCTGACGGAGCTGGCATCGCTGGCAAAGGGGGCAAAGCCTTCTTCGGCCAGTTGGACGGGTTGGGGCAGGGCGCTGGACGCTTCGCGCAGCAACTGGATTTCGTCCAGCGTGACCCGCAGGTCGGCGTAGATGCCTTGTTCGGCAGCGCTCAGGTCCCGTCGTGCATCCAGTTGATGGGCGGCCACGGAAGTCACTTCCTGGGATTCGTGACGCCAGGCCACCACGGAGCCGGCCACGGTCAGAATCAACAGGCACAGCAGCAACACATACAGGGTTTCATGACCGGCACCGGCCGGGCGCACTACGTGAGTACTCATGGGGCCTCGATATCGGCTTGGTCGATTTCGACGATGTGACCCGGACCTGCGTCGAACAGCACATAAAATTCGGAATCGGGGCGCTTGAACGTCAGGGTTGAATCCGCGCCCAGCTTGCCGGGCACCAGGATGGTTTCGTCGTAGCCGATGACATCCAGGGTCACTCCCGGTGCGCCGCTGCCGTCGGAAAACCCGCCGGTACAACGGATCTGTCCGTCTTCCACGGCCTTGCACTCACACATCGGGTTGTGGGCCAGTGCCTGGCTGCAAACACCGAGCAACGCAATCAATCCTGCCGCCAGGGCAGGTTTTTTAAACAGGCGCGAATGCATTATTTGGCTCCTCGTTGGGCCAGCCAGGCGACCGTTGCCGGTGAGGCCTGACTCAGGGGAATGGAGGCCTGATGCATGGAGCCGTCCCACCCCTCAAGGGTGATCCATAGCTCGGCGTCGGGCTTGGTGCGATCAGGGATCGGCATGGTGGCGCCCATGCGGTATGGCGTGCCGAAGAAAATCACCCCGGCGGCCCGCAGGCTGCGAGGTTTGCCGATTCGCAGATAGGCAGCCTTGACCTGATTGATGCAGGTGTCGCACAGGGCAGCGTTAAAGCTCTTCATGTAGCCCGCCGGGCCGTCCGGGCGCGGGGCTTCGTTGCGCAATTCGGCCAGTTTCAGGCTCCAGGGACCGACCTGCACGGTGCCGATTTCACGCTCGCCCAGGCCGCTGTCCCCGCGAAACAGCGAGGCATCGGCGAAGTACTTGGGCATAAAGCCCAGCGGCACCAACAGCAGCAGAATGTTTATGTGAAAGCGCCATTTGTGCCACAACCGGCCAAGGGTGGACGAGGGCTGTACAGCCACTGCCTTGCTCATACATTGGCCTCTTCGGGCTGTTGGCTGTGCGCCGTGACGGTCTGGGTTGCGGCAGGTTTACGCTGGGATTTCTCGCTGCGCTTGAGGGCGTTGGCGGTGGCCAGCGCCGTGCGTTTGGTCCAGATCAGCAGGCCGCTCAGAATCATCATGCTGAGGATCAGGCCGAAGAAGAACCAGATCAGCTTGACCCACAGTCCGCCAAAATCGCCGGTGTGCAGCGGGCGCATGGATTCGGTTACCAGCTCCAGCCCGGACCGGTCGGCAATCATTCGCGAGCCTTCGATCGCGCCGTTGTACGGGTTGATGTCTGCGGTCTGGAACAGCAGCGGGTACCAGCCCGGGCCGCCGACTTCGATATGTCCGTAGGCATTGCTTGGCAGGCTGACAAAACTCGCGTCCAGCCCGGGGATTTTTTCGGCGGCAATTTTTACTGCCTGGTCGAGGTTGATCTGCGGTGCGGGCTGGCCGTCCGGCATGATCGGTACATCCTGGCGCGCCACAACGGGCGGGTTGCCAGTGGTTGAAATCGAAATCTGGTTATCGAACATAAAGGCTTCGATCAAGAACCACAGGCCGGTGATGGAAATCACGGCAATAAACCAGATCGACCAGATGCCGCACAGGCGGTGGAAATCGCCCCAGAAAATGCGCGCTCCGTGATTAAAACGCAGGTTGGGTTTGAAAAAGCCTTTCCAGAATTTTTTGTAGACCACCAGCCCGGTAATCAGCGACCCCAGCAGCGGAAGGCCGAGGAACGACACCAGGTACCAGCCCCAGCTATAGCCATTGGTAAATGGCACCAGCCACCAGCCGTGCAGGGCGCGGGTAAAGGCCTGGAAGTTGAAGCTGGGGCTCTCACCCTGAATCGCTCCGGAATACGGGTTGATGTAGAGCGATGGCGAGCGGCCGTCGGGATAGACCACACGGGCCACCAGGGCAAAATGCGACTCGTCCGGGCGGCTGATCGACTGTACGGCCAGGTTCGGTTCGGCCTTTTTAATGGCGGTCAGCACCTGTTCGTAAGTCATCAGCGGTGCATCATCATCCGGCTGAGTGGCGCGGGCCTCGGGGGTGGCAAGCCAAACGATCTCCTGGCTGACCACGGCCAGTGTGCCGGTCACGCAGACGATCAGGACGAAGAACCAGATAGGTAGGGTCAACCAGCTGTGAACCAGAAACCAGAGTTTGGAACGGGACTTTTTGGACATGGGAAACGGCAAGCTCGCAGCAGGGCGGGTGTGTAATCGCCATTGAGAAGCGATTGCTTATCCATGTAGGACGAATGAGATGAGCAAAACCCGAAGCTGGACTTGTAAGAAAATGTTTCCAGTGTTGCCAGGTCCGGGTGCTCCCACATTCTGGACCCTGGCGGTGCGGTCGCTATTGCTAGCCCAATGACCGCCCCAGCTTCCAGTACCCCATCAAGGTCAGTGCCTTGCGGTCCATGCCGCATTCATGGACGAAAAACTTTCTGATCGCCATCACCGCCATCGATTCCCCGGCCACCCAGGCATAAAACTCGTTGTGCCTGGCGCTGGCCCGCTCCCAGAGCCGCTGGTTGTCCAGATCAAGTTCTTGCAGGACAGCACAGGCCTTGGCTTGCAGGCGCCGGGGCGGCAGGCTGGCCAGTTCGCGGGCCGCGATGATCATGCCGTCACCATGCTGTTTGCCCAGACTGGCGCGGGGCAGCCAATGGACTTTGGTATTCGGGCCACAGACCAGGGCATGGCAGTCGGACTCTTCGGGCACTTCGATAAAGGCTTGTACCTGGGGTGTGTCGGGGTGATGTGCCAGCTCTTCCAGGATACCGGCGATGGCCGGGAGCGCAGTTTCGTCGCCGATCAGCAGTACTTTTCGCATGCCCTGTGGGGGTTGCCACTCATAGCCCCCCGGGTCGTCCGGGTAGGCGCCATTGGGGGCCGCAATTTGCAGGAGATCACCCGCTTTGGCCTGGGTTGCCCAGCGTGTGGCGGGGCCGGTGACGCCATGCAGGACAAAGTCGATATCCAGTTCGCCTGACTCCACGCGCAGGTTGCGAAGGGTGTAAGAGCGCATGGGCGGTACCTGCTCGGGGCTCAAGTCACGCAGGGTCGCTCGCCAGTCTCCCCGTTTGGGCAGGTTGGAGGCCTCGCCGTTGGCGGTGGGGAACAGCAATTTGACCCGCTGATCCGGTGCCAGGGTACGCATCAGCGCCACATCGTTGCCGCCGAACACAAAGCGCGTCAGTGACGGGCTCAAGGTGATGCGGCGCTTGAGCTGGATATCGAACAGTCGGTAGGCAGCGGGTTTACTGAGTCGATTGCGCAGGTTCTGCACCAGGGCGGCAGCGGCGGACATAACAGCACCTCAATAAGCAGGAGTCGTTTTGTATAACGATCCATTGAGTGAGGAATTTAAGGTGCTGTCGCAGTCCTGGGTCAGGCGGGGTGGGGCATTGGCACCGGAGTGAGGACGGGCTTGCCGGCAAAAAAAGCCTGCAGGTTATCGACCACCAATTGCACCGTGGCTTCGACCGCATCGGGTGACTGGCCAGCCACATGGGGAGTCATGACCACGTTGCCGAGGGTTTTGAGCGGGTCCGGCACCAGGGGTTCGTCTTCAAACACGTCGAGCCCGGCCCCGGCGATTTTGCCTGTGGCCAGGGCGCTGATCAGGGCATCGGTGTCGACTACGCTGCCACGGGCAATATTGATCAGGTAGCCGTCTGCGCCCAGAGCATCGAGCACGGGAGCGTCAATCAGGTGGTGGGTGGCGCTGCCGCCGGGCGTGGCGATCATCAGGAAGTCCACTGCTGCGGCCAGTTCAAGCACGCTGGCGCAGTAGGTGTAGGGCGAGTCGGGACGCGGCTGGCGGCTGTGGTAGCTGATGCTCATGTCAAAGCCGCAGGCCGCACGCTTGGCGATGGCCTGGCCGATCGCGCCCAGGCCGATGATGCCCATGCGTTTGCCCGACAGTGAGGGCTGGCGCACCTTGACCCACTCGTTGCGGCGGATGCTGGCGTCGGCCTGGGGGATGCCGCGCACCGCGCTCAGCAACAGCGCCATCGCGTGGTCGGCCACTGACGAGGCGTTGGCCCCGGCGCCGAAGGTCACGGTAATGCCAAGGTTGCTGGCGGCTTGCAGGTCGACCTGCTCGAAGCCGGCGCCGATCACGCAGATGATCTTGAGCAAGGGCAGGGCAGCCATTTCTTCGGCATGCAGGCCCAGCGGGCCGCGGGTCAGCACGGCGTCGATACGGGCGCCGTGCTGGGCTATGGCCTGGGCGCGGCTGACGGGGGTGGGCGCCAGGATCAGTTCGTAGCCTTGGGTTTCAAGCATGTGCAGATAATCGTTAACGCTCTCTACCAGCACCAGCACAACTCGGGACATGAGTATCTCCAGCCAAGGGATGTCAAGAATGGACCGAGATTAACACCGGTCGGTGCTGTTTTTCGCGGCACCCATTCGATCCGGGCGCTCTATTCAGGCTTTTTTCAGCCGTGTGGCGGATGGGCCGAGTCCTGCGCTGGAGCCAAGCCGGGTCGGCCTGTTACCATTCGCCCTTTGTTTTATCTCCACTTCGAGACCGCCCATGACCACCGTTCGCACGCGCATTGCGCCATCGCCTACCGGCGACCCCCACGTCGGCACCGCTTACATCGCTTTGTTCAACTACTGCTTTGCCAAGCAGCATGGCGGCGAATTTATCCTGCGGATCGAAGATACCGACCAATTGCGTTCGACCCGCGAGTCCGAGCAGCAGATCTACGACGCCTTGCGCTGGTTGGGTATTACCTGGAGCGAAGGCCCGGACGTTGGCGGCCCGCACGGCCCGTACCGTCAAAGCGAACGCAGCGAGATCTACCAGAAATACACCCAGCAACTGGTCGACATGGGTCATGCCTTCCCGTGCTTCTGCACGAGCGAGGAGCTGGACCAGATGCGTGCCGAGCAAATGGCCAAGGGCGAAACCCCGCGCTACGACGGTCGTGCGCTGCTGTTGTCCAAAGAAGAAGTAGCGGTCCGTCTGGCAGCTGGCGAACCCCACGTGATCCGCATGAAAGTGCCGACCGAAGGCGTGTGCGTTGTGCCGGACCTGCTGCGCGGCGATGTCGAGATCCCGTGGGATCGCATGGACATGCAAGTGTTGATGAAGACCGATGGCCTGCCGACCTACTTCCTGGCCAACGTGGTCGACGATCACCTGATGGGCATCACCCACGTGCTGCGTGGCGAAGAGTGGCTGCCATCAGCGCCCAAGCTGATCCTGCTGTACGAGTATTTCGGCTGGGAACAACCGCAGCTGTGCTACATGCCGCTGCTGCGTAACCCGGACAAGAGCAAGCTGTCCAAGCGCAAGAACCCGACGTCGGTGACGTTCTACGAGCGCATGGGCTTCATGCCTGAAGCGATGCTCAACTATCTGGGCCGCATGGGCTGGTCGATGCCGGACGAGCGCGAGAAGTTCTCGCTGCAGGAAATGGTCGATAACTTTGACCTGTCCCGCGTCTCGCTGGGCGGCCCGATTTTCGACGTAGAGAAGCTGTCGTGGCTCAACGGTCAATGGTTGCGTGACCTGCCGCTGGAAGAGTTCGCCAGCCGCGTGCAGCAATGGGCGTTGAACCCTGAGTACATGATGAAAATCGCTCCGCTGGTTCAGGGCCGGGTTGAAACCTTCAGCCAGATCGCGCCATTGGCCGGGTTCTTCTTCTCGGGCGGCTTGCAGCTCGATGCCAAGCTGTTCGAGCACAAGAAGCTGTCCAACGAACAGGTGCGTCAGTTGATGCAGCTGATTCTGTGGAAGCTGGAGAGCCTGCGTCAGTGGGAAAAGGACGCGATCACCGGCTGCATCCAGACCGTGGTCGAGTCCCTGGAGCTGAAGCTGCGTGATGCCATGCCGCTGATGTTCGCTTCGATCACCGGCCAGGCAAGCTCGGTGTCGGTGCTGGACGCGATGGAGATTCTGGGGCCGGACCTGACCCGTTTCCGTCTGCGCCAGGCACTCGACCTGCTGGGCGGTGTGTCGAAGAAAGAAAACAAAGAGTGGGAAAAGCTGTTTAACGCCATGGGTTAACGGTTTTTCTTTGTAGTCGCTGCCGCAGGCTGCGAGGGGTTCAGTGGCGTTTCCAGGAAAACGGGTTGCTCCGCAACCCTTCGCAGCCTTTGGCAGCGACTACAGGTTTTGTGGGTTTGGGCCAGTATTTACGGGGCAGGGAAGGTAAGTGGTTGTTCTCACGGCAAATTTTTTTTAAAAAGTTTAAAAATAAGTTTGACAGCCTATCCATCCAGTCTTAATATGCGCCCCGTCCACACAGCAACACGAAACAAGCAGCAACAACACGCTGCGGTGACTGTCTGGGGCTATAGCTCAGCTGGGAGAGCGCTTGCATGGCATGCAAGAGGTCAACGGTTCGATCCCGTTTAGCTCCACCAAATTTACAGTTCAATGTCTGGCCACACCGGCATTGAATCGATCAGCACTCAGCGCTGATCAGTTAGAAGGTTTGTGTCCCCTTCGTCTAGTGGCCTAGGACACCGCCCTTTCACGGCGGTAACAGGGGTTCGAGTCCCCTAGGGGACGCCAGTTTTACAGAAGCAGCACTTCGGTGATGCTCCGCCGCCAGGCGATAAATCGGGGCTATAGCTCAGCTGGGAGAGCGCTTGCATGGCATGCAAGAGGTCAACGGTTCGATCCCGTTTAGCTCCACCAATTTACAGTTCAATGTCGGGCCACACTGGCATTGAATCGATCAGCACTTGCTGCTGATCACTGTTAGAAGGGTTTGTGTCCCCTTCGTCTAGTGGCCTAGGACACCGCCCTTTCACGGCGGTAACAGGGGTTCGAGTCCCCTAGGGGACGCCACGATTACCCGCTATGCGGGATTTATAAGGGTCATTCGATTATTGAATGGCCCTTTTGTTTGTCTGCAGTTTTTATATTCCTCGCCTCGAAGCTTGCAGCCGCCCCCTCTGCGTTACACTGCGCTCCTTATTTTTTTAGGGGGAGACAAGGCATGAGTTGGGATTTGGCAGCACCGTTCATCATTGACCTGACCGTTCAGGCCGAAGACATCGACGGGTTCGGTCATGCCAATAACGCGGCCTATGTAGTCTGGCTGGAACGTTGTGCCTGGCGCCACTCGCAGCGTCTGGGGCTGGATCTCACCGAGTACCGTCGCCTTGATCGCGCCATGGCGGTGTCCCGCCATGAAATCGATTATCTGGCCAGTGCCTATGAAGACGATGAGCTGCAATTGGCAACCTGGATTGTCGATTGTGACCAGCGCTTGCGCATGACCCGCCACTTTCAGCTTGTACGCCCCAGCGATGGCGTGACCCTGTTGCGTGCGCAAACCACGTTTGTCTGCATCGAGCTGTCCACGGGCAAGGCCAAGCGCCTGCCGCCCGAGTTCCTTGAAGGTTATGGTCCGGCTGTCGTCACGGCCTGATCAGCAGCGCCTGCTCATACCGATTGCCCACATAACGGCGTAAACTGCCGCACGTTTTTCATGAGAGTCACCCATGCAAATTGCTTTGGCGCCGATGGAGGGGTTGGTCGACAACATCCTGCGTGATGTCCTGACCCGCACCGGCGGTATTGATTGGTGTGTGACCGAATTTATTCGGGTCACCGAGCGGTTGTTACCGGAAGCCTACTTCCATAAATTCGCCCCCGAATTGCAGCACGGTGCGCAGACGCGTTCCGGCGTGCCGTTGCGCGTACAGTTACTGGGTTCTGATCCGGCCTGTCTGGCCGACAACGCGGCGCTGGCCGTTGAGTTGGGTTCCGGGGTGATTGACCTCAATTTTGGCTGCCCGGCCAAGACCGTGAACAAGTCCCGTGGTGGTGCGGTGCTGCTCAAGGAGCCCGAACTGCTGCATGCGATCCTGCTGCAGGTGCGACGCACTGTGCCTGCGCATATCCCGGTGACCGCCAAGATGCGCCTGGGCTTTGATACGCCAGACAGCGCCAATGAGTGCGCGATTGCCCTGGCCGAAGGGGGCGCAAGCCAGATCGTGGTGCACGCGCGGACCAAGATGGATGGCTACAAGCCGCCTGCCCATTGGGAGTACATCGCCCAGGTACAGGAAGCGGTGAAGGTGCCGGTGTTTGCCAATGGCGATATCTGGTCGGTTGAAGATTGGCGCCGTTGCCGCGAAATCAGCGGTGCTGAAGACATCATGCTGGGTCGCGGCCTGGTGTCGCGGCCCGATCTGGCCCGGCAAATTGCCGCAGCCCGTGCCGGTGTTGAAGTGGTGCCGATGACCTGGGCTGATTTGCAGCCCATGATCCGCGATTTCTGGGCGCAGGCCGAAGCCCAGCTGACGCCACGTTCAGCCCCCGGGCGCCTGAAGCAGTGGTTGGCCATGCTGACCCGCAACTACCCTGAAGCCGTGGTGCTGTTCAATGCCATGCGCCGTGAAACCGACTGTGAGAAGGTCCGGCATATGGTCAACAACCCGCCTGCTGACGCTGCCTGAAACGGCTGAAAAAAATTTTCAGAAAAACCCTTGAAACGGTTTTGACGGTCCCTATCTAAGGGGTACGCGATGCCGAAACCGGGTCGCGTAACAAAATCTCGCTGAAATCAGGAGGATGAAATTATGAGCAACGCATTTTCAATGGCGCCACTGTTCCGTAATTCTGTCGGCTTTGACCGTTTTAGTGATTTGTTTGAAACCGCTTTACGCAACGATTCGAGCGGCGGCTACCCACCTTACAACGTTGAAAAACGTGGTGAAGACAGCTATCGCATTGTGGTTGCGGCTGCAGGCTTCCAGCAGGATGATCTGGACCTGCAAGTTGAGAAAGGCGTGCTGACCGTGAGCGGCAGCAAACGTGAAAGCACCAGCGAAGAAGGCGTGACCTTCTTGCATCAAGGCATTGCACAGCGGGCATTTAAATTGTCCTTCCGTCTCGACGACCATATCGAGATCAAAGGCGCAAACCTGAGCAATGGTTTGCTGAGCATCGACCTGCAGCGGGTGGTGCCGGAAGAGGCAAAAGCCAAACGCATCCCGATCAATGGGAATTCGCAGCCTGCTCTGCAAAACTGATCTGAGCACGTGCTGAAAAAGAACCCCGTCTTCAGGCGGGGTTCTTTTTATCCGGATGAATATCAAGAGCAGCACGCAGGCATTTGTCCCCGACCTCTCCCCGGGGCAAGTGCCTGCTTTTCATGTCCAGAACGTCACTTTCCAGCCTGACCTGCGGTCAACTGGTGTTTTTGCAGGTTCTTGTCGGCTTTGTAGCGCAAGGCTACGTCGGGCACGCTGCCGCTTTTACCGGTTTCAACCCAGTTGCGAATCCGCCCTGCATCGGCGAAGTGGGTGTATTTGCCAAAGGCATCCAGAATCACCAGCGATACCGGGCGATTGCCCATCTCGGTTACCAGCACCAGGCAGTGGCCAGCCTGATTGGTAAATCCGGTCTTGGTGATCTTGATATTCCACTTGTCCTTTTTGACCAGATGATCGGTGTTATGAAAGCCCAGTGTGTAGTTGGGTTTGCGGAATGCCACGGTTTTTTCTTTGGTGGTGCTCAGCTGGCTGAGCATCGGGTAGTGCCGTGCCGTTGCCAGCAGCTTGCTCAAATCGCGCGCGGTGGACACGTTGTGAATCGACAGGCCGGTCGGCTCAACGTAGTGGGTGCTCATCATGCCCAGGCTTTTGGCCTTGGCGTTCATGGCTGCGATAAACGCCACATAGCCGCCCGGGAAGTGATGGGCAAGGCTGGCAGCCGCACGGTTTTCCGATGACATCAGGGTGATCAGCATCATTTCGCGACGCGAGAGTTCGCTGCCAATCTTGACCCGGGAAAACACGCCTTTCATTTCTGGCGTGTCGCTGATGTTGACCGAAATGTATTCATCCATCGACTGTTTGGCGTCCAGCACCACCATGGCGGTCATCAGTTTGGTCACGGAGGCGATGGGGACGATGGCGTCAGGGTTGCTGGCAAAAATGACCTTGTTGGTCTGCAGGTCGATCAGCATCGCGCTGCCTGAGGCGATATGCAGCTGTGAGGTATCCCTTGGGGCCGAAATGCTTTCAGCCGCTGCGGCGATTGAAGAGGCGCTGGTGCCTGCCAGAACTAAACACAGGCTCAAAATAGAAAGATGAATTTTCACGCAGAATGACTCAAGGATGGTTGGGAAGTACCGGGCTGCAACGGCTGTTACACACATAACGTTACATTTTGTCAGTATGGATCAATAGCGGCAGAAATGCCTGATTTCGCAGGGTTTATCAGAGAATATTCATGGCCGGGGCTTCGAGGTGCCAGTGCAGCTGGCAGGCCTCAACGGGAGGTGCTGGCGAATCAAGGATTCGTGCTCGGGCGAGCCTAGCAGTGCAATGCTGTTGGCTGGCTGAACGACTTGAGCGTTCGACCCTGGCTCTGGAGGCCGCGAAAAGTCAGTAACGCAGGAGGCGGGGATTTATCAGGTTCGACGCCTGTGAGGCTGTGGCCCCACAGGCGTGAACGGGTGCTTCAGGATTCAGCTCGATAGTGCAGCAAGTCCCCCGGCTGGCAATCGAGTGCGATGCAAATGGCTTCCAGGGTGGCGAGCCTTATACCTTTGACCTTCCCTTGCTTGAGCAGTGACAGGTTCTGCTCGGTAATGCCGACCATTTGCGCGAGGTCCTTGGATTTGACCTTGCGCATGGCCAGCATGACGTCCAGCTTAATTTCGATCGGCATCTTGGCCTCTTAAACAAACTGCTGATTTTCCCGTGCCATCGAACAGGCGTTGTATAGGCTGCGGGCGATGATCATAAGAGAAGCGGAGAGGAATAAGGCAACAAGATGCGACGGTTCAAAGCTGATGGTGAACAAACGCTCGCCGTCAGGGCGCAAAAATGTGATCCAGACGCTCATGACCGGTGTCAGCAAGAGGCAGGCCAGCACCCATGAAGCGACACTCTTGCCTACTTTCCCCAGCAGTTCAGCCGACTCCGCCGAGAAGTATTCCCCGTTGCTGTAGGCCAGAAACAGGCTGCGCAGCGCCAGCAAACCCTTGGCCAGTATCGGCAGGGGGATGCTGGACAGCACAATGGCCCCTGCGACTTGCCACCAGGGCATCTGCAGAATGTCTGCGTTCAATGTTTTGGTCATGGCGCTCAGGCTGAATCCGCCGACGTAGGTGCCAATGACGTTGGGGAAGATCCAGTAAGCGATATTGGCCAGGAGCATGCCCACCACGAGCGCCAGGGTGGCGGTTGCCAGGGTTCTGCTGCGATCGGCCAGGTGATCGGTTTTCATCTGAAAGTCCTTCTGTAGTACTGATGATGATTAAGTGCCCGGATTCTGCGCAGAAACGGTAGGCGATGTTTTAAGGCCTTGATATCGTAATTCGATAATAAATGATTGTAAAACGATAATTTCATGGATGTAGAAATGACTTTGGCGGATGCAGATGCGCGCGGTGTTGATTAGGCAGGGCTGTGCAATTGTGTAAAATGCCGGCCCTTGAAATTGACCGGCCGGCCTGATGACTCCTGAAGCGTTAACCACTCTGCATTTGCACCTATTGACTGCTCTGGACGCTGCGCCCGAAGAAACCCGGCGTTTGTTTCATGGGCGCGGGCGGTGCTGGCCGGGGCTTGAGCAGTTGACAGTCGACTGGCTGCAAGGCGTGGTACTGATCTCGTTGTTCAAGGAGCCCGATGCCGGGCATCTGAACGCCTTGAAGCAGCTGTTGATGACGCTCGTGCAGTCCCCTTCATGGCGAGCCAGCGGGGCCCACACGCTGGTGCTGCAACATCGCTATACGCTGCAGAGCGACACTGAATGGCTGGTGGGTGAGGCGGTTGATGAGTGGACGCTGACCGAAGGCGGGTTGCGCTATCGAGTGGACCTGGGCCGCAAGCAGAACAACGGCCTGTTTCTGGACATGCGTTACGGTCGGGACTGGGTGCGGGCCAACGCCGAGGGCAAACGGGTCTTGAATCTGTTTGCCTATACCTGCGGCTTTTCAGTGGCCGCGATCGAAGGCGGTGCGCAGCATGTGGTCAACCTCGACATGTCCCGTGCGGCGCTGAGCCGTGGGCGCGACAACCATCGGTTGAACGGGCATGACATGAGCAAGGTGACGTTCCTGGGGCATGACCTGTTCAAGTCCTGGGGCAAGGTGAAAAGCACCGGCCCTTATGATCTGGTGATCATCGACCCGCCGTCGTTTCAGAAGGGCAGCTTTCTGCTGACCAAGGATTACCAGCGGGTAGTGCGCCGGTTGCCTGAGTTGCTGAGCGAAAACGGCACGGTACTGGCCTGCATGAACGACCCGGCACTGGGTTCGGACTTCCTGATCGATGGCGTTACCCTTGATGCGCCGAGCCTGCGTTTTGTCCAGCGCCTGGATAACCCGCCGGAGTTTCCTGATGCCGACGCAGAATGCGGTTTGAAAGCGCTGGTGTTCAAACAGGGCGTTTGACGGGCAAAAAAAGGCCCGCTGGGGGAGTTGCGGGCCAAGGGGTTCATTGAATGAGCAATGAGCGCAGCGAATATACCGCCCGCTGCGCTCAAAGACTGTGAAACAAAATTCATCTTTCTTGTGGGAGCGGGCTTGTTCGCGATGGCATCGACCAGGTGCCCTGGCCGAACCGCGTCGCCTGTATCGCGAGCAGGCCGCTCCTACAAAATTTGCCGGTTACTTGGTGCGCGACGACTCGAACAGGAACCACACGCGGCGCTCGGCTTCATCGATCCAGTTTTCCAGCAGGCTGGTGGTGGCCACGTCTCCGAGTTCGGAGCACATGTCGTGGGTTTCACGCATGTACGCGGCCAGCTGGATGTTGTCTTCGCGCAGCTCTGCCAGCATGTCTTCCGGGGTTACGAAGTCGGCATCGTTATCCAGCAGGCGCTGGAGCTTTTTGATATGGCCAATCGAGCGAATGGTCGTGCGCCCCAGCTTGCGTACGCGTTCGGCAATGGCGTCGGTGGTCGCATAGATCTGATCGGCCTGTTCGTCCAGCAGCAGATGAAAGTCACGGAAATGCGGGCCGGACATGTGCCAGTGGAAGTTCTTGGTTTTCATGTAAATGGCGAATGTATCAGCCAGCAGCGCATTCACTTCGGCCGCAATGTTGATACAGGCTTTTTCGCTTAGTGCCGAAGGTGTCCGCAGATCGGCCTTTCTGCTTTCCTTCGCGGATTTCAGGTCTGTCATGGTGGTTCCTCGTGGCAGCGGTTGATCGGAATAACGTCACTTGAGTGCGGCTGACTAAAGACCAGGATCAGCCTCTCGTCAAACGCGTCGGGGCGTCTCAAACAGCCCGCGTAAAGTTTTGAGGGCCTCTGAGCAAGATCGTTCAAGACTTTCTTCTGTCAGGTTGCGACCCTTTGCCGCTGCTTACTGCCGGAATGTTTGTAATGTCTGATTCCCTTGCTCGATCCGCGTTTGTGCGCGGCACAATGGCCTGTCTTCCGCTCACGCTGGCGTGTGCCCCTTGGGGGTTGCTGGCGGGATCCACTGCGATTGATGCCCAATTGACCCCGGCGCAAAGCCAGGGGCTCTCGCTTTTTGTGTTTGCCGGTGCGGCGCAATTGGTGGCGATCGGCATGATCAAAGGAGGGGCCAGTGCGATTTCGATCCTGGTGACCACCTTGCTGCTGACGTCACAACATTTGCTCTATGCCATGCATTTGCGACCGGTGGTGGCGCCACTCGAACCGAGATGGCGTCTGGGGCTGGGCTTTCTGCTGACCGATGAGTTCTTTGCCCTGGTCAGCCCGTTTGACCAGAAGACGTTCAATCGCTGGTACGCGCTGGGCGTGGGGCTGTGCATGTACGTGGGCTGGAATATTTTCACCCTTCTGGGCGTGGTGCTGGGCAAGAGCATCCCGGGGCTGGACCAACTCGGGCTTGAGTTCTCGATTGCCGCAACCTTCATAGCGTTGATTACGCCCATCGTGCGCAATGTTCCAACCATTGTGTGCGTGGCGGTCTCATTGTTGAGCGTGGTGCTGTTCAGTTACTGGCAGTGGGAGTCGGCCATTGTGCTGGCAGGGCTGGCGGGTATGGTCGCGGGTTATCTGTGCAAGCGGCTGGGAGGGTACTGGGCATGATTTGGATCATTATTGCCGGGATGACGCTGATTCTGTTTTTCAACCGCTACCTGTTTTTGGAGCCGCGGCTGCCGATTCGCTTGAATCGTGGGGTGAGGGAGTTTTTGGGATTCGCGGTACCGGGGATGCTCACGGCGATTTGCGGGCCGATCATCTTCGTCAAGAATCATGAGGTCGACCTGAGCCTGGGCAACCCGTACCTGCTGGCCGGGCTGTGCGCCATAGGGCTTATGCTCTGGAGTCGCAACGTACTGCTCAGTGTCGCGTTGAGTGTGGGGTTGTTCTATCTGTTTCGCTGGTGGCTTTGATTTGCGCTGCGGCGCGGGAAGTAAAGGGGCCGCTCAGGGCAACGCCGTCACTGACCACGTACCAGCACGCCAGCAGGCCGTCCGCACGAAGCGGAGCGGGGACTGCACTGCCGATGACCGACATGACATGAATCTTGGGCATAAACACCTCCTTCAAACAATGTCGCTACCTTACGGGCTGGGCCGCTGCGCAAAAAATCATTGCGCGTGATAGTCGTCATTGATGTCGATGAGGTGTCAGTCAACCACCTGGTCGAGCATGTGCATGACTTCCTGATCGCTCAGCAATCCCTCGCGTACGAGGTGCTGGGCCAGCAGTGACACCAGCTTGGCGGTGCGATGGCCCTCGAGCTGCTTGAGCTCGGTCAGGGTGTTGTAAACCTTGCTTGAAGTGCAGAGCCCGACGATGTGGTGCGGGTTTTGTGTAGGCATAAAGGTCGTCCTTGTTTTTATGAGTGTGCCGATGATTGCGCCAGTGGCGCTCCATAATGCCGCAGTCCGGGCCACTAGGGTGTCTCATCCGCGACATTCACAGTGTCAATTGGGCCCTGCCGGCAGCTGCAAAAGCCTGCCGGTTTGCCTGCGCCGGTGTTACCAGCGCGGCGGGCCGTAATAGCCCCGTGGCGGGCCGTAGTACGCCGGGTGTGGCCGACCGTAGTAGCCCTGGTAATAAACGGGCTGAGGCGGCTGGACATACACCGGTTGTGGCTGGTAGTAGACCGGTGGGGCCTGAACGTAAACAGGTTGCGGCTGGACATAGACCGGTTGCTGAACGTAAACCGGGCGTGGCTCGGGGCCAGCAATGATTGAACCTACAACTGCGGCGCCGACTACCGCGCCAAAAATGGCAGGTCCGGGCCCCCAACCGCCATGAGCAGATGCCTGGCCTGCGACAGCCAGAGCGCCGATAAGCAAAGCGACTTTGGGGATGGTACGCATCATGACGATTCCTCGAATTTCAGCCCCGACTTTTGGCCTGCACCAGGCCACGGATAATCGCGGGGATAACGTTAAGACCGTGTTTTATTAAAAAACTGCGAAGCGCTTTGGTAAATTTTGTGTAAGGTCTGCGGGCGCTGAGACGTTTCAGCGCTTGCAGCTGCAATATGATCTAACAAAATTTCCGGTACGGCTTGTGCCGTCCATCTAAAAGCATTCAGCAAGGAGATGAGCATGCAAATGAATCCGAATAAAGACACCCAACTGTGCATATCGCTGTCGGGCCGACCGGGGAACTTCGGACTGCGTTTTCATAATCATCTATACGAACAGCTGGGCCTGAACTTTTACTACAAGGCTTTCAGCAGCAAAGACCTCAAGGGGGCAGTGACCGGTATTCGCGCCCTGGGGATTCGTGGTTGCGGTGTGTCCATGCCTTTCAAGGAAGCGTGCATTGAGCTGGTGGACGAGTTGGACGCATCGGCCCGTGCCATCGCGTCGATCAATACCATCGTCAACACTGACGGGCACCTCAAGGCCTACAACACGGATTACATCGCCATCGCGCAATTGCTCGACAGTCACAAGGTGCCCACGGACACCACTTTTGCATTGCGTGGCAGTGGCGGCATGGCCAAGGCCGTGGCTTCGGCGTTGCGCGACGGTGGCTATCGCAAGGGTGTGATCGTGGCGCGAAACGAAGCGACAGGAGGGGCGCTGGCGGCAAGTTGTGGCTACGAGTGGCAGCCGGAGTTGGCTGCGCACAGGCCCCGGATGCTGATCAATGTCACGCCGGTGGGCATGGCGGGCGGGGCTGAAGCCGACGACCTGGCCTTTGAGGCAGATGCCATCGATCAGGCCGATATCGTTTTTGATGTGGTGGCGATCCCGGTTGAAACGCCATTGATCGTGCGTGGTCGTGCCCAGGGCAAGCAGGTGATTACGGGCCTTGAGGTCATTGCAATTCAGGCATTGGAGCAGTTTGTGCTGTACACCGGTGTTCGACCGTCCGCCGAGCAGTTCCAGGCTGCGGTGGCGTTTGCCCGCAGCTGATTGCAGGGTCGGGCGAGTGACCTCGCCCGACACTCGCGTTACTCCAGCTCTGCCAGGCGAGCCTCTAGCGCTGCGATGCGCGCTTCAAGTGCTTCGAAGCGCTCCAGCGATACCATGGAGCCACTGCTGCGCTCTGCAGGTTGTTGACGGCTGGCCATGATTGTCTCGATGTCAGCCGGGTCGCCCAGTGCATGCATGTAGCGGTCTTCGCGCTGGCCGCTCTGGCGAGGCACCAGCAGCGCAAGATCACGGGCAATCAGGCGCTCCAGTTGATGCTGAACCTGTTCAGTGTCTTCGAAATCGTGCATGCGCGAGCTGCGGGTCAAGAGCTCGTTCAAGGTTTGCGGGCCCCGCAGAAACAGCAGGCCCAGCAGCACCACCTGGGCAGGCACCAGTTCCAGCGCCTTGTCGACCTTATGCTCCCAGCGGTCAGCACGGCTGCCCATCACCAGCCGGGTAAAGCCGCGACCTTCGAGTGCGCGCAAGCTTTGTCCGACTTGTCCTTGAGTGAGATTGAGCACGGGTTCACGGCTGGTTTTCTGGTTGCACGCCAGAACCAGCGCGTTGAGCGTCAGGGGGTAGGTTTCAGGGTTGGTGGCCTGTTTCTCGATCAGGGAGCCGAGAATCCGGATCTCGATGCTGTTGAGCAGAGGTCCGGAGTCAGATTCGATCTGTGTGTTTTCTGAAAGCTGACTAGCGGGAACTTCCATTTTCTTCTCCAAATTGAGTAACCGTTGCCAGCGGTCATTGTGGAGTCTTTTGCACAATAGGGCGACTGCCGCGTCAAATCTGCGGGAGCGGGCTTGCTCGTGACAGTCATAGTGCGGTGAGCCGGGCTCGTCGCGATGCAGGTATCGCGAGCAAGCCCGCTCCCGGGGCTGTCAGCGGTTGACCAGTTTGGCTGGCAATGCGATCACCAGCAGGCTGCTCAGGAGCAGGCAGCCTGCGAAGAACCACAGCGCCCCTGAGCCGCTGCCGGTTACGTCAATGGCGATACCCATCAGCGAGTTGCTCACCAGTCCGGCGATATTGGCCAGCGAGCACGCCAGGGCAAACCCCGTAGCCGCTGCCCGCCCTTTGAGAAAGGTTGCCGGCAAGCTGAAAAACACCGGCACGGCACCGATGATGGCGGCCGAGGCAATGGCGAACAGTAAAACGGTGGCAAAGACGTTATGGCTGTAGAAAGTTGTACCGGCCATGGCGGCCGCACCGATCAGGAAGGGCACGATGATGTGCCAGCGGCGTTCGCGATGACGGTCTGAACTGGCGCCAATCAACAGCATGCCAATCAGGGCGGCGGCGCTGGGCAGGGCGGTCAGTACACCAATATGGAAGTTGTCGGCCACGCCCGCATTGCGAATGAAGGTGGGCATCCAGAAAGCCATGGCGTAGGCGCTGAGCAGGATGGAAAAGTCGATACCGCCGAGCATCCAGACCTTGAGGTTGAAAAAACCGTCGCGAAAGCTGTGCTTGCTGTTTTTGCCTTCGACGTCGTCCTTGCGCAGCTCGTTTTCAAGCAGTGCTTTTTCTTCGTTGTTAAGCCATTTGGCGGTGTGATGGCTGTTGGGCAGGGCCCAGAACGTCAGAATGCCCAGCAAGACGCTGGGAATCGCCTCGATGATAAACAGCCACTGCCACCCCTTGAGCCCTGCCGTGTTGTCGAACGCGCCCATGATCCAGCCCGAAAGTGGTCCGCCGATCACGCTTGAAAGCGGCATGCCGATCATGAACAGGGCGATGATGCGTCCCCTGCGGTGGGTTGGAAACCAGGTGGTCAGGTAGTACAGCACGCCCGGCAGAAAGCCGGCCTCGGCCGCGCCCAGCAAGAAGCGCACAACATAGAACTGGGTGGGGGTGGTGACCAGCATGGTGCAGGCCGAGAGCAGGCCCCAAGTGATCATGATCCGGGCAATCCAGATCTTGGCACCGACTTTCTCCAGGGCCAGGTTGCTCGGCACCTCGAAAATGATATAGCCGACGAAAAACAGCCCGGCGCCAAGGCCGAACGCTGTTTCGCTGAACTGCAGGTCACCCAGCATTTGCAGCTTGGCGAAGCCAATATTGATCCGGTCCAGGTAGGACGCCAGATAACAGAAGCAGAGGAAGGGGATGAGTTTCCAGGTGATCTTGCGATAGAGCACCTGGACCGGGTCCGCGATAACGGTCGCGGTGGTAGTACCAGCATTTGCAGAGGGCATGTGTGTCTTCCTGGCGGTGACTTTATGGTTGTTGTGTAGCCGCGATCAGTGCTTTGGCAGGCTCGTGAAGCGGCTTCCAAAGGCAGTGTCAGAAGACTGGGCAGGCCTGGTGAGGGCCCTTGCTCAGTAATGGTGACCAGTGCTCTACGGCCTGGTTCTATGGCAGATATCCCTGTCTGCCAGTTGTTGCCTAAACAGTTTTGGTGAAGTGATTCATGGCCTCCTGCTTGCTGACGACGTCGCCATATTTACTGTCGATATCAAACAGGTTGGCCTCGTGGGGGGCGCTGTGGCGATCACCGACACATTCGCGCACCACGATGGTTCGAAAGCCGTGCTGCACTGCATCCACCGCCGTTGCCCGGATACACCCGCTGGTCGAACAACCTGCCAGAACCACAGTGTCGATGCCCTGGGCACGCAACAGTGATGCAAGGCTGGTGCCGAAAAACGAGCTGGCGTACTGCTTGCTGATGACGACTTCATCCGGGGTTGGCAGCACCTCTTCGCAGAAGGCGGCCAGCGGGTTGCCCTCCACCATGTCCTGCATGACCGGGGCCTTTTTTACCCAGATGCCGCCGTCAAGAAAGTGACCGGGGTGGTAGCGAATATTGGTATGCACCACCAGCACTGCATTTTTGCGCGCGCAGGTTAGCAGTTCGACGCTTTCGGCCACAGCGCTGACGACGCCGGGTGCGAACAGCGGCGCATCTTTTTGTGTGTAGCCTTGCATGAAGTCGATCATCAGCAGCGCAGGCTTTTTACCAAAGCCTATGCGATGGCCCCATACACCTTGATAGTTGGCGTCTGCGCTTTGCTGTTCATTGTGGTGCTCGGTCATGACCCGCTCCTATTTGTATGCGCCGGACAGCAGAGCCCCGGCACCCGGCACGATGGGCTCAAGGTTGAGGGCCTTGAGCATGGCGTAGGTGGTGGCAATGGCGGCGGTGAGCACCGGCTTGCCGGTTTGCGCTTCAACCTGGGCAACCACGGGCAGTGATTGCATCTGCACGCAGGCCGACAGCACGATCACGTCCACGCCTTCAAGGTTCATGCTGCTGACAATGGCGGGCAAGTTGGCCGGGTCGTGGCGGGCCACTTCCAGGTTGTCGGGGATTTCCAGGGCGCGCCAGTCCACCACCTCAAAGCCTTCTGCGCGGATGTAATCCACCACGAGTTCGGTCAGTGGTTTCATGTAAGGCGCGACGATAGCGATTTTTTTCGCACCCATTACCTTGAGGCCGTCGATCAAGGCGCCGGCGCTGGTAATGACCGGGGCGTTTCCGTCATTCTCGGCAGTAGCCAGGGTCAGGCGTTGCTCGGATTTTCGGTGGTAGCCCAGTCCCATGGCCATGATTGCCACCAGGCAGGCGTAACCCAGAACGTCGACCCTGGCGTCGGACAGTTCGATCGCGCAGCGGTCGGATTCGCCGTCCATGGCTGCCAGTTCTTCTTTGCGCACCTGTTTCATGCGCATGCGGCTGGAGTGAAAGGTAAAGCGTTCCGGGCGGATCAACTGGCGTGCGGTCAGCATCGCCGGGATCTCGGTTTCCATGGTGGTGTTGGAACTCGGCACAATCTGGCCGATACGGTAAGGCTTGATCACGGGATGTCTCCTTAAACGGTGCGCTGAGTGCGGGTCGGGGGGTGGTCATAAAACTCGCCAAAGGTGGCGAGGAAACCCTCAAGGTCGTCCCACGGGATCATGTGGCCAGCGTTCTCGACACGAGCAATGTTGATGGCAGGGTTGAGGTCGAGGATTTCTGCTTCGTCCTCATCCAGGATCACGCCACCTCGTCCGGCGACCATCAGCAGGGTGGGCACCGCCAGTTTCGGCAGGTCCTGATGGAAGTCGACGTCATGGAAGTCGTTAAAAGCGCGAACGATGGCGGGCTCATGACAGGTGTGCAGCCACTCGGCGCGCAGTTGCAGTTGCTCCAGGGTCCAGGTCGGGCAAAAGGCACGCATGGCCTGTGCATCCATCCCGGTCACGGCCTGGCGGATCGAGTCCACGTACCACGCCAGCTTGCTTGGGTATTCGCGTCGACCGGGGCCGGAGACAGGCGGGTCGATCAGTACCAGGCTTAGCAGCCCGGCCGGGTTGCGTGCCGCGCTGCGTACGGCAAAGCGCGCACCCATGGAGTGGCCGGCGAGGTGGTAGTGGGTAAAGCCCATTGCCCGGGCAAAGGCGGCGATGTCATCAGCGCAGGCGTCGGTGCCGTAGTCCAGGCCGGTGCCGCTGGAAGAAAGGCCGCGCCCCCGGGCATCGAGTACGTACGTGTCGAAATGTTCACCCAGCCGTTCGGCCACGAAGCCCCAGGTAATGGCCGGGCTGGTGATGCCGGGAATCAGCAAGAGAACCGGTTTTGTACCGTTGTCCTGCCCGCCGTAGCGCAGGTAATGCTGGCGTATGCCGTTGGCCTGGACATTGGCGCCGTGGATAAAGGTGCTCATGCCAGGGCTTCCGATTCAAGTGAGTGGCTGTAGATGTCGTAGCCATAAACCCAGGCCGGATCTTCCTGGGTACGCAGCCAGGTGTTGGCATTGGACACCGCCTGTACCCGTGAGGCGCGATCCTTGCGATTGGCTTCGTACAGTTCGAAAGCGGTGCGGTAATCGCTCAGACCGGTTTCTTGCAGGCAGCGGGTCAGCATGGCAGCGTCTTCAATTGCCATGCCGGCGCCTTGGGCCATGTGCGGTTTCATGGGGTGGCAGGCGTCGCCGAGCAATACCAGGCGGCCACGGCTCCAGAGAGGGAGCGGGTTGCGATTGAGCAGGGGCCATTTACTGACGCTTTCACTGGACTCGATCAGTGCCTGGACAGTCGGGTTGTAGTCGGCGAACGCTTCACGCATTTCTTCGCGGCTGCTGTCGACAAAACTGCCCTGAAAATCCCAGGCCGCATGCGGCACGCCTGTGACGTAGTAGTACTCATCGCGCTTGGCAGTGGTGTGGTAGACCATCATGTGGCGATCTTCGCTCCACCACTTCACGCAGTTCTCGAAGTTCAGGTTGTATTTGGCCAGTGTTTCGCTGCGGATCAGCGCGCGGTGGGCCACCCAGCCGCTGTATAGCGGCTTTTCTGCGCCAAGCAATTCTTCACGGATTTTTGAGTTGATGCCATCGGCGCCAATGACGATATCGGCCTCGGTGCTGGTGCCGTCGCTGAAGTGCAGGCGCACCAGGTTGTCGGTTTCTTCAAGGCGAGTCAGGCATTTGTTGAAGTGGGTGGTGCCCGGCGCGATGGTCGACATTTGCAGTGCATGCAAGTCGCCACGGTGAACCGTGATGTAGGCGGCGCCGTATTCCTTGCGGGCAAATTCACCGAGGGGGATGCGAGAAAGATAGTCACCGCTGGCGCCATCACGGCTGAACCAGAAGTCAGGGTGCGAGCCCATGTCGCTTAACTTCTGTTCGATGCCCATGCGGCGGAAGATTTTCATGATGTTCGGCCCCATGTGGATGCCCGCGCCAATGCGGGAAAACGCGGGGGCCTGCTCATAAATATCGACCTGGAATCCGGCTTTTTGCAGCAGCGTTGCTGCCGCAGCACCTCCCAGACCTGCACCGACAATGGCGATTTTTTGTTTTATGGGCATGCAAGGCTTCCTTTTTTTAGGGTGTTGCTGGCAAGAGTCGGGTTTGTGATTGCCAGTCATTTACAGTGTATACGCTATTTATTTTTGATTTGCATAGAGCCCTCTGAAAATAAAAACAGCCTGAATGGAGTTGGTGTAACGGCTGGTAACTACTGTTTGCTTGGGTTGTGTGAGTATGTAACGGCGATTTATTTTTTCGAATCAAGTGTGAAAATAATGAGCTATCAGCTCTAAATAGTGTGTACGCTTTAAATTGAGCCGTGGGATGCAACGCTGACTGCAAGGGCAGGGGGTGATGCACTCAACACATTCAGCGAGTCAATTGAGAGGAACCCCAAATGCCGGTAAGCGACTGCGAACTGACTCAGATGTTTGAGCACGTGTTGAAACTGTCAAAAGTGGATGCGACCCAAAGCGTCGCAGTGTTGAAAAGTCACTACTCCAACCCGCGCACGGTGAGGGCGGCGATGGAAGCGGCTCAGCGCCTGGGTGCGAAGGTGTATGCAGTGGAGTTGCCCTCGTTCAACCATCCGATGGCGATGGGCAATGACATGACGGCTTACTGCGGGGACACCGCGCTCACGGGCAATATCGCGGCGCAACGGGCGCTGGAGGCTGCAGATCTGGTGGTCGACACCATGATGTTGCTGCATTCCCCCGAGCAGGAGCAGATCCTCAAGACCGGCACGCGCATTCTGCTGGCGGTTGAGCCGCCTGAGGTGCTGGCGCGCATGCTGCCCACTCTGGCGGACAAAGAGCGGGTGATGGCGGCAGAAAAACTGCTTAAACAGGCGCGCTCCATTCATGTCAAATCCAGAGCCGGCAGTGATTTCAAGGCGCAGCTGGGGCAGTATCCGGCGGTAACCGAGTATGGGTTTGCCGATGAGCCGGGGCGTTGGGATCATTGGCCAAGCGGTTTTCTGTTCTCGTGGCCCAATGAAGAGACGGCGCAGGGTGTATTGGTGATCGATGTGGGTGATATCGTCCTGCCATTCAAGAACTACTCGCGCGAACAGATCACCCTGGAAATCGATCAGGGCTTCATTACCTCGATTCATGGCGGCTTTGAGGCCGCATACCTGCGCGATTACCTGAAGTACTTCAACGATCCTGAGGTGTACGGCATTTCCCATATTGGTTGGGGGCTGCAGCCGCGTGCCCAATGGACTGCCATGGGCCTGCACGACAAAAACGACGGAATGTGCATGGATGCCCGGGCGTTCGAGGGTAACTTCCTGTTTTCCACCGGGCCCAACACCGAGGTCGGGGGCACGCGCAAGACGCCATGTCACCTGGATATCCCGCTGCGCCATTGTGATATTTATCTGGATGACCTGGCGGTGGTCACGGGCGGGGTGGTGGTTGCACCCCAGTAGAAGCCGCACAAGCGCGCCGCGATTATCCAAACCACGGGTGATCGTTAATGCCCTTCGCTAGCAGGCCAGCCCCCACAGGGGTTGGCGACAGAGTGGCTCGCGCAGGTTAAGGTCATCTCACCACTCACCACTCACCACTCACCCTTCACTTGATAGAGGCCGCTGTGCCGGATACGACAGACAAGCAATCAGGCAATCCTGTGACTTATGACTTTTCCCAGCAGGTAGGTCATTTGTTGCGCAAGGCTTACCAGCGCAACATGGCTATTTTTCAGCAGAACATCGGCAACTCGCAATTGACCGCCGTACAGTTCATTACCCTGTGCGCGGTGCATGATCATGGGCCCAGCTCCTTGAGCGAGCTGATCAAGGCCACGGCAGTGGATCAGGCGACCATTCGCGGGATTGTCGAGCGCCTTCAGGCTCGCGACCTGATTGCTCTCAAGCCTGCGCAACAGGACAAGCGCAAGGTCATCGTCAGCCTCACCGAGGCGGGTGAGCAACTGGTGCGCGAAACCCAGCCCCATGCTGCTCAAGTGAGCGAGTTGACCATGAGCAGGCTCAATCCGGCCGAACGGGTAGCGATGCTGTATCTACTGCACAAAATGGTCGATGAGAGAGCCGATTAAACCATTTATGCCCTTTGGCATTGTTCTTGCCTTTATTTGGTGAAGTAGTTACTTCATCAAATTCGCGGTAACAGAGGCTCTGGATATGCAGGCCTTTGGGACGCGCTTTTCATGAAGTAAACACTTAATAAGATCCGCTCAAACAGTGCGGACGTTGCTACCTGGGGAAGCCTTGCATGAGCGATCAAACCCTCGCGCCTGTCAAAACGGTAACACTTGAAGTCAACGGGCAGCGGGTTGAGGTCACTGCAATGGCCGATACGCCCTTGCTGCTGGTACTGCGCAACGATTTGCAGCTGAACGGCCCGAAGTACGGCTGTGGCCTGGGCGAGTGCGGGGCGTGCACGGTGATCATTGACGGGGTAGCTGCCCGCTCCTGTGTTTTCCCACTGGCTGGCGCGCAGGGGCGCAGCATCACCACCCTTGAGGGTATCGGCACCCTTGAGCATCCGCACCGGGTCCAGCAGGCGTTCATTGATGAGCAGGCGGCGCAATGCGGTTACTGCATGAACGGCATGATCATGACTGCCAAGGCATTGCTTGATCGCAACCCGCACCCCAGCGAAGAACAGATTCGAAACGAACTGTCAGCCAACCTCTGTCGCTGCGGCACCCATATCGAAATTATGCGTGCGGTCATGCTTGCCGCCCGTCCAAAGCCCTGAACGGATTGATGACTATGACCCTTACCACGCTCACCCGTGATCAGTTGTTGGCCAAGTCTGGCGTTTTGCTGATCGTCGATCAGATCCAGCCCCCCTCGGGTCCGGTGGCCAAGGGCGGTGTGCCGGTGGTCAAGCCCAAGGAGCTGGGTCTGTTTATTGCGGTAAACGATGACGGCCAGGTATATGGGTTTAACGGCCATGTGGACTTGGGCACGGGGATTCGTACCTCATTGGCGCAGATCGTGGCCGAAGAGCTGGATCTGGCACTGGAGCAGGTGTGCATGGTGCTGGGGGATACCGACAGTGCACCGAATCAGGGCGCAACCATTGCCAGTGCCACCATTCAGATCACGGCAATCCCTTTGCGCAACGCAGCCGCTGAAGCACGGCGTTTTTTACTGGCCCGGGCCGCACAGCAACTGGGGGTTGAGGCGGCGGCTTTGCAAACCGAACGTGGCATGGTCAAAAGTGCCGACGGACGCCAGCTTTCATTTGCCAGTCTGGTCGGGAGCGAGCGTCATGTGCTGAGTATTTCCGGTGATGCGCCTCTCAAGGCGGTGCAAGACTATCGACTGGTAGGCAAGGCCTCGGCCCGGGTGGATATCCCCGCCAAAGCCACGGGCGAGCTGATCTATGTGCATGACATGCGCCTGCCGGACATGCTGCATGGCCGGGTGATCCGCCCGCCCTATGCCGGGCTGGACAGTGGCGAGTTTGTCGGCAACAGCCTGCTGGAGGTGGACGAGTCGTCCATCGCGCATATTCCGGGCATCGTCAAAGTGGTGGTGATCCGCGACTTCGTGGGCGTGGTCGCCCTGCGTGAAGAGCAGGCCGTGAAGGCTGCCCAGATGCTGAAAGTCACCTGGAAAGCCTGGAATCAAAAGCTCCCCGACATGGATGATGTAGAGCAGGCGATCCGCGACAATCCTCGGGTGCAGCGTGTGGTGCTGGACAAGGGCAATGTCGAACAGGCATTGGCGCAGGCCAGTGAACGCATGCCTCGCACCTATCTGTGGCCCTATCAGATCCACGGCTCCATTGGTCCCTCCTGTGGTCTGGCGGATTATCAGCCAGAGCAGATACGGGTGTGGTCTGGCACGCAAAACCCTCATTTGCTGCGCGCGGACCTGGCCTGGTTACTGGAGTATCCCGAAGAGCGCATTGAGATTATTCGGATGGAGGCGGCGGGGTGTTATGGGCGCAATTGCGCGGATGATGTGTGCGCCGATGCGTTGCTGTTGTCCCGGGCCGTGGGCCTGCCGGTACGCGTGCAACTGACCCGCGAGCAGGAGCACGTGTGGGAGCCCAAGGGCTCGGCGCAGTTGATGGAAGTGGACGGCGGGATCAATGCCGACGGCGGTGTGGCCGGTTATGACTTTCAAACCAGTTACCCCTCGAACGGTGCGCCGACCCTTGCCTTGCTCCTGACGGGGCGTGTTGAACCTGTGGCGGCGATGTTCGAGATGGGAGATCGGACTTCGATCCCGCCTTATGATTTCGAGCACATGCGCGTCACGATCAACGACATGTCGCCGATCGTGCGAGCGTCGTGGATGCGCGGTGTGTCGGCGTTGCCCAATACCTTTGCCCACGAGTCGTATATCGATGAGTTGGCTTTCGCCGCAAAGGTGGATCCTGTCGAATACCGCTTGCGCTATTTGCACGATGATCGGGCTTCGGAGCTGGTCAGGGCTACGGCCGCACGTGCCGATTGGGTGGCGCGTACCGAGCCCATGCAAACCCCGGAACAGGACAATATCCTGCGCGGCCGCGGTTTTGCCTACGCCCGCTATATCCATAGCAAGTTCCCAGGCTTTGGGGCGGCATGGGCGGCGTGGGTCGCGGATGTGGCGGTGGATCGGCTCAGTGGTGAAGTCTCGGTAACACGGGTGGTGATCGGCCATGATGCAGGGATGATGGTCAACCCGGCCGGGGTGCAGCATCAGATCCACGGCAATGTGATTCAGGCCACCAGCCGCGTACTCAAGGAGCGCGTCACGTTCGAAGAGTCCACCGTGAGCAGCAAGGAGTGGGGCGCGTATCCAATTCTGACGTTCAAGCAGGTGCCGAAAATTGATGTGCTGATGATGCCGCGTCAGCACGAGCCCCCCATGGGGGCCGGTGAGTCGGCGGGTGTGCCCAGTGCGGCTGCCATCGCCAATGCCATTTTTGATGCCACCGGCATTCGATTCCGGGAACTGCCGATTACCCCGGAGCGGGTGCTGGCGGCGCTCAAGCATTCACAGGAGGCGGCGGGGCCAGCCCCCGAAGAGATAAAACCCAAGCGTTCAAAGTGGTGGTTTGCGCCGTTGGTTGCCGGGTTCGGTGCATTGGTCGGCATGGCCGCCACGGCATTGCCATGGCGTGCCGAAATCGCCCCTATCGCACCTCCTGCATTGGGTACCTGGTCGGCGGCTACCCTGGAGCGCGGGCGGTTGCTGGCGGCGGTGGGTGATTGTGCGGTCTGCCATACAGCTCCGGGCGGCGTGACCAATGCGGGCGGGCTCGAGATGCAGACGCCATTTGGCACGCTGTACAGCACCAACATCACTCCCGATCCCGAGACCGGTATCGGCAAGTGGTCTTACACGGCGTTCGAGCGTGCCATGCGCGAAGGTATCAGCCGTGACGGCAAGCATCTGTACCCGGCCTTTCCTTACACCTCTTTTCGCAATATTGACGATGCCGACATGCAGGCGCTGTATGCCTATCTGATGTCGCAGGCGCCAGTCAGCCAGCCGGCCAAAGCCAACGACATGCAGTTCCCGTTCAATATGCGGCCGTTGATGGCGGGCTGGAATGCGATTTTTTTGCGCTCGGGTGAAGTCGAGGCGCAACCGCAGCGCAGCGCTCAATGGAATCGCGGCTCTTATCTGGTCAATGGCCTGGGACACTGTGCTGCCTGCCATTCGCCGCGCAACTTGATGGGCGCGCAGAAGGGCGGCGCGTCCTTTCTGGCTGGGGGCATGGTAGATGGCTGGGAGGCTCCGGCGCTCAATGGCTTGTCCAAGGCGCCGACGCCATGGACCGAAAATCAGCTGTTCACCTACCTGAGTACCGGTTACTCCGATGCCCATGGGGTCGCGGCCGGGCCCATGGGGCCGGTGGTCAGTGAGTTGGCAAAGCTGCCTGATGCCGACCGCCGGGCAATGGCGGTGTACCTGGCCTCACTGAGTGCGGATGCGCAAGCCGCTCCCGAGCCGCAGCCAAAAGTCGAAGCTCGTATTGACGCGCAGGCGTTGAGCAATGGCCAGCGAGTCTTCGAGGGTGCTTGCCAGGCCTGCCATGCCGACGGCCTGGGACCAAAACTGTTTGGCGTCAGCCCGTCATTGGCCAGTAACAGCAACGTGCACAGCGCGCTGCCTGACAACCTGCTGAAAGTGATTTTGCAGGGCATCCCAACGCCCGCCACGGCAGACCTTGGCTACATGCCCGGCTTCAAGGACAGCCTGTCGAATCGTCAGATCAGCGAGTTGGCGGCGTACCTGCGCCACCGCTTTGCCCCGGCCGAACCTGCTTGGCAGGGGTTGCAGCAGAAGGTGGCGCACGTGCGGGCAAACCCGGGTACTCATTGATCGGTTGCAGCGCCCGGCAGGGTCATGACACCGCGTATGACCAGATCGCTGATAAACGTCAGCCAGTCTTGCTGCTGGCCTTTATCGGCGAGGTCCTGACCCAGGAAGGAGGTGAGCGTGTGTTGGTTCGAATTATAGAAATAGCACAGCGAGGCGATCATCAAATAAACGTGGTTGATGTCGACGTCCTTGCGAAAAAGCCCTTGGCGCTGGCCTTCCTCGATGATTGGCCGGATCACGCCGACAGTGGTCGCCGACAGGCGCCCCATCTCGTGGGATTGCCTGGCGTGTTTGCCTTTGTGCAGGTTTTCGATGGTCAGGATGGCTACGAATTCAGGGTGTGCAACGTAATAGTTCCAGAAAAACGCCACCTGTTGGCGCAAGGCCTCGACCGGACTGGATGCGTCGGGGCGGTGCAGGCTTTCGGCCTGGTTGAAGGCCTCGTAGGTGTGCTCCAGCACCTGGACAAACAGATTTTCCTTGCTGGAAAAGTAGTAATAAATCATCCGGTCGTTGGACTCGGCTTCTTTGGATATCTGCTCAATGCGCCCACCGGCATAGCCGTCTCGGGCGAACACGGTAATGGCGGCCTTGAGAATGCGCGCTTTGGTCTGGTCGGCCTGGTGGGCCCGGACACCGGTTTTTTTGTTCACGCTGTTGTCCTCCACGATGACGTGTGGCGCTGTTTTTAACGAAGAAACTGCGGCGATGGTACGGCAATTAACTGATTAAGGCTGGGGGCGGCGGTGATGTCTGATTTGAATTGCTTGCTTGATGCGCTGGATGAGGCCGACAGAGGCAATGTCGATGTGGTGCTGGCCACGGTGGTCAAGGTAGAAGGTTCGGCTTATCGGCGGCCCGGTGCAAGGATGCTCATACCGCGTTTCGGCCAGGCCGTGGGTACGGTCAGCGGGGGGTGCCTTGAGCAGGAGCTGGTCAGGAAGGCCTGGTGGTTGACCGAGTCTGGGGAGCCGGTGATTCGCTGCTACAGCACGGCGGCGCAGGACGATGATGACCTCGATGAAGAGGGCGCGGAGCTGACATTTGGCCTGGGCTGCAACGGCACGGTGCATGTACTGCTTGAACGCTGTGAAGCGGGCAAGCCATCGTTGTTGCACCAACTGCTGCACGGTGTACGCACAAGCGGTCAGCCCGCCGCGCTGGCGACCGTGTTGTCGGCAGAAGACAGGCGTCGGGTCAAAATGGGTGCCCGGTTGGGGCTGAGCGCCCAGTCGCAACTTCGCGAGGGGTTTCATTGTGAGGTCCTCGCAAGCAAGGTTCAGGCGGATTTGCTCGCGACCCTTGGGTGCAAGAAGTCGTCGCGGATGATCTATGACAGCGGTACGGGCGCCATTGAGGTGTTGCTTGAGTACATCGCGCCCCAGCGCCGGCTGGTGATTTTTGGCGCAGGCAACGACGCCCAGCCGTTGGTGCGCTTTGCCAGTGAGTTGAACTGGCAGGTGCATGTGGTGGACGGGCGGGCGAATTTCGCCCGCGCCGAGCGTTTCCCCGGTGCCAGGCACGTTCTGGTCGCGCCCATCGATCAGGCGTTCGATTTACAGGCAGTGGTGGACGGCGCGGCGGTGGTGATCATGACCCACAGCTATCGACAGGACAGGCACTGGCTCAAAAACGTCCTGGCCTGTGCGCCGGCTTATGTCGGCCAGTTGGGGCCTAAAGATCGCACTGAGCGCCTGCTTCACGAGATGGGGGCCGGGTCCGCAGGGGCGAACGTTCATTACCCCATGGGGCTGGATCTGGGCGGCGATACACCAGAGAGTGTTGCCCTGGCCATTGTCAGTGAAATCAGCGCCTGCCTGAACCGGCGCCAGGGAGGGATGTTGAAACACCGCAAGACCACGATTCATGAGGCCACACAGGTTCATCTCACTGTGTTGCCTGAGTCGTTGCAGGTCGCAGGAGGCGGCCGCAAATGATCGGGTTGACGAGCACTCCGGTGGTGGCGGTGATACTGGCGGCAGGCATGAGTCGGAGGATGGGTGCCCAGAACAAATTGCTCCTGACAATCGAGGGTCAACCAATGGTCAGGCATGTTGTGCTGGCCGCACTGGCGTCCCGCTGCCACAAGGTGCTGGTGGTTGTGGGTCATGAAGCCGAATGCGTTCGGCAGGTGCTGTGCGACCTGCCTGTGGAGTTTGTGCTCAATCCAGCCTTTGCTGAAGGGATTGGCGCGTCGGTGCGTGCGGGGGCGCAGGCAGTCAGCCGCCAGCAGGCCGTGCTTTTTTGCCTGGCCGACATGCCAGGAGTCAGCGCCAGGGTGATCGATCGGTTGGTTGACGCCTTTGAGACAAACCGGGGGTTTATGGGTTTTGCGCCGGTTTTCAACGGAAAGCGCGGCAATCCCGTGCTCTGGGTGCCGGGCTGTGTGTCGCGGCTCAGGGAAGCTGCAGGCGATGAAGGGGCGTGGGGGCTCTTGCGTCAGTACCGTGACAGGGTCATGGCGGTAGAAGTCGCCAGTGAGTGGGTGATGGTTGATCTTGATACACCAGATGACTTCTGGCGTGTCTATAATCGCCGCACATCCAATCCCGCCCACAGACTGTCGAGACTTTCATGACTATCTCTCTGTACGCCGCTTCCGTTCCCGTGTTCAAACAAATGCTCAACGCCCTGAGCGGTGTTCTGACCAAGGCTGAAGCTCACGCAACGGCCAAGAACATCGACCCGAGCGTATTCTTGCAGGCGCGCCTTGCACCGGACATGTTCCCGCTGGTGCGTCAGGTTCAAATCGCCGTTGATTTCACCAAGGGTGTTTCGGGCCGTCTGGCTGAAATCGAATTGCCGAAGTACGACGACAGCGAAGTGACCTTTGCTGACCTGCAGGCGCTGATCAGCAAAGTGCTGGCCTTTGTTGACGGGATCAAGCCCGAGCAAATCGACGGCAAGGAAGGCATCGAAATCATCACCCGTCAGGGCACGCCGAAAGAAAAACGCTTCACCGGCCAGGCTTATCTGCTGACCTACGGCCTGCCGCAGTTCTTCTTCCATGTGACCACTGCTTACGCGATCCTGCGCCACAACGGCGTTGAAATCGGCAAGCGCGATTACATGGGCGCGTTCTAAGCAAATCTCCTGTGGAGGCGGGGCAAACCCGGCTCCCACAGGTTTTGCTGATTGACTCAGCCCTGCTGCAGGGTTGAGTCTTCCTTGGCCATGCAGGCCGCAGCCGTAAACAGTACGTCAGTGGACGAGTTGAGCGCGGTTTCTGCCGAATCCTGCAGGATGCCGATGATGAAGCCCACCGCCACGACTTGCATCGCAATCTCGCTCGGAATGCCGAACAGGCTGCACGCCAACGGAATCAACAGCAGCGAGCCTCCCGCCACACCCGACGCGCCGCAGGCGCAAATGGCGGCCACCACGCTCAGCAGGATGGCTGTCGGAATATCCACCGCAATCCCCAGCGTATGCACGGCTGCCAGACTCAACACGGTGATGGTGATCGCTGCGCCCGCCATATTGATGGTGGCACCCAGCGGGATCGATACCGAATAGGTGTCTTCGTGCAGGCCCAGGCGCTCACTCAATGCCATGTTCACTGGAATGTTGGCCGCCGAACTGCGGGTGAAAAACGCGGTAATCCCGCTTTCGCGCAGGCACAGGAACACCAGCGGATAGGGATTGCGACGCAGCTTCCAGAACACGATCAGCGGGTTGACCACCAGCGCCACAAACAGCATGCAACCCATCAGTACCGTGAGCAGGTGCAGGTAGCCCAGCAATGCGCCGAAGCCTGAAGAGGCGAGGGTGGCAGACACCAGGCCGAAAATCCCCAGCGGTGCAAAACGGATAACCACGCGCACGATCAGGGTGACGCCGTTGGACAGGTCGTTAAGCACGGTGCGGGTAGTGTCGCCAGCATGACGAATGGCTATGCCCATGCCGATGGCCCACGCCAGGATGCCGATAAAGTTGGCATTGACCAGCGCGTTGACCGGGTTGTCGACCACGCTCAACAGCAGGCTTTGCAGCACTTCGCTGATACCGCCCGGGGCGGCAATGGCGATGTTTTCAGTGGCCAGAACCAGAGTCGACGGGAACATCATGCTGGCGATAACGGCCACGACTGCGGCAGCAAACGTGCCGAACAGGTACAAAACAAGGATCGGGCGAATATGGGTTTCCTGGCCGTGCTTGTGGTTGGCAATCGAGGCCATGACCAGCACAAACACCAGGATAGGCGCCACGGCTTTCAAGGCACTGACGAACACCTTGCCGATGAAGGCCACCGAAAGGGCTGCGGAAGGCGCAAGCCAGGCCAGCAAAATACCGGCAATCAGCCCGATGACAATCTGAGTGACCAGGCTGGTGCTCTTGAGCTTTTGCAGCAGGGTGGGTGGAGCGGCAGTCATAAGGGGTTCTCTAGTCATTGAAAACTGTGGGGCGATCAGCGGCAAACGGGCAGGCTGATCGACGCAGTCGGCGGGGGGCGAACTTTATCATAGAGATGTAGGTGCTTTCCTACGTAGGGGCGATCTGCCACATCAGAGATAGAACGTGTCCGGAGTAGCATGGCTTCACGTTGAATCATTCTGTTAACATTGTGCATCCCCACACTTTTCTTCAAATCAGCGGGCCTTTCGGGCTTTCGCTGGTCTCGTTGTCTCTGGAGTTATTCATGCTGTTGCCCATCCTGCTGCTGTCTGCGGCCGGCTTTACTGTGCTTACTACCGAGTTTGTCATCGTCGGCCTGCTGCCTTCGATTGCCCGCGACCTTGAGGTCACCGTGCCTCAGGCCGGTTTGCTGGTGACCCTGTTTGCCTTTACGGTTGCGGCCTTTGGCCCGTTTTTGACTGCTTACTGCGCGCGCTTTGAGCGCAAACGCCTGTTTATCTCGATTTTGCTGATGTTCGCCTTCGCCAACACCGTGGCGGCACTGGCGCCGAATATTTGGGTGATGGCATTTGCGCGACTGTTACCGGCACTGGGTTTGCCGGTGTTCTGGGCCCTGGCCAGCGAAACGGCAGTGGACATCGTAGGCCCGGATTACGCCGGGCGGGCGATTGCCAAAATCGGGTTCGGAATCGTCTGTGCGACAGTGTTTGGCATCCCGGTAGGCACCCTGATCTCGGATGCCTGGGGCTGGCGCAGTGCCTTCGGCATTCTGGCCGTTGTCGCACTGGCCAAGGCGCTGTTGCTGTGGATGTATTTGCCGGCTACCCATGGCGTAAAAGAAAGCGTCACCCTGCGATCGCAATTTGCCCTGCTGCGCAGCCCGCTCATGATGGGTCACATCGTGCTCTCAGTGCTGGTGTTCAGCGGCATGTTCACGGCCTACACCTATCTGGCCGATATCCTTGAGCGTCTGGCAGGTTTCGACGGCACGCTGGTGGGCTGGTGCCTGATGGGCTTTGGCGCCGTAGGCCTGCTCGGCAACTCGTTGGGCGGACGGATGGTGGATCGCCACCCGCTGATTGCCTCGATGGTGTTTTGTGCCTTCATGATCGGCGGGCTGGTGGCGCTGGTGCCGAGCATTCATTCAACCCTGGGCCTTGCGGCGGCGATGGGTATCTGGGGTGTGACGCAGGCGGCCATGTTCTTGGTCAGCCATGTGCGCCTGATGAAAGTTGCACCCCATGCGCCGGCATTTGCCGCGTCGCTGAATATTGCGGGGGCCAATCTGGGGATCGGCCTGGGCGCGATGGTAGGTGGGCGGGTCATCGATAACTATGGCCTGGGCAGCCTGGGGTATGCGGCTGCCGGGTTTATCTTGATCTCGATTCTGCTGGCCATGTTGCTGATGACCGCCAAGGTGCGCCCCGTGTGCGCTAGCGCGGGGTAAACAATTCGCGTCGGGCCCCCTCGGTGATTGCAACGATGCCAGGATGACGGATTTTTCGCTCGACGGTGATGGCGTAAAACGATTCGGTCACGGCTTCGGTGTGGCCGATCAACTCGACGTCAAACTGGCGTATCACTTCCTGGGCAATCACGCTCGGCGCAATAAATACGCCAATTCCGGACTGGCCAAAGGCCTGCATCAACGCGCTGTCATCGAATTCACCGACAATCCGCGGCTGTATCTGCTGCTCGGCCAGCCAGCGCAACAAGCGGCTTCGCAACACGGTTTCGGGTCCTGGAATCAGCAGCGGAGCGCCTTGCAGGCAATGGGGAAAGTTCTCTGAGTAATCTCTGGCAAGGGCCGGGGTGGCAAAAAAGCTGATACCGCATTCCCCCAGTTTCTGGCTAAAACCCTTGATGTCCAGGTGGGAGGGCATCGGGCTGTCTGAAATAACCAGATCGAGACGTTGAATGGCCAGGTCTGCCAGCAGCCGATCAAGTTTGTCTTCGCGGCAGGTGATACGGATCGGCTCATCCAGTTCCATGGTCGGCGCGATCAGGCGATACACGATCGATTTGGGCACCACATCGGCCACGCCTACCCGAAACAGAATCTGCTGCTCTTTAGGCGCCATGCGCAGCATGCTTTCCAGTTCGCTGCCGAGCTGAAAGATCTGTTCTGCATAGGGCAATACCTGGCGGCCGGTCTCGGTCAGCTCCAGTTGGCGCCCGACCCGTCGAAACAATGGCAGGCCATAGGTGTCCTCCAGCAGGCTGATTTGCCCGCTGATGGTCTGCGGGGTGAGGTTCAGTTGCTCACAGGCGCGAACAATGCTGCCGGTTTTGGCGACGACCCAGAAGTAATGAAGTTGACGGTAATTTAGCATCAGCGCTGCAACACTTCGTAAAAATCGAAGTATAGCGCTTATAAATACGAATTTTCCTGAAGTGTTCAACCCTCTAGAATCCCGCGTCATGCGCAAGCCACTCAGGTGGCCGCCGATTTAGAGAGGAAAATGATCATGAACATTAAACAATCAGGTGTTGCACTACTGTTGTCGGCAGGCTTGTTGCTCATGACCGGTTGCGATCAGGCAGAAAAAGCGGCGCAACAGATGTTGAGCAAAACGGCTGAATCCGCCAAGCAGGCCATTGATGACACCCACAAGGCTGCTGAGCAAGCGCTCAGCGATGCCACGGGTGGACTGATTGAAAAAGAAAAGCCTGAGCAAGAAAACGAAAAATCGTCCAAAGCTATCTAACCAGTCTTACTGCAGAGTCCGAGCACACCTATGGAATATCTTTTACAACTGGCTGCCAGCCCCGCAGCCTGGGTCGCTTTAGCCACGTTGATCGTGATGGAAATCGTGCTGGGCATCGATAACCTGATCTTTATCTCGATTTTGACCAACAAACTGCCTGAGCAGTACCGCACCAAGGCCCGTCGTATCGGTATCGGCATGGCGTTGATTCTGCGTCTGGGCTTGCTGGGTACCATTGCCTACATCGTTCAACTGACTACGCCGGTGTTTGAAGTGTTGGGCAAGGCCTTCTCGTGGAAGGACATGATCCTGATTGCCGGTGGTCTGTTCCTGGTGTGGAAAGCCACCAGCGAAATCCATCACAGCATGACCCCGCAGGAGGAAGAAAAAACCGAGAGCGTGTCATCGAAAGTGACCTTGGGTTTTGCCGCGGCTATCGGTCAGATTTTGATGCTGGACCTGGTGTTCTCCATCGACAGCATCATTACCGCAGTAGGCATGACCGAGCACTTGCCGATCATGGTGATTGCAGTGGTGGTGGCGGTGATGGTGATGTTGCTGGCTTCGGAGCCCCTGGCCAAGTTCATCAATGACAACCCGACTGTGGTAATGCTGGCGCTGGCCTTCCTTATCATGATCGGCATGACCCTGATCGCCGAAGGCTTCGGTGCTCATGTGCCCAAGGGTTACGTGTATGCGGCGATGGCGTTCTCGGCCACTGTTGAGACACTTAACATTCTGGCGCGGCGGGTACGGGAAAAACGTCAGGCAGCCCTGGTGAAATAAACGCACATTGCTGTTAAAAAGCCGTCCACCCTGTATGGGGTGGACGGCTTTTTTGTGGAGTCAATGTGCGCTTGCTGCGCCAGTTACCGGTTTTTCAGGGGTGTCTTGCGGTTTGGCCTGCACCTGCGGATGGTGATGGCGGCTGATGCGCATCAGGCCCCATAGCATGGCGCCGGCAACGGCCAGCCAGCCTGTGATCAGCAGGAAAATAGTGATTATCGGGCTCATCAGTGCCTCCTTTGTCCCCTACGGGCTCAAACACACACTAAGCAAGGGACAGTCTAGTCTGTGCAGTGTTGCAGTCTATTGACCGAAGGTCGTGCTGGACTAACCGATTTGCTCTATCACGTCGATTGGGCTGTGGCTTAAGGCTATACCTTGCCTTATTGGCGCCCTATGATCGACGGCCGTGGCAGGCCTTGCGGTCTGGCGTTCATTCAAGGCGAGGGAATATGCAGGCTGTGACTGGATTGAGATCAGCACGAATGTGGCTGGCAGCGTTGTTTGTGTTTGTGTTTGTGTTGGCGATGGCGGGGTGTGCCAGTGTCGAGTCGCCCGAGTTTCGGCGTTTGCCGGAACGCGTCGAGCTCAATGGCGTTCCCTTTTTTCGCGGTAACGCCAATCAAGGCGCTCCGCAGACACTGGCCGGGATGCTCGGTGAGCAACGGATCAGAATCACCCCGGGCCTTTTGGTCAAGCCGCTGAAACTGCCGGGCGGCGAGGCGTCGTTGCAAGGCAACATAGAACAACTGGCCGCTGGCTACGGGTTGATGGTGTACCCGCTGGATACATCCCTGTCGGCGTTATTGGCCCAAGTAGCGGCCGGTTATCCGGTCATGGTGCGCTTCAGCGACGGAATGCTCTGGTCAGAGCCGCGCTATGCAATGCTGGTGGGTTACAACCGCGCCAAGGGTACGGTGTTGTTGCGGGCAGGCATGGAGCGTCGACGCGTGATGGACTTCAAGGCATTCGAGTCAGCCTGGAAGGATGCCGGGGGCTGGGCAGTGTTGATCCTGTCGCCGACACAATTGCCAGCCAATGTAGACAAGGCGCGCTGGTTGAAAGTGGCCAATGACCTGTCCCGCTCCGGTCAGGAGCAGGCAGGGGCCACGGCCATCAAGACTCTGGGGTCGCACAACTAGTTAGAAGCCGAACTTGTCCCGCAGGCTGTAGTACCACGCACCCAAAGCGGTCAGCGGCGTACGCAGCAGTTGCCCGCCGGGGAACGGGTAGTGAGGCAAGTCGGCAAAAGCGTCAAAGCGCTCGGCCTGGCCGCGCAGGGCTTCGGCCAGTACCTTGCCGGCCAGGTGGGTATACGTCACTCCGTGGCCACTGCAACCTTGCGAGTAATAAATGTTGTCACCGATGCGGCCGACCTGAGGCAGGCGCGACAGCGTCAGCAGGAAGTTACCCGTCCAGGCGTAATCAATTTTCACGTCCTTGAGTTGCGGGAAGGCCTTGAGCATTTTTGGCCGGATAATCGCCTCGATATTGGCGGGGTCCCGCGCGCCATACACCACGCCACCACCAAAGATCAGGCGCTTGTCACCGGACAGGCGATAGTAGTCGAGCAGGTAATTGCAGTCTTCGACGCAGTAGTCCTGGGGCAGCAGCGTTTTTGCCAGCTCTTCGCTCAGCGGCTCGGTCGTGATTACCTGCGTGCCGCAGGGCATGGATTTGGACGCCAGTTCGGGCACCAGATTGCCCAGGTAGGCATTGCCCGCAACGATGATGAACTTGGCCCGGACCTTGCCTTGGGGCGTATGCACCACAGGATTGGCGCCGCGCTCTATGCGAATCGCAGGTGACTGCTCGTAAATCTTGCCGCCCAGGGACTCGACCGCGGCCGCTTCACCCAGCGCCAGGTTGAGCGGGTGGATATGCCCGCCGCTCATGTCCAGCAGCCCGCCCTGATACTGGTCGCAGGCAACCACTTCACGAATCCGGCGCTGATCCAGCAGTTCCAGGGACGTATTGCCATAGCGTTCCCAGAGCTTCTTTTGAGCTTCCAGATGACCCATCTGCTTGCCAGTAATCGCAGCAAACACACCGCCGTCTTTCAAATCGCACTGGATCTGATACTTGGCCACGCGTTCACGAATAATCTTGCTGCCTTCGAAGGCCATATTCCCCAGCAGTTGTGCCTGCTTGGCTCCCACCGTGCGCTCGATCACATCGATATCGCGGCTGTAGCTGTTAACGATCTGGCCGCCATTGCGCCCCGAGGCACCGAACCCCACCTTCGCGGCCTCCAGCACGGCGACCGAGAAACCGGCCTCCAGCAAAAACAGCGCACTCGACAGCCCGGTGTAGCCGGCGCCGATTACACAGACGTCCACCTCAACCTCGCCCTGCAGGGCAGGGCGCTCAGGAGTCGGATTAGCTGAAGCCGCATAGTAGGACTGGGGATAGTGAGTGTTCGACATTCTGCAGCCTCTGTTTTATATTTTTTACGAGTGAAACCGATGCTACCTGAGTTGAAATCCCCCCGCCAGCCACTGGCGAATGAGCTTTTTTGCGGGAAAAATAAAAAATTCGACTATTCATAGGGTTAGCTGCAAAAAAGGTGTTGACACCCCTCCGCAAATCTATAGAATGCGACCCCACAGCAGGCACGTAGCTCAGTTGGTTAGAGCACCACCTTGACATGGTGGGGGTCGTTGGTTCGAGTCCAATCGCGCCTACCAAACAAAATCCGCTCTGCTGGGCGGTCTAGAAGGGCTCACCGAAAGGTGGGCCCTTTTTTGTTGTCTTCGATTTGCAAAACCCCCCACCTCAGAACGCCAAATCAGCTCCCACCTCCAGGTACTCGATACCTTTCCCTGTGTGCCCGTCCTGATAGTGTTTGGTCATCTTCGCGTCCGCGTGACCCATTGTTCTTTGGTCGAGCCTTATTCGTACCGCAAGGGTGTGCTGATCGTACTCGGGTCAGCGATGAGCATGCAGTCCAGCTTTGTACTGAACTTTGAGAATTTCGACAGCGTTCTCTATGCCAGATCAAGGCCTATGGTGTTTGATTGTAAATGCATTTACAATTATTCTAATGTGACTGACGCAAGGCAAAGGCCATGGAAATCAAAGAGTCTATTGAGATTAGATCGACCCCCGCGCAAGTGTTCCGTTTGTATAAAGATGCGGCGGGCTGGGCCGATTGGGACCCAGAGGTGAGCAATGCAAGCTTGCCCGGCGGTCTTGAGTTGGGCGCCAAAGGCTGGCTTAAGCCAAAGGTGGGACCCAAGGCCAACATTCAGATTGTCGAAATGACCGAGGGCAAGTCGTTTTCGGTGCAAAGCCGTTTGCCTTTATGCCGCATGGAATTCGGGCACCTGCTTACCGAAGTGGAGGGGGGCACTGTCGCAACCCACTGGGTTGAATTCTGCGGGCCGCTGAGTTTTCTGTTTCGATACCTGGTCGGTAGATCAATCCAGGCATCGATGCCCAACACGATGCAGGGGCTCAAGAAGTCTTGTGAAGCCCAGGCACGTTCCCGTGAGTGCTAATCAGGATGGTGTCGAGGGGCGCTGGAGTGGTTCCGTCTTTGCAGGACCAAACGACAGCCCTGGATTCCGGCTTTGGCGTGACTTTTTAGACTGGCAGCGTCAACTCAACGCTCGCTTGAAACCTTTGGGTCTTACCCAGCCACAGTTCGCCATCCTGGCTGTAAGTGGCTGGCTGACAAGAGAGGGCGAGCCGATTACTCAACATGGCATTGCCAGTTTTACCGGCATGGATCGCATGCATATTTCGCAAATCATTTCTCGTCTGGAAAAGGACGGGCTTATTGAAAAGCAAACAAACCCGCACGACCAGCGCGCAAACCTGGTTTCACTTAGCGAAGAGGGCCATCGTCGATTGCGTGTTGCGATACCTGTTGTTGAAGCCTTCGACAGTGAGTTTTTTCTAAAACCCAGCGTTTGAATGCCTGTTTGACAATCATCACGTGATGCCCCCGGGCCCGCCTTGTGCGGGCCTGTTCGTAAGGGACGCATATGTCGACTCCATGGCAACAACTGAATCTGACACCGGTGCTGAGCGCGCCAATGGATAATCCGGATCAAGCCAGAAGGGGCGGGATAGAAGGCATCATAAAATCAGCCACTGTTCTCAACGTTGTTTTTACAACCCGTCACAGTGGGATATGGCCGACACACCAGCATCATTTTGTCCTTCGGTTCGAATCCGTGATCAATCATGCAGCGTTGCACTTTGGCAGTGCGTCCGATGCTGGCAACTTCACGGTTCGACCCGAGTGGTTTCGGATATCCGCAGGCGTACATAACGGGTAGTGCTTCCTGATTATTGGCGTGTTGCATCGAGAAGTGGAGTGACGCGCCGGCTTTTCGCCAGGAGACTTGCATGTCTTCATACCGGCCAGAATCGGGTTTTATTGGATAAAAGCCTTCATCGGCTTCGAACGGCAATGCTTCAAGTTGGGACAAGCCAAGTGGATGACCATTTCTTTCTTCCACGCAGGCTGGAACATCGCTCATGACTTCACAAAATTCAAACCCGTCTTTGCGCGTAAAACCCAGGCGTTGCATGCACTGGAATTGAAGCACCCGTTCGTTTGTCGGTAAACGGTCCAATGAGCGTCCTACAGGGTTCCCACACTCTGCCATGGCCGCTTTAACGCCGTCTACGGAAGTAGAAGTGCGTTGCCACTGTGTGAACTCGGCTGAAGGCGGGCAACCGGTAAGCAACAATACCGTTGCGACCAGGGCAGGGAAGGTGATGATCTGACCGTTACGGAACATAGTGATCCTTACTTATGTCGGTCGAGGCGAATGCTGTTAAGTCTTTGGGCGCATTGACCAGGAAGAATGCTCGGTCCGAAAAGGTGTCACGCACACAGCGGCGAGGGCGCTGCGGCTGGTACAGGCCCCGTCAGCGACGGGGCCTGCCGGGTTGGATCAGAACGCCAGACCGACCTTCACGCCGAACTCGTCACGCTTGAGTTTGGTGTTGTCGGCAACCGGCGAATCTTCGTCGATCTTGTACTCGGTACGGGTGTAGTACACGCCCGCGTTGATCGGCATGTCACCGTTCTGGTTCATCAGCAGCGACACTTCTGCGTACGGGTTGGTACGGTCTTTCATGTCGACGCTGTCACTGCCGAAGTTGTCGACTTTCAGGCGTGCGCGGCCATCGATCGAGCGGCGGACACCCACTTCTGCGCGCAGGGTCGAGGTGTCGAACTGGTGGTTGTAACCCAGTGCAACCTTGGCAAATGGCGATTTAAGGGTCAGCTTTGTGTCGAGATTGTTGATTTCGGGCTCGAAACGGGTCCAGTTGTAACCGCCGCCGACAATCACGTCGACGAAGTTGCGCGCATCCAGCGCGGCGCGCCAGCCAAGGTCGAGATCGGCCTGGGCTTCCTTGAGCTTGTCGTCATTTTTCTTGCTGTATTTGACTTCACCACCGAGCTGGTAAATGAAGCCGGATTCGGCGGTCATCTTGTTGCCATAGTTGGCGAACACGCCACCCTGGGCCAAATGTTCCTTGTCGGACTTGCTACCGCCTTCGAACTCGAACGTGCTGTAGGAACCCAGTAAACCGATGGTGAAGAGAGGGTCGGTGCTTGGGGCGGCCGTCACTGCCAGTGGTGCGCTGAACAGCGCTAGGGCACAGGTGTGACGCAGCAGTTTTGCAGTAAGCATTAGCGAGTGTCTCCATGACGTTGATAAAAATATTGAGCGAGCGATTAGGTATAGCACTCCTGAAAAAGTTCAAAAACACAAACCAGAAAGCCAAACCCCGAGGTCGGAAGTCGTGGCGATGCCTGTCTTATACTTGAAACATTTTGTCGCGCAGAAACATTACTGAAATATTTCATTCTTATTATCAGGGGAGGATTTTCTCAAGGTATCTGTCTCATGCGCCGAGCTGTATTCAATCTGAAAGGGGGCGTTGGGAAATCCAGCATTGCCTGCAATCTAGCCGCTGTGAGTGCTGCTGAAGGCTATCGCACACTTCTGGTGGATCTCGATCATCAGGCTAACGCCACCCAGTATCTGACGGGGCTGGCAGGTGATGATATCCCTGTGGGGATCGCTGATTTTTTCAAGCAAACCCTCTCCAGCGGCCCGGCCAGCAAAAAGAATCGAGTCGCCATCACTGAAACGCACTATGACAACCTGCATCTGGTCACCGCGAACAGTGAGCTTGCTGAGCTCCAGTCAAAACTCGAGTCGAAATTCAAGGTCAACAAACTGCGCCGCTTGTTGGTGGAGCTTTCGCAGGATTACGAGCGTATTTATATCGATACGCCGCCGACTCTCAACTTCTATTCATACAGTGCGCTGATCGCCGCCGACCGGGTGTTGATTCCTTTCGATTGCGACAAATTTTCCCGGCAGGCGCTCTACAGCGTCATCGCTCAAGTGGCCGAGCTTCAGGCGGACCATAATGAGTCGCTGGTCGTCGAGGGCGTGGTGGTCAACCAGTTCGTAGGGCGCGCCAGCTTGCACCGGATGCTTATTGACGAATTGATCGCCGAGGGCATGCCTGTGTTGCCCAACTACTTGAGCAGCACCATCAAAATGCGTGAATCCCATGAGGCGTCCGTGCCTATGATTCATCTGGCGCCGCGGCATAAACTGTCACTGGAATATGTAAGCCTTTTTTCAGCGTTGGAGCGGGCGGGTTAACCCAAGAGCAAGGTTGATACTGTCCCGGATGAGCAACTATGCAGATACGCAAACTGACCCACGATGACCTGCCTCGCGTCAGCGCCCTGTGCCTGGACGCGTTCATGTTGGCAGTTGCGCCTTCGTTGTCGGCACAGGGTGTTGAAACCTTCGCCAGGGTGGCCGCAGTGCAGGCGTTTTCCGACCGCATGGAGGGCGACAACCTGATGCTTGTCTGTGTCGCTGATGGAGCGATAGCGGGGCTGATCGAGCTGAAGGAAGGACGCCACGTGGCGATGCTGTTTGTCGCGCCGGGATGGCAGCGTCGGGGCATCGGCATGCGCCTGATGAGCGCGGCACTGGAGCAGGCCAGAGGTGAAGCCGTGACCGTCAGTGCATCGCTGTCTTCGGTAACCGCCTACGAAAGCTACGGATTCAGCCTCGCAGGGGATGTGGGTGAGTTCGCCGGGCTGGTCTATCAGCCGATGGAGAAGCGCCTGCCCGAAACGAAAAGCGCTAACCGCCCCTGTGTCACTCAGACCCAACTCACGCCGTGAATGAGTGACACGTAGCGAGCCTCTGTTATACGGCGCTGACCGCTAGGGTTTTTTGCCGACGATACAGAATCGTTGTCGCAGTAAATCCGCACACTGCCGCGAACATCAGCCAGTACGCAGGGGAAGCTTTATCCCCGGTGGCCTGGACAAGCAGAGTCGAGATTGCCGGGGTGAAGCCGCCAAATACCGCGGTCGCCAGACTGAAGGCCAGGGAGAACCCCACCACACGCACATTTTGCGGCATCACTTCGGTCAGTGCCGCGACCATGGCGCCGTTGTAAATACCGAAGAAGAATGAGAAGTACAGCAGAACGGCAAGCAGTCGTTCGAAGCTGGCGGCTTCTGCCAGCCAGTGCATGGCCGGGTAGGCTGTGAAGATGCACAGTAAGGAAATCGCCAGCAACAGAGGCCGACGACCGATACGGTCAGACAGTGCGCCACCGATAGGCAGCCAGAAGAAGTTGCTGATGCCGACCAGCAGAGTCACCACCAGGCTGTCAGTGGTGCTCAGGTTCAGTACGGTTCTGCCAAACGTAGGGGTGTAAACCGTGATCAGGTAGAACGTGGTTGTGGTCATGGACGCCAGCAAACCGCCTGCCAGCACGGTGCGCCAGTTATCACGCATCGAGCGAAAAACCTCGCGGGTCGTTGGACGATGGTGGCGTGCCGTGAAGGCTTCGGTTTCTTCCAGTGAGCGGCGAATAATGAAAATGAACGGGATGATCACGCAGCCAATGAAGAACGGAATACGCCAGCCCCAGTCGGCGATTTCAGCGGCTTGCATGGTGGCGTTGATGGTGTAGCCCAACGCAGCTGCGACGACGATTAGAACTTGCTGACTGGCGGATTGCCAACTGGTGTAAAAACCGGTGTGACCGGGTGTGGCAATTTCCGCGAGGTACACAGAAACGCCACCCATTTCCGCACCGGCGGAGAAGCCCTGCAGCAGCCTGCCCAACAGCACCAGAATCGGTGCCGCTATGCCAATGCTGGCATAGCCCGGCACCAGGGCGATCAATACGGTACCGGCTGCCATGATCGACAACGTCACGATGAGCCCTTTGCGCCGGCCAACCTTGTCGATGTAAGCCCCCAGCACAATCGCACCCAGCGGACGCATCAGGAAGCCGGAGCCGAACACGGCAAAAGTCATCATGAGCGAGGCGAATTCGCTGGTGGCGGGAAAGAACGTCCGGGAGATGTAGGTCGCATAAAACCCGAACAAGAAGAAGTCGAACTGTTCGAGAAAGTTGCCGCTGGTGACCCGCAAGATGGCGCCCAGTTTGGACCCCTTGGCGCGGGGTGTTGTCGTTGTAGTTTTCATCATGGCTACCGTTGTGCTCACTATTGTTATTGGAATGAGTGACCTGACCGTCAGTCGCTGCCGGCGTTAATCGGGTTGGGTTGACGCTTTTCGATGGCGTGTTTGAGCAGTGCTGCGCTGCGGAAAATTCCATGGGCGAACTTGCTGTAGGGCATGGTCAGGAAAAACGCCATGACCAGTCCGAGATGGATAGCCAGCGTCAGGCCCAGTGCGCTGGTTTCGCGCAACGCCAGGAGCGCCAGGCCGCTTGCGCTGACCAGAAACAGCAGGGCGATGAAGCCCAGGTCCATGGGTTTTTGATTCACGTCGCCGTGGGCCGGATTGCGGCGCAGGTTCAACCAAAGCAGGCCTGCGGGGCCGATCAGCAGACCTATGCCGCCGGCAATGCCCAGCATCACGGGCAGGCTGGACACCGGATAAGGCGCCGACCACTTCAGCAGATAGTGATAAAGCGTGGCGACACCGGTTGCTGCGAAGCACAGCAGGAAGCCGTAGAAAGTGAGGTGGTGAAACCGGCGGCGCCACAGGGTGAATTTATCGTCGGCGTTGTTGCAGCCTTGGCCATGGCCGCCGTCCAGGTATTTGAGTTGTGCAACGTTGGCCGTCGCCTCCAGCGCCGCAGAGGTTTTTAACGGCAGGGAGGCTGCGGGTGGTGAGATGTTGTGCCAGAAGCGCCTTACACCCAGGGTCAGCGCAAGTACCGCAAAGCCGAACACCGCGCCAAACATCAACGCCAGGGTGTTGTGCGGGAAAATCCCGTAGAAGTTACCTCCAGGAATGGCGGTGAACAGGTTGCCCATGAGCATCAGGGTCAGGCATAGAAAGAGTGCCAGGCCCGCTCCCGACGCCAGTGCCAGTGTCAGACCGTTGCGCTGATACAACTTGCCCATCGCGCGTGGCCACGCGTATTCGGCGTAGGTATCAAGGCGTACCTTGGCCATGGCTTTCGGGACATTGACCTCGAATTCATGGGGGGCAGCGTACTGACAGGCGTGCAGGCATGCGCCGCAGTTATGGCACAGGTTCGCCAGATAATGGATGTCTGCCTGGGTGAACTCCAGGCGGCGTGTCATTGCCGGGAAAACCGCGCAGAAGCCCTCGCAATAACGACAGGCATTACAAATGCTCATCTGCCGCTGGACTTCACTTTCGTCAAGGTTCAGGACCGGGATCAGACCGCCCGACGCCGTGGGATCAAACAGTTGCATGTCGAGACTCCGTGTTCGCAGATAAAGCGCCAAAGCCCACCGAGGCAGCCGCTTGTGCACCGGCTATACGGCCGAATGCAGTGCCAATGGCCATGCCTATGCCGGCGGTGTATCCCTTGCCCAGTACATTGCCGGCCATCATTTCTCCGGCCACGAACAGGTTGGGGCTCGCCTTGCCGTTGAAATGCACGGCGGCGGTGTGGTCGGTTGCAAGGCCCAGGTAGGTGAACGTGACACCCGGTTTCAGCGGGTAGGCATAAAAAGGGGGTTTGACCAACGGCCGGGCCCAATGGGTCTTGGCAGGTGTCAGCCCCTGGGTGTGACAGTCGTCCAGCGCGGTGTGGTCGAAAGTGCCGACGCGACAGGCGTTGTTGTAGTCCTCGACGGTCTTGACGAATTGATCCTGAGGCAGTTTCAGCTGGCGGGCCAGGTCCTGCAGGGTATTGGCCGTGGTTCCGGGGAAGACGGGCGGCATGAAGCGTCCGATGGCCTGCTGATCGATGATGGAGTACGCCTGCTGACCCGGTTGTCCGGCGACCAGGCGCCCCCAGATCGCATAGCGCTTGGGCCAGAAATCCTCGCCCTCGTCATAGAAGCGTTCGCCCTCGCGATTGACCACCACCCCCAGCGAAACGCAGTCGATGCGTGTGCAGATGCCGCCGTCATACAGGGGCGCGCGGGCATCAATTGCCACCATGTGGGCCTGGGTCGGATCACCGATGACATCGGCGCCGAGATCAAGCATGCGCCGCAGCACAATGCCGGTATTGAATCGGGTCCCGCGGATCAGGAAGTTATCGGACGGCCATTCACCGCGTTCGTTCTGCCCCCACGCTTCGCGGAGCCACTCACGGTTGGACTCGAAACCGCCGCTGGCCAACACGCAGGCCCGGGCTTCAATACGTTCAGCCGCCACAGGCTGGCCATCCACTTCGTGCTCGCCAATGTGGGCGGCGACGAATTTATCGTCGTCCAGCTCAATGTCGGTGACTTGGGCGTTGTAGCGGATTTTTACACCGAGGCGTTCGGCGCTGCGGTAATACGCATTGATCAATGCTTTGCCGCCACCCATGAAAAAAGCATTGGTCCGCGCCACGTGCAGTGCGCCGGACAGGGGGGGCTGAAAATGCACGCCGTGGGAGCGCATCCAGTCGCGGCAGGTGGATGATGCACGGATAGCGATGCGCGCGAGTTTCTCATCCGTAATGCCGCCGGTGACCTTCAAAAGATCTTGCCAGTACTCTTCTTCCGGATAGGCATCGATCAGCACGTCCTGAGGCTCGTCGTGCATGCAGCGCAGGTTGCGGGTGTGTTGGGAGTTGCCCCCGCGCCAGATTTTCGCCGAGGCTTCCAGCAGCATCACGCTGGCGCCAGCTTCTCGCGCCATCAGAGCGGCGCACAAGGCTGCGTTACCACCCCCCACGATTAATACATCGATCATTATCGCTCCTCGATTTGCAAGGAAGCGGGAACGAGGTGCTCCTTGCGAGTTGAGGGCACGATAGAGGCGAGGGTGGAGGGCCGAAAGGCTGCTTTTGGCGCGGGGTGTTCAGTTTTTCTAAAGACTTACCGGTGCACGATGCCGCTCAGCTCGAGGTTGAACGGGGAATCAAGGGTCCTGTTCCTCAATCCACGTTGCGCCTGGCCACTGTTTGTCGACCACCAGTTGTCGCGCCACGTCGACGATGACCAACCGGGTTGCCAGCGCGGCTGGGGACAATTCGTCTTCAGCCAGTGTGGCCAGAAGGTTGCGTCGCCCCACATGGGGATCGGAAATTCTGACCAGTGAGAGTCCAGACTCGTCTTTCAATGCGGCGGCGGCGCCCGGTTGTATGGTTGCAGCATGACCGGCCCGGACGGCGTTCATCAGGACGGCAAGACCGTCCACTTCCATGATGACATTGGGTGTTAGCCCGAGCCGCTCGAACGCGTTCACCAAGCCTGAACGCAAGCCGTGCTGTGCACTGGGCATTACCAGCGGCAAGCTACCGAGGTCTGCCAACTGCACGCTGTCACCACACGGAGCCTGGGGCAGAGTGGGGGAGGCAATGACGAACAGCTTTTCGTCCAGAAGGGGTGTCACACTCCAGCGTTTCCCGCCTTCGAGCTGGAACAGAATGGCCAGGTCGATTTGTCTGGCGTTGAGCTGTGCAGCCAGGTGCCCGGATAGCATTTCTACCAGATGCAGCTGTATGTCCGGATACCGGGCACGCATTGCGTTGATCAACGGCAAGGCAAGAACGGTTGCGGTGGTGGGCGGCAGGCCCACGCTCACGTAGCCACTCATTCGCCCGCGATGGGCGGCCATGATGGCGTTTTGCGCTTGGCGCAGTGTCAGTTGGGCGTGGTGTAAAAACCCGAGGCCGGCGCTTGTCGGCGTCACGCCAGTGGTGGTGCGATTCAGAAGGCGGGTGCACAGCTCGCTTTCCAGCTTGGAGATCTGCTGGCTGAGGGCTGACACCCCAACGTCCAGTTCCAGTGCCGCCCGCCCGAGGCTGCCATGCTCGATGATTTTGACGAAATAGCGCAGCTGTCTTAATTCCAATGTCAGAGTCCCGCGAAACAGTTATTTGAATCCTGATCGTTTGCTGGCGCACAGGTCAGATCGAGTCTGGAAGCGTGAGCAGCTTTTCGAAATAGACGCGCTTGAATCCGTCTTCAGTGCGTTGCCCAACGTTTACATACCCGAGCTTGGGGTAGATCAGGAGATTGTCGGCCATCATCACATTGGTATAAAGCTGCACGGCCTGCATGCCGCGCTCGCGGCCGGCGCTTTCACAAAAGGCAATGAGCGATTTGCCCACGCCGCGTCCGGTTGCGCTGGGCAGGACGGCCACATTCTCCAGAAGGATATGCTCCTCCCTGGCATGAAACACAACGAACCCTTGAAAGGTGCAGTGCTCATCCGTCGCGACGTAGACAGCGCCAGCTGCAATCTGCGCGGCAAAATCAGCAACCATGGGCGCAGGTTTGCGCCCAATCGCTGGTACATAGCGCGCGTAAGCCTGTTCGGCGCAGTCCCGGATGTTGGGTTCATCGTGTGCTTCAGCTAGCCGGATCATGGCGGTCTCTCTGGTTGCCGGAATCTGATACTTCCCGACGGGCATCTGTGTCGCAACACGTTAGCCTACTTCCAGGGTCGTTATCCTGCCCCAGGGCCACCCGCTGGCGGCCATGGAGGATTTTCGCGGCGTGGCCTTCTCAACCTCGCGGGTCAGGACATCTATCGTCAGACCCTCGATGAGCACTTTCGCCAGGCCGGGAGCGACTGGCGCAGTGAAGCGGCGGGAGAATCAATGTGGCTTGAGGTCGGTCAGATAGCTGGCGATGTCTTCGCCGCGCTGCGCGAACTCTTCGACATCGTTTTCGTATGACGTGACGTCCCTCGGTCGGTACTCATGCAGGCAAAGCACAATGGCCTGCTGAAAGTCATCTGAGCTGATGTGTACGCCAAATTCATCGAATGCGCTTTTTAACGCCAGGTGAAAGCGTTGATCGTCCACTTGATCTCCGCTGTGCCATGTCTCTGCTGAGAGCCAGGGTTTCAACAACGTCTTGAGTTTTTCCGTATCCATGATGCTTTTCCTTCAATTGCCGAAATCGATGGCAAGTCTCTGCACATTCTTGCGCTGATCACCAAGGTTCTACCGGACTCTGGCGGTTATGCAATAGCACCTGGCCATGGAAATAAAATCCGTGTGACACGTATCGCGCTGGCAAGCCAGGGGAGGGCTCAGCGCCAACCCTGTTTAACCGCTCAAACCTGCGTCGAAGCGAGCAGCCTGTCTGGTGAGGTTTCAGTGTCATTCGATATAGCTCGAAGCGAGGTTTTTATTCCATAAAACAAGTACAAATGAGATTTATAGTACGTTTTAATCTATTCAAATGACTTTGAAATGATTGGAGTATTGGTCTTTGAAAACATCGGCGCTCTTACCTTTCGGCCTCGCTCTGCTCGCGACCTGTGCAACGGCTTTTGCGGGCCCCACCCTGGATCGCGTAACCCAAAAAGGGGAGATGACGGGCGTGCTGATGGAGAGCTATCCGCCATTCTCCTTTCTCAACGATCAGAACCAGCTGGACGGCTTTGACGTTGACGTCGCCAAGGCCGTGGCGCAGCGCCTGGGGGTCAAGCTCAAGCTGGAAACACCGTCCTGGGATGTCATCGCCGCAGGCCGCTGGAGCGGGCGTTACGATATCTGCGTGTGCTCGATGACCCCGAGTAAGGCCCGGGCTGAAGTGTTCGACTTTCCGGTCGAGTATTACCAGTCGCCGGCAGTGATCGTGGTGAACGCTAAGGATAACCACATCGTTGAAGGCAAGGATTTGTCCGGGAAAAAAGTGGGCGTGATCAGCGCGTCCACCTATGAAGCCTATCTGAACAAGGACCTGGTGATTGAAGGCGCCGAAGACAAGCCGTTGAGCTACCCGTTCGAGAATGTCCAGATTGCCCCGTACGACAATGAAACCGTGGCGTTCCAGGACCTGGCCTTGGGCAGCGGGGTGCGTCTGGATGCGATGGTCACCAATCTGATCACGGCCCGTGAGCGGATTGCCCAGGATCCGCGCTTCAAGATCGCTGGCCCCGCGCTGTACGCAGAACCCAACGTGGTGGCGATTGAAAAGGGCGATCCGCAGTGGAGTGCCAAGGTGACTGAAGCCATTGCCGGGCTGAAGGCCGACGGAACCCTGAGCAAGATTTCACAGAAGTGGATCGGTTCCGATATCAGCCAATGACAGCCCACAATCCACACCCCGCCAAGACACATTCACTCGCCAAGACCGAACCCCGTCGCTTGAGCCAGCTGTTTGGCTTTCGCACCCGGCTCTATCTGACGTGGGCGGTGCTGTTCGCTTTGTGCGTCATGTTCTTCATGAGCTTCGACCTGAAGCTGTCGATCATCCTGGATAAGTTGCCGAACCTGATGGGCCTGCACCTGGGCCCCAACGGCTTTCTGCAAGGCGCGGCGCTGACGTTGTTCCTGTGCTTTTGTTCGATCTGGTTGTCCTTGCTGCTCGGTTTTGTGACGGCGCTTGCGCGCCTTTCACGCAGCGCCGTGGCCTTTGGGATCGCGAGCTTCTACGCGTCATTTTTTCGCGGGACGCCGCTGCTGATCCAGATCCTGCTGATCTACCTGGGCCTGCCCCAGATCGGCATTGTTCCGGGGGCAATCAGCGCGGGCATCATTGCGTTGTCGCTCAATTACGGTGCCTACCTCAGCGAGATTTTTCGCGCCGGGATCATGGCCGTGGCCCCCGGGCAACGCCAGGCAGCGATGGCGCTGGGGCTGTCGCCGACGGCGACATTCCTGCACATCATCCTGCCGCAAGCCATGCGCACGATTTTGCCGCCGACCACCAGCCAGTTCATTTCAATGCTCAAGGACTCCTCGCTGATTTCGGTGATGGGCGTGTGGGAAGTGATGTTCCTGGCGCAGTCCTACGGGCGTTCGTCGTATCGCTACATCGAAATGCTCACCACCGCCGCCGTTATCTATTGGTTGATGTCGATCGGGCTCGAACTGGTGCAGAACCGCCTCGAGCGCCACTACGGCAAAGGGTTCATAAGTCAGCGGTAACGCCATCCTCTTAATTATTCTTCTCAGGTATCAAGATGTCCGATCCAAAACCTCTGTTGTTTGCGCTCTACGAGCAAGCGAGTGTTGGCTGTGGTGGCGCGCCAAGCCTGTGGACGCACCCGGCTGACGAGCGATTGAGCATCAATTCGCTCGGCTATTGGTCAAATCTGGCGCGTATTGCCGATCAGGCGCACATGGATATGCTGTTTTTCGGAGATGTTCTGGGCTTCTACGATGTATTTGGCGGCAATGCCGAGGCGGCCATGAAATGGGCCGTGGAAGCGCCGGCAAATGACCCGCTGATGATCATCCCGGCACTGGCTGCGGTAACTGAAAACCTGGCCTTTGGCGTCACGGTGACCACCAGCTACGAGCATCCCTTTACCCATGCCCGGCGCTTCAGCACATTGGACCATCTGACGGATGGCCGGATAGGGTGGAACATCGTCACTTCATACCTGTCCAGTGCTGCCCGAAACTTCGGGCTGGAGCAGATGATCAAGCACGATGATCGCTATGAGCGTGCCGAGGAATTTCTCGATGTGGCCTATAAGCTTTGGGAGGGCAGTTGGGCCGATGATGCCGTGGTTGCCGACAAGACGCGCCAGCTGTATGCCCGTGGTGATCGGGTTCGGCCGATCAACCATGCAGGCGAACATTATCGGGTGGCGGGTCCGCATTTGACGTCCCCGTCGCCGCAGCGAACGCCTCTGCTGATCCAGGCTGGCTGGTCAGGCCGTGGCCGGGCATTTGCAGCCAAGCACGCCGAGTTGATCTTTGTTGCCAAGTCCGACCCCCATGAGATTCGTCAGGGGCTGGAGGAAATCTGGGCCCAGGCCCAGGCGCTCGGTCGCCCGGCCGAAGATGTGAAGTCGCTGACAGTGCTGCGTATTGTGACCGCCAAAACGGAAATCGATGCTCAGCGCAAATATGACGAGCTGCAAAGCAATTATCACTTGCAGGCGCAACTGGTCAGTTATGCGGGTGATACCGGAATCGACATTAGCCGTTACGCCGACAGTGATGCTCTGTCTACTCACACCGAAGGCATGACGTCCTATGTGATGCGTGCAGATGGGAGTGGCAAGCCCCTGACGGCCGGTGACGTCAAACAGCGCTTTGCCAACGTCACACGTGGCAGTGACCTGATTCTGGTAGGCACCCCGCAACAGGTGGCAGACCGGATCGAAGAACACGCTCGCATCAGCGGTACCAGCGGCTACATGCTCAATCCGCTGATCAGCCCTGGCAGCCTTGAAGACTTTGTGGAGCTGATTATTCCCGAGTTGCAGAAACGTGGCTTGTATCGCACCGAACCTCAGCGCGGTACGTTCCGTTCACGGCTGCGGGCCGACGGCGCCAGTCATTTACCGGCGTCAGCGTATGGAGCTTCGTTCCGTTTTGATCAAGGGCGTTAGGTCAGCCGTTGTTGATTTGCGCGAGCGAAGTCCCTGTGGGAGCGGGCTTGCTCGCGATGCCGACGGTATGGTTTTTCAGGTACGTCGAAGTGATGCCAGCGCATTCAAGCCAGTTCCCTCAGGTTTTGTGAAGCTCACAAAACCTGAGGATCACTTTTTCAGGTGTTCGACACTTCCCCGGCCGGCAGCTGTTCCTTGCTGCGCCAGTGCGGCAGCGAGTTCCAGTAGCGCTCGCCCTTGGCGTCGTCGTACATGCCTTCCCAACGGGAAATTACCAGTACCGCCAGGGCGTTACCGATCACGTTCAGGGCCGTACGGGCCATGTCCATCACACGGTCAACACCGGCGATAAAGGCCAGACCTTCCAGCGGGATACCCACGCTGCCCAGCGTGGCCAGCAGCACCACGAAGGACACGCCCGGCACACCGGCGATGCCTTTGGAGGTGACCATCAGGGTCAATACCAGCAGCAGTTGCTGGCTGAGCGACAGGTCGATGCCATACAGCTGAGCGATAAAGATTGCCGCGATGCTCTGGTACAGGGTCGAACCGTCAAGGTTGAACGAGTAGCCGGTCGGTACCACAAAGCTGCAAATCGCTTTCGGTGCGCCGTAGGCTTCCATCTTCTCGATCACGCGCGGCAGCACGGTTTCGGAGCTGGCGGTGGAGTAAGCCAGTACCAGTTCGTCCTTGAAGATGCGCATCAGCTTGATCACGGAGAAGCCGAACAGCTTGGCGATCAGGCCCAGTACCGCAAAGGCGAAGAACAGGATGGCCGCGTAAACCAGCACCACCAGCTTGGCCAGTGGCACCAGGGAGGCGAAGCCGAAGTTGGCGACAGTCACGGCGATCAGGGCAAACACACCGATTGGCGCGTAGTTCATGATCATGTGAGTGACTTTGAACATCGACTCGGACACGCCCTGGAAGGTTTTCACCAGCGGGTCGCGCAGTTCGGCGTTCAGGCTCGACAAACCGAGACCGAAGAGCACCGAGAAGAAGATGATCGGCAGCATCTCACCGCGAGCCATGGCCGCGAAGATGTTGGATGGGATCAGGTTGAGGATGGTCTCGATGAACGCATGTTCATGGGTGACCTCAGCCGCCGTGGCCGCATACTTCGAGATATCGACTGTGCTCAGGGTGCTCATGTCGATCCCGGCACCTGGCTGGAACACGTTGGCCAGCACCAGGCCGACCAAAATCGCAATGGTGGTGACCACCTCGAAGTAAATGATGGTTTTAAAACCGATACGACCGAGTTTCTTCGCATCTCCCACGCCTGCAATCCCGACAACCAGTGAAGAAATCACGATTGGGATTACGATCATCTTGATCAGACGGATAAAGATATCGCCGGCAGGTTGCAGAACGTTACTGATCCACCAGGCCTTTTCAGCACTGAAATGGTTGAGCAGCGCGCCGATTGCAATCCCGAGGACCAGACCAATCAGGATCTGCCAGGCGAGGCTAAGTTTTGCCTTCTTCATATTATTTTTTTTCTACCTTTACTTCAGTTTGATGTAGGTAATTGCCTGAACAGGAACGTTCATTTACCGAAAAATCTGTGTAAATAGCCGGGATAGATCGCTTGGAAGTGGTGCTTGTCGCTCACTGGCAGACCGCTCAGGCGGCGCGACTATTCCAATGCCGGAGGGCGCCGTCTAATGCTGTAAATGCCTACCCTATGCTCAATGTGCATGGCATTAATCAAAAAAACGCATGGTTTAAAGCTGTTCGAATACGCCATTTCGGGAGGCATAAGTGCCGTGCACCGGCCCTTGCAGAAGACGTGACGCGTTTTTTGGCAGGAGAAATGAAGGGCTGGATCCAGGGGGTGTTTGAGCAAGCAACCTCGGCATAAAGGCGCAATTTATTCTGGTCGGATTTCGACGGGCTGGCGTGCATTCGCCACCTGAAGCCATCAAGGAGAGGGTTTTGCTATCTGGAGGTGCATGAGGAATGGGTGAAGCATCAGGAGCACTTTGAAAAAGCCTGACACTGAGTTGCAAAGTTGTGACTTAAGCGATTCCTGACTTTGTGGGAGCGAGCAAGGTCGCTCCCACACTTGAACAGCATTGCGACATTGAGCCTGGTTTATCGGCGGTGCTTGTTCTTCTTGTTTTTGTTTTTCTTGTGATGCTTGCCACCGGAGTTGTGCTTGCTGCCATCGTCGGCAAGATTGTTGCCTATCGCCCCGCCAGCGGCACCGCCAAGACCCGCGCCGATGGTGGAGCCAGTAGAGCCTCCCAGTCTGTTGCCGATGACCGATCCGCCGGCCGATCCGAGACCGCCACCAATGGCGGCTTCGGTTTTGCTGCCTCGTGGCGCGCCGATAGCACTCCCTGCAGCGCCACCGACCCCGGCACCAACGGCGGCCCCCGTGGACCCCCCCAGCTGTTGGCCCACGATATTACCCAACGCGCCGCCAACACCGCCTCCGACAGCGGCGGTTCCGTCACCGGCAGCCATTGCTCCTTGTGCAAACAAAAGGCCCAGAACTAGCGCAGGTAGTGTCATTCGCATCTTATATACCTCAATGGGCAGTAATCAGTGCACCCGCTACATTAGGGATGCCTGAGAATATAGACGGGGCGATAACCCCCAAGTTCTATGTTGGCAACCACTGTGGCTGATAAAGCTGTAACAAGCTATTGCGGCGACAGGTTCCAGTCTTTGTGGCAGCGTTGCTCTTGAGTGAACAGCAATAGCGCAAGGTGAGGGATTTATGTCAGCCGTATGAAAGCCTCCCTTCACTTGACCTCAAGTGCGGCCTGAATCTGATCAGCATACTTGCTCAGCCGATTGAGCTCTGATTGAAGCTGCCCGGCACTGCTTGAATTTAGAACCTTGGACTGGATCAAGGTTAAAGCCGCGGCAACAGCCAGTTCTCGTTGGCTCTGCGGGCTTGCGGCGCCAAAGGGGGTATCTCCCCTCAGGCCTTTGAAGTGCTCAGACATACTGTTCTCCTTATTTCTGATCCGCATTTCACTTTTTCCGACAACTTTATCCAGTGTAGAAGGATCGGTGCCCGCGTGAAGTGCTCAGAACCCGGATCCCGGTCCATCCGTCTGCCTGCACCAGGCCGGGGCAGTCGGGTCGGAGTATTGGTGATTTACACAGCGTCAGCAGCGCCAAATATAAATCCTGATTCGCGTCAATTAAATGGCTAATAAGTTTATTTGTTACGTGTTTACCAAGATACTAATCCTATTTCGTTCAATTTATTGACGATGCCATTGTGATGGCTTATTTTGGCGCGCTGCGGCTGGTCATGGGTCGTTAACAGTCAGAAAGCAGGAAGCCTTCCTATGAGCCACAAAGACGACATATCAAATCTATTCAGTAGATTTGGCGCGACTTCAGACAGCTATCACGAGTTCGAAACCCCGTTCGACTACCCGTGCGCAGCACCGCAAAAGATGCCGCTGCCTGCCGAGCCAGCGCCTTTGCCTGAAGTTGTGGCTCAAGTAATCGAGAACATGGCGGCCGAGCCGAAAATTGAACAGGCGCCATTCCGGTCGTTACCGTTTTCGGTGGTTACGCCGGGAGCGCAACCCGTCATGCAATCTGCAATGCCAGTCGTTGAGTCAGCGCGCCCCCAGCCTGAAGCACCATTGATGACCTCCGGGGACGTTGCAACCCCGTTGCGTAATCTGCTCGCCGAAGTCGCCCTTGCCCGCCAGGCCGAGATGCACGCCCAGGCACAGCTTGGGGCTCGTGTGCCGAAGTGCAAGGCACATATCGTGGCGCTGGTTTCGGCCAAGGGTGGCGTAGGCAAGTCAACTCTGGGCGCCGGGTTGGCCAGCAGCTTGTGTCTGGACGCATGCAAAGCCATCGCCATCGATCTTGACCCGCAAAATGCGTTGCACTACCACCTCGGGATTGAATCCGGTGTGAGGGGCATGGGCACTACGAGCGAGGATGGCACCACCTGGGCCGACAAACTTCAGCAGGGTTTCGACGGTGCTCAAGTGCTGCCGTACGGCGTATTGAGCGATGACGAACGTTGTGCCCTGGAACGGGACATGAGCCATGATCGCCATTGGTTGGCCCGGCAGCTGGCTCGCCTGAATCTGGATGAAAACGACGTGGTGATTCTGGACACACCGACCGGCCGTTCGATGTATCTGGAGCAAGCGCTGGATGTGGCTGATCAAGTGATCGTAGTCACCACCGCCGACGCTGCCAGCTTTGTTGCCCTGGATCAGATGGATCGCCTGATGGGCTCCGTCCCCACCCGTCCTGAGTCCCCGGCCTGCAACTACGTGGTCAATCAGTTCGATGCCACCCGCGAGTTTTCGCGGGACATGCTTGAGGTCCTCAAACGTCGTTTGGGCGGGCAGATGCTCGGAGTCGTTGCACTGGATAACACCCTGGGCGAGTCGCTGGCCTATGGTCGTAACCCGCTGGCTTCACCGAACGCATCTGCAGCCTGCCAGGATATGGCATGGCTGGGTAAACAACTCAAGGCCGGGTTTGAGAACGGCTCTGCTACAGCGATGTCCGCGCTGTGATCAAGACCAGCACTGAGCCGCCCGTTGTACAAAACCGTCTGCAACGTTGGGCGCAGTCCGTGGCTGATCGTATTGAACGATGGCCCGTTGTGGCACGCCGCGCGCTGACCATTGGCACGATAGCGTTCTGCACGCTTGTGGGCTTATTGATCGTCACCGCCCCGTTTGATTTCTATGCCCAGTGCATCTTTGCACTCGGTTGCTTTGGTGCGGCGCTGATATTGCGCAGGATCCCTGGCCGGCTGACCATCCTGATCATGATCTGCCTGTCGCTGACTGCTTCGCTGCGCTACATGTACTGGCGTCTGACGGCGACCCTGGACTTCGATGAGTGGATCGACATCGCGTTCGGCTACGGCCTGGTACTGGCCGAGCTTTATGCCTTGGTGGTGCTGATCTTCGGTTACTTGCAGACGGCATGGCCGCTGCGCCGCCAACCGGTATTGCTCAAAAGCCCGCCCAGCGAGTGGCCGGTAGTTGACGTGTTCATCCCGTCCTACAACGAAGCCCTCGATATTGTGAAGTTGACTGTCTTTGCCGCCCAGGCCATGGACTGGCCGCAGGACAAGCTGCGGGTCCACGTGCTCGATGACGGGCGTCGCGAAGACTTTCGCGAGTTCTGCGAGCAGATCAATGTCAACTACATCACCCGTGACAACAACCGGCATGCGAAGGCCGGGAATCTCAACGAAGCGTTGCAGATCACCAGCGGTGAGTTCGTGGCGTTTTTCGATGCCGATCACGTGCCGACCCGTTCGTTTTTGCAAGTGAGCATTGGCTGGTTTCTGAAAGACCCGAAGCTGGCGATGCTGCAAACGCCGCACTTTTTCTTTTCCCCGGACCCGTTCGAAAAGAACCTCGATACCTTCCGCTCGGTACCGAACGAAGGCGAGTTGTTCTATGGCCTGGTCTAGGACGGCAATGACCTGTGGAACGCCACATTCTTCTGTGGCTCATGTGCTGTGATCCGGCGCAAGCCGCTGATGGAAATTGGCGGGGTCGCAGTAGAAACCGTGACCGAAGATGCCCACACCGCGCTCAAACTCAATCGCGCCGGCTACAACACGGCGTATCTGGCCATTCCCCAGGCGGCGGGCCTGGCGACGGAAAGTCTGTCGAGCCACATCAGCCAGCGCATTCGCTGGGCCCGGGGCATGGCGCAGATTTTCCGCACCGACAATCCGTTGTTCGGCAAGGGTCTGAACCTGGGGCAGCGCCTGTGCTACCTCAACGCGATGCTGCACTTCTTCTATGGTTTGCCGCGCCTGGTATTTCTGACGGCGCCGCTGGCCTTCCTGTTTTTCGACGCGCAGATTTTCCACGCCGCGGGGTTGATGATCATGGCCTATGCATTGCCCCATATCTTCCATGCCAGCCTGACCAACTCCACCATTCAGGGGCGCTTCCGCCACTCGTTCTGGAACGAGGTCTACGAGACCGTACTGGCCTGGTACATCATGGGGCCGGTGCTGGTGGCGCTGGTCGATCCCAAGCATGGTGGTTTCAACGTGACCGACAAGGGCGGGATCATCGACGAGAAATTCTTCGACTGGAAACTCGCCCGCCCATACATCGTGCTGTTGACCCTCAACCTCGCGGGCATGGCCTACGGGATCGCGCGGCTGGCAATGGGGGAGGAGGGCGCCACAACCACGGTGCTGATCAACCTGATGTGGACGCTCTACAACGTCATCATCACCAGTGCTGCAGTGGCAGTGGCCAGCGAAACCCGACAGGTACGTGCTGAGCCGCGGGTAGCAGCCAAATTGCCTGTGCGCCTGACCTGTGCCGATGGCCGTGTGATAGAGGGTGTAACCCAGGACTTTTCGCAAAAAGGCATGGGTTTGATTTTGCCGGAAGGCGTCAGCTTGCCTCAGGGTGAGCAGGTACAGATTTCCCTGTTTCGCAATCAACACTCGAGTGTGTTCCCGGCAGTGGTCGTGTTCAGTCGCGGCGAGTTGGCGGGCGTGCAGTTTGATGCCCTGACCTTGCGTCAGCAGAGTGACCTGGTACGCCTTACATTCTCCCGCGCCGACACCTGGGCTTCGACCTGGGGCAGCGGGCAGGTCGATACCCCGCTTGTCGCCTTGCGTGAGGTCGGTCGTATCGGCCTGCGCGGTATCCACGAACTTTTCAAAGCCTCGGCCATGGAAGTGCGCAGCTTGCTGCGCCGTCGCCGCGTCACCCCTTCCACGCTAGACAATGTCCTGGACAAGTGATGAATTCAACGTCTTCAGCCTTCGCCGCCTTGCGCGATCTGCGCCGCGCGCTGGCCCGCCTGACGTGCGCCTTGCTGGCTTTCAGCGCTGGCGCTGCCAGTGCCCAAACCCTGTCTGCGGCCACGGCGCCCGGAGCGAAAAGCTACACCGTTACCCTCAAGCAATTGGGCCGCAATTATCCGATGAACCTGCGTGGAGTGGAGGCGACAGACAGCGTCAGCTTCGATGTGCGGGCCGACTCGATCGTCACCGGCGCCAGGCTGAACCTGCAGTACTCCTACTCCCCGGCGCTGCTGGCGGAGCTGTCGCAAATCAACGTGCTGGTCAACGATGAAGTGGCCGCAAGCCTGCCATTGCCCAAGGACAAGGCCGGGCAACTGCAGCAACAGGTTGTAGAGATCCCGGCTCATCTGATTACCGAGTTCAACCGCCTGAGCCTGCAATTTATCGGGCACTACACCATGAGCTGCGAGGACCCCCAGCACTCCAGCCTGTGGGCCAAGATCAGCAATGCTTCGGAGTTGGGCATCGACGTATCGCCGCTGGCCTTGCCTGACGACCTGTCGATTATCCCGCTGCCGTTTTTTGATCGTCGCGATGCCCGTCCCCTGGACTTGCCGTTCGTGTTCGCCGCTGCGCCCGACAATGCCACGCTGGAAGCCGCCGGAGCCCTGTCGTCGTGGTTGGGTGCCCAGGCCAGCTATCGTGGTGCGCGGTTCTCATCGGGTTACAACCGGATTCCGGCCAGCGGCAATGCCGTGGTGCTGGTCAGTGGCCCGGATGCCCTTCAGATCGACAGCCTGAGCCTGCCGCCCGCCAAGGGCCCGACCCTGACCGTAATGACCAACCCCAATGACGCCAATGGCAAGTTGCTGGTCGTCAGCGGTCGCGACGGAGCTGAGCTCAAGCGCGCAGCAACGGCGTTGGTGCTGGGCAATCAGGCCTTGTCGGGCAATAGCGTTGTCATCGACCGCCTGGATGTGGTGCAGCCACGCAAACCCTATGACGCACCGAACTGGTTGCCCAGTGATCGCCCGGTAAAACTGGGTGAGTTGTTGCCAGCCAAGGAACTGGCGGTGTCCGGCTACAACCCGGGCGACATTACCGTACCGCTCAACTTTGCCCCGGACCTGTTTACCTGGCGCGAAGGCGGTGCGCCGTTGAACCTCAAGTACCGTTACACGCCTCAAGAGAAGTCCAACAACTCATCGTTCATCATCAGTTTCAACGATGCGCTGATTCAGTCGCAGAACCTGCCGTCCCAGGACAAGCTTCCGAGCGGCGTACTCAGCGCGCTGAAGTCCGACGACAGCCTTGGCCGCGAAACCACCGTGATGCTGGCGTTGAACTCGACTGCCCTGCAGTCACGGCTGCAGCTGCGATACATGTTCGATTACATCAAGCAGGGGGAATGTAACGACATCATCATCGACAACATGCGTGGGGCCATTGACCCCGAGTCGACCATCGATGTGAGCGGCTACGACCACTTTATCGCCATGCCCAACCTTGGCGTGTTCAAGGATGCCGGATTCCCGTTCACCCGCCTGGCCGACTTGTCGCAAACAGCCGTGGTGTTGCCGGATAACGCAGGCACCGCGGACCTGGATGCCTACCTGACTGTACTTGGTCGTTTCGGCAGCTCCACGGGTTACCCGGCCACCGGCGTACAGGTGATCCAGGCCGCGCAGGTTGGGAGCGCTGCGGACAAGGACTTGCTTGTGCTGGCATCCGGTGCCAATCAGCCGTTGCTGACGCAATGGGCTGATCGTCTGCCCGCTGCCGATGGCGAAGGACTGCAGAGTTTTCATCTGTCCGACCTGCCAATGCGGGTACGTGACTGGTTCAGCCCCGACCCTGAAGCCAATCTGCGCAGAACCCGGCTGGCGATGGCATTTTCCGGTGGTGCGCGCAGTACCTACCTCACCGGATTCGAGTCACCGCTCAAAAACGGTCGCAGCGTCGTGGTGATCGCCAGTGGTCAGCCCCAGGGCCTGGCCGACGCGACCAATGCCCTGATCGGTGGTGAGGATTACACCCAGTCGATCCAGGGCAGCCTGGTGGTGGTACGCGGTAAAAATATCGAGCCACTGGTTGCGGACGAGCAGTACTACGTCGGTAGCCTGGGCCCGATCAAATACCTGCAATGGCTGATGTCGCGCCACGTGGTACTGGCGCTGATACTGACCGGCCTGGGTGTGATCCTGCTCAGCGGTCTGGCCTATCTGGCATTGCGCGCGCGTGCCAACAAGCGTCTGGGCGGCTGACAGGGCATGAGTTTCTTCGCGATCTTTCGCAATAAAACCTCAACGAGGCGCCTGCATACGGCGCTTCGTTTGCTTGCCTGTGCTTTCGTAACGTTCACGCTGACGCCTGCGGTGGCTCAAGACGAGGCGTGCAAAAATGCTCAGTGGCCGCTTTGGCAGACCTATGCCTCGCATTTTGTGCAGGCTGACGGCCGGATGCTGGAGTCCAGTGCGCAGGTCAATCAAAGCTCTTCCGAAGGCCAATCCTACGGGATGCTTTTCGCACTGATAGGCAACGATCAGGCGCGCTTTGAAAAGCTGTGGCAATGGACCTTGGCCAACATGGCAGGTGCCGATGTGAGCAAGCGCCTGCCGGGCTGGCTGTGGGGGCAGGGCAAGGACGGCACATGGCAATTGCAGGACGCGAACTCGGCGTCCGATTCGGATTTGTGGATCGCTTATTCGCTGCTGGAGGCAGCGCGTTTGTGGCAGCGGCCGGACTATCGCGAAGCTGCGTTGCAGCTGCTTGCAAACATAGAAACCCAACTGATAGTGAGCTTGCCCGGTTTGGGCAAAATGGTGTTGCCGGGGCCACAGGGTTTCGTGCAGCCCGACCACCTGTGGCGGTTGAATCCCAGCTACCTGCCATTGCCGCTGCTGCGTCGACTGGCCAAGGAGTCACCGGCCGGACCTTGGAAAGAAATAGCCGAAAACACGGTGAAAATGATCAAGGCTTCCAGCCCCAAAGGCTATGTGGCCGACTGGGTTGGTTACCGTGCCACCGGGCCGAAAGCCGGTTTGTTCGTGGTTGATCCGATCACAGGCGAGCAGGGCAGTTATGACGCGATTCGCGTGTACCTGTGGGCAGGCATGACGCCCAAGTCCGATCCACTGGCAGCCCCCTTGCTGGCGATGCTGGACGGTATGTCAAACAGTACTGCGTCCACCGGTATTCCACCGGAAAAAGTCCAGGTCATCAGCGGTGCACTCGAGGGTCAGGGACCGTTCGGGTTCTCGGCTGCGCTGATCCCGTACTTCCAGACCAAAGGTCAGCCCTGGCTGGCACAGGCCCAGCAACGTCGAACCGTACAAGCGTTGGACAAGGCACTGGCCACTGTCGGCGGCGAGCGTACCGAACCTTTGTATTACAACCTCATGCTCAGCTTGTTCGCACTCGGCTGGGCTGAAAATCGTTTTCAGTTTCGTGATGACGGAACACTCAAATTGTCTTGGGAGACGTCATGCGTCCGCACCGCCACTCGCTAGCCATAGGTTTTTTAACCGCCATGATCAGCACTGCCGTCCACGCCGACACAAGGGACGTGCAATCGCAGTTGGTCGAGCAGGGCCAGTACTGGCAGGGCCGTGACAATTCACTACGAGCTGCTGAAGCTTGGGAAAAAGTGTTGCGTCTGGACCCCAATCAAGTCGACGCCCTTTACGGTATGGGCCTTGCCAGCATCAAGCAGAAAAAGTCTGCGCAAGCCAGGCAATACCTGGAACGCCTGCAGGCTTTGTCGCCCCGCCCTTGGTTGGCTGCGCAGCTGGAACAGGACCTGGCCCTTACCGAGCCGCAGAACATCGCGCTTCAAGCCGAGGCTCGCCGTCTGGTCGATAGCGACCAGCGTGACCAGGCGACTCAGGTGTTTCGCAAACTCTTTGCCGGGCGCACACCGTCAGGCACTTTAGGCCGAGAGTATTACAACAACCTTGCATTCAACCCTGCAGGCTGGCCGGAAGCTCGCAAAGGCATGGAGCGTTTGCTGCACGAAACGCCGAATGACTCGATTCTGGCGCTGTTTCTTGCCAAGCAATTGGTTCGTCACGAAGACACTCGTCCCGAAGGTATTCGTGCCCTGGCCAAACTGTCGACGCGGCCCGACATCGGTGGTGACGCTGACGAGAGCTGGCGTCTGGCGCTGGTGTGGTCCGGTCCTCCGAGCGCTGCCCAGGCACCTTTGTTCGAAGCTTTTTTGAAGGCTCATCCGGATGATCAGGAAATACGCGATCTACTGAACAAAGGTAAATCGAAAGCCAGCACTGCTGGCCGGGTAGCGAGCTGGCAACCAGATCCACTGGTAGAACGTGGATTGCAAGCCCTTGAAAAAGGCGATCAGGCAGGTGCCGAGCAAGCTTTCGCCGCACGCCTGAAAAACAAGGCCAATGACCCTGATGCACTGGGTGGTCTTGGTGTTGTGCGCCAACAACAGAATCGTCTGGTTGAGGCTGAGCAGTTGCTCAACCGTGCCATTGGCAATGGGGGGGCGCGATGGAAGCCCGCATTGGACAACGTGCGCTACTGGGCCTTGCTGCAACAGGCGCGCAACCAGGCCAAGGCTCAACCCGACAAGGCCCGGCAGAACATTGCACAGGCCATGCGTCTTAACCCTAAAGGCGTCGAAGCGCGCCTGGCCCTGGCAGATCTCCAGGCCCAGAACGGTCAACTGGATGAAGCCCAGGCCAGTTATCGCCAAGTATTGAGTGTGCAGCGAGATAATGCGCAGGCCGTACAAGGGCTTGTGAATGTGCTGTCGCAATCGGGGCAGGCCGATGAGGCATTGCGCTTGCTCGATACCCTGACTGCAGCCCAGCAGGCCGAAATGGGCGGCGGTGGTCGGTTGCGTGCGCTGCGCTCCACCCAGGCGGCTGCATTGGCCGAACAGCGGGGTGATACCCGTGGTGCGCAACAGGCGTTGGTGCAAGCCGTCAAGGACGACCCGGATAACGTTTGGACCCGTTTTGACCTCTCCCGCCTTTACCTCAAGACCGGCGAGCCACAAAAAGCCCGAGACCTGATCGACAGCTACCTCAAGGCGCATCCGACCGACGTTGACGCGCTTTACACCAGCGCTTTGCTCTCGGTGGAAATGGAGCAGTGGGACGCTGCCCAGGCCGCCATCAGTCGCATTCCTGCGGGCCGCCGCACCGCCGATATGAGCGAGCTGGCCGACCAGATTACCCTGACGGTGCAAGTCAAACTCGCCGCTACCATGGCCAAGCGCGGCCAGCGTCAGGAAGCCCTGGCCCTGCTTGATCGTTTGCAACCGATGGCCAGCCGCAGCCCGGACCGGATGGCGACGCTGGCGTCGGCCTATGTTGACACCGGTGACGCCACACGTGCGTTGACCATGATGCGCGACGTCATTAACCAGACACCGACACCGTCCGCCGACCTGATGTTGCAGTACGCCAATCTGCTGTTGAAGACGGGCAATGATGCTCAGGTCAATTCGATTCTGCGGGGCCTGCAAAATCAGCCAATGAGCCTTGCTACACGCAAGCGCTTCGATGATCTGCTTTACCAGTATCGTATTCGTCAGGCAGACCTGCTGCGTGAAGGCGGTGATCTGGCAGGCGCTTATGACACGTTGGCACCGGCGCTGGCGTCACGCCCCGGGGATGCGGGTGCGGTTTCGGCACTGGCGCGCATGTATGTCAGCAGCGGTGACAATGCCAAGGCATTCGAGCTGTACAAACCCTTGCTGCAGCGTCAGCCAAACGACCCGCAGATCTTGCTCAATGCAGCGGACGCCGCCGTTCTGGCCCGTGATAACGGCTACGCCGAACGTGCGCTGGAGCAGTTCGTGAAGCTGCAAAACTACGACCCGCAGTCCTTGACCGAAGCGGCACGGATCTACCGCAGCATGGGCAAGTCTGCTCAAGCCACCCACCTGTTGCGCAAGGCCGTAGACATCGAGCAGACCGAGAAAAAACGCAGCCTGGCGACGCAGGCTGCCGGTACGGGCGCGGCGCCCAACCCTTTTGCAGGTTTGTCGGGGCCGGGTAATCAGGTTGGCCGCGGGGCGATCGACGGGATTCCTGCTCCGGCGCAAGCCGTGCTGGATTCGGCATCGTATAGCGCAGGCAGCAATTCGTTATTGCCTCAAGACGTCTATCCAGGTCAGCAACAAGCCCGCGTGGCAGCCGCAATCCCGAGCCGTGCGGCCGTGCCCTCCGGGCGATTTGGCAATGCCGGGGCCAATCCTTTCGCGCCGCAAGGCACGGTCAATGTAGCGGTAGATCAGGCCAGTTCTGCCCAGCGTGCACTGGACAGCATCCTTCAGGAACGCAGTGCTTACGTGACTCAGGGTGTGACCGTGCGCACCAATGACAGCGAGCCGGGCCTGGGCAAGATGACCGATATCGAGACGCCGCTGGAGATTAATTTCCCGGCAGGTGACAACCGTCTCGCTGTGCGTGTGACGCCGGTATCCCTGAACGCAGGACGGGTGGGTGTGTATGCCGCTGAACGCTTCGGCAGTGGCAACGCGTCAACCGAAGGTATTGGTGCCCAGCGTGAAAGTGGTGTGGGTGTGAGCGTTGGCTTCGCTCGTCCGGATGAAGGCATCAAGGCTGACATCGGCACTACGCCAATCGGCTTTCAATACAGCACCGTCGCCGGTGGTGTGAGTGTGGATCGCCCGCTCGCCAGCAATTCCAATGTGCGCTATGGCGTCAACGTCTCGCGCCGTCCGGTAATCGACAGCGTGACGTCGTTCGCCGGTACTACCGATGAACGTAGCGGGCAGTCGTGGGGCGGTGTGACGGCTAACGGCGGTCGTGGCCAACTGAGCTACGACGACCAGGCGATTGGCGCCTATGGCTACGGCGCGTGGCACAAGCTGTTGGGCCATAACGTAGAGTCCAACAGCCGTGCCGAACTGGGCGCCGGTGTTTACTGGTATCTGCAAAATGATGAAGACAGCAAGCTGACCCTCGGCCTGAGCGCCACTGGCATGAGCTTCGACAATAACCAGAACTTCTTTACCTACGGTCACGGCGGCTATTTCAGCCCGCAAAGCTACTTTGCCCTTGGGGTGCCGGTGGCCTGGTCGCAGCGCACCGAGCGCCTCAGCTATCAGGTCAAGGGTTCGGTGGGTGTCCAGTACTCCCATCAGGCGGGTGCGGACTACTTCCCTGGCGACAGCACGCTGCAAGCTGAAAACGACCAGCGCTACTCCAGCGAGAGCAAGGCTGGGGTTGGTTACAGTCTCTCCGCAGCCGGTGAGTACAAGTTTGGTTCAAACTTTTTTCTGGGGGCCAATCTTGGTCTGGACAATGCCCAGGACTACCAGCAAGTCACGGGTGCCATGTACTTGCGTTACATGTTTGAGGACATGAACGGCCCGATGGCGCTGCCCGTCAGCCCTTACAGTTCCCCTTATTCCAATTGATGTCCTGGAGACTTTAAATGCCTTCATCTGTTCTAGCCGGTATGACCCTTCTTGTTCTTGGGGAGAGTCACATGAGCCTGGCCAATCACCTGATGGAACCACTGCACGCCAACTTGACCCAGCAAGGCGCGAATGTGCATTCGATTGGCGCGTGCGGGGCCAGCGCTGGCGATTGGCTTATCACCAAAAAAGTCGATTGTGGGGCTGAAAAAAAAGGCAACGGCAAGATTGTGATCAAGGGGCGTGATGCGACTACAACCCCAATCAAGGACTTGATTGCCGCCGACAAGCCGGACCTGGTGGTGCTTGTGATTGCCGACACCATGGCCTCGTACGACAAGCCGGTATTTCCCAAGGCCTGGGCGTGGCAGAACGTGTCTGCACTGGCCAAGGAAATCACCGCCAACGGTGCCAAATGCGCATGGGTAGGCCCGGCGTGGGGCAAAGAAGGCGGCATGTACAAGAAAAACGATGCGCGCACCAAACTGATATCCGCGTTTTTGGCAACCAACGTCGCGCCTTGTACCTACATCGACTCCCTGGAGTTCTCCAAGCCCGGGCAGTGGGTGACCACTGACGGCCAGCATTTTACTGTTGCGGGCTACAAGTCCTGGGCCAATGCCATCGGCAATGCGTTGGGCAAACTGCCACCTGAAGCGGTCAGCGCCAAGGGAGAGAAGAAGTGATTCGTCCACTGACGGGTGCGATGACACTGTTATGTAGCATGTGCACCCTGGCTGCCGATTTTGCCCTGTATCCCACCGGCCCCAGCCAGGACGCAGCCTTCATCCGCTTCGTCAACGCCACCACGGCGCCCCTGGACGTCATCGGCCAGGCAGGACAGCCGCCGTTGCGCCTTGAAGTGGCGCAGCCGGCGTCGCTATTGTTCCCGGTGGACTCGACCAGTCCGGTCAAGGGTTCTCTGGTCAGTGGCGGGCAACAGCTGGCGCTGGATCTCAAGGTTGAGCCCGGGGAGTTCGCGACGATTGTTGTCGTGTCGCAGGGTGCGGGTATCGAGCAAGTCGCCGTGCGTGAGACACCTGACGATTTCAACGGCCTCAAGGCTTCGCTGGCGTTCGTTAACGTCGATAAATCCTGCAGCGATGCCAGTCTGCGTCCTGCCGGGCGCAGCGCCGATCTGTTCAAGGCGGTGCCCGTCGCCAGCCTGCAACGGCGCTCGATCAATCCGGTGAACCTTTCGGTGCAACTGGTGTGCGCCAACGCCAATGTGGGTGCTGCGCTGGATTTGGGCATGCTCAAGGCGGGGGAACGCTACAGCGTGCTGCTGGTGCCTTCTGCCAGCGGGCCACGTCTTTTGAGCGCAACGGACACTCTGTCCCACTGATCGGATTCTGCCGCTGCCATGGTCTTCGCCTCACTCGAGTTCCTGACGCTGTTTCTGCCAGCCTTCATGCTGATTTACGCCCTGGGCAAGCCCCAGTGGCGTAACGTCATTCTGTTGATCGGCAGCTGGTTGTTCTATGGCTGGCTGAACCCGATGTTCCTCGCGTTGCACGTGGCGTTGACCATCGTTGCCTGGGTCGGCGGGCTGCTGATTGATCGCTCCCGCGAAGACTCAAAGGGCAGGGTGCGGCTGTTGATTGCGCTGATCGTGTTCAACACCGCAGTGCTGTGCTGGTACAAGTACGCCAATATCCTGGCTGCAACCTGGATGGAATGGATTACCTGGCCGGGCGCGATGCCCCTGGAGTGGCAGCGGGTGGCGCTGCCGGCAGGGCTGTCGTTTATCGTGCTGCAGGCCATTTCCTATCTGGTGGATGTGCACCGCCATACGGTGCCGGTGGAGCGCAGCTTCATCAACTACGCCACCTATATTTCGATGTTCGGCCACTCCATAGCAGGTCCGATCATTCGCTATGACTGGGTGCGTCGTGAGCTGACCCGGCGCTATTTCGACTGGCAGAATTTTTCTCTGGGCGCACGCCGTTTCATGGTCGGCATGTGCATGAAAGTGCTGGTGGCAGATACTCTGTCGCCATTGGTGGATGTGGCGTTCCATCTGGATAATCCGTCCTTTGTCGACGCCTGGATCGGTTGCCTGGCCTACTCGTTGCAACTGTTTTTCGACTTCGCGGGCTACAGCGCCATGGCCATCGGCCTCGGCCTGATGCTGGGCTTTCACTTTCCGGAAAACTTCAACCAGCCTTACCTGGCCAGCAGCATTCAGGATTTCTGGCGGCGCTGGCACATGTCCTTGTCCAGCTGGTTGCGCGACTACCTGTATATCGCCCTGGGCGGTAACCGTAACGGGGCCTGGAAGACCTATCGCAATCTGTTCCTGACCATGGCCATTGCCGGGCTTTGGCATGGCGGCGATAGCTGGAATTACCTGCTGTGGGGGGCCGCTCACGGGGTGGCGCTGTGTGTGGACCGGTTGTGGTCGCGATCGAACCTGCCGAGTATTCCTCCACTGTTCTCCCATACCCTGACACTGCTGTTTGTGTTCATGGCCTGGACCCTGTTCCGTGCGCCGGATTTTGCATCGGCCCTGACTATGTATGCCGGCCAGTTCGGTTTGCACGGGTTTGCCTTGGGCGACGCGTTGGCCGTGACGCTGCGCTCGGCTCACGGCCTGGCGGCGCTGCTCGGCGTGGCATGCATTATCGCGCCGCTGTTCAAGGACCGTGTTGAGCAGCGTTTTGGTACTCAAGTGTGGTTTGTTCCTATAGCGGCCCTGTGGCCGGTGGCGGGTTTTCTGCTCTCGTTCGCGTTGATCGCGAGCCGCGAGGCGGTGCCCTTCCTCTACTTCCAGTTCTGATGGCCGCGCCCATGTCTTCTTCAACGCCCCAACCGGCTGTACCGACTGAACTCACCGCCCGTGTCAGCAGGTTGGGCGGCGTTGTGTTTGTCGTATTTCTGGCCGTCAGTTTTGCCTCGTCGCTCTGGCTGTTGATCAGCGGCAAGGTCCAGATGCTGCCCCCCGACCTGACCCGCGACGCGGTGCTGCATGGCGAGGTCACCCACAAGATCGCCAAGCAGTTGTCAGAGGCTGGGGTGCCGCGAAAGGCGGCAGATCTGGAACGCGGCGCGAGCTGGCTGATGCTGCACGACACCGGCGCACGGGTCCGTCCGGGATGTGATGGCTGGTTGTTCTTGACCGATGAAATGCGCATCAACCGTCATGCTCAGGCCAATGCACAGATCAAGGCGGCGGCGGTGCGTGATATCCAGCAGCAACTGTCGTTGCGAGGCATCCGCTTGCTGGTGGCCGTGGTGCCGGACAAGAGCCGTATTGCCAGCGGGCAGCTGTGCGATTTGCGTCGGCCGGTGCAGTTGCACAATCGCGCAGTGGCCTGGGTTGAAGCGCTGAACAAGGCAGGGGTAAGTGCTTTGGATCTGGCGCCAGCCCTGCAATCACTGGGCAGCGAAGCTTACCTGCGCACCGACACCCACTGGAGTGAGGCGGGCGCCTCGGCGGCGGCCAAGGCCATCGCTGTGCGGGTACAGGCGATGGGGATCACTGCCACACCCCACAAGGATTATGAAACGGCACTGCAAGACCCGGCGCGTCGCCCGGGAGATCTGGTTCGCCTGGCCGGTCTTGAATGGTTGCCAGCAGGATTGCAACCCGCAGCCGAGTCTGTGGCGGCGAGCCGGTTCAGTGAGAAAGCCGGGGAATCGCAGGGTGATGCAGACAGTCTGGATGACCTGTTTGGCGACGATAACCTGCCGAATGTGGCACTGATTGGCACTTCGTTTTCTCGCAACTCCAATTTCGCCGGGTTTATGCAACAGGCCCTGGGTGCGCCGATTGGTGACTTTGCCAAGGATGGAGGCGAGTTTTCCGGTGGTGCCAACAACTACTTCAATAACCCGGCATTCAAACAGACGCCCCCTGCGCTTGTGATCTGGGAAATCCCCGAACGTGATTTGCAAACGCCTTACAGCGACGTGATCAGGCTGTTGTAAATCGCCGGTCTGTAGTCGCTGACGAGCCGTGCGAGGCTGCGTCAGGTTTGGTGCGCCACTGCGACGCAGCAGTCGTAAAGTCAGCCTCTTCGGTTTTTCAGGCACACCGCGTGTTCCGGTTTTGCGACCGCTTCGCGATCGATCGCAGCCTCGTTCTACTCGTCAGCGACTACAACAAGAGTTGGTGGCGAATCTGTAGTCGCTGACGAGCCGTGCGAGGCTGCGTCAGGTTTGGCGCGCCACTGAGACGCAGCAGTCGTAAAGTCAGCCTCCTCGGTTTTTCAGGCACACCGCGTGTTCCGGTTTTGCGACCGCTTCGCGATCGATCGCAGCCTCGTTCAACTCGTCAGCGACTACAACAAGAGTTGGTGGCGAATCTGTAGTCGCTGACGAGCCGTGCGAGGCTGCGTCAGGTTTGGTGCGCCACTGCGACGCAGCAGTCGTAAAGTCAGCCTCCTCGATTTTTCAGGCACACCGCATGTTCCGGTTTTGCGACCGCTTTGCGATCGATCGCAGCCTCGTTCAACTCGTCAGCGACTACAACAAGAGTTGGTGGCGAATCTGTAGTCGCTGACGAGCCGTGCGAGGCTGCGTCAGGTTTGGTGCGCCACTGAGACGCAGCAGTCGTAAAGTCAGCCTCTTCGGTTTTTCAGGCACACCGCGTGTTCCGGTTTTGCGACCGCTTCGCGATCAATCGCAGCCACGCTACGCTCCTCAGCGACTACAAGTCGCGGGGGCCCATGGGGCCGAGAATCTGCTTGCGGCAAACCTCGAGAATTTCATCTGCCAGCGCGCTGTTATCAGGGCAGGCCCGGGACAGCACGATCGCACCAATGGCATGGGCCATGGTGTCTATTATCCTGGCCCGCATGTCCTGTGGCTCAACGCCGGCGAACGTGGCACCTGAGCGCTCAACGGCGGCCAGCATGTTTTCGAGCCCTTGGGCAAAGGTTGTCTTGACCTCTTCAGGCTGTCGCGCTGCGTCCCCGCACAAGGCCGCCAGGGTGCAACCCTCTCCCGGCGCATCACGGTGCTGGCGGGAGAGGTACTGGTCAAAGAACCCGGCAATATCGTGCTCTGCGCTTTTTTCCAGCGAGCTTGCCAGTCCGCACGCGGCAGCTTCAGCCATCAGGTCAGCCTTTGAGCCAAAGTGCTTGTAGAACCCGCCATGGGTAAAGCCGGCCGCGGCCATGAGATCCGCCACCCCCACACCGTCATAGCCACGCTCGCGAAACAGCCTGGAAGCCGTTTCGACGATGTGTGCCCGGTTCGCCTGCGCCTGTGCTTTTGTGACCCTCATCGCTTTATGCCTCGTTCAAACCACTGACAATCAAGCGCCCAATATACATGGATGTCGACCATCATCAAAATAGTTGACGATTTAGATTATGATAATCATCATAAAGCCTCTTCGATCGACAGGCCGCATCCCGCGGCTGGATTTATTCTTGAGAGAGCGCCTCCATGACTACTCATTCCTCAGTCCTTATCACGGGCGCTTCCAGCGGTATCGGGGCGACCTATGCCGAGCGCTTTGCTCGCCGTGGCCACGATCTGGTGCTGGTTGCCCGCGACAAGGCGCGACTGGAAGCCCTGGCGACACACTTGCGCCAGCAATACCGTGTTGCCGTCGATGTGTTGCAGGCAGACCTGACCCAATCCAGTGATCTGGAGGTGGTTGAAGCGCGGCTGCGTTACGACTCCAGCATAGGCATCCTGATCAACAATGCGGGCATTGCCCAGTCGGGCGGTTTTCTGGAGCAGACAGCACAGAGCCTCACGACAATTATTGCGCTCAACACTGTTGCGCTGACGCGACTGGCCAGCGCGATTGCGCCACGGCTGGTGCAGGCCGGTGAGGGGGCGATCGTCAATATAGGTTCGGTCGTAGGCCTGGCGCCTGAGTTCGGCCAGTCGGTCTACGCTGCAACCAAGGCGTTTGTGCAGTTGCTGTCACAAGGGTTGAGTCACGAGTTGTCGCCCAAGGGGGTTTATGTCCAGGCGGTTTTGCCTGCCGCAACCCGCACCGAAATCTGGGAGCGCGCAGGTATCGATATCAACGTCCTGCCTGAGGTGATGGCGGTGGGTGAGTTGGTCGATGCCGCGCTGGTCGGTTTCGACCGCCGTGAGCGAGTGACCATTCCGCCTTTGCATGACGCTGCCCGTTGGGATGCGCTGGATGGCGCCCGTCAGGCGCTGCTGGGGGATCTGCGGATGGCCCATGCTGCCGATCGCTATAAAAACTGATTGATGCGGGGTTGCCGCACCGGGGGCAGTTGCCGCTCGGTGCCTCAACCCGGAGCCGCCTGCTATGAAAGCTTTTTTTATCGATGGATATGGCAAGGACACTGGACGGATAGGGCACTTGCCCGACCCTGACGTTGGACCCGACGAAGTACTGGTCAAGGTGCATGCCGCCAGCGTCAATCTGCTGGACTCCAAAATCCGCAAGGGCGAGTTCAAACTGATCCTGCCCTATCGGTTTCCACTGGTTCTGGGTAACGATCTGGCGGGCGTGGTGCTGCGTGTGGGCGACAATGTTCGCCAGTTCAAGCCGGGAGACGAGGTCTATGGACGTCCCAGCGAGGACAGCATGGGGACTTTCGCTGAGCTTATTGCGGTGTCCCGGGATGCGCTTGCGCTTAAACCCGTCAACCTCGACATGGCGCAGGCAGCGTCCATCCCTTTGGTCGCGCTGACGGCCTGGCAGGTGCTGGTAGAAACCGCGCAACTGAAAAAAGGGCAGAAGGTGCTCATTCACGCAGGTTCCGGCGGGGTGGGCAGTATTGCCATTCAGTTGGCCAGGCACTTGGGCGCTTTAGTGGCCACGACCACCAGCACCCGCAACGTTGAATGGGTGAAGGCCCTCGGGGCCGATGTTGTGATCGACTACAAGCAGCAGCACTTCGACACGTTACTGCACGACTACGACGTGGTGCTGAACAGCCTTGACGCTGGCACCCTCGAAAAATCCCTCAAGGTGCTGAAACCGGGAGGCAGGCTGATTTCGATCTCCGGCCCACCTACTGCGCAGTTTGCCAAGGCTCAGGGGCTGAACTGGGGGTTGCAGCAGGTCATGGGCCTTCTGAGCTATGGCATCCGCCGCAAAGCCCGCAAGCAGGGTGTGAGTTATTCATTTGTTTTCATGCGGGCCAATGGCGAGCAGTTGCGTGAAATCAGCGCGCTGATTGAGTCTGGTGTGATCAAACCAGTGGTTGACCGGATGTTTGAGTTCAACGACACAGCGCAGGCGTTGAGTTATGTCGAGCAAGGCCGGGCCAAAGGCAAGGTTGTCATTCGTGTGACCTAGCTTCAAGTGCTAGGCTGGCAGGCAGACAAAGGCCGTGAAATCCATCGTGGCCCATGATCTTCCCGGTCCCGATACCATGCCCGCAAGCAATCAGGTCAGTACCCTTGCCGTCGATCCAGGCTGCGCAACTCCGAAATTCTGGAGGGATGCGCAGTTGCCTTTTATCGAGGCGCGCTCAATCGCCGATGGCCGCAAGGTCTGCTATGCGCGGCACTCTCACGAGATATTTTCAATCGGTGCAATCACTTCAGGTTGCTGCAATTACCTGCATGAAAAAACCTCCCACACCATCAGCGCAGGTACGGTGGTGCTGATGAATCCGGGGGATGTTCATGCCTGTAATCCGGTCGAGGATCAGCTGTGGTCATACGTGATGTTGTATGTCGATGCCCACTGGCTGGCAGGTATTCAGCACGGTTTTGAGGCGGATGCCAGCGGGGTGTTTCATCCCGTCGCGGCCACTCACACCCAATCCCCAGCATTGTTCAACGGCCTGACCGCCCTCTATGCACAACTGGTCGACCCTCGGCTAGAGGTGCTGGCCAAGCATGAGGCGGCGATCCTGTTTTTTTCGTCGATGCAGCAAGAGCTGGGCGGTTCGGTGGCGCTGCGCAAGAGCGCCAATGTGCGGGTGGAGCGGGCCGCCGACTATATTGATGCGCATTTCCTGCGCACGATTCGACTGCAGGACATCTGTGAAGCTGCCAGCCTGTCAGAGGCTTACCTGATTCGCGCATTCGAGCAGCGTTTCCACATGACGCCCCACGCCTATCTGATCAACCGGCGGATTCAACATGCGCAGACGCAGTTGCGCGAAGGTGCGTTGATCGCCGATATCGCTCATCAGACCGGCTTTGCCGATCAGGCGCATTTTCAGCGGGTATTCAAAAAATATCTCGCCGCCACGCCCGGCCAGTACAAGACTTAAAACCACAGCAAAGAGACCGCACAGCCCGCCAGCATGGCCGCCATGCTGCGGTTGAACAGGCGAATGCGCCTGGCGCTGCGCAGATAACGGCTCAGGAATGCCCCGGTGCAGGCCCAGCAAGCCACGGACGCGTAGCAGACGACAAAGTAGATCAGCGCGAACGACCAGATCAGCACGGCCTCACCGCCGGCGACAAAGGCGCCCATGCCCGCAACAGCAGCCAGCCAGGCCTTGGGGTTGAGCCACTGCATGGCCGCGCCTTTTAAAAATGAGGGGTGTTGCGTGTCACCCTCGAACTCGATCCGGCCGTTATCCATCGCCAGCTTCCAGGCCAGGTAAAGCAGGAAGGCCATGCCTGCCCAGCGAATCAGGTCGGTCAGTATCGGCCACTGCTTGAGCACTTCATGCAGGCCGAAACCGGTAAACAGCAGCAGCACGACAAAACCGACCGTTGCGCCCAGCACATGGCGCAGGCTGGGGCCCAGGCCAAACTGCATGCCGGAACTCAGGGCGACGACATTGACCGGTCCGGGTGAGATGGATGCTGCCAGGGCAAACGCCGCCATCGAAATCAACACGCTCATCGTTACTGTGCTCCGTTCAGGGGTGTGCCAGAAGGTTAATGGGCGGGCACTTTGGCGTATTGAACAAAACTCCCCTGTGAAGACGTTGGCGGATGCGAGCAGAGCAACTGCCTTGCACTTGTGAAATTTAACCTGTAGTTTTTCATGAAATTAAATTACTAAAATTTCACGGCGGCCCGGGATGAACAAGCAAGAAGAGATGGCCGCGTTGGCGATCCTTATCCACGACCTGCGCAAACACAAGAAATACACCCTCAAGGAACTGGCGGACAAAATCGGCCGCTCGGTGGGTTTTTTGTCCCAGGTCGAACGCGGGATATCGCAGCCGACAGTGGCTGACCTGACAGCGATCAGCGAAACCCTGGGCGTGCCGACTACCTATTTCTACAGCTTGCCAAAACCCAAGCAGTTGCCCTGGGTGACCCGTCCCGATGAGCGCCGCACGTTGTATCTGGGCAACGGAATTACCGACATTCTGGTCTCGCCAAAAATCCGCGCCTCGTTCTCCATGCTCGAGAGTTTGCTGGAAGCTGGCGCCAACAGCGGCGAGCGGCATATGACGGACAGCTCGGAGCAGGGCGGTTACGTGATCGAAGGTCAATTGACCCTGTGGCTGGGCGACGATGATGAGCCCGCCACCCTGTACGCCGGGGACAGTTTTCAGTTCGACAGCCACACGCGCTGTCGCTACGCCAACCTGACATCGCAGCTCACGCGAGTGCTGTGGGTCTACACCTGATAACAATAAAGGAACTCCCATGATGGATGCTGCATGCTCCGATTTGCTGGCCGAAGTGCGTGCCTTTCGCCAGCACAACCCCGAGGTGCGTTATGTCGATCTGATTTCCCTGGATATTCCCGGGCATTTCTACGGCAAGCGCTACCCCATCGACATGCTTGAAAAAGTGGCGGCGGGCAGCGTGCTCAAATTGCCGCAAAACTGCGTGTTACTGGGTGTACAGGGCGGGCTGTTCAAAATTGGCGACTACTGCTTCAACGACGGCGACCCGGATGCCGTCCGACGCCTGGTGCCAGGCACGCTCAAGCCGGTGACCTGGGAAGGCAAGCCGCTGGGCCAGATGCTGATTACCTCCGATGGCACCGAAAAACCGATTGTCTTCGAGCCCCGGGAAGTCCTCGCCCAGGTGTTGGCCCGACTGGCGCGAAAGGGCATTCACCCGGTGGTGGCGTTCGAGCTGGAGTTTTACCTGTTCGACAAGCAACTGCGTGAGGGTCTGGTGCAGTTTCCTCGTGATCCGTTGAGCGACGATGCCGATGACCAGCCCAATATGCACATCGAACGCTTGTCGCGCTTTTCTCCAGTGCTTGATGACATGGTCGATGCGGCGCAGGCCCAAGGGATCGAAGCAACCGTGATCACGGCCGAACTGGGGCCGGGGCAATTCGAAATCAATTTTGGTCATCTCGACGACGGTTTACGTGCGGCGGACTGGGCGGCCCTGTTTTGTCGCAGCACCCGGGGCGTTGCCCTCAAGCACGGCTATCGCGCCAGCTTTATGGCCAAGCCCTATCTGCAGCATCCTGGCAGCGGCATGCATGTGCATGTCAGCCTGTATGACGCTGACGGCAACAACCTGTTGGCACTCAATCAGCAGCAGCCGCTGCGGCATGCCGTTGCGGGTTGCCTGGCATTATTGCCCGCGAGCATGCCGATTTTTGCTCCCAACCAGAACGCGTTTCGCCGACTGGGCGGCACGACCAATATCGCTACCCAGGCCAGTTGGGGTTATGAAGACCGGGATGCCTGCTTGCGGATTCCGGAGTCTGATGCAAAAAACCTGCGGATCGAATATCGCCTTGCGGGCGCCGATGCCAACCCCTATCTGGTGCTGGCGGCGATTCTGGTCGGGTTGGAGCATGGGCTTGAGGCGGGTAAAGAGCCGATTTTGCCGCTTAACGAAGACCGCAACAGCGGTATCGCTTTCCCGCTTGAGATGCTTGAAGCCGTGCGGGGCATGCAGCACCAGCCTCAGTTGCGCGAAGGCTTGGGCGGCGAATTTGTCGATGTTTACTGCGAGAACAAGCGTCAGGACCATCTGGCTTTCATGCAAGAAATCAGTGCCCGGGAATATCGCTGGTTTTTGTAAATGCCTTATGGGGTAAAGACTTATTGGCGCCGGCAATGACTGCACCTGACAGCAGATTTTCAGGGGATACCTGCTATACCTACTGGTTGAATCCATGACCGGTTAATCAGGGCAATGAGAAAACAGACTGTCAGATGTGCGTCTGCGGCGTTGCCGCTGGTGTTTTTCCTGCAGATGGCGCAAGGGAGTGAGTCGCCAGCAACCACCAATACCCGTGACTCGGAATGGTTGTTGTTGGCGAGCCCCTTTGTGTGGGCTCCGTCAATGACCGGGCAAGCGGCGCTTGGCGGGGTCAATACAAAAGTGGATGTACCGTTCTCGGATGTGATGGAAAATTTGAGTTCGGTTTTCATGGGTAATCTGGAACTGACCAATCGCACGCTGGGGTTTTATGTCGATGGCGTGTATGCGAAAACCCACCAGTCCGAGAGGGTGTTCGGGCGCAAGGTAGGTCTGGCAATCGCCCAAAGCACCCTTGCGGTGGGTGCGTATTACCGTGTCTATGAGTATGAGTTTGGCGGCTCCACGATTTTTGGCGAACCTCGCGCCTGGCGCGTCGAGCCCACGGTCGGTGTGCGCTGGACCAAGCTGTCGACAAAACTGAGCGTCGACTCTGTGGGTTTCAGCACCAAGAAAAAAACTGAGTGGACAGACCCGTTCGTGGGCTTGCGCATGCAGGCCGACCTGACGGACCGCTGGCTGCTCTCCGGCGAAGCCGACACCGGCGGGCTGGATACGTCTTCCAAAAAAACCTGGAACGCCCAAGGGTATCTGGGTTACCGGATGTTCCTGGCGGATCACCCCACGATCATTCGTGTCGGTTATCGGGTGCTGGCTCAGGACTATCGAACCACCGACTTTACCGGCAACAAGTTCAAGTACGACGTGACCCAGCGCGGCCCGGTACTTGGCTTGTCCATGCGCTTCTAAACCCGTATTGAGGATTCAAGTGAATGAAGTTGCTCAAACACACCCAACATCTGACGTTGGCACTGGCAGGCTTCATGCTCGCGTTGCCGGTCGCCAATGCCTGCACCCGTCTGGTTTATCTGGGTGACAACGACACGGTGATCACGGCGCGGTCCATGGACTGGAAGACAGACGTGGCAACCAATCTGTGGATCTTCCCCCAGGGTATGCAGCGCACCGGGGAGGCAGGGCCGGGCTCGCTGAAGTGGACGTCCAGATACGGCAGTGTGATTGCCACGGGCTACGACATTTCAACCACTGACGGGGTCAACGAAGCCGGGTTGTCGGCAAACCTGCTGTGGCTGGTGGAGTCTGAATATCCGCCGGTCAATAAAGACAAACCCGGGTTGAGCATTTCTGCCTGGGCCCAGTATGTCCTGGACAACTTCAGCACCGTTGCCGAAGCGGTCGATGTACTCAAGACCGAACCCTTCACCGTTGTCACCGCCAATGTGCCGGGTGAAAGTCGTTTGGCAACGCTGCACCTCTCAATGTCCGATGCCTCGGGCGACAGCGCGATCATTGAGTTTATCGATGGCAAGCAAGTGATTCACCACGACCGCAGCTATCAGGTCATGACCAACTCCCCTGCGTTCGATGCGCAGTTGGCAATGAATGCGTATTGGCAATCCATTGGCGGGACGGTGATGCTCCCCGGCACCAATCGTTCTGCAGACCGCTTTGCCCGGGCGTCTTTTTACGTCAATGCGGTGCCAAAGAATCAGGACGCGCGCTTGTCACTGGCCAGCGTATTCAGCGTGATCCGCAACGTTTCAGTACCGTACGGCATTACCACGCCCGGCGAGCCGAACATATCCTCGACCCGCTGGCGCTCTGTGATCGATCACAAGCAGGGGTTGTACTTTTTCGAATCGGCCGTCACCCCGAACACGTTTTGGGTGGACTTGAACAAGGTCGATTTTTCAAAGGCAACGGGCACCGTCAAAAAGCTGAACCTGGGCCCGGACCAAAGCACCATTTACTCCGGAGAGGTCTCAAGCCGCTTTCAGGTCACTCCGGCGTTCAAGTTTGAGGGGGTTTAATAATGCGCGGCGGCCTGAGGGCAGAAATCACCTGGGTCCGCACTGCCTGATATCGCGGAACTACGTGTTGTAGTCGCTGACGAGGTACGAGGCTGCGATGGACCGCGAAGTGTCCCGGCTTTTGAAGGCCCTGCGGTCCTTATCGCAGCCTCGTACCTCGTCAGCGGCTACAAATTGATCTTTAGATGAAATTACATTGCCTGACGGACCTGTACGCAGGGCCCCATTACGGGGCCCGCGCAGATCAGCTGGCCAGTGCGTCGCGGCTGTGCTTGCCGTCAAGCAAGCGCTGGATACCCAGCGGGTTGGCATTTTTAAGCGCGTCCGGCAAAAGGCTGTCCGGATAGTTCTGGTAGCACACCGGGCGCAGGAAGCGGTCGATGGCCAGCGAGCCCACCGAGGTGCCACGGGCATCGGATGTCGCCGGATAAGGCCCGCCGTGAACCATCGCATCGCACACCTCGACGCCGGTCGGGTAACCGTTGAGCAGTAACCGTCCGGCCTTGTGTTCAAGCACCGGCACGACCTCGGCGAACGCCTGCAAGTCAGCGGGCTCGGCAATCAGCGTGGCGGTCAGTTGGCCATGCAAGCTATGCAATGCCTGCATCAACTGCGCCTTGTCCGCGACTTCGACCACCAGGGTGGTCGGTCCGAAGACCTCTTCCTGCAACACCTCGGCGCCATCGATCAGCAGGCTGGCATTGGCCTGGAACAACTGCGGGCTGGCCTGATTGCCTTGTTGCGGCGCGCCTGCAAGGTGGCGGATACCATCGACCCCTGCCAGGCGCTGGATACCTTTGCTGTAACTGACCAGGCCCCCGGCATTGAGCAGTGTCTGTGGGGCCTGAGCGTTGAAGAACTGGCTGAGTGCCTGGACAAAGGCACTGAACCCGGGTGAGCGGATACCCAGCACCAGGCCCGGGCTGGTGCAGAACTGGCCTGCGCCCAGCATCACCGAACCGCCCAGCTCCCGTGCAATCTGCTCGCCGCGGGCAAGCAGCGCCTGAGGCAAGACCAGCACCGGGTTGATGCTCGACATCTCGGCAAAAACCGGGATCGGCTGGGGTCTTGCTGCGGCCATGTCGCACAGGGCACGGCCTCCGGACAGGGAACCGGTAAAGCCGACAGCGTGAATCGCGGGATGCTTGACCAGCACAGCGCCCACCCCCGCACCGTAGATCATGTTGAACACACCGCCAGGCATGCCGGTGCGCTCGGCGGCGCGCACAATGGCAAGCGCCACCCATTCAGCGGTTGCCATGTGCCCGCTGTGAGCCTTGAACACCACCGGGCAACCGGCCGCGAGTGCCGAAGCGGTATCACCGCCAGCCGTGGAGAAGGCCAGCGGGAAGTTACTGGCCCCGAACACGGCCACCGGCCCTACGCCCATTCGGCACTGACGCAGATCTGCACGGGGCAAAGGCTGGCGGTCAGGCAGCGCCTGATCGATGCGCGCGCCGTAAAAATCACCACGGCGCAGCACGTTGGCAAACAGGCGCATTTGCCCGCTGGTGCGCCCGCGTTCGCCCTGGATGCGCGCAGCTGGCAAGGCAGTCTCGCGGCAGACAATGGCGATGAAATCGTCGCCCAGCCCGTCAATTTCTTCGGCAATGGCCTCCAGGAACTCGGCCCGTCGGGTGGCGGGCAATCTGCGAAAAGCTGGAAACGCGGCGCTGGCCGCACTGACAGCGGCATCCACTTCGGATTCGGTGGCCTGGATAAAGTGGTAGGGCAGCGCTTCGCCGGTGCTGGCATCCACGCTTTGCAGGTGCACGGTGCCAGCACCGCTGCGGTGTCCGCCAATAAAGTTCTGTCCGGTGATGCGTGTCATATCAATGTCCCTTCAGGCCAGTGCTACAAGATTTTTGTGCCAGCTGCGAATCAGGTAATCGCGCCGCAGGTCTCTCAAAAGGGAACCCTCAAGGCTCCTTCAGGCGGCCACTGTAGTTTTTGTCGAAGTGGCTGCCCAATGACGAATGTGGATTGGGCGATAACCATTGGTCATACCTTGACCCCGCCAAGGGTGTTGGCCAGGCAACAGTTGCAACACAGACTGTTGCCCTGGCAACTCCGGATGTTTCTGGTTTTTCGTAAGCAATTGATTTTTATATAGAAAATAGATGGCATGGTTTCTGCTCTCACTCATTTAACGGTCGCTCCTGCTGGCGACCCATTATGAGTAACGAGTGAGAAGTCCATGTCGTACGCCCCTGCCGATGCCCCGTACCCCCTTTCTGTTGCCAATGCCCATGTCATCCGCACGGATGCTGAAGCCATCGACGTCGCCCATAAAGTCGCGGCGTTTCTGCTGGAGGGTGATGCTGAACGTGATCGGCTGCGCCAGGTGCCTGCCGAGGTGGTGGATGTGTTCTCCAACAGTGGCTTGTGGGGCATCACCGTGCCCGGGGAGTACGGCGGCGCGCAGGTGTCATACGCCACGCTGGCCGAAGTGATCACCATTATTTCCGCTGCGGATGCTTCCCTCGGGCAGATCCCGCAGAACCATTACTGCCTGCTTGAAGATATCCGCCTGCAAGGGACGCCAGAACAAAAGGCTTTCTTTTTTGACCTGGCGCTCAAGGGCAATCGTTTTGCCAATGCCATCTCGGAGACCGGCGGCAAGACGGTGCAGGACATCCAGACGCGCTTTGTCCGTGACGGCGATGAGGTGCTTGTCAACGGTCGCAAGGGTTACTGCACCGGTTCTTTGTATGCTCACTGGCTGGGTGTGCTGGCGCTGGATGACGAAGACAGGGCGCATCTGGCCTTTGTGCCGCGCAACAGCCCGGGACTCACTGTGGTGGATGACTGGTCGAGCATCGGCCAGCGCAACACCGCCAGTGGCACGGTGCTGGTGCAGGATCTGCGGGTGCCCGGGTTCAATGTCTTCAAAACCTACCGCTCCTATGAAAACCCGACCCTGGCCGGTCCTTTTGCCCAGATCACCACGGCCGCCATTGACGCCGGGATTGCCCGTGCGGCGTTGCGCGACACTCTGGTTTTTGTCCGCGAACACGCCAGGCCCTGGATCGACTCGGGGCTGGAAAAGGCCAGTGATGATCCACTGACCATCATCCAGATCGGCCGGCTGAGCATCCAGCTGGATGCCTCTGAAGCCTTGCTCGAACGCGCAGGCAAAGTGATGGACAGCGTACGGGCGGCGCCCGATGAAGACGGTGTGGCGCGTGCCTCGGTGGCGGTGGCCAAGGCCAAGGTACTGACCACCGAAATTGCCCTGGAAGCCAGTACCCGCCTGTTTGAACTGGGCGGTACGCGCTCTTCGCTGGCCCGCCATAACCACGACCGTCACTGGCGCAATGCTCGCGTACATACCCTGCATGACCCGGTGCGCTGGAAGTACCACGTGGTGGGTAACTGGCTGCTGAACGGGATCAACCCTCCACGTCACGACTGGTCATGAGCATGGTCGAGCTGCTGGTCAGCCTCAACTGGCCGGAAATCGGCCAGGCCTGCATTGCCACGCTGAGCATGCTTGGCGTGGCGCTGGTTTTTACCGCTCTGCTTGGCCTGCCCCTGGGGGTCTTGATGTTCCTGACCGGCAAACAGCAACTTCACGCCAAACCCGGTGTGTACCGGGTGCTGTCGATGCTGGTGAACATGTTCCGCTCCCTGCCGTTCATTATTTTGCTGATTGCGCTGATCCCCCTGACCGCTTTTCTCATGGGCACCTCTTTGGGGGTGAAGGGGGCCATTCCACCGTTGGTGGTGGGTTGCACGCCGTTCTTTGCACGGCTGGTTGAAACCGCCCTGCGTGAGGTCGACCACGGGGTGGTGGAGGCCACCCAGGCAATGGGCGCCAGTACCTGGCAAGTGGTGCGGCACACCTTGTTGCCCGAAGCGCGCGGCGGGCTGATTGCAGCTATCACCGTTACCGCCATTGTTCTGGTCGACTGCACCGCGATGGCGGGGGTGATCGGTGGTGGCGGGCTGGGGGATCTGGCGATTCGTTTCGGCTATCAGCGTTTTCAGACTGACGTGATGGTGATCACTGTGGCGCTGCTGGTCCTGCTGGTTCAGGGCCTGCAAGTCAGCGGTGACCGTCTGGTTCTGCACTACAGCCGTCGCTGAGACGGCCCATTTATATTGTGCGGAGTTCTGCCATGAAAAAGCTTGTTGCCCTTGCGGCTGTTTTTGCTGCCCTCACGGCTCACGCCGGTGAAAAGCTGGTGGTGGGCGCCAGCCCGGTGCCCCACGCCGAGATTCTTGAGTTCGTTAAGCCCGAGCTGGCCAAGCAAGGCGTTGATCTGGATATCAAGGTATTCAGCGACTTTATCCAGCCAAACGTGCAACTGGCCGAGAAAAATATCGACGCCAACTACTACCAGTATCGACCGTTCCTGGATGAGTTCAACAAGACCCGTCACACCGATCTGGTACCAGTGATTGGTGTGCACATCGAGCCTTTCGGCGCTTACTCGACGAAGATCAAACAGATCTCCGAGTTGAAGGATGGTGCGTCGGTGGCCATCCCCAATGACCCGGTCAATGCGGGCCGTGCCCTGGTGCTGCTGGATGATGCGGGGCTGATCAAACTCAAGGATCCGGGCAACTCTCTGTCGACGACCCGGGATATTGCCGAGAATCCCAAGCACCTGAAAATCCGCGAACTGGAAGGCGCGTTGCTGGCGAGGTCGGTGAATCAGGTTGATCTGGCGTTTGTGTTTGCCAACTACGCCCTGGAAGCGGGCATCGATACCAACAGTGCGTTGATTGTGGAGAAGGGCAAGGATCTGTACGTCGAGTATCTGGTCGCACGCCCGGACAACATTCAAAGCCCGGCCATCCAGAAACTGGCCCGGGCACTGAACTCGCCGCAAGTGCGCGAGTTCATCCTGACCCGTTACAAAGGCCAGATCGTGCCGGGGTTTTGAGGGTTGTCAGCTGATCTGACCGCCGCTTTCCCGTACATCGTGGAAGGTGTCCAGCGCCGTGATCACCGCGATGCGCAGCCCCTCGGTCTGGATTGAGAGTGCCATGGATGGTCCGCCGCATTGCTCCGCCTGTTCCGGCAGTGCAGGCACATGGATAAACCCTGCGCGCACCGCAGACCCGGCCAGTGCATGTTGCAGGCAATAGAACACCTGATTGCAGACAAAGGTGCCCGCCGTGTGCGACACCGAAGACGCAATGCCAGCCTCCTTTAACGCCCGAACCATTGCCTTGATGGGCAGGGTGCTGAAGTAGGCGGCCGGGCCGTCCGGTACCACGGGTGTGTCGATTGGCTGCGCGCCCAGGTTATCGGGAATGCGGGCGTCGTTGATGTTGATTGCCACCCGCTCGATGCAGATGTCAGCGCGGCCGGGCCCCAGCCCGACTGCGATCACCAGCTCTGGCTCAAACTCTTCCAGTAACTGGTGCAGCCGTGCGGGTGCCAGGGCAAACGCGCAGGGCAACTGGCGGCCGACGATGCGCACATCGCCATGGGAGGTGCCGTCCAGAAGGCGCACGGCCTCCCAGGACGGGTTTACGGTGTCTTGGTCGAACGGTTCGAAGCCGGTCAGCAGTACAGTGCGCATACAGTCCTCACATCAGCACGTAAAGAAGCACGATATTGACCACCAGCATCATCAGCGCGGTGGGCATTTGCGCCTTGATCACGGCGTATTTGTCCGGCAGTTCCAGCAGGGCAACGGGCACGATATTGAAGTTGGCCGCCATCGGCGTCATCAGGGTACCGCAGTAGCCGGAAAACATGCCGATTGCAGCCATGACCGCCGGGTTTGCATCGTAGATGCCCACCAGTACCGGTACGCCGACACCGCCGGTCATCACCGGGAATGCGGCAAAACCGTTGCCCATGATCACGGTAAACAGCGCCATGCCCAGGACGTAGACCATCACCGCAACCAGGCGATAATCCATGTTGATGTACGCGGTGGTGACATGGGCAACAGCGGTGCCCACACCTGCGTCGTTAAATAACAGACCAAGCATGGCCAGCATTTGCGGCAACACCATGGTCCAGCCCAGGGTTTCGGTCAGGCGTCGTGATTCACGCAAGCCTTGCAGCGGAGTGTCGCGGGTCAGGATGCACGCCAGGACCAGTGCCACCACGCAGCCGATGCCCAGTGACACGAACGTGGTGTTTTTTGGGTCGAGCAGCGGCACGCCACCGATCTGGGTGTTTTTCAGCAGGATGGAACCAATCACCGTCACCAGCGGAATCGACAGGGCCGGAATGAACAGTTTGTGGCCCAGGCGCCCGGCACTGGCCCGCGCAGCCTTGATATGCAACTCGGCGTGAGTGCCACGGCCTACGCCACCGATGCCTGCAATGGCGGCCATGACCAGAACGCCAACGCCGACCACAAACGGTGACAGACGATCGCCAATCAGGAACACCAAGGCGAACAACGCCCAGAACAGGCCGCTGGTCCAGCGTTTCGGATGGGTACGGTCACACACGATCATGCCCGCAGTGATCATCAACAGCACACCGGCCAGCCAGTAGAAGTACTCGATAGAGATAATCATCGTGCCAGCTCCCGGGTTGCGTCAGCTTCTTCGCGGGCAACTTCGTCCATGCTGCGTGACAGCATCAGGTCGAAGCGGTACAGGCGCAGTGCGTGCACGATAAAGGCACAAATGGCGGTCGGGATGCCCCAGAACGCAATGTGCAGCGGCTCGACATCAAGCCCCGAACCCAGCAGGAAGGTGTGCATCAGTGCGATTGCACCAAAGGCGACGAACACGTCTTCGCCAAAGAACAAGCCGATGTTGTCGGTGGCCGCGCACATGGCCAGGACTTTTTGCCGTACCGGGGCAGGTAGCTTTCCGTACTTGTTTTCAGCGGCGCCCTCGGCCATCGGTGCCAGCAGCGGACGGACCATTTGCGGATGCCCGCCCAGACTGGTCAGGCCTACTGCTGCCGTGGTCTCGCGCACAAACAGATACATGATCAGCAGACGCCCGACGGTGGCACGCTGGAAGCTGGCGATCCAGTTTTGCGCATGCAGGCGCAACCCGTGGCGTTCGAGCAGGCCGATCACGGCCAGAGGCAACAGCAGAATCAATTGCAGGGCGCGGGTTTGCAGGAAGCCTTCACCCATTTCGCTGATGATTTTTTCCAGCGGGAAGTTGGCGGCAAGGCCGGTGACGATGGCTGCCGCGCTGACCACCAGCAGTGGATTGAAGCGCAGCACAAAGCCAATGATGATGACGAACACGCCAATCAAGGGCCATAGATTTACGACGGTTTGCATGAGGGGGGAATCCCTTTAGCTGATTGCCGCTGCACCAGGGCAGGCTGGTGAGAGCAAGTCGAAAGCGGTCAGGCACACTTTCGAAAAATCGGTACGCTGCCGGACTCAGCGTGTTTTTTTATTTTTGACGCCCGATGAGCGTCATTGGCCGATATGGTTGGTGGCTTTGGGTTGTGCGTCCAGTCAATAAAAGTTGTCACCGCTGAACAAAAAAGTTTTACCAATCACCGACTTAAGCCGACTGGCTTGCGGCTGCGGCAAGGGTTTACAGTACGGCCCTGGTTTTGATTGGGTGAGGCGTCCTAAATGAACATGCGATTTCTTCTGACATTCGTCTGGGTGGCGCGCCTTGGCAGCTTTCGACTCACGGCCGAAAAACTCTCAAGCACTCAGGCGGCCATATCGAGTCGCATTTCAGTCCTCGAAACCGAGCTTGGCGTGCAGTTGTTTCAGCGCGATTCCCGTGGGGTCAATCTGACCCGTGAAGGCCATCAAGTGCTGGGTTATGCCGAGGAAATGCTGGCCACCCAGCAGCGCCTGTTTCAATCCCTGGGACAGGCAGACAGCTTCGCCGGGCGCTTGCGTATCGGGGTGATGGACACCGTCATCCACAGTTGGCTGGGGGATCTGATCAGCGCGCTGAGCCGCGATTACCCGCAGGTCGAGGTCGAATTGACGGCCGATACGGCGCTGAACCTGAATGAGCAACTGCTCAAGGGGCAGCTGGATCTGATCTTTCAAACAGACCTGCTGCGCGCCGATGGCGTACGCAATGTGAAGTTGGCCAGTTATCCCCTGAGCTGGATCGTTGCCAAGGATGCTGCCCTGGATCGCAATTACGAGAGCCTGGCTGATTTGTGTCAGGAGCGGCTGCTGACCTTCTCTCGCCTGTCACGGCCACATCAGGACATGCTCAATTTTTTGCATCAGCACGACATTGTGGCCCCGCGCATCAGTTGCATCAACTCGGTGGCGGCCATTATCAAACTGGTGGCCGACGGGTTCGGCATCGGTGCCTTGCCACCGGTGCTGGTCAGCCGCGAGCTGCAAAGCGGCGCGATGATCGCCCTGGGGATCGAAACTGCACCGGGCTTTGCGGTGTACGCCAGCTGGCGGGCAGGGGCGGGGCTGGAATTGAATGAAGCGGTGGTGAGCCTCAGTCAGGCTGTGGTGGCCGAGTATCAGCGCAGCGTTGTCCCTGAACACTTTGTTTTACCCGGCATCTGATCCGTATTTTTTTGCGTTATCTGCGACTGTTATGTATGCAGTTTGCGGCGCAAAATTCCCGTCAACCTTTCGAGACAGACGAGGACGTGAGTACACAGCAACACTCGCGTGTGGTCGGCTGATGTTCTGCGCCTGTTTTATTACGAACGTTTGACGGGGAATTTCATGAACAAAATGGCATGGTTTTTGGGCGGCTTTCTGGTGCTGACCATCGGTATTGGCATTTTGGCGACGATTCCGCCGGGTTAATGGGGTGCTCATCTCGAATGTACCTTGCTGGCGTCTGATTACATTGTGCGAGCTCAAGCATTGATTTTCAGCGCCTGCTCTATATCCGCCAGCAGATCGGCAACATCCTCAAGCCCCACGGCCAGTCGTACCAGCCCCTCGGAAATACCGTGTCGTGCCCGCTCTTCAAGGGTGTAAGTGGAGTGGGTCATGCTCGCAGGGTGCTGCGCCAGTGATTCGGCACCTCCCAGGCTGACTGCACGGCTGAACAGTTGCAGGGCATTCATGAACCGCTGACCTGCGGCCATACCGCCTTTGAGTTCAAAGGCAATCATGCCCCCCGGCAGTTTCATTTGCCGGGATGCCAGGGCGTATTGTGGGAAAGAGGGCAGGCCGGGGTAGGCAACCCATTCCACGGCGGGGTGATCCTCCAACATCTGCGCGATGATCCGGGCACTGCTGCAATGGCGCTCCATGCGCAACGCCAGGGTTTTGATGCCTCGCATCAGCAGGTGCGCATCATTGGGCGACAGGACCGCGCCCGTCAGGTCCTTCAGTCCCTGCAGGCGAATCCGGTCGGCCAGGTGTTGGCGGGTGACCACCATCCCTGCAGTGATATCGCTATGCCCGCTCAGGTACTTGGTGGCCGAGTGCACCACTACGTCTGCCCCCATTTCCAGGGGGCGCTGCAAGTACGGGGTGCAGTAGGTGTTGTCGATCACCACGAGCAGGTCGTTGTGTGCATGGGCGATGGTTGAAATCGCAGCAATGTCCACCAGCTGCATGTTCGGGTTGGCCGGGGTTTCGAAGTAGATCATGCGCGTTGCAGGGCTGATGGCCGCTTCGAGGTCGGCCGGGTTGGACATGTCCACGTGCTTGACCACGATCCCGAACTCTCCGATGCCGTGATGCAGCAGCGCAAACGTGCAGCCATACAGCGTGCGGTTGACGATGATTTCATCGCCAGGCCTGAGCAAGGTCCAGAACGTTGCCGCAATCGCCCCCATGCCGGAGCTGAATGCCACGCCCGCTTCGCCGTTTTCCAGCGCCGCCATGCGCGACTCAAGCAGGGCCAGGGTCGGGTTGGAAATACGGGTATAGAAATGCCCGTTCTCTTCACCGGCAAAACAGGCCGCGCCGTATTCCACCGATGCAAAAGCAAAGGTCGACGTCAGGTAAACAGGGGGGATCAGTGCACCGTGGTTCTCCAGTGCGTTGTACCCGTGATGGATTGCGCGGGTAGAAAAGCCGAAGTTGTTGTTTTTATCGTTCATGCTGAACTCTCCGATATTTCCTACAATGCTATGCTTTAAATAGACGTGAAAAATTCCAAATTTACCTGCAAATACTGAATGGATTAGAACAAAACCCAGTCAAAGTTATATTTAGAGGCACAACATGCCAACAACTCTGGATCGAACGGATAAAGCCCTTCTCGCGGCACTGCAAGGTAATGCTCGACTCACCGTCGCCGAGTTGGCCGAGAGCGTTTCGCTGACGACTTCGCCCTGTTGGCGTCGGGTAAAAATACTGGAAGAAAGCGGGATTATTACGGGTTATCAGGCTGTTCTTTCGCCCAAGGAACTGGGTTACGGAGTCACGGCTTTTGTCAGCGTGATGATGGAGTCCCATTCACAAGAGGTGGCCAGGAATTTTGAGCAGCGCTTGCTGGAAATCCCTGAAATCATTGCCTGTCATAACGTTTCGGGGCGTTATGACTTTTTGTTGGAAGTTGTGGCCAAAGACCTGGAGTCCTTCGGCGAATTTGCCCGTGAGGTCCTGCAAGCCTTGCCTGCGGTCAAGGAGATTTATTCGAGCTTTTCCTATAAGTCGGTCAAGCCGCGGCGAGTGGTCCCCGTCATTGGTTGAGGACGGTTATTGAGTGTAAAACTGTGAAGTATGCGAACTTTTCATCCGCCATATTATGGAGCTGTAGATGTGTTCTGAAAAAGGTGTAGCCCTGGTCTTGTGGTAGTTATTTGGCAGGCGGTAAAAGTTTTAAATGGTTCACTTTTAATTTCATTTATTAAGAGTAAGTAGCCATGTTGACCCGTGAAATCATGTTGCAGGTTTTTCCAAAAAGCGCTGCATTTGTTGATGTGTATATGCCTTTTTTACAGGCGATGACTCGCCAGCGGCAGATCAATACTCCCAGGCGCATGGCCGCCTTTTTAGCTCAGGTCGGGCATGAAAGTGCAGGTTTCACCGTCCTTGTCGAAAACCTCAATTACAGCGCTGATGGTCTGGCCGCGACCTGGGGTTCACGTTTCGCGCAGAAAAATTCGGCTGGCCAATACCTCACCGTGATGGACGGCGGCCGTGCACGGCGGCTGCCCAATAGTGACGCGCAGAAGCTGCATCGCAGGCCAGAAGCAATCGCCAACCGGGTCTACAGTGACCGCCTGGGCAATGGCTCCGAGGCGTCGGGAGATGGTTGGCGGTATCGTGGTCGGGGGCTGATCCAGGTCACGGGCAAGAGCAACTATCAACAATGCAGCCTTGGACTGTTCGGCGATGAACGATTACTGGCCACCCCGCAACAATTGCAGGAGTGGCACTGGGCAGTTGAGTCCGCAGGCTGGTACTGGAACTCGCGCAACGTGAATGCCCTGGCGGACGGGGATGACTTCGAGCGGGTCACGAAGGCTATCAATGGCGGGCTCAATGGCCAGGTGCATCGTGTTGCGCTGTACCGCCAGGCACTGAGTTTATTGCAGACGGCCTGACCGGTTTTATTTCAGTCAGCCAGACAGCGATATCGGTCCATAATGCCCGCGCACTTTGCCCTTAGCCATGTTGGAGTCATAGATCAGTGATGTTTGAATTACAGCCGATGAACCCCGAGATTTATCGTCAGCAAACCCGGCGTAGCACCCTGTACATCGTGCTGACGTTTGTCGCGCTGTCGTTGCTGTTGTCCGGGCTGGCGGTCATGGTGCTGGGCGTTGCAGGCGGCGATAATTTTCGCTTGAACCTGGCGGGAGTCATTGTGGCCCTGATCACGACCATTGTGCTGGTGCGCTACCTCTTCTGGTCACAGCCCTGGATGCGGCCTGCCGCGTACGGCTGGCAGCTCAAGCGCAGCCTGATGAAAGTGACCAACGTCATGCATCACGTAACGGCAGGGGTGATGGCTGGGGATAGTGCGGCGATGAAGTTGCTGCGTTTTTATCATCTTGGGGTGAGCCAGATGTACCAACTGGACGCCAACTCCAGTGCGTTGAGCCAGATGGTTCTCGAGATGGATCTGCACAAGGCGCGCCTTGAAGCGCTGGGTATCGACCCCGAGCAGACCCGGCTGGATCCTGCCTGGATTGAGGCCGTGAAAAAACATGCACCCTTGACGTGATTCCTCTGCGGGCATGCCAGGCGATGTGCGTGATGACGCTACGCGTTCGCTTGGCAGGCCCTTGAGGATGGGTGTTAGCTTACGACTCGATAGCACGGCTCATAGGCCGCACCGCCTGGCAGTTTCATGCGGTGTTGCTCGACAAATGCCTGCAGCAGTTTGTCCAGCGGCTTCATGATGGCCGCGTCGCCGTGGATTTCGTACGGGCCATACTGCTCGATCAGGTGGATACCTTTCTCTTTTACGTTACCCGACACAATCCCGGAAAAAGCCTGGCGCAGATTGATTGCCAGTTCGTGGGGCGGCATGTCGCGGCGCAGTTGCAGGCTGGCCATGTTGGCGTGGGTCGGGTCGAACGGACGCTGAAATCCTTCATCGATTTTCAGTAGCCAGTTGAAGTGGAATGCGTCATTGCGCTCGCGACGGAACTGCTTCACTGCCTTGAGCCCGGCAGTCATTTGCCGCGCAACTTCGGCCGGGTTGTCGATGATGATCTGGTAGTGCTCTTGGGCTTCTTCACCCAGGGTAGCCCCGACAAACTCATGGAGTTGCTGCAGGTAGGGTGCGGCTTCTTTGGGGCCGGTCAAAATCACCGGGAACGGCACATCGCTGTTTTCCGGGTGCATCAGAATCCCGAGCAGGTACAGGAACTCTTCGGCGGTCCCGGCTCCGCCCGGGAAAATGATCACGCCGTGGCCAACACGGACAAAGGCTTCAAGACGCTTTTCGATATCCGGCAGGATCACCAGTTCGTTGACGATAGGGTTCGGCGCTTCGGCTGCAATGATGCCCGGCTCGGTAAGCCCCAAATAACGGCCACCGGTCAGGCGTTGTTTGGCGTGGGAAATAGTGGCGCCCTTCATCGGGCCCTTCATCACGCCGGGACCGCAGCCGGTACAGATATCCAGGCTGCGCAGCCCCAGTTCGTGGCCCACCTTCTTGGTGTACTTGTACTCTTCGGTGTTGATCGAGTGACCACCCCAGCACACCACGATTTTTGGCTCGACGCCCGGACGCAGCGTGCGGGCGTTGCGCAGCAGGTGGAACACGTAATCGGTGATGCCGGCCGAACTGCTCAGGTCGATACGCGGGCTGTCGAGGCCGCTCTGGGTATAGACGATATCGCGCAGGGCGCTGAACAGCATTTCACGTGTACTGGCGATCATTTCGCCATCGACGAACGCATCGGCGGGAGCGTTTAACAGTTCAAGGCGCACGCCACGGTCTTGCTGATGAATTCGAACCTCGAAGTCCAGGTAGGCTTCAAGGATGGTTTTTGCGTTATCGACGTGAGCGCCGGTGTTCAGAATAGCCAGAACGCACTGGCGAAACAGCGTGTAGCTGGTGCCTGAGCCAACTTCGCTCAGCTGTTGTACTTCGCGTTGAGAGAGTGTTTCCAGGCTGCCCTTAGGGCTGACTGAAGCGTTGATGACTTGTCTTTGGACCATTGCGGGCTTCCTTGAGCGGGGTCGAAAAGTTGCTTGGCGCAGCCATTGAGTTCATGTCAGCAGTGCAGATTTGCCGAGCGAGGCGTCCCAACTCTTACGTCTTTAGATTCATCTGCTTTAAGCATAGTAGCCTTTGGTCATGTATTTAGAAGAGCCTGCCGTTCACCCTGGCTACAGTAGCAGCAGTGATCGGGACAGCGATAAGGTAACCTTTCAAGTCACTGAAACAGAAAAGGAAAAGGGCGGGCTGATGATTATTACCACCACTCATAGCATTGATGGCCGAAAAATTACGGAATACGTGGGCGTTGTCAGCGCCGAGTCGGTTCACGGGATCAACGTGGTGCGAGATTTTTTTACCGGTGTGCGCGACTTTTTTGGCGGGCGCTCTCAGACGCTGGAGCGAGCCCTGAAGGAAGCGCGGGCAGAGGTCACGGATGAAATCCGTGACAGGGCAAGAGCCATGGGGGCCGATGCCATTGTGGGACTGGATTTTGAAATCAGCATGCCGTCAGGTCGAGGCGGGATGCTGGTGGTGTTTGCCACTGGCACCGCAGTGCGCTTGAACTGAGGGGCAAGCATTCGACCGCGCAACGCGGTCGAATGGGGCGGTGCAGGTTTAAATCGTTTTGGTCAAAGTGGCGCCGGAAGTGGTTTTGGACAGTGCGTCCTGCAACTTCTGCTCTTGTTCAGGAGACAGGGAAGTGCGCAATACCTTGCCCTTGAAGTCCGAGTCTTCCAGTTCCTTCAGGACTTTTTCAGGCTGGAACTTGCGCAGCAGGACGAACAGGGCCGAGGAATCGTTGGGGATCGTTTCGCTCAGCGACTTGATAAAATCGTCATCAATCCCGTAATCGCTCAGCGAGCCCGAGAGGGCACCGGTGCCAGCGCCCAGCGCGCCACCGATGGCAAAGCCTGCCAGCGGGTTTAGAAACAGCAGACCTACCAATGCGCCCCACAGGCCGCCGGTGACCAGGCCGGATGTCGCCCCAATGGCTGTCAGGTTCACGCTTTGCTTGATGTGGATTTTGCCTTCGGCATTGCGCACAACAATGACCGCATCTTCCAGCTCTACCAGGTGCTCTTTACTCAGCGAGACCATCTTGGTGAGGGCGCGATCTGCTTTTTCGGTGTCTGAAAATCCCACTACGATTAAATCGGACATGTCTTTCATTCCTTGACGGTACAGGTCCAGCCCGGTGACGGGCTGAATTGAGGAGGAGTTTCTCAAGGCGTCACAACGCAAACGCCCTGGCGCGCAGTGGTTCAGATGTGAGCCTTCTGCGAGGAGTGAGCGTGGTCGCTAACCTTGAAACGGTCAAGTCGACAGGACATATCTCTTGGCAATGAGAGAGGTCTGCAGGGAAGAGGGGTGATGCTTTGGCAGGCGCACGTATCGGATGATTTGAGGAGGGCTGGCTGAGCAGCCCTGACACTCAAGCCTAGGGCTGAAACCTCACAGGCTTACGGCTGATCGTTCTTTTCAGGGGCATTCAATCCAGCCTGGATACGTTGGTAAATTTCTTCACGGTGAACGGCCACATCTTTCGGCGCGTTGATGCCGATTCTGACCTGTTGTCCGCTGACACCTAAAATAGTGATCGTAATATCGTCACCGATGTTTATGCTTTCACCAACTTTACGGGTGAGTATCAGCATTTTTTTCTCCTTGATGGCTTTGTAAGGCCCGTCTCTGAGACGGTGCGGCTTCGGTCATGACTACAGAATACTGCTTAGTGCGTATAAATGCGCCGCTCATTACAGACGACATGGCCAGATGTTTGATTCCCTATAAGGGGAAAATTCTTGCGCATGTACCATAAATTGGGGCGTTTTGGATTTGTTCAAGGAGAGCAAAGGCCGCTGTCCCAGTGATAAAATCTACCCATTCAAACAGACAGGGGAAACGCAGTGCGTAAAGTCATCGTGATGACAGCAATATTGGCCTTGACGGCTTGCGGTCAGGAGTCTAACGATAAAATCCAGCGGGCTAAAGCAGCTTCTGAAGCAACAGTGGTCCAGGCGCCTGTTGCGCAATGGGCGCTCGAGATCACTGAAGGCCAGAGAGCGACAATTCCCGACACCACTGGAAGGCTTCTTGACAACGGTTTTACTCCTTACATTTTCGAGAATGGCGGTGTTCAGCACTTCCTCATCGGGCCGTTTACTTCTGAGGCTCAAGCACTTGAAGCCCAGGAAAAAATGAAACTCAAGCCCAAACTCGACGGTATTGAAACCAATGTGATCGAGTTGCCCGCTGCCCAATAAACGGGTTCAGCGTCGCGTATTCGCCTAAGCGTAGCTGCCGTAGGCGTTATTCGACGCTTTGTGCAGGAAATATTTGCTCATTCGGCGTACATCAAAGAAGCACGACGGCAAGGGCACCAGGCATGAGCAATCACAAGATCGAAATTCGGCGTAGCAATGTCGAAAAAATCCTCCTCGGGGCCGAAAAGATTTTTGCCGAAAAAGGATTTGCCGGAACGGCAATGGCGGACATCGCGGCGCAAGTCCAGCTGCCACGCTCAAACCTGCACTACTACTTCAGTACTAAAACCGAGCTCTACAGTGCCGTATTGCTGGGGTTGCTCGAGGTGTGGAAGCAGGATGCGCTGTGTTTTGAAACCTACGACGACCCTCGGCTTGTGCTCAGCAGCTATATCCGCGCCAAAATGAACCACTCGCGCACACGGCCCCATGGCTCGAAGGTCTGGGCCAATGAAATGATCCACGGTGCTCCGACTCTGGGCCTGGCGCTGGATGCCAGTCTGTATGACTGGGCGAAGATGAAAGAAGCCAAAATCCGTCAATGGGTGCAGGACAAGCGAATCCTGCCTGTGGAACCGTCCAGCCTGCTGTACATGATCTGGGCTTCCACCCAGCATTACGCCGACTTCGACCATCAAGTGATGATCATCAACGATCACCAGCCATTGTCCGACATTCAGTTTGAGCGGGCGCTGCAGACCGTTACCAGCGTGATCCTTAGGGGGATCGGGCTGGAGCCTTGAAACACCTGGTTCGTAGTCGCTGCCGAGGCACGAAGGCTGCGAGCCTTTTGCAAGACAAGAGCTCGCAGCCTTCGTGCCTCGGCAGCGACTACGAGCTAACTATGAAGCCACGCAGTACGGGTTACGCGGGTCATGGTTCCAGTCCAGAAACGGCAGGCCGTTGTTGTGCTGGACCATCTCGATACATGCCTCGACCGGGCAGGTGATCTGACACAGGTTGCAGCCTACGCACTCATCCTCGATCACTTCATAACGGTGTGTCCCGTCAGGCTGTTTCAAGCTGGCGATGGCCTGGTGCGAGGTGTCTTCGCACGCAATATGGCAGCGCCCGCAGCCGATACAGGCGTCCTGATCGATTTTGGCAATGACCTGATAATTTATGTCCAGATACTTCCAGTCGGTGGTATTGCCTACAGCGCGTCCAGAGAAATCGTCCAGGCTTGTGTAGCCTTGGCTGTCCATCCAGCGCGACAAACCATCTTTCATCTCGTCCACAATCCGAAAACCGTGGAGCATTGCCGCAGTACAGACTTGAACCGCCCCACAGCCCAGAGCAATAAACTCTGCTGCATCACGCCAACTGCCAATGCCGCCGATCCCACAAATAGGCAAGCCCTTGGTCAGCGGGTCGCGAGCAATTTCTGCCACCATATTCAGAGCAATCGGCTTGACCGCCGAACCGCAATAACCCCCGTGTGTGCTTTGGTTGCCCACCATCGGCAAGGCGACCATACGCTCCAGGTCGACGCTGGTGATCGAGTTGATGGTGTTGATCAACGACACCGCATCGGCACCACCGCGATGGGCTGCGCGGGCGCTGAGGCGCACGTCGGTAATGTTGGGCGTCAGCTTGACGATGACCGGCAGCGAGCAATAGGTCTTGCACCAGCGCGTGACCATTTCTACGTACTCGGGAACCTGGCCCACCGCCGCGCCCATGCCGCGCTCCGGCATGCCGTGGGGGCAGCCGAAATTCAGCTCAATACCATCGGCCCCCGTGGCTTCCACCAGCGGCAGGATGAACTTCCATGACGCCTCTTCGCAGGGCACCATCAGGGACACGATCAAGGCACGGTCCGGCCAGTCCTTTTTGACCTGAGTGATTTCCCGCAAGTTGATTTCGAGGGAGCGGTCGGTGATCAACTCGATATTGTTGATGCCCATGACTTCACGGTTAGGCCCGAAATGCGCCGAGTAGCGCGACGATACGTTGACCGCCGCCGGGTCTTCCCCCAGGGTTTTCCAGACCACCCCACCCCAGCCGGCCTCATAGGCGCGCACTACGTTGTAGGCCTTGTCGGTGGGTGGCGCAGACGCCAGCCAAAAAGGGTTGGGCGCTTTGATACCGGCGAAAACAATCGAGAGATCGGCCATTTACGCAGCCTCCTGATCAAGCATGAGTTGGGCATGCATGGCTTCTGCGGCCAGCTTGCCGTGTTGCACGGCCTGTACGGTCAGGTCCTGCCCCAGGGAGGTGCAATCGCCCCCGGCATAGACTCCGGGAATGCTGGTGCGCAGGTGCTCGTCCACCTCAATCCGGTCGCCCACCCGTTTAAGCTTCTGCGCCAGGGGATCGCCCAGGGCCCCATCATCAAAGGTCTGGCCGATAGCCTTGAACACCGCGTCAGCCGCCAGTTCGAAGCTTTCACCGGTACTCACCAGGCGCCCTTCCTCGAGGCGGGTGCGGGCAAGGCGCATACCGCGTACGCGGCCCTGCTCATCCAGCAACACCTCTTGTGGTTGGGCCCAGGTCATCAGTCGCACTTGATTGGCCTTGGCAATGTCCTGTTCGTGCCCGGTGGCGCCCATGTCTTCGAGCCCCCGGCGATACACCAGACTGACCTCGCGGGCACCCAGGCGGGCCATCTGCACGGCCATGTCGATCGCGGTATTGCCCGCGCCCAGCACAATGCAACGTTCGGCCAGGGGGAGTTGGGTCAGGTCATCGCTTTGGCGCAGCTCGCGGATGTAGTCAGTGGCGGCCAGCAGTCCAGGTGCATCTTCGTTGGGCAGGCCGAGCAACCGGCTGGCGGCCAGGCCCAACCCCAGAAACACCGAATCAAATTGCTGATGCAGTTCGCTCAAGGTCAGGTTGTCGCCCAGGCGCTGACCGTGGCGCACCTCGATGCCGCCGATCTGCAAGACGAATTCCACTTCGCGCTGGGCGAAGTCATCCACCAGTTTGTACTTGGCAATCCCGTACTCATTGAGCCCGCCGGATTTTTCCCGAGCTTCGAAAATCACCACCTCATGGCCGTGCAGCGCCAGGCGATGGGCGCAGGCCAGACCGGCTGGGCCTGCACCGACCACGGCGATGCGCTTGCCCGTGGGTGCAGCCCGCGTGAAGGGGTGCTCGCTGAACTGCCCGTTGTCGACCGCATAACGCTGTAACAAACCGATCAGCACCGGGGCGCATTCCTGGCTGTTATTGCGCACGCAGGCTTGCTGGCACAGCACCTCGGTAGGGCAAACCCGGGCACAACTGCCGCCGAGGATGTTGGCCGAGAGAATCTTCTGCGCAGCACCCTGGACGTTTTCCTGCTGGATGTTGCGAATAAACGACGGGATATCGATGTCGCTGGGGCACGCATTGACACAGGGTGCGTCGTAGCAATACAGGCAGCGCGAGCTCTCCAGTATGGCTTGGCGGGCACTCAGGGGGGGCGCCAGATCGGTAAAGTGACTCGCCAGCACCTGCGCATTTTCATGGGGGTGCGGTAAATGATTCAGGGACTTGATCACGGTGATTGCCTCACGGTTGTGGGGGGCGTCCTGCCTCTGTCGGGCAGTGGTTTGCAACTCAGCGTTTAACGGCCACGGGCTGTTGATGCTCAGCGCGCTTTTTCAGCAAATCGAACACGGCTGGATAGGCCGGGCGTTCGATATAACGGCCTGCACCGCGTTCTGCCCGCAGATCGCCATCGGCCCACACCACACGGCCCTGGCTGATGGTGTGGCTGGGGACACCACGCACGGTCTTGCCTTCAAAAATATTGAAATCGACTTTTTGATGGTGGGTCTTGGCGCTGATGGTGCGTGTCCCTGTCGGGTCCCATAGCACCAGATCGGCATCGGCGCCGACCCGGATCGTGCCTTTGCGCGGGTACAGATTGAATATTTTGGCAGTGTTGGTAGAGGTCAGTGCGACGAACTCCTGCATCGACAGGCGTCCCGTATTCACGCCCTCATCCCAGAGCACTGCCATGCGGTCTTCGATGCCTGCGGTTCCGTTGGGGATCTTGCTGAAATCGTCGCGCCCGGCGGCTTTTTGCTCGGCACAGAAGCAGCAATGGTCAGTGGCTGTGGTGTGCAGATTGCCCGACTGCAGACCATGCCAGAGCGCCTCCTGATGCCCGCGCGGACGGAAGGGCGGGCTCATCACGTAACCGGCGGCTGTTTGCCAGTCCGGATGTTGATACACGCTGTCATCGAGCAGCAGGTGACCGGCCAGCACTTCGCCATACACCGGCTGCCCCTGACTGCGGGCGTAGGTGATTTCATCCAGTGCTTCACGGGTCGACACATGCACCAGATACAACGGTGTGCCAATGGTCTGGGCGATGCGGATTGCCCGGCTTGCAGCCTCGCCCTCAACCTGGGAAGGGCGTGAAAGCGGATGAGCTTCCGGCCCCGTCATGCCCTGGGCCATGAGCTTGCGTTGCAGGTGGTACACCAGTTCGCCGTTTTCGGCATGCACTGTGGGTACAGCGCCCAGTTCCAGGCAGCGCTCGAAACTCGCCACCAGGGTGTCATCAGCGGCCATGATCGCGTTTTTGTAAGCCATGAAGTGTTTGAAGCTGTTGATGCCATGCTGGCTGACCAACTCGGCCATTTCCTCTCGGACCTGTTCGCTCCACCAGGTGATGGCGACATGAAAACCATAGTCCGACGCCGACTTCTCGGCCCAGCCGCGCCATTGATGAAAAGCCTCCAGCAAGGACTGCTGAGGATTGGGAATGACGAAATCGATAATGGAAGTTGTGCCACCCGCCAAACCGGCGGCCGTACCACTGAAAAAGTCTTCGCTGGCCACGGTGCCCATAAAGGGGAGTTGCATATGAGTGTGCGGATCAATTCCGCCGGGTATTAAATATTGACCGCTGCCATCGAGAACTTCGCAGCCGGGCGGAACATCAAGATCAGTACCAATCGCTCGGACCAGACCGTCCGCACAATAAACATCAGCACAATAACTTTCATCATGGGTCACAAGCGTAGCGCCACGGATTAACAGTGACATACCGAGTTCCTCGCAGGCTGACCGGCTATAACCGGTTCTAAATGTTGTTATTAAAGTTAGCGCACAGGTTGGTTCCTGTCACTGGTGTCAGGAATGAAATCTAGAGGGTTGTTGAAAAATGATCAAACTTTATTTTTGTTGAGTTGTTATTAGTGTAACTAATTGATTTATATATAAATTATTTAAACATCACCAAAATGTGGCACGGCCTCACCATTTTGACGCACTTGACAGGATTCAAATATAGGCGAAGTTTCTTATGCTAAATCAGGCGCTTGAGCCTGTAGGGGAGAGGAGGTAACGCAATAAAAATAAATAAGCGTGCACCGTGTTGTTTCGTTTTGCTATATCAAAAAACAGTAAGTGAGCGGTGAACGCCCCCAATAGGAATGAGAGTCATTCGGTTCGTTATTTAAAACAGCTTTAAACCAGGGCGTTGCAAGTAGTAACAGCCAGTGTGCGGGGGCGAGGCAAGTAACACGGCACAGTTCTTGATTGTCGCTGCCACAACCGGACGGGCCGATCCATACAGCAGTGTCCAGGCAAGGGAGCCGCTCTGCGTCTAAACGCAGGGCCTCAAAGCGCAACCAAGAGCACCACAACAAGAGAGTGATCGAATATGCAACCGAGCAGATCCCGAGTCACCGAACGTAACGGTTTGTACGAATTGGACGCTGGTCCTGAGGTCCTCGATAGCCCCCGGTACAACCACGATATTGCCCCCACCAAAGTTCACGAACGCACCTGGAACAAATGGCATATCACGGCCTTGTGGGTCGGTATGTCCATTTGTGTACCCACTTACACCTTGGGCGGGGTACTGACCGCCTACTTCGGACTTTCGGTCGGCGAGGCGCTGCTGGCGATTTTGCTGGCCAATATCGTGGTGCTGATCCCGCTGACCCTCAACGCGTTTGCGGGCACCAAGTACGGCATTCCCTTTCCTGTTTTACTGCGGTCTTCCTTCGGCATCATCGGCTCAAACGTCCCCTGCCTGATCCGTGCCCTGGTGGCCTGCGGCTGGTTCGGTATCCAGACGCTGTTTGGCGGCCTGGCGATTCACCTGTTTCTGGGCTCTGTGTTCGAGGGCTGGAAAAGCCTGGGCGGCACCGGAGAAGTCATCGGCTTTATGGTGTTCTGGGCACTGAACCTGTGGGTGGTATTGCGCGGTGCCGAGTCGATCAAATGGCTTGAAACCCTGTCTGCTCCCTTGCTGGTACTGGTCGGCCTGGGCCTCCTGGTGTGGGCATTGCCCAATGTGTCGATGACCGAACTGCTGGCCCAGCCACCCAAGCGTCCCGAAGGCGCCAGCGTGTATGGCTACTTCTTTGCCGGTTTGACCGCGATGGTCGGATTCTGGGCCACCTTGTCCCTGAACATTCCTGACTTCAGCCGCTACGCAAAAAGCCAGAAGGACCAGATACAGGGGCAGATTTTTGGCCTGCCGCTGACCATGTTCCTGTTTGCGGCCCTGGGTGTGGTGATGACCGCCGCGTCGGAAAAACTGGTGGGTGTCACGGTGTCCGATCCGGTCAGCCTGATCGGTCATATTCAAAGCCCGGGCTGGGTGGCGCTGGCGATGGCGCTGATCATCATCGCAACCCTGTCGACCAATACCGCCGCCAACATCGTGTCGCCTACCAATGACTTCCAGAACATAGCGCCCAAGCTGATCAACCGCACCAAGGCGGTGATGCTGACCGGCCTCGTGGGGCTTGCGCTGATGGCCCACGAACTGCTCAAAAAACTGGGTTTGCTGGTGTCGGATGTGAGCCTGGAAACCGTGTACTCCAACTGGCTGCTGGGCTACTCCAGCCTGCTGGGGCCGATTGCCGGGATCATGGTGGTCGACTATTTCATTATCCGTCGGCAAAAACTCGATCTTGCAGGGCTTTACCAGGACGGGGTGTACCCGGCGTGGCACTGGAACGGCTTTATCGCGTTTGGCGTGCCGGTGGTGCTGACCTTGCTGTCGTTGGGTAGCAGCGCCTTCAGCTGGTTCTACGACTTTGGCTGGTTCACCGGGTCATTGCTCGGCGCCGGCATTTATTACGGGCTGCATCGCTTGGGCAGCCAGCAAACAGAGACCGTCAAAGGCACGGTTTAAAAACGACTCTTATAAAACTGCCTGGGGAAAACACCATGAACGCATCGCACGACCTTCAGCAGCAACCCTTGCAATCGATCAACGGCGACCGCCTGTGGGCTTCGCTGATGGAAATGGCACAGCTTGGCGCTACGGTAAAAGGCGGCGTGTGTCGCCTGGCCCTGACTGACCTGGACCGTCAGGCACGTGACCTGTTCGTTCGCTGGTGCGAAGACGCGGGCTGCACCGTCAGCGTGGATGGGGTGGGCAATATTTTTGCCCGCCGCCCCGGCCTCAATCCCGACTTGCCGCCCGTGATGACCGGCAGCCATATCGACACCCAACCCACGGGTGGCAAGTTCGACGGCTGCTTCGGCGTACTTGCCGGGGTAGAAGTGATGCGAACGCTCAACGACCTCAATATCCAGACCCAGGCCCCCTTGGAGGTCGTGGTCTGGACCAACGAAGAAGGCTCGCGTTTTGCGCCGTGCATGATGGGTTCGGGGGTCTTTGCAGAGAAATTCACCCTTGAAGAAACCCTGGCCAAAACCGATGCCCAGGGAGTGACCGTCGGCGAAGCCTTGACTGCCATTGGTTATGCGGGCAGCCGCAAAGTCAGCGGTCATCCGGTGGGGGCTTACTTCGAAGCCCATATCGAGCAGGGTCCGATTCTTGAGGACGAGCGCAAAACCATTGGTGTAGTGCTGGGCGCCCTGGGGCAGAAATGGTTCGACCTCAACCTGCGCGGCGTCGAGGCCCACGCCGGGCCGACCCCCATGCACTTGCGTAAAGACGCACTGGTCGGTGCGGCTGCCGTGGTTGCAGCGGTCAATCACGCCGCTCTTGGCCATCAACCCCACGCCTGCGGCACGGTAGGCTGCCTGCAGGCATACCCGGGATCGCGAAACGTGATCCCCGGAGAAGTGCGCATGACCCTGGACTTCAGGCATCTGCTGCCTGAGCGACTGGACTCGATGATTGAACAGGTTCGCGGGGTGATTGAAGCCACGTGCCAGCAACATGGCCTGAGCTTCGAGCTCACCCCTACGGCGGATTTCCCGCCGCTGTACTTCAACCCTGATTGCGTCAACGCCGTGCGTGAGGCGGCCAACGAACTGGGCTTGTCCAACATGGATATTGTCAGTGGGGCAGGGCATGACGCCATATTCCTTGCCGAACTTGGGCCAGCGGGCATGATTTTTGTGCCATGCGAAGGTGGCATCAGCCACAACGAAATCGAAAACGCCGACCCCGGGGATCTGGCAGCGGGGTGCGCGGTCCTGCTTAAAGCCATGTTGGCGGCTTCGAACAAATAGTTTTTTGTAGTCGCTGAGGAGCGTAGCGAGGCTGCGACGGGTTGCGCAGCAACCCTTTTCCTTGACCAAAAGAGAAGGCCCTGCGGCCCTTGTCGCAGCGGCTTGGTTTCGTCGTCAGCTGCTACGGATCGCGAGTAGCACCCACCAGGCCGGTCGGCCGCCTCGGTGCGCAATCTTCGAGGGGCAAGCCTTTTTGGGTGCATTTTCGCGTCTGGAACAAGTGCTTCGCCGTAAGGGCGAACCCCGTAGAAAGTCGTGACACATCGAATGGATATGTACTCGGCATAGGTGTGGGGCATCGCAAAACAACTGGCACACGGGGTACATATCCGGCATTCGCGGTTAACTGAAATGATGGTTTCGCCCTTACGGCGAGGCCCTTGTGCGCCCAGCATGGGCGCCATCCTAGAGGTGAAAGTCCTCTCTTGAGCTGGCCACAGCGAATGAAGCGAAGCGCAACTGCATGAGGGTGACCAAGTGTGGGAAGGAAGCGTGGAGCATAAACCGCGAGCCGAGGTACACAAACCGCATCTGAGGCATCTCTGGTCAGGGCGAGCAGGCAAGTGACTGCGAAGCTCTTGTGGCCAAAGCACCGGGGATGTAAATGCGGCGGTTGTGCGGTGAAGGATGGCGTTCTTACCTGGGGAGATCTCGCCTCATGCCTGAAAGGGCGACGGCGCAAGCCGGAGCGAGAAGTCAGCAGAGGCCGTAGTAGCTGCGTTGCAGTGAAGGGCCAAACGAGAAGGAGTGAGGTTCACCATGGCGATACAGCAGGCCTTGCATCAGATGCCCGGGAAACCGGGGCGGGACGGAGCTGCGACGGGTGAAACCCGACGCGAAGCGTCCAGCGATGAAGCCGGCGGTCCGCGTCATGACCCGAACCACATGGGGTCAGGACTTCTGCAAGAAGCCCTGACCAGAGAAAACCTGCAATTAGCGCTCAAGCGAGTCCGGTCAAATAAAGGTGCTGCGGGCGTCGACGGTCTTGGGATCGATGAGACGGTCGAGCATCTGTTAACGGCCTGGCCCGTGATACGGGCGCAGTTGCTGGCGGGAACGTACCGGCCAAGTCCGGTGCGTAGAGTTCTGATTCCCAAACCCGACGGAGGCGAGCGCAAGCTGGGCATCCCAACGGTGACGGACAGATTGATTCAACAGGCGCTATTACAAGTTTTGCAGCCTCTGTTGGACCCGGTATTCAGTGATCATAGCTATGGTTTTCGTCCCGGTCGCAGCGCTCATCAAGCGGTATTGGCAGCGCAGCAATATATTGATTCGGGGCGGGACACTGTGGTGGACGTTGATCTGGAGCAGTTCTTTGATCGCGTTGATCATGACCTGTTGATCGCTCGACTGAGCAGAAGGGTAACCGACCGAGGCGTTCTGCGTCTGGTCCGGGCCTACCTGAACAGCGGGACGTTGATCGACGGCATAGTGGTAGCCAGTAAACGAGGGACGCCGCAAGGCGGCCCACTCTCACCATTACTGGCCAATGTATTGCTGGACGAGGTGGACAAGGAGCTGGAGCGACGAGGCCATTGCTTCGTCAGGTACGCGGACGATGCGAACGTTTACGTACGCAGCCTGAAGGCCGGTCAACGGGTAATGGCAGTGCTCCGTCGCCTTTATGATCGACTTAGACTGCAAGTGAACGAGAGCAAGAGTGCGATTGCCAGTGCGTTTGGCCGCAAGTTTCTGGGCTACGGCTTTTGGCTGTCTGCTCAAGGCGAGGTCAAACGCTGGGTGGCAAGCAAAGCGCTACAGGCGTTCAAAAGCCGCATCCGTCAGCTGACTTCTCGTAATGGAGGACGAAGCATGTCGCAGGTGGTGGAAGGTCTGAGACTGTACCTGCTGGGTTGGAAAGCGTACTTCGGTTTATCGCAAACGCCTCGCCTCTGGCACCGGTTCGATGAATGGATCCGCCGACGACTCAGGGCTATCCAGCTCAAACAATGGAGAACCGGAAGGAGGACGTACCGTGAGCTACGCAAACTTGGAGCAGGACCTGACTTGGCAGCGGCGATAGCCAGCAACAGCCACAGGTTCTGGCACAACAGTGTCGGTCTGATCCATGGAGTGCTTACGGTGGCGTGGTCCGACCGGTTGGGTCTACCTCGACTCTGCTGACCTCAACTTCTCGAACCGCCCGGTGCGGACCCGCATGCCGGGTGGTGTGGCAGGGGCGCGGCCAGATGGCCGTCCCCTATGCCGATTTGTCAAACAGCCACAAAAGGAACCAAAAAGGCCTTGCCCTGGCGTACGGCCCTCGCTGCGCTCAGGTTCCCTCGTTCCGGCCCCGCTCCGTGGGCCCGCCGTGACGGGCCATCCATGGCCCAACACGGCTCTCCCGGCATCCATGCCGGTCGACCCACTACGCAGCACCTCCTCTCGGCCTCCCGAGGGGCGGGTAGATCAAAATCCCGCCGAGGCGGCCGACCTGTTTGGTGCGCATCTACTGCGCCATCTTGTGTAGCCGCTCAGGAGCGTAGCGAGGCTGCGACGGGTTGCGCAGAACCCTTCTCCTTGACCAAAAGCGAAGGCCCTGCGGCAGCGGTTACAGGTTTGGTGATGACTGATCCCAATCACCCGGTTGAGGGCAACTGTTTGGGTGTGCTCGGCAGTTTCTGTTAGGGAAACTCTGAAAAAGACTTCCATCTCTGGTGAAATACACGCCTCACACGAACTGAACGGCTGAGCCCCGATGAAACAGATGTCCTTCGCCGATGCCGAGTACGCCGGCAAACGTAAGCAGACCCGCCGCGAGCGTTTCCTGATCGAGATGGATCAGGTCGTGCCCTGGAAGGGTTTGATTGCCTTGATCGAGCCGCATTATCCGAAGGGCGACGGTGGTCGTCCGGCGTATCCGTTGATGGCCATGCTGCGGGTTCATCTGATGCAGAACTGGTTCGGCTACAGCGATCCGGCGATGGAAGAAGCACTTTACGAGACGACGATTTTGCGCCAGTTTTCGGGGCTGCATCTGGATCGGATTCCTGACGAAACCACGATCCTTAACTTCCGACGTCTGTTGGAAAAACATGAGCTGGCCGGCGGGATTTTGCAGGTCATCAACGGCTATCTGGGCGACCGTGGTTTGATGCTGCGCCAAGGTACGGTGGTCGATGCGACGATCATTCATGCGCCAAGTTCGACCAAGAACAAGGACGGTAAGCGCGATCCCGAAATGCACCAGACGAAGAAAGGAAATCAGTATTTCTTCGGGATGAAAGCGCATATCGGCGTTGATGCCGAATCCGGCTTAGTGCATAGCCTGGTGGGCACGGCGGCCAATGTGGCGGACGTGACGCAGGTCGATCAGTTGCTGCATGGCGAGGAGTCTTACGTGTCTGGCGATGCCGGTTACACCGGCGTGGACAAGCGTCCTGAGCATCAGAATCGCAAGATGATCTGGTCGATTGCGGCGCGGCCCAGCAGCTACAAAAAGCACGGAAAACAGAGTTTGATCGGTAGTCTGCGGCGCAAGATCGAATACGCCAAGGCCCAAGTACGCGCCAAGGTTGAACATCCGTTTCGGGTCATCAAGCGTCAGTTTGGCTATACGAAAGTGCGCTTTCGCGGCCTGATGAAAAACACCGCGCAACAGGCCACGCTATTTGCCCTGTCGAACCTGTGGATGATGCGAAAACGGCTGCTGGCTGCGGGAGAGGTGCGCCTGTAATGCGGGAAAAGCGCCTTGAAAAGGCGTTGTTCAAGGGTGAAACGATGAGTTAAGAACAGGAAAGGTCTGATTTCTGACCAAGCCAGCGTTTTTTGAACCTCAACCAAGGAGGGCATCAAAAATCGCTGACTACTTCAGACCTTCCTTAGGGAAACTCTGAAAAAGACTTCCATCTCTGGTGAAATACACGCCTCACACGAACTGAACGGCTGAGCCCCGATGAAACAGATGTCCTTCGCCGATGCCGAGTACGCCGGCAAACGTAAGCAGACCCGCCGCGAGCGTTTCCTGATCGAGATGGATCAGGTCGTGCCCTGGAAGGGTTTGATTGCCTTGATCGAGCCGCATTATCCGAAGGGCGACGGTGGTCGTCCGGCGTATCCGTTGATGGCCATGCTGCGGGTTCATCTGATGCAGAACTGGTTCGGCTACAGCGATCCGGCGATGGAAGAAGCACTTTACGAGACGACGATTTTGCGCCAGTTTTCGGGGCTGCATCTGGATCGGATTCCTGACGAAACCACGATCCTTAACTTCCGACGTCTGTTGGAAAAACATGAGCTGGCCGGCGGGATTTTGCAGGTCATCAACGGCTATCTGGGCGACCGTGGTTTGATGCTGCGCCAAGGTACGGTGGTCGATGCGACGATCATTCATGCGCCAAGTTCGACCAAGAACAAGGACGGTAAGCGCGATCCCGAAATGCACCAGACGAAGAAAGGAAATCAGTATTTCTTCGGGATGAAAGCGCATATCGGCGTTGATGCCGAATCCGGCTTAGTGCATAGCCTGGTGGGCACGGCGGCCAATGTGGCGGACGTGACGCAGGTCGATCAGTTGCTGCATGGCGAGGAGTCTTACGTGTCTGGCGATGCCGGTTACACCGGCGTGGACAAGCGTCCTGAGCATCAGAATCGCAAGATGATCTGGTCGATTGCGGCGCGGCCCAGCAGCTACAAAAAGCACGGAAAACAGAGTTTGATCGGTAGTCTGCGGCGCAAGATCGAATACGCCAAGGCCCAAGTACGCGCCAAGGTTGAACATCCGTTTCGGGTCATCAAGCGTCAGTTTGGCTATACGAAAGTGCGCTTTCGCGGCCTGATGAAAAACACCGCGCAACAGGCCACGCTATTTGCCCTGTCGAACCTGTGGATGATGCGAAAACGGCTGCTGGCTGCGGGAGAGGTGCGCCTGTAATGCGGGAAAAGCGCCTTGAAAAGGCGTTGTTCAAGGGTGAAACGATGAGTTAAGAACAGGAAAGGTCTGATTTCTGACCAAGCCAGCGTTTTTTGAACCTCAACCAAGGAGGGCATCAAAAATCGCTGACTACTTCAGACCTTCCTTAGAGGCGACTCAGTGATAGGAGGCGATTTATGCCCAACACTCTATTAATACTTTGATTGCTGATGAATAAGTTTTACGGATTGTTTCCTGTGTTTAAAATTAAACTAAATGTTCTTGATTAAATATTTCGTCTGAACAGTGATTTAAGTGTGTCTTAAGGCTAGGTGTGTAGTCTGGTGTAGGGCGTTTCTATATATTTATTATTGTATTAATTATTGTGCTGGGGTAGGTTTTGGTGCGCTGATTGTAATGATTGGTTGTGGTTTGAATGTTCTATATCGATCTTCTGCTAGGTGCTCGGAGGTTGAAATGAATTTGGCCAGTATCGGTAATACACCGCTGGTGGAGCTAACGAAGCTTGCCTTAAACGGAGGTCGCTTGTTTGCCAAGTGTGAACATATGAATCCCTCAGGTAGTCATAAGGACAGGACGTACTTAAATATTGTCACGGTGTTGGAAGGTGAAGGGGCTATTCATAAAGGTATGACCCTTGTTGATTGCTCCACTGGGAACGGTGGTGCCGCACTTGCCTGGATAGGTAGGGAGAAAGGGTATAAGGTTAAAATATTCATGCCTGAAGGGATGACGCAGGAGCGTAAGGATCAAATACATGCTTATGGCGCAAGCTTTATTGAAACGCCGAAAGAAACTTTTTTAATCGGAGCTGCCGATGCTGCTCGGGAGTATGTCCAGCGTCATTCTGACGGGCATATGTTCTTTCTAGATCAATCCAGTACGTTGCTAAACAAATTTGCTTGGCATGCCTGTGGTGAAGAAATTGTCAGTGCCTTGAATAGAGTCTCTATGACGCCCGATTATTTTATTTGTTCAATCGGCACGGGCGGGACGTTTTGTGGTATTGCTGAGGTGTTGAAGCGGGATTACCCAATGATCAAGACTGTCGGCATTGAGGTTGACAGTTCTGCACCGTTGTATTCCGCCAGGCGAGGGTTGGAATTCGAGCACTGTCCTCATAATTTAATGGGGTTGGGTGCAGGGGAGGTGTCCATCAATACGGTGACTGAATTAATTGATGATGTAGTGGTAGTTGCAGGCGATGCTGCTTGGGATAGGATGAAAGCGTTTGTAGTCGAAGATGAGTTTGATATTGGTCCCACCTGTGGAGCCAATCTGATAGTGTGCGAGCATCTTGCGCAATTAAATCAGGGTAAAAACATAGTTACTGTTTTTTTTGATAATGCCTGGAAGTACAAAAGTCGTTGGGGTGGAGTGTATCCTGAGTACGTGGAGATAAAATGATGCTCCTTAAAGAAGTATACGAAAACGCCAAAGTTGTGAGTGCGAAGGGTATTTTGATAACGGTAAATGAATTCACGGATCAATTGCCCGCCTTGCGTCCAAAGGTACTTTTGGACGTTGCTCATGCTGTGATAAGGCTGATGGATCTGAGTGTCGATAAAATCGTAACGGAAGAGGACAAAGGTGCTCCGCTGGCAACGGCGATATCCATTTTGACGGGTATTCCCTTGGCAATGGCGCGATGGTACTCATACAGCCTTGACGAAGTGAATGATGTCTGTGTGGATATTCGCTCCGAATATTATGAAGGAAAACTCTATCTCAATGGTATTGAGCCTGGCGATAAGGTAGCTATTGTTGATGATACGCTAAGTACGGGTGGTGCCGTCATTTCACTGGTAAATGCTGTAAGGAAAAGTGGTGCTGAAGTTGTTGACGTAGTTTGTGCGGTGGAAAAGGTTCAAAATATGGGGTGTCGTCATGTGCTCGATAAGACCGGTATTACAGTTAAAACACTGATGAAGATCACATTGATGGAAAATCGAGTCAATGTGTTGGGTTGATATCGGTTAACCAGTTATCATAGTGGTATTGGTTATGCATCCAATAAAAACAGGTGTGCTGCTCGGGTTGTTATTCTGTTTTATCAGTGCTGCGTTTGATGTGTACGTCGCCTTTGTGACGCAAACTCTCGATACTCTGGTGGTGATTTTATATTGCTTTGTCTCATCCATGCTGGTGTTTCTTGGGTGTAGCCTGTGGCGGGGCAGGCACTCGTTATTAATCAAGTGTCAACAGCATTGGCCATTAATCGTAGTGGCAAACATCTCGGTGCTGTTGAATTGGGGAGGCCTGTTTTATGCATTACGCTTTCTGGAGCCGGCAGTCGTTGGGGTTGCATCAGTGGCGTGTGGGCCGGCATTAACCTTGATTGTTTCTTCATTTATAAAAGGCATGGGCAGGGCTCGTAGTGTAGAAATAATTATCGCCATCCTTGTATTGTTGTCGGTCGCTATCATGCTTTTCAACTCATTTCTCGGGGAAAGTGGTATTTCATCCATGTCAGTCGAGCAAAGAGTTATCGGTATTATCAGTGTCGTATTGTGTGCATTGGGCACGGTGCTTTATACGATTGTGTCCAAAAAATTATTTAAGCACCATTGGCAGGTTTACGAAATCCTGGCGGTCAGGAACGTGTTGATAGTTGTGATCTGCAGTCTATTTGTTACGTTAAGTGATGTGTCGTACAGCCTCACCGTAGAGTGGGTGTTGCCTATGTTGGTGCTGGTCGTTGTCGGTCACCTTTTGCCCATCTATCTGATTCAAAAAACCATCTTTCATCTCAGCGCAATCAATGTGGCGTTTGTGTTGCTGACGTTGCCGGTTTTTACCCTGCTGCTTCAATTTATGGATGCGCGCGTTTCATTTTCGATGCCTAGCATTGCAGCGGTTGGGATTATCGTGACGCTCTTGGCTTCGCTGACGCTGTTCAATCGACAGGCAAACAATCGAGGTCTGAAATGATCAGGGTCGTTGTGGTTGACGGTTTTTCTTCGGGTAAATTGCTGGCCAGAGAACTCCATGCGCAGGGTTGTCTTTTATTCCATATGGCGTCCAGCTCTACCATTGATGATTATTACTATGCAGGTTTTGAGTTTGGTATTTACCATGCGTTCATGACTCACGCGGACAATGGCTCCACACTGTTGGCGATAAAGGATTTTGCCCCCGATTACATTGTCGCGGGGGCTGAAAGCGGGGTGCTGCTGGCCGACCAGTTGAATGAGCAGTTGGGGCTTGAATACACCAATGACTTTTCCAGGAGCCTGGCGCGCAGAAACAAGTTTCAGATGATCCAGTGCATTACCGATGCTGGTTTGCCCGCTCCAGCCCAGTGTGCGGTTGATACATGGAATGCGGGAAGAGACTGGGTTCAGGCTCGGGGCACGTTCCCGGTCGTGATCAAGCCCCTTGAGAGCGCAGGGGCGGACGGGGTTTTTATTTGCCATGACCTCGCCGCTTGCGAACGTGCATTCACCCAACTGCTGGGCACGCGCAACAAGCTCAATATCGAGAACAGCCAAGTATTGTTTCAGGAGTACCTGGCGGGCACCGAGTATGTGATCAATATGGTGTCCCAAGGCGGGCATCAGTTAATCACTGAGGTGGTGAGGTACACCAAACGGGTGCTGGAGACCGGCAGCATTGTGTATGACATCGACCAACTGCTCGACGCCACGGTAGCGCCCTATGCAGAGCTCGTGGCCTACACCCGCAAGGTAGTGACGAGCCTCGGTATTCTCAATGGGCCCAGTCATGCTGAAGTCATGTACACCTCAGAAGGACCGAAACTGGTTGAAATTGCCGCCCGTACAGACGGGATCCTCAGAACTGGAGTCAGTGCACAAACCACCCGCATGGGGCAGATCAATGCGTTCGCGCTGTCGATCACCCGTCCCCTTGAATTTGAACGGCTGCTGATGTGTGGCACTGACTATGTACGGTTCAAGCACACCTACAATGTCAGCCTGATCAATCGTTCAGAAGGCCTGTTTACCAACGAAGCATTTATGGAAAAGTTGTCCGGACTGGCGTCGTTTTACGAGGTGGTTTTCTACGTCGTTAATGGACAGCACATTGCGAGTACAAAGGATGTGTTCAGCCAGCCGGGTACTGTGTATCTGGTTCATCCCGACCTCAACCAGATCGAGGTGGATTACGCCCGTATTCGCGAAATGGAGCAGGCCGGGATTTATTTGCAGAGCTCATAACGGGTTAATGATCGTTCCAACCACCCCCCAACGCTGTCAACAATCCCACGCTGGCCTGCAACTGCCGGGTGCGAAGCGACTGCACCTGGCGCTGGGCTTGTAGCGCTGCCGTTTGTGCCGTCACCACATCCAGATAACTCACCGCCCCGGCCTCATAGCTGTTGGTGGCAATCACCTGGGTGTGTTTGGCGGCATTTGCTGCGGCTTGCTCGTCGAGGCTTTCCTGTTGCAAGTCGCGCAGTTGGGCAAGGTTGTCTTCGACTTCGCGTACCGCGTGCAGCACTTGCCCCCGGTAGTGGGCCGATGCTTCTTCAAATTCGGCCCTGGCCCGGCGCTCCTGGCCCTCGAGCCTGCCACCGTCAAAGACAGGCAGGCTGATCAGCGGCCCCAAGGCCCAGAAACGGTTACTGGCAGCCAGCAAATTGCCGCTGCCCTGGGTTTGCCCGCCCAGCAGGCCGGTCAAACTGAAGTCCGGATACCAGGCCGCTTTTGCCACGCCGATCGCCGCATTGGCGGCAAACACCCGGCGCTCCGCAGCGGCAATATCAGGGCGGCGTTGCAGCAGGGTACTTGGCAGGGTTCGCGGCTGATCAGGCAGGTTCAGCATCTGCTCTCTGGCCGCCAGCTGGAAGTTGCTGGCGGGTTCGCCCATCAGTTCACCAATAGCGTGTTCGGTCAGGTTGCGCTGGGCACGGATGTCGTCCAGTTGGGCCTCGGCTTCGGCCAGCTGGCTCTGGGCGCGGGTAAGGTCCAGCTCGGAGGCTATTTGCCCCTGATATCGGGTACGGGTCAGTTGCAGGGCCTGGCTGTAATCATCCAGTGAGCTGGACAGGATGCGTCGCTGGGCGTCCAGTCCGTCAAGTTGAACATACAGGCTGGTCAGCTGACGCTGCAGGCTTAAACGGGCGACAGCCAGATCATCCGCCGAGGCTTGTGCCTGGGCATCGCCAGCAACCACCTGATTGCGGATTTTCCCCCACAGGTCGAGGTCGAAATTCAACGCGAATCCTGCAGTGTTGCTGTTATAGACCGACGGTTGAGTCGTGCCGCGCAAGGGGCGGTTGTCCGATTGACGTTGGCGCAGCGGTTGCCCGCTGGCTGTTATTTGCGGGAAGAGTCCGGCGTGTAACTGGCTGGCATAAGCCTGCGCTGCATCGAAGTGGGCCAGCGCCGCTGCCAGGTCAGGGTTGGCCTTGAGCAACTGCTGTTGCAGGCTGTTCAGGTGCTCATCCTGATACACCCGCCACCACTGCGGTGACAGCTGGTCGGCAGGTTGGGCGCTGTGCCACGGGCCGTCACTGCTTTGCTCGCGGTAGTGCGCGGGCACGTCCAGCGTCGGGGTGTTGTAGGTGGGCGCCAGGGAGCAGCCCTGCAACGCCAGGGCCAGCAGCAGGGCCGCGCGCTTAAGCCTTGGTTGCATGGTCGGCTCCTGTTTCGGCCAGTTTGACCCTGTCGCCTTCGCGCAAAGCATCGGGTGGGTTGTCTATGACGGTATCACCTGCTTCAAGGCCCTGATCGATCACCAGCCGCTCCCCAAGGTCGAGGCCGATATGGATGCTCTGCAAATGCACATGCTGCGCGCTGTCGAGCACGGCGACCTGGGTGCCCTGGGCGCGAAAGATCAGCGCACTGGCCGGAATGCTGACGCCGTGAGTGTCCGGCGGGATGGCCAGGGTGGCTTCGGCGTAGTCCCCGGGCATCAGGGCGTCGCCGGGGTTTTGCGCCACAAACTGCGCCATGAGGGTGCCCGAGCGCGGGTCAACCGAGGTCGAGTTGCCGATCAGGCGGGCGCTGAACATGTGCCCCGGATGCTCCGGCACGCTGAGCTGCACCTGCATGCCGGGGCGGATCACGCTGGCGTAGTTCTGTGGCACCGGCACATAGAGGCGCAGTTGGTGGGTGTCGGCTATGTCAAACAGCTCGGTGTCGCTGTCGGTATCGGCCTTGATCAACTGGCCAATGTCGGTGTGACGCGCGGTGATGGTTCCGGCGAAGGGCGCGCGTATGGTCTTGTAGGCTTCCAGCGTTGAAAGGCGTGCGTAGTCGGCTTCTGCGGCTTGGGCATTGGCGTGGGCCGCGGCGGCGTTGGAGTTTTTTTCGTCGGCCTCCTGGCGCGACACCGAATGACTGGCCAGCAGGTTTTGCCAGCGTGTATCAGTGGTGGCCGCGAGCCTGGCATTGGCTTGCTCCTGCACCATGTGAGCGCGGGTTTGCGCCAGTTGCTGATCAAGATCGGGGCTGTCGATAACGGCCAGTATCTGACCCTCTTTGACCTTGCTGCCGATATCGGTTTGCCAGCTTTTCAGGTAGCCGTTGACCCGCGCATGAATGGGCGCCTTGCTCCAGGCTTCCAGGTGCGCGGGCAGGCGCAGGGTATCGCCGTGGGCGTTAGGCATGGGCTGAAACACGCTGACAATCGGCAGGGCCGCCGCTTCGGTCCATTGGCTCACCGCGTGTTCATGGCGGCTACGTGCTGCCAGGCCATTGGCGACCAGCAGGGCGGCCAGCGTCAGGCCACCGATACCCAGGTACATCAAGCGCTTGCGCGAGGGTTTTTGATCAGACGACATGGGGCGTTTCTCCAGCAGCAGGGCTATTTTTTTCACGGCCATGCACCAGGCTGAACACCACGGGCACGAACAGCAGGGTGGCAACGGTGGCCAGCATCAGACCGCCAATAACGGCGCGTCCGAGGGGGGCGTTCTGTTCTTCTGACAAGGCCAGCGGGAGCATGCCGATCATCATCGCCAGTGCGGTCATGCACACCGGTCTGAAGCGCGTGTAGCCCGCTTCGAGTGCCGCCTTGAGGGCGTCGCCATGTTCGGCCAGGCGTTCACGGCAAAAGCTCACCACCAGAATCGAGTTGGCCGTGGCCACACCCATGCACAAGATGGCCCCGGTCAAGGTGGGCACCGATAACGAGGTGCCACTGAGAAAGAGCATCCACACAATCCCGGCCAGGGCGGCGGGCAGGGCGGTGATGATCACGAACGGATCGACCCACGACTGGAAGTTGACCACGATCAGCAGGTAGATCAGCACCACCGCACCCAGCAAGCCCAGGCTCAGGCCACTGAAGGCTTCATGCAGGGCGTCGATCTGCCCGTGCAGGCTGACAATTGCTCCTTTGGGCCGCAGGTCGGACGCGCCATCGATCACCTTTTGCACATCGGCTGCCACCGCGCCCAGATCGCGGCCCTGAATGTTGGCGTACAGGTCCAGCGTCGGCTGGATGTTGTAGTGGGTGACCACGGCCGGGCTCTCGACCCGGCTGATGGTCGCCAACCCGCCGAGGATTTGAGACTGGCCGTTGCTGCCCGTTACCGGCAAGGCTTCAAGGGCGGGCAGGCTGTCCAGGCGATATTGCGGCGTGGCGGCAACCACGCCGTAAGACACGCCGTTCTGCGGATTGAGCCAGAAGGTCGGAGCTACCTGGGAGCTGCCCGCCAGGGAGGCCACCATACTGTTGGTCACATCACGCTCGGTAATCCCCAGGCCATTGGCCCTCTGGCGATCCACATTGACTTGCAGCGACGGGTAGCCCACCGATTGCTGAATCCGCAGGTCCGCAATCCCCGGCACATGCTGCAAGCGCCGTTGCAGTTCCAGTGCATAGGCGCGGTTGGCCGCGTCATCACGCCCGGAAATTTTCACGTCCAGAGGAGCAGGGGCGCCGAAGTTGAGAATCTGGGTGCTGATGTCGGCAGGCATAAACGCAAACTGGCTGCCGGGGAAGCGCTCGGGCAGGACGTCACGCAAGCGTTTCACGTACTCGGCGGTGGGGCTGTGATCTGCCTTCAGGGCGACTTGAATATCGCCGTCCTGTGGGCCGATAGTGCCGCTGCTGCTGTAGGCCATATCGATGCCACTCAACGGAATCCCGATATTGTCGATGATGGTGTCCAGTTGATCGGCGGGGATGATTTCCCGTATGCGCGATTCGATGCGATCGAAGTCGGCGGCGCTTTCTTCAATTCTGGTCCCCAGCGGCAAGCGCACGTGCAGGGCCAGGGCTCCGGCATCGGTGGCCGGGAAAAAGTCCTGGCCCAGACTCGGCAGCAGCGCAAACGAGACCAGCACGCAGGTCATGAAACCCGCCAGAAAGCGTTTGCGATGGGCCAGTGCCAGCTCCAACACCCCGAAGTAGGCGTCACGAACGGCCGAAAAACGGCGCTCGAACCCGAGCTGGAAATTCAGCAGCGCGCGCACGGGCGCCGAGTGTTGGCGGGTGTGTTGATCGCCTTCGTGATGGTTGATGTAGCCGTCTTCCGGGTGATGCCCGGCACCTTGCTCCGGCACATGTGGCTTGAGCAGAAACATTGCCAGGGTGGGTACCAGGGTTCGCGACAGAATGAACGAGCTGCCCATGGCGAAAATCACCGACAAGGCCATGGGGCGGAACAGGTATCCGGCAATGCCCTGCAACATGAACATCGGCACAAACACGATGCAGATACACAGCAGCGACACGAAGGCCGGGCCGACAATCTGTTTGGCACCGTCGAGAATCGCATCACGCACCGACTTGCCTTGCTCAAGGTGCCAGTTGATGTTTTCGATGGTCACGGTTGCATCGTCCACCAGAATCCCCACCGCCAACGCCAGCCCGCCCAGGGTCATGACGTTCAGGGTTTGGCCGCTGATGGCCAGCAGGGCAATGGCCGACAGCACGGCCAGCGGGATCGACACGGCAATGATCAGGGTGGAGCGCCAACTGCCCAGAAACAGCAAAATCATGGCGCTGGTCAGCAAGGCGGCAATGATCCCTTCCTGGGCCACGCTGCCCACCGATTGTTTGACGAACACCGAGGCGTCGCCCAGCAGTGAGGTCTTGAGGGAGGGCGGCAAGGTTTCATTGATGCGCGGCAGCATCCCGCGAATGCCGTCGACGATGGACAGGGTAGAGATAGTGCCGTTCTTCAACGCTGGCATCAGCACGGCGCGATGACCGTCGACACGCACGATATTGGTTTGCGGCGGCGAGCCGTCACGCACATGGGCCACCTGGCCGATGGTGATCAGCGCGCCATTGACGGTCTTGATGGGCAAGTCATTGAGTTCGTCGATGGCCTTGGGGCTGTTGTTGAGCAGCACCGTGTATTCATAGGTGCCGAGCTTTGCCGTGCCCACGGGAATAATCTGGTTTTGCGCCGCCAGTGCCGTGCCCACGTCCTGTGCCGACAGGCCTTTGGCCGCCAGCGCTTGGGGGTCAAGGTCGAGGGTGATCTGACGCTGCTTGCCGCCCATGGGCGTCGGCATGGCCAGACCGGGCAGGGCGCTGAGTGGCAGGCGAATGTTGTTCTGCACCAGGTCGCGGATTCTGGCTTCCGAGAGTGTCGGGCTGGAGAACGCCAGTTGCAGGATCGGCACCGTGGAGGCGCTGTAATTGAGGATCAGCGGGGGAGTGATGCCCGGCGGCATTTGCTTGAGCACGGTTTGCGACACGGCGGTCACTTGCGCGTTGGCCGTACGGATATCGACACCGGGTTGAAAGAAGATTTTAACGATGCCCATGCCGGGCAATGACTGGGACTCGATATGTTCGATGTCGTTGACGGTGGTACTCAGCGAACGTTCGTAGGTGTAAATCACCCGTCCTGCCATATCGGCCGGTGCCAGGCCGGTGTACTGCCACACCACGGCGACCACCGGAATGCCAATGTCAGGGAACACATCAGTGGGGGTGCGTACAGCCGCCAGCGGCCCGATGATGCAGATGAAAATCGCCAGCACGATAAACGTGTAGGGCTTGTGCAGTGCGGTCTTTACCAGCCCGAGCATGCCTGAACCTCCGGGGAGTGGAATTGCAAACCTCGGCAGTCTCACCGCCCACACCTAACGATCAGCTTTCAGCAACGTGAAGGATCCTTTAGGAATGGCCTGAAAATCCCTTCATTTTCATTCATTTGGCGCGGTGCACGGTGCGCTTCAAGCTTGAGGCCTACTCATTGTTTCGAGGCGTACCTGCGATGAACCTGAAACCGCTGTTGTTGATTCCATCTCTGAGCCTGGTGCTGTTGTTGTCAGCCTGCGCGGGGCCCATGCCCAAACAAGACCCGGGCGAAGCCTGGATCGGCCTGAAAGAAGAGGGCAACAGTGACCTGATGGCCGAGCGCGTAGACGGTAAAAACATCAACGATGGACGCTATTTTGAAGTCACCCCCGGCGCCCACCGCCTGGACGTGACGTTGTACGAAGGCGCCACGGGCGATGAGAATCAGGTGGATTGCCAGGGCAAGGTCAATTACACCGGGTTCAGGGCCGGTGAGCGTTACGAGCTGATCGAGTCAAGCCTTGGGCCTGAAGTCAGCGCACGGCTGGTGGACGGGCATGGCAAGGAAGTGGCGCACACGGCTGATTTCACCTGTATGCCGGGGTAGGTGCCTCTATACCCTTGTGGGAGCGGGCTTGCTCGCGATGCAGGCAATGAGGTCTGTCTGATACGCCCTTGCGAACCTGTCGCGAGCAAGCCCGCTCCCACAAGGGCTGTCGTCTAGAACGAACGCACGATCTTGCCCAGGGTTTCCATGGCCTTTTCGCTGGCTTCATCCCAGGGGCTGCCGTAGTTCAGGCGGATGCAGTTGCGAAAACGCTGGGTGGCCGAGAAGATCGGCCCCGGCGCGATGCTGATGCCCTGGGCAAGGGCCATCTGGAACAACTTGAGCGAGTCCATTTGCTCGGGCAGCTCGAGCCACAGAAAGTAGCCGCCCGAAGGCTGGCTGACACGGGGCTGGGCCGGGAAGTAACGGGCAATCGCCGCCAGCATCGCGCTCTGTTGTTCTTCCAGGGCATAGCGCAGTTTGCGCAGATGACGGTCGTAGCCGCCGTGCTGCAAGTAATCCGCAATGGCAGCCTGGGCGGGCATCGAGGCGCACAGCGAGGTCATCAGCTTTAGCCGTTCGATTTTCTGCGCGTATCGACCCGCAGCCACCCAGCCGATGCGGTAGCCCGGCGCCAGGCTTTTGGCAAACGAGCCGCAATGCATCACCAGGCCTTCAGTATCAAACGCTTTGGCCGGTTTGGGAGCGTGCTGGCCGTAATACAGTTCGGCGTACACATCGTCCTCAATCAACGGCACCTGATGGCTGCGCAGCAACTCGACCAGGGCCTGCTTCTTGGCCTCGGGCATGGTCGCGCCAATCGGGTTCTGGAAACTGGTCATGCACCACACGGCCTTGATCGGGTGGCGTTCAAGGGTGTGTGCCAGCACGCCGAGATCGATGCCATCACGCGGATGCACCGGAATCTCCACCGCCTTGAGCTTGAGCCGCTCAAGGACTTGCAGGCAGGCATAGAACGCCGGGGCTTCAATGGCCACCAGATCACCGGGCTCGGTGACGGCTTGCAGGCACAGGTTCAGGGCCTCCAGCGCACCATTGGTGATCAGCAGTTCTTCCATGGGCAGCATCAACCCGCCGACCATGTAGCGCAGGGCGATTTGCCGGCGCAGTTGCGGGTTGCCGGGTGACATGTCGGTCACCACCATGCGCGGGTCCATCTCGCGGCTGGCGGTGGCCATCGAACGGGCAAGCCGCTGCAGCGGAAACAGCATGGGGCTTGGGAAGGCCGAGCCGAAGGGCACGGTGTGGGGGTCTTTGATCGAGTCCAGCACCGAGAACACCAGGGCGCTGACATCCACCTGGGTGGACTCGGTGATATGGCTGCTGAACACCGGCTCGCAAAACGGACTCGGTGCATGGGTGTTGACGAAGTAGCCAGAGCGCGGCTTGGCCCGAATCAGGCCACGGCGCTCCAGCAGGTAATAGGCTTGAAACACGGTCGAAGGGCTGACCCCATAGGTCTGGCTGGCATAGCGCACCGACGGCACGCGCTGACCGGGGCCGAGCACCCCTGAGCGGATCAGTTCGGCAATATCGTCGGCGAATTTTTCGTAGCGTTTCATGGGATAAGGCTCGGTCCGGCGTGAGTTTCAAACATCACGAATCTGTGGGAGCAGGCGTGGCGTGTGAAGCGGGTTTGCTCGCGAGACAGGCGGCGCGGGGTCTCGGCGACAGCGCAGCGATCTTATCGCGAGCAAGCCCGCTCACACACTAACGATTAAGCGGTGCAACAAAACGGCTTTTGGCCACGCTGCGCACGTCTGGCTGATCGGTGTCGGTCACCACAAACTCGAGGGTCTGTGAACTGCTCTTCGGGCGATCGGCCAGCAAGGCAACAGACACCGGCACATCGACGATCTCACCCGGGGCCAGGCTCAGTTCGGTTTTACCCTGCAACTGGAAGTCCTCGCTGTTTTGCAACGACACTCGGTACTGCTGCGGCTCCTGAGTCTTGTTGATGATTTTAAGGCTGTAGATGTTCTCGATCTGGCCCTGGCTGTTCTCGCGGAACAGGCCCCGGTCCTTGATCACATCCAGGGACACCATCGTGCGCTGGTTCAGGGCCACCACCAGCGCCCCGATCATCACCACCAGCACCACGGCGTAGCCGATCAGGCGTGGGCGCGCCAGGTGGGTCTTGCCGCCTTGCAGTTCGTGCTCGGAGGTATAGCGTACCAGGCCCGGGGCATAGCCCATTTTCTCCATCACCGAGTCGCAGGCATCGATACAGGCTGCGCAACCGATGCATTCCATCTGCAAGCCATCGCGGATATCAATCCCTGTCGGGCACACCTGCACGCACATATAGCAGTCGATGCAATCGCCCAGGCCTTCTTGCTTGGGTGCAACCCCGCGTTTGCGCGGACCACGGTTTTCGCCACGGGCCACGTCATAGGAAATGGCCAGGGTGTCTTTATCGAACATGACGCTTTGGAAGCGGGCATACGGGCACATATGCATGCACACCGCTTCACGCAGCCAGCCGGCGCTGATGTACGTGGCACCAGTGAAAAACAGCATCCAGAACAGGCTGATGCCGGCGATTTCCAGGGTCAGCAGTTCAGTGGCCAACGGCCGGACCGGCGTGAAGTAACCGACAAATGTCAGCGCGGTCATTACGCTGATGGCCAGCCACAGCGTGTGCTTGGCGGTACGGCGCAGGATCTTGTTCAGGCGCCAGGGGGCTGCTTGCAGTTTTATGCGCTGGTTTCTGTCACCTTCAGTGATCTTTTCGCACCACATAAACAGCCAGGTCCAGCTGCTTTGCGGACAGGTGTAACCACACCACACCCGCCCGGCAAAGACCGTGATCGCAAACAGCCCGAAGGCGGCAATGATCAGCAATGCCGACAGCAGGATGAAGTCCTGCGGCCAGAACGTTGCGCCGAAAATATGAAACTTGCTCTCAGACAAATCCCACAGGACTGCCTGCCGGCCATCCCAGTTCAGCCAGACCGTGCCAAAGAACAGCAAAAACAAAAAGCCTGTCCCCACTATTCGCAGTGTGCGAAACAGGCCAGTGAAGCTGCGGGTGTGGATCATGTTGTCGCTGGACTTGTTTTTATTTTTTGTGGCTCTGGGTCTAGAAGCCTCAAATGACTCAAGTATCTGGACGGGAATTTGTTCGCTCATGGTCTTTCGCTCATCAGCCTCCATCAGGCATGAGCACTATGCCCAGCGAACTGTTTGCATAACAGACTCAGTTATTTGAATAAAAACAGGATCAGATGGTGTTTTGAGACGGCCTGCGACAATGTGCTGCACCCTGGCCAATACCCCGTTGTCATTGGCTTTGTGCGCCTGTAACCGACGTCTGTTGAATACAGTGTGATCAAGGTCAAGCAAATCACCGAATCACGGCAGCCAGCCTTATCCCGGTTGAAATGAGCATGTGTCTTGCATTGATAACGGCCGTGATGTCCCTGAGTCTTTTTAGACCCGGGCTGGCTCTTGCAGTGACCTTAAAGCAACACATTGCACTGTTAATGTGCGAAAAGAGTGCATCGGGCGTAAGCCCGTCACGGGTTATTTATGAATGGATACAGATTGTCTGACAACAGCTAGTCTTTGCTCTGTCTATGAGTTAGAGGACACAGCTCATGTCGATGGCTAAAACGCGTGCTGGGTCAGACGTAACCTTTACCGGATGGAGAACAGCATGATTTCGAGCAAACAAACGGGTAAAGGTAAAGACTCGTTGTCACCCGCAGACCCGGATGTTGAGGCGTTGGCACGGGCAGAGCACTCCGATCCGTTTTCGGTATTGGGTCCCCATGGGGATGGCGAGGGCGGGCAGTATATTCGGGCATTTCTGCCGGGCGCGGTGAGTGTGAATGTGCTTGCCCGCGATGACGGACAGCTGCTTGGCAGTCTTGAAGCTTCACAAGTGCCTGGCCTGTATACCGGGCATTTCGCACAAAGCCGGCCGTACCTGCTGCAGGTTGACTGGGGCGACGCTGTGCAAGTCAGCGAAGATCCCTACAGTTTTGGCCCGTTGCTGGGTGAGATGGATCTGTACCTGTTTGCCGAAGGCAATCATCGTGATCTGAGCAGTTGTTTCGGTGCGCAACTGATCCACGTTGAAGGCGTGCACGGCGTGCGTTTTGCGGTATGGGCCCCCAATGCGCGGCGGGTTTCGGTGGTCGGCGACTTCAATGGCTGGGACGGTCGTCGTCACCCCATGCGCCTGCGCCATCCGAGCGGAGTGTGGGAGCTGTTTGTTCCGCGCCTGCAAGCGGGTGAGGCGTATAAGTATGAAATTCTGGGCGAGCAGGGGATCTTGCCGCTCAAGGCCGATCCCGTGGCGCTGGCCACCCAGTTGCCGCCCGATACCGCCTCAAAGGTTGCCTCGCCCCTGAGCATCGACTGGCAAGACGATGACTGGATGCACGCGCGTGCCCAACTGCAGCGTCATGATGCGCCGCTGTCCATCTACGAATTGCACGTGGGCTCATGGCAGTGTGAGGTCGATGATATCGGCGAGGTCGCGCGTCAGTACACCTGGCCTGAGCTGGCGGAGCGCCTGATTCCCTATGTGCAGCAACTGGGCTTCACCCACATCGAACTGATGCCGATCATGGAGCACCCGTTTGGCGGCTCCTGGGGCTACCAGCCCCTGTCGCAGTTTGCACCCACCGCCCGTTACGGCTCGCCCGATGATTTTGCGGCGTTCGTCAATGCCTGCCATGTGGCCGGGATCGGGGTGATTCTGGACTGGGTGCCCGCACACTTTCCCAACGATACCCACGGCCTGGCGCAATTTGATGGCACCGCGCTGTACGAATACGCCAACCCCCTTGAAGGGTTTCATCAGGACTGGAACACCCTGATCTACAACCTGGGCCGCACCGAAGTGCACGGTTTTATGCTGGCGTCGGCCCTGCACTGGCTCAAGCACTTCCATATTGATGGCCTGCGGGTCGATGCCGTAGCGTCCATGCTGTACCGCGACTATTCGCGCAAATCAGGGGAGTGGGTGCCCAATCGTCACGGAGGCCGGGAAAACCTCGAGGCCATCGAGTTTTTGCGCCACCTCAACGATGTGGTTGCCCACGAGGTTCCGGGCGCCCTGGTGATTGCCGAAGAGTCCACGGCGTGGCCGGGGGTCAGTCAAAGCACCGACCAGGGTGGGCTGGGCTTTTCGTATAAATGGAACATGGGCTGGATGCATGATTCGCTGCATTACATTCAACAGGATCCGGTGTACCGCGCCCATCATCACAATGAGTTGAGCTTTGGCCTGGTGTACGCCTGGACCGAGCGTTTCATCCTGCCGATTTCCCATGATGAAGTGGTGCACGGCAAGCATTCGCTGATCGACAAAATGCCCGGTGATCGCTGGCAGAAATTCGCCAATCTACGGGCGTACCTGAGCTTCATGTGGGCCCATCCGGGCAAGAAGCTGCTGTTCATGGGCTGCGAGTTCGGGCAATGGCGCGAGTGGAATCACGATCAGCAACTGGACTGGTATTTGCTGCAATACCCCGAACACCGGGGTGTGCAGAAGCTGGTGAGCGACTTGAACCGCTTGTACCGCGAGCAACCTGCGCTCTATGAGCAGGACGACGTTGCGCAGGGGTTCCAATGGTTGATCGGTGATGATGCGGCCAACAGCGTTTACGCCTGGCTGCGCTGGAGCAAGGACGGTTCGCCCTTGCTGGTGGTGACCAACTTTACCCCGGTACCTCGCGCTGGCTACCGCATCGGCGTGCCGTTTGCCGGCACCTGGCAAGAGGTGATCAACAGCGATTCGGCCACCTATGCCGGTTCTGACTACGGCAATGGCGGCGGGGTAGTGACCGAAGACGTGCCCAGCCACGGGCAGAGCGTATCCCTGGCATTGAATCTGCCGCCGTTGGGGGTGTTGATACTGCGGCCGGTGTAAGCCTGCGGGAGCGGGCTTGCTCGCGATGGGATCGACGCGATTCAACCGGGAAATCGCGCCGCCTGCATCGTGAGCAAGCCCACTCCCACAGAAGCACCGCCAGCAACAGAGAGGCTCAGGCCTACAAATGCACCTCAACCGCCAGCGGCAAATGATCCGATAAATGCGTCCACGGCTTGTTGCCGAGGATCTTTGGGTCGTGGCTGGTGGCATTGCGCAAGTAGATGCGGTCCAGACGCAGCAGCGGCCAGCGCGCCGGGTAGGTTTTGGCCACCTGGCCATGATGGCGCTCGAACACTTCGTGCAGGTCGTCCCGTTGGCGCAGGGCCGCATTGCCTTGTTGCTTCCAGTCGTTGAAGTCCCCGGCAATGATGACCGGCTCATCAGGCGGCAGGGATTTGAGCAGTTGGTTAAGCAGTACGATCTGTAGCTGGCGATGGCTTTCCAACAGGCTCAAATGCACGCAAATGGCGTGCACATTGCTATGGCCCGGCACGTCCAGGACGCAATGCAGCAGGCCGCGCCGTTCAGGCCCGGTGATGGACACATCGAGATTGCGCGAGGCCTTGATCGGGTACTTGGACAGCAGGGCATTCCCGTGATGACCATCTGGATACACGGCGTTACGGCCGTAGGCGAAGTCGCTCCACATACTGTCGGCGAGAAACTCGTACTGCGAGGTGGCTGGCCAGTCTTCGTAGCGCGATGCGTGTTTGTCATGCTCGCCGAGCACTTCCTGCAGAAACACCAGGTCGGCGTCGGTACTGCGCACCGCTTCGCGCAGTTCAGGGAGGATGAAGCGACGGTTGAAGACGGTGAATCCCTTGTGCGTATTGACCGTCAGTACCTTGATTTGATGGACAGCAGGCGCTGTTGCCGTAGTGGCAGATAAAAGTGTATTGCCGACAACATCTTCAGCGGGCATGGTCACTCCTCTGTCAGTGGCAGTTCTGAGCGGCAAGCTCAAGGCTGTAGTCTGCCGCTTTTGATGGGGGTGGACTTGATGTTTATCAATACATTCACGACACCTCGGTGTGTTGCAGCTCAAACATCACCAGCGATCGTCCCGTGACCTCGTAGGGCTTGTTGAATGGCAGATGCTGGGGGCCTTTGATGCTCGGGTCTGTGGTGTCGAGCTTGCACGACCAACTGATGCCGTGGGGCACTTTGGGCAAGTTGAAGTTGATCGAGTCGTGGTTAGCGTTGACGACGATCAGCAGTGACGCGTCATCCCCGGCCCGTTGAACCCCGGACACTTGCGCCCGGCCATCCAGCAGCATGCCCAGGCACCGGGCCTGACCGTCATGCCACTGCTCGATGGTCATCTCGTTGCCGTCGGGTGCCAGCCAGGTGACGTCTTTAACCCCGGGGGTTTCGCTGGAGTGCCCCTCCAGAAACAGGCCACGACGCAAGATGGGGTAGTGCAGGCGCAGCTTGATCAGGCGTTTGACAAACGCCAGCAGCGATTTGCCGGGCTTGTTCAGTTCCCAGTTGATCCAGCCGATTTCGCTGTCCTGACAGTAGGCGTTGTTGTTGCCGTGCTGGGTGCGGGCGAATTCGTCGCCGGCCACCAGCATCGGCGTGCCTTGGGCCAGGAGCAGGGTGGCCATGAAGTTGCGCATCTGGCGCTGGCGCAGCGCATTGATGTCGGGATCGTCGGTTGGGCCTTCGACTCCGTGGTTCCACGAAATGTTGTTGTTGCTGCCGTCCTGGTTGTTTTCCTCGTTGGCTTCGTTGTGCTTGTCGTTGTAGGACACCAGGTCGTGCAAGGTGAAGCCGTCATGGGCAGTGATGAAGTTGACCGAACTGTAGGGCCTGCGGCCACGGTGATTGAACAGATCGGCAGAGCCGGTCATGCGTCCGGCAAAGTCGGCCAACTGGCCTTCGTCGCCTTTCCAGAAGGCGCGCACGGTGTCGCGAAAGCGATCGTTCCACTCCGCCCAGCCGGGCGGGAAACCACCGACCTGATAGCCTCCGGGCCCGCAATCCCAGGGTTCGGCGATCATTTTGACCCGGCGCAACAGCGGGTCCTGGCGGCACGCCACCAAAAAGCTGTGCCGTTCGTTAAAACCGTCGTGATAACGCCCCAGAATGGTCGCCAGATCGAAGCGGAAACCATCGACGTGCATTTCCCGGGCCCAGTAGCGCAGCGAGTCGGTGACCATCTGCAAGACGCACGGGTGGCTCAGGTCCAGGGTGTTGCCGGTGCCGGAATCGTTGATGTAGAAACGTTTTTCTTCGGGCATCAGCCGATAGTACGAAGCGTTGTCGATGCCGCGCATGGACAGGGTCGGGCCCTGCTCGTTGCCTTCGGCGGTGTGGTTGTAGACCACGTCCAGAATCACTTCCAGCCCGGCCTTGTGCAGGCGTGCGACCATTTCCTTGAACTCGGCGATCTTGCCGCTGGCCAGGTAGCGCGGGTCCGGGGCGAAAAAGGCGATGCTGTTGTAGCCCCAATAATTGGTCATGCCTTTTTGCAGCAGGTGCTGGTCGTTGACGAACCCGTGGACCGGCAACAGCTCGATGCTGGTGACGCCCAGGCCGGTGATGTGCTCGACCACTTCATCCACCATCAACCCGGCAAAGGTGCCCCGCACCGTATCCGGTACGGCGGGGTGGCGCATGCTGATGCCGCGCACGTGGGCCTCGTAGAAAATGGTGCGGTCCCAGGGCACGTTGAGCCGATGGTCATGGCCCCAGGTGTGCGCCGGGTCGATGACCTTGCATTTGGGTACAAACGGCGCGCTGTCGCGCTCGTCAAAACTCAGGTCGGCGTCCGGGTGGCCGATGGTGTAGCCAAACAGGGCTTCGGACCATTTGAGCTCCCCCACAAGCTGCTTGGCGTAGGGATCGATCAGCAATTTATGGTGGTTGAAGCGGTGGCCGTTTTCCGGGTCGTACGGGCCGTACACGCGATAGCCGTAAACCTGGCCGGGGTGTGCGTCTGGCAAGTAACCGTGAAATGTCTCGTCGGTGTACTCGGGCAGTTCGATACGTTCCAGCTCGACTTCACCGGCGGCGTCGAACAGGCACAGTTCGACTTTGGTGGCGTTGGCTGAGAACAGGGCGAAGTTGACGCCCAACCCATCCCAGGTGGCACCCAGGGGGAAGGGCAGCCCTTCGCGGATGCGCAAGGGGTCGCCAGTGGGCGCGGCTGACGTGTGTTTACTCATGACCTGCTCCTGCGTATTAAGGACTTGAGGCGCGTGCGCGCGCTATCACCACTGATTGAAGGGCCTCATGTTGCGTAGCAGTTGCCGCAGCCTGCGCCAGCTGCTACGGGTTTATAGGCACCTCAACTCTCCTGCAGCGCAGTGTTCTCAAGATGAGGCAGGTTTGCGCGGTGCCCGTGGCTTCTTCTCGGCAGCAGGCTTTGGCGCTGCCTTGGCCTTGGCAGCCCGTGGTTGGGCTTTGGACGGAGCAAGGGCTTGTGCCTGGGCCAGTTTGTGAGCCATGTCCCAGTGGCGTGCCTCCTGGCCATCGGGGCGCCCTTCGGACTCCCAGATCTGGTAGGCAAACTCACGAATGTGTTTGTCGTCGTTACTCATGGCGAAGCTCCTTGACTCATGGGTGAATTATCGGTCTCTTTCGTGGGCTTGCTGGCGGGCGCAGGCCAGCAGTTCGAAGCGTTGCGTTGCATCAATCGCGTCCAGCAACGTGTTGCAATCACCCGGCATTCGGCGGCGCCAGTTGGGATGGCCGCTGACGGTGCCGGGCAAGTTGGCTTGCTCCTCAAGTCCCAGGGCATCCTCGATCGGCAGCAGCACCAGGGGAGCACGGGTGTGCCCCAGAAAACGGATGCTGGCGTCCAGCGTCGGGGCGTTGCCCTGGGCTTCTTCCTGAAAGTTCTGTGGGTCCTGGCGCAAGGCCCGGTCCAGGCCTTCGCACTCGCGCTGGCGTTCCTCGCGCCAGCGTTGCGCGGCCACCGGGTCGACTAGGTTCAGGCGTTCGTTCCAGTCGATATCGCGCCCGTGCAGCCAGCCGGTGAGCGTGGGCAGGTCGTGGGTGCTGGTGGTGGCCAGGGCGTCGTCGGGCCAGTCCAGGATCGGTTTGAAGCGCGCGCCGTAGTCCTGCTCGAACAGCAGCACGCGAATACCGAGGATGGCCCGTTCGCTGAGCTTTTCCCGCAGTCCGTCAGGCACGGTGCCCAGGTCTTCACCGAGTACGATGGCCTGGTGGCGCACCGATTCAAGGCAGACCAGACGCAGCAGATCGTCGATCGGGTAATACAGATAGGCCCCTTCGTCGGCCGAGGCCCCCAGGGGGATCACCCACAGGCGCTGCAAGCCCAGCACATGGTCGATGCGCAGCCCACCGGCATGGGCAAAGTTGGCGCGCAGCATCTCGATGAAGGCGCGAAAGCCATTGCGCTTGAGACCCTCGGGGGAAAACGCGGAAATCCCCCAGCCCTGGCCTGCACGGTTGAGAGCGTCCGGCGGTGCGCCTACGGTCAACTGGGCCAGCATTTCGTCCTGGCGACACCAGGCCTGGCTGCCTGCACCATCGGCGCCCACGGCCAGGTCGGCGATCAGGCCGATGGCCATGCCGCTGGCCCGCGCGGCCGTTTGTGCACGGCCCAGGCAGCGATCCATCAACCACTGACAAAACGCGTAGTAAGCGATGACATGCTGATGTTCTTCGGCGAACTGCAGTAACGCCGGGCTGTCGGGGTTGCGCCATTGCTCGGGCCAGTCACGCCAGTCCAGGCTGTGATGCTCGGTCACACACGACTCTTGCAAGGCTTCGAAGCGGCAGTGGTTTTCCAGGGCTTCGCCGCCCCGCTGGCGAAAACCCTTGAAGTCGTCATGGAGCGGGTGTTCGTTCTGCACAAAGTCGTTATAGAGCTGGCGCAGCAGTGTCTGCTTGGCCTGGGTCACGGCAGGCCAGTCGATCAGAGGCAGTTGTTCAAGCCGGTGGAGTTCGTCTTTAAGACCGGTAGCATCAATGGCCCTGTGCAGGGCTTCCTGTCCCAGGATGCTGGCGGGAGCGGCGTACAGGCTGTTGAGAAATAAACGGCTGGACGGTGAATAAGGGCTGTAGTGCTTGGGGGCGCTGCTGAACATGGCGTGCAACGGGCTGATCGCCAGTGCGTCGGCGCCGCGTTCACCGAGTGCCTGCAGCAGGGTTTCCAGTGCCTGGGTATCGCCAAACCCGCCATCGCCGTGGCGATGCAGCGAGTACAGCTGAACGCTCACCCCCCACGCGCGTGGAGCAGACTGGTGCAAGGCATCGGCAATGCTGAAGCACTTTGTCGGGGCCACGGCCAGGGTGAACTGCTGGTCGTCCAGCTGTACCCGGTGGTAGCCGATGGGAATCATGCCCGGCAGCACGGCGTCTGCATCCAGCTGGATCGGCAGCGCATCACCGCTTTCCAGGTGCACGATGCACTGGCTGTGGGGGTGGAAATAGCGTGACAAGTCCAGGGCCTTGCCGACGTCTGCGGTCAACAAGGGCGGCAGACGTTTGTTCTGTTGCTCCAGTTGCAGGTTCAGCAAGCTGGTTTCAATGGCCTCGGCGCTGTCGGCGGGTAATCCCAACCCCGCCAGAATGGCCTCCAGCACCTTGGGTGTGACCCTTTGCGGTTGGCCGTTGGCATCAATCCAGTCAACGGCCAGGCCGGCTCGGCCGGCGAGTACTTCGAGTTGCGCTTCGCTCATTGGCGGGCTCCCTTGGCGAGAAACGGTCGGGCGTCAGGCAGATCCGCAGGTTGCATCACTCACGGCTTCACGGAGCGAAGCAATGACTTGGCAACCAGTTGTTCATAAAGCTCTGCATAGGGTTCAACGGCCTTGCACCAGTTAAACGGTGCGGCCATTGCGCGGCAGCGCATGGCGTTGAAGAGTGCCGGGTAACTGAAGACTTTGAATGCCCGTTTCAGGGCTTGCTCGTAACTGGCTACGGTGGACTCATCGAACAGGAAGCCGGTGACGCCATTCTCGATGGTGTCGGCCAGGCCGCCCGTATTGCGAGCCACGGGCAGCGAGCCGAAGCGTTGTGCATACATCTGGCTCAACCCGCAGGGTTCGTAGCGCGAGGGCATTAACAGGAAATCGCTGCCCGCGAACATGCGCCGGGCATCGGTTTCATTGAAGCCAATGCGCACCCCGATCTGCCCCGGAAAACGCAGGGCCAGTTCGCGCATGGTCTGTTCTTCTTCGGGCTCGCCGCGCCCGATGATGCAAATCTGACCACCGTTGGCCACGATAAAAGCCGCCACGGCTTCTGTCAGGTCCAGGCCTTTTTGGTACACCAGACGCGAAACCACGGCGAACAGGGGGCCCTTGGACGGTTTCAGGCCGAACAGGGTGCGCACATGGGCGGTGTTCAAGGCCCTTGCATCCCAGTCACCGATGCCGAACGGGGCAACCAGATGGGGGTCGGTCGTGGCTTCCCAGCTTTCATCGATGCCATTGGGGATGCCGCTCAGCAGTCCTTGCTGGGTCTTGCTGGCCAGAAAGCCATCCAGCCCGCACCCAAAGGCCGGGGTCGTGATTTCTGCGGCGTAGGTGGCGCTGACGGTGGTGATATGGCTGGCGTAGGCCATGCCCGCTTTCAGGAACGACAACTTGCCATAAAATTCCATGCCGTCCTGCTGCAGGGCATGGTGCGGAATACCCAGCTCCGGGCAGCAGGCGCGGCTGAATACGCCCTGGTAGGCCAGGTTGTGGATGGTGAACAGTGTCGGGGTACGCTGGCCGCGCCAATGCATATAGGCCGGCGCCAGGCCGGCGGGCCAGTCGTGGGCGTGTACCAGATCGGGTTGCCAGTGAATCTGCGCCAGATTGGCCGCAATATCGGCCGCTGCCAGCCCCAGGCGGGCGAAGCGAATATGGTTGTCAGGCCAGTCGCGGCCGTTATTGGCGCCGTAGGGGCTGCCTTCGCGCTCATACAGTTCGGGGCAAATCAGCACGTAGATGACCAGCCCGTCCTTCAAGTCCATGCGGCCGATCTTGCAGGGGGGCAGGGCAGCATGGCCGCCGAGTTCGCCGATGATATGAATGGGGTTGTCGCTGTTGAGTACTTGCGGGTAGCCCGGGATCAAGACACGCACATCATGCAAGTGACGCATGGCCCGCGGAAGAGCGGCCGACACATCCCCCAGACCGCCGGTTTTAACCAGGTCGGCCAGTTCGGACGTGACAAACAGCACTTTCTTTTTGTTGGGATTGGCACTTGCCTGCGGCAGTTCGGGCCTTCCCGCAGGGGCCAGGTCTGGCAGGGACAACAGCTCAGTCACCACTTGCGGGGTCAGACGTTCTTCTTGATGTGGCGCAGCCGCACTGATCATGAATTTCTCCCGTTATATTTATTGATCCACTTACGGCCACCCGGCCGGTACTTCCCCACTTGCGATTGGCCATGTCATCCATGGCGTAAATGCTCAAAAGATGAATAAGGCATTGCAAGGAATGCACCAATAATGGCAACCCCAGCCTTAGGTAGACCTACCACGGGCGAAGAAAATTCGATTGTCTGATTACGGCAATTAGACGCCGTAGACACGACAGCGTTGAGTGTAGGAGAGATACTTCAAGGTGTTAGGTGTATGAGGTGTTTTTTTGTAGGACAAAGATAATTATCGCGTAGGAAAAATATCTATCACGGGATGTGTGTCACTGTTATTTCAGTGCCGGGTGATGCGTCGCATCTTTGTGGTCGCTGCCGAGGAATGAAGGCTGCGAGCTCTTGATCGTGCGAACGGGACAATAAAGCTCGCAGCCTTCGTTCCTCGGCAGCGACTACAGGTCAGTTAATGCTCCAGAGGATTTCAAAAGCAATACGGGGCGCACCATTGCGGTGCGCTGCGTGCTGAAATCTCAGTTGCCGGGATACTCGGCCACCACCTGATCACTGCCATCGTTGCGCAGGCCGATAACCTGATACGCGTCCTTGCGGTCACCCATTTCCATTCCCGGCGAACCCATAGGCATGCCCGGTACCGCAATCCCCTTGAGGTCATTGCGCTTGGTCAATGCCACCACTTGCTCGGCCGGGACATGGCCTTCAACGAATTTGCCGTTGATCACGCCGGTATGGCACGAAGCCAGGCGCGGCTGGACACCGAGGCGCTGCTTGACACTGCTCATGTCGGCTTCGACATGGTCATTGACCTTGAAACCATTGGTTTCAAGGTGGGAGATCCAGGCTTTGCAGCAGCCGCAGTTGGCATCGCGGTGCACATCAATGGTCAGTTGTTCGGCGGCCTGAGCCAGCGAGGACAACAGCAGGGCCGAGAGTGCGACAAGGCGCAATGGGGTTTTCATCGAGTTCCTCAATACGTAAAAAATGTGAGCCTGATCATTAACGACTGTCAGGTAACTGATGACCAGATGACAATTTTGTCAGGTTGGAGCTGCCTTGCTGCTTTTCAAGGCGTCAGTCGCAAGCTTGCACGGATGCCCTGGACCTCGGGTTCGTTGGCTTTGTAGCCGTCTGCCGGACCTGCGTAGGAAAGGGCGTAGGCGCTGTTGCCCTGAGTGGCGGCCACCAGGGTCTGGGTGATGACGTGGTTGCCGTTCTGGGTGATTTTGCAGGTGGTTTGCAAGGCGTCCAGGCCCCCCAGGGTGCTGCTGTTGATTTTGCTGCAAGCGCTCTGATAACCGCCTTTGGCGAAGTTTTGCTGCAGGGTTTTGCGCATCTGCAGCAAAACGGCCTCCATATTCACCTTGTGTTCAGGCACCAGGGTCGACTGGGTCAGCTCCATGACCATCTGCGGATCGCCATTGGCATCGTTCTTCACGGCCCGCTGGCGCACGCTGCTGTCGTCGGGCTCAGGGGGGATGGTCTGAATCTCCCAGCCTGCTGGCCAGGTAATTGTCAGTCCGTCGGCATGGGCCAGGGGGAGCCCGACAAGCAGGCATAAACCGATAAAAACGGGGAAACGGCGGGCAACGTGCATAGGTCTCGGGCCTTTTGGGCAGGATTTTGGCAGTAATAGTGTATCAATAGGTGTCGAAGTCTTGCTTTGCAGCCTGACATCATTTTCGACCATTGCTCAGCTAAACCTTTGCTTCTTATGTCTAATCCCGGACAATCGCGCCCCTCTTATGGCCGGGGCGATGTCAGCAAGGTGTTTCTTGTCCGCTCCGGCTGCGTGGTAACGACCGGCTAGCGGAGATTCGACCGGATGAATGACCAGGCTAACAGCGTCGACGAACGCTTCGACGAGACCCCGGCGACCTTAAGTCGCTGGAACCGTCATGACACCACCTGGATGCTGGGCCTGTTCGGCACAGCGATTGGCGCAGGTACCTTGTTCTTGCCCATCAACGCAGGGCTTGGCGGCTTTTGGCCGTTATTGATCCTGGCGCTGTTGGCGTTCCCGATGACCTTTTACGCACACCGTGGCTTGACCCGCTTCGTACTCTCCGGGCGCGAAGGCTCAGATATCACGGATGTGGTGGAAGAGCATTTTGGCCTTAGCGCCGGTTCCCTGATCACGCTGCTGTACTTCCTGGCGATTTTCCCGATTCTGCTGATCTACAGCGTAGCGCTGACCAACACGGTTGGCAGCTTTATGCTCAATCAAATGCACATCACGCCACCGCCACGGGCAATCCTGGCGTTGGTACTGATTCTGGGCTTGCTGATTGTTGTGCGCTGCGGCGAACAAGTGATCGTCAAGGCCATGAGCATGATGGTCTACCCGTTCATTGTGGCCTTGCTGTTTTTGGCGGTGTTTCTGATTCCGCACTGGAATGGCGGCATTCTGAGTACCGCGACCACGCTGCCTGAACCTACTGCATTGCTGCACACCTTGTGGCTGGCGATTCCGGTGATGGTGTTCTCCTTTAACCATTCGCCCATCATCTCGGCCTTCGCCGTGGATCAGAAGCGCCGCTATGGTGCCAACGCCGATGAGCGCAGCTCGCAGATCCTGTCCCGCGCCCACCTGCTGATGGTGGTGATGGTGCTGTTCTTCGTGTTCAGCTGTGTGCTCACGCTCTCGCCTGAGCAACTGCTTGAGGCCAAGACGCAGAACCTGTCGATCCTGTCCTACCTGGCCAACCACTTCAGCAACCCGACCATCGCTTTTGCTGCGCCGCTGATTGCGTTTGTGGCCATTGCCAAGTCGTTCCTGGGCCACTACATCGGCGCCAGTGAAGGCCTTAAAGGCCTGGTACTGAAAACCGGCAAGCGCCCTGCAGCGAAAAACCTCGACCGCATGACTGCAGCGTTCATGCTGGTGGTGTGCTGGGCGGTGGCCACGCTTAACCCGAGCATCCTGGGCATGATCGAAACCATGGGCGGGCCGGTCATTGCAGCCATCCTGTTCCTGATGCCGATGTACGCGATTCGTCGGGTCCCGGCCATGCGCCAGTATTCGGGCCAGATCTCCAACGTGTTCGTCACGGTTGTGGGCCTGATCGCGATCTCGTCGCTGGTGTACTCCCTGATCCCTTGAGCCTTGTCCCTGTCGCCGCCGTTCTGTGCGGCGACACTGCGTGATTGACCCTCGCAAGCCGCCCAAGGCTTGAGTCTGGCCAGTACTGCGAATATGATTGCGACCCATTCCTATTCGCAGTGTGCTGACAGCACGTCCCGAGGGTTCCCGTGTCGCCATCCCCGTCGAACCCACCGTTGCTGCATGCACACGTGCATAACCTGTATAGCGATCACCACGGCTGGCTGGTGAACTGGCTGCGGCGGCGTTTGCGTGATACCGACAATGCTGCCGACATGGCGCAGGACACCTTCCTTTATGTATTGGGCAAACCGGAGCAGGTTGCGCAGTTGCGTGAGCCGCGTGCCTGGCTGAGCACGATCGCCAAGGGTTTGTTGATAGACCGCTTTCGTCGCCAGAAGGTCGAGCAGGCGTATCTGCTTGCGATTGCCCATTTGCCCGAGCAGGAAATGCCTGCCCCTGAAGAACGGTTGATCCTCCTTGAAACCCTGACCCGAATCGACGCGTTGCTCGACGGCCTGAAGCCCGCGGTGCGAACCGCCTTTTTGCTTTCGCGCCTCGAGGGGCTTGGCTATCAGGCGATTGCCGAGCGCCTTGGGGTTAGCGTCAGTTCGGTGGAAAAGTACATGGCTACGGCCATCCGTCATTGTTTTCTCGCCCGTAGCGCCCTGTGAGCGGGGGGCCCTCGACGGTCGAATTTGCACCCCATGTGCTTGACCAGGCCATTGACTGGCTGGTGAAAACCCAGTCCGGTGCGGCTCAACCCCATGTGTTTGCTGCGTGCAAGCAGTGGCGCGCCGCCGATGCCAGTCATGAAGCGGCCTGGCAAGCCCTGCAACTGACCGAGACGACCTTGCGTCAGGCCTCGTTGCTGCCCGGTCGCGTTGCACTGGACACCCTGGCCGGCAGTGGCCGTATTCGCTCGCGCCGCCAGGCACTCAAGATACTGGGCTTGGGCATGCTGGGCGCCGGGGCGGGCGCATTGGCGATCCAGCAGCAACCGTGGCGTCATTTTGGTGCCGACTACGGGACCGGGGTGGGTGAGCGGCGGTTGTACAACCTGGTCGACGGTACGGGTTTGCAGCTCAATACCGACAGTTCTGCTGATGTGCTGTTCACTGCGCAGCAGCGACTGATTGTTTTGCGCGCTGGCGAAATTTTTATCCGCACTGGCCAAGACCCAGTATCCGTCAGCGGCCGCCGACCGTTTTGGGTTCACACCCGTGAGGCTCGGTTGCAAGCCATCGGCACAGCCTTCGATGTACGCCAGGAGTCCGGGCGTACCCGGTTGATGGTCGAGGAGGGGGTGGTGGCGATTCATCTGCCGGACTCCCTGCCAGTTCGGGTGCAGGCGGGCCATGAGTACCTGATTGACGCTCATTCGGCGCAGCCCCAAACCGCTTCAGCGTTCTCTGCCAGTGGCTGGGCCAGTGGCGTGCTGGTAGCCAGGCAGATGCGTTTGCAGGACCTGACGCAAGAGCTGGCACGCTATCGCCATGGCTGGTTGCAGTGCGATCCGGCGGTCAGTGACTTGCGGGTATCGGGGGTGTTTCAGCTCGATGGTATCGAGCATGCGCTGGAAGGCCTGAGCCAGTCGCTGCCGGTTCGAATCGAGCACAGAACACGGTTCTGGACACGGATTGTGGCGGTTTAAGGTTCAGCAGACGCTTGAATCTACAAATACGAATAATTATCAAATTTCTTTGCGGGTTTACACGAGTCCTTCGACAGATAGGCATAAGACTTATTTATTGCAGGAGCCCCGCGCCAATGTCCCGTGTTTATCGCAATTCTTCATTGCCTTCCCGCAGCCGCCTGGCCATCGCTTTGCAGATCGTTTTACTGGGCGCCGTCGCACAACCGTTATCGCTGGTCAGCGCCGCCTCCATCAGCGTTCAGCACAGTTTCGACGTGCCAGCCAGCGATCTGGAGTTGGCGTTAAACCGTTTCGCCCAGCAGGCCAATATTTCCCTGCCCTATGACCCGACCCTGGTTAAAAGCAAGCAGGCGCCAGCACTCAAGGGGCGTTATGAGGTGGCTCAGGGCCTGATGCAATTGCTCAAGGGCAGTGGTCTGACGGCCACCGAAGGTGCCAATGGGGTCTGGGTACTCTATCCGTTGACCTCCGACGGAGCGCAATTGCAACTGCAAGCCACCAGCGTCACGGGGCTCGGGCTGGGCAGCACCACTGAGGACAGCCATTCCTACACCACGGGTGAGACCCGTACGGCGACTAAATTGCCACTTTCGCTGCGCGAAACACCGCAATCGGTCACGGTAATGACCCGTCAGCAGATGACCGATCAAGGCTTGGGCAGTATCGCTCAGGTACTGGCGCAAACCCCTGGCATCACGGTGATGCATGACGACAGCGAGCGGTACAACTTCTACTCCCGCGGGTTCACCCTGGACAACTTTCAGTACGACGGCGTGCCGACCTCGGACTTCACCACCAATACCAACGGCCTGGGCATGCGGGACATGGCCATTTACGACCGTGTAGAGGTGGTACGCGGCGCCACCGGCCTGATGAGCGGGGTGGGCAGCCCGTCAGGCGCGGTGAACCTGGTGCGCAAGCGTCCTACCAAGGAGTTTCAGGGTTATGTCTCAGGCAGCGGCGGGTCATGGGATCGCTATCGCAGCGAACTGGATCTGTCCGGGCCGCTCACTGAAAACGGTGCGCTGCGTGGCCGCGTGGTTGCAGCACGCGAAGATGGCCGCTCTTTCATCGATCGCTATTCCTCTATCAAGGACGTGTTCTATGCCATCGGTGAAGCAGATGTGAGCGACGACACTACCGCTTATGCCGGTATCGACTATCAGCGGATTAACTCCAACGGCTCAAGTTTTGGTCAGTTGCCGCTGTATTACAGCGATGGCAGCCGAACCCACTTCAGCCGCTCGATGAACCCTGCAGCCAAGTGGGCATATGCCGACAGCGAAAGCACCAAATACTTCGCGGGCATTGAGCAGCGTTTTGACAACGACTGGTTACTCAAAGTCGAGGCCAGCCACTGGAAGGGCAATACCGAGCAGTTGCAGGGGAATCTGGTGGGGTGGGGACCTTTCCCGGATAAAGCCACGGGAGAAGCTCAATTCATGAGCGGTACCAAAACCTTCAAGATCAATACCGATACCCTGGACGCCTATGCGACCGGGCCATTCGAGCTTTTGGGCCGGACCCATGAGCTGGTGGTGGGGATGAATGTCAGCGATGGTCGTACGGACTATCTGGCAATGAATGCCGAGGATTTGACCGTCAACTATGAAAACTGGAACAACGACGCGCCTCGTCCCACGGACTTGAGCCGGGGCTTGAAGCAGAAGTACAAGACCAAAGAGTCAGCGGCCTACGCGGCGTTGCGTCTCAAGCCGATAGATGATCTGTCCGTGATCCTGGGCACCCGAGTGGTGAATTACGATCGCAAGGGAACAATGACCTACAACGCAGCGCAAACCACCCCGGATACGGATAACAGTAAAAAAACCGGGAAAATGATTCCTTATGCAGGGATCGTCTATGACGTGACGGAAAATCACTCGGTCTATGCCAGCTATACCGACATCTTCACTCCCCAAAGCTACTTCGACCGCGACAACAAAGTGCTCGCTCCCGTAACCGGGCAAAGCTACGAAACTGGCCTTAAGTCGGAGTACTTCGGCGGTGCCCTGAACACCAGTTTTGCCCTGTTTCTGATCAAGCAGGACAACTACGCCGAATACGACGGTATGCGCGCCGATGGCCAGGATGCCTACAAGGCAGTCAGTGGCATCAAGACCAAAGGCTTTGAGGCTGAAATTTCCGGCGAAGTCATGAGCGGCTGGCAATTGCTTGCGGGTTATACCTACGCCCAGCCACGGGACAAGGACGGCAAGCGGATCAACAGCAACCACCCCGAGCAGTTGTTCAAACTGGCCACCAACTACCAGCTGACAGGGGATCTCAAAGACCTGAACGTGGGCGGCAACCTGACGTGGCAAGGCTCGACCTACAGCGAGCTCGATTCATCGATCAAAGCCGAGACCAAGGAAGGCAGCTTCGCGGTGGTCGGCTTGATGGCCCGCTATGACATCAATAAAAACCTGAGTGCCTCGGTCAATCTCAACAACGTGTTCGACCGCGAATACCTCAGCGGATATGGCCTGTATTCGACCTATTACTATGGCGACCCGCGCAACCTGATGCTGGGGATGAAGTACCGCTTCTGAAGCCATGCTTCATGTTGTGCCTGCCCTGCGTCGACTATGGTTAAAAACCACGAAAACCCGGGCCGGCATGACGTTTGACCTGCATCAATGCGGGTGCGCCGCACAGGCTTAGTCTGGGGTCAATCCATGTTCCAGGAGGTTGCCATAGATGAGCATCATCGTGACCGGGGCTGCCGGGTTTATCGGCAGCAATCTGGTAAAGGCGCTTAATCGGCGCGGCGAGCGCGACATCATCGCCGTGGACGATCTGACCGATGGCGACAAGTGCCGCAACCTGGCGGATTGCGATATCGCCGATTACTTCGACAGGCGCGAGTTCGTGCAACGCTTCGTCACCCATCAGTTGGGTGAAGTGCGGGCCGTGCTGCATCAAGGGGCCTGCTCCAGCACGGTCGAAAGTGATGGCCGGTTGATGATGGACAACAATTATCGTTACAGCTGCGATGTGTTGCAGGCCTGTCAGGAGCAGTCGGTGCCTCTGCTGTATGCCTCTTCGGCGGCGGTCTACGGGGCCGGCAGGGATTTTCGCGAAGCCCGTGAGCATGAGCGGCCCTTGAATGTGTATGCCTACTCCAAATGCCTGTTCGACCAGCGCGTGCGCCAGATATTGCCCAAGTCGCGCAGCCAGATCGTCGGTTTGCGTTACTTCAATGTCTACGGCCCCCGTGAGCAGCATAAGGGGCCCATGGCTTCGATGGTCTGGCACTGTTTCAACCAGTACCGCGATCGTGGCCATGTCGAGTTGTTTGGCGAGTATGGCGGCTACCCGGCGGGCGGGCATGAGCGGGATTTTGTGTCGGTGGAGGATGTGGTCAAGGTCAACCTGCACTGGCTGGATCACCCGCAAACCAGCGGTATATTCAACCTGGGCACCGGGCGGGCCCGTTCATTCAATGATCTGGCGCTGGCAACGATCAACAGCGTGCGCTGTGCCGAGGATCGACCGCCTTTGACCCTTGAAACGGCCATTCTGGACGGCGTTTTGCGCTACTGCGAATTTCCGCAGGGGCTCAAGCACAAGTATCAGGTGTATACCTGCGCCGATTTGGGGCAGTTGCGCGAGGCGGGCTATCGCGAGCCGATGATGGGACTGGAGGAAGGGGTGGAGCGGTATTGCGCGCAGCTGCTGGCCCGTTGAAGCCTGAGTACGGGTTGCGGGAGCGGGCTTGCTCGCGATGGGCGCACCCCGGTTTAACGGATAAACCGGGTTGTCTGAGTCGTGAACAAGCCCGCACCTGCAGGTATCACTTGTGGCTGAGCAGTGCTTCCAGTTTTTCCTGGTCACGGGCGAACTGACGAATGCCTTCGGCCAGTTTCTCGGTGGCCATTGCATCTTCGTTGGAGGCCCAGCGGAATTGCGACTCGTCCAGCACCAAGCGGGGTTCGCCTGCGTGGCCAGGGGCCAGTTTGCGTTCCAGCTTGCCTTCGTCCAGAGCCAGTTTTTCCAGCAGGTCGGGGCTGATGGTCAGACGGTCGCAGCCGGCCAGTTGCTCGATCTGGTTGAGGTTGCGGAAGCTGGCGCCCATGACCACGGTGTTGTAGGCATTGGCTTTGTAGTAGTTGTAGATGCGGGTTACGGACTGCACGCCCGGGTCATCGGAGCCGGTGTAGTCAACGCCGGTGGACTTCTTGTACCAGTCGTAAATTCGACCCACAAACGGCGAGATCAAAAACACCCCGGCATCGGCACAGGCAGCCGCCTGGGCGAACGAGAACAACAGGGTCAGGTTGGTTTGAATGCCGTCCTTTTCCAGTTTCTCTGCAGCGCGGATGCCTTCCCAGGTCGAGGCCAGCTTGATCAGCACGCGGTCGCGGCCTACACCGGCCTTGTCGTAAAGCTCGATCAACTGGTTGGCTTTTCTCAGCAGGGCGGGTTCGTCAAACGACAGGCGGGCGTCGACTTCAGTCGAAATACGGCCTGGAATCACGTTCAAGATACCGCTACCTACCGATACCGCGAAATGATCGCAGGCCAGGCCCACATCGCCTTTGGCGTGGCTGATGGCATTTTTCAGCAGCTCGGCATAGCCGGGCATCGCTGCAGCCTTGAGCAGCAGCGACGGGTTGGTGGTTGCGTCCACAGGTTTGAGACGGGTAATTGCGTCGAGGTCGCCGGTGTCTGCGACCACGGTGGTGAACTGCTTGAGTTGTTCCAGCTTGGAAGTCATGAGCGTCTCTGTCGAAAAGGTAGTAATGGCAGTACAGATTGATTGCGTCTTCGATCATTAGTTCGTTGAACGTAGAGTGGCAGAATGCCGCTGAACACGCCCGCAGTGCAACCAATGGTGCAGATTTAATCTGTCGCAGTGCCATTACCCCAACGTCAAATCTCCATCTTGCCCCACCCTGGCTTGCGCGGCTCTGGCTCGCAGATCTGCACCGCATTGACGGTTTTGCCGGTGGCGAGTTCAACCCTGCGTGCCACCTCCGGGTCGTCGGCAAACGGGATCAGGCTGGCTTCGTCGATGTCTTTCTCGGTTTTGTGCTTCAAGCACCAGCTGACGGCGCAGTAAATGCTGATCACTGCGCAGCTGTTGAGGGCTATTTCGAGCATGTGCAACGCTCCTTGCTGGAGGGCAAGCGCAAGCCTTGTGGCCTGCGCTGCAACGGGATCAGGCAATCCGGGCGGTCAGTTCGGCCTGTTTGAGGTTGGCCACACGCACCGTGCGCCATACGTTCCAGGCCATCAGCAACATGCCGCACAGGAAGAACAGCCCGCCCACTAGGCGTACGACAAAGCCCGGGTGGCTGGCCTGTAATGACTCGACAAACGAGTAGGTCAGGGTGCCGTCATCGTTGATCGCTCGCCACATCAGGCCCTGGGTGATGCCGTTGACCCACATCGACGCGATGTAGAGCACCGTGCCGATGGTGGCCAGCCAGAAGTGCAGGTTGATCAGCGCGATACTGTGCATCTGCTCACGGCCGAAGATTTTCGGGATCATGTGGTACAGCGCCCCGAAGGTAATCATCGCCACCCAGCCCAAAGCCCCGGCGTGTACGTGGCCGATGGTCCAGTCGGTGTAGTGGGAGAGGGCGTTGACGGTCTTGATCGCCATCATCGGGCCTTCAAAGGTCGACATGCCGTAGAACGCCAGAGACAGCACCAGAAAGCGCAGGATCGGGTCGGTACGCAACTTATGCCAGGCCCCCGAGAGGGTCATCATGCCGTTGATCATGCCGCCCCAGCTGGGTGCCAGGAGGATGATCGACATTGCCATGCCCAGTGATTGCGCCCAGTCCGGCAGCGCGGTGTAGTGCAAGTGATGAGGGCCTGCCCATATATAAAGCGTGATCAGTGCCCAGAAATGCACGATGGACAGGCGATAAGAGTAGATCGGCTTGCCGACTTGCTTGGGTACGAAGTAGTACATCATTCCGAGAAAGCCGGTGGTCAGGAAGAAACCTACGGCGTTGTGCCCATACCACCACTGCACCATGGCATCGGTGGCGCCGGAGTACACCGGATACGACTTGAACCAGTCCACTGGAATGGCCAGGTGGTTGACCACATGGAGCATGGCAATCACCAGAATGAAGGCGCCGAAAAACCAGTTGCCGACGTAAATATGTTTCGTTTTTCGTTGTACCACTGTGGTGAAGAAGACGATGGCGTAGGCCACCCAGACCACGGTCATCCAGACGGCGCCGGTGAACTCGATTTCGGCGTATTCCTTGGTCGTGGTGTAGCCCAGTGGCAGTGTGATCAGCATGATCACGATCACTGACTGCCAGCCCCAAAAAGTGAAGGCAGCGAGCTTGTCAGAGAACAGCCGCACGTTGCAGGTGCGCTGCACGGCGTAATAACTGGCGGCAAATTGCGCGCTGCCGGCAAAGCCGAAAATCACCAGGCTGGTGTGCAGCGGCCGCAGTCGCCCGAAGGTGGTCCAGGGCAGGTCCAGGTTCATTTGCGGCCAGGCCAGTTGCGAGGCGATCCACACGCCCATGGCCATGCCGATAACACCCCACACCACGGTCATGATGGCGAATTGGCGGACGACCTTATAGTTATAGGCCTGCCCGTTCAGTGCTGTGCTCATGCTCAAGTCTTCCACGGTTCAAAGTCCTGCCAGGCCTCGTGGTCTGGCGCAGATTGAACTTTAGGAAGCTTGAGTTAAACAAGACAGATTCAGAAAATCAGAATTTATGCGGATCAGATTTTATCGGGTGTTTATGCCGATTTTATCTAATCTGATCTGGTTTTTCAGATATTCACGAAATTTAAATCCAACTGAGCTGTAAGACCAGGCCCCATGTGTAGTGCGGGTTCGATCACATTCATCGTGGGATAGAACAGGCTTGTGCGGTGATTCTCCAAGGCTTGGCTATACCTATATGGGCGCGTTCCTACGGTTGCCCCCCTACAGGAGTTACAGAATGAAGCTTGGTTTAATGATCGGTACGTTGTGCATCGCCTCAATCGGGATGGTCGGTTGTGCGAGCAAGGTCCAGCAGCCGGATGAATACTCTGGTTTCCTGAAGGATTACAGCCGCCTCAAAGAGGCCAAGTCGCCCTCTGGTGCAGAGGTGATGCGTTGGGTTGACCCAAAACTGAAGGTGAATAAATACACCAGTGTGTATATCGAGCCGACTCAGCTGTACCCGGCACCCAAACCGACAGAGAAGATTCCACAGAGTACGTTGAACGGAATCACCAACTACTACGATCAGGCCCTTAAACGTGAACTGAGCAAATCCTTGCCGTTGGCCAGCGCCCCCGGACCGGGTGTAATTGTAGTGCGGGCAGCCATCACCGCAGTCAGCAGCGAGACCGAGAGCCTGGCACCCTATGAGTACATTCCGGTAGCCCTGGTGGCTGCGGCGGTGAGCACGGCCTCGGGCATCCGGGATCAGGAAACCCAACTGGCCACCGAAGCCGTCTTTATCGACGGGCAAAGCCAGGATGTTGTGGCCCAGGTCGTGCGCAAAGGCACCGGCAAGCCACTGGCGAACAGCAGCCAGGCAATGAAGGCCGATGACGTGAAAAACGTGATTGATACCTGGGCTTCGGACTTGCATCAGTCGTACTTGAAGCTCAAGAAATAAGCTAAACGCGCGCGAATGCATGCGCAAATGGTAGTCGCTGCCGCAGGCTGCGAAGGGTTGCGAAGCAACCCGTTTCCCCGAAGCCTGCGCGATCCCGATCCCGATCCCGATCCCGATCGCAGCCTTCGGCAGCGACTACAGCATCTTCTCCCTACTTGCCGAAAGTGACGCTGATCCCGGCAAACAGGGTGAACTGAGGCAGGTTGTCCCCCTTGCGCTCCACGGTCCATTGCGGCTCAACGAAGGCGTTCAAAATATTGCTTCCTGCTTTCCAGGCCTTGCCTGCACCCAGCCCGATGGGGATGTAGTGGGTGTTGTTTTTCAGGTCGTAGGTCCAGGTGCCCGTGGAGCGCAGGTACCAGCCCTTGGGCAGGTTGTGGATGATGAACGGTTGAAAGGTCGCGCTCTCCACATGCTGGCGGTCGCTGTCACCGGCGAACGAGCTTTGATACTGCACCAGCGCGCCCAGCAGGCCCTGGGGGGGATGCGTCGATGGCGACAGCGGCGAAGCCTGCCTGCCATTTGCCGGTACCCAGTTCGTCATGCTCGGCAGTCGGAGCGGTGATCTGCGGGCCGATGCCCAACTGCACACCCTCGGTTTTAAGCAGGAAAATATCAAACAGGTTGAGGTCGCCAATCCCCGTGCTGTAGCCAGTGTGCGGGTCAGGGCGGGTGCTGATCGGCAGCGTGGCGCGCAGCAGTTGCGGTACGCCAATGAAATCGTTCGGCGCCACGGGCAGGGTGCCGCGCAGCAGGGCGTCGTTGGTGTGGATATTGCTGTCGTACACCTGTGGCGTGTAGTAGTCCTGAAGGTTGGCTCCCGGGGCCAGGTTCAACGGGTTGTTGCTCTTGTTGGCGGTCTCGGCGTTATCCGCCAGCGCATCCGTGACCGGGTACAGGGCGAGGGTAAGCAAGAAACCTGAGGCAAGGCGGGTGATTGGCATGGCGATCCTGATCCTTGGGCGCAAGTTGTATACGCTAGCAGTCGGTCGAGAGTTGGCCCGTTTGCCGGCGCATCTTTTAGCGGTTCTGCGCTCCAGCACACAGAAACAGGTCATGCCTGCAGGGTGTGAAGGGCTGTGGGAATAGTCTTTTTGTAGCGAGAATCGTGAGATTTTACGATCAGGTCATAGGTCGTCCACCTGATTCATGTTTAACTTCGGCCTCTTCAAAAACTGTTAAGAAGGACATCGTTCATGGCTCAAGTGACGCTTAAAGGCAACCCTGTTCAAGTCAACGGCGAACTGCCTGCAGTAGGTTCCAAGGCGCCAGCGTTTTCGCTGGTTGCAGGTAATTTGTCCGACGCAACACTGGCGAGCTTTGCTGGTAAGCGTAAAGTGCTGAACATCTTCCCAAGCGTAGATACCCCGACTTGCGCCACTTCGGTGCGCAAGTTCAACGCAGAAGCCAATGCCCTGCCGAACACCGTTGTATTGAACATTTCGGCTGACCTGCCATTCGCGCAAGCCCGATTCTGCGGCGCCGAAGGTCTGGAAAACGTGCAAAACCTGTCGACCCTGCGCGGCCGCGAGTTCATCGAGAACTACGGCGTAGCCATTGCTGACGGCCCGTTGGCTGGCCTGACTGCGCGTGCGGTCGTGGTTCTGGATGAAAACGACAACGTGCTGCACAGCGAGCTGGTCAAAGAAATCGCTGAAGAGCCGAACTACGAAGCAGCCCTGGCTGTTTTGAAGTAAGTCGTACTGCAAGACTCAAAGCGGCCTGGCACCGAGAGGTGCCAGGCCGTTTTTTTTGCGTTCCAATCTGTCATCCGCCAACCCTTGTGGGAGCAGGCTTGCTCGCGATTGGGGCGCTGCGGTGCATCGGTACAGCTGCGGTGATGCCATCGCAGGCAAGCCAGCTTGTGTCTTCAAGGTCTCTTAAACTCAGAAGGGTGAGAGCAGTGGATGGCAGACTGAAAGCCAGCGGTGCTTAAAGCACGAGTGGGAGCCAAGTCGCCATCCACCTCTCACTCTGACCAGAAGCCCGAACAGTTGGATGAGCGGCAAACTCGAAATCACAAGCTAGGGATAGGTCAGAGTGCTCTCACTTCTTGAGTGTAAGAGGACTTGGCGATGATTTCCTACTACGTTGGTCTCGATGTTTCGAAAGCGACTGTGGATGTGGGGTTTCTTCCTGCAAATTACCCACAGTTTCAGGTCAGTAATGACCTTGAGGGCTTCACTCGGCTGATCACATGCCTGAACGAGCTTGAGGTGGGGCGGATCTTGCTTGAAGCCACCGGCGGCTATGAAAGGGCATTGCTCAGAGCCTTGCGGTTGGAGGGTTTGAATGTCTTTCGCGTCAATCCCAAACGCGCTCGCGACTATGCGAGAGCTATGGGCAAGATAGCTAAAACCGATAAGATCGATGCTCAGATGCTGGCGAAGTTTGCGAGAGATTTCGAGGACTTGCCGCATGTTGAACCGAATAAGGATCGGGATGAGCTGGGCGAATTGCTCAAGCTGCGAGGCAGCTTGGTCAAGAGCCGGGACAGCGACAAGCGCCGGATGAAGCAAACCACATGCGCTAAAGCCATATCCACTTACACCGATCACATCGCTTACCTGGAGGGCCAGATCAAGTCATTGGGTAAGGAGATTGAAGATGCCTCGACCGTGCTGGATCAGGAGAAAGCCAGGCGACTGAGGTCGGTGAAAGGGATCGGAGCCATCACCTGCGCAACGCTCTTGGCATTTCTTCCTGAGCTCGGAACCGTGTCGGGACGCAAGATTGCGGCTTTGGCAGGGTTAGCGCCCTACAACAACGATAGTGGCAAGAAGAGCGGCCCCAGATCAATCGAGGGCGGGCGCTATACAGTGCGTGGCGCAACCTATATGTCGACCTGGTCAATGGTTCAGCACGATCCGCAAGTCAAAGCCGAATATGAGGCTCTGCGAGCGCGAGGCAAGCTTGCGAAGGTCGCTGTTGTGGCATGCATGTGCAAGCTATTGATTCGTCTTAACGCAATGCTGCGAGATGGCACGGGTTGGAGAGAGAAGAAATCTCAGGCCCCGCATTTTGATAACAAATGAGGGGCACTTTACTGAAGCGCGGTCTTCGCCAGTAATACCGCTACGCGGTATCGCTGGCGAAGCCATGTCCGAAAGGATTATTTGAAAATGAATCCTCAAAGACAGTTGCTCCCACAGGTAGTGTGGCGCCCTGCAGATCTGAATCCTGGCAAGCCAGCCTCTACAATGGCTGTCATCTTTTGCTCATGAACCCTCTATAACGTAAATAGCCGGTAAAGAGCCTTTTCATAACGCCCCGCACTGCTTATCGTTCGTCCTCCTGTAAATTATCGCTCGCGCTAATGGTTGATCACTCCATGCAATCCTCTGTTTCCCACAAATCCCGTTTCTGGCTGTTTGGCCTGCTGGTCTTGCTGATAGTCCTTGGCCTGTGTTGGTGGCTTTGGCCATCTGCCCCGAAAAAGGCCGCGACTGATCAGCCCGCCGGGCACACCAGCCGCTCGGGGATGATGCGTCCCGGATTTGGCGGGTCTACTCAGCCCGTTCCGGTGCGGGTGTCGGAAGTAGTACAGGGCAATTTCCCGGTGTACTTCAAGGCCCTGGGTACTGTGACGGCACTCAACACGATCAACGTGCGCAGCCGGGTGGCAGGGGAGCTGGTCAAGATCTATTTCAAGGAAGGGCAGATGGTCAAGGCGGGTGAGCTGCTGGCCGAAATCGACCCGCGCAGCTATCAGAACGCGCTGCTGCAAGCCGAAGGCACGCTGCTGCAGAACCAGGCTCAACTGAAAAACGCCCAGGTTGATGTGCAGCGCTATCGTGGCCTGTATGCCGAAGACAGCATCGCCAAGCAGACCCTGGATACAGCCGAAGCACTGGTCAGCCAATATCAGGGCACGGTCAAGACCAATCAGGCAGCCGTCAATGATGCCAAGCTGAACCTGGACTTCACCAAGATCCGGGCACCGATCAGTGGCCGTGTGGGCTTGCGTCAACTGGATGTCGGCAATCTGGTCGCAGCCAACGACACCACGGCCCTGGTTGTGATCACCCAGACCGAGCCGATCGTGGTCGCCTTCACCTTGCCCGAGACCAATCTGGCGCTGGTGCTTGAGCGATATCGCAGCGGCGCAAAAATGCCGGTGCAGGCCTGGAACCGGGGTGACACCAAAGAACTGGCAGTGGGTGTGTTGAGCAGCATCGACAACCAGATTGATATCACCACCGGTACCCTGAAATTCAAGGCGCTGTTCGAGAACCGCGATCAGGTGCTGTTCCCCAACCAGTTCGTCAATGTCCGCCTGCTGGCAGACACCCTTCAAAACGTGGTGCTGGCGCCGACAGCGGCCATTCAGTTCGGCACCAACGGCTCGTTCGTGTATGCAATGGACGGCGACAACAAGGTCAAGATCCGCACCATTAAAGTGGGTGCCACCGACGGCGACGTGACGGTGATCGAAGACGGCCTGGCCCCAGGCAATCGTGTGGTGCTCGAAGGCACCGACCGTCTGCGCGACGGTGGTGCAGTCGAAGTGGTCAATGACAGTGTTGAAGTGCCAACAACGGCCGCAGGGCAACTGCTGGACGGCGGCCCTGACACCGATACAGCTCCGGCCCCGGCCCCTGACAAAGCCAAGACCAAGGCCCGCGAATGAATCTGTCGCGACTGTTTATCCTGCGCCCGGTCGCAACCACGCTGTGCATGCTGGCCATCGTGTTGTCCGGGATCATCGCCTATCGCTTGTTGCCGGTGTCGGCCTTGCCTCAGGTCGACTACCCGACTATCCGCGTGATGACGCTGTATCCCGGGGCCAGTCCGGATGTCATGACCAGTGCCGTGACGGCGCCGCTTGAGCGTCAGTTCGGGCAAATGCCGGGCCTGACGCAAATGGCCTCCACCAGTTCCGGTGGCGCATCGGTGCTGACGTTGCGCTTTAACCTCGACATCAATATGGATGTCGCCGAGCAACAGGTGCAGGCCGCGATCAACGCCGCCAGCAACCTGCTGCCCAAGGATTTACCGGCACCGCCGGTGTACAACAAGGTCAACCCTGCGGATACCCCGGTGCTGACCCTGGCGATCAGTTCCAAAACCATGCCGCTGCCCAAGCTCAATGACCTGGTCGATACGCGCATGGCGCAAAAAATTGCCCAGATCAGCGGCGTTGGTATGGTCAGCATTGCCGGCGGTCAACGCCAGGCCGTGCGGATCAAGGTCAACCCCGAAGCGCTGGCTGCCAATGGCCTGAACCTGTCGGATGTGCGCACCCTGATCGGGGCGTCCAACGTCAACCAGCCCAAGGGTAACTTTGACGGCCCGACCCGGGTATCGATGCTGGACGCCAATGACCAGTTGAAAACCCCTGAGGAATACGCCGAACTGATCCTGGCGTACAACAACGGCGCGCCACTGCGACTCAAGGACGTGGCTGAAATTGTCGATGGCGCCGAAAACGAGCGTCTTGCCGCCTGGGCCAACGAAAACCAGGCTGTGCTGCTCAACATCCAGCGCCAGCCCGGTGCCAACGTGATTGAGGTGGTCGACCGGATCAAGGCACTGCTGCCGAGCATCACCGACAACCTGCCGGCCGGTATCGACGTCACAGTGCTGACCGACCGCACCCAAACCATCCGCGCCTCGGTGCGCGATGTGCAATACGAATTGCTGATCGCCATCGCGCTGGTGGTGATGGTGACATTCCTGTTTCTGCGTCGCGCCAGCGCCACCCTCATTCCATCGATTGCCGTACCGCTCTCGCTGGTCGGTACTTTTGGCGTGATGTACCTGGCCGGGTTCTCGATCAACAACCTGACGCTGATGGCCCTGACCATCGCCACCGGCTTTGTGGTGGATGACGCCATCGTCATGCTCGAAAACATTTCGCGCTATATCGAAGAAGGCGACAGCCCGATGCAGGCCTCGCTCAAGGGCGCCAAGCAAATCGGCTTTACCCTGATCTCGCTGACCCTGTCGCTGATTGCGGTACTGATTCCGCTGCTGTTCATGGCCGACGTGGTGGGGCGTTTGTTCCGCGAGTTTGCGATCACCCTGGCGGTGGCGATCCTGATCTCGCTGGTGGTCTCGCTGACCCTGACGCCCATGATGTGCGCACGCTTGCTCAAGGCAGAACCCAAGCCGCAAGAGCAGGGGCGCTTCTACCGTGCCAGCGGCGCGGTGATTGACTGGATGATTGCCGAGTACGGGCGCATGTTGCAGTGGGTGCTCAAGCACCAGCCGCTGACCCTGCTGGTGGCTATCGGTACCCTGGCGTTGACCGTGTTCTTGTACATGGTGGTGCCCAAGGGCTTCTTCCCGGTGCAGGATACCGGGGTTATCCAGGGCATTTCAGAGGCGCCGCAGTCGATTTCGTTCAGCGCCATGAGCCAGCGTCAGCAGGAGCTGGGCCAGATCATTCTGCAAGACCCGGATGTTGAAAGCCTGTCGTCGTATATCGGGGTGGACGGTGATAACCCGACGCTCAACAGCGGGCGCATGCTGATCAACCTCAAGCCACACAGCGAGCGTAGCGACAGTGCTTCCCAGGTGATTGCGCGCCTGCAACCGCAACTCGACAAGCTGGCGGGCATTCGCCTGTTTATGCAGCCGGTGCAGGACTTGACCATCGAGGACCGTGTGAGCCGCACCCAGTACCAGTTCAGCCTGTCTTCACCGGATGCCGAGTTGCTGAGCACCTGGAGCCAGAATCTGGTCACGGCGCTGTCCAATCAACCCGAGTTGGCCGATGTGGCCAGCGATCTGCAGGACAAGGGCTTGCAGGTGTATCTGGTGATTGACCGCGATGCAGCCTCGCGCCTTGGGGTGTCGGTCGCCAATATCACGGACGCGCTGTACGACGCCTTTGGCCAGCGCCAGATCTCCACCATCTACACCCAGGCCAGCCAGTACCGTGTGGTGCTGCAGGCCAAGGATGGCGAGAAAATAGGCCCGCAAGCACTGGACCAGATCCATGTCAAAACCACCGACGGCGGCCAGGTACGGCTGTCGAGCCTGGCCAGGGTCGAAGAGCGTCAGGCGCAACTGGCGATTTCCCATATCGGCCAGTTCCCTTCGGTCATGGTCTCTTTCAACTTGGCCCCCGGGGTTGCTCTGGGTCAGGCCGTCGAACTGATCGATCAAGTGCAAAAAGACATCGGCATGCCGTTGGGGGTCAAGACCGAGTTCCAGGGCGCTGCACAGGCGTTCCAGGCGTCGCTGTCGAGCACCTTGCTGCTGATTCTGGCGGCGGTGGTCACCATGTACATCGTGCTGGGCGTGCTCTACGAGAGCTACATCCACCCGATCACCATCCTGTCGACCCTGCCTTCGGCGGCGGTGGGTGCCTTGCTGGCGCTGATTCTCAGCGGTAATGACCTGGGGATGATTGCGATTATCGGCATCATTCTGCTGATCGGTATCGTGAAGAAGAACGCGATCATGATGATCGACTTCGCCCTCGATGCCGAACGTAACCAGGGCATGGCCCCCGAGCAGGCGATCTATCAAGCCGCGTTGCTGCGTTTTCGGCCGATTTTGATGACCACCCTGGCGGCCTTGTTTGGTGCCATACCGCTGATGCTGGCCACCGGTTCAGGGGCTGAATTGCGCCAGCCCCTGGGCCTGGTGATGGTCGGTGGTTTGCTGGTGAGCCAGGTGCTGACCCTGTTCACCACACCCGTGATCTACCTGTACTTCGATCGACTGGGTCGTCGCTGGCGCGGTGATGCTGTCCAGGCCGGGCAGGCGCCGGTATGAACCTGTCCGGTCCGTTCATCAAGCGCCCGGTAGCCACCATGCTCCTGAGCCTGGCAATCATGTTGCTGGGCGGCGTGAGTTTTGGTTTGTTGCCGGTGTCGCCGCTGCCCCAAATGGACTTCCCGGTCATCGTGGTCTCGGCCAACTTGCCGGGGGCCAGCCCCGAGGTCATGGCGTCTACCGTGGCCACGCCGCTGGAGCGATCTTTCGGCGCGATCGCCGGGATCAACACCATGAGCAGCAACTCCAGCCAGGGCTCGACCCGGGTGATTTTGCAGTTCGATCAGGACCGCGACATCAACGGTGCAGCACGGGAAGTGCAAGCGGCAATCAACGCTTCGCGCAACCTGCTGCCCAGTGGCATGAAAAGCATGCCGACCTACAAAAAGATCAACCCGTCACAAGCGCCGATCATGGTGTTGTCGCTGACTTCCGAGGTGCTCTCCAAGGGCCAGCTGTACGACCTGGCCTCCACCATCCTCTCCCAAAGCCTGTCCCAGGTGCCGGGTGTGGGCGAAGTGCAGATTGGCGGCAGTTCGTTGCCTGCGGTGCGTATCGAGCTGGAGCCGCAACTGCTCAACCAGTACGGTGTTTCCCTGGATGACGTGCGCAGCACCATTGCCAATGCCAACGTGCGTCGCCCCAAGGGCGCGGTGTCCGACGGTGATCGCAACTGGCAGATCCAGGCCAACGACCAGCTGGAAAAAGCCAAGGACTACGAGCCGCTGATCATCCGTTACCAGGATGGCGCAGCCCTGCGACTGAGCCACGTGGCCAAGGTCAAGGACAGTGTCGAAGACCGCTACAACAGTGGCTTTTTCAATAACGATGCAGCGGTGCTGCTCGTGGTCAACCGTCAGGCCGGGGCCAACATCATCGAGACCGTGAACGCGATCAAGGCCCAGTTGCCGGCCCTGCAGGCGGTGCTGCCGGCCAGTGTCCAGCTGAACCTGGCGATGGACCGTTCGCCCGTGATCAAGGCCACCTTGCATGAAGCCGAAATGACCCTGCTGATTGCCGTGGCACTGGTGATTCTGGTGGTGTTCCTGTTCCTCGGCAATTTCCGTGCGTCGCTGATTCCGACGCTGGCGGTACCGGTTTCATTGGTGGGCACCTTCGCGATCATGTACCTGTACGGGTTCTCGCTGAACAACCTGTCGCTGATGGCCCTGATTCTGGCCACCGGGCTGGTGGTGGATGACGCCATCGTGGTGCTGGAGAACATCTCGCGCCACATCGATGCCGGTATTGCTCCCATGAAAGCCGCGTACCTGGGGGCCAAGGAAGTCGGATTCACCTTGCTCTCGATGAACGTGTCGCTGGTAGCGGTGTTCCTGTCGATCTTGTTCATGGGCGGGATTGTCGAAAGCCTGTTCCGCGAGTTTTCCATCACCCTGACAGCGTCCATTGTAGTGTCGCTGGTGGTGTCGTTGACCCTGACGCCGATGCTGTGTGCACGTTGGCTCAAGCCCCATGTGCCGGGCACTGAAAACGCCATGCAGCGCTGGAGCATCCGCCTCAACGAGCGCATGGTCAGTGGCTATGCCCGCAGCCTGGACTGGGTGTTGCGCCACAAGCGCCTGACGCTGTTCAGCCTGCTGGTGACCATTGGCGTCAACGTTGCACTGTATGTGGTGGCACCGAAAACCTTCATGCCGCAACAGGACACCGGGCAACTGATCGGTTTTGTTCGCGGTGACGATGGCCTGTCGTTCAGCGTGATGCAGCCGAAGATGGAAATCTTCCGCAAGGCGGTGCTGGCCGACCCTGCGGTCGAGAGCGTCGCGGGTTTTATTGGCGGTAACGGCGGTACCAACAATGCGTTCATGATCGTGCGCCTCAAGCCGATTTCAGAGCGCAAGGTGTCTGCACAAAAGGTCATCGAGCGCTTGCGCGAAAACATGCCCAAAGTCCCCGGTGGCCGCCTGATGCTGATGGCCGACCAGGACCTGCAGTTTGGCGGCGGGCGTGATCAGACCAGCTCGCAATACTCGTACATCCTGCAAAGTGGCGACCTCGGCCAATTGCGCACCTGGTATCCGAAAGTGGTGGCCGCGCTCAAGGAGCTGCCGGAACTGACGGCCATCGATGCCCGCGAAGGTCGCGGCGCACAACAGGTGACGCTGGTGGTTGACCGCGACCAGGCCAAACGCCTGGGGGTGGACATGGACATGGTCACGGCCGTGCTCAACAACGCCTACAGCCAGCGGCAGATTTCCACCATCTATGACAGCCTGAACCAGTATCAGGTGGTGATGGAGGTCAATCCCAAATACGCCCAGGACCCTGAAACCCTGAATCAGGTGCAGGTAATTACCGCCGAGGGTCAGCGCATCCCGCTGTCGACCATTGCCCATTACGAGAACAGCCTGCAGAACGACCGGGTCTCCCACGAAGGCCAGTTCGCTTCGGAGACCATTGCGTTTGACATGGCACCCGGGGTCTCGCTGGAGCAGGGCACTGCGGCCATTGAACGGGCTATCGCAAAACTCGGCTTGCCCGAGGAAGTGATCGTGAAAATGGCCGGTACGGGAGATGCCTTTGCCGCCACACAAAAAAGCCAGCCGTTCATGATTCTGGGTGCGTTGGTGGCGGTGTATCTGGTGCTGGGGATTCTCTATGAGAGTTACATCCACCCGCTGACCATTCTGTCGACCTTGCCGTCGGCCGGTGTCGGCGCGCTGCTGAGTATCTACCTCACGGGCGGCGAATTCAGCCTGATCTCGCTGCTCGGTTTGTTCTTGCTGATCGGTGTGGTGAAGAAAAACGCGATCTTGATGATCGATCTTGCGCTGCAACTGGAGCGGCACTCGGGCCTTGCGCCGCAGGAGTCGATCCGCAGTGCGTGCCTGCAACGTTTAAGGCCGATTTTGATGACCACCCTGGCGGCCATTCTCGGCGCCTTGCCGTTGATGCTGAGCACCGCTGAAGGTGCAGAAATGCGCCAGCCCCTGGGCCTGACCATTATCGGCGGGCTGATTTTCAGCCAGATCCTGACCCTTTACACCACCCCGGTGGTTTACCTCTATCTCGACCGTCTGCGCCATCGTTTCAACAAGTGGCGTGGCGTGCGCACTGATGCTGCTCTGGAAACTCCGCTATGACCTCTCGTTTGTTTCTCCTTGCCCCGGCATTGTCCGTTGCGCTGCTCAGTGCCTGTGCAATCGGCCCGGACTACCAGCGCCCGCAAACCTCAGCGCCCCTTGAGTACAAAGAGGCCGCCGGCTGGACTCAGGCCAACCCGAGCGATTCATTGGCCCGTGGTGCCTGGTGGGAGTTGTACGGTGATCAGCAGCTCAACGGGCTGGTTGAAAAACTCAACAGTTCCAACCAGACCATTGCGCAGTCCGAAGCCCAGTTCCGTCAGGCCCAGGCATTGGTGCGCAGCGCGCGCGGGGCCTTTTTGCCCAGCGCCGACTTGAGCGTGGGCAAAACCCGCTCCAGCCAGGGCACCGGTAGCTCCAACTCAAGCCTGACCAGTTCCAGCAGCGGTATTCGTGACACCTTGAATGCCCAGGTCGGGGTGAGTTGGGAGGCTGATGTGTGGGGCAAACTGCGTCGCGGCCTGGAAGCCAACGAGGCCAGTGCCGAAGCCAGCCTGGCCGATCTGGCCGCCATGCGCCTGAGCCAGCAATCGGAACTGGTGCAGAACTACCTGCAGCTACGGGTTATCGATGAGCAAAAGCGCTTGCTGGAAGCCACGGTCGAGGCGTATCAGCGTTCGCTGAAAATGAGCGAAAACCAGTACCGTGCGGGGATTTCCGGCAAGGATGCGGTGGCTCAGGCGCAAACCCAGTTGCGCAATACACAGGCCAGCCTGATCGACTTGATCTGGCAGCGCGCACAGTTTGAAAACGCGATCGCGGTACTCACCGGGCAGGCACCAGCGGGGTTCAACCTGGCTGAAATGGCAGACGTGCCCAAGCTGCCGCAGATCCCGGTCAGCCTGCCTTCACAACTGCTGGAAAGACGTCCTGATATCGCCTCGGCGGAGCGTTCGGTTATCGCTGCCAATGCCAATATCGGCGTCGCCAAAGCGGCTTACTACCCGGACTTCAGCCTGAGCCTGTCGGGCGGTTACAGCAGCAGCCAGTATCAGGACTGGATCAGCGTGCCGAACCGTTTCTGGTCGGTGGGGCCGAAAATTTCCCTGCCGCTGTTTGATGGCGGCCAGCGATCGGCAGAAGTGGACCGTAACGAAGCCGTCTACGACCAGACCGTGGCCAAGTACCGCCAGACCGTGCTCGACGGTTTACGGGAAGTGGAAAACTACATGGTGCAGTTGAAGGTGCTGGGGGATGAGTCTGTGGTGCAGGAACAGGCACTGGAATCGGCCCGCGAATCGCTGCGCTTGACCAGCAACCAGTACAAGGCGGGCCTGATTGCTTATCTGGACGTGGTCTCGGTACAAACCACCGCCCTGAGCACCGAGCGCAGCGTGCTCAACCTGCTGCAAAGCCGACTGATTGCCAGCGTGCAGTTGATCGCGGCGTTGGGTGGCGGTTGGGATGGAAGCACTGACCTGAGTGCTCAGGAACAATAAAATCTGCCTCGATGGCGCTCACCAAACCTGATGGTTGCAGCGCCTTTGTGGGAGCGGGCTTGCTCGCGATGGAAGCACTGCGGTCGTTCGAATACACCTCGGCACCTGTATCGCGAGTCGGTCTCTACTGATAAACACTGAACCGGTCCTTGCCGCTGTGCTTGGATGCGTACAACGCCTTGTCTGCATTGGCCAGGGCCTGGTTCAGGGTGTCGTCATCGCCCACCCGGGCCAGGCCGATGCTGACAGTCACCGGGTGCGAATGGGGGGCTTCACGCACCTGTCGGCACAACGTATCCATCAGCGTCTCGGCGTCGCTGCGACGTACACCGGCCAGGTACACGGCAAACTCTTCTCCGCCCAGTCGCGCGTATTCATGGTCGGCCATCACTCCCTTGATGATGTCGGCAGTACGCTTGAGCACTTCATCGCCAATATCATGGCCAAACTGGTCGTTGACCTTCTTGAAGTTATCGATATCGATCATCGCGAGATAGTGGTCGTGTTCCCGGGGCAGGGCCTGTAACTCATGGCCTGCCTGGAGCATGAAGGAGCGCCGGTTGGGAATCTCGGTCAGGGCATCCAGATAAGCCTGGGCCACCAGCAATTTGGACATTGTGTAGTTGTGCAGTTTGACCCGGCGTAGTTTGAAAAAGCTGTAGATCGTCAGGCTGCACAAAAAGGCGAAGTAGCACAGGATCAAGAGGCCGCGCAGATCCATGATCGACGCCTGGGTCATCAGGAAAGGGTTGAGCATCACGCAGTTGATGGCCGCAACGCTGAGAAAGGCCCAGCGGCTCAGGGGCAAAACCGATGCGCTGTAAAGAATGCTGGAACTGGCAAGTGCCAGCCAGATGGGCTGTGTCTCTGCAGGCAGGCCAAAGATGATCAGGCGCAGGCCGAGCGTGATGAACAGGACGAAAATCAGGTTGAGTACTTCGAAGTGCCGGTAGTTGTGAATAAAGCCAAGAATGACAGTCAGCCCCACCATGACGCTGATAAACAGCAGGGAAAGGCCGGTAAAACCCTGGCCGCCCTTGGTGCTGACAATAAGGTTGAACAGCAACCAGATCGCAATGCTCGTGATGTAGGTCAGGCGGCAAAAGTTGCGCAGTTTTTCGAAATCGTGTTGGGCAAATTCGGCTTGCAAGGCAGGGGGGGCAGCTTGTTTCGAAATCGCTGATTCAATGGTTTTGAGCATCGCGCGCCTTGATCACTGTCGGATGACGGTATCCGGGGGGATCAAGTGTTCCACAATTTTCTCCCCGGAGTTGCCCGGATAACCCTAGCAGGAGTTGGCGGCTTATCGAAACCGGGCAAGCCAATAGTGCCCGGTATCCGCATCAGCCCTCGTGGGCGAAGACTTCGCCGATGCTGCGACGGCGCGCATGTTGTTCGCTGGCCCTGATCAGCTCTTCAAGATCTTCTGGGGTGACGTCGATGAACGCGTCCATTTGCTGCAATGCATGTTGCAAGTCCTGGGCGGTAATGCCCGGGTCAACGGGGGCCTGATCAGCAATCACCAGCGGGTTCGCCTCGGCCGATTTTTTTGGGTAACGCACACGGGTCAGATTGTTGTAGGCCAGCGCCGCAATCAGCATGCTCACTGCGCTGAGCATCACCGGGGCGAGCATGCCCCACCCCAGGCTGGCACTGTCCGGGTCAGCCAGCACCACCAGTAACGCCAGCGCACCGGCAGGCGGGTGCAGGCAGCGCAGCAGGCACATGCACAGCATGGCGATGCCGACGGCGAGGCAGGCGCTGTCCAGGCCGCGCCCAAAAAAGTACACCACTCCCAGAGACACCACCGTTGCACACAGGTAGCCGCCGACAATCGACCAGGGTTGTGCCAGCGCACCTGAAGACACGGCAAACAGCAAAATGGCCGAAGCACCCAGCGGGCCAATCAAATGCATGGCCACGGGCAGACCAAAGAACAGGCTGCACACCCAGACGCTGAACAGCGTGCCAAGGGATACGCCTACGGCTGCGCGGCTCCATTCAGTGGGACGGGTGTTCGTAGCCGCAGGCAATAGGCGGCTGATCCAGCGGTTTTGCATGGTCAGGACAATCCGGTGTTGTGGAGCGGGGAGGTAAAAAAAGGGCCTGACGGGATTACCGGCAAGCCCTTGAAATGTCCCTTCATTTGGGGGAGGAACGGGTGCAGTCTGCCCCGTAATGGGGCAGTCCGCAAATGCATAATAATGCTTGTTAAGTGCATTATTTTTGATGTTAGCCGCGATTATCAGCGGCAAGCTTGCCCAGAACGCGCTCATACACCTCGTTGTTCAATAGACGCTGCTCTATAAAGGTGCGTGCGGCAGGGCTCTTGGCCAGCGGACCTTTTAGAACAATCAATGCATCCCGCAGTTTCAGCAGCTTGCACAGTGTCAGCACGCACGTGTCGTCTGCGCATCCTTGCGCCTGGGAACACAGGTCCTGCTCGGGGCAGTGGTCAGCATTGGCAAGCAAGGATTCATTCATCACGTTGTGCTCCATATAGGCAGGGTATGGATGGACGCATAGAGGGTATTGTCGCCAATGCCATGTATCAGGATACAAGCAGTGACATAACGCTTGTTTACTCAGCTGGCGATCTAGGATTAGCGGCAATGATTGTAAAGTTTCAAAACTGCGGGGTGTTGTAAGGTAATGCGTAGCTAAGAGATAAGGTTTACGGAGAAAACTGTAGGATTGTTCGATGTGGTCGGTGAGGTATGAGGGATCGTGAAATCACTCATGAATATGAGCTCAGTCGCGCTTTTACTGATGTGGTTTCATGCTGAAGCTGGCATCAGTAGTTAAAAGTAGAAATACTTTATGCGAGCGTTGTCAGCCCCTGCTCAAGATGACTTTGCGTGCCCATCAAACCCGACTTCCAGGACGCATCCCTAATGCCGAACATCGCTGGTTCGATTGAAAAGTACATTTTTGCCAAGGATTCAAACCGTCCTGACCTTTTGCGCCAAGCCTTCACTGCAGATGCAACCCTTGAAATGGTTGTACGCACCGGTGTCATTTCATTTCCCCCTCAGGTCAGCGGTCGAGCAGGTATCGCCGATGTGCTGGTGCGCCGCTTTGGCCAGAGTTATGAAAACGTCTATACATTTTGTCTGGGTGAGCCACCCAAGGCAGGCGCCAATACCCATGCCTGCAAATGGCTGGTGGGAATGTCTGTCAAAGAGACTCGCGAATTACGCATAGGTTGCGGCGAATATCACTGGCGATTTGCGCCGCAGTCGGGACTGGCAGAGCATCTGTGCATCACGATCGAGCACATGCAGGTTTGTCCGTCGCAATTCCTTGAACCTGTAATGAATTGGCTGCAGAGTCTGGATTACCCGTGGTGCCTGCCTGGCGAGATGATTGAGAGGGCGCCACAGCTCAGCAACATTGCCCCTGTCATTGAGTATCTTCAAACCTGAGCCTTGGCTCGCGGCCTGTAATTACAGATCCATGCGCACACCACGTCTTAGCACGTGATGTGTGCATTTTCAGCCTGGCCATTGAATTTCTTGCTATAAACGCACTCCATTAGCCCCCGGCGAACACGTTTTTCAGCGATTTTCAGGTTTTGCTGGACAATAGGTGCTTTTTCGGTTGCTGAGTCGATAAGTCGGCCTTAGACTGCCGCCCCTCGTAAATTGAGTGCCGGGTGGCGCTTGAAATAGATGGCACCTAACGGGTTGGGATCAAAATCGGTCAGAACGCTCCCTAATTAGCCTTAATGCACGTATTTTTTATAGAGAAATCAATGACAAAGGATAAGTTGCTGGCCATGCCGGCGGATGACTACATGAATGCCGAGCAACATGCTTTTTTCAGCGAGCTGTTGCAAAACATGAAGGTTGAAACCCACGAGCGTATCGAGCAGAACCGCATCGCGATCGAGAGCCTGGACACTCCGGCCGACCCTGCAGACGCCGCTTCGGTTGAAGAAGAGCGCACCTGGCTGGTGAACGCAATCGACCGTGACCAGCGCATGCTGCCTCAGCTTGAGCAAGCACTTGAGCGTATCAAGGACGACAGCTTCGGCTGGTGTGATGACAGTGGCGATGCAATCGGCCTCAAGCGCCTGCTGATCAGCCCTACCACCAAGTACTGCATCGAAGCTCAAGAGCGTCACGAGCAAATCGACAAGCATCAGCGTCAGGCCTAAGCGCCTGTCCTTGCCGGAACCGCGCCATGCGGTTTCGGTAGCTTGGGCTCTGCAGTCGTTCCCATTGCAAGCCTCTCCCCCGCAGCAATTCCCGCTAAAATTTTAAATAGACGTTTGGCTGAGTGTCCTGGTGATGTCCCTTTATATTCGGCACGGCGTTTTTGCGCGAAGCTGAATTAATCGAGGGTCAGAGTCATGAGTCGCTCAAGCAATACGGAGCGTGTATTGCGTGTCGGTATCTTTTTCGATGGCACAGCCAATAACCAGTTCAACCTTCTGCTGGGCCAGGAGCGTCAGGCCCAGGGCCTGAAGGTCGATCCCGCCAGCAGTTATGCCGGCACCCCGACCAATATCGCCCGTCTGCACCGCCATTACCCTGTGCAAACGACGTTCAGCGATGCGCGAGCGCAGACATCGCTTTACGTCAGCGGAATTGGCACCACCACCGCTGCGGCGGATACCGCGTTTCCGGGCCTGAGCTATGGCCGTGGCCGCACCGGTGTGCTGGGCAAGGCCGATGAGGCCCAGGCGCTGCTGAGCCAATGTCTGGGGCGATTTGTCCGGCTTGCTCCCCCCAACACCCTGGGTCGTTTGCAGCTGGATATCTTTGGCTTCAGTCGGGGCGCGGCAGCAGCCCGGCACTTCGCCAACCAAGTGCGCACCCTCCCTTTTAAAAAACAGTTTGCCCTGGCGCCCGACTTCACATGCTCCATTGAGTTTATTGGTTTGTTCGATACCGTCGCGGCGATGGGCGGGTTGGAGGACCTGGGTGATGTGGGGGATGAGATCAACCCGGGGCTCAATCTGTATCTGGGGCCTGACTGTGCGCAACAAGTGGTGCAGTTGTGCGCCCGGGATGAATACCGGCGCAATTTTTCCCTGACCCGCATTGCGCCGCAATGGCCGCTGGATATTTTTCTGCCGGGTGCCCATGCCGATCTGGGGGGTGGTTATCCGGTCGAGATGCAAGAGCAGGTGCAGTTGACGCGCTGGCAAAGCAATCTGGTCAGCCCGTCCACACCCGTCAGGCTGACCCGGGCCTGGAAGCTGACTCAAGCGCAATGGCTGGACTGGCAGGAGAAGGACTTGATTGATCCGCTGGCGCCGGACGATTTTTTGCAGGTGCGCACTGAGGAGCGCAAGGCAGGCACTCGCCAGGATCCGATGAAGAGGGTCCAGGCCGCTGTCTTTATGCAACGCCGCCTGTACGGCCAGCTTTCACGCCTGTATTTACGCATGATGCACAGGCTGGCGTGTGAGCACGGGGTGCCCTTTGCTGCCCTGAGCGACGCACAGGACGCCTTGCCTGACGAACTGATCCCCATTGCTGCAAGGCTGGAGGGTCAGGTGCCGAAAAATGCGATCAAGCTGACTAATGCCCAGGAGCGTTTACTGCGCCAGCGCTACGTGCATCATTCGGCCAACTGGAATGCCAATGTGGGTGAGGGGCTCGGGGTGCTGGACAAGGGATTCTTCAACATACCGCAAGAGGGTGGGCGCTCTGTGTTCGACCAGAAGGCACCGGTCTGAGCGTAGGTGACACGGATATTGTTACAGCTGATGCAATGGAGCTATGCAGGGCATGGCTTTTTCCATCGAGCGTTACTCTTTAAGATGGCCGACATCGTTAGGTGACTAACTAAATAGGTGGAGTAACCATCATGTCTAACCGGGTTGATGTCGCCGTGATGATTGGCAGCGGTGTGCCCGAAGGGTTACGGGCCACGGGGCAGAAGGCTTGCTGGGTTGTGCTGGTCAATGGTGAGCAGCGGGGTACGGCGTTCTCGAGCCGCCTGGAAGCGGAGGAGTGTCGCTCTGCCTGGATGGCGCAGTTGAGCGCCACCCAATGGGCAGCGCACGGTCGGGCGCAGCGCGCTTGATTCGGGTCTGCCGGGTTCCCGTATTGGAGGGGCTAGGCGTTAAGGGCGCCTGCGTCCACCGCCTGTTTTAATTCAAGTGCCGAACTCTTGGCTGCAATTTCTGCCTGCTCGGCGGTCTTGAACCAGCGGTCTTTCTCGACCTGATGGTAAGTCACCGTTTTTAGCGGTGGCTTGGCGCGCATGACAATCACTGCCTGAAACTCACCGTCGACTTCTTTGGACTCGCCGCGGATAAAAAATTCGCCAATATCAAATTCCGTCACGTGTCACTTTCCCTTCGAGGTAATGGAGCCCAGACAACCCGGCGGCATGGGCCAGGTCGATTTTTGCGCAAGTATGGCAGTTGTTGACACCCAGCGGCGCAGTTAACGTGTCCGGGCGACGAAAGCGCTATTTCACGGTCAGCAAACGAAGTAAAAATAGCGGTTTGCCCGATTGAGAAGTGGATGTGTATACCCAATCTCGGGCATGAGTCGGTAGAATGGCACTCCGGTTGTATTTTTTAGCCTGTTTTTTGCTGATGCAGGCCCGGGTTGATGCCCATTAACCTGCGGTAATCGTCGGTCTTTGTTACATGCCACTCCCGACTCCAGCAGTCCGGAGATTTTGTTGTATCCGGTTTTTATATAAGTGGGCTGAGGCCTTTTTTCTGCTGCCTGTCATTTGTTCTGGTAGCTCCACTTCACGTTTTCGAGGGTTTTTCGTTGGCAGTCAGCAATCTGGAGATGCATGCGTTATTTGTTCTTGGCGATTTGCGGGCGCGGTTGGTCAAACTGTTCCAGTCCCGCTTTGTGTACATCACCGAGCAGAACGCAGAAGGTATTTACATCGCTGAAATCGATACAGAAGCAGCGTTGGTAGTCGATGACAAGCCAGGCCTGGGGCTCAAGGTTGGCGATCATTTTCGCGCTGCGGTCCTGCCCAGCCGTGAAGGTGGCAAGTTCGAAATCAAATTCCGCGACATCAAGATGACCATCTACGGCATCGGCGATTACGCCTATGTCAGCTCACCTCTGGGCGAAGGCATCGTATTCAAGGAAGGTCAGACCGTGATGTTGATCTTCGCCGCCCAGGAGCAGCTCAAGGAAGGCCTGAGCAAAACCCTGAAGGCCGTCACTGCCAAAGCCGCCAAATGGCCCAAGGGCGAGTTGACGTTCAAGGCCAGTAAAGAGTGACAAGAGATACCCTGTAGTCGCTGAGGAGCGTAGCGAGGCTGCTATGGGGATGGTGCGCCACTGCGACGCTGCCACCGTGAGCTCAGGCTACGCGCAATAACGAATACTCAGGTTTACGGCCGCTGCGCAGCCGATCGCAGCCTCGCTGCGCTCCTCAGCGGCTACATATTCAAGGCGCTGGCTTTAAGCTTTTGCGCAGTCCATCCCTCAAACAGCATAACCCTTATGGACGATGTTCAAGGGGCGGGGCCGTTTGATTATCGCGATCACCTAAACGAGTGTGCGAGGGACCGCGAGCATGGGCATGCAGCGCTTTGTAAACAACTGCGCCGAGCAATTGATGGCCCGGCGCAATGTCCTGCTTGGCTTTTTTCTGCTGGTAACCCTGGCCTTGGGCTACAGCGCCACCCACGTACGGCTGGACCCCGGATTCAACAAGCAGATTCCGGTGCGTCATGCCTACATGCTCAACTTCCTGGACTTCAGCCGTATCTTCACCGGCGCCAATCGCCTGCTGGTCAGCGTGCACTGGAAAGGCCAGGGCGATCTCTACAACCCCGAGTTCCTCCAGACCCTGCAGAACGTCACCGACGACGTGTTTTACATCTCCGGGGTCAGCCGCCCCAGCGTGACCTCGCTGTTTACCCCCAACGTGCGTTACATCGAAATCACTGAAGACGGTTATGTCGGTGATCTGGTGGTGCCGCCGCAATATGCCGCCACGCCCGAAGACTTGCAGCAAGTGCGCAGTAATGCCGCGCGCTCAGGACAGATCGGCCGCTTGCTGGCCAACGATCTGAAATCGGCGATGGTGCGCGCCGACCTGCAGGACATCGACCCCAAAACCGGGCAACCGGTGAGCTACGTGCAGATCGCCCAGCGCCTGGAAGATATCCGCACCAAATACAGCAGTGCCGATATCGAAATCAACATCGTCGGCTTTGCCAAGCTGGTGGGCGACGTGGTCGAAGGCCTGAATACGGTGATGGGCTTTTTCGCCATCGCATTCCTGATTACCGGTGTGCTGTTGTGGGTGTATTCGCGCTCGTGGCGCCTGACGCTGGTGGCGCTGTTTGTCGCCTTGCTGCCGGTCATCTGGCTGCTCGGCCTGTTGCCATTGCTGGGTCTTGGGATCGATCCAATGTCGATTCTGGTACCGTTCCTGATCTTCTCCATTGGCGTGTCCCACGCCGTGCAAATGACCAACGCCTGGAAGCAGGAAGTGCTGGCCGGCAGTGACTCGGTCACTGCCGCCAAGGCGGCGTTCAGCAAGATATTTATCCCCGGTGCCCTGGCGTTGCTGATGAACGCCCTGGGTTTCGGGGTGATCATGCTGATCGATATCCCCATCGTTCACGAGCTGGGTGTTACGGCCTGCATCGGCGTGATGCTGATGATCATCACTAACAAGGTCATGCTGCCGCTCATCATCGCGCATCTGCGACTTGAACCGCGCTTGATGACGGCAAAGGCGAACGTGTCTAACCAGCGCCACCCGCTGTGGTGGCGGGTATCAGCGCTGGCCACACCGGGCCCGGCCCTGTGGGTGTTCGCCCTGAGTCTGGTGCTATTGGCGGTGGGGGCTATCAAGGCCCGTGAGCTGGCGACCGGTGACATCGGTTCAGGTGCGCCGGAGCTGCGTGCCGACTCGCGCTACAACCAGGACAACCAGAAAATCATCAGCAATTACTCCATCGGGCTGGATGTGTTGTCGGTGTTCCTGACTATTAGTGATCGCAGTGAAGCCTGTCTGGATCCGGCGGTCATGCGGGCAGTGGAAACTTTCGACTACAAAATGCGCGAAGTGCCCGGTGTGCAATCGGTGCAAAGCGTGGCGGGCATGAGCAAGCAAGTGATTGCCGGCAACAATGAAGGCAATCCTCGCTGGGCAGCCATTCCGGGTTCGTCCCAGGGCTTGCAGCAGGGCGCCTATGCCTATTCGCCGGACTCGGGGCTGGTGACTGACGGCTGTCAGCAGATGCAGATTCTGGTGTTTTTGACCGACCATGAAGGCGCCACCGTGGCCCATGTACTGGACGAGGCCAAGCGCATCATCGCTGCCATCCAGGTGCCGGGCGTGGAGTTCAAACTGGCGGGCGGTAACATCGGTGTCATGGCCGCGTCCAACGAAGCGGTCAAACACGCCGAGGTGGTGATGCTCGCAGCGTTGTTCTTCTCGGTGGCGCTGTTTTGCCTGCTGACCTTTCGCTCGGTGCGAGCCGTGTTGTGCATCCTGGTGCCTCTGGCGATCGTCGCCGTGTTGTGCAATGCCCTGATGGCGCTGCTGGGCATTGGCCTCAAGGTGGCCACGCTGCCGGTGATGGCGCTGGGCGTGGGAGTAGGGGTGGACTACGGGATCTACCTTTACGAGCGCATCGAGCATGAAATGGCCGATGGGCAGGACCTGCGCGAAGCCTTCTACCGCGCCATGTGCCAGCGCGGCACCGCCGCGGTTTTTACCGCACTGACCATGTCGCTGGGTGTGTGTACCTGGGTGTTCGCCCCCCTCAAGTTCCAGGCCGACATGGGCCTGCTGCTGGCCTTCATGTTTATGGTCAACGTGCTGGGCGCGATCTTCCTGCTTCCGGCGCTGGCCGCGTGGTTCAACCTGGGCAAGCCGTTGGTGGAGTCCGCTCCCACACGAGCATTTGCATGACCAATAAAAAAGGAGAACTCCATGGGACGCATCACCCACATGGGCGGCTGGCTGTCAGTCGCACTGGTTTTACACGGTTATAGCGGGCTAGCACTGGCCCAGGCACCTGCGGATCAGATCGCCCGGCTGGGCAAGGATCTGACCTGCGTCGGCGCACAGCAGGCGGGCAATGCCGAAGGCACAATCCCGGCGTTTGGCGGTCAATGGCTGGGTGCGGCGCCCGGGATGAAGTTCGAGGGCACGGGCAAGCATCCTGTGGATCCGTACCCCACCGAAAAGCCGCTGTTTGTGATCACCGCGCAAAACCTGAGTCAGTACGACGCCCATTTGTCCGAGGGGCAGAAAGCCCTGTTCAAGCTCTATCCGCAGACCTTTCGCATGCCGGTTTATCCTTCGCACCGCGACTTCCGTTTCTCTGACACCGTGTGCAAAGCCACCCTGGAAAATGCTTCGGTCGCCAAGCTGGTCGATGACGGTGAGGGCGTGGTTGCTCGCACCGGCGGTGTGGCATTCCCTATCCCGCAAAACGGTATCGAGCTGCTGAAAAACGCCTCGCTGTTTACCGTGCGGGCATGGACCGAGGAGTACACGTCAGACAACGCCTATGTGCTCAAGGACGGCAACATCAACTGGGGCCGTGTGCATTCGCGCAACATGGCGCCGGGCCTTGAGCCAGGCAAAATAGGTGATACCACCGGCAACTCATCGTTCTATCTCAACGAGACCCTGCTGCCACAGCGCGACAAGGGTGAAATCAATACCGGTACCGAGTACTGGAACGACAAGACCGAGCCGCGCCAGAGCTGGCGCTACGACCCCGGCACGCGTCGCGTTCGCCAATCCCCGGGTTACGGTTTCGACATGGCATTCCCGGGCTCCGGTGGTTCCATCACGGTCGACGAAGTTCGAATCTTCAACGGCTCTGCCCAGCGCTACAACTGGAATATCGTCGGCAAGAAAGAGCTGTATATCCCGTACAACACGGCGCGCTTGCATGACAGCAACCTCAAGTACGCCAACCTGCTGACCCCGGGCCATATCAACCCCGACAACATGCGCTATGAGCTGCACCGCGTATGGGTGCTCGAAGGCGTACTCAAACCCGGCAACCGCCATCTGTATGGCAAGCGCACGATGTACATCGACGAAGACAGCTGGTTCCCGATCATGGGCGACAACTACGACAACCGTGGCGAGCTGTGGCGCACCTCGATGGTCAACTACTTCTATGCCCCGGAGACACAGACCTGGCAGGCGGGTGTTGGCCTGTATCACGACTTGAATGCGGGCAGCTACCTGGCGTTCAACCTGATCAACGAACAACGTAACGGCTATGTGCTGAACAAAGGCGGATTTGCGCCGGGGGATTTCGGTCCTGAAGCAGCACGCCGGGCCGGCAAGTAAACCTGTAACGCCCTGACTCCATCCAGCTGTCTGCCACGGGCCTTGCCTGTGCGCAGGCGGCTGGGCGGGGCAAAAAAAAACAATAACAAGGAGCAAGGCATGTTCAAGCAATACACGCGTTTTGTGGGGACCGGTTTGTTGTCGGGGTTAAGCGGCCTGGCGCTGGCTGCGCCAACCATCGAGCTGGGTGAAAACACCACGCTCGACTCATCGCTGACCGTGAACTACACGGCTTCGATGCGTACCGAAAAGCCTGATCACGAATACCTCAATAACATCAACTACGACGACGCCACGCGCAACTTCAAGCGCGGTTCACTGATCAATAATCGGGTCAGTGTGTTTGGCGAGCTGATGCTCAAGCACGACAACCTCGGCGCCGTGGTACGCGGCAGTCACTTTTATGACGAGGTCTACCGTCAGCGCAACGACAACGATTCACCGGATACGGTCAACAAGACCGGACGCTACAACGACTTCAGCCAGGACACGCGCAAACTCAGTGGCAGCAAGGCGCGGCTGCTGGACGCCTACGTGTACGGCGACTTTACGGTCAATGACGACCAGTATTTATCCCTCAAGGCCGGGCGGCACCTGGTGGCCTGGGGTGAAAGCCTGTTCTGGCCCAACATCAGCCAGGGCCAGGCGCCAGTGGATTCGACCAAATTCAACGTGCCGGGCACCGAAGCCAAGGATGCCTACTTGCCGGTCGGGCAAGTCTCGGGTTCGTGGTCGGTGAACGAAGATCTGGCCTTGCTCGGTTTCTATCAATACAAGTGGGAAGAAACCCAGCTCAATCCCGTGGGTGACTATTTCGGCAGCGACACCTTTGGCCCGGGCGCCGAGTTCTTTCGGCTGGCCCCGGGAGTCATCAATAATTTGCCGGATGCAGCGGCTGTCGGTTATGGCGGTTCAGTCAAACCCGGCAACAGTGGCGAGTGGGGCCTGGGCACCCGCTACCGGTTGACGCAAAACACCGAAATCGGCTTGTTTCACTACCGTTATCACGATCGGGTTCCGGCGCTGTTTTTCGACTTCACCGGGCAGACGCACTACTCCTCGCTGGGTAAGGTGGGTGGCAACGGCAATGGCCCGAGTTACCAGTTGGGCTACTTTGACAACATCAAGCTCACGGGCATGAGCTTCACCACAAAAGTCGGTGATTCGGTGCAGTTTGCCGGTGACCTGAGCTACCGCGATGGTGCCGCGGTGTACTTGAGCAATGGTGCCCCGGCCCGTGGCCAGGTGTGGCAGGGCAACCTGAACGCGGTGTACATGATTGGGCCGACGTTCATGGCGCAACAGACCACGTTGATGACCGAGGTGGTGCACCAGAGGATTCAGGGTGTGGATGACCTGACGATCAGCGGTGGTGGAGCGGGCACGGATGGCACCTTCAACACGTTCGTGTACGACGGTCAGACCCGTGGTTCAAGCCTGCTTGGCATCGGCGCGTATTTCGATCACCCCAACGTGTTTAACGGCTGGGATTTGACGACCAAAGCCACCTGGACCCAGAACATCGACGGCAGTGCCTACTCCGGGTTGGGGCGTGCCGAGAAGCGCCTGACAGTGGGGGGAGACTTTAAATACCTGGGTAACTTCCAGCTGGGGCTTACCTACGTGGCGTACTTGAGTTCGGCCGATATTGCCCAGGGGCGGACAATGGCTGACAGGGACTACCTGTCGTTTAACGGCAAGTACACGTTCTGACAGGTTGAGGTAAGGACTGCTGCGCAACACCGTGAAAGCGGGATTGCTCGCGATTCAGACGCCGCGGTTCAGCAGGGGAACCGCGTCGATAGCATCGCGAGCAAGCCCGCTCCCACAGGTACTAACGCGCTTCGCGCGGCATGCCCAACGCTCGTTCGGCAATGATGTTGCGCTGGATTTCACTACTGCCACCGTAGAGGGTGTCGGCCCTGGTAAACAGGAACAGGGCCTGCAGGCGGGTCAGCTCGTAAGGTGCCCCTGCCAGCAACTCGGCTTCAGGCCCGAGCACGTCCATCGCCAGCTTTCCAAGTTCCACATGCCAGGTGGACCACGCCAGCTTGTAGATTGTTGCTTCAGGTCGAAGGCTGCCGTCCTGAGCTCCGGACAACATGCGCAGCGAGTTGTAGCGCAACACACGCAAGCCGGCCCAGGCCTGGGCAATGCGTTGACGTATGACGGGGTCCTGCGCCGCGCCATTGGCCCTGGCGATACGCACGACTTCGTCCAGTTCATTCTGAAACTGCATCTGCTGCCCTAGGGTCGAAACCCCTCGCTCAAACCCCAGCAGCGCCATGGCAATTTTCCAGCCATCGCCAGGCTGGCCGATCATGTTGTGCGCCGACGTCCTGGCCTGATCAAAAAACACTTCATTGAATTCGCAGGTGCCGGTCAATTGCTGGATCGGCTGAACCTGTATACCTGGCTGATCCATGGCGACCAGCAAAAAAGACAGGCCGCGATGGCCGACACTGCCCGGTTCGGTGCGTGCAAGCACAAAGCACCAATCCGACTCATGGGCCAGGGATGTCCAGACCTTTTGCCCGCTGATCAACCATTGGCCGCTGCTTTCATCGAAACTGGCGCGGGTCTTGATATTGGCCAGGTCGGAACCTGCGCCGGGCTCGGAATAGCCCTGGCACCAGAAATCCTGCCCAGACAGAATCGGCGGCAAAAAACGCTGTTGCTGCTCGGGGGTGCCGAAGGCTGCAAGGGTCGGTCCGACTAGGCCCTCGCCAATATGACCCATGCGCCCCGGACCGCCCGCCCGGGCGTATTCTTCAAAAAAAATCACCTGCTGGTTGATACTCAGTCCACGGCCCCCATGCTCGGTGGCCCAACCGGCACCGACCCATTGCCCCTGTGCCAGTACCTGCTCCCAGCGTTTACGCAACGCGGGGGCAAAGTCTTCATCCCCTGGGCCACCACGAAAGCGCAGAACGGCAAATTCGCCAGTGAGGTGCGTTTGCATCCACTGGGCCACTCGTTGCCGGAACTGCTCATCTGCTGCGCTGAAGCCGATATTCATGTGCGCTCTCCGAAAATCTGTCTGGCCAATTGCTCGCGATGAAATGCCGGAGTGCCGAGCATCTGCTCACTGGCCCGCGCTCGCTTGAAGTACAAGTGCGGGTCGTATTCCCAAGTGAATCCCACGCCGCCATGCAGCTGGATGGACTCGGCAGCGCACTGAAAAAAACCTTCACTGGCGAAGATCTTGGCCGTGGCGGCGGCCTCTCCCAGTTGCTGTCGAGCACTTGGATCGCCATCAATGTTCAGGCATTGATCGGCAATGCAGGCGGCGTAATAACTGGCGGACCGTGAGCACTCAATGGCCAGCATCAGATCGGCGCAACGGTGCTTGATGGCCTGGAAGCTGGCGATACGACGACCAAACTGTTCGCGCTCGCTTATGTATTTCAAGGTGATGTCCAGTGACTGCTGGGCACCGCCGGTCTGCTCGCCAGCCAGACCGATGCAGGCGATGTGCAGCACATCGCGCAGCAACGGCCAGCCCTGTCCCGGCTCGCTGAGCAAATGCTCGTCGCAGACGGCAACGTCGTTCAGGGTGAGGGTGGCCAGGCGACGGGTCTGATCCAGTGTCGCCTGCGGCTGGCAAAGAATGCCGGGTGTGTCAGCAGGTAAAGCGAACAAGCGGATACCGGCTTCGCCGACGCTGCCCGGAGTGCGAGCGGCAATGATCAACAAGTCACAGTCGGCGCCGTCGATGACATAGCGATACTCGCCATTGAGGCGATACCCGCCTGCATGGCTTTGTGCATACACCTGCACGCCACTATCGTCCCAGCGTGGGGCGCTGGTATAGGCGAGGCTGGCGCGTACGTCTCCAGCGGCGATCAATGGCAACCAGCGCTCCTTGAGTGACTCATTGCGGCTGAGCAACAGGGCAGGGGTGGCCAGGCAGCACGTGGCAAAAAAGGGCGTAGGCAGCAGGCAGCGTCCCAGTTGCTCCTGCAACAGGCAAACCTCGGCGAAGCCCAGTCCGAGTCCGTCATAGGCTTCAGGGATCGCCAGTGCAGGCCAGTACAGCTCCTTGGCTATTTGCTCCCAAGTCTGGGAGTCATACCCACGTTCACTGCTCATCGCCGTGCGCACGGCGCTGGAGCTGGCAACCTGGGTCAAAAAACGCTCGGCAGACGCTTGAATCATTCGCTGCTCGTCAGTCAGGGCAAGCTCCATGTGGGCCTCGTCTAAGTGATACGGATCAAGGCGCCAGCATGAAAGCGCGCAACGCGGGTGCAATCCCTGAGCCGGACTAGTCCGTATGAGGGGCCCGTTTGCGCGTGTTTAACGCAATGGAAGGGGTGAGGTCAGACTTCGGAATCCCAGATGACAGCGATACTTCCTGAGTACTTGCCTTGCTCAGACAGCATTTGCTCGACGTATTCCTTTTTGATCTCGAAGTGCAGCAGGGATGGCTTTTGCTCGACATAGTGTGTGGACTTGAATATCTGATCTGTCGCAATGCTTAAGGAAGCTCCGATCAACTTGCCGCAACCGCGCAGTAAGTTGAAAATCCCGCTGAATTTGGCGCTATTGACCGCGAAATATCCCGTACGCGCCGCCTTGGCGAGCTTGTCAGCCCATTTCTCCGTGTTACGTGCGTAATTAGCCCATACCCATCAGCTTTTTTCGAGCCATCCATAAATTGGACAAGGCAAACAGCGTGGTCAATTGAGCGGTGTTTTTCATCAGGCCGCGAAAGCGCACTTTCACATAACCGAACTGACGTTTGATCACCCGAAATGGGTGTTCGACCTTGGCCCGTGTCTGGGCCTTGAGGTACTCGATTTTGCGCTTGGCTTTGTACAGCACGCTGCGCTTGTTCAGCTTGGAATAGGTGCTGCGTCGCGCGGCGATTTGCCAAACCACTTCACGGTTTTCATGCTCTTCGCGCTTCTCGACACCGGTGTAACCAGCATCAGCGTAGACCGCGTTTTCCTCGCCGTGCAGCAGTTCAGCAACCTGAGTGACATCGGCTACATTCGCCGCGGTGCCGTGAACGTGGTGAACCAGCCCCAACTCAACGTCGGCACCAATATGGGCCTTCATTCCGAAGAAATATTGATTGCCTTTCTTCGTCTGATGCATCTCTGGATCGCGTTTACCGTCCTCGTTTTTAGTCGAACTGGGCGCGTGGATAATCGTCGCATCGACGATGGTGCCCTGGCGCAGCGAGAGGCCTTTCTCCTGCAAATAACCGTTGATGACCGCCAGGATCGCCGGCGCCAACTTATGATTCTCCAGCAGGTGTCGGAAGTTCATGATCGTGGTGTCTTCAGGGATCGGCGCGCTCAGGGTCAAGTGCGCAAACTGGCGCATGGGCGTGATTTCATACAGCGCTTCTTCCATGGCAGGATCGCTCAGCGAGAACCAGTTTTGCAGCAAGTGAATGCGCAGCATGGTTTCCAGCGGATACGGTTTTCGGCCACCACCAGCCTTCGGATAATACGGCTCGATCAACGCCAGTAAACCGCTCCAGGGCACGACCTGATCCATCTCGGCGAGGAACCGTTCGCGGCGTGTTTGCTTGTGCTTGCCCGCGTATTCGAAATCGGAAAAGCTCATCTGGCTCATGACGCACTCAGGGCAGGTGGTGAGGCTGTATTTCAGCATACTTGGAGACTTGTTCGGAGTTTCCTTAATGGTGTGCACATGCGCATTGATGTAAGTCGACGCTCGCTGCGGGGCCATGACCGACCGGCAGAGATACATGAGGCGATGCACAATTTGCGCCATGCCCTGCAACTGCATCAGGGGCACTGGAGCCCCGCAGAGGTTCAGCGCGTACACGACTTGCTTAACAACACCGCCAAAGCAATTGTTGATGGGTAACCCTAGATAACGTGCCGTGCGCAGAGCAGCTTTGGCTCGCTCCTGCGCAGGGCACGCGGCTGGCAACTGTTTAGTCTCAACGGACGATGATCCACCCCCGGCGCGTTCCCATACTGCTCCCATGCCTTTGCCAACCCGGGAGCACATGTGAACAGCGCAACTCATACCGCATTTCACACCAGTATCGACGCAGGCGTCGCTGAACTGGTGATCGACAGGCCGCCCGTCAATGCCCTCAACAGCCAAGAGTGGCTGGACCTGGCGCATACCCTGGAAGCGCTTGGCCAGGATCCTGAGGTCCGCGTGATTGTGATTCGTGCCGAGGGCCGCGGTTTTTGCGCAGGGGTCGATATCAAGGAACTCGACGCCCACCCGGAACTGATCGTCAAGGTCAACGCAGGCAACTACGCCACCTTCAAGGCGGTGCATCGCAACCCGGTGCCGGTGATTGTCGCGGTTCACGGTTTTGTACTGGGTGGCGGGATCGGGATTACCGGCGCCGCCGATATCGTCGTGGCTTCCGATTGCGCCACGTTTGCCCTGCCGGAAGTAGACCGCGGCGCGATGGGCGGTGGTGCCCATCTGCAGCGTTTGTTCCCGGTACAAAAAGTGCGTTATCTGTTTTTTACCGGCGACAAGATCGGCGCTGTAGAAGCCCAGCAGTACGGCTTTATCGAGCGCGTAGTGCCCCGTGAGCAACTGCGTGAAACCGCGCTGCACATTGCCCACAAAATCGCGGGCAAAAGCCCCGCAATGATCCGCATCGCCAAAGAAGCGTTGAACGGTATCGAAGACGGCAACCTGGAAGACAAATATCGCTGGGAGCAGGGTTTTACGCTTCAGGCCTACACCAGTGCGGACTCCGCCGAAACTCGCCGTGCGTTCGTTGAAAAACGCGACGCCAAGTTCTGAGGAACCGACCATGGAACTGACTTATTCGCCCAAACAAAAGGCTTTCCGTCAGGAGGTCAGGCAATGGCTGGCGGCTAATCTGCCGTCTGAACCCCTCGCCAGTTACGACACCCGCGAAGGCTTTGAGCAGCATCGCCAGTGGGAAGCCAAGTTGTTCGACAGTCGTCTGTCGATGGTGATGTGGCCCACCGAACTGGGTGGCCGTGGCTGCGATCTGATCGAGTGGCTGATTTTCGAAGAAGAATATTACGGTGCGGGCGCCCCCATGCGGGTCAATCAGAACGGCCAGTTATTGCTCGGGCCCACCCTGATGGAGTTCGGCACCGAAGCACAGAAAAAACGCTTTCTGCCGCGCATGGCGGCCAGTGCCGACATGTGGGCCCAGGGCTGGTCCGAGCCAAACGCCGGTTCCGACATGGCTGCGATCACCAGCAAGGCCACCCGTGATGGCGAGGGCTATGTGCTCAATGGCCAGAAAACCTGGTCGACCCGGGCCATTTTTGCGGACTGGCTGTTTGGTTTGTTTCGCAGTGATCCCACTTCTAGCCGTCACCACGGGTTGTCATTTGTCATGGTGCCGCTCAATGCGCCGGGTGTGACGGTGCGTCCCATCAAGGCCCTGAACGGCAAGGACGCCTTTGCCGAAGTGTTCTTCGATGACGTGCGCATCCCGCTGGAAAATCGCATTGGCGATGAAGGGCAGGGCTGGCATGTGGCTATGGCCACCGCCGGTTTCGAGCGCGGCCTGCTGTTGCGTTCACCGGCGCGTTTTCAGTACACGGCGCGCAAACTGGTGGAGCTGTATCAGGCCAACCGTGCCAGTGCCGACCGTGACCCAAGCCTGGGTGATGCAGTGTGCAAGGCCTGGATGGATGCGCAAGCCTACGCCTTGTCTGCTTACCACACCGTGGGCCGACTGAGCCGTGGGGCGCAGATTGGCGCTGAGTCGAGCACCAACAAAATCATCTGGTCGGAACTTGATCTGCGCATGCACGAAACCGCCATGCGCATCCTGGGTGCCAGTGGCGAACTGACCGGTAAATCGGCAGACGGTCACGACTGGCTGGAGGGCTTTCTGTTTGCTCAGGCAGGTCCCATCTACGCAGGCACCAACGAGATTCAGCGCAATATCATTGCCGAGCGCATGCTCGGTCTGCCGAAGTGAGGCCGGGGATGGACTTTACCTTTACCGATGACCAGCAAACCTTCCGCGAAGCCATCAGCCGTTTTCTGATGACTGAAGCCGCGCCGGAAATGCTCCGTGAAATCTGGGAAACCGATGTCGGCCGTTCCCCGGATCTGCGCAACAAAATTGCCGAGCAGGGCCTTACGGCACTGTCGATTCCTGAAGCCTTTGGTGGCCTGGGCATGGATGACGTGGCCTGGGCCTTGATGACGCAGGAGTTGGGTTACTACGCCATACCTGATTCGCTGGCCGATACCGCTTATGTGGCCAGCGCCCTGATCGCGGGCTTGCCCGAAAGCGTTGCCCAGCGCGGCGAGTGGCTGGAGGGTATAGCCGATGGCAGCTTGCGGGTTGCCATCGGGCACCCGGTCAATCCGCTGGTGGCGGATGCCGCCCATGCTGATCTGTTGCTACTGGCCCATGGCGATGAAGTTCACGCCGTACCTCGCAGCCAGGTGGATGTCCAGGGTCACAGCAGCCTGGATGCCTCTCGGCGTCTGGCGCAGGTCAGCTGGCAACCTTGTGCTGCGACGCAGGTGGCGCAGGGCGAACAGGGCCGTGAACTGTGGTCGCAGACGCTGAACCGTGGCGCGCTGTCGGTGGCCGGACAGTTGCTCGGGCTGGCGCAACGCATGCTGGATCTGTCGGTGGATTACGCCGCGCAGCGCAAACAGTTCGGCAAGCCGATCGGCAGTTTTCAGGCGGTCAAACACCACCTGGCCGACGTTGCCACCCAGCTCGAATTCGCCAAGCCGGTGCTGTATCGCGCCGCTTACGCCCTGGCTCATAACGAGCCGAATGCAGCCGTGTGGGTGTCCCAGGCGCGTCTGGCCAGCTGTGAAGCAAGCTGGCTGGCGGCTCGCCACGGTATTCAGGTACATGGCGCGATGGGGTACACCTGGGAAGTCGACCTGCAGATGTTCATGAAACGCGCCTGGGCACTGGACAGCGCCTGGGGCGACCGTGCGCTGCACAAGACCCGTGTGGCCGAGTATGTATTGAGTGGCGCGGCGCCTCTGGGCCCCGGTCACACGTTCGAGGATTGATCGATGCCCCAAGCCTATATTGTTGACGCGCTGCGCAGCCCTACCGGCAAGCGCAAGGGCGGATTGGCCCATGTCCATGCAATAGATCTGGGTGCCCATGTGCTCAAGGCACTGGTCGAGCGCAACCAGATCCCGGCGGACGAATATGACGACGTGATTTTTGGGTGCGTCGACACCATCGGCTCCCAGGCCGGTGATATCGCCCGCACCAGTTGGCTGGCCGCAGGGCTGCCACTCAACGTGCCTGGCACCACCATTGACCGCCAGTGCGGTTCCTCGCAGCAGGCACTGCATTTTGCCGCGCAAGCCGTGATGAGTGGCACCCAGGATGTGATTGCCGTAGGCGGCGTACAGACCATGACCCAGATCCCGATTTCGTCGGCGATGCTGGCCGGTCAGCCGCTGGGTTTCAGTGACCCGTTTTCCGGCAGCAAGGGGTGGCGGGCGCGCTTTGGCGATCAGCCGGTCAACCAGTTTTACGCCGCTCAGCGCATTGCGGATCACTGGAATATCAGCCGCCAGCAAATGGAAGCCTACGCACTTGAAAGCCATCGCCGGGCGCTGGATGCCATTGCCGGGCGCCGTTTGGTGAACGAGATCGTGCCCTGTGAAGGGGTATGGGACGACGAAACGCCGCGCCACACCAGCCTGGCAAAAATGGCCGAGCTGGAGCCGGTGTCTGCCGAGTTTCCGTCGATCACTGCTGCAGTTTCCAGCCAGACCTGCGACGCCTCGGCCGCTTTGCTGGTGGTTTCTGAGGCGGCACTCAAGCGCTACAACCTGACACCACGGGCGCGAATCCACCACCTCTCGGTGCTGGGCGACGACCCGATCTGGCACCTGACCGCGCCGATTGCCGCCACCCGCGCCGCGCTGAAAAAAGCCGGCATGAACATCGCTGACATTGACCGGGTCGAGATCAACGAAGCGTTCGCCTCGGTGGTCATGGCCTGGGCCAAGGAACTGGATTTTGACCCCGCCAGAACCAATGCCAACGGCGGCGCAATTGCCCTGGGGCATCCACTGGGTGCCAGCGGGGCACGGTTGATGACCAGCCTGCTTAACCAGCTGGAGCAAAGCGGCGGCCGCTATGGCCTGCAGACCATGTGCGAAGGCGGTGGGCAAGCCAACGTGACGATTATTGAACGCCTCTAGGAGCATTGACATGGCAATTTGTGCAGGACGTACCGTCATCATCACGGGCGCGGGCGGTGGACTGGGCCGTGCCTATGCGCTGGCTTTCGCCGGGCAGGGTGCCAACGTGGTGGTCAACGATATTCGCCGCGAAGCCGCTGAAGAAGTGGTCGCGCAGATTCGCGAGGCAGGTGGCCAGGCCATCGCCAACGCGGATGACATCACCACCCTGGCCACGGCACAACAGATCGTGGATGCCGCCCTGGCTGCATTCGGCGAAGTGCATGTGGTGGTCAACAACGCCGGTATTTTGCGCGACCGCATGTTTATCAGCCTCAGCGAGGACGATTGGGATGCCGTGATGCGCGTGCACCTCAAGGGGCATTTCTGCCTGGCCAACATCCTTGGCAAACGCTGGCGTGACCTGGCCAAGGCCGGCCAGCCGGTGGCCGCAAGAATCATCAACACCACGTCGGGAGCGGGCTTGCAGGGCTCGGTCGGGCAGTCCAACTACAGCGCTGCCAAAGGCGGAATCGCAGCGTTGACCCTGGTGCAGGCGGCTGAACTGGCGCGTTACGGCGTTACCGCCAATGCCCTGGCCCCGGCGGCACGCACCTCGATGACCGAGAGCGCGATGCCGGACCTGGTGAAAAAGCCCGAAGACGGAGCTTTCGACGCCTGGGCCCCGGAAAACGTTGCGCCGCTGGTGGTGTGGCTGGGCAGCGAACTGTCGGGGGATGTGACCGGGCAAATCATCGAAAGCCAGGGCGGGCGATTGTCCGTGGGCGATGGTTGGCGCACCGGCGTGACCCGCGACAAGGGTGCGCAACTGCAGCCAGAAGAAGTCGGTGTAGCCATGGGCCAGATCCTGGCAGAAGCACCTGCACCGCAAAGGGTGTGGGGCAGCTGACGAGTGATGCCCGCTCCCATACTTGAGCCGCGTTGCTCTTAATTACGCTCCCACAGCGGGGCTATCGTTTTAACCAGAGATTTAAACCATGAGACAAGCGCCTCCTTACGTGCCCGGTCACCAGTTGCTCGCGGGCAAGTCGATCTTGATCACCGCCGCCGCTGGCGCAGGTATCGGTTATGCCGCTGCCAAACGCTGCGCCGAAGAAGGCTGCCGCGCCTTGATGATTTCCGATATTCATCCGCGCCGCCTCGAAGAAGCGGTCGAGCGCCTCAAGGCGGAAACCGGATTGCAGGCGGTGTACGGCCAGCTGTGCAACGTCACCGTCGAAGCCGATGTACAAGCGTTGGTCGCCGCAGCTGAAGAAGCCTTGGGCGGGGTCGATGTGCTGATCAATAACGCAGGTCTTGGCGGCCAGGTACGCCTCACCGAAATGACCGATCAACAGTGGTCCTCCGTGCTGGATATCACCCTGACCGGCACCATGCGCATGACCCGCGCCATGCTTCCGCACATGGAGCGCCGTGGCGCCGGGGCCATCGTCAACAACGCCTCGGTGCTGGGGTGGCGGGCGCAGAAAGAACAGGCCCACTACGCAGCCGCCAAGGCCGGGGTCATGGCCCTGACCCGTTGCAGCGCGCTGGAAGCGGCCGAGAGCGGGGTGCGGATCAATGCCGTGGCGCCGTCCATTGCCTTGCATGACTTCCTGAAAAAAGCCTCCAGCAGTGAACTGCTGGAGCAACTGACCAGCCGCGAAGCCTTCGGTCGCGCCGCTGAAGTGTGGGAAGTGGCCAACGTCATGGTGTTCCTGGCCAGCGATTACGCCTCATACATGGTTGGCGAAGTGCTGCCTGTCAGCTCGCAACAGGCCTGAGGATCAGACCATGAGTACGCTATTTAGCAGCGCCGGGCAGTTGCTCGCCGCACGTGGGCAAGACCTGGGGCACACCGACTGGCTTGTGCTGACCCAGGAGCGGATCAACCTGTTTGCCGAGGCCACGGGCGATCACCAGTGGATCCATGTTGACCCTGAGCGTGCAGCCAAGGGGCCGTTCGGTGCTTGCATTGCCCACGGCTACCTGACCCTGGCACTGGCCAATCTGTTCATGCCGCAACTGATGCAGTTCGAAAACCTGGCAATGGGTGTCAATTACGGCAGTGACCGGTTGCGCTTTCCGGCTGCGGTCAAGGTCGGTTCGCGGGTGCGCGGGCATGGCCAGATCGTGGAGGTCGAGGCACTGGGCCAGGCACTGCAGGCAGTGGTTCGCATCAGTGTCGAGATCGAGGGCAGCGAGCGCCCCGGCTGCGTGGTGGACACCATCAGCCGTTACACCTTCAACCCTATTGAGAAGTGAGCCCCGAACATGAACCTGAATGACGTTGTGATTGTATCCACGGCCCGAACTGCCTTGACCAAGTCTTTCCGGGGCTCGTTCAACGACACTGAAGCGCCGGTGCTGGGCGGGCACGTGGTGCGCGCCGTCGTCGAGCGCGCCGGGATAGAACCGGGCTCGGTGGAAGACGTGATCATGGGCGCCGCTGCTCAGCAAGGCACCCAGGGCTACAACATCGGACGCTTGTGTGCCAACACCGGCGGCCTGCCCAATACCGTGCCGGGTATGGCGATTGACCGCATGTGCGCCTCGGGCCTGATGAGTATCGGGGTGGCTGCCAAAGGCATCATGACCGGCGAAATGTCGATCGCCGTGGCCGGTGGTGTGGAGTCATTGTCCCTGACCCAGAACAAGTACAAAAACACCTACCGTGCACAGTCCGAGGCGGTGCTTGAATGCATGCCCACGGCCTATATCCCGATGCTCGAAACCGCTGAAATCGTGGCTCGCCGCTACAACATCAGCCGTGAAGTACAGGACCAGTATTCCCTGCAAAGCCAGCAGCGCACTGCCGCGGCCCAGGCGGGAGGTCTGTTCGGCGACGAAATCGTCCCGCTGGCTGCGCGCAAGCTGTGCTTTGACAAAGAAGGCAAGCCCAGCGGTTATCAGGACGTGATCGCGGATCGCGACGAATGCAATCGTCCGTCCACCACCCTTGAGGATCTGGCGGCACTCAAGCCGGTCTGGAAGGACGGTAAATGGGTCCAGCAGGGGGAATTCATCACGGCGGGCAACGCCTCGCAGTTCTCCGATGGCGCCTCGGCGGTCTTGATGATGAGCCGTGCCGAAGCCAAACAGCGCGGGATCGAAGCATTGGGCGTGTATCGCGGGATCGCGGTGAGTGGCTGTGCGCCGGAAGAAATGGGGATTGGCCCGGTGTTCGCGATTCCAAAACTGCTCAAGCGGTTTGGCCTGACCGTATCGGACATCGACCTGTGGGAAATCAACGAAGCGTTCGCCTGCCAGGTGGTGTACTGCCGCGACTTTCTGCAGATCCCCAACGACCGCCTGAACGTTAACGGCGGGGCGATTTCCATTGGTCATCCGTTCGGCATGTCGGGAGCCCGGATGGTGGGCCACAGCCTGCTCGAAGGCCGCCGCCGTGGCGCCCGATTTGTCGTGGTCGCCATGTGCATCGGCGGCGGCATGGGGGCTGCCGGGTTGTTCGAGCTGGACTGAAACGCTTTAGATCGTGGGGGTGCGGCGGCTATCGGGTTATAGCCAGGCGTGATTTCGGTATCGGATTGCGCATCAGCGTGCCCACCACCAGGGCGCCCAGAAGCCCCATCACCCCCGCCACCCACAAGACCAGGCTAAACCCCGCCACAAAGGCGCTGGTCGCCAACGACTGGATCTGTGCGTGTGCCTCCAGTGGCAGTTGGCTGAGCGCCCCCGGCATGTCACCGGCCACTACCCGCGAAGCAATGAAGTGGCTTTGCCCCAGCCACTGCCCGGCGTCCTGCTTGAGGCTGGCGTGCAAGTGTTGCTCGGTGTGGCTTCCCAGCAGGGCTCCAAATACGCCGATGGCCAGCACAATGGCGCTAAAGCGCATGGTGGTACTCATGCCGGACGCCATCCCCACACGGTCACGTGGCACGCAGGCCATGATGTTTTTCTGCGTATCGCCATTGAGCAAACCCGCCCCGGCACCCGTTACCGCAGTGGTCAGCGCAAAGCTCAGGTAGCCGCCATGATCCACCGCCCAGGCACTGAGCAGGTTGCCGCAACCTACCAGGGTCAAACCGGCGGCCATCATGCTGGAAGGGCTGTAACGGGACGCCAGGCGGGCACCGATACGCGGGCAGAGCAGCATGGCCAGGGCAAACGGCAACATCCCAAGGCCCGAAGTGACAGCGCTCAAGCCCAGGCCGTTTTGCAGATAGAACGGCAGCAAGGTCATCATTACCTGAGCGCAGCCAGCATAGGCAAACATGCCCAGCAGGGCGCCGATAAAGCGCGGTTGGCGAAACAGCTGCAGGTCAATCATGGGGCGACGCTGCAGTGATTCGATCAACACAAACAGAACCAGCAACAGCACACCGGCACTTATCCGGGCATAGGTCAGCGGGGCGTTCCAGCCAATGCGGTTGGCTTCGATCAGGCTCCAGATCAGGCACACCAGACTGGCGCTGAAGGCCAGGCTGCCCCAGGGGTCGAGTCGGGCCGATTGCGGGTCGCGGGATTCAGCGATGGCATGCCTGACCAGCAGCATCAACAGCAAGCCAACCGGCAGGTTGAGGTAAAAGATCCAGCGCCAGCCCAGGTATTGGGTGATCAGCCCGCCAAGGGTGGGTGCCGCCGTCATGGCCACCCCCATGCAGGCACCCCAGAAGGCCCAGGCTTTGGCCCGTTCGACCTCATCGTGAAAGGCATGCCCGATCGAGGCCAGCGCCGAGGTCAACAGCAGGGCCGCGCCTACGCCTTTTACGGCGCGGGCGATTTCCAGCAGCAGGCTGTTGGGCGCCGCGCCGCAGCCGAGGGACGCAAGGATGAAAATACTCAAGCCCCACAGCAGGGTCTTTTTACGACCGAAGCGATCGGCAATGCTCCCGGCCGGCAATAGCAGGGCGGCAAACGCCAGCATGTAAGCGCTGACGACCCATTCGATATCGACAAAGCTGGCCCCCAGATCCCGGGCGATGCTGGGCAGGGTGACGGCGACGATGTTGGTGTCGAGCACGATGAGTGAACACACCCCGCTGGCCGTGAGCAGGGTGAGGCGCGGGCTGACAGCTTTCATTGTTTCAGCTCCGGGCCCGGTTCAAGCATTACTTTGCAGGCAATTAATTTTACGGTCATGCTCACGTCTCTTCAGTACGGCGATGGCCCCAGTGTAGGGGCGGGCACTGCGGTGCTTGTTAGCCGGAAACCCGAACTTCATTACCTTTGAGCTAATGCTGCTATGGACATACGCCATTTCCGTTATTTCCTGGCCGTTGCCCGGCAGGGCAATTTCACCCGGGCCGCAGAAGTACTGGGCATTGCGCCGCCGACCTTGACGCGGCAAATCCAGGACCTTGAAAGCGCCCTGGGCGTGCGCCTGTTTGTGCGCCAGCAGCGACAGGTCAGCCTGACCGAAGCTGGGCGGGCCCTGTTGCCCGAGGCGCAGGCCACGGTGCGCCAGTTCGAATTGGCCCAGCGCAATGCCCAGCGGGCCGGGCGTGGAGAGACAGGCCATATCGAACTGGGTTACGTGGCTTCGGCCGTGTACTCAGGGGTTTTGCAGCAGCAGGTGCAGGGTTTTTCCAATGAATGCGCCGAGGTCAGTTTGAGTGTGCGCGAAGCACCGATGGCCAGTTTGCCGGTGATGGTCGCTGAGGGCCGCTTCGATCTGGGTTATGTGCGCTCACCCATGACCTTGCCCGAGGGGCTGGAGGCGATTCGTCTCAAGGCCGAGGGATTTGTTCTGGCCCTGGCCGCAGACAGCTGGCTGGCGCGTCTTAAAAGCGTCAGTGCGCAGCATCTGCAAAACGAGACGTTTATTTTGCCGGAGCAAATCAGCGGTACGTTGCAGGTGGCTGCCCAAGGCGACTTTGCTCCCGTGCTGGGCCCCCAGCCGGGAGGGTTGGTGGCTGTGATTGCCCTGGTTTCGCTGCGTCAGGGCGTGGCGGTGGTCCCTGAATCAGTGGTCGGCCATATCAGCCTGCCCAATGTCATTTACCGGTCGATTGAAGGGTGTGAGGCGCAGTCGTGGCTGTCGTTGATCTACCGTCGATTTGAAAAATCGGCGGCGGTGACGCGTTATATCGAACAGGTAAAGCGCGTCAGTGCGCACGAACAACAGGCCAGCAGGATTTCGTCGCATTCATAGGTGCGTTAGCGTCTGGAAGCAGTACAATCGCGCCCCTTTACCGGGCATGGATGCTGTTCGGCACCCGCTTACGAGAAGGTCCATGGTTTCTGCAAGCTACTCTCCCTCGCTGGTTTTTATCTCCCTGTGTGTTGCCATTCTGGCGTCGTACACCGCCCTTGATCTGAGCGGTCGTATTGCCACTGCCAGAGGCCGGGCCGTGTATCTATGGATCGGTGGCGGGGCACTGGCCATGGGGTTTGGCGTGTGGTCGATGCACTTTATCGGGATGCTTGCGCTGGAGTTGCCGCTGACCCTGGGGTACGACCTGGGGCTTACCCTGTGGTCTTTGCTGGTGGCTATCCTGTCGTCAGGCTTTGCCTTGTGGCTGGTCAGTCAGCCGCGCTTGCCGGCACTGCAATTGTTGTTCGGCGCCTTGATCATGGGTGCGGGCATCAGTGCCATGCACTACAGCGGCATGGCGGCGTTGCGCATGCAGCCGGGGATTGATTACGACCCGACGCTGTTTGCCCTGTCGTTGCTGATCGCGGTAGGCGCTTCTGCCGCCGCGCTGTCGATTGCGTTTCGCCTGCGCAAGAAAACCCCTTATGTGCGTCTGATCCGGGGAGGGGCTGCGGTCATCATGGGGCTGGCCATTGTCGGTATGCATTACACCGGCATGGCGGCGGCGAATTTTCCCATTGGCAGTTTTTGCGGGGCCGCCGTGGATGGCTTGAGCGGCAAGGGGCTGGATAACCTGGTGCTGGTGTCCAGCCTGGCCGTGCTGGTGATTGCTCTGTTGACCTCGGTTTTTGATGACCGGCTCAATGCCCGGACGGCGGTCCTTGCCGACTCTTTGACCCTGGCCAATGAGGAGCTTACGCAACTGGCCCTGCACGACACCCTGACCGGGCTGCCTAACCGTATCCTGCTGGCTGACCGCATCGGTCAGGCGATGAGCAAGGTGACGGAGCAGGGCGGATGCTTCTCGCTGATGTTTATCGACCTCGATGGTTTCAAACCGGTAAACGACGCTTTTGGTCATCACCTGGGCGACCGCCTGTTGCGTGAAGTGGCGTTGCGCTTGCGCGAGCAGTTGCGCAGCCAGGACACCCTGGCGCGAATCGGTGGCGATGAATTTGTGTTGCTGGTGCGCCTGCTTGAGCCGGACGATGCCCCGCAAGTGGCGGCGCGCCAGGTCAGTCTGTTGTCCAAGGCGTTCCGGGTCGACGAGCATGATTTGCTGATTTCCGCGAGTGTCGGCATCGCGCTGTATCCCGGTAACGGTCTGGGCGCCGAAGAGCTGCTGATGAACGCCGATGCGGCGATGTATCACGCCAAGGGCACGGGCAAAAATGGCTACAGTTTTTTCGATGCCTCGATGAACTTCAACGCCCGCAAACAATTGCAACTGCTGCAAGACCTGCGTCAGGCCCTGGTGCTGCAACAGTTCCGTTTGCATTACCAGCCCAAGTTCGACGCCGGCACTGGTCAGCCGGTAGGTGCCGAGGCCTTGTTGCGCTGGGAGCATCCGCAGCAGGGTTTGTTGTTGCCGGAGAGCTTTATCGACCTCGCGGAGAAAACCGGGCTGATCATCCCTATTGGCGATTGGGTGCTTAACGAGGCGTGCCGCCAGATGCGCGTGTGGTTCGATCAGGGTTATAGCGGCTGGCGCATTGCGGTCAACCTGTCGGCATTGCAGTTCTGCCACACGGGGCTGGTCGACAGCGTTGTCGAGGCGCTGGAACGGCATCGGTTGCCAGCCAACAGCCTGACCCTGGAAATCACCGAAACCACCGCCATGAGCGACGCCGATGCAAGCATGGTGGTGCTGCAGCGCCTTTCGCAGATGGGCGTGGACCTGTCCATTGATGACTTCGGCACCGGCTACTCCAGCCTGATGTACCTCAAGCGTCTGCCGGCCAATGAATTGAAGATCGACCGTGGTTTTGTTCGTGACCTGGAGCATGACAGCGACGATGCGGCAATTGTGTCGGCCATTGTTGCGCTGGGCCAGGCACTGGGGCTGCGGATTGTGGCCGAAGGTGTGGAAACCGATACCCAGCAAAGCTTTTTGACTACCCTGGGCTGCGATTCGCTGCAGGGTTTTCTGTTGGGCCAGCCTCTGCCTGCCGAGCAATTCATGCATGAAATCCATCGCGCCGAGCCCGTCACGGACAGAAAATCGACACTGACCTGACAAACTAAAGCCTTCGCGGTTATTCTGCCCCCCAGACTTGGATCGTAGTAAGGGGAGCACGTATTTATGGATAAAGTCATCGTGATCACCGGCGGCAGCCGCGGCATAGGTGCCGCCACCGCCGTGCTGGCGGCGCAACAGGGTTATCGGATTTGCATCAATTACCTGACGGATGATGCGGCAGCCCATGAGGTGCTGGCACAGGTTCGTGCCCTGGGCGCAAAAGCCATCGCGGTGCGTGCCGATGTGAGTGACGAAGATGAAATCATTCGCCTGTTTCTTGAAGTCGACGAGCAGTTGGGGCCGGTCACGGCGCTGGTCAACAACGCGGGCACCGTGGGGCTCAAATCACGGGTCGACGAGCTCACCGAACTGCGCATCATGCATACCCTCAAAACCAACGTGCTGGGCCCGATCCTGTGTGCCAAGCACGCGGTGCTGCGCATGTCGCCACGCTACGGCGGGCAGGGCGGCAATATCGTCAATGTGTCGTCGGTGGCATCGCGCCTGGGTTCGCCGGGTGAGTACGTCGACTACGCGGCCTCCAAGGGCGCGCTCGACACCTTCACCCTGGGCTTGTCCAAGGAACTGGCGGGTGAGGGGATCCGGGTCAATGCAGTGCGCCCCGGCTATATCTTCACCGACTTTCACGCCCTGAGCGGCGATCCGGGTCGGGTCAGCAAACTTGAACCGATCATCCCGATGGGCCGCGGCGGGCGCCCCGAAGAAGTGGCCGAAGCGATTGTGTGGCTGCTCTCGGACAAGGCTTCCTACACCACAGGCACCTTTCTGGATCTTGGCGGCGGGCGCTGAGTCTGTGGGAGCGGGCTTGCTCGCGATGAGGGCGGCGCGCAGTTTCTGGGCAGTCCCGTTACGACCATCGTGAGCCAGCCACTTCCACAAGTTTTGTAACTTGCAATTACTTCCCATCCGACGATAATGCGACTTATTGCTATTTAAGTCTGGTTATCTATCGTGTCTAGCCCTGTGGACCCCAAAAGCCTGTTGGCAAGTCTGTATCACGACAATCATGCGTGGCTGCGCGGCTGGCTGTCGCGACAGGTGCGTTGCCCACAGGATGCGGCTGATCTGACCCAGGACACATTTCTGCGCGCCTGGGACGCCCGGCAATTGGAGCGTATCCAGGAGCCCAGGGCGTATCTGAGTACCGTCGCCCGCCGCTTGCTGTGTTCACTGTGGCGTCGCCGCAAGCTCGAGCAATCCTATCTGGATCAACTGGCCGATTTGCCCCAGGCCTATGCACCTTCTGCTGAAGACATTGCCCTGGTTCGCGAGGCGATTGAAGCCATCGACCGGGTGCTTGAAGGGCTGCCGTCACGGGTGAAGCGGGCCTTTTTGCTCAATCGTCTTGAAGGCATGCCCCAGCAAGCCATCGCTGACCAGCTGGGGGTATCGCTGGCCACGGTCGAACGTGATTTGCGTCGCGCCTTTGTTCATTGTCTGGGGCAAACGGAGCCGGTCCTATGAGTACAACCAGGGTTGATCCGATTACCCGTGCAGCCATTGACTGGATGCTGCGCCTGGAGTCCGGGCAAGCCTGCCCTTCGGAGCGGCAGGTGTTCAAGGCATGGCTGGCTGAAAGCCCCGAAAACATGGCCGCATGGCAGCGGGTGGCTGGCGTTCTGAAAGCCCCTGTGGCTGATTTGCAATCGGTGGAGCGGCGCAGCCCCGGGCAACTGCAGGCCGCACGCCGGGCACTGTTGGCCGGGACTTCGCCGGTGCGTAAAAAGACCCTGCAAGGCGGCCTGTTACTGTTGCTGCTTGGCCTGGGTGCCGCAGGCCTGGTGGATCGCGTGACCCCGCTGACGGGCTTGATGGCCGACCAGCACACGGCAACCGGTGAGCGCAAAACCATCGAGCTGGTGGATGGCAGCCTGCTCACACTCAACGCCCGCAGCGCAGTCGATATCGAGTTCACTGATGGTCAGCGCCGCGTGCGACTGCGCGAAGGCGAGTTGCAGGTGGAGGTGGCTGCTGATGCCGGGCGCCCGTTTGTGGTGGTCACGGCTCAAGGCCAGGTGCAGGCCCTTGGAACGCGCTTTATAGTGCGTCAGGGGACGGGCGAAAGCCTGGCCAGCGTGCAACAGCACAGTGTGCAACTGAACACCCTGGGTGGTCAGCAGCGGCGTATAGACACCGGCCAGGCCGTGTCTTTCACGGCCAGCCAGATTGACCCGCAAACCCCTACGTCCCGTAGCCAGACCGATTGGCTCCACGGCCGTGTAGAGCTGCATGACGAACCGTTGTCAGCCCTGGTCGACGCGCTTGCGCCTTACCAGACGGGGGTGTTGCGCATCAGTCCCGAGGCTGCACGGGTGCGGGTGTTCGGGGTGTTCCCCCTGGACAACACCGCCCAAACCCTGAGCGCGCTGGCGCAAACCTTGCCGATCAAGGTCACGCGTTACGGGCCGTGGTTGACCCTGATTGATGTGAATCGTTAAAACCAGCCGAATGGGAGTTAATTGCAAATAGTGTGAGGGGAAATCCTTGCTCGTTGGTCAAGGTTACAACTGCCTACCTTGCAACGAGAAAGGACGCCCCATGCCGTATGCCCCGCTAAGACCTTGCCTGCTGGCACTGACGATCACCCTGAGCATTGCGGGTCACTTGCCAAGTGCGGTGGCTGAAGCGGTGCACAGTGAGCAAAGTGCCGTTCGGTTTTTTGACCTGCCTGCCGCGCCTTTGGGCGTGACCCTGAGCCGGATCGCCCGTGACAGCAACCTGACCCTGTCCATTGCGCCTGCCTTGCTGCAGGGCAGGAACTCCGCGTCGGTGAACGGCATGTACACACCGCAACAGGCTGCCGAACGTGCTCTGGCGGGCAGTGGCCTGGGCCTGGGCCTGAGCGTGACCGACAGCGGCGCCTTGAGTGTTTACCCGCAGGCTGAGGCGGGCGCGTTGAACCTGGGTGCGACCAACGTGTCGGCGCGTGTGAGTGAAGAGGGTCGTGGTCACGTTGACGGTTTTGTCGCCACCCGTTCGGCCACCGCGACCAAAACCGACACGCCGATTCTGGAGATCCCCCAGACCATCAACGTGGTCACTGCTGATCAGGTGCAAGTGCAGGGCGCCCGCGACCTGACACAAGCGTTGCGTTACACCCCGGGGGTGAGCACCAATGGCTACACCGATCGCAACACCATCGCTGATGAAATCACCAGTCGCGGTTTTGCCCCCACGCTGCTCTACCTCGATGGCGCCTACCTGCCGTCAGCCGGCAGCCTGGGCGGCACCCCGCAGATCGATCCCTACACCCTGGAGCGTATCGAAGTGCTCAAGGGCCCGTCCTCCGTGCTGTATGGGCAAAACCAGCCGGGGGGGATGATCAACATGGTCTCCAAGCGTCCGGGCACCGAGGCCAGGCACCAGATCAAGGTCGGCACCGGCAGTTTTGACCGTTACAACCTGGCCTTTGATACCACCGGCCCGCTGGACGATGCCAAAACCCTGAGCTATCGGCTGATCGGTGTGGGCAATACCGGCAGCGAGCAGGTGGACTACACCGAAGACTCGCGCATGCTGCTGGCGCCCAGCTTCACCTGGGCCCCCAATGACAGCACCGAACTGACACTGTATGCGCAGTTGCAGCGCGATGACGCCCTGGCCGACTATCAGGCCTTGCCCGCAGTGGGCAGCCTGTACCGCAACTCCCAGGGCAACAAGATCGACCGCGACACGTTTTTGGGCGACTCGAAATGGAACGACTACAAACGCGACCAATATGTGGTGGGGTATCAGTTTTCCCATGACTTCAACGAGGTCATGACGTATCGCCAGAGCCTGAGCTACATCGACGTCAATGACCGCTACAAGGGTTTTTACCTCAACCGTTTTGTCACGGCCCCGGACGGTGCCACCGACACCCATGCCAGCCGTACCAAGCTCGACTGGCGCCAGCAGAACAGCTCGTACAGCTTCGACAACCATCTGCAAAGCGACTTCACCACCGGCCCCCTGCAGCACACCTTGCTGGTGGGTCTGGACTACCGGCAGTTCGCCCGCAAGTATCAGGGCTACAACCTGTCCGGCAGCGAAGTCATCGACCTCTACAATCCGACCAACTACCGCACCACGGGCGTGCCGACCCTGACCACGAAGTGGGATAACCGGGTCAAGCAAACCGGGCTGTATGTGCAGGACCAGATCAAACTGGACAACTTTATCCTGACAATTGGCGGTCGCCACGACTGGGCAAAAGTCGAAAACAACGATTTGCTGGCCCGTTCCCGGGAGACGCAAAACGACAACAAATTCACCGGCCGCGTGGGCCTGACCTACGTCACCTCGTTTGGCCTGGCGCCGTACATCAGCTACACCGAGTCGTTCTTGCCGTCAGTGGGCACCTCGGCGCCAGACCGTGGCGCCAAGGCATTCGAGCCGATGACGGGCAAGCAATATGAAGTGGGGGTCAAGTATCAGCCCAATGACACCACGTTGCTCACCGCCTCGGTATTCGAAATCACCCAGCAAAATGTCCTCACGGGCGACCTTGAGTATCTGGAATATCAAGTCCAGGAAGGTGAAGTCAGGTCGCGGGGCATTGAAGTGGAAGGCAAAAGCAGCTTCAACAACATCGACCTGATCGCGTCTGTGTCGTATCTGGATGTGATCTATACCAAGTCCAACTACGGCAACGAAGGCAACCGCAGCGAGGCTCAATCACCGTGGGCGGCCAGTGTGTGGGCGGACTATCACTTTACCGGGCAGGCGCTTGAAGGCGTGATCCTGGGCGGCGGGGCCCGTTACACCGGGAAAAACTTCGGCGACTCGGCCAACACCTTCAAGACGCCTTCGTTTGTGGTGTATGACGCCACGCTCAGTTATGACCTTGCGGCACTGGACTCGAGCCTGAAAGGGGTCAGCACCCGCCTCAACGTGCAGAACCTGTTTGATCGCGAGTACGTGTCCTCGTGCAACTACAGTTTCGGCTGTTACTACGGGCAGCAAAGGACGGCGGCGCTGGAAGTCAAATACGACTGGTGATGTCACTGCCATCGCCATCGAGGCGTCTGCATTAGCGATCGCTTCGCGCTCGATCGCAGCCTCGTTCCACTCGTCAGCGACTACAGCACGGAGTTCGTGGCGAATCTGTAGTCGCTGCCGAGGAACGAAGGCTGCGATGCAGACGCCTCGATCTATCAGAGACATCGAAGCGTCTGCATTAGCGATCGCTCCTCAGCGGCTATAGCCCGGGGTTTTTCAGCGGCGCAATTTGAGTGCACTGGCCAGGCTGATGGCCAGCGGCAGGCGGGGCAGCAAGGTGGCCTGGTAAGCATGGTAAAGGTCCGGCTTGCCGGGCCAGATGTTTTCCGAAGGCTGGTTGTCGATCCCCAGTTCATGATGCCAGCTGCCGTTCACACGATCGATCATGTGCAGGTCGATATAGTCCCAGAACGCTTGATACCAGACTTCGTACTCATGCTCGTCGGTGCGTTGTAACAACGCTGCGGCCGCAGCCGCGGCTTCAGCGAGGGTCCAGTGCAGGCGTTCGCGCACCACTGGCTGGTTGTTCCAGTCCAAGGTGTAGACAATTCCGCTGCCGCCATCGGCATTCCAGCCATGTTTGCACGCGCTGTTGAACAGTTGGCATGCGTCTTCGAGCAACCACTGGGGCGCCGACAAGCCGCGCTGTTTACGGGCTGCTTCCAGGTGCAGCAACAAACGCGCCCATTCAAAAGCGTGCCCCGGAGTTTTACCGAAAGGACGAAAGCCATCTGCCGGGTTGTCGCGGTTGTAGTCGGGCAACGGCTGCCAGAGTGCATCGAAATGTTCGACGGGCAGGTAGTCGGACTGCGCGGCATGCTGATGGATGACCCGCTCGGCAATGCACAAGGCACGATCGAGCCACAGGTCTTCGTCGAGCACATCGGCCAGGGCCAGAAAGACTTCGGTGCCATGCATGTTGCTGTTGGCCCCGCGATAGGCCTCGCAGTCACTCCAGTCGCTGGCAAAGCTTTCCAGCAAGGCGCCTTCTTCTTGCGACCAGAAATGGTTTTCGAGGATCTGCACGGCATCAGCCAGCAGCTCGGCTGAGCCGCCCCGTCCGGCGACCGCCGCGGAACTGGCAGCCAAGGCAACAAAAGCATGGAGGTACGCGGCTTTGCGGGTATTGCCATCCTGGGCGTTGGGGGTGGCAAACCAGCCACCCTGCACCGCATCGCGCAGGGGGCCGGCCAGTGCTGCCAGGCCGTGGTCGATCAGCGGGGCGCAGCCGGGCAGGCCTTGAATATGGGCAAGGGCAAAGCTGTGCACCATGCGTGCCGTGGTGATGGTGTCAGCCGGGGCATCATCCGGTCGTCGTCCAAACCGGTCCAGTTGGGCGAAGCCAGATGGCACGCGCGCCGCCTTGGCGAAGTCCAGCAGTGACTGGCCCTGATCGCGCAGCCACTGTTGATGGGGTGCGCTGGTGAGCCAGCTTTCGTTGGTCCGGGTGAGGTCGGTCATGTGCCACCTGTAGTGTTCTTATTCGTTATTCAACGCTCGCAGACTAAGGGATCGGGCATAAAGCTGAAAGCTTTCATCTCGGGGGCACTGGCTTAAATTTCCGGCTCCCAGCGCTGCGACCAGTCGCTGTCTTGCTTGACGATTTCGCGCAACAGCGCGATGGCGTGTTGCAAGGCGGCGCAGTCCCTTTCCCGTGAGTACACGAGGTAAGTGGGGTAGCTGAATTCGGGGGCTTTCGGGACGCGTTCCAGCGCGCCGCTGTCCAGGTAGCTCTTGACCACCCGTGTGCGGAAATAGCCGCTGCCGCCGTTTTCCAGAATGTAATGCAGCGCCACCGGCCCCAGGTTGAAGCTGATGGCTGCCCGCGCCTTGTCGGGGAGGGCGGCATCATGCTGGCGGCGAAAGTCCTCGCCCCATTCGATGTACACATAGGGCTCGGGCTGCTCGGGACGGCGAATCTGGATCAGTTTTTCTTCCAGTAACTGCTCCACCTGTACCCCGGGCCAGTAGGCGGGTTGATAGACCAGTGCCGCGTCCAGCAGGCCCATTTCAACCTGGCGCAGCAACTGCTCGGCGTCGCTGATCTGTATGCGCAGGGCATGGGTGGTGAGGTGTTGGCGCAGGACTTTGGCCCAATTCAGGATCAGCGGATTGCACAGGCTGACTTCACCGCCGATGTGCAGCAACTGATGCAGGCCTTCGGGTCGTGGCAGGTCTCGGCGGGCGGCTTCCCAGGTCTGCAGCAATTGATTGGCGTACACCACAAACGCCTCGCCCTCGGGGGTCAGCCTGGCGCCTGCGCGATTGCGAATAAACAGGGTCACGCCCAGCAGGCTTTCGAGCTTGTGCACCCGCGCGCTCACGGCAGTCTGGGTGACATGCAGTTTTTCGGCAGCGCCGACCAGGCTGCCGTAGCGAACGATTTCAAGAAAGGTGCGAGCCAGGTCGAGGTCCATAAACGCGCCAGTGAGCAAGGGGCGTTCAGTGTAAGGGAGAACAGGCTGCTGCTCACCCTCAAACCTCTGCGGGAGCAGGCAAGCCCGCTCCCGCACTTCAGGTTAGAAGGTGTATTTGGAAGTCAGCATCAGGCTGCGAGGTTCGCCGTAGTAGGTGGTGCTGAAGTTGCCCAGGCCCGACAGGTATTTCTTGTCGAACACGTTGTTGGCGTTGAGGTTGAACGACAGGTGTTCGTTGTACTCGTAGCGGGTCATCAGGTTGACCAGCGCAAAGCTTTGCTGCTCGATGATGTCGTAGTCTTCTTTGGCCGAGTTGTAGATCTTGCCGTAGAACGGGCTCTGCCAGTTCACGCCACCGCCCACGGTCACCTTGTTCATCACGCCCGGCAGGCGGTAGGTGGTAAACACCCGCGCCACGTTTTCCGGTTTGGTGGTTTCCAGCGGGTAGCCATAGACACGCTCCCCATCATCGGAGCGAGTTCTGGCGTAGGTGTAGCCTGCCATCAGGTTCCAGTCCGGCATCAGCTCACCGGACAACTCAAGTTCAATGCCGTTGGTGGTTGCACCATCCAGGGATTCGAAGATGCCCAGGTTGGTGTTTGCGTTTGTGCCCACCTGGATGGGTACATTTTTCTGTTCGGTACGGAACACCGCCGCACTGGCATTCAAGCGGCCATCGAAGTACTCGGCCTTGACGCCGAGTTCGTAGCTGTTGCCTTCAGTGGGTGCCAGGGTGGCGCCAGAGCTGCTTTGCTCGGTGAGGGGTTTATAGATGGAGGTATAGCTGCCATACACCGAGTAGTTTTCATTGATGTCATACACCACGCCAGCGTAGGGCGTCACCTCGCCGTGTTGCTTGGCAGAGGTTTTGTTGTCCTGGAAGTTGCTGCTCTGCTGGTAATACCGGTAGGTGCTGTTGTACTGGAAGTCACTCAGGCGGCTGCCGAGGATAATCGACCAGTCGTCCGCGGGCTTGAAGCGTGCGGCGATGTAGGCGCTGTTCTGATTCTGGTTGGTTTCATATTTGCCGTTCTTCGGGAAGTCCGGCCGTGGGTAGTTGCCGTTCCAGTCAAAGATGCTTTCGGACAGCACACGATATTCGCTGCTGTCGAAGGTCGCCCCGGTCTGGCGGGAGGACTGGGACGTGGCGCCGACCACCAGTTCATGCTCGCGGCCAAACAGGGTAAACGGGCCGGTGGCATTGATATCGACAGTGTTTTGGACGCGATGGCCTTCCCAGTGACCCCAGTAGAAGGACATGCCGTCGCCTGTCACCGGATCAGGCATGCCGCCACTGGCCGAGCCCAGCAGGGTGTCGTGGTCGTTGGTTTGCTGGGTCAGGCTGCCTTTGACTTTCCAGTCATTGGCAAAGCGGTGCTCCAGGGAGGCGAAGGTCGTCTGGATTTGAACGTCGCGACGGCTCCAGTCGGTGGCCGGGTTGAACGAGCGGCTGAAATCGGTCTTGGTGTAGTTGGAGTAGTAGTACGGGTTGCCGGTCCAGGACGAGCCGCGTGGCTTGATGTTCTGGTAGTCCATGCCAAAGGTGAGCAGGGTGTCGGGGGTGAGGTCGGCCTGGATGATGCCGTACATCACATCATTCTTTTTTGAATAGTGATCGCGGTACGAGTCGGCATCCTGATACACCGCCACCATGCGACCGCGCACACTGCCATCTTCATTCAGCGGCCCGGAAATATCGCCTTCGGTGCGGTAGTTGTCCCACGAACCTGCGCTGGCCGAGATCGAGGCCTTGAAGTCGCGAGTCGGCTTTTTGCGGATCAGGTTGACCGTGGCCGAAGGCTCGCCCGAGCCGGACAGCAGGCCGGTGGCACCCTTGACGATATCTACCCGGTCATACAGGGCCATGTCGACCTTGGTTGCGCCTTCATCGAACACCCCGTCATACAGCGTGTTGACACCGTCGTACTGGAAGTTGGTGATTGCGTAGCCGCGGGCCGAGTATTCCATCCGGTCGCTATCGTAGGCCTGGGTGGACACACCCGGCGCGTTGCGCAGCACGTCACCGATACTTTGGGCCGCCTGGTCGTCCATCATCTGGCGGGTGACTACGGTCACGGTTTGCGGGGTCTCGCGCAATGAAAGGGCCAGTTTGGTCGAGCTGTTGCTGGCCCCGGTCGTGTAGGAACGGGTGTCTTCTGTGGTCAGCGAGTCGCCCGGACCCTTGCCGGAAACAGTGGTCGCACCCAATTCCAGGCCTTTGCCTTGGGGGGCGCTCAGAATCACCGTGTCGCCATTGAGCTGATACGAAATGCCGCTGCCTTGCAGCAGGGACTCCAGAGCCTTGACCGGTTCGAGCGAGCCGGACACGGGGCGGGACGTGATGCCTTGAACCTGATCCGGGCTATACAGGATTTGCAGATTGGCTTGCTTGCCCAGTTCATTCAGCGCGCTGGCCAGGGATTGAGACGGAATATTCAAGGCCACCGGCGCCGCCTGGGCAATGGATGAACCCAGCAATACCGAGGCTACAAAGGCGCTGGACAGCAGGGTGCGGCGAACAGTCTGGCGCTGGGTAGCGATCGAAAGAGGGGTCCGGCTCAAGTTGGGTCGTTGCATCGCGTGCCTAGGCTCCGAAGTGGGGAATTTCTTTTTTGTTAATGGGAATAGTTATTAGACGCAGCGCGATGGAGAAACCAGAAACAGGATTTTCAAATAGTTTTATTTAGCTGATGGCCACAGTCGGGGCCTTGGTGGGAGCGGGCTTGCTCGCGATGCAGGCGACTCGGTTTGCCTGATTGATCCCATTGATGCCATCGCGAGCAAGCCCGCTCCCACAGTGCAATAGATTGTTCTGTTAGTGGGACGATTAGTGTCAAAAACACTGTCTAGTCTTATGGATGAATCGAATCTAAGCTTGTCCCCATGATTGACAGGAGGTGCAACATGAAAAAGATTCTGGGTGTGTACACAGCTCCCCGTCCCCATTGGGTCGGCGATGGCTTTCCGGTTCGTACGTTGTTTTCCTATGACAGCATGGGCAAATACATCAGCCCGTTCCTGCTGCTTGATTACGCTGGGCCAGCCGAGTTCTCGCCAACCACAGAGCGTCGTGGTGTGGGCCAGCACCCCCATCGTGGTTTCGAAACCGTGACCATCGTCTACAAAGGCGAAGTTGAGCACCGTGATTCCACCGGTAACGGCGGGGTGATCGGCCCTGGTGATGTGCAATGGATGACCGCGGCTTCGGGGATCCTGCACGAGGAGTTTCATTCCGAGGCGTTTGCCCGCAGTGGCGGCCCGCTGGAAATGGTGCAGCTATGGGTCAACCTGCCGGCCAGGGACAAAATGTCGGCGCCGGGGTATCAGGGCATTGTGGATCGGGATATTCCTGATCTGGCGCTCAAGGACGATGCCGGTCGGTTGCGCCTGATTGCCGGTGAGTTCGATGGCACTCGGGGCCCGGCGCGGACCTTCACCGATATCGACGTGTGGGACATCCGCCTGAACGCGGGCAAGTCGGCGACATTCGATGTGCATCAGGGTCGCAACACGGCGCTGGTGGTGTTGCACGGTGCGGTTGAGGTCAACGGTCAGGAAGTGGTGCGCGAAGGGCAGTTGGCGCTGTTCGAGCGTGACGGTTCGCAAGTCCGGCTTGAGGCCAATAACGATGCGGTGCTGCTGATCCTGAGTGGTGAGCCGATCGACGAACCGATCGTGGGGCATGGCCCGTTTGTGATGAACACGGATGCCGAGATCCAGCAGGCATTTGTTGACTTCCAGTCGGGCAAGTTTGGCCGTATGCCTGCGTAGTGCCATGCGACCTGTGGGAGCGGGCTTGCCCGCGATGGCATCGCCCTGGTTTACCTGACAGACCGCAGGGCCTGCATCGCGAGCAAGCCCGCTCCCACTCATGTACGAGGGTTCAAACCCGTTCGAAAATCACCGCGATGCCCTGGCCGCCGCCGATGCACATGGTTGCCAGGGCGTAGCGGCCCTTGATCCGGTGCAGTTCATGGATGGCCTTGGTGGCGATGATCGCGCCGGTGGCGCCAACCGGGTGCCCCAGGGCGATCCCCGAGCCATTGGGGTTGACCTTGGCCGGGTCCATGTCCAGCTCCTGCATCACGGCGCAGGCTTGGGCGGCGAAGGCGATATTGGCTTCGATGACGTCCATGTCTTCAATGCTCAACCCCGCCCGCTTAAGCGCCAGGCGCGTTGCCGGAATCGGTCCAAGGCCCATCAATTCGGGTTCTACCCCGGCATGGGCATACGCCACCAGGCGGGCCATTGGCGTCAGGTTGCCAGCCTGTACCGCAGCGCCACTTGCCAATACCAGCGCCGCTGCACCGTCATTGAGCCCTGATGCGTTGCCAGCGGTCACGCTGCCGTCCTTCTTGAACGCAGGTTTCATCTGCGCCAGCTGTTCCAGGGTGGTGGCCCGCGGGTGTTCGTCCTGACTGAACATCACACTGCCCTTGCGACTGCGTACCTCAACTGCGGCGATCTGACTGTCGAAGTACCCCTGGGCGATGGCGCGCGCTGCGCGCTGCTGGTCTTCAAATGCCAGGGCATCCTGGGTCTGGCGGCTGATGCTGTTGCGCTGGGCGATGTTCTCGGCGGTGACGCCCATATGAATGCCGTGGAACGGGTCGTGCAGAATGCCGAGCATGTAATCGAGCATCTGCCCATCCCCCATGCGCGCCCCCCAACGGGCAGCAGGCAGCAGGTACGGGCCGCGACTCATGGCTTCGGCTCCGGCGCCAATGGCAAATTCGGCATCGCCGAGCATCAGGGTGTGGGCGGCCGAAATAATGGCCTGCAAGCCGGAGCCGCAGAGGCGATTGACGTTATAGGCCGGAGTTTCTTTGGGGATCCCGGCATTGATCGCGGCGACTCGCGCCAGGTAGGCATCCTGGGGCTCGGTTGGAATCACGTTGCCCATCACCACGTGGCCGATGCGCTCGGGATCGACCTGGCTGCTCAGCAACGCAGCTTTTACGGCGGTGGTGGCCAGGTCGGCCAGAGGCACGTCCTTGAGGGCGCCACCAAACGTACCAATGGCCGTTCGCTGGGCGCTGAGGATGAAAATGTCAGGAGCTTGCATGGCGGATCCTTGTTGTTTTAGTGGGCCAAATGCGCTGGATTATTTCACTGGGCTGCTTAGTGGAGCGTCGTCCGTTTGAAGGGGCCGGGTGTCGACCTGGCCATCCAGAAGGGTCATGAAGGCATGGGCCGCATTGGACAGGGTTCGCTCCGTATGCAGGATATAACCCAGCTGGCGCGTCAACTGGATGCCGGGCAAGGCAATCGATGCCACTTGCTCGTCGAGCATGGTGCGCGGCAGTACGCTCCAGGCCAGCCCGATGGAGACCATCATTTTGATGGTTTCCAGGTAGTTGGTGCTCATGGCGATATTGGGGGTAAGGCCCTGGGCTTCAAACAGGCGATGGACAATATGGTGGGTGAAGGTATTGCCGCCAGGGAACACCGCCGGATGACGCGCGATATCCGCCATGCTGACCGCCTTTTTCCGGGTCAGGCTGTGCTCGGGGGCGACCACGAAGTCCAGCGGATCATCCCATACGGGGACGGCCCGAATCAGCGAGTGAGGTTCCGGTGCGAGGGTGATCACGGCCAGTTCGGCGCGGCCATGGAGAATTTCGTCATAGGCCACCTCTGAATCCAGGAACTGAATGTCCAGCGCGACTTTGGGATAGGTGCGGGTGAACTCGCGCAGCAAAGGCGGCAGGCGGTGCAGGCCAATGTGATGGCTGGTGGCCAGGGTCAGACGCCCGCTGACCTCACCATTGAGGTTGTTCAGCGCCCTGCGGGTGTCATCCAGCACGTTGAGAATCTGATAGGCCCGTGGCAGTAATGCCCGTCCCGCCTCGGTCAGGCTGACCTCACGCCCCAGCCGGTCGAACAGCCTGAGCTTGAGTTGCTGCTCGATACTGGCGATGCGTTTACTGATGGCGGGCTGGGTCAGGAACAGCCGTTCGGCGGCCCCGGAAAAGCTGCCGGTTTCAGCAATGGCAATAAAGGCATTGAGATTCGCGAGATCCATCTATTCGAATTCCTGTTGGTTATCCAAAGCATGAAAATTATGAATTTGAGTTATTAACTGTAACCCCATAGGATCGACCTCACAAGCCAAGTGGTTATTGGCACAGAAAAGTAGCTGATGAGGAAACCGTCTGATGGCCGGCAAAACGCTCTACGACAAGCTCTGGGATTCGCATTTGGTCAAGCAGCGCGACGATGGTTCGGCGCTGATCTATATCGACCGTCACATCATTCATGAAGTGACGTCGCCGCAGGCCTTTGAAGGTCTGCGTCTGGCCGGGCGCAAGCCTTGGCGCATCGATGCCAACATCGCCACCCCGGACCACAACGTACCGACCACGCCGGAACGCAAAGGCGGGATCGAAGCGATTGCTGACGAAGTTTCCCGTTTGCAGGTCCAGACCCTCGACGACAACTGCGACGAGTACGGCATTACCGAGTTCAAGATGAACGACGTGCGCCAGGGCATCGTTCACGTGATCGGCCCGGAGCAGGGCGCCACCTTGCCGGGCATGACCGTGGTCTGCGGCGACTCGCACACCTCGACCCACGGTGCATTCGGTGCATTGGCCCATGGCATCGGCACCTCCGAGGTTGAGCATGTGCTCGCCACGCAGTGTCTCGTCGCCAAGAAAATGAAGAACATGCTGGTGTCGGTCGAAGGGCAATTGCCGTTCGGCGTGACAGCCAAGGACATCGTACTGGCAGTGATCGGCAAGATCGGCACCGCAGGCGGCAATGGTCACGCCATCGAGTTTGCCGGCAGCGCGATCCGCGACTTGTCGGTTGAAGGCCGCATGACCATCTGCAACATGTCCATTGAAGCCGGTGCCCGAGTAGGCCTGGTAGCGGCGGATCAGAAGACGGTCGATTACGTGAAGGGTCGTCCGTTCTCTCCTAAAGGCGCCGAATGGGACATGGCAGTCGAAGCCTGGAAAGACCTGGTTTCCGACAGCGATGCAACCTTCGACACCGTGGTTGAACTCGACGCTGCCCAGATCAAGCCTCAAGTCAGCTGGGGTACTTCGCCCGAGATGGTATTGGCGGTTGATCAGAACGTGCCGGATCCGGCGCAGGAAGCCGACCTGGTCAAGCGCGGCTCGATCGAACGTGCGTTGAAGTACATGGGGTTGACGGCTAATCAGGCGATCACCGATATCCAGCTGGATCGCGTGTTTATCGGCTCGTGCACCAACTCTCGAATCGAAGACTTGCGTGCTGCAGCCGTGATTGCCAAAGGCCGTAAAGTGGCGTCCACCATCAAGCAGGCGATCGTGGTACCGGGCTCGGGCCTGGTCAAGGCCCAGGCTGAATCGGAAGGGCTGGACAAGATTTTCCTGGAGGCCGGTTTTGAATGGCGTGAGCCAGGTTGCTCGATGTGCCTGGCGATGAACCCGGATCGACTGGAGTCCGGCGAGCATTGCGCATCGACCTCCAACCGCAACTTCGAAGGCCGTCAGGGTGCCGGTGGCCGTACGCACCTGGTGAGCCCGGCAATGGCCGCCGCCGCCGCTGTGAACGGTCGTTTCATCGACGTCCGCGAATTGATCTAAGGAGCGCAGCATGAAAGCTTTTACTCAGCACACCGGTTTGGTCGCGCCTTTGGATCGAGCCAACGTGGACACGGACCAAATCATTCCCAAGCAGTTTTTGAAGTCGATCAAACGCACCGGCTTTGGTCCGAACCTGTTTGATGAATGGCGCTACCTGGATGTGGGGCAGCCTTATCAGGACAACTCCAAGCGTCCGCTGAACAAGGACTTTGTACTCAATGCCGAGCGTTATCAGGGCGCCAGTGTGTTGCTGGCCCGTGAAAACTTCGGTTGCGGCTCCAGCCGTGAGCACGCGCCCTGGGCGCTGGAAGAGTACGGATTTCGCAGCATCATCGCGCCGAGTTATGCCGACATCTTCTTCAATAACAGCTTCAAGAATGGCTTGTTGCCGATCATTTTGAGCGACGCCGAAGTGGATGAGCTGTTTGCCCAGGTCGAAGCCGAGCCGGGTTACCAGCTCAATATCGACCTTGAAGCACAAACCGTGACCCGTCCTGATGGCAAGGTCTTGAGCTTTGAGATCGATGCGTTTCGCAAACACTGTTTGCTCAACGGCCTGGACGATATCGGACTGACCCTGCAGGACGACGTAGCGATTGCCGCATTTGAAAGCAAGCACCGTGCAAGCCAGCCGTGGTTGTTCCGCGACGCTTGAATGGCCTCATCGCGGGCAAGCCCGGCTCCCACAGGGGAATGCATTTCAAATGTGGGAGCGGGCTTGCCCGCGATGACAGCAGTGTGGACAACCCAAGTCTTGCCCCTAAAAGGAAGTTTTATGACCAGCACCGCCCAGCACACCCAGGTTGTACAAAAGCAGTTCGGCGAACAGGCGTCGGCCTATCTGAGCAGTGCCGTGCACGCGCAAGGCACTGAGTTCGGCCTGCTGAAGGCTGAGCTGGCTGACAAACCGCAGGCGCGGGTGCTGGACCTGGGGTGTGGCGCGGGTCATGTGAGCTTTCACGTGGCAGCACTGGTCAAGGACGTCGTGGCCTACGACCTGTCGCAGCCAATGCTCGATGTGGTCAGTGCGGCGGCAACCGATCGCGGACTGGGCAACATCACCACCGTGTGCGGTGCGGCCGAGCGCCTGCCGTTTGCCGACGGTGAATTCGATTACGTACTCAGCCGTTATTCGACCCATCACTGGAACGACGTCGGCCTGGCCCTGCGCGAAGTTCGCCGGGTACTCAAGCCCGGTGGTGTAGCGGTGTTTATTGATGTGATGTCGCCGGGCAGCGCGTTGCTGGACACCTACCTGCAAGCGGTCGAGGTGCTGCGCGATACCAGTCATGTGCGCAACTACTCTGCGGGCGAATGGCTGCGTCAGGTCAGTGAAGCCGGTTTGCATACGCGCAGCACACAGCGTCAGCGTTTGCGTTTAGAGTTCAGCTCCTGGATCGAGCGCATGCGCACGCCGCAGGTCATGAGCGCGGCCATTCGCCAACTGCAGCAGGCGATGGGCAGCGAGGTTCGCGAGTATTTCGAGATTGAAGCCGATGGCACGTTCAGCACCGATGTGCTGGTGCTGTGGGCCGAGAAGTAACCCCAATATTTCAGGATGCGCCTGCGGGGGCATCAACAGACAAGAAAAGAGGAACCCATGAGCAAGCAGATTCTGATTCTCCCAGGCGACGGTATCGGTCCGGAAATCATGGCCGAAGCGGTCAAGGTGCTGGCATTGGCCAACGACAAGTTCAACCTGAACTTTGAACTGACCCACGACGTGATCGGCGGTGCTGCCATCGACAAGCATGGCGTGCCGCTGGCCGACGAGACCCTGGAACGCGCCCGTGCTGCGGACGCTGTACTGCTGGGCGCCGTGGGTGGCCCGAAATGGGACAAGATCGAACGCGACATTCGTCCTGAGCGCGGCCTGCTGAAAATCCGTGCGCAATTGGGCCTGTTCGGCAACCTGCGTCCGGCCATCCTGTACCCGCAACTGGCGGATGCTTCGAGCCTCAAGCCTGAAATCGTCGCGGGCCTGGATATCCTGATCGTTCGCGAACTGACTGGCGGCATTTATTTCGGCGCGCCACGTGGCACCCGCGAACTGGAAAACGGCGAGCGTCAGGCCTATGACACGCTGCCGTACAGCGAAAGTGAAATCCGTCGCATCGCCCGTGTCGGTTTCGACATGGCCCGTGTTCGCGGCAAAAAGCTGTGCTCGGTAGACAAGGCCAACGTGCTGGCTTCCAGCCAGCTGTGGCGTGAAGTGGTCGAGCAAGTGGCCAAGGACTACCCGGACGTTGAACTGAGCCACATGTACGTCGACAACGCTGCCATGCAGCTGGTGCGTGCGCCCAAGCAATTTGACGTGATCGTGACCGAGAACATGTTCGGCGACATCCTGTCCGATCAGGCCTCGATGCTCACAGGCTCGATTGGCATGCTGCCGTCGGCGTCCCTGGATACCAACAATAAAGGCATGTACGAGCCGTGCCACGGTTCGGCGCCGGACATCGCGGGGCAGGGCATTGCCAACCCGCTGGCAACCATTTTGTCGGTCTCGATGATGCTGCGTTACAGCTTCAATCAGAGTGCTGCGGCCGATGCCATTGAGCAGGCGGTGAGCCTGGTTCTGGATCAGGGTTTGCGTACCGGTGACATCTGGTCGGCGGGTTGCACCAAGGTTGGAACACAGGAAATGGGCGATGCAGTAGTCGCCGCGCTACAGAATCTGTAATCTCTCTGGCCCGTTACTTCCTGTTGGTGGAAGTAACGACCCCACTTTTTGTTAAAGGTGTCGTTGTGATGAAGCGTGTAGGTCTGGTCGGTTGGCGCGGTATGGTTGGTTCCGTACTCATGCAGCGGATGCTGGAAGAGCAGGATTTCGATCTTATTGAGCCCGTGTTTTTTACTACCTCCAATGTCGGTGGACAAGGTCCGTCCGTGGGCAAAGAGATTGCCCCGCTCAAGGATGCTTACAACATTGAAGAGTTGAAAACCCTCGATGTGATTCTGACCTGCCAGGGCGGCGACTACACCACCGAGGTGTTCCCCAAGCTGCGTGAGGCGGGTTGGCAAGGTTACTGGATCGATGCGGCTTCGAGCCTGCGGATGCAGGATGACGCGGTCATTATTCTGGACCCGGTCAACCGCAAGGTGATCGACCAGCAACTGGATGCGGGCACCAAGAACTACATCGGCGGCAACTGCACCGTCAGCCTGATGCTTATGGGCCTGGGCGGCCTGTTCGAAGCGGGTCTGGTGGAATGGATGAGTGCCATGACCTACCAGGCGGCCTCGGGCGCCGGCGCGCAGAACATGCGTGAGCTGATCAAGCAAATGGGCGCGACCCATGCTGCGGTCGCAGATCAACTGGCTGATCCGGCCAGCGCCATCCTCGACATTGACCGTCGTGTTGCGCAAGCCATGCGCAGCGATGCGTACCCGACCGAGAACTTCGGCGTGCCACTGGCTGGCAGCTTGATCCCGTGGATCGATAAAGAGCTGCCAAACGGTCAGAGCCGCGAAGAATGGAAGGCGCAGGCTGAAACCAACAAGATCCTGGGTCGCTTCAAGAACCCGGTTCCGGTGGACGGCATTTGCGTGCGTATCGGTGCGATGCGTTGCCACAGCCAGGCATTGACCATCAAGCTGAACAAGGATGTGCCGATTGCTGATATCGAAGACCTGATCAGCCAGCACAACCCGTGGGTCAAGCTGGTGCCGAACCAGCGTGAAGCCAGTATTCAGGAACTGAGCCCGACCAAGGTGACAGGTACCCTGAATGTACCGGTTGGCCGTCTGCGCAAGCTGAACATGGGTTCGCAATTCCTCGGTGCTTTCACCGTAGGCGACCAATTGCTGTGGGGTGCGGCTGAGCCGTTGCGTCGCATGCTGCGGATCTTGCTGGAGCGTTAATGCTTCCTGGCAAGTAAAAGGCCCGCCTCTCGCAAGAGTGGCGGGTTTTTTATTGGGCAGGGCATGAGAACTCCGTGCATTTGTAGCGTTGCTCAAATCTGTGGGAGCGGGCTTGCCCGCGATAGCATCACCGCGGTTTACCTGGTGAACCGTGTGGGCCCCATCGCGGGCAAGCCCGCTCCCACAGTCAACTTGGCAGGATCAAATATGCCGGTTGCGTTGCCTGTCGCAGTTGCGACCGGTAAAGTGCCGCTCCCCACGTTTCGCCTGAGGTAGACACATGAGCCAGTCCTTTGATATCGCCGTTGTCGGCGCCACCGGCACCGTCGGCGAAACCATCGTACAGATCCTGGAAGAACGGGATTTCCCGGTTGCGGATTTGCACCTGCTGGCCAGCAGTGAGTCAGTTGGACATTCGGTGCCTTTTCGCGGCAAGAACGTGAGAGTGCGCGAAGTCGACGAGTTCGATTTCAGCAAGGTTCAGCTGGCTTTCTTTGCCGCAGGGCCTGGCGTGACCTTGAGCTTTGCCGCCAAAGCCAGCGTAGCCGGCTGCATTGTGATCGATTTGTCAGGTGCACTGCCTTCGGCTCAAGCGCCTCACGTGGTGCCTGAGGCGAATGCGCCGGTTCTGGCAACCTTGCAAAAGCCTGTTCAGGTCAGTAGCCCGAGCCCTTCGGCCACCGCCCTGGCAGTGGCCCTGGCCCCGTTGCGCGGCTTGCTGGACATTCAACAGGTGAGTGTGACCGCGTGCCTGGCAGTGTCTGCCCAGGGGCGTGAAGCGGTTTCCGAGCTGGCGCGCCAAACCACGGCGTTGCTGAACCTGCATCCGCTGGAAACTAGCTTTTTTGATCGCCAGATGGCGTTCAACCTGCTGGCGCAAGTCGGCAAACCAGATGCCCAGGGCCATGTACCGCTGGAAAAACGCCTGGTGACGGAGTTGCGCGAAGTCTTGGGCATGCCAGCACTGAAAATTTCGGTCACATGCATTCAAGCGCCGGTGTTTTTTGGCGATAGCTTTAGTGTGTCCTTGCAACTGGCCGGGCCGGTGGACCTGGCCGGGGTCAATGCGGCGCTCGAAGCTGGCGATTGTATCGAGCTGGTTGAAGAGGGCGACTACCCTACAGCCGTGGGGGACGCGGTGGGTCAGGACGTGGTCTATGTCGGTCGTGTCCGTCACGGTGTGGAGGACACTTCGCAGCTCAATCTGTGGCTGACCTCGGACAACGTGCGCAAGGGTGCTGCGTTGAACGCCGTGCAGTTGGCTGAGTTGTTGATAAAAGACCTGCTGTAAAAGATACTTGGCGCCAATTTGTAGCAGGTTGTCACAGGGTTCCAGCGCCGGTCGTCGCAGTCAGGTTGCTTTCAGGCAGCAGCTCTACAGGTCTCGCGGGACGAGGCCTGTACCAATAAGGAAGAGGCTATGGTTCAGGTTCGCAAATTAGTGTTAGCAATCGCCGCCGCTTCGGCGCTGTCATCCGGTATGGCACACGCGCTTGGGCTCGGGGAGCTGACGCTCAAGTCGACCCAGAACCAGCCATTGCTTGCAGAAATCGAGCTGCTGGACGTCAAGGATCTGACCGCGGCGCAAGTGGTGCCGAGCCTGGCTCCCGAGCAGGAGTTCAGCAAGGCAGGGGTGCCGCGTCCGGCATTTCTGGATGATCTGCGTTTTACTCCCGTGATCAACGCGGATGGCAAGAGCGTATTGCGCGTCACTTCCAGCCAGCCATTGTCCGAACCTTTCGTAAAATTCCTGGTGCAGGTGATGTGGCCTAACGGCCGTTTGATGCGCGACTACAGCGTGTTGCTCGACCCTGCAAAGTTCTCGCCTCAGACCGCAGCGGCGGCATCAACCTCTGCGCCTGACTCTGCGCAGCCAGCGCATTACACGACATCGGCCCGTGACACCTTGTGGGAAATCGCGGCCAAGGCACGCAATGGCGGCTCGGTGCAGCAGACCATGCTGGCGATTCAGGCCCTGAACCCTGATGCCTTCATCAACGGCAATATCAACCGCCTTAAAACCGGTCAGGTGCTGCGCTTGCCGGACGCGGGTCAAAGCGTCCAGTTGCCCCAGGCCAAGGCCGTCAACGAAGTAGCCTCGCAAAATGCCGATTGGCGCAATGGCCGTCGCACGGTGCCGCTGGCTCAGCAGCTGGATGCAACCGGGCGCAAGCCTGAATCGACTTCTCCTGCCAAGGCTGTGGCGCGGGACGGTTTGAGCCTGGTGTCGGGCCAGGCGGGCAAGGCGGCAGGCAAAGGTGTTGCAGGGGACGTCAGCAATGTGAGCGACAAGCTGGCGATGACCCAGGAGGGGCTGGACACCAGTCGCCGTGAAAATGCCGAGCTGCAAAGCCGGATGAAAGATTTGCAAAGCCAGTTGGACAAGCTTCAGCGTTTGATCGTGTTGAAGAATGATCAGTTGGCCAAGCTTGAGGCCGAAAAAGGGCTGCCTGCCGACCCGGCGGCGGCGATACCGGCACAAATCGTCGCCCAGGCGGCGGACGCGCCTGAAGCGGATATAGCCCCGGCGCTTGAGGGTGTACCCGCTACCGCAGTCCCGCCAAGCCCTGTTGAAAGCACTGCACCGCCAAGCGCGGAGCGAAAAATCCAGGATCTGCTGGCAAGCCCGATGTTGCTTGGGCTGATAGGTGGCGGGGCGGTGTTGTTGCTGCTCCTTCTTCTCTTGATGGCGCGTCGGCGTAAAGCGCTGCAGGCAGCCGAAAAGCATGCGCGGATGGCTCGGGAACTCGAAGTAGAGTCCGATTTTTCAGTTGATCTGGACATGCCGCAGAGCAGTTTTGAAGGGTTGGAGACTCCATCGCGCAGCGTCAGGCTCGAGCCGGCACCGGCACCGGCACCAGTGTCAGTGCCTGAAGCTGAAGTGATAGCGCCCGTGATTGCCCCCGTGTCGTTGGCCAAGCCTGCTGCCGATGTGCTGGAGCAGGCGGAGCAACTGATCGAGCAACGTCAGTTGAGTGAAGCCGCAGTGCTGCTCAAGGCATCGATCGATCAAGCTCCGCAGCGCAGTGATTTGCGTCTCAAGCTGATGCAGGTTTATGGCGAGCTGGGTGAGCGTGAAGCCTTTGTCGCCCAAGAGCGCCAGTTGGTTGCCAATGGCAAGAACCACGCCGAGGTCGAGCAGCTTAAAAAGCGCTACCCGGGCATGCTGGTGGCTGCGGCGGCGGGTATCGCCACGGCGGCCGTGGCAACGCAACTTCAAGCACAATTCGTCCAGGAGATGATGCGTGACGATCGCGAGGTAGAGTCCGAGCCTGTGACTGTTCCTCCTGTAGATGAGTTTGATCACGATTTCGACCTGAGCCTCGACGAGCTTGAGGCCGCGTCACCTGCGGTGGTGTCTGCCGATCTGCCGGGCAAGGACAAGCCTGCAGTCGACAGTTTTGAAGCGGTTCTTGAACAACAGGCTGAAGCTCAGGCTGCCCGTGAAGAACTCTCGGACTTTGATCTGGGCCTGCCGGCGGATTTCGACTTGTCCCTGGCGGATGAAAGCGCCCCGGCGAGTGTTGAGCCTGACAGCTTTTCTCTGGAGCTGGACAAGGTCAATGCCGAGTTGCATCGACTGTCCCAAAGCCTTGAGCAGTCAACCCTGGCTGAGCCTTTTGCCGATGATGAGCCCGAGTTCGACTTCCTGTCGGGCGCCGACGAAACCGCCACCAAGCTCGATCTGGCCCAGGCCTATATCGACATGGGCGATGACGAAGGTGCGCGGGATATCCTGACTGAAGTCATGGAGGAGGGTAATGCCCAGCAGCAGTCTGAAGCCCTGGAAATGCTGGCGCGGTTGACCTGATTGGGTGAAATGTTTCATGGCGTCTTGCCGGGTGCGCCTTATAATGGCCACCTTTGCGTTTATGAGCAGGCTGTAAGTCCTTGGCAAATATAGATAACCCAGCCGCTGAAATGGCTGCCGACGGTTTTTTCCGAATCGCGCTTGGCGTGGAATACAAAGGCTCGCGCTACAGCGGCTGGCAGCGTCAGGCCAATGGTGTGCTGACCGTCCAGGAAACCCTGGAAAACGCCTTGTCAAAGGTCGCGGCCTCTCCGGTTTCGTTGATGTGCGCCGGGCGAACAGACGCCGGTGTGCATGCCTGCGGGCAAGTCGTGCACTTTGATACCCAGGCCGAGCGCTCGTTGAAAGCCTGGGTCATGGGCGCCAATATCAACTTGCCCCATGACATCAGTGTCAGCTGGGCCAAGGTCATGCCTGCGGATTTTCATGCGCGCTTCAAGGCCATTGCCAGGCGCTACCGCTATGTGATCTACAACGACCAGATCCGCCCCGCGCACTTGAATCAGGAAATCACCTGGAATCATCGTCCGCTGGACGTTGAGCGCATGGCCGAGGCTGCCCAGTACTTGTTGGGTGTGCATGACTTCAGTGCGTTTCGCGCCGGTCAATGCCAGGCCAAGTCCCCGATCAAGGAAATGCACCATTTGCGCGTGACCCGTCACGGGCGAATGATCGTGCTGGATATTCGCGCCAGTGCATTTCTGCATCACATGGTGCGCAACATTGCCGGTGTGCTGATGACCATCGGTACGGGAGAGCGACCGGTAGAGTGGATCAAGGAAGTGCTGGAGAGTCGAACCCGCCGCTCGGGTGGTGTGACGGCACATCCTTATGGCTTGTATCTGGTGCAAGTTGAATACCGCGATGAGTTTCAATTGCCGGAACGTTACATAGGTCCACATTTCTTGACCGGTTTTACCGAACTGGACGGCTGACGCCCGGATAAGCATTTGTTACCATCCGGGGCTTTCGCGTTCGGGGTGTTATCGAGATGTCCGTTGTTCGCAGCAAGATCTGCGGTATTACCCGCATAGAAGACGCTCTGGCTGCGGTCGAGGCCGGAGCTGACGCCTTGGGTTTTGTGTTTTACGCAAAAAGCCCCCGTGCCGTTACGGCGTTGCAAGCGCGAGCCATCATTGCGGCCCTGCCACCTTTTGTGACGACGGTCGGGTTGTTCGTCAATGCCAGTGCCTGTGAGCTCAACGAAACCCTGGATGCCGTACCGCTTGATTTGCTGCAGTTTCATGGCGATGAGATACCGGAGCAGTGTCAGGGTTATCACCGTCCTTATATCAAGGCATTGCGCGTAAAGGCCGGTGATGACATCGCCGGTGCCTGCAACGCGTATGCAGGCGCCAGCGGTATTTTGCTCGATGCCTATGTCGAAGGTGTGCCCGGTGGAACCGGTCAGGCGTTTGACTGGTCTTTGATACCGCAGGGTCTGAGCAAGCCGATTATTTTGGCGGGTGGCCTCACGGTCGAGAACGTTGCAGGAGCCATTGCTCAGGTGCGTCCTTATGCCGTTGATGTCAGTGGCGGAGTAGAAAAGAGCAAGGGCATCAAGGATCACGACAAGATTCGCGCCTTTATGCAGGCAGTGCGTGTAACAAACTGATGCCCGATGTGACGGCTGGCAGTCTGCCGCCGTCCATCATTACCGTTCTGCAAAGCAGGCGGGCCCGGTGGTTTGACGGGCAGAAATTAAAGTGGCGGCCGCTCTGGGGCGTGCTGTCGGGAGGCTGAGGGTTGCAGGGTTTCGCTGGTTTGCCGTGTGCTGACCGCAGTTCTTGCAATCATCGCCACACACCTAATGAATTTAGCTCAAGGGCATACACGGGGCCTGAACTCAACTGTTCTGGCCACCGGTACTGGAGAAAGAAAGCATGAGCAACTGGTTGGTAGACAAGCTGATTCCTTCGATCATGCGTTCCGAGGTCAAAAAGAGCTCGGTACCTGAAGGCCTGTGGCACAAATGCCCGTCTTGCGACGCTGTGCTTTATCGTCCAGAGCTGGAAAAGACCCTGGACGTTTGCCCGAAATGTAATCACCACATGCGCATTGGTGCGCGTGCCCGCATCGATATCTTCCTGGATGCCGACGGCCGTGCCGAGTTGGGCGCAGACCTGGAGCCGGTTGACCGTCTCAAGTTCCGTGACAGCAAAAAGTACAAGGATCGTCTGGTCGGCGCGCAAAAGCAGACGGGCGAAAAAGACGCGTTGATCTCCATGAGCGGTACGTTGCTGGGTATGCCGGTGGTTGTGTCTGCCTTTGAATTCTCGTTCATGGGCGGCTCGATGGGCGCCATCGTCGGCGAGCGTTTCGTGCGTGCAGCCAACTACGCGCTGGAAAACCGCTGCCCGATGATCTGCTTTGCAGCCTCCGGCGGTGCGCGGATGCAGGAAGCACTCATCTCCCTGATGCAAATGGCCAAGACCTCTGCGGTGCTGGCGCGTCTGCGTGAAGAAGGCATTCCGTTCATCTCGGTGCTGACCGACCCTGTCTATGGCGGCGTTTCGGCCAGTCTGGCAATGCTGGGCGATGTCATCGTGGCTGAGCCTAAAGCCCTGATCGGCTTTGCCGGGCCGCGGGTTATCGAACAGACCGTTCGCGAAAAACTGCCAGAAGGCTTCCAGCGCAGCGAGTTCCTGCTGGAGCACGGCGCAATCGACCTGATCATTGCGCGTCAGGAGCTGCGTCCACGCCTGGGCAACCTGCTGGCACAGATGATGGGCTTGCCGACACCTGTGTTCGTCGCGGCACCTGTTGAAACCATCGTTGTTCCACCGGCACCTGCAAACCTATGACCCAGCGCACCCTTGGCGAGTGGCTCGCCTATCTTGAACAGCTGCATCCGGCCGCCATCGATATGGGGCTGGATCGCGCACGCGAGGTAACGAACCGCATGGGGCTGCAAAAGCCCGCGCCTCGGGTGGTGACGGTTACGGGCACCAATGGCAAGGGCTCGACCTGTGCGTTTGTGGCAGCGTTGCTGCAGGCGCAAGGGCTCAAGGTGGGGGTTTACAGTTCGCCCCACTTGCTGCGCTATAACGAGCGCGTACAGATTGACGGGGTTGAAGTCAGTGACGAACTGCTGTGCGAGGCCTTCGCGGCTTTGGACGCGGGGCGGGGCGAGACTTCCCTGACTTATTTTGAAATGGGTACGTTGGCAGCGTTCTGGCTGTTTGAGCGTGCCCAGCTGGATGCCGTAGTGCTGGAAGTCGGCTTGGGCGGACGTCTGGATGCGGTCAATCTGGTGGATGCCGACCTGGCGCTGGTGACCAGCATCGGTGTCGATCATGTCGAGTACCTGGGCAATACCCGCGAATCGGTGGCTTTTGAGAAGGCCGGGATTTTCCGTGCGGGCAAGCCAGCCCTCTGTGGCGACCTCAATCCCCCTCACACCCTGCTCGACAAGGCCAGGGAGCTGGGCTGTCCGCTGTTCTTGCGCGGTCGTGACTTCGATCTGGCCAGTTCAGAGCAGGTGTGGCACTGGCGTGGCCTGGATGCGAAAGGGCAGGTTCTGGAGCTGCGTGACATTGCGCTGCTGGATTTGCCCATGGAAAACGCAGCGCTTGCGGTGCAGGCCTATGCGTTGACCGATCTGCCATGGGAGCCGGCGCGCATCATCAGTGCACTGGTTGGCACTCGCGTCACGGGTCGACTGGATCGCCGCCAATTCAACTGGAAAGGCAAAGCCTTGAATGTGCTGCTGGACGTGGGGCACAACCCCCATGCGGCCGAGTACCTTGAGCGGCGTTTGGCGCAGCGGCCTGTCACTGGCAAGCGCCTGGCCGTGTTCGGTCTGCTGGCAGACAAGGACCTTGATGGCGTAGTGTCACAGCTCGCGTCGTCGGTCGAGCATTGGGCGGTTGCACCGCTGAATACCTCGCGCACTCGGTCGGCGGCTGAAGTTCAGGCTGCGCTGCAGGGGCTTGGTGCTTCGGTCTCGGCCCATGACAGTGTGGATGCCGCGCTCGAAGCTCAATGCGAACGGGCGACGCCCGAAGACGAAATCCTGTTGTTCGGATCATTTTATTGTGTCGCGCAAGCGCTCGAGTGGTTGGAGCGGCGTGCCAAGGAGGAGGCTGCAAATGGCTTTGCTGGATAAGGTATTCAAGCAGCGTATGGTAGGCGCCCTGGTATTGGTGGCGTTGGCCGTGATTTTCCTGCCGATGTTGTTCTCGCGTCAGGACGAGCAGCGTCAAATCCAGGTGGATGCACCCACGGCGCCGCAGATTCCGGTCATGCAGCCGGTTCAGGTCGAGCCAGTTGCCGTGCCGGAGCCGCAAGTCATTGCCCAAGAGCCGGTCCCTGAAGAGTTGCCGGTTGTCGAGCAGCAGGTGGCGACGGCTCCTGTCGCACCTGTGGTTGCAAAGCCTGCAGTTGTTGCCCCAAAGCCACCGGCTGTCACCCCGGCACAAACGGTTGCCCAGGCACCGGCCAAGCTGGATACCACGCAAAAGCGTGTTGATCCCAACGGCTTGCCGATCAGCTGGTCGGTTCAGTTGGTGAGCCTGTCCAATCGGGCGAGTGCTGACAACCTTCAAAAAACCCTTCGTAATCAAGGGTATAACGCTTACGTTCGATCTTCCGGCGGGATGAATCGGGTTTTTGTCGGTCCGTTGCTTGAGCGTGCAGAAGCCGATCGCCTGCGTGATTTGCTCGGCAAACAGCAAAATCTCAAGGGTTTTGTGGTGCGCTTCCAGCCTGAACGCGGTTGAGCGCGCAAAAAGGTTCAATCTGATTGCTCAAGCACGGATAAATCGCCTTACCTGAGCGGCGGCGCTCTGCTAAAATGCGCCGCCTCATCTGTCTGTAGGCTGAACTGTGCCATTTACCTGGGTTGACTGGGCGATCGTTGCAATTATCGCCATCTCCGCTTTGATCAGCTTGAAGCGCGGCTTTGTAAAAGAAGCATTGTCGCTGTGCACCTGGATCATTGCCGGGGTCGTTGCCTGGATGTTCGGCGGTTCACTGTCTCAATATCTCTCCGGATACATCGAAACACCTTCCGCCCGCGTTATCGTTGGGTGCACCATCATGTTTGTCGCCACCTTGCTGGTAGGCGCAATGATCAATTTTCTTATCGGCGAACTGATTCGCGTCACCGGCTTGTCCGGGACCGATCGTTTTCTCGGCATGGCCTTCGGCGCTGCGCGTGGCGCGTTGCTGGTGGTGACTGCGGTCGGGCTGCTTAGCCTGGGGCCGGTACAGCAAGACTCATGGTGGCAAGAGTCGCGGCTCGTGCCACAATTTCTATTGGTTGCCGACTGGTCCAAAAACCTCATTCTGGGGTGGAGCAGTCAGTGGCTGGCCAGCGGAATCAGCGTACCCGCTGACATTCCGTTCAAGGAGCACCTCTTGCCGGCTACCCAGCCCAAGTGAGTGGTGTTCAGTTCAGATCCATTAAGTAGGGGTTGCGTCGCATGTGTGGCATCGTCGGTATCGTCGGTAAGTCGAACGTCAATCAGGCGCTGTATGACGCGCTAACCGTCCTCCAGCACCGCGGCCAGGATGCTGCCGGTATTGTGACCAGCCATAATGGCCGGTTATTTCTGCGCAAGGACAACGGGCTGGTTCGTGACGTGTTTCATCAGCGTCACATGCAGCGCCTGGTCGGCAACGTGGGCATTGGCCACGTACGCTATCCAACCGCTGGCAGCTCGACTTCAGCTGAAGCTCAGCCGTTTTATGTCAACTCGCCCTATGGCATCACCCTGGCGCATAACGGCAACCTGACCAACGTTGAACAGCTGGCCAAGGAGATTTACGAATCTGACTTGCGTCACGTCAACACCAACTCCGATTCGGAAGTGTTGCTCAACGTCTTCGCCCATGAACTGGCTCAGCGCGGCAAATTGCAGCCGACTGAAGAAGACGTGTTTGCTGCCGTGACAGACGTGCACAACCGCTGCCGTGGCGGTTACGCCGTGGTTGCGATGATCACCGGTTACGGCATCGTCGGTTTCCGCGACCCGAACGGCATTCGCCCGATTGTCTTCGGTCAGCGTCATACCGACGAAGGCGTCGAGTACATGATCGCCTCCGAAAGCGTCTCCCTGGATGTGCTGGGCTTTACCCTGATTCGCGACCTTGCGCCGGGTGAAGCGGTTTACATCACTGAAGATGGCAAGCTGCACACCCGTCAGTGCGCGGTGAGCCCGCAATTGACCCCGTGCATCTTCGAGCACGTGTACCTGGCTCGTCCGGATTCGATCATCGACGGTGTTTCGGTGTACAAGGCGCGTCTGCGCATGGGTGAGAAGCTCGCCGAGAAGATCCTGCGCGAACGCCCGGATCACGATATCGACGTGGTTATCCCGATTCCGGACACCAGCCGCTGCGCGGCGCTGGAGCTGGCGAACCACTTGGGCGTCAAGTTCCGCGAAGGCTTCGTCAAAAACCGTTACATCGGCCGTACCTTCATCATGCCGGGTCAGGCAGCGCGTAAAAAATCCGTGCGCCAGAAGCTCAACGCCATCGAACTGGAGTTCCGTGGCAAGAACGTGATGCTGGTGGACGACTCGATCGTGCGCGGTACAACGTGCAAGCAGATCATTCAGATGGCCCGTGAAGCCGGCGCCAAGAACGTCTACTTCTGCTCGGCGGCCCCGGCAGTTCGCTACCCGAACGTCTATGGCATCGACATGCCGAGCGCCCACGAGCTGATCGCACACAATCGCAGCACCCAGGAAGTGGCCGAGTTGATCGGTGCTGACTGGTTGATCTACCAGGACTTGCCTGACCTGATCGAAGCAGTCGGTGGTGGCAAGATCAAGATCGACGCGTTCGACTGCGCAGTGTTTGACGGCAAGTACGTCACCGGCGATATCGATGACAACTATCTGGAACGTATCGAGCGTGCGCGCAATGATGCTTCCAAGGTGGTTGCCCAGGGTGTCGGTGCGACGATAGGCTTGTACAACAACTAAGTGTTCACCAAACCGGCCCTGATGGGCCGGTTTGCGTTCATCCAATACAAAGCAAGGAGTGGGCAGCATGAGTCAGGATTGGGATGCGGGTCGGCTGGACAGCGACCTTGAGGGCGTAGCGTTCGACACCTTGGCTGTGCGTGCTGGCCAGCACCGTACGCCCGAGGGCGAGCATGGTGATGCAATGTTCCTGACCTCCAGCTACGTGTTCCGCACGGCGGCTGACGCGGCAGCACGGTTCTCGGGCGAAGTGGCAGGCAACGTTTACTCGCGTTACACCAACCCCACCGTTCGTGCCTTCGAAGAGCGCATTGCGGCCCTTGAAGGCGCCGAGCAGGCCGTGGCAACCGCCACCGGCATGGCGGCCATTTTGTCGGTGGTCATGAGCCTGTGCAGCGCCGGCGATCACATTCTGGTGTCGCGCAGCGTGTTCGGCTCGACCATCAGCCTGTTTGAAAAGTACTTCAAGCGCTTTGGCGTGCAGGTCGATTACGTGCCGTTGGCTGAACTGGCTGGCTGGGACGCGGCGATCAAGCCCAACACCAAATTGCTGTTTGTCGAGTCGCCGTCCAATCCGCTGGCCGAGCTGGTGGACATTGCCGCCCTGGCCGGGATTGCCCACGCCAAGGGCGCGCTGCTGGTGGTCGACAACTGTTTCTGCACGCCTGCCTTGCAGCAGCCGCTGAAGCTGGGCGCGGACATCGTGGTGCATTCGGCCACCAAATTTATCGACGGCCAGGGCCGTTGCATGGGCGGTGTGGTTGCCGGTCGTGGCGAGCTGATGAAAGAAATCGTCGGCTTCTTGCGCACTGCCGGGCCGACCCTGAGCCCGTTCAATGCCTGGATCTTCCTCAAGGGTCTTGAAACCCTGAACCTGCGCATGCGCGCTCACTGCGCCAGTGCCCAGGCGCTGGCCGAGTGGCTGGAGCAGCAGGGCGGGGTTGAAAAGGTTCACTATGCCGGCCTCAAGAGCCATCCGCAATATGAGCTGGCCCAGCGTCAGCAGCGCGGTTTTGGTGCGGTGGTCAGCTTTGAGGTCAAGGGTGGGAAAGAGGGCGCCTGGCGCTTTATCGACGCAACCCGCCTGATCTCGATCACCGCTAACCTGGGTGACAGCAAAACCACGATTACCCATCCGGCGACCACGTCCCATGGTCGTCTGGCGCCACAAGAGCGTGAAGCTGCGGGTATTCGCGACAGCCTGATCCGGATCGCGGTTGGTCTGGAAGATGTCGCCGACTTGCAAGCCGACCTCGCACGAGGTCTTGCTGCGCTGTGAGTGACTGGATGGACGAAACTCCGGTTGGCGGCAATGGCCGCGTAGCGCTGGTGACTGGCGCTGCGCGGGGTATTGGCCTGGGGATTGCTGCCTGGCTGGTCAGTGAAGGTTGGCAAGTGGTATTGACCGACATTGACCGCGCCCGGGGTTCCAGAGTGGCCAAGGCGCTGGGCGAGAGTGCCTGGTTCGTGACGATGGATGTTTCGGTCGAGGCCGATGTCATTCAGTGTGTCGCGCAAGTCCTTGGCCAGTTTGGGCGGCTGGACGGGCTGGTGTGCAATGCCGCCATTGCGGATCCGCACAATATGGGTCTTGAAAGCCTCAATCTGGAGCACTGGAATCGTGTTCTGGCTGTCAACCTGACCGGGCCCATGTTGCTGGCCAAGCATTGTGCGCCGTACCTGCGTGCGCACAATGGTTCGATCGTCAACCTGGCTTCCACCCGCGCCCGCCAGTCGGAGCCTGATACCGAGGCTTACGTGGCAAGCAAGGGCGGGTTGCTGGCGTTGACCCATGCGCTGGCCATCAGCCTTGGGCCGCAGGTTAGGGTCAATGCGGTCAGCCCGGGCTGGATTGATGCCCGGGACCCCTCTGTGAGGCGTGCAGAGCCTCTGACGGACGCCGATCACGCTCAGCACCCGGCTGGCCGGGTAGGGACCGTGGAAGACGTCGCATCGATGGTTGCCTGGTTATTGTCACGTAATGCCGGGTTTGTGACGGGTCAGGAGTTTGTGGTTGACGGAGGGATGAGTAAAAAGATGATCTATGGCGAGTAGGCCTTGTTGCAGGCTGGCCACTATTTTTGCCTTTTTTGAAAAAAACTCAATCTTGTCCTTGACTTAGCTTCGATAGATGCGTAAATTTCGCGGCCTCAACGAAGCAAAGGGTGATTAGCTCAGCTGGGAGAGCATCTGCCTTACAAGCAGAGGGTCGGCGGTTCGATCCCGTCATCACCCACCACTTCTTGAGATTCTCGCAAGAGAAAGGTCGTTCTGAAAGGAACAACCACCGACGCGCAGCGGTAGTTCAGTCGGTTAGAATACCGGCCTGTCACGCCGGGGGTCGCGGGTTCGAGTCCCGTCCGCTGCGCCATATTTGTACAAATCAGGTTCGCCTGGTTTGCGATTGAAAAGCACCGAAGCTCTTCAGTCACAGGTTTTAAAAGTTTCAAACGGACGCAAGTCCGAGCGATACGCAGCGGTAGTTCAGTCGGTTAGAATACCGGCCTGTCACGCCGGGGGTCGCGGGTTCGAGTCCCGTCCGCTGCGCCATATTTGCTTCAGAGCCCTTGAACTCTCTGAAGCTACAAAGAAAGCGACCTTAGGGTCGCTTTTTTTGTGCCTGAAATTCTACGGCAGCGGCTACACATGGAAACTGCTCCCGCCAAACGCGAACTGATGCACAATACGCCCCGTACCGTTCTCTTCAGGATCTTTAATGCTTATGTCATTCCCCGTGCGTGCCGTGGTAGTCGCCCTAGTGCTGGCTGGACTCGCAGGTTGCTCATCGAAGAAGACAGCGATCTACGAACATGAAAGTTTCGATGATTCCGGTACGTTCTCGCGTAATTACCCGGTAACCGACAAAACCTCCTGTGAGGCTGCGCGCCGCGCGTTGCTCAGCCAGGGCTACATCATCACCAGCAGCGATCCGAAAATCATCAGTGGCCACAAGAGCTTCCAGCAAACGGGTGAAAGCCATCTGGAGATCAGCTTCAACATCGTGTGCGCCGACGATGGTGGTTCACAGCATCACGCCACCATGTTTGCCAATGCCCTGCAGGACCGTTATGCACTTAAAAAGGTGAACAACTCCGCGAGCCTGGGGGTTGGTGTGCTGGGCTCGGTGTCGATGCCGATTGGCTCGACCGATGACTCGATGGTCAAGGTCGCCAGCGAGACAGTCTCTTCGCCTCAGTTTTACGACCGCTTTTTCACGCTGGTAGAAGCATTTCTGCCCAAGCCCAAGGAAGTGGAAAAGGCGGTGCACGCCCCTGAAGCGCCCAAGCCCGACCTGGGAGTGCCCGAGACAGTGCCTGCCAAGGACGCCGCTGCGCCTGTTATTGAGCCGCCAGCGCCTGCTGTCGAGCCTGTGAGTGAGCCCGTCGTGCCACCGGCAGACGTCGAGCCCATTTCCCCGGTAGAAGTCCAGGCAGCCCCTGCGGTGGCGGTACCCGAGATCAAGCCTGCAACCGAACAACCTGAACCGGCCAAGGTCGTCGCGCCACAGGGCGAGTCTGCGACCACCCCTGTACCTGTTGCGGTAGAGCCTTCGCCCCCTCAATAACCGTGCGGTAAATCCCAAAAGCTCTGCTACGTTTATAAATGAGTTGTGACAGTGCCCGCGAAGGTGTCATTTTTCCTTCATGGGGGCACTTTATGCTCAGGCATGACTTAAACAAACAGACTGAAAAGGGATGCTGCTATGGACGATTATCAGGAAGAACTGCTTGAGTATCGGGCTTTTGAGCTCGACCCGCTTGAACCTGCTGACGATGCGACCGAGCTTTGAGCTCCAGGCACGTTTACGCAGATTGGCGCTGACGGCGTCGGTATTCTCCCGGCGTCTGCGCATTCCAGCGCTTGAAGGCGCGTTGAAACGCCTCGGCTGAGGCAAACCCCAACAAATAGGCAATCTCGCCAAAGGCCAGTTCCGTATCGCGGATATAGGTCATGGCGAGGTCGCGGCGTGTGTCGTTGAGAATGGCGCGAAACTGCGTGCCTTCCTCTGTGAGCTTGCGCCGCAAGGTCCAGGTCGGCAGCTTCAGGCGAGCCGCCACTTCTTCCAGGTCGGGTTCACGACCACCGTTGAGCAAAGGCCCCAACAGTTGTGTGATGCGTTCGCGCAGGCTGCGGGTGCGGGTCAGTTGCTCCAGTTCGCGTTCGCACAACTGCAGCAGGTAGGTCCAGGTACTTGGACAGTGCTGCGGGTTGCGCAGGTCGAGCGTGGCATGGTTCAGGCGCAGCTGATTGGTCTCGGCGCGAAAATGGACCGTCGAACTGCCGAGCGCGCTGTAGCGCGCCGCGTAATCAGGTTCATTGAACTCAATGTCGATGTGCTCGCAGCTCAGGGGGTGGGCTGCGACCGATGACAGGTGTTGCAGCCAACCGGCAATGATCGAGTCCACCACAAAGCGGTTGTAGGCGTTGTACGGGCTGATGGAATAAAAACGCAGCCAGGCGCCCCGGGCGTCTTCGTGAAAGCTCGATTGCCCTCGATAGTTGGAGCCGTAGAGGGCCTCAAAACGAATCAGGGTGCGTGCCGCCTCCCGAACGGTGGGTGCCTGGGCCGCAGTCACACCGGCCAGTCCGACCTGGTTCAGGCGGCTTAGCTGGCCCATGCGCAAGCCCAGTGCCGGGTCGCCGGTGAGGGCAATTGCCGCGTGCCCCAGGCGCATGTAGCGCGGTATCGACAGGCGCGCCAGGGGCTGGGCGAGACGGGCGGGGTCAAGGCCGAACTGTTCGAGCAGGGGCGCAGGATCTTTGCCGCAGCTGTGCACGGCATCGGCCAGGGCCTGGACAAACCCCACCGACAGATCGCCCAGGCGCATCGGCAGCGGTTGCATCGTGCTAGAGCCAGACGTTCAACAGCCGTGCACCGGTGCCGGGCTGGTCCGCACTGGTCTGGCCGTTGTGACTGATAAAGCCCAGTCCGGTGCTGTGCTTGTCCCAGAACTTGCCCCGCAAGAAGACGGTGACACCCGCTTGGGCAGTGCTGCTGGGCAGGCTGCTGATCAATGTCAGGCGATGCCAGGCGTCGCCTTCGGTCACTTCGCCGGGCTTGAGGCTGATTTCGCTGGGTGTCGATACGCTTTTGTAACCGCCCCAGGGTTTGTCCCAGGTGGTTTTGCCAACGATGAACGCGGGCACGGCGATCAGTTGCGCACGTTTTTCGTTCAGGGTGCGGTAGTTCTCCGGGTACCAGCTGTCGCTGCCGATCAGGATGCCCAGGCGTCCGGCCGGGGTATCAACCACATTCAATTCATGGTCGGGGCTGGGCTGGATGTAGCTTTGTTCTTCATAGGTAGGCAGCAACTGGCGTTGGGGAGTGCCCAGCGCTGCGCCATCACTGCCGAAGACCACACTGCTGTTGTACAACGGGCCAGTGCCGGACAGCAGCGTGCCGTTCTCGATACGCGGCGAAGGGAGGGCAATGCTCCCGGCCACCAGGGTAACGCCGAACTCTTTGGCCAGGCCGCCAAACAGCGTCTGGTAATCGGCTGCCATGCTGCTGGCCTTCATGCGCAAGTGAGCATCGTTGATCCGGCTTTCGCCGTCAGCACGAAGCCAGGCATTGGCAAAGGCCAGCGGGTTGCTCACCGCCAGCCAGCGCATGGCTTCATTCAGGTTGGCTGCCTGGTACAGCTCGCTTTTTTCACCGCGAAACATCAGCCAGGAGCCGATGTGCTCTGGCAGCACCACGACGGTTTTGTCATTGAGCAAACCTGCAGCGCGAGCGGTGTCGAGATAAGCCGCCAGCTTCAGGTGCACCAGCGCCAGGCTTTGATAGTCGCGGGGTGACAGGTCCGGCTCGATACCCAGCAGGTTGCCACGATCATTATTGACACCCTCGTTTATGGCCAGCTCGATACGCAGGTCAGAGAGGTAATGACCAACATCCCGTTGCGTGGTCCACCAGGCATAGCCGCCGGCAGCGGCGACAAGGGCGATCAATAAGGTGCAGCCAATAAGTTTGCGCATAGAAATAGAACGGACAGCTTTCAGCGGAATTCGACGTCTAGGGTAGGCGGCGCTTGTGGGCTTGCCAAGGGGGGATGTGCATTTGGGTTAATAATTTGTAACTTTGGGTCATTGAGTGGGGCCCATCCAGCCTTTACCTTGGCGGACATTAAACGACGGGAGCCGCAGAGCATCCCGCGTTCCGTGATTCAGACCGTTGTGGAGCTGACTGATGACTGCCACGCACTACCCGCATTTAATGGCCCCGCTGGATCTGGGCTTTACCACGTTGCGCAACCGCACCCTGATGGGGTCAATGCACACCGGTCTCGAAGAAAAGCCCGGTGGCTTTGAGCGTATGGCTGCCTACTTTGCCGAGCGGGCCAAAGGCGGCGTGGGCTTGATCGTGACGGGGGGCATTGCGCCTAACGACGAGGGCGGTGTGTACAGTGGCGCGGCCAAGCTGAGTACGGTCGAAGAGGCGGAAAAGCACGTAGTCGTCACCCGGGCCGTTCACGATGCCGGCGGCAAGATCTGCTTGCAGATCCTCCATGCCGGGCGTTATGCCTACAGCCCGCGCCAGGTTGCGCCGAGTGCGATTCAGGCGCCGATCAATCCGTTCAAGCCCAGGGAACTGGACGAAGCGGGCATTGAAAAGCAGATCAGCGATTTCGTGACATGCGCCCGACTTGCCCAGAGCGCCGGGTATGACGGTGTCGAAATCATGGGTTCCGAAGGCTACCTGATTAACCAGTTCCTCGCGGCGCACACCAACCAGCGCACCGACCGCTGGGGCGGCAGCTACGAAAACCGCATGCGCCTGGCGGTAGACATCGTGCGTCGCGTGCGCGAAGCCGTAGGCCCGAACTTCATCATTATTTATCGCCTGTCGATGCTGGACCTGGTGGCAGGCGGCAGCGTGTGGGAAGAAATCGTGCAACTGGCCAAGGCCGTCGAATCGGCCGGTGCGACCTTGATCAACACCGGGATCGGTTGGCACGAAGCGCGCATCCCCACCATTGCTACCAAAGTACCCCGTGCCGCCTTCAGCAAGGTGACGGCCAAGCTTCGCGGTTCGGTCAGCGTGCCCCTGATTACCACCAACCGCATCAATACCCCGGACATTGCCGAGCAGATCCTGGTCGAAGGTGACGCTGACATGGTGTCCATGGCCCGTCCGTTCCTGGCCGATCCCGAGTTCGTCAACAAGGCGGCTGCCGGGCGCAGTGACGAAATCAACACCTGCATCGGCTGCAACCAGGCCTGCCTGGATCATACCTTCGGCGGCAAACTGACCAGCTGCCTGGTCAACCCCCGCGCCTGCCACGAGACCGAACTCAACTACCTGCCGACCATTGCGGTCAAAAAAATTGCCGTGGTCGGAGCCGGCCCCGCCGGTCTTTCAGCGGCCACGGTGGCGGCAGAGCGCGGGCATGAGGTCACGCTGTTTGACTCGGCGAGCGAGATTGGCGGTCAGTTCAATGTGGCCAAGCGTGTGCCGGGCAAGGAAGAGTTCTTCGAAACCTTGCGCTACTTCAAGCGCAAGCTGCAAACCACCGGTGTCGAACTGTGCCTGAACACCCGCATGGATGTGCAGCAACTGGTCGACGGGGGCTTTGACGAAATTATCCTGGCCACCGGCATTGCGCCGCGTACGCCTGCCATTCCAGGTATCGACAACCCCAAGGTGCTGAGCTACCTGGACGTGATCCTGCAACGCAAGCCGGTGGGCGCCAAAGTGGCAGTGATTGGCGCAGGCGGTATCGGCTTTGATGTATCCGAGTTTCTCGTGCATCAGGGCGTGTCCACCAGCCAGGACCGTGACGCGTTCTGGAAAGAATGGGGCATCGACAGTGCGCTTGAAGCCCGGGGAGGTGTTGCCGGTATAAAGCCAGAAGTCCACGCACCTGCTCGCCAAGTGTTCCTGTTGCAGCGCAAAGCCAGCAAGGTGGGCGACGGGCTGGGCAAAACCACTGGCTGGATCCACCGCGCGGGCCTGAAAAACAAACAGGTGCACATGCTCAACAGCGTTGAATACCTGAACATCGACGATGCAGGGCTGCACATTCGCATTGGCGAGGGTGAGCCGCAGGTGTTGCCGGTCGACAACATTGTGATTTGCGCCGGGCAAGACCCGTTGCGGGAGCTGCACGACGGCCTGGTCGCGGCCGGGCAGAGCGTGCATTTGATCGGGGGTGCCGACGTGGCGGCCGAGCTGGATGCCAAGCGCGCCATTGATCAGGGTTCGCGCCTGGCGGCGCAGCTCTAGACTCCTGCGTGTGCCCTTTGTGGGAGCGGGCTTGTTCGCGATTGGATCGACGCGGTTCAACTTCAATACCGCGGCGCCTTGATCGCGAGCAAGCCCGCTTCCACAGGGTGGTGTCTAGTGCACGATCTGCGCTAAAAACGCCTTGGCCCGCGGGCTTTTCGGGGCGTTGAAAAACTCTTCCGGTGGCGAGTCCTCGATCACCATCCCGCCATCCAGGAACAACACCCGCTCGGCCACCTGACGGGCAAAGCCCATTTCGTGGGTCACGCACAGCATCGTCATGCCGCTGCCGGCCAGGTTGACCATGACGTCCAGCACTTCGCTGACCATTTCCGGGTCCAGCGCCGAAGTGGGCTCATCGAACAGCATGATTTTCGGCTCCATGCACAGCGCCCGGGCAATGGCGACGCGTTGCTGCTGGCCGCCCGACAGCTGGCTCGGGTACTTGTCGGCCTGGCTGGCAATCCCGACCTTGGTCAAAAAATGCTGCGCCAGTTCGATCGCCTTCTTGCGCGACAACCCGCGCACCGACATCGGCGCCAGAATGCAGTTGTCGATTACGCTCATGTGCGGGAACAGGTTGAAGTGCTGAAACACCATGCCGATTTCGCTGCGCACCTTGCTCGCTTCGCGCGTGGGCAGTGACAGGTCGGTGTCGTTGATCAGGATGCGGCCCTGTTCGGCGATTTCCAGGCGGTTGATACAGCGGATCAAGGTCGATTTGCCGGAGCCGGAAGGGCCGCACAGCACGATGCGTTCGCCTTCGCGCACTTTCAGGTCAATGCCCTTGAGTACGTGAAAGGCGCTGTAGTACTTGTTCAGCCCGGCGATATCCACCACTACCTTGCGGGTATCAGTGACTGGCGACACAGGGTGAACGTAAGCAGGTTGTGCGTGCATGGTGTGTCTCCAGTGATCAGTGAAAACGTTCGGCGCTGTAGGGCGCAGGGTCGGTGAAAGGCCTTTCGCCGGTCATCATCTCGGCCAACAGGCGCCCGCTGACCGGGCCCAGGGTCAGGCCGTGGTGGGCGTGGCCAAAGTTGAACCACAGGCCCTTGTGGCGACTGCCAGGCCCGATGACCGGGCACATGTCCGGCAGGCACGGGCGTCGGCCGAGCCAGGGCTCGGCATCCACACGTTCACCCAATGGATACAGGCGCTGGGCCCGCTCTTCGCAGCGGCGCAACTGGATCTCGTTGATCGGGTCATCGCTGTCGGCGAACTCGATGCCGGTGGTCAGTCGGATGCCGCCCACCATCGGCGCCAGCACGTAACCCCCCACCGAATCGAGGATTGGATGCTGCATGGTCTGGCCGTCCCTGGCCGCGTAATGCATGTGGTAGCCGCGCTTGATCGCCAAGGGAATGCGATAGCCCAGGGGCTCGAAGATGTCCCGTGCCTGTGGGCCGAGTGCAACCACCACTTCATTGCCGACGATCAGCCCTTTCTGGCTTTCAACCTGCCATTGCCCGGCCGTTGCCCGCAGGCTGGTGGCATTGCCGGTCACAAAGGTGCCGCCGCGCTTGATGAACAGTTCGGCGTAGCCACGGGTCAGGCCACCCGGATCGCTGACGGTCTTGGGGTCCAGCCAGTGAATGCCGCCGATGACATCGGTGTGCAGGCCCGGCTCCAGGGCGTGGACTTGCTGCTCGCCGAGCACCCGATAGTTGAGCTGGTATTCGCTCAGGGCGGCGGCGTCACGCTGGGCTTTGTCGAAGTCGGCCTGGGTGCGATACACCTCGATCCAGCCGCTGTCGTCAATCAGCTCGGTCATACCCGCCGGCTCAGCCAGCAGGTCGTGCTCGGTCACACATTTTTCAATCAGCGGCAGCATGGCCCGGGTGGCCTTGGCCAGTTCCTTGGGGCCGGACTGCTGCCAGTATTTCAACAGCCACGGCCCGGCCTTTGGCAGGTGCTTGAGGCTGTAGCGCACATCGGATTGCTGATTGAGGCCATAGCGCAGCAAGCGCGAAATTTCACGGGGGAACGAGTAGGGGATAACGCTGGCGCGTTCGATCAGCCCGGCATTGCCGTGGCTGGTGCCGCTGCCAGGCGCTGCGCGGTCGAGCAGCACGACGCTGCGCCCGCGGGCCTGGAGTTGCAACGCGGTACTGACGCCGACGATGCCGGCCCCCAGAACGATAGTGTCGCAGTGCATAAACAAATCCTTAAACAGGGGCCGTGTTCGCAGCCCGAACAATGGGCTTACTGCAAATGGCGGCCGAGACGGCCTTCGATCAACTTCAGGCTGCGTCGCACCACTTCCACGATCAGCAGATACAGCACGGCAGCCCACAGATAGATCTGGAAGTCGAAGCTGCGCGAAAACGCCATTTTGGTAACACCCATCAAATCGTAAATGGTCACCAGGGAGGCAATGGCACTGGCCTTGATCATCAGGATCAGCTCATTTCCCAAAGGGCCGATGGCCACCAGCAGCGATTGCGGCAGGATGATCTTGCGAAAGGCCGTCCATCGCGACAGGTTCAGCGCCTTGCAGGCTTCACGCTGGCCCTGGGCAACGGACAGGATGCTGCCGCGCAGGATTTCGGCCTGGTACGCCGCCGTATTGAGGGTGAAGGCCAGCAGGGTGCAGAACCAGGCATCGCGGAAAAACCACCACAAGCCCACGTCTTGCCAGAAGCCCTTGAACGAGCCCAGACCGTAATACAGCAAAAACAGTTGGGCCAGCAGCGGCGAGCCACGGAAGAAGTACACGTAGGCGCCGGTAAAGCTGCGCAAAAAGCGGTTGCTGGACAAGCGCCCCAGGGCAATCAGCAAGCCAAGCAAGGCACCCAGGGTGAACGAAATTGCCACCAGCTTGCCCGTCACCAGCAGCCCGTCGATAAAGCGCGGGCCATAGCGTTCAAGCAGGTCGGGGTTGAGAAACATGTTTTGCAGATCCGCCAGACTCATGGCTGCGCGCTCCGTTGATGGCGGCTGAAGTAGCGTTCAAGGAAGGCAAACAGCCGCCCGGAAATCGCCGAGAAAAACAGATAGCCCAGGCACGCGACGCTGTAGAACAGCATCGGGTCTTTGGTCACGCTGACCGCCAGGTTGGTCTGGCGCATCAGGTCCACCAGGGAGATGGTCGACACCAGCGAGGTGTCCTTGAGCAGTGACAGCCAGTTGTTGGACAGGCCGGGCAGGGCGATGCGCGCCAGTTGTGGCAGCACCACTTTGCGAAAGGTGGTGAATTTGCTCAGGCCCAGTGCCGATGCGGCTTCGAACTGGCCCTTGGGGATGGTTTTGAACGCACCCAGCCAGATCTCGCTGGAGAAGGCGGCAAACACCAGGCTGAAGGCGACCATCGCGGCCACGAAGGTATTGATCGTGACCTGCGCGTCGTAGCCCATCATGGCGAGGATCTTTTGCGCGGCGATCTGGCAGCCGTAGTAAATGATCAGCAGTGTCAGCAATTCCGGCAAACCACGAAAAACCGTGGAGAACGTGGTTGCCCACGCCCGCACCCAGCGGTTTTTGGAACGTGCCGCCACGGCCACGGCCAGGCCCAGTGGCAAACCGATAGGCAGGCAGCTCAGGGCCAGGGCAATGGTCACCATGGCGCCTGCGAGCAGGGCCGAGCCCCAGCCGCCACTGGCGAAAGAAAGAAGTGAGAGTTGATCGAGCATGCTCGAATCCCCGGGCAAAATTGGGCCGAAATTCAGCCGCCGCGCACGTCAGGTGCGCGGGGCAGGGTCATTGGCAGGGAGCCCTCAAACGAAGGCGGGCGACTCAGTAAATGTCGAAGTCGAAGTACTTGCTGGAGATCTTTTTATACGTGCCGTCGGCCACGATTTCGTCCAGCGCCTTGTTGAAGCGCTCGCGCAGGACGTTATCGTTCTGGCGCACGGCAATTGCCGCGTCGGCATTGGTGCCGTCAACGTCACCGATGATTTTGCAGCAGTCGTCGCTGGCCTTGTTGATCCATTCCAGCAGCGGGAATTTGTCGGCAATGACGGCATCGACGCGGCCGTTTTTCAGTTCGGCGTTGGCTTCGTCAAGCGTGGGGTACAGGTTGAGTTTGGCGCCGGCTTTCTCGTAGTGATCCTCGGCGTAAATACCTTGGGTCGCTGCGCCCTGGGCACCGATGGTGCGGCCCTTGAAGTTGATCTGGGCATCGGTGATGTCAGAGTCTTTTGGCACGGCAATCGACAGCGGGGTGCGGTAGTAGTGATTGGTGAACGCGATTTTCTTTTTGCGTTCATCGGTCACGATCATCGACGCCACGATGGCATCGTACTTTTTAGCCATCAGCCCCGGAATGATGCCGTCCCAATCCTGGGCCACGATCTTGCACTGGGCATTCATGCGTTCACACAGGGCGTTGGTGATGTCGACGTCAAAGCCCGACACCGTGCCGTCCGAATTAGTGGTGTTGAAGGGAGGGTAGGCGCCTTCCGTGGCGATAGTCAGCGTGTCGGCGTGCGCGTTTGCTGCAACGGCGGCCACCAGTGCACATGCACTTGCAAAGCGAATGACGTATTTCATCTAGCACCTCGTTTTATTGTTTTGATCCGGGTGAGGATGTGTAGCCCACGAACTCATTGTGTAAGGCCGCGGTAGCCTCAAGACGCTTCTCAACGTCCGGCCCCAGTTGTTTGCACACTTCATTGATCAGCAGATGCACCAGCGACAGCATGGCCGCGGTGGATTCCCAGAACAGGTTGAACTCGGTGGGCACGCGAAACACTTCATTGGCGCTCTGGTCGGCCCAGTCGCAGAAGGTATCGGTGACCAGCGTGACCTCGATCCCGGCCTCACGTGCCTTGCGGCACAACAGCTGGGCGTGGCGCGAGTAGCGTCGGGCTTCAAACACCACCAGGGCACAGTCTGCGGGCGGGCACAGCAGCACGTCGGCGTAATGCCCGGCGGCGCCATCGACCAGTTGCACGCCATCGCGCAGGTATTGCAGCAAATGCACCATGGAGGCGGCAATCCCGCGCTCGGTCTGGAACCCTGCGACAAACACTTTGCGCCGAGTGGCCAGGCGCTGACTGACCGCACGCCACTGCGGCGTGAGGCTGTATTCGTAGACCTTGACCAGCGCGCCGACTTCAAGCTCAAAACTGCGTGGTAACGCCTGGGGGCTCTGGCTCGACTGCTGGCGGAATTCTTGCAAGCGATCACCGACAAGCCACGGGCCATCGCCCAGGTCGTCCTTGAGATCGTTTTTCAAATCCTTGAAATGGCTGTAGCCCAGCGAGCGGCAAAAACGCCCGACACTGGATTCGCTGACCCCCAGTTTGCTGGCGATGTCGGCGGCGGTCTGAAAGGGCAGTTCGTAAAGATTTGCCAGCATGTAGCTGGCAATCGCCCGACCCGAAGGTGCGGCGGTTGACAGACTGCTTTCAAGGCGTTGTTTAATCGGCTGGCTCACGACTGCTTCCTGTTTTTATTTCAGCGCGTTGCAGAAAGTGAATGTTTTCTGTCATTAAGTCAACAATTGACAGAGAACTGTCACCCAAGGATAGTTTGCCACAGACAAAAATAATCAGATTGGAGCGCCAGAATGTCTTCTACGCAGTCGCTTTCCCTGGTCGAACTGACCGCCTTGCTGCAACGGATTTTCGAGCGTCATGGCACCTCGCCGCAGGTTGCTCGGGTGTTGGCTGACAACTGCGCACGGGCTCAGCGCGATGGTTCTTATAGCCACGGGGTATTCCGCATTCCGGGCTACCTGTCTTCGCTGGCCAGTAATTGGGTCGATGGCCAGGCTGTTCCGGTCGTAGAGGATGTAGCCTCGGGCTTTATCCGCGTGGACGCTGCCGGTGGCTTTGCCCAGCCTGCATTGGCTGCTGCCCGTCAGTTGCTGGTCGAGAAAGCCCGCAACGCCGGGATTGCGGTACTGGCGATTCGCAACTCGCATCACTTTGCTGCGCTTTGGCCGGACGTGGAACCGTTTGCCGAAGAAGGTCTGGTGGCGTTGAGCGTGGTGAACAGCATGACCTGCGTGGTGCCCCACGGTGCGCAAAAGCCCCTGTTTGGCACCAACCCGATTGCCTTTGCGGCCCCCCGCGCCGAGGGTCATCCGATCGTATTCGACCTGGCTACCAGCGCCATTGCCCACGGCGATGTGCAAATTGCCGCGCGCAAGGGTCATCAGTTGCCTGCCGGTATGGGGGTAGATAAACAGGGTGAGCCGACTCAAGACCCGAAAGCGATTCTTGACGGCGGTGCCTTGCTGCCATTTGGCGGGCACAAGGGTTCGGCGCTGTCGATGATGGTCGAATTGCTGGCGGCGGCGCTGACGGGTGGCAACTTCTCGTTTGAGTTCGACTGGTCGAAACACCCGGGTGCGCAAACCCCGTGGACGGGCCAATTGCTGATCGTGATCGACCCGAGCAAATCCGGCGGCGACAGCTTTGCCCTGCGCAGCGCAGAACTGGTGCGTCAGATGCACGCCGTGGGCCTGGAGCGCATGCCCGGCGACCGTCGCTTTATCGAACGTGCGAAATCGTTGGACGAAGGCATCCCGCTGGGCGCTGAAGAGTTGGCCAGGTTGCGTGAGCTGGCGGGGTAACTGCGCGAAGGATCCGCTCCCACAATCCACCTGCGCGCATCAGGTTGGGTGGTGGCTTATAGCGCCAGAAACTGCCGGATCAGATTGGGCGTACATCCCGTCCAGCGCTTCAACGCCCGGCGAAAGTTTGCCGGGTCGCTGAAGTTGAGGTGCTCGGCCACGGCCTCGTTACTCAGCCCCTTGATCTGGTACAGGTACAGCGCCATGTGTTTGCGCGCTTGATCCTGCTGGGCCTGAAAGTGCGTGCCATGCTTGTTCAGTTTGCGCTTGAGGGTGGCCTGGCTCATTGAAAAGTGCTGCGCCGCCTGCTCAAGGCTCGGGGCGTGTTGCGCATTGTTGCGCAAGTACACATACAACCGATCCAGCAGGCTGGCGCTGAAGCCCAGGCTGTGCAATTGCTCCTGGGCCTGCTGGTACGCCACCTGCCGGGCAATGGCCGAGCCGTTGGGCCAGGGCCGCGTCAGGTATTCGCGGGGCAGGCGCATCATGTCCAGCTGGCAGCCGAACTGGGTGTTTTCCCCCAGATGCACCCAGTATTGCTCCACATAGCGCGGCTCTGGATGACTGAAGCTGCACTCCCACGGCAGGCGTTCGCCGCTGAGCCACTGACTCATCGCCATCAGCGCCGTCATGCTGGCCTCCAGCACAAAACGCAATTGCTCCCGGGCCCCGCAACTGTCGAGCCAGTACACGTAGGCGTACTTGTCGTCCAGCAACAGGCGCGGCGTCAGCAGCGGGCTGAGCAGGGCGCGGTGATGGATCAGGGTTTCCAGGGCCTGATGCAGATTCTGCGCCTGTTGCAGGGCGTGGCTGGCCGGGCCGTAGTGCCCCGGCCACAGGCGTTGGCCAAACAGGAAGCTGCTGTCATCGGCTTCGAGCAAGCGCTGGGCGTTGGCAATCAGGCCAAAGCACTGCTGGGGACTGAGGCGGGTTTGGCCGGCCACAATATCGTCGTAGAACAGCCCGGTACCGCGCAGCAGGCGATGGCTGTCGATGTCCCGTGATAGCGCCAGATCAATCAGAGTGGCGGGTTGGTAATGTCCGGCAATAAAACGGCTGTCCGCTTCGTACCAGCGGGTATGGAGCGTCATGCGCGTTTACTCCGTGGCGGCTTGGCGCGCACCAGCGCCAGATTCAGCCGCTTGAGCAACTCATCAGGTGCATCATCGAGGGCCATCACCACGGCGGTACTGGCCGACAAATAGACCCGCTCGCCATGTTGCCGGGTTTTGTGGGCCAGGCTTTGAACCGCCTGTTGCAACTCAAGGGCCAGCAACCGGGCCTGACTTTCTCCGGTGCCGGGCAGCAGCACGACAAAGCGGTCACCGGCCAATCGGCAGAGCAGGTCGTGGCGGCGCAGGTTGAGCAGGAGCAATTGGCTGAAGGCTTGCAGCACGGCATCACCTTCGGGGTGCCCGTAGTGCCGGTTGATCGCGGCAAAGTCGTCGATATCCAGCGCCAGCAGTGACAGCGGCTGTTGCTGCTCAAGGCTTTGCACGAGGCATTCGCTGACTTGGCGCTTGAGGTATTCGGCGCCGCCCAAGGGAGTCAGTTTGTCGAACAGCCGATGCTCGCGAAACACCCGCTCGCGTTTCTCCATGTGCTGGTTGATCGCCTGTTGTTCACGGTGCCAGTGGAACAGGCCGATGGTCAGCAAAATCATGCCGATGGGCATTGGCCCCGATTCCAGCCAGTGATCCCAGCCGATGTGCTTGGGCAGGCGGACAAACTCGTCCAGCACGTCCATCCACCAGGAGAAAAACATGAAGCACAGACCGTAGGCCAGGTAGTTGGTGACCCGTCCGGTGGGCCGGCTTTTAAGCACCAGCCCCAGCCAGAACAGCATGAACAGGGCTGTTCCCCCTTCGCCGATGATGTCCAGCCAATGCCACTCGCTGAAGGTTTTTGGGGTACCAAAAGCCAGGTTCAGCAGTACGGCAAGATTGGCCGCCAACAGGAGCAGGCCGAGCTTGTAGCGGTGGTGTTTAAGAACGTTTAACCAAGTCATTTCAGTTCTGCCAAAACGTATTGCCGGTCAGCAGAACAGAGGTGTGTGACAGCGGTGTGACGGGGCGTGCGGGTCGAATCAGCTCAGGTGTCTCGTGCAAAAACCTTGAACATTCCCCTGTTTGACCGTGGAAGCGGGCTTGCTCGCGATGCAGGCGACGGGGTGGCTCAGTTGCACCGCGTTGATGCTATCGCGAGCAAGCCCGCTCCCACAGGGTGCGGGGTAGCTGACGCGGGTCATATCAGCTCAATTGCCTTCAAAGTGCCGCTCAAAAGCCTCTGTCTCGGGGTTTTAGCCAAACACTGTCACAGCGTTGTCATCCACCAACCCTAGCTTTCGCTCCCAAGTTGTCGGGCCATTTGCCCGGCCTGATGGGCGATTTTGGGGGAGGACAAACATGTACAAGTGTCGCAGCAAGGCGCAGTGGGTCGGCTTTACCGTCAGTGCATTGGCCCTGGCAATTGCCAGTGAGCGCCTGAGCGCCGCCGAGGCATCGAGTATCGGCGCCACCGAACACGTTGAAGTGGTCGGGCAGGCCGTCAGCCTGGACAAGGCGCTCAAGCAGCAGCGCAATTCGGACAACATTGAAAGCGTGGTGCATGCCGATGGCGTGGCGCAGTTGCCGGACGCGAACGTCGCCGAGGCCGTGCAACGCCTGCCCGGTATCAGCATTGAACGGGATCAGGGCGAAGGCCGTTTCGTCAGCGTGCGGGGCCTGGGGCCGGACCTGAACAGTGTGACCATCAACGGCACGCTGGTGCCGTCCCCGGAAAGCGCCCGTCGTGCCGTGGCCCTGGACGTGTTGCCCTCGGAGCTGGTGCAGTCGCTGTCGGTGATCAAGACCCTGACCCCGGACATGGACGCCAACTCCCTGGGTGGCACGGTGGATGTCCAGAGCCTGTCCGCGTTCGACCACAAGGGCCTGTTCTACACGGGCAGCACAGAGGCCGGCTACAACAAGAACAGCCACAAGACCAGCCCCAAGGTGTCGGGAGCCATCAGTGACCGTTTCAGCCTGGGCGACGGCGTCGACAACTTTGGTGTCGCCGCAGCGTTGAGCTGGAACAAGCGCGACTTTCGCTCTGACAACGTCGAGACCGGCGGCGACTGGGACTTCAGCGAGGGTGCACGACTGAACAGCTTCGAGCAGCGGGTGTATGAGATCAGCCGCGAGCGCACCGGTGGCGGCCTCAACTTCGACTACAAGCCCGACGACGACACCAGCCTGTACCTGCGCACGCTGTACAGCCGCTTCGAAGACAACGAAACCCGCAACTCCACCAGTTTTGAATTTTCCGACCCCCAGGCCGAAGGCGAAGTGGGCCCGACCAAGACCAAGCGCAAGCTCAAACAGCGCGAAGAAACCCAGGAAATCCAGTCCTACGTGTTCGGCGGCGAACGCATGATGGGCCTGTGGACCCTGAGCGGGCAGGCCGGTTACAGCGAATCCAGCGAAGACAATCCGGGCGGCATTGCCGGGGCCACCTTCAAAGGCAATTCCGGCATCGGTGAAGGGGGGTTCTACGATACCGAAAAACCCCGGCCCATCATTGGCGCAGGCTTTTATGACCCGGCCAATTTCAGCCTCGACAAGGTGGACTGGCAAGAGCAACACACCAAGGACACCGAGAAAAATATCCGCCTGGACCTGGCCCGCGACTACGACGTGCAGGGCTATGCCTCCCAGGTCAAATTCGGCGGCAAGGTCAGCCGTCGCAACAAGGACAATGACCTCAATGCCTGGACCTACAAGGACTTTTCGGATCTGGGTTTCAGTGACGAGCAACTCAGCCTCGAGCAGTTCAACAAGGGCAACCTGCACTACAACCTCGGCCGGTTCGGACCAGGCATCAGCGGCGGTGCGATCAAGGATCTGATTGGCGGCTTGAACCGCAACGATTTCTACAACGAGCAAGACTCGCGGGCCAATGACTTCACCATGCGCGAAGACATCAACGCGGCTTACCTGATGAACACCGTCGATATCGATGACTGGCGCTTTATTGCCGGCATGCGCTACGAAGGCACCGAGTTCGAAGCCAAGGGCACGGGTGCGCGCGATGGCGTTTTCGAAGATCAGGACACCCAGCGTGATTACCACCACTGGTTGCCCGGCCTGCATGCCCGCTATCAATTGGCGAAAAACACCCAGGTGCGTGCGGCCTGGACCAACACCGTGGTGCGTCCGACCTTCGGCCAACTGGCCCCGGGTTTTGTTATCGAGGATGACAAGGCCGAGTTCGGCAACCCCAACCTCAAACCGCTTGAGTCGAGCAACTTCGACCTGGGCATTGAGCACTTCATGGGGCAGGCGGGCACGGTGTCGGCGTTCCTCTTCTACAAAGACATCAAGAACTTCGTCTACAACAACGATCTTGCCGGCAGTGGCGAGTGGGTCGACTTCACTGAGGCCCACAGCTATGCCAACGGCGACAGCGCCAAGCTCTACGGCCTGGAACTGGCCTACTCGCAAAAATTCGACTGGCTGCCAGCGCCCTGGAACGGCGTGATCCTGGGTGCCAACAGCACGTTCAGCCGCTCCAGCGCCAGCATCAAGGGCGTTGATGCAGCCACCGGAGCAAGCCTCAAGCGCGATATTGATTTGCCGAACCAGTCCAACACCGTCGGCAACCTGATGCTCGGCTGGGAAGACGACAAGCTGAGCCTGCGCCTGTCGGCCAACTACAAGTCGGACTACCTCTACGAACTGGCGGGGGTCAACGACAAGGCCCATGACACCCATGTCGATGCCCAGACGTTTGTCGACTTCAGCGCCCGCTACTCGCTGACCAAAAACCTGCAAATCAAGTTCGACGCCCAGAACCTTACGGACCAGCCGTACTTCGTCTACAGCGGCAACAGTCGCTACAACAACCAGTACGAAGAATACGGCCCCACCTACTCCGTAGGCCTGACCTTCACCCATTTCTAAGCGCTGGGCAAATCACTGTAGTCGCTGCCGAAGGCTGCGAAGTATTGCGGAGCAACCCGTTCTCCAAAAGCTGCGCGATGCTTTTTCGCAGCCTTCGGCAGCGACTACAGACCAGGCTTTAACCCCATCTTCTTATGGATTGCATGACCCATGACCCATGTATTCAAACGCAAACCCCGACTACTGCCATTGCTGGTGTGCCTGGGCGCAGGCAGCGTGCAGGCGGCTACCGAAGTGGCCGCTCCGGCATTGCAGCAATGGTCCACCAGCAAGGCCCAGGCCTTGAGTTATTTGCCGAATGGCACGGGGGACGAACGCCTGGCCGTCAGCAAGCGCGAGGGTGTGTTGCTGCTCGACAAAGAGGGCAAAACCCTGAGCCGGGTACCGGGGGCTTTTGCCGGGCTGGACAGCCGTGCACTGGAGGATCAGGTTCTGGTAGCCAGTCACGACAAGGACAGGCAGCAAGTGGCGCTGTTCAGCCTCGACCCCAAGAGCCATCAATGGCAACCCCCGACGTACTTGCCCGCCCGTGACTATGGGGTTGAAGGGGTGTGCCTGTACCAGGATGACGCACGCAATATCTACCTGTTCACCGTGGGCGAAGAAGGCAAGGGCGAGCAGTGGCTGGTAGCTGCCGACAGCCAGCGTTTGCCCGTACCACGGCTGGTGCGCAGCCTGCCGTTGCCGCCTCAGGCGAAGTTTTGTCAGGTGGACGATGGCGCACAGAACCTGTTCGTCAACGAAGAAAATGTCGGCTGGTGGGCTTACCCGGCGCACGCAGAAGCCGATGTTGAGCGCGTGCCCGTGGCGATGGTCGAGCCCTTCGGCAATGTGAAGAAAAGTGCAGGGGCCATGGCGCTGGTACCGGGCGGGATGCTCGGGCTTGACCCGCAAGCGGCGCAGTTGAATCTGTATCAGCAGCAGGGCAAACGCTGGTCACCTGTAGCCAGCCTGACGCTGAACGGGATGATCGAGCCTGAACACCTGGCCCTGCGCCAGACGCCTCAGGGTCTGCAACTGCTGGTGCAGGACGGCGCCAGCAGCAAATTGTACGAAGGCTCACTGGCCTGGAAAGCCACACCGGCCAGCCGGCCCCCTGTGCTGGTCAGCGTAAAACCTGCGGTGCAAACCGAGGTCGTGATGAGTCAGGGCGATGCGGCGGATGACCCGGCGATCTGGGTTCACCCGCAAACACCGGCCCTCAGCCGTGTGCTGGGCACCAATAAGCAGCAGGGCCTTGAGGTGTACGACCTGCAGGGCAAGCGTGTGCAGCATCTGCCGGTCGGGCGGCTGAATAACGTCGATGTGCGCCCGGGCTTCGAGCTGGGCGGGCGCACCGTGGATCTGGCCGTGGCGACCAATCGCGATCACAACAGCCTGAGCGTGTTCAGCATCGACCGCGCCACTGGCACCTTGCAGGAGGCGGGCGAGATTGCCACGCCGGTTTCGGACATCTACGGCCTGTGCCTGTTCAAGGCGCCCTCGGGGGAAATCTACAGCTTTGCCAACGACAAGGACGGCACCTTTGTGCAGCACCGCCTGGTCGCCAGAGGCAACACGGTCGACGGCGAACTGGTGCGCCAGTTCAAGGTGCAAACCCAGCCCGAAGGTTGCGTGGCGGACGACCGCAATCAACGGCTGTTCCTCGGTGAAGAGGATGTGGCGGTGTGGGCGGTGGATGCCAGTCCCGACCAGCCGGCAACGCTGACCAGCGTGATCCGGGTGGGTGAGCAGGTGCATGACGACATCGAGGGGATGGGCCTGTATCAGACCGAAAAAGACAACTACCTGGTGATCTCCAGCCAGGGCAACGACAGCTATGTGGTGGTGGATGCCGAGCCGCCTTACGCCCTGCGTGGCGCTTTTCGGGTTGGGGTGAATGCTGTAGCGGGCATCGATGGCGCGTCGGAAACCGATGGCCTGGATGTGACGTCCGCCAACCTCGGTGGCCCTTGGAACAAAGGCATGCTGGTGGTGCAGGACGGCCGCAAACGCATGCCCGAGCAAGCCCAGAACTTCAAGAACATCCCCTGGAGCGATGTGGCCAATGCGTTGCACTTGCCATAACCCGGTCATCTGAATGCTTTTCAATCCTTCAATCGCGGATCAATGGAGTAACAACATGCACGCAACCATGGAACACATGACGATCTGGGGCCTGATCAGCGACGCGAGTTTGCTGGTCAAAGGCGTAATGCTGACCCTGTTGGTGGCCTCGCTGTTGAGCTGGTTTCTGATTGTGCGGCGCAGCGCCATTTTGCGTCGCAGCGAGCGCGACATGGACAGCTTTGCGCAACGGCTAAGGGCTCAGGGTGAGCTGAATGCGCTGTACCGCGAAAGCCGCGATGTCAGCCATGAAGACGCGGGCGCCGAGCAGGTGTTTGTCGCCGCGTACACGGAGTACGCCCAGCTCAGGCAGCAGCCCGCCGTGGATGCCGAAGGGGTGATGCAAGGGGTTGAGCGTGCGTTGTATGTGGCCATCAGCGAGCAGGAAATCCGCCTGGAAAAAGGCCTGCAGTTTTTGGCGACCGTTGGCTCGGTGAGCCCCTACATCGGGCTGTTTGGCACCGTGTGGGGGATCATGAATTCCTTTATCGGCCTGTCGCAGGTGCAACAGGCGACGTTGTCCACCGTGGCCCCCGGCATTGCCGAAGCCCTGATCGCCACGGCCATCGGCCTGTTTGCAGCCATTCCGGCGGTGATTGCCTATAACCGCTTCTCGGCCCGTGGCCAGACCCTGCTGACCCGTTATTACAGCCTGGGCAACGAAGTGCAGATGCGCTTGTACCGCAGCTTGCATGCCGGTTCGCGGAACATGTCCGCCGTCGCTTGAAAGGGAGTTTGAACATGCTTGCTCGACCACAGCGCAAACACGGGCCCAAGGCCGAAATGAACGTGGTGCCTTACATCGATGTGATGCTGGTGCTGCTGGTGATTTTTATGGTGACCGCGCCCATGTTGACCCAGGGGGTAAAAATCGAACTGCCCAAAGTCGCCAGCGAAGCCCTGGTCAATGACAACCAGCAAAAAATCCTCACGCTGTCAGTCAAGGCCGAGGGCGGTTATTACTGGAATCTGGGCAGTGAACTGGACACCAAAAACCAGACCGACAGTGCCGTCAGTCTTGAAGAGCTGCAAGCCAAGATCGGTCAGGTGGTGGCGCAAAACAGCGACACCCAGGTGTATATCCGTGCCGACAACGAAGCGGGTTACGGCAGCGTGGTCAAGGCGATGGCGGCCCTGCAGCAAGGTGGCGTGAGCAACCTGGGGCTGGTGACCGAGGCGCCGCAGTGAGTGCCGCGTTGATGCATGGCGCGCTGGCGCCCGCACCGCCGTTGCCCTGGACCCGGCTGTGGCACAACAGCCAGGCCGTGGTGGTGAGCGTTGCCCTGCACAGCGCCGTGGTGGCTTTTCTGGTGCTGGGCTGGAGCATGGAGCAATCATTGCCGGAACCCGCCCCGTCGACCCTGAAGACCCGGCTGGTGATGCTGCCCGTCGAAATGCCTGCGGCGCCACCTGCGCCCGAGCCGCTGCCGGTGGTAGCCCCTGCGCCGGTGGTTGAGGCAAAACCCGAGGTGGTAAAGCCTAAAGTGGACCCGCAGTTACAGGCGCGCAAACTGGAACAGGCGGCGCTTGCGCGCAAACGTGTGGAGGAGCAGAGACAGGCGCAAGTGGAACAACAAAAAGCCGCGCAGGTTGAGGTTCAGCGCCAGCGAGCGCTGGCCGAAGCGTCGGAGCAGCAGGCCCGTGTGGCAGCAGATAACGCCAGGCGAGCGCAACAGGCGGCAGCGGCATCGGATGTGCGCCAATACCTGCCCATCAGCAAGCAAGCCCCGGATTACCCGCAGCGGGCACTGGACAAGGGCATTGAGGGTGATTGCACGGTCGAGTATTCGGTGACCCCGCAAGGCAAGGTCGACAACCCCAAAGTGGTAGGCAACTGCCATCCCGCGTTTATCCGGCCGTCACTGGTGGCGGCGGCGACATTCCGTTATCAACCGCGGTTGATCGATGGTCAGGCCGTGACCGTACCGGGGGTGCGCAATACCTTTCACTACAAGATCCAGTAACGGTAGGCACAACCCTGTGGGAGCGGGCTTGCCCGCGATGGCAACGACGCGCATTGACTGAAAGACCAAGGCGCCTGTATCGCGAGCCAGCCCGCTCCCACAGGGTTTGCCGCTCACCTGACGAGTATCAACATCCTTCGTGCCTCCTTGGCCTATGCTCTACGGGTTTTCCAGCACAAGGAACTGGCCATGAATGCACCTGCAACCACCCCCACGCCTGCTACGGCAAAAGCCAAACTGCCCATAGGCCTGGTGATTGCGGTCCTGGTGATGATCGGCATTTTGCTGCTGCCATTGCCCGCCGACTTGCCGGTGGCCGGCCATCGCATGCTGGCTATTCTGGCGTTTGCCGTGGTGGTGTGGATCACCGAAGCGGTGTCGTACGAAGCCAGTGCCATCATGATCACGTCCTTGATGGCGTTTTTGATCGGCATGGCGCCCACCCTGGCAGACCCCTCAAAACTCTACGGCACATCGGCCGGCATCACCATGGCCCTGACCGGTTTTTCCAATGCCGCCCTGGCGTTGGTAGCGGGCGCGTTGTTTATCGCCGCAGCCATGACCCATACCGGCCTGGACCGGCGCATTGCCCTGGTGACGCTGTCGCGCATCGGCACCAGCACCCGGCGCATTCTGTTGGGCGCGATTGCGGTCACCATTCTGCTCAGCCTGGTGGTGCCCAGCGCCACGGCCCGCAGTGCATGCGTGGTACCGATCATGATGGGGGTGATCCTGGCGTTTGGCGTGGACAAGCGCTCCAACATTGCGGCCGGGATCATGATTGTCGTGGCCCAGGGCACCAGTATCTGGAACGTGGGGATTCAAACGGCCGCGGCGCAAAACCTGCTGACCGTGGGGTTTATGGACAAAATGCTGGGCGCCCGGGTGAACTGGCTCGACTGGCTGATCGCCGGTGCGCCGTGGGCCATCATCATGTCGGCAGTGTTGCTGTTTGTGGTGCTTAAACTGCTGCCACCGGAAAGCGACAGCATTCCCGGCGGCAAGGAGGCGGTCGAACAATCACTGGCAGAGCTGGGCCCAATGACCGGGCCGCAAAAGCGTCTGATGGGGGTCTCGATCGCATTGCTGCTGGCCTGGGCCACCGAGGGCAAACTGCACAGTTTTGATACCACTTCGACCACCTACGCCGGCCTGGTGTTTTTGCTGTTGCCGCGATTTGGCGTCATGACCTGGAAAGATGTGCAGTCACGTATTCCGTGGGGCACGGTGATCGTGTTCGGGGTCGGGATCAGCCTGGGGACCGCGCTGCTGACCACCCAGGCCGGGCAATGGCTGGGCACGCAGGTGGTGGCGAACACCGGTCTGGATCAGGTCGGTCCGGTGGGGATTTTTGCAATCCTGGGGGCTTTCCTGATCCTGATTCACCTGGGGTTTGCCAGTGCTACGGCGTTGACCTCGGCGCTATTGCCGATCTTGATCGCCGTGCTGCAAACCTTGCCGGGTGAATTCAACCGCCTGGGCATGACCATGTTGCTGGGCTTTGTGGTCAGCTACGGGTTTATCCTGCCGATCAACGCGCCGCAGAACATGGTGTGCCTGGGCACCCAGACCTTCACGGCCAAGCAGTTCGCCAAGGTCGGGTTGATCGTGACGGCGGTGGGGTACTTGCTGATGCTGCTGTTTGCCGCAACGTACTGGAGCTGGTTGGGCTGGATGTGATACCGATTTGTAGTCGCTGACGAGGCACGAGGCTGCGATGGGCTGCGCAGCGGCCCCGGCGTTTGAAGGTCCTTCGGCCCTTATCGCAGCCTCGTGCCTCGTCAGCGACTACAGGTCTGGCTGTTCAGCTGCCGTTTTCGCTGCGCCCGCCGCTGCTGACTTCAGCCGGTACGTCTTCACCCGCCATGCGTTTGCGGAACAACGAGGTCCGGGCCAGAAGCAGGGTGGTCACCGGAACCGTGATGGACAGCAGGATCGGCATCAGCCAGGCATGCAAGACCGGGGTCGATTTAAGTGCGGAGAAGTACAGGATCGATGCCAGTGCAACACCCCATGCGCCAATGGTCGAAGCCAGAGCCGGTGGGTGCATGCGCTGGAAAAACTCCTTGAGGCGCAGCAGCCCGATGGCCCCGCACAAGGCAAACAGACTGCTGAGTACCAGCAGCAGGGCCACCGGTATTTCGATCCAGAGCGACAACTCGCTGACGCTATTCATTCGATCACCTCGCCACGCAGCAGGAATTTGGCCAGCGCAAAAGAGCCGACAAAGCCAAACAGGGCAATCAGCAGCGCGCCTTCAAAGTAAGTGTCACTGGCATAACGGATACCCAGCACCAGCATCATCAACATGGCCAGGATGTACAGGTAGTCCAGTGCCAGAACCCGGTCCTGGGCCGACGGGCCCTTGAACAGGCGGATCACGGTCAGGACCATTGCCAGGCTGAAGATAAACAGGCTGAGCAGGATGGCATTGGAGAGCAGGGCACTCATTCAAAGATCTCCATCAATGGGCGTTCGTAGGCCGTCTTGAAGTGCTCGATAAACTGCGCTTCGTCCTCCAGGTCGAACACGTGCAGCAACAGCACGCTGCGATCCAGCGCCAGTTCCGACCAGATGGTGCCGGGCACTACGGTGGTGATCATCGACAAGGCCGCCAGGCCGTTGGCATCACGCAGATCCAGAGGGATTTTCACAAACCGCGAGCGTGGCGGTTGTTTGCCAGCCCGCAGTACGCCCCAGGCCACGGCAATGTTGGACAGCACCACATCGCGGCCCACCAGAAAGAACAGCTTGATGATCACCCGTGGGTGACGAATGCGCACAGGCAACGGTCGCAACGGCGCGAACATCAGTGGCGCCAGAATGGCCAGCGCGGCCCCCAGCAGCAGGTTGCCAGCGCTCAGGGACAGGTTGAGCAGCAGCCACAGCGCCAACAGCGCCAGGGACAGCCAGGGAGCAGGGAACAGACGCTTCATGGTTGTACCTCCTGTGCTGCCGCCTTGGCTTGCGGGCTTGGCACCGGACGGGTGCCGATCACGGCCATCACGTAACGCTCCGGGTTGTTCAGGGTGTCGGCGGCGGCCTGGGTATAACGCATGACCGGCTCGGCCTTGAACGTCAGCACAACGCAAAGCCCGAGCAGCAACACGATGGGCAGGCATTCGATGCGGCGCAGTATTGGTGACTCACGCTCAAGGGGCGTCCAGAAGCGCTGGATACCCATGCGCGAAAAGGCAATCAATGACGCCAGCCCCGAGAGAATCAACAACGTCAGCAGGCTCCAGGCCGCCGTCGAAATGGGCGCGTCCGATGAGTTGCCCAGGCCCAGGGGGTTGAGCAGGGCGTTGAGCAAGCCGAGTTTGCCGATAAACCCGGACAGCGGCGGCATGCCGATAATCAGCAGGGCGCAGGCAATGAAACTCAGCCCCAAGAAGGCCATGGTCCAGGGAATGATCTGGCCGACAACGACTTTTTGCTCATCGTCCAGGTTACTGCCGCGCGGCGGCGGGGTGGCGGTCAGACTCGGTTGTGGTTCGGCATCGTCTTCGAGCACCAGATCGGCCGAGGAGCGCGAACGCTCGATCAGCTCGGCCAGCAGGAACAGCGCACTCAGGGCCAGGGTGGAGCTGATCAGATAGAACAGCGCGGCGGCGGTCAGGTTGGGCTGGGCGAAACCCACGGCCGACAACAGGATACCGGCAGAAACCAGGATGCTCAGGCTGGCCATGCGCTCCAGTCGCTGGGCGGCGAGGATGGCAATGGCTGCGCAGACAATGGTCGCCATGCCGCCGTAGATCAGCCAGTCGCCTGCAAAGTACGCCGATGCTCCGGCCTGCCCGGAAAACAGCAGGGTCCACAAGCGCAATACGGTGTAGATCCCGACTTTGGTCATGATTGCGAACAGGGCTGCCACCGGCGCACTGGCCGAGGAATAAGCAGGCACCAGCCAGAAATTCAGCGGCCACATGCCCGCCTTGGCCAAAAAGGCCACAGCCAGAATGGCAGCGCCCGCATGCAGCAATCCGCGATCCGCTTCAGGCACCAAGGGAATCTTCAGCGCCAGATCGGCCATGTTCAACGTGCCGGTGACGCCATAGATCAAGGCCGCGCCGATCAGGAACAGGGAAGAAGCCAGCAGGTTGATCGAGATGTAATGCAGCCCCGCAGACACCCGGGTTTTGCCCGAGCCGTGGAGCATCAAGCCGTACGAAGCGGCCAGCAGCACTTCGAAAAACACGAACAGGTTGAACAGGTCGGCGGTCAGGAAGGCCCCGTACAGGCCCATCAGCTGGATCTGGAACAGCGCGTGGAAACTGGCTCCTGCGCGGTCCCAGCGGGCCATGGCGAACAGCAGGGCGCTGATGGCGATAATGCCGGTCAGCACCAGCATCAAGGCGCTCAAGTGATCAACCACCAGGGCTATCCCGAAGGGCACTTCCCAGTTGCTGGGCAGGTAAACGCCAATCGAAGCCGGAATGGCTTGCTGGCGGGTCCAAAGCAACAACATTACGGAGATGCCCAGGCCGAGCAGGGTCGAGATCAGATTGATCCGTGCCTTGAGCGGTCGGTGTTTCTCGCCCAGCATCAGCATGCAGGCTGCGGTGAGCAGTGGCAGCAAAATGGGGCCGACGATCAGGTGCGGCATCAAATTCATTCTTTAGGCTCCCGGCCATCTACGTGGTCGGTACCGGTCAGGCCCCGAGAGGCCAGCAAGACCACCAGAAACAGCGCGGTCATGGCGAAACTGATGACGATAGCGGTCAGCACCAGAGCCTGGGGCAATGGGTCTGTGTAGTTGAGCAAGTCCTGGGGGACGCCGTTCTTGATCACCGGCTCCTTGCCGATAAACAGGCTGCCCATGCTGAAGATGAACAGATTGACACCGTAGGACAGTAGGCACAGGCCCATGACCACCTGGAAGGTTCGTGGACGCAGAACCAGCCAGGTGCCCGATGCTGCCAATACTCCGATAGCAATGGCGATGACTTCTTCCATCAGGCGGCTCCTTCTTTGGTGGCAAGCGCGGATTGAAGGGCAGGCAGCGGGGCAAGCTGATTACTCGGGCGATGGGCCCGTACGGACTGGTGAGCCAGTGCCGTGAGGATCAGCAGGGTTGCGCCGACGACCACTGCATACACGCCGATATCGAAGAACAGGGCGCTGGCCACATGGATATCGCCCAACAGCGGCACGCTGAAATGGAAGGTGTGAGTGGTCAGGAACGGGTAGCCCAAGGGGATTGCGCCCAGCCCGGTCAATGTTGCAAACAACAGCCCGGTGCCCATCCAGCGCAACGGCCGCAGGCTCATCTGTGCCTCGACCCACTGTGTGCCGGCAACCATGTATTGCAGGATAAACGCCACCGACATCACCAGGCCTGCGACGAAGCCGCCGCCCGGCTGGTTATGACCGCGCATGAACAGGTACATGGACACTACAAAGGCAATCGGCAGCAGCAGACGCACCAGCACGGCTGGCACCATCATAAAGCCCAGTGCGGTATCGCTGGCGCTACGCGGGTTGACCAGGTCAGTCATCACGTCCTTGGCCAGGAGTCGCTGCTGGGCAGGTAGCTGCATGCTTTCCTTGGAGGGGCGGAAGCGACGCAGCAGGGCAAACACGGTCAAAGCTACGGCGGCCAGAACAGTGATTTCACCCAGGGTGTCGAAGCCCCGGAAATCCACCAGCATCACATTCACCACATTGCTGCCGCCGCCTTCCGGCAATGCCCGGCTGAGGTAGAACGAAGAAATGTCGTTGGGGGTCTGGCGTGTCAGCATCGCGTAAGACAGTAACGCCATGCCGCCACCCACTGCCGTGGAGAGCAGCAAGTCGCGCAAACGACGGATCTGCGCCTTGCGCAAAGTGCCCGGCAGTGGCGAGACCTCTTCGATACGCCGTGGCAGCCAGCGCAGGCCAAGCAGGATCAGCACGGTGGTCACGACTTCGACCACCAGTTGGGTCAAGGCCAGGTCCGGCGCCGAGAACCATACAAAGGTGACGCAGGTCATCAGGCCGCACACGCTGACCATCGTCAGGGCTGCAAGACGGTGGTACTTGGCTTGCCAGGCGGCGCCGAGTGCGCAGGCGATCGCCAGCAGCCACAGGGTGATAAAGACAATCGAGCCCGGTATTTTCGGGCGATCGCCCCAGCTCAGGCCGCTGTAGAGCATCGGGATCAGCCCGGCGATAACGGCAACCAGAATCAACAGGAACAGCTGGGTTTGCAGGCGCTGGGTGCTGATGCGTCGTTCAAGCCGGCGCGCGCCGCGCATAATCACCACCAGGCTGCGCTCGAAGAAGCGTTTGCCATTGAAGTACTTGATCAGCGGCGGATACGGGAAACGATCGAGCTTGAGCTGTTTGCGCAACAGCACATACAGCAGGATACCGCCGGACATGGCGATCAGGCTCATGATCATCGGCGCATTGAGCCCGTGCCAGATGGCCAGGTTGTACTCGGGCAACTCGCCCCCCACGACCGGCTGTGCAGCGGCGGCGAGCAGCGGGCCAACGGTTTGTGCCGGGAAAATCCCCACCATCAGGCAGGTGAACACCAGCAGCTCGACCGGGGCCCGCATCCAGCGTGGAGGCTCGTGCGGGGTGTGTGGCAGGTTGGTCGCAGGCGGGCCGAAGAACACATCCACGGTAAAGCGAAGGGCGTAGGCCACGCTGAACGTGCCGGCGATAGTCGCAATGACCGGCAGGGCGATTTCTACCCAGGCCGTGGAATTGATGAACACGGTTTCGGCAAAGAACATTTCTTTGGACAGGAACCCGTTCAGCAGCGGCACCCCGGCCATCGAGGCACTGGCCACCATGGCCAGGGTTGCGGTGTAGGGCATGAGCTTGAACAGGCCGCTGAGCTTGCGAATGTCCCGTGTGCCGCTCTCGTGGTCAATGATCCCGGCAGCCATGAACAGAGACGCTTTGAACGTTGCATGGTTGAGGATGTGAAACACCGCAGCCACGGTGGCCAGCGGGCTGTTGAGGCCCAGCAGCAGAGTAATCAGCCCCAGGTGGCTGATGGTCGAATAGGCCAGCAGGCCTTTAAGGTCATTTTGAAACATCGCGCAGTAAGCGCCCAGCACCAGGGTGCAGGCACCGGCGCCGCTGACAATCCAGAACCATTCTTCGCTGCCCGACAGGGAAGGCCAGAGACGAGCCAGGAGAAAGACCCCGGCCTTGACCATCGTTGCCGAGTGCAGATAAGCCGAAACGGGGGTTGGCGCCGCCATCGCATGGGGCAGCCAGAAGTGAAACGGGAATTGCGCACTCTTGCTCAGGGCGCCGATCAGGATGAGGGGTAGCAGGATTGGATACAATCTGTGGGCGCGGATCTTGTCGCCCGCCGCGAGCACGGCATCCAGATCATAGCTGCCGACGACATGGCCAAGCAGCATGACCCCCGCCAGCAGACACAACCCCCCTGCGCCCGTGACCATCAGCGCCATATAAGCACCGCGTCGGGCATCCGAGCGGTGGTGCCAATAACCAATCAGCAAGAATGAAAAGAGGCTGGTGAGCTCCCAGAAAAACACGATCTGAATCAGATTGCCCGACAGTACCAGGCCGAGCATGGCCCCCATAAACGCCAGGAAAAACGCAAAGAAGCGCGGAACCGGGTCTTCGGGGGACATGTAATAACGGGCGTACAGCGACACCAGCGTGCCGATGCCAAGCACCAGAATCGAGAACAGCCAGGCGAATCCGTCCAGACGCAGGACAAAATTCAAGCCGAGACTGGGCAGCCACATGAACTCTTCACGAATGACGCCGCCGTGGGCGATTTGTGGATAGAGCATGGCTACTTGAACAGTGCCGATCAAAGCAATAAGACCGGCCAGCAGTGATTCACTGTTACGTGCGTTGTGCGGCAAAACAGCCGCCAGACAGCTGCCGACGAAGGGCAGAAGCAGTAGAACTATCAGGGACATAGGCTTCTAATCTGCAGGAGTTTGTAAGCGATCATACGTGGCGAGTTGCAGATCACCAACAGTGAACCTGTGGCTGAATCCTACAAAGTCTGTCGATAACCGGTTGGGTTTCCTACAGTTCTCTCCTCGTGTAAGCGCTTCTAAGTAAAAAATCGTACTGCGTCTTAGGCTTGCAGTTTTAATCGCAGGCTTGGTCGCCTTGCTTTTGCTCAAGCTCTTCGAGCTTCTTACCCTTTGTTTTTAACTCACTCACGATCACCGCTGCAACAATCAATGCCGCGCCAAGCAGCGCAATGCCGGGCAAGCGTTCACCTGCAAGGCGCCCCGCAATGCCAGCCCAGACTGGCTCACCCGCATAGATAAGAGTGGCGCGGGTAGGCGAAACGCTTTTCTGGGCCCAATTCATCGCGACCTGAATCGCCGCACTGGCAGCGCCCAAGCCAACCGCACTGGCTAACAATAGCCATGAAAAGTCAGGAATGGCTTCTTGTGTCGGCACAATCATCAAAAACGCCAGAATTGACGCCGTGCTGAGTTGAACGACAGTTACCCGTCGAACATCGACTTTGCCTGCGTAAGCACTGATCAGAATGATTTCGGCAGCGATGGCAATGGCGCTGATCAGCGTGGCGATCTCCCCGGGGCTGAAATCCAGGGACGCGCCGCTTGGGCCGGACAACAACATCAGCCCGGTAAAGGCCAGCATGATCCCCAGACTCGGCATCAAACCGGGCCTGCGCCCCAGCACCAGCCACTGCAACAGCGGCACAAAGGGTACGTAAAGCGCGGTAATGAAGGCGGACTGGCTACTTGGGATGGTCTGCAGGCCAATGGTTTGCAAACCGTAGCCGAGCATGATCGAGACACCGATAAACATGCCCGCCTTGAGCTCGAACAGCGTGATGCCGCGCAGGCTGCGAATGGAAAAAAGAGCGACAATGCCGGCCGCCGCGGCAAAGCGCAGCCCCACAAAAAACATAGGCCCGCTCGCTGTCAGTGCATGCTGCACCAACAGAAAGGTGATGCCCCACACCATCGTAATCAGAATCAGCACGCACTCCGCTTTACTGAAGCGAGAGGTCAAAGGCAGCAATCGGGTAAATTTCATTGGCGTCGCAACCTTGCGTGCTACAGGAATGGAGACGCACAATGCGTCAAAGCTGGGCAGTATACTGCGCAGTCCCACAAGGTGAGCAATATAGTGCCCAAAGAAAATTCACAACGTGCGTCGGTTTTGCAGCACGTCAGTCAGAACGTACGGCGCCTTAGATTGCTGGCGCACCTGAGCCAGAGCACCTTGGCCGAACTGTCCGGAGTGAGTCGGCGAATGCTGGTGGCTATAGAGGCTGGCGAAAAGAACGTCAGCCTGAGCACCCTTGACCGAGTTGCAGAGGCATTGAACGTAGCCTTCAGTGATTTGATCCAGGCCCTGGGCTCACCTGACCCGAGTCGCATCAACGAAGTGGCCTGGACGGGTGCGAAGGCGGGGAGCAAAGCCGTCCTGCTGTCCAAAGCTACCGCCACCCGCGAAGTCGAGTTGTGGGAATGGACCCTGGATCCGGGAGAGGAATACCACTCCCAGGCAGATGCCGAAGGCTGGAGCGAGCAGCTCTACGTATTCGAAGGCTGTTTGACCCTGGTCATGGACGAACAGGTACTGCGATTTAGCGCGGGAGAGTTCTATATGTACGCCAGCAACCGACCCCATGCCTACCGTAACGAAGGCGAGGGGACATTGCGGTTTGTACGCAATGTCGTGATCTGAAAACCCGTGGCAGAAAAATAACTAAAAATTATTAGAATTCAGGGGGTTGCCAGCTTCAGCCTTCTAGTACATAATGCGCGCCATCAGCCCGGGGCAACTACCTGAAGTGCTGAAGAATCAAATGGTTGTAGCGACGAGTCGCAGTAACAAACTCTTGTTTTTGATGTTTCTCGCGAAGCTTCAAGCACAATTGGCCGAATAGCAAAATGGTTATGCAGCGGATTGCAAATCCGCCCACGCCGGTTCGATTCCGGCTTCGGCCTCCACATTCGAAAGCCCCGTAGATCAAGGTCTGCGGGTTTTTTTTGTGTCTAGGATTTGATGATCACTTCCGCAACTTTTTGGATCGCTTCCGCAACCTCCTTTTGGGATAGAGTTTTGAGTGGACGAGCCTCGCAGCGGAGGGCGCTTGCTTGGAGGTCTTTGGGCGAGTCTCGTTCGGATCAATCGTTCTTCCATACCTGTCGGGATGGCTGTAGAATCGAGTGTTAGCTTTTTGCCACATATTGAGACTTAAAAATTGCCGATTATCACTAGGGAAGCTCCGATCAACTTGCCGCAACCGCGCAGTAAGTTGAAAATCCCGCTGAATTTGGCGCTATTGACCGCGAAATATCCCGTACGCGCCGCCTTGGCGAGCTTGTCAGCCCATTTCTCCGTGTTACGTGCGTAATTAGCCCATACCCATCAGCTTTTTTCGAGCCATCCATAAATTGGACAAGGCAAACAGCGTGGTCAATTGAGCGGTGTTTTTCATCAGGCCGCGAAAGCGCACTTTCACATAACCGAACTGACGTTTGATCACCCGAAATGGGTGTTCGACCTTGGCCCGTGTCTGGGCCTTGAGGTACTCGATTTTGCGCTTGGCTTTGTACAGCACGCTGCGCTTGTTCAGCTTGGAATAGGTGCTGCGTCGCGCGGCGATTTGCCAAACCACTTCACGGTTTTCATGCTCTTCGCGCTTCTCGACACCGGTGTAACCAGCATCAGCGTAGACCGCGTTTTCCTCGCCGTGCAGCAGTTCGGCAACCTGAGTGACATCGGCTACATTCGCCGCGGTGCCGTGAACGTGGTGAACCAGCCCCGACTCAACGTCGGCACCAATATGGGCCTTCATTCCGAAGAAATATTGATTGCCTTTCTTCGTCTGATGCATCTCTGGATCGCGTTTACCGTCCTCGTTTTTAGTCGAACTGGCCGCGTGGATAATCGTCGCATCGACGATGGTGCCCTGGCGCAGCGAGAGGCCTTTCTCCTGCAAATAACCGTTGATGACCGCCAGGATCGCCGGCGCCAACTTATGATTCTCCAGCAGGTGTCGGAAGTTCATGATCGTGGTGTCTTCAGGGATCGGCGCGCTCAGGGTCAAGTGCGCAAACTGGCGCATGGGCGTGATTTCATACAGCGCTTCTTCCATGGCAGGATCGCTCAGCGAGAACCAGTTTTGCAGCAAGTGAATGCGCAGCATGGTTTCCAGCGGATACGGTTTTCGGCCACCACCAGCCTTCGGATAATACGGCTCGATCAACGCCAGTAAACCGCTCCAGGGCACGACCTGATCCATCTCGGCGAGGAACCGTTCGCGGCGTGTTTGCTTGTGCTTGCCCGCGTATTCGAAATCGGAAAAGCTCATCTGGCTCATGACGCACTCAGGGCAGGTGGTGAGGCTGTATTTCAGCATACTTGGAGACTTGTTCGGAGTTTCCTTAGATGGTTGTTATGTATTGAATGGATATGTGCGCGGTGGCGCAGTTGTTCTGCAACCTGTTCATTGTTGATGTCGTAAACAACTGATCCACCGGGTCATCAAATGCCCCTCCCTACGCCTCTCCCGAGGGGTAGGGAGCTGAACAGTGCAGATCTTGAGGCCGCGTGCGGTCAGTTCCCTGTCCCTCCGGGAAAGGGGGAGCGTAAAACCTGAGCCCGGGATTTATCTGAACGACTGCAGTGTCCGATTTTACCACGGCTTTGTCGGCGTGCCGCTTCACCGGTCGCAGTCCCGTTCCTTCGCCAGCGTCTACAGGTGGCGGGCGCCGCCGGGCGCTCATGCGCAAAAGCACAACACTTCATGCGTAAAAGCCGGATAATGGCCGTCAATTATTTGTCTGGTTATTCTGGTAATCCCGCATGGAAATCAAGGTCAACTTTCTCGACAACCTCCGACTTGAAGCCAAGTTCGATGACTTCACCGTGGTTGCCGATCAGCCTATCCGTTACAAGGGCGATGGTTCGGCTCCTGGTCCGTTCGATTACTTTCTCGCTTCGTCGGCGTTGTGCGCGGCTTACTTCGTTAAGTTGTACTGCGCGACCCGCAATATTCCTACCGAGAATATCCGCCTCTCGCAGAACAACATTGTTGACCCCGAAAACCGTTACAACCAGATTTTCAAGATTCAGGTCGAGTTGCCTGCGGATATCTCGGAGAAGGACCGTCAGGGCATCCTGCGCTCCATCGACCGCTGCACCGTGAAGAAGGTGGTGCAAGCCGGGCCCGAGTTTGTGATTGAAGAGGTGGCAAACCTCGACGCCGACGCTCAGGCGCTGCTGATGCCTTCAAGCGGTTCCGAGGCGGGTACTTATATTGCCGGCAAGGATCTGCCACTGGAGCAGACCATTGCAAATATGTCCGGCATTCTGGCTGGCCTGGGTATGAAGATTGAGATCGCGTCGTGGCGCAATATCGTGCCGAATGTGTGGTCGCTGCATATCCGCGATGCGCAATCGCCGATGTGCTTCACCAACGGCAAGGGTGCGACCAAGGAAGGCGCCCTGGCGTCGGCATTGGGCGAGTTTATCGAGCGGCTCAACTGCAACTTCTTCTACAACGATCAGTTCTGGGGCGAAGAGATCGCCAATGCCGAGTTTGTGCATTACCCCGAAGAGCGCTGGTTCAAGCCAGGGCGCAAGGATGAGCTGCCGCCCGAGATTCTCGATGCCCACTGCCTTAAGGTTTACAACCGCGAGGGCGAGTTGCGCGGCTCCCACCTGATTGATACCAACTCCGGCAATGAGGAGCGCGGTATCTGCTCGCTGCCGTTCGTGCGCCAGTCGGATGGTGAGGTGGTGTATTTCCCGTCCAACCTGATCGAAAACCTGTTTTTGAGCAACGGCATGAGCGCAGGCAATACCTTGGCCGAAGCCCAGGTGCAGTGTCTGTCGGAGATTTTTGAGCGTGCGGTCAAACGCGAAATCATCGAGGGTGAATTCGCCCTGCCGGATGTTCCGCAAGACGTGTTGGCCAAGTACCCGGGAATCGTGGCCGGTATCCAGGCGCTGGAAGAGCAGGGGTTCCCCGTGCTGGTCAAGGATGCGTCCCTGGGCGGTGAGTTCCCGGTGATGTGCGTCACCCTGATGAATCCACGCACTGGCGGCGTGTTCGCTTCATTCGGTGCGCACCCGAGCCTGGAAGTGGCGCTGGAGCGCAGTCTGACGGAGTTGTTGCAAGGCCGCAGTTTCGAAGGCCTCAACGATTTGCCTCAGCCGACCTTTGAAGGTCACGCGGTGACTGAGCCCAATAACTTCGTCGAGCACTTTATCGACTCCAGCGGTGTGGTGTCGTGGCGCTTCTTCAGCTCGAAGTCCGACTACGAATTCGTTGAGTGGGACTTTACCAGTCAGGGTGACAACGCCAATAGCGAAGAGGCCGCAACCCTGTTCGGGATTCTTGAAGGCATGGGCAAGCAAGTGTACATGGCGGTCTATGAGCATCTCGGCGCCAAGGCCTGCCGCATCCTGGTGCCGGACTATTCGGAAATCTATCCGGCCGACGACCTGATCTGGGATAACACCAACAAGGCGCTGTTCTTCCGTGCCGATATCCTGAATCTGCATCGCCTGGATCTGGACGAGCTTAAAGGTCTGGTTGAGCGTCTGGTGGAAAGCGAGCTGGATGACTACACCGATATCACTACCTTGATCGGCATCGAGTTTGACGACAACACCGCCTGGGGCCAGTTGACGATCCTGGAGTTGAAGCTGCTGATCTATCTCGCCCTGGAGCAATATGAAGAGGCGAAGGAAGCCGTGGAAATGTTCCTGCAGTACAACGACAACACGGTAGAGCGCGGCTTGTTCTACCAGGCCGTGAATGCTGTGCTGGAAATGAAGCTGGACGAAGACCTGGAGCTGGAAGACTACGAAGCCAACTTTCGTCGCATGTTTGGCAACGAGCGGATGGATGCCGCGATCGGGTCGGTGGAGAGCACCGTGCGCTTCCATGGCTTGACGCCAACCAGCATGAAGCTCGAAGGGCTGGACAAGCATCTGCGCCTGATCGAGAGCTACAAGAAGCTGCACACGGCGCGGGCCATGACCCAGGGTTGATGGCGTTGGCCAAAAAGCACCTCGACCGGGTAATGCCCGTCAGTCAATAAGTGCTGTGGGAACGGGGTTGCTCGCGATTGGAACGGCACGGTGTGACTGTCTGACCGTGTCGCTTGCATCGCGAGCAAGCCCGCTCCCACAGGGGTAAAGTTTCACCGCTGGACTGACAAGCAAAAGCACCTTCGGGTGCTTTTTTGTTTCTGGCTGTCGTGGTGAAGCACCCGTATCGGTGCTTAACTGCTCCTCTATACGGGTATCAGACGCTAAGTGGATTTCCCTGCAGATCAGGCTTGAAATTGCCTTGGCGGCCCCTTATTTGAGCGCTTTCCATGTCCAACATACCTGCCACACTGCTGATCGTTGATGATGACGTTCAGATCCGCTCACTGCTCGAAGCCTTGTTGCAAGAACAGGGTTATCGCACGCTGACTGCCGGCTCGGGTGAACAGGCCCTGGCCACGGTCGCTCAACAGCCTCCGGACTTGATCCTGCTCGACGCCACGATGCCCGGTATTGACGGCTATCAGGTGGCCCGTCGACTCAAGGCGAATGCGTCTACGGCCAATATCCCCATCATCATGCTGTCGGGCCAGGGCGAGCAGAGCGCCCGTCTTCTGGGGCTTGAGGCGGGTGCCGAGGACTTTCTGTGCAAGCCGGTCGCCAGTGACGAACTGTGGTTGCGGGTGCGCAATCTGCTGCGGCTCAAGGCGTTTGGCGACCATCGGGCGGTGCATACCCTGATGCTTGAGCAGCAGCTGGAAAAACGCACCAGCGACCTGGAGCGTTTTCGCTCTGCGATGGGGACCGATGAGCGGCTGCTGAAAATGGCCAATTACGACCCGCTGACGGGCTTGCCCAATCGCGACCTGTTCTACACCACCCTGCAGATGGGGCTGACCCAGGCTGCGTTGCGGGGTTGGCAGCTGGCCGTGGTCACGATCGGCCTGAACGACTTCAAGAACATCAACCTGACCTGGGGCCATTTGATGGGGGACAAGGTGCTGGCAGAGTTCAGCCAGCGATTGTCCAATTGCCTCAATGTCAGTGACACCCTGGGACGGATGGATGGCGACGAACTTGCGCTGATCCTGATGATCCGCAAAGGCCAGGCAGGCCCCAGGCAGATGGTTGACCGTATCCGCGAGGTGCTGCGTGATCCGTTCAAGCTGCATGGCCATGACACACCGATGACGGCCAGTTACGGGATTGCCCTGTACCCGGACGATGGCGCCGAGGCGCACCGCCTGATCAAGCATGCAAATACGGCCATGGGGCTCGCCAAGCAGGCGGGCAAAGACACTTACCGTTTTTATACGGCACAAATGAACGTCGAGGTCATGGCTCGCCAGGAACTTGAAACCGCATTGCGCGATGCGGTTCACAAGCAGGCGTTCGAGGTGTATTACCAGCCGAAGATAGGCCTGGCAGACGGTCGGATCTGCGGTGTGGAAGCACTGTTGCGCTGGCACCGGCCGGGGCATGCTGCTGTTTCTCCGGCGGTTTTCGTGCCGCTGCTGGAAACCCTCGGGCTGATATCCCGGGTGGGCCAGTGGGTGATCGACCGCGTGTGCAGCCAGATTGCCCAATGGCAGCGCTCAGGCCTGGGGGCGCTGCAAGTGGCAGTGAATGTGTCGGCGCAACAGATTTGCGAAGGCGATCTGGTCAATGATATCGAGCGCTCCCTCAAGGCGCATCAGCTCGACCCCAATTTGCTTGAGGTGGAGCTGACCGAGGGCTCGCTGATGGAGAACACGCCCCATACCGTCAGCAGTTTGCTGACACTGAGGGACATCGGCGTGAAAATCTCCATCGACGACTTTGGCACCGGTTATTCGAGCCTTGCGTACCTGAGCCGTTTCCCCATCGACACGCTCAAAATCGATATCGCGTTTATCCGTGAAGTCACCTTCAGCCCTCAGGATGCTGCCATTGCGCGTACGATTATCGAGCTGGCTCACAGCCTTGATCTTCAAGTCATCGCTGAGGGTGTGGAGACCCGGGAGCAACTAGAGTTCCTGACGAAAAACGGTTGCGACCAGGTGCAGGGTTATCTCTTTTGCAGGCCTCTGCCGTCGGTGGAGCTGGAAGCACTTTTGCGCGAACCGCGCTGTTTTATTTGATGTTGAGACGGTTCGGGTTCCGATCGTTGAAGGGTGGCGCCTGTATCGCAGGCAAGCCAGCTCTCACAGGACTAAGGTGTTCACACAACAGTGTGGAAGCGGGCTTGCTCGCGATGGCATCACCGCGTTTTGCCTCTGTTTCCACAGGTTCTAACCGGCAGGCTTGAGCAGCGCCAGGATCCGCTCGCCCAGTATTTCAGCACTGGCCTGGGACGCGATGTTGGCAAACCCCAGCAGCAGACCCGAAGGTTTTTCCCCCTGCAGGCTCCACTCGCTCAGCGCTTCGGCAAAGAGCCCGTCCTGGCGTATGCGCTCCACCAGTTGCCAATCCGGCTGCTGGCCTTCAAGGCGCAGGATCAGGTGCATGCCCCCCGCGTTGGTATCAATGCGCACGCGAGTCCCCAGCACTTTTTGTAGCCCGATCATGGTAAACGCCCTGCGCTCGCTATAAAGCTTGCGCATGCGCTGGATATGCCGGGCGAAATGGCCTTCAGTCATGAATGTCGCGACGATGGCCTGGGTCAGTTCCGGGCATCCGCTGCGAAAGGTCTGGCTGGCCTGTTGAAAGCACTCAACCTGGGCTTGGGGTACCACCACATAAGCCAGGCGTAGCGCTGGAAACAGCACTTTGCTGAACGTGCCGCAGTAGAGCACCCGTCCATCACGGTCCAGGCTTTTGAGTGCGGGCAGCGGGCGGCTGACGTAGCGGTATTCGCCGTCGTAATCGTCCTCGATGATCCATGCCTGTTGCCGGCTGGCCCAGGCCAGCAGTTCCAGCCTGCGGGACAGCGATAGGGATACGCACAAGGGGCTTTGATGGGCGGGTGTGACGACGGCCGCCTGGGCGTGCAGCGCCTCGCTTCCCTGTGCAGGCAGCTGCATGCCGTCATGATCGACCGGCAGGGCCACGGTCTGGATCTGCAGTTGCTCCAGTAACTGGCGGGTCGGCGGGTAGCCGGGGTCTTCAATCAATACCCTGTCACCGGCCTTGAGCAGAGCATGGGCGATCAGCGACAACGTGTCCCGGTAGCCGGCTGTGATGAAGACTTGGGCGGCAGAGCAGGCGATACCGCGGGAAACCTGCAGGTAAGTGGCAATGGCCGTGCGCAAAGATTGCAGGCCGTGAGCCGACGGGTTGGCCATGTCCTGGGCACGGGTGCTGCGCACGCATCGCGCGCCGATTTGTGCCCATACCTTTTTGGGAAAGGCGTCCAGCGCTGGCAGGCCCATCTGGAAGGGCAGTGTCTCGGGCTGGTGCCTCACGGGCGGGCTTGACTCGGGGGTGCGGGTGGCGAGTGCTGGTTTGATCGTGATGTCCGGCGTCACGATGGTTCCTGCCTGGCCGCGGGCTTGCAAGTAGCCCTCTGAGGTCAGAAGCGAATACGCCGTATCGATGGTGCCCCTGGCCAGCCCCAGTTCCTTGGCCAGGGCTCGGGCTGCAGGCACTCGCTCTCCGGGGGCCAGCAGGCCGTTGGCAATGGCTTCCCGAAAGCGCCAGTAGAGTTGCCGGTAAATGGGTTCGCTGGTGTCCGGATCAAGAGGGGAGAAGTGTGGAATGGGGGTTTTCATGGTGTTCCCTTGTGCCTGATCCCGGAGCTGGATAGATCATGGCCTGGTGATAAAGCCAAATCTTGGCTCTTTTTGACAGAGCCAAGAAACCCCACTATGGCGCCACTCAAACAGTCAATGCAAGGGCACGTCATGAACCAGCGTATCGATTATTCCAAGGCTTCACCCGAGGGCTACAAGGTCTTTGGCGGGGTGTACGGGTATGTGCAAAACAGCGGATTGCCCAAGGTACTGATTGATCTGGTGTATCTGCGGGTTTCGCAAATCAACGGCTGCGCCTACTGCATCGATATGCACTCACGGGATCTGCTCAAGTCCGGCCTGAGCGTCGAAAAGCTGGTACTGGTGCCGGTGTGGCGCGAGGCAGGCGAGTTGTTCACGACCCGTGAGCGGGTGGCCCTCGCCTGGGCCGAAACGGTCACGCTCGTCGCGCAAACCGGGATCCCGGATGCGGACTACCAGAGCGCGGCCGCCGAGTTCAGCGACAAGGAGCTGGCGGACCTGACCTATGGCATCGGCCTGATGAATGCCTATAACAGGTTTGGCGTGGCCTTTCGCTTAAAGCCTGCGGCGGCGGTGTAACGTTGTTGTCCTGTAGCCGCTGAGGAGCGTAGCGAGGCTGCGATCGATCATGAAGCGGGCGCAAACTGGGAACACGCGGCATGTCTGATTAATCGAGGGCGCAGCCTGAAGCCTCTTCAATGGCAATTGAACTACATTTTGTAACTTTCATTTTATATTTGAAATAATACGAATTATGCGTTGTCACAGTGATGAAAGCCCTGCGAGCTGTTTTTTCAGGGCCCTGAATCGCTTTCAAGGCGTTTTGAGGATCTCGTGTGATGGCGCTTCTCCTGATCAGGTCCCGGTGTTTTACCCAGGCGCGAATCCTGTGTTCGCTGTGTCTGTGCTCCTCTGCGCTGGCCGCGGCCGAAGGGGGGCAGCCCGGTCAGGAGGTCCTGCGCCTTCAGCAGCAACAACAAAGGACCGTGCAGCAACTGCAACTGCAACTGCAACTGGAGCAGCGTCAGCGGCAACTTCAGCGCACGGGTTCCGGCGCACAGTCCTCAGTGACGCCAGAGCCTGTGCTCACCGCGCAAGAGGTGGACTGCTGGCCGATCCAAGGGGTACGGCTGGCCGGTGTCACCCTGTTCCGCCCCGCAGTGCTGGAGGCACGGATCAAGCCCATCGTGGCGCCGTGCATGGGTATCAACCGGATCAATCACCTGCTGGCCGAAATTACCCGGCTGTACGTCGAGGCCGGCTACATCGCCGCCCGTCCTTACCTGAGCAGCACGCCTTCTGCCGGGCAACCGCTGGATATCCGGGTCGACGAAGGCTATGTCGAAACGATCGAGCTGGCCGACCAAATCCTGCCGCTGTCGTTACGTACGGCATTCCCCGGCATGCTGGGCGCGCCGTTGAACCTGCGTGATCTGGAACAGGGGCTGGACCAGCTCAACCGGCTGCGCTCGGTGGACGTCACGGCGGATATTGCGCCCGGCAGCGTGCAGGGGGCTTCGCGGATCATTCTTCGCTCAAACGCCGGGCAGCCCCATTGGGGGCTGGACCTGAGCCTGGATAATCTTGGCAGCATCGCCACCGGCCGTGATCGCAAGGTGATCGGCCTGAGCCTGGACAGCCCGTTTCAGCTCAACGACGCGCTCAACCTGGGCTTCAGCGAGACCCTCAACCACGGGCCGCGCTTCAGCCGCAGCAACAGCCTGTTCTATTCGGTGCCTTACGGTTACTGGACCTTGAGTGCATTCGCCAGCCATATCGAGTACCGCGCGCCGATCAAACTCAGCACCACCACACTCTATGGCAGCGGTCGCACCGATCAGCTCAGCTTGCGTGCGGACCGCGTGCTATGGCGCGACCAGGGCCATCAACTGAGCGCACATCTGCAGTTGACCCGCAAGGCGGTCGACACCTACCTGCAAAAGGCCCGACTGGGTATCCAGGGCCCGACACTTACGGTGGCCGAGGCCGGTTTCAATCTGTTCTGGCAGGACGCTGCGGTGTGGAATCTGGACGTGACTTATGCCCAGGGCCTGAGCTGGCTGGGGGCAGACCGTGACCGCAATCGGGTGCGGAGCAACCTGCCCAAAGCGCAATTCGGTGCGTAGCGCGCCAACCTCATTCAATGGCGCAACGGCCAGTTATACGGGCAGCCCTGGCAGTGGCAGAGCCAATTGACGCTGCAATACAGCCCCGACCCGTTGCCCGCCATCGAGCAACTGCTGGGCACCGACGACTCGGCGGTTCGCGGCTATCGCGACAACAGCGCCTCCGGTGCCATCGGCGCAGTCTGGCGCAACACGCTTTACGTGCCGCTGCGTAACGATCTGCCTATCCGCATCACCCCCCGCATCGGCCTGGACAACGGCTGGGTCAAATCCGGGTACGGCGCTGCGGGCCAACGCCTGAGCGGCGCAAGCGTGGGCTTCAACCTGCGCTGGAAGGGTCTGCAACTGGACCTCGATTACCAGCGCCACCTCACTATTCCCAAGGGTTTTAGCCAGGAGCCGCACGTCTGGCTGGCACGCCTGAGCGTGCAGATATAACGCCTGCAGGGGCCCGACAAGCCCCTGCAGCGTTACACCGGGCGACGTGTGTCGCCTCATCACTCACGCAAAGGAAGACGCTATGCCTATTAACAGACAACACTTTCACCTGTCCCCCCAGGGAACGCTGCGCCGTGCAATTGCCAGCCTGCTTCTATTGCCGCCACTGGCCCTGGCCAATGGCATTACCGGGGTCGATGGCCCCGGCGGCACGCCGCAACTGCACAACCAGGGCGGGGTGCCCATCGTCAATATTGTGGCCCCCAACGCTGCCGGGCTGTCCCACAATCAGTTCCTCGATTACAACGTCGATCGCCAGGGTGTGGTGCTGAACAACGCATTGCAGGCGGGGCAATCCCAACTGGCCGGGCAACTGGCATCCAATCCGCAATTTCATGGTCAGGCAGCCAGTGTGATCCTCAATGAGGTCATCGGTCGCAACGCGTCGGCACTCAACGGCGCGCAGGAGGTATTCGGGCGCAAGGCCGATTATGTGCTGGCCAACCCCAACGGGATTTCGGTCAATGGCGCCCGCTTCATCAACGCGCCCAACGCCAGTCTGGTGGTGGGGCGGCCCGAACTGAATAACGGCAAGCTGCACGCCTTCAACACCGCTGATGCCCACGGCCGATTGAGCGTGCAGCAGCAGGGGCTGGACAACCCTGGCGGAGCGATCGGCCTGATCGCGCCGCAGATCGACAGTCAGGGCCAGATCAGTGCCCGCGTCTCCTTGACGCTTGTGGTTGGACGCAATCAGGTCGACGCCGCCAGTGGCGCGGTGAACACGGTCTATCCGGGTGGCACGGCCAAGGACGGGCGCATCGACGCGAGCCTGTTCGGGGCGATGAAGGCCGGGCGCATCAATATCATCAGCACTGCCGAAGGGGCGGGGGTTCGCCTAGGCGCGGTGCCGGTGGCAGGTACTGACGGGGTGAGTATCCGCTCTGCGGGCGATCTCGAGATCAGCGGCCAGACCCACGCCAACAGCCTTGAGGCCACCCGTGCCGGGGTGCACAGCAGCCGGGGCGATGTCGACCTGCACGGCGCCAGAGACGTGACACTGGCGGGCGCCGATATCAGCGGGGGCAACGTCAAGCTCGACGCGGGTCGCAATCTGATCCTGAGCAGCCTGGAAAGTACGGCCCTTCAGGAAAAACGGGATCAATGGAGTAACAAGGCGCTCTTTGTGACCTATGAAACCTATGATCGCACCACCACCGACAAGGACTCGCGCCAGCACGGTACCCAGGTCACGGCCCGGCAAAACGCCGCACTGTCTTCCGGCGCCGACACCCTGCTCAAGGGCAGCCACGTAGAGGCGGGCGATACCCTGCGACTCAACAGCGGCAAAGACCTGCGTCTTGTGGCCGCGACTGAAACCCATGACACCCGGGACCAGGGCAATCACCGCAAAAACCTATGGAAGGAAAGCTGGGACACCTCAACCCATGATGAGCGCACTGTTGCCAGCAGCCTCAAGGCAGGCAAGGCGATCGAGCTGGCCAGCGGGCAAAAACTGCAGTTGCAAGGGGCCGAGTTGAAAACCCCGGGGGATATCCGGCTCAGCGCCCGTGAAGTCGAGATCGCCAGTGCCAGCCACAGCCAGAGCAACACCGGCAAGCGTTATTCCGGCGATTTGCTGGGGGGCAGCTTCTTCGGTAGCCAGGGCGGGGGGGACGGGGACAAAACCCTGCACACCGGTAGCCAGGTCAACGCCGGTGGCAAGCTGATCGTCAAGGCCGATGATGTGCACATCAGCGCCAGTCAGGTGCGTGGCGGGACCCAGGCCAGCGTGATCAGCGACACCGGTTCGCTGGTGATCGATGGCGTCCATGACACGTCCCGCGACAGCAGTCATAACAAGGACAGCAGTTTTTTCTCGCTGATCAATGACGAAAGCCGCAAGGACCACAGCGACCGCACGCTCGTCGCCAGTGACCTGCATTCGGACAGTAACCTCACGTTGCAAAGCGCCCGGGACATTACCGTCAGCGGCTCTACAGTGTCGGCAACAGGTGAAACCGGGGTACAGGCCAAGGGTGATATCAACATCGTTGCGGCTGAAAATACCGCCCGGGACACCACCCGCACCGACAACCGTGGTTTCACTGCCAGCACCAGAGAAACCGCGCCCGGCAGCCATGAGTACCGTGTGGATGCAGGTTTAAAGGATCAGCAGCACACCAACGTCACCGAGACAACGCAGCAGCAGGGGGCAAGCATCAGTGGCAGTGCTGTGGCCGTTAATGCGGGGGGGCGATGTGAACCTCAAAGGCAAAAGCATCGAACTGCTGGCGGCACATGACAGCACTGACAGCAAAACCCGGGATATCACCACGGGTGGCGGCATTGCCTGGACAGCAAGCCTGGACAAGGTTGGCAGCGGCCTGGAGTTTTCACGCCAGGACAGTAAGGACAACGCCAACCGGACCAAGGCCAAAACCAGCAACGTGACAGCCACCGGCAATGTGCAGGTGCAGGTGCAGGTGCAGGCCGACAATACCCTGGTCAATGAGGGTTCCCGGATCGTTGCCGGCTCAGGGTTGCAGGTCAATGCAGCCCGGGTGGACAACCGGGCGGCACACAACACCGAGTCCAGCTCCCACACCGAGACCGGCTGGCAGGCCGGGCTGGGGGTGAGTGCCGAGATCAGTGGCCTCAGCAATCCGCTGGAAAAAGTCGTCAAAGGCCTGGTCAACGGTACGATGCCCCAGTCCGCTTTAACGGACGGCGTGGAGCTGGCCAGCGTGGGGCTCGACGGGCAGGTGGGGTATCACAACAAGACGCAGGCGCAGCAGGACAGTACGGCGCTGGTCAGCCAGCTCAGTGGCGCCACGTTACAGGTCAATGTTGGTGGCAAGTTGCAGGATGAAGGCACCCAATACCGTGCAACCGACGGTGCCTTGAATATCCATGCGGGAAGCCATGACGCCAGCGCCGCTGTTGACACCCACAGCCGCAGCGAGCAGGGCGTAGCGGCCAAGGTTGGCGTACGCGCCTACACCAAAACCGGGGAAGGTGTGAATGTGCGCGTCAACGGCTCGGGCGAGTTCAACCGGGCGCAGGAGACCGCCAGTATGGCCCAAGTAGGCCGCTATGCCGGGGCCAATGGGGTGAGCATCGCCACTCAAGGCGATGTCCGCTATGAAGGCGGCGACTTCGACGGTGGTGCGGGCTCAGTCAACCTCAATGCCGGTGGCAAACTGCCGTGGAGCAAACCACTGACACCCGCAGCCAGAGCGCCATGGGGCTGAGTGCCAGCGGTTCGTTGGCGCTGGAAACCGCTGAGGGCACCAACCTGACCCCTGGGGGCAGCCTGAAGTTTGACTACCAGCCCGACAACTCGCCAGCCAGCGAGGCCCATGTCGCGACGTTCCGTGGGCAGGAACGGCTGCGGCTCTCTGGTGCCACGGTTGGCGGTGATCTGTTGAAGGGTGAAAACAAAGAGCGCCAGTCGTTACAGGCCAACATTGACCAGGCCATAAACTAAAGTCAGGGGTTCGGTGCGCCCACAACCGAGCAATCACGCGTCACGGTGATGGGTTGCACCGCTGATTTGACCTATCATTACGCCTTTCCAACAGGTGAATGATTAATGAGCGATTCAAACCAGACCTTGCGCGCAGCCCTTGAAACCAGCGACATGTTGGTGATTGACGGGCTGCATGCCTGGGATTTTTCTCTGGACGATGTGCAGTTGCTCATCAAATGCATGGACGGACGAGCCGAAAAGCGCTGGAAGTTCACCCTTGAACAGATCGACGCCAGCGTCTTTGACGACACTCTGCAAAGCTGGACCCTCGTTGGCGACTCCGGTGAACACCGTCTGGTTTGCCTCAGCGCCTTGAGTGCAAACAACGATGACGATGAAGTCGAGGTTGAAGATGAAGTTTAAAACCTTACCTGTGTTGATGGCTCTTAGCGTGGGTGCAATGTCGGCCCAGGCCGATTCCCGGGATGAAGTCGAGTTGCTGGTTGGCTCCTACACCCAGGGCAAAAGCCAGGGCATCTACCGGTTGCAGTTTGACAGTGCCAAAGGGCGTATCACCCCTGAGCCGCTGCAAGTGTTCAAGTCCACCAACCCTTCGTGGCTGACCTTGTCCAAAGACCAGACCCGTCTGTTCGTGGTCAATGAAAACGGCAAGGGCCAGAGCGATGTCGTCGGTCGCGCCAGCAGCGTTGCCATCGACCCGAAAACCAGTGAGCTGACCCTCATCAACCAGGTCAAGACCCTGGGTGAAGAGCCGACTCATTCCAGCCTGAGTGCGGATGGGCGCTATCTGTTTGTGGCCAACTACGGCGTGCATGCCGACCCTGGCGGCAGCCTTGCCGTGTTGCCGATCAATGCTGAAGGTCAGTTGCAACCCGTGACCCAGATGAGCAGTCATCCTGCCAGCCGGGTCAATCCTGAGCGCCAGATGTCCGCCCACGTGCACTCGGTGGTGTCCTCCCCGGACGGCAAGTTCGTCTACGCCAGTGATCTGGGTGCAGACAAGGTGTTTGTCTACCGGTACGATCCGGCAGCCAACCCGGACCATCCGCTGGTGGCCGCCGACCCGGCGTTTGTAGAGCTGCCGGCAGGTAGCGGGCCACGTCACCTGCTGTTTTCCGGTGACGGCAAACACGCTTACCTGACCACTGAAATGAGTGCCCAGGTGTTTGTATTCGATTATGACAATGGTCGACTCAAGCAGCGTCAGGCACTGGAACTGGCCCACGGCATGCCCGCGCAAAACCGTGCAGCCGGTGCATTGCATGCCTCACAGGACGGCAAGTTCCTGTACGTCAGCAACCGTGGCAAGGCCAATGAAATCCTGGTGTTTGCAATCAATCCGGGCAATGGCGAGTTGACTGAAATCCAGCGTCGCTCGGTGGATGGCGATCACCCGCGTGAGTTTGCCCTGAGCCCCAACGGCAAGTTTTTGTTGATCGCCAACCAGATGAGCAATGCCATCGTGGTACTTGAGCGCGACCCTGAAACCGGCACGCTGGGCAAGACCGTACAAACCCTGACAATGGATGCACCGTCTGATCTGAAATTTATCAACCGCCCGTAATCAAAGGCGTGCAGCTGTCCATCAATCCCGCTGATAGACGCTAGTGCTGCAATGAATTTCTTCAGGATGACCCTTGGCGTTAAGTTGGTTTCACGGCCTTAACAGGCAAGCACGCCAACTGAATCGTCGAGGGTTATCGTCATGAATTTCAATCTTTTCTCCGTGATTTCCGCTTGCGCCATCTCCGCCACCGTGGCCCTGCCTGCCAGCGCAACCACCTTGGTCAGCGACAAGAAATCCGCGGCCTACACCCAAAAATACCTGCAACAAAGCGCCAATTTCTATGCGGCCCTGGATCATAAAACCCGAAGCTGAGAGAGCGTTACCTGTAGATACTCTGTTGCAGGTCAAGCTTTCGATAGGTGTTTTTCATCGAAAAGCTTGGCCGTATCAAAAGGCTCACCGCTGCGGATGCATGCCCAAATACCTGTCAGATATTTGCGCATGATTGCCCCAATTGCCTGCATCTTCTTCTTACCTCGGCCGACCAGTCCTTCATAGAACGCCTTAACAATGGGGTCACAACGCAGCGCGCTCAATGCGGGCATGAACGTCGCCGCGCGCAAGTAGGCATTCCCGGCCTTACTCATCCGGCCAGGCTTGTTCAAACTCGTTCCTGACTGCGTCAGACGCACGTCCAATCCTGCATAGCGGCTCACCTGGTTCGATTTCAACGTCGACGGCAAGGTCACCAACTCGGCCAGCATCGCAATAGCCGAAGCCTCTCCGATGCCAGGCCCTGCAATCATGCATTTGTAGCTTCTGCTCAGGTTCGGGCTTTCGAGAATCAGTTCAAGTGCGGCCTTGCGGAAGCGCTCAATGCGCTTGTCCAAGGCGTCGATGGCATCCTCTTCGTCCTCGATCAGCATCGACGACGTACTTTCGGTTGCCTTGAGTGCGTGCAACTCATTTTTGGCCTGCGTGCGGCGGCCGGTCAGGCGGTTCAAATGTCGTCCCAAGGCACGCAGTTCCAGCATTTGCGCGGTTGGCGCAGTCCATACCCGCGGCGTCATACGCTCGGCATACTCGGCCAGCAATTGAGCATCGATTTTGTCGGTTTTGCTGTTAGCCAGCATGATCTTGGCAAAGTTATGTGCACTTTTCGGGTTGATCACCGCCACGGGTAAGCCGGCGTTGGTCAGCTTGACGGCCAAGTCCAGGTAATAGACGCCGGTGGCCTCCATGACGATCAGCTCCGGCTTCAGGCTGAGCAACTTTTTCACCGCCAATGAGTGGCCTTTGGCGCTCTGTTCGATGGTCCAGTTTCCAACGACGTTTCCATCTTTACGCCACGCCATAGGCGCAGTTCGAGAGCCAATATCTACACCAACGACGAGAGCCATGTGTTCCACCTCAACGAAAAAAAGTAGAATGCTTCCGGTTCCCCGACCTCGCACTTCATGCCATCACAACCTTGTAATACGAAGTCCGACTTGTCGGCTTCTGGTTACTCTTCGTGGTAGGCAATGAGGCGGGGGGCCTCTCTACAGACAAGGTCAGGAGCAAATCCTGCCTTAAGCAGCTATCGGCCTCCCCGAAACGCTTTTTGTACACGCCCCGGCATTTTCTTGGGCACCGGGAAAACATACAAGCAGCTGCCGAAGGAACGAGGCTGCGTTCGGCGACGAAGTCGTCGTAAAACCTGATTACGCGGTATCACAGAAAAACCGCGTAATCAGGTTTTACGATCGCTTCGCAATCGAACGCAGCCTCGTTCCTTCGGCAGCTGCTACAAGTGGTTGGTTGTTGCAAAGTTCAGGGCTTTCTCATCACCGAACTGAACAGTTCCGATGCCAAAAACCGCTCCAGCCAGGCATTCAGGCGCGGGTAGGGCGCTTGCTCAAACCAGTCGCGGTCCACATGGGCAAACTGGCGCACAAACGGCGCCAGGGCTACATCCGCCAGACTCAACGCAGGCCCGGCCAGGTATGGCGAGCGCGCAAGCACGTCTTCCAGTCGCTGCAAAAACTCTGCCCCTTGCGCCCGGTAATACTCCATCGGGTGCTCAGGGTAGCGAATGGCGTATTTGTAGCGGTCCAGCAGCACCTTGAAGCGGGTGTCGTTTTCTTCGATCAATGCCGCGCAGCCCGGCTGCAACCAGTTATCCGGATCATGCCGGGCCAGCGCCCAGTGCATGATGTCCAGGCTTTGCTCGATCACACTGCCATCGGCACACACCAGCACCGGCACCGTACCCTTGGGTGAGGCGGCGAGCATTTCGGCCGGTTTGGCTTTCAGGCTGACCTCCACAATCGACAATGGCACGCCGCTGTAGCGCAGGGCCATGCGCGCCCGCATGGCGTAGGGGCAGCGGCGGAATGAATACAGCACATGCCCGGTCATTTAACCTCCACGGTGCTCAAACCGTTGCCTTGACGTTTTACCTGGATCTGGACCGGGATGCGTTCGTGCATCTCCTGTACGTGGGAGATGACCCCCACCTTGCGCCCCTGGGCCTGCAGGCCGTCCAGTGCATCCATCGCCAGTTGCAGGGACTCGGGATCGAGGCTGCCAAAACCTTCATCGATGAACAGTGATTCGATTTTCAATGTGCTGGAGGCCATCGAGGCCAGGCCCAGGGCCAATGCCAGCGACACCAGGAAGGTTTCACCGCCGGAAAGCGAATGCACCGAGCGCAGTTCGTCGCCCATCTCGGTGTCCATCACCAGCAGGCCGAGCATGCTGCCACCGCGCTTGAGGCGATAACGGCGGACCAGTTGGCGCAACTGCGCGTTGGCGTGATGGACCAACAGGTCGAGGTTGTAGGCCTGGGCGATTTTGCGGAACTTGTCGCCACTGCCGGAACCGATCAGATCACTGAGGCGTGCCCAGCGCTGCCATTCGTCATAGGCCAGTGCAATGCGTTGAGCCAATGCCTGATTGGCCTGTTGACGACGTTGATCCTCGCTCTGCCGGGCACGTAGTTCGGCACATTGCTGCTCACTGGCAGCCAGTTGTGCGTGCAACGCCTCAAGGGCGATGTTGAGTGACTCGCTGTCCAGGTTGCCATTGGCATGGGCCTGGTGTTGGGCCAGGCGTTGTTCGCGTTCTTGCAGCAATACCCGGGCTTGCTCGACGGCTTTTTCGCTGTTCTGCAGGTGCAGGCGCAGTTCGCGTACCTGTGCTTCGTCATGGGCCAGCAAGTGCTGCAGGCGACTGTCATCGACCTCGCTGTGCTGTGCCCGCCATTGCGCGAGCTGGGCGTTTAGGGTGTCGTGTTCTTGCTGCAGGGCGTGCAGGCGCTCTTGCTCGGACTTGAGCTCGGTCGCGAGCTGGAGCAACTGGTTGGCGGTAGCTTGCAGGGCTTGTTCGGCCTGGGTCTGGGCCGTGCGGGCCCGTTCGACGGCATGCTCGAGGCTTTGCTGCCACTGCTCGGCGCTGCTGAAGTCACCCAGCCATTGTTTGAGGCTGTGCTGGCTGGCCTGTTGCTGCTCGCCCAGCGCCTTGACGCTGCGCTGCAAGGTGCCCAGTTCCTTGCTGCGATTGGCCTGCTGATACTGCTCGCGCTCGATGCTGCTCGCTCTTTCAGCCTGCTCCGCCTGTTCGTCCCGTTGCTGATCGAGTTGGGCCACACGATCAGCCACTTGCTGGTCGAGGGCCATGAAGCAGGCGGACGGGTTTTCGCGCAGGGCGTCGAGGGTGGCCGGGGCCAGCACGCTGGCAAACTCGCCGAGTTCATCCTCAAGGCGCTGAGTGTCGGCATTGAGGTGCAATTGCTGCTCAGCCAGTTGCTGGGTGGCGAGCTGGCTGGCTTCGGTGCAGCGCTGGACTTGCTGCTGCAAGTGGGCCGCTTCTTTTTGCAAGGCGAGCAGGGCGTTCTGGCGCTGTTCGTCCTGGGTGATGCTGTGCTGCAACTGATTCAGGCGAAGGGTCAGCCATTGCTCACGCTTGGCCGGGTCCTGTGCCAGCCATTGCTCGTGGAGCGGATGCGCTTCAAGGCTCGGGGCGAGGGCCTGCTGTTCTTGGTGGATGCGCTCTTGCTGGAGCAAAAATTCTTTTTGCTGGGCGATCAGGCCACCGACTTTTTCCCGCAGCTGGGCGAGGGTTTCCTTGAGCCCGTCGACTACGGCGCGGGCACTGGCTTCTTCCTGCTCATCATGGCGGGACAGGCTGTGCAGCAAGGTTTCAGGCTGATGATACGGATGCTCGGCGCTGCCGCACACCGGGCAGGGCTGGCCATCCTGCAGCTGCCCGCGCAGTTCCTCAACGCTGGCGCTACGGGCCACGCGCTGACGCTCCAGCAGTTGGCGGGTGACCTGCAAGGTTTGCTCAGCCACTTCAAGGTCGGCTTTGGCCTTGATGCCTTGCTGGCTCAGGCGCTCGCGCTCCTGCTGCACCTCCTGTTGCTTGAGTTGCAGTTCGTGCAGGCGGCTATCGAGCGCTTGCTGACTGCTGCACAGGCGCTGCAGGTCTTCAAAGGCCCGCTGTTGCTGACGGTTGTCTTGCAGCAGGCTGCCCAGGGTCTGGATTTGCTCGTTGACCGCGTGGGGTTCTGCGCCGGCTTCCTGGAACAAAATTTCCAGGCTGTCGCGCAACCCGGTCAGTTCCTGCGTGGCCTGCAGGGCCCGCTGTTCAAGCCCCGGCAGCTCCTTGCGGCCGGTGCTCAAGTTATTGCTCAACCGCACCAGTTGCTGAAGCCTTGGGCGATAGGCGTCCCAGGCGCTGGCCAGTGGTGCGAGGGCATTGCTGTGTTCGAGCTGGGTGGTGATGAGTACAAGCCGCTCAGCGCCTTGTTGCTGGCGCTCAAGCAGCGTGTTGAGCGCCAGTTGCCCTTCGACGCACGCCTGTTCGGCCTGCTGCTGGAGGGTTTGTTGGGTGTTGAGGGCCTGGGTCAGGCGGTTAAGGTTGGCCTGCTCCAGAAGGGCCTGCTGCACCTGGGGCGCGCATTCGCGCTGAAGGGCCTGGGCCTGGGTTGCAGCCAGGCGGGCGGTTTGCAGCTCTGCTTCAAGGCGGGTCTGGCGCTGGCCCAGTTCGGCCTGTTGAGCAAGATGGGCGTTGATGTGCCCGGCCAATGGGCTCAGTTGCCCTTCCAGCTCGGCCAGGCGGGCAAACTGATGACGTTGTGGTGCCAGTTTTTCGAGCAGGTGCAGGGTCTGGCGCTGGGTGGCCTGGCTGTCCCACAGGGTTTGCGCTTGCTGTAATTGCTCCGCAGCGCTGAGTTGCTGCTCTTGCAGTTCGCCCAGGGTTTTGAGCCAGGTGTGTTGCATCTCCAGCTGCTTGAGCTGGCCTTGCTGGTTCTTTAGCTGCTGCTGCGCGTCGTTGAACTGTTGATCCAGTTCGGCACGGGCCTGGGGCTCAAGGGGCGTCACACCAACAGCCTGGTCCTGCAGTTGCTTGTGCGCGTCCCTGGCCTCTTTGGCCTTGTCGAATGCGCGCTTGCCCAGGCGGGTGTAGAGCGCGGTGTCGGTGAGTTTTTCCAGCAGTTCGCTGCGCTCGTTGTCATCGGCCTTGAGAAAGGCGCTGAACTCACTCTGGGCCAGCATCACGGCACGGGTGAATTGCTCGAAATTGAGCCCCAGTCGCGCTTCCAGCTGGACTTTGTAATCGCCTTTCTGGCTCGCCAGCAGTTGATCGTTGTCCAGGTCGCGCAGGCTTTGGCGACTGGCTTGCAGCTTGCCGGTGGCTTTTTCGCGAGCGCGGTTGGCTTCCCAGCGGGCGCGGTAACGGCGGCCGTCGATGCCGACAAAATCGACTTCGGCATAGCCTTCGCCGGTGCCACGGCGCAGCAATGTGCGCGGGTCGGCGGTGGCAATTTCGCCGTCGGCATCCGGCACTTTTGCATCGCGCCCCGTGTTGTTGAGGCGCGGCACAGCCCCAAACAGGGCCAGGCACAGGGCGTCGAGCAGGGTGCTTTTGCCGGCGCCGGTGGGGCCGGTGATCGCAAACAACCCGGCACTGGCCAGGGGCTCGGCGGTGAAATCCAGCTCAAAGGGCCCGGCCAGTGAGGCGAGGTTTTTCAGGCGAATGGCGAGGATTTTCATGGCTGTTCACCTTCCAGCTGAACTTCTTGCAGCAGCACGGCAAAGTCCTTGAGGGTTTGTTCGTCGGCTTCACTGCCGTAGTTGTCTTGCCAAGCGCGGCTGAACAGTTCCTGGGGTGTCAGTTGGTCCAGTTCGATCAGGCGCGCGTCGTCGTCCGAGGCACGGCTGCCGCTGCCAGCATATTCGGCCGAGATGCGCACCAGGCGCACGGATTTACCCTGCAGTGCGGTTTCGATTTGCTGGCGCAAATCGGGCTGCGGTTCGTCGAGCTTGACCCGCACTTCGAGCCACGGCTGGCGCTGGGTATCGGCCAGCAGGTCGGTGTCCGGCAGGTCGGCCAGTTGGGTGAGGATGTCAGCCAGGGGCAGTGGGCCAATGCGTTGCAGATTGACCGCGCGCGGGATCAGTAGCGGCTCGACGCTGACCAGGGTTTCGCCCTCCAGTGTCACGTCGAGAATCTGGTGTTGATAGCCTATTTCAGAGAATGACAACGGAATCGGTGAGCCGCAGTAGCGGATCCGCTCCTCGCCGTTGACCCGTTGTGGTTTGTGCAAATGGCCCAGGGCAACGTAGCTGATGCTCGGCCCGAACAGGCTGGCGGGCAGGGCTTCGGCGTTGCCGATAATCAGGCTGCGCTCGGAGTCTTCGGACACCGAACCGCCCGCCATGTGGGCGTGGCTGATGGCAATCAGGGCCTGACCCGGCGTGCGCTTGGCGTTGGCGGCTTCAATCAGCCACTCGTGGACCTGGCCGATGCCGCGCAGGTAGTCATCACCCAGGTGCGCTCCGGTGACTTCTGCAGGGCGCAGAAAGGGCAGCGCCAGGCACCAGGCAGCGGTTTCACCGCTGGCATCGGGCAAGGGGATCAGCAGGCGTTCGGCGTCGAGCTGGCCATCGTCGAGCCACAGCACGCGGCCCAGTGCATGGGTGCGTAAACGACGCATCAAGGGCGCGGGCAGTTCGATGCGCGAGCCGGAGTCGTGGTTGCCGGCAATCATCACGATGGTCAGTTTCGGCTGTTGCTCATGGGCGCTGACGATAAAGTCGTAGAGCCGTTCCTGGGCTTTTACCGGCGGGTTGACGGTGTCAAAGATATCACCGGCAATCAGCAGTACGTCCGGCTGCTGCTCACTGAGCTGTGTCAGTAGCCAGGCAAGAAAACAGGCGTGTTCGAAGTCGCGGTCCTGGCCGTGGAGGTTTTGCCCCAGGTGCCAGTCGGAGGTGTGAAACAGGCGCATAACAGAATCCGTTTTAAAGGGGTTGGCAACCCGCTCGCTCGGGCGGTCCTCGGGTTGCCTGGAAATTTATTTGGGGTAGAGCGGCGGCAGGCTGCTTGGCTCGCTGGCGGCGTCTTGCTCGCGCTCGGTAGCCGGAATGCTGCGAATGGCCTTCCACAGCTCTTCGCCTTGCCAGTACTGGCCGGTTTCGCTGTACAGTGCGCCGTTGAGGCCATCGAGGGCATCGGACAGCAACACGAAACGCGCGGCCATGTCGGCCAGGGTTTCGGGTTGTTGCCGCGCCCAGGCATCGAGTGCCTGGCGTGTGGCGTGGGGGTCGTTGGCCAGGCAAGCGCGTTTAAGGTCGTCGAGTAGGGTGCGCGGGCTGGGCCCGGTTTGCGCTGCACGCAAGATTGCAGGCTGCCAGCGGGCACGCCACCACAAGCCCAGACTCGCCAGGGTGGTGCAGGCCAGAAACAGGGTGCTGAGCTGCCAGATCCACAGCGACGACTCTTCGCTTATGGCTGCCACGGCACCGCTGACGGGCGTGTCCACGGCAAGGTTGGGATTGGCTGCTGCCAGCAGGGTGCGGGCGGGCAGGTAGGTCCGCTCCAGATGGTCTTCGTGGGTGTTCCACCACACCACTTCGACGGCGGGCAATTCGATCTGGCCAACCCGTGTCGGCACCAGCGCCTCGCGCTCTTCGCGGCTGCCGATCAGGCCGTTTTCGGTGACTTGATTGCTCAACTGCGGCAAGTCCGGGTAGCGCCGCAAGCCGTTGACGTCAGTGGCGGGCAGGGGCGGCAACTGGGCGCTGGACAGGCCTTCAGCCTTGAGGGTGAGGGTTCGGGTCAGGGAATCACCCACCAGCGTATGGTCAGGCTCGGGGTTCCAGGTTTCGCTCATGCTCAGGCTTCGGGCTGGCAACCACGCGGCATTGGGTGGATAGGTCTCGGGCTTGGGCAGGACGGTCAGCGGGATCTCGGTGGAGGTCACGTGCAGCAGCTTTCCAGGCTTGGGCCCAAGGGGAGCGGGGGCCGTGGATTGCTGGCTGTCGACCTGGGTGGCGCTGAAGGTTTGTGCCGGAATCAGCAGTTCGCCGCTGCGCTGGGGGTAGATCCCGTAGCGGCGCTCGATCACGCCGTGGCGCACGCCATTGATCAACTTTTCATAGGTGCGCGACTCGCCCAGTTGCTCGACGATGGCGTCGTCAATGTGCAGCGGGGTCAGGCTGCTGTCGTCGTAGAGCGCCACGGAATGGTAGACGCGCAGGGTCAGCAGGGCCTGGGCCTGCACGTAGACGCTGGGCTGGTCCAGACTGACTTCAATAAAAACCGGAGCCAGTTCGTTGTCGCTGACCACGCTCTGGGTCACGGTCAGGTTGATCGGCTGGCTGTGGTATTCACCGACTTGCAGTGCCGGGATACTCACGGTGCCGGTTTGTTTGGGTTGCAGGGTGATGATCCAGCGGGTAGTGGCTTTGTTGTCATCACTGAGACTGGTCAGTTGGTTGACCTGGCGCGTGCCGCGCACTTCAAACCCGTTGTCCAGTGGTGTCAGGTCGGGCTTGCCAAACTGGGTGACGTCGGTGGACTCCAGTGTCAGCTCGACGGTTTCACCGGAGCTGAGCTGGTCCCGGTCAACGCTGGCAACCAGTCCACCGGCATGGGCCGGCAGGGTCCAGCAACACAGCAAAAGAAGCAAAACGCAGAGGCGGTTCATTTAGGCGTGTCCTGATGTTGCTGCTGTTCGTACCAGAATTTGCGTCGCAACAATTCGCTGGGGTTGTCGGGAATCAGTCTGAGCCATTGTTCCAGTGCCTGGCGCTGTTCTTCGCCGGTCTGGTTGGCGGCCGGTACCGGCGGGCGCGTGGTCTGTTCGTCACCGGGCTGACTGTCGGCTTCGGCGCCGGGGTTGAGCGGCTCGTCCGGGGGCGCTTCGGTGGTGAGGGTGGCGGCCGAGTTGTTGTCCTCATTTTGCCCTGTGGTGCTGGACGCGCCCTGGGCACTGGTGCTGAGCGGGTTTTGCGATTCGGCTGGCGCAGGTGGCGGCTCGGGTGTCTGTTCGGCTTTTGCCTGGGCCTCAGCGCGCTGTTGTTCCAGTATTTGCTCGACGAGGGCTTTGTTTTGCGCGGCGGCCTGAAGCTCGGGTTGCAGCTCGAGTGCCTGTTCATAGGCATCGATGGCGGCTTCCAGCTCGTCATTCATGGCCAGTGCATTGCCGCGATTATAGTGCGCGCTGGCGCTGTTGACCTCGGCAAAACGCAGGGCTGCACCGGCGTAGTCGCCCGCCTGGTACAGCGCCACGCCTTGCCAGAGCGGATCGCTGAAGTGTTCGAGTGCCTGCAATGGTTTTTTTTGCTCCAGCAGGCGTACGCCCTGTTGGTCGGGGCGCAACCAGAGGTCGGTAAAGCTCATGGCGTAGCCGGGCTGGGGTGCCAGCATGAACAGCAAGGGCAGGCAGAACAGCCAGCCACGCCGTCCGGCACAGGCCACCAGCAACAGAAGCGGGAGCAACAGCCAGTAACCCTGGTCAGCCCAGGCGTCCAGATGCAGGGTCTGGCCGTCATCGCGCAGATGCGCTGGGCCGTCGAGCAGGCCCAGGCCGCGCAAGTCGTTGTCATCCAGGCGTGCCTGGCGATAGCGTCCGTCCACATCCAGGGCAAATGCCCGCAGGCTTGGGCTGTCCAGGCGCGGCAGGAGAATGGCGCCCTGATCGTCCTTGAGAAACTGCCCGCCTTCGTCGACCACGGGGGCGCCTTCGCGACTGCCCACGCCGAGTATCAGCAGTTGCGGGGCATGACCATTCAGGGCCTGGCGGATGCCGCTGCGTTCCTGGTCGCTGAGCGATGAGGTGATCAACAGCAGGCGACCCTCACCCAGCGCGCCCTGATCGAGCAGCTCAAGGGCCTTGGTGACTGCAAGATCGGCACGATGGCCCGGTTGCGGCATGATCGACGGCTTGAGGGCTTCAAGCAGGTTGCGGCTGGTGGCCAGGTCATCGGACAGCGGCACCAGCGTGTGGGCACTGCCGGCGTAGACGATCACGGCAGTTTGCGCATCGGTACGGTTTTGCAGCAGGTCATAGATCTTGCGTCGCGCCTGCTCCAGCCGGTTGGGCGAACTGTCGGTGGCGAGCATGCTCGGGGTCAGTTCCAGCATGACGACCAGCGGGTCGGCGGGCTTTTGTGTGGACTGCTCAACCCTTTGCCAGCTGGGCCCCAGCAACGCCAGTACAGCCAGCAGCCAGCCGAGCCCCAGGGCAATCCAGGGCAGCTTGCTGTTACGACCATTACCGCCGCTGAGCAATACGCGATGAAACGCCACCGGCAGGATCATCTGCCAGCGGCCTGCGCGTTTTTCACGGTGCCAGCGTTTCCATAGCAGCCAGCCGAGCAGCGGCAGGACAAGCAGCCATTCGGGGCGAAACCAGTGGGGCCAGAGCGCGCTCATCGGCGCCTGCGCAGACGCAGGCGTTTGAGCCGTGCGCGCCAGTCAGGATGTTGCTGCAAAAAATGCTCCTTGCTCAGCCAGCGTTGTACAGGGTTGTTGGGCCACAGCTCGCGGATCACCAGCAGCACGCTCAGCAGCAGGGCTGCCGCCAATGGCCATCTGTAGAGTGCCTGTGCCGGGCGTGCCTGGGTGGGTTGCTGGGCCACGGGTTCAAGTTGGTCGAGGGTGTCCTTGATGGCTGACAGTTCACCGCCGTCTCGGGCACGGAAGTACTGGCCGCCGGTGACTTTGGCGATCTCTTCAAGCGCCGGTTCATCAAGGTCCACTCCGGGGTTGATGGTGAACATGCCTTTGCTGCTGCTTTCTTCCGGGTCGGCGCCAATCCCGATGGGGTAGATTTTCACGCCTTCCTCGGCGGCAAGGCGGGCGGCGGTCAGCGGGTCGATCTGGCCGCCATTGTTGGCCCCGTCGGTGATCAGGATCAGCACCCGGCTTTGTGCAGGACGCTGGCGCAAGCGTTTGAGGGCCAGGCCAATCGCGTCACCGATGGCGGTGTTCTTGCCCGCGATGCCGATGCGCGCTTCGTCGAGCCAGGTGCGCACGGTGCGCCGGTCGAAAGTCAGGGGCGCTTGCAGGTAGGCCTGGCTGCCGAACAGGATCAGCCCCACGCGATCACCCTCACGTTTTTCCAGAAAGTCGCCGAGCAGGCTTTTAACCAGATCCAGACGGCTGACGTCTTCGCCTTGCCATTGCATATCCGGGTAGTCCATCGAGCCCGAGACATCCACCGCAACCAGCAGGTCGCGGCCACTGGCGGCAATGGGCAGCGGCTCACCCAGCCATTGCGGGCGGGCGGCGGCGGTCAACAGCAACAGCCAGAGCAGCACATAGGGGGTTTGCTGGCGCCACGAAGGCAGGGTGGCTCGCGCCTTGCGCCGGGCCAGTTCTTCGAGATCGCCCAGAAAACTGATCTGTAGCGCAGCCTCACCGCTGTCGGCGGCCGGCAGTACCAGGCGCATGAGCCAGGGCAGGGGCAGCAGGGCGAAGAGCCACGGCCAGGCAAATTCAAACATGTTTGCGAATCCAGGTTTCAACCGCTTGATTGAGTCCGGCGATGGCTTTGTCGTCGAGCTTGCACTCGGGCTTGTAGGCGCCTTCAACCAGTACCATCCAGCGCGTCAACCCGGCAGCCGGGCAACGGTTGTCGAGGAACGCCAGCCACTTGCGACCATTGAGTGTGTGACTTTGGCTGTAGGGGTAATGGTTGCGGCACAGGCGCTTGAGCAGGCCGTTGAGCTGTTGCAGCCAGGCGCCTGCGGGCGCGCCGTCGTAAGGTTTTGGAAAACGCGCCAGTTCTTCAAGGGCGGCCAGGCGCACCGGGTCCAGGGGTTGTTCGGTACGGCCCGGCTGGCGTTTGGCGGGCAGGTAGCGGCGCAACCACCACAGTCCCCAGCCCAGCGCGGGCAGTATGATGAGCAGCAACCACCAGCCCGGCGCTGGCGGCCAGAAGCCAATCGCCGGGGGCGTGATCAGGGGTTGTAGCTGTTCGAGTTCTTTCATGAGGTTTTGCCGGGACGCTTGGCGTTCAGGTATTCGCGCAGTTGCTCGACCATTTCACTTTGGGTGCTCAGGGGCATGAGTAAAACCCGCAGCTTTTGCGCCAGCAGTTCCCAGCGGGCAATCCGGGCCTCGGCCTGGGCGCGGTAGGCCTGGCGCAAATCATAATTGAGGGTGTCGAGTTCCAGTTGGGCGCCACGCTCGGCAAAACGCAACAGCCCGGCAGCGGGAAGGGCGTGATCCAGCGGGTCGGACAGCGGCAGCAGGATCAGGTCGCAATGGCGTGATAGCAGGCTCAATTGCTGCTCGGCAGCGTCGGTGAGGCCCCGCTCATCACAGATCACGATCACCAGGCTGCCGGGGCGCAGCACTTCACGGGCGCGGATCAGCGCCATGCCCAGGGCATCGCGGTCCGATTGCACGTCGGTGTGCAGTGACTGATTGACCCGCACCAGCCGGTTGAGCAATTGCAGCAGGCTTTGCTTGCTGCGCCGGGGTTTGATTTCGTAGTGTTCGTGATCGCCAAATACCAGCCCGCCGACGCGGTCGTTGTGACCCAGTGCGGCCCAGCCGATCAGGCTGGCAGCCTGGGCGGCGAGCACCGACTTGAACATCAGCCCCGAGCCGAAAAACAGCCGTCGGCTTTGCTCGGCCAGGATAAAGATCGGCCGCTCGCGTTCCTCATGGAACATTTTGGTGTGCGGTTCCTGGGTGCGAGCTGTCACGCGCCAGTCGATGGTGCGCACATCGTCCCCGGCCTGGTAGACCCGCACCTGATCGAAGTCGACCCCGCGCCCGCGCAATTTCGAGTGATGCAACCCCACCAGCGGGCTGCGCTGGCTGGGGGAGGAGAACAGTTGCACTTCGCGTACCCGATGGCGCATCTCGATCAGTTCGGCGAGCGTGACGCGGATACCGGGTTCGGCGGGCAGGGGGTTGTTCATCGGTCAGGCAACGGCAACGACGTCGAGGATGCGCTGTACCACGCGGTCCTGGTCGATACCGGCGGCCTCGGCTTCGAATGACAGGATGATGCGATGGCGCAGCACGTCAAACAGCACGGCCTGAATGTCTTCGGGGCTGACGAAGTCGCGCCCTGCTAGCCAGGCGTGGGCCCGAGCACAGCGATCGAGGGCGATCGAGCCACGGGGGCTGGCGCCGTAGGCAATCCATTCCGCCATTTCGGGGTCGAACTTGCCGGGGGTACGGGTCGCCATCACCAGCTGTACGAGGTATTCCTCCACCGCATCGGCCATGTACAGGCCGAGGATTTCCTTGCGCGCAGCAAAAATGGCCTGCTGGCTGACCCGGCGCTCGGGCTTGGTTTCACCGTTGAGGGCTTCGCCACGGGCCTGTTGCAGGATGCGGCGTTCGACGGCAGCGTCCGGAAAGCCGATTTTGACGTGCATCAGGAAGCGGTCGAGCTGGGCTTCGGGCAGCGGGTAAGTGCCTTCCTGCTCGATGGGGTTTTGCGTGGCCATGACCAGAAACAGCGGCGACAACTCGTAGGTGCTGCGCCCGACGCTGACCTGGCGCTCGGCCATGGCTTCAAGCAAGGCCGATTGCACTTTGGCCGGCGCACGGTTGATTTCATCCGCCAGCACCAGGTTGTGAAAAATCGGCCCTTGTTGAAACACGAAGCTGCCGGTTTCGGGGCGATAGATCTCGGTGCCGGTGATGTCGGCTGGCAGCAGGTCGGGGGTGAACTGGATACGATGGAACTGCGCTTCAATGCCCTCGGCCAGTTCTTTGATGGCCTTGGTCTTGGCCAGACCCGGTGCGCCTTCGACGAGCATGTGGCCGTCTGCGAGCAACGCGATCAGCAGGCGATCGATCAACTTTTCCTGACCGAGGATCTGCGTTGAGAGAAAGGTTCGCAGCGCAAGCAGCGCTTCACGATGTTCCATCGATGACTGTTCCTGAAAAGGACACCGGCGGCGCAAGAATTACACCGGGGCTGGGGGCGTTACTTTAATCCATTGAGGGCGCTGCGGACTAATGGCGGTGGGGCTTTTTGTAGGAAAATTCGGAAAAGTATGCTGTTGTTGAGAATGGTGCGCATCTGGGTGGGTGAATGGAAGATAAAACGGGGTGCGCGCGGTTTGCCTGATGAACCATGGTGGCCGGTTTTACGACTGCTTCGTCGCAGTGGCGCACCAAACCTGACGCAGCCTCGTTCTACTCGTCAGCGACTACGGTGCGGGGTAGGCGACGAATCTGTAGTCGCTGACGAGCTCCGCGAGGCTGCGATCGATCGCGAAGCGGTCGCAACGGCTACAGCCCATAAAATGCCCGGGCGTTGTGCCACAGGGCTTGCCGGGCGCCGTCTTCGCCCAGTGCGTCGATCAGCAAGGCAATGTCGCTGTCTGCAAAAGCCCGAGGTGCCCGGGTTGAGGGCAGGTCGGTGCCAAACATCAGGGCGTTGGGGTTGGCACTGTGTATCTGTTGCAACACGGGTGGGACATCAAAATCAACCCGGCCAAATCCGCAGGCCTTGATGCGTACACCCTGCTCGGCAAGGCGAAGCAGGCAGGGCAGCCCTTCGCGGCTCAGTCCCAGATGATCGATGCTCAGTGCTGGCAATCGGCGCAGCCGGGCCTCAATGCCGGACAATTCGCGAGAATCGATATACAGCTCCGAGTGCCAGCCGACTTGCTCATGTACCCGCCTGGCCAGGAATTCGAGCTGGTCGAGCTGCTCTGATCCGCCGCGCTTGAGGTTGAAGCGCAGGGCGCACACGCCGTGCTGGTGCAAGGTGTGCAGCTGCTCATCAGTAACGCTGGCTGCAAGCTGGGTGACGCCCACAAAGCCTGGGCCTAAACGCTTTAGTGCAGCGATCAGGTAAGTCTGATCAAACCCCTGAAAGGACCCCGAAACCACTGCCCCGCCGACGATGCCCAGCGGTTCTGTCCGTGACAGGTAGTCATGGACACTGAAGAAATCAGGCAGGTAGCCGTTGTTGGGCACTAACGGGTAAGCGCCGTCGATGATGTGGCAGTGGGCGTCGAAGATCGGGGGCATCCGGTTGATACCTTTGCGTCTGAAGTGGAGGGGAAGCTGTGGGAGCCGGGCTTGCCCGCGATTGCATCACTGTGGTTCAGCAGAAGAACCGTGGCGCCTGCATCGCGAGCAAGCCCGCTCCCACAGGGGTTAGCCCAGTTCGCTGACGTAGGTACCGGTGCCCTTTAGGATGTTCTGCAAGGTTTCTTCGACTTCTGCCAGGTCTGCGGCTGCCGTGTTGTGGCGGATTTCCAGGTGGTCGTCGCCCTTGAGCACGTCTGTATCGCCCGCGCCGATTTCGATCAGCAGGCGGGTAGGGCTCAAGGTGACCTTGATGCCGTCCAGTGTCGAAGGCTCGTCCTCAAGGGTGATTTCCAGCTCGTCTTCGTCGGGGTAGCGGGTCATCAGGAACATTTCGCCGCTGTCAGTGTGGCAACACAGCATGGCCATGTTGTCTTCTTCGTCGTCGCACGGGTTGGCAAGCAGGTGGTCGGTGGTCATTTGCATGGGGAGTTCCTGGCGCTCTGGGCGCGGGCAAGTCGAACAGGGGCGGATTTTGCCAGTCTCAACCGATTTGTGCATGCGGGAATGGCGCAACAGGGCAAATGGTCAGTTATTTCTGAGACTGACTTGAGAAAGTACGGTGCTTCTATGAAGGTTTTTCGCTTGTGAATGCTAGGGTTATTCCCTGACAGCACGTGAGGTTGCGTCCCGATGACCGAATATGTCGCCGCACCGTAAGCAGGTTGTGCGGCTCAATCGTTAAGCTGCGCGGTGATAGTTATCTCTAAAGGCACAGCCTGTTTATCCGGCAGTCGTTTTTGTAGATACCCATCCTGGAGCGTGAATGTGACCCGTGGGTCACGGCCAGCTTCACCTCCCTGTCATGCTGTGCGTAGAAGGTAACTGCCAAGATAGGCCTTGCACAGTATTGACAGCTCCCTCGCGGGAACAGCATGCGACGCTTCTCTCAATAACAAGCCCAAGCGGAGTACCACAGATGGCGTTCTTCACCGCAGCCAGCAAAGCCGACTTCCAGCATCAACTGCAAGCAGCACTGGCGCAGCACATCAGTGAACAGGCACTGCCACAAGTGGCGCTGTTCGCTGAGCAATTCTTCGGCATCATTTCTCTGGATGAACTCACCCAACGTCGGATGTCCGACCTGGCCGGCTGCACACTGTCGGCCTGGCGTCTGCTGGAACGCTTCGACCCTGCGCAGCCGCAAGTGCGGGTCTTCAACCCCGATTACGAACGCCACGGCTGGCAGTCGACGCACACTGCCGTCGAGGTGCTGCATCATGACTTGCCGTTCCTGGTGGACTCGGTGCGTACCGAGCTGAACCGTCGCGGTTACAGCATCCATACCCTGCAAACCACGGTATTGAGCGTTCGCCGCGGCAGCAAGGGGGAGTTGCTGGAAATCCTGCCCAAGGGCACTTCAGGGGAAGGCGTCTCGCAAGAGTCGCTGATGTACCTGGAAATCGATCGCTGCGCCCACGTAGCCGAATTGAATGTGCTGAGCAAGGAACTGGAGCAGGTTCTGGGTGAAGTGCGCGTGGCGGTAGCTGACTTTGAGCCGATGAAGGCCAAGGTTCAGGAGTTGCTGGCCAGTGTCGATCACTGCCAGTACGCCGTCGATGCCGATGAGAAAGCCGAAGTCAAAAGCTTCCTGGAATGGCTGGTGGGTAACCACTTCACTTTCCTGGGCTACGAAGAATTTGTGGTACGTGACGAGGCGGATGGCGGGCATATTGAATATGACGCCGACTCCTTCCTCGGTCTGACCAAACTGCTGCGCGCGGGCCTGACTGCCGAAGACCTGCGTATCGAAGATTACGCCGTCAGCTACCTGCGCATGCCGACCCTGTTGTCGTTTGCCAAGGCGGCACATCCTAGCCGCGTTCATCGCCCGGCTTACCCGGACTATGTGTCGATCCGCCAGATCGATGCTGACGGCAAGGTCATCAAGGAATGCCGCTTCATGGGCTTGTACACCTCCTCGGTGTACGGCGAAAGCGTGCGGGTGATCCCTTATATCCGTCGCAAGGTTGCAGAAATCGAACGTCGCTCGGGCTTCCAGCCCAAGGCTCACCTGGGCAAGGAACTGGCCCAGGTCGTTGAAGTGCTGCCCCGTGATGACTTGTTCCAGACGCCGGTGGATGAGTTGTTCACCACTGTGATGTCGATTGTGCAAATCCAGGAGCGCAACAAGATTCGCGTGTTCCTGCGCAAAGACCCGTATGGCCGTTTCTGCTATTGCCTGGCCTACGTGCCGCGTGATGTGTACTCCACCGAAGTGCGGCAGAAGATCCAGCAGGTGCTGATGGAGCGTCTGCAGGCCTCTGATTGCGAGTTCTGGACCTTCTTCTCTGAGTCGGTACTGGCCCGTGTGCAGCTGATTTTGCGGGTTGATCCAAAGAACCGGATCGATATCGACCCGCTGCTGCTGGAAAAAGAAGTGATCCAGGCCTGCCGCAGCTGGCAGGACGACTATGCAAGTCTGGTGGTTGAAAGCTTTGGCGAGGCCAACGGCACTAAAGTGCTGTCTGACTTCCCTAAAGGCTTCCCGGCAGGTTACCGCGAGCGCTTTGCCGCGCACTCTGCCGTGGTCGACATGCAGCACCTGATGAGCCTGAGCGATAAAAACCCGCTGGTGATGAGTTTCTATCAGCCTCTGGGTCAGAGCGCCGGTCAGGAACTGCATTGCAAGCTGTACCACGCCGACACGCCGCTGGCGCTGTCCGATGTGTTGCCGATTCTGGAAAACCTTGGCCTGCGCGTCCTGGGTGAATTCCCGTATCGCCTGCGTCACGCCAATGGTCGTGAGTTCTGGATCCATGACTTCGCCTTTACCGCGGGTGAAGGCTTGAACCTGGATATCCAGCAGCTCAATGACACGCTGCAGGATGCGTTCGTGCATATCGTGCGCGGCGATGCCGAGAACGATGCGTTCAACCGTCTGGTACTGACTGCCGGCTTGCCGTGGCGTGATGTGGCGTTGCTGCGTGCTTACGCCCGTTATCTGAAGCAGATCCGCCTGGGCTTTGACCTGGGTTACATCGCCAGCACCCTGAACAACCACACCGACATCGCTCGCGAATTGACCCGGCTATTCAAGACCCGCTTCTACCTGGCGCGCAAGCTCACGGCCGAAGACCTGGAAGACAAGCAACTGCGTCTGGAACAGGCCATTCTGACGGCCCTGGACGACGTTCAGGTGCTTAACGAAGACCGTATCCTGCGTCGCTATCTGGATCTGATCAAAGCCACGCTGCGTACCAACTTCTACCAGCCGGACGCCAACGGTCACAACCGTTCGTACTTCAGCTTCAAGTTCAACCCGCACCTGATCCCCGAGCTGCCAAAGCCGGTGCCGAAGTTTGAAATCTTCGTTTACTCGCCACGGGTTGAAGGCGTGCACCTGCGCTTCGGTAACGTGGCTCGCGGCGGTTTGCGCTGGTCGGACCGTGAAGAAGATTTCCGTACCGAAGTGCTGGGCCTGGTTAAAGCTCAGCAAGTGAAGAACTCGGTCATCGTGCCGGTGGGTGCCAAGGGCGGTTTCGTACCGCGTCGCTTGCCATTGGGCGGCGGTCGTGACGAGATCCAGGCCGAGGCGATTGCCTGCTACCGGATCTTTATTTCCGGCCTGCTGGATATCACCGACAACTTGAAGGACGGCGCGCTGGTGCCGCCTTTGAACGTGGTTCGTCACGACGACGATGACCCGTACCTGGTGGTCGCTGCCGACAAGGGCACTGCGACCTTCTCCGACATCGCCAACGGCATTGCCATCGATTACGGCTTCTGGCTGGGTGATGCGTTCGCGTCGGGAGGTTCGGCCGGTTATGACCATAAAAAGATGGGCATCACCGCCAAGGGCGCCTGGGTTGGCGTGCAGCGTCACTTTAAAGAGCGCGGGATCAACGTCCAGAAAGACAGCATCAGTGTGGTCGGTGTCGGCGACATGGCCGGTGACGTGTTCGGCAACGGCTTGTTAATGTCCGACAAGCTGCAGCTGGTTGCGGCCTTTAACCACCTGCATATCTTCATCGATCCAAACCCGGAGCCTGCCAATAGCTTCGTTGAACGTCAGCGCCTGTTCGATTTGCCGCGTTCGGCCTGGTCGGATTACGACACCAGCATCATGTCGGCGGGTGGCGGTATTTTCTCCCGTAGCGCAAAAAGCATCGCCATCTCCCCAGAGATGAAAGAGCGTTTCGCAATCACTGCCGACAAGCTGACCCCGACCGAACTGCTGAACGCCTTGCTCAAGGCGCCTGTGGATCTGTTGTGGAACGGCGGTATCGGCACTTACGTCAAAGCCAGCAGCGAAAGCCACGCCGATGTCGGCGACAAGGCCAACGATGCGTTGCGCGTCAATGGCAACGAATTGCGCTGCAAGGTAGTGGGTGAGGGCGGCAACCTGGGCATGACTCAACTGGGTCGTGTCGAGTTCAACCTCAACGGCGGTGGTTCCAACACCGACTTTATCGACAACGCCGGTGGCGTTGACTGCTCTGACCACGAAGTGAATATCAAGATCCTGCTCAACGAAGTTGTGCAGGCGGGTGATATGACCGAGAAGCAGCGCAATCAGTTGCTGGGCAGCATGACTGACGAAGTGGGCGGTCTGGTGCTGGGCAACAACTATAAGCAGACCCAGGCCATTTCGTTGGCGGCCCGTCGTGCTTATGAGCGAATTGCTGAATACAAGCGCCTGATGAACGATCTGGAAGCCCGTGGCAAGCTGGATCGCGCCATTGAGTTCCTGCCGTCAGAAGAGCAGCTCAACGAGCGCGTTGCTGCAGGTCATGGCCTGACCCGTGCCGAGCTGTCGGTGCTGATCTCCTACAGCAAGATCGACCTCAAGGAAGCCTTGCTCAACTCTCTGGTGCCCGATGATGACTATCTGACCCGGGACATGGAAACCGCGTTCCCGCCGATGCTGGTCAGCAAGTTTGCCGAAGCCATGCGTCGTCACCGTCTGAAGCGTGAAATCGTCAGCACCCAGATCGCCAACGATCTGGTCAACCACATGGGCATCACCTTTGTGGAGCGCTTGAAAGAGTCGACTGGCATGAGTGCGGCCAACGTGGCCGGTGCTTATGTGATCGTGCGGGATATTTTCCACCTCCCACACTGGTTCCGTCAGATCGAAGCGCTGGACTATCAGGTACCGGCTGAAATCCAGCTGGCGCTGATGGATGAGCTGATGCGACTGGGCCGCCGTGCTACGCGCTGGTTCCTGCGCAGCCGTCGTAACGAACTGGACGCGGCGCGCGATGTGGCGCACTTCGGGCCGCATCTGGCAGCGTTGGGGCTCAAGCTCGACGAACTGCTGGAAGGCCCTACCCGCGAAGGCTGGCAGACCCGCTATCAGGCTTACGTAGCGGCGGGCGTGCCGGAGTTGCTAGCGCGGATGGTGGCGGGTACTACGCACCTGTACACCTTGCTGCCGATTATCGAGGCCTCGGATGTGACCGGCCAGAACGCTGCGGATGTAGCCAAGGCGTATTTCACCGTGGGCAGCGCACTGGACCTGACCTGGTACTTGCAGCAGATCAGCAACTTGCCGGTAGAAAACAACTGGCAGGCGCTGGCTCGCGAAGCGTTCCGCGACGATATCGACTGGCAGCAGCGTGCAATTACCGTGTCGGTGTTGCAGATGACCGATGCCGGTGAAAGTATCGAAGCACGTCTTGCCTTGTGGCTTGAGCAGAACAACTCGATGGTTGAGCGCTGGCGCTCGATGCTGGTCGATCTGCGTGCCGCCACTGGCAACGACTACGCGATGTACGCGGTTGCCAACCGTGAACTGCTTGACCTGGCACTGAGCGGTCAATCAGTGGTCTGACTGGCTGAGTAGCAAAAAAAGCCCCGACTCATGTTTAGTGAGTCGGGGCTTTGTTGTTTGTGGGGCTCCGGGTGATCAGATCCCGATGTTGCCCAGGGTTTGTACGATGTTGCGCAGCGTGACGGCCAGGGTAGGGTGTTCGACCTCGAAGCGTTCTACGGCGAGGTTGACGCTGTCGGCCAGGCTGGTGTCGTTGGTCGCTTTCTCGATGTCGATCTGAGCCTGGATTTGTGTTGAGAGCTGGACCAAGTGCTCACGCTCTTCTTGAGTGAGCGGCGGATTCTGTTCCAGTTGCTCGCGCAAGGTATTGAGTTGTTCTTGCAGGTCGCGGGCAGGCATAGCATTCATCCTTTATTGATAGGCTCTGGTGTAGACCTTCGCAATGAACAAAAGGTCTGTAAGGACCCTAGATTAATCCACTCGCGCCTGGAGTGCATGATCTCAATCACAATCCCTTGTGCGTGTTTTTTCGGGGTGGCCAGCCGGTGGTTTCAAAAGAATCCCGGGGCTGTGGAACGTCTATCATCTACTCAAGTCTGTTTAGGGTATTGCTTGGGGGCTGCCTAAAAGACATTTGCCGTTATACTGATGATCTGACTCAGGGCATAGCGCCCAAGTATCAAGTAACTTCAGGGAGTTTTTGCTATGCGCTGGACTGATCGTCTTGCTCAGCTATTTGTTTGTGCCGGTGTGGCCATGTTGCCATTGGCTGCCAATGCCGCCACTGAAGATGACCCGTGGGAAGGGTTTAACCGTGTCGTGTTCAAATTCAACGACACGATTGATACCTATGCCTTGAAGCCACTTGCCCAGGGCTATCAATACATCACTCCTCAGTTCCTGGAGGATGGCATCCACAACATGTACCGCAACATCGGTGACATCCGCAACCTGGCCAACGATGTCCTGCAGGCCAAGCCCCATGCTGCCGGTGTAGACACAGCCCGTCTGTTGCTCAACACCACGCTGGGTGTGGCCGGCTTCTTTGATCTGGGCACCAAGATGGGCCTGCATCGCAACAGCGAAGACTTTGGCCAGACCCTCGGGCGTTGGGGCGTTGAAAGCGGCCCTTATCTGGTGCTGCCGCTTCTGGGCCCTAGCACCGTACGTGATGCCGTGGGTATCTACCCGGACTCTTTCACCGAACCGTACCGCTACATCAGTGATGTGCCGGCCCGTAACATGACCATCGGCATGGACCTGATTGATACCCGCGCCAGCTTGTTGTCAGCCGAAAAACTGATCACGGGTGACAAGTACGTCTTTATCCGTAATGCGTACCTGCAAAACCGTGAATTCAAGGTCAAGGACGGTCAGGTAGTCGACGACTTTTAAATCATTCGACCCTTGTAAAAAAAACGGCCCGAGCGGCCGTTTTTTTAATGTTGCAGATGAGAAATACTCCGCTTTAGAGCCTTTCAGACCTAGGTTTTAGTTGCCGTTAACGAGGTTCTTATAACCCGTGGGAATTTAACGTGACGAACACCTCAAACCACCATCGGCCTGAGCTTGAAACCCCCCGCGGATGGGAGTACCGTCTGCGCCTTACACGGGCACCTTTGTAGGATCGAGCAACACAGTCGATTTGAATCAGGGATGTTCACAAGCCAATTCAGTCGTGAGTCCGACGTATTCGAGATCTCGCGGCAACCTAATTCTGGCGCCGTTTGCCCACATGCAAAAAACCAGTGCCACGCTGCTGATCATTGATGACGACGAAGTAGTACGCGCCAGTCTGGCGGCCTACTTGGAAGACAGCGGCTTCAGCGTCCTTCAGGCCAGTAATGGCTTGCAAGGGCTACAGGTGTTCGAGCAAGAGCAGCCGGATTTAGTCATCTGTGACCTGCGCATGCCGCAAATGAGTGGCCTGGAGCTGATTCGCCAGGTCAGCCTGCGGTCTGCGCAAACCCCGGTGATCGTCATCTCGGGTGCGGGCGTGATGAGCGATGTGGTCGAGGCGTTGCGTCTGGGCGCTGCCGACTACCTGATCAAGCCCCTCGAAGATCTCGCCGTTCTGGAACACTCGGTCCACCGTGCGCTCGATCGTGCAAGGTTGCAGCTCGAAAACCAGCGCTATCGGGACAAGCTTGAGTCTGCAAACCGTGAGCTTGAGGCTAGCCTGCACTTGCTACAGGAAGACCAGAACGCCGGCAGGCAAGTACAGATGAACATGCTGCCGATCAGCCCGTGGTCCATTGATGACTTTAATTTCGCTCATCAGATCATTCCGTCCCTGTACCTGTCCGGCGATTTTGTCGACTACTTCCGGGTTGACGAGCGTCGGGTAGCGTTTTACCTGGCTGACGTCTCCGGTCACGGCGCGTCCTCAGCGTTCGTCACGGTGTTGCTCAAGTTCATGACCACCCGCTTGCTGTTTGAATCCAAGCGCAACGGTACGTTGCCGGAGTTCAAGCCCTCCGAGGTGCTTGGGCACATCAACCGTGGCCTGATCAACTGCAAGTTGGGCAAGCACGTGACCATGGTGGGCGGCGTGATTGATGAAGAAACCGGTTTGCTGACTTACAGCATTGGCGGGCACCTGCCACTGCCGGTGCTCTACACTCCTGACAGTGTGAGTTATCTTGAAGGGCGAGGGCTGCCCGTTGGTTTGTTCAACGAAGCCACGTATGAAGATCAGGTTCTGAAACTGCCGGAATCCTTCAGCCTTACGCTGATGTCTGACGGAATTTTGGACCTTTTGACTGAGCCGACGCTCAAAGAGAAAGAAGCTGCGTTACCTCAGTTGGTGAAGGCAGCGGGCGGCAGCCTGGATGGTCTGCGCCAGGTGTTTGGATTAGCTACGCTAGGGGAGATGCCGGATGATATCGCCCTGTTGGTGTTAAGCAGGAATCTTAAATGAGTACCGGTAGAATTCAGTTCGCCGAACAGGATGGCACCTTTGTCCTGAAGTTTGTGGGCGAAGTGCGTCTGACGTTGTGTTCGGCACTGGATGCAACAATCGAGAGGATCTTCACTGCGTTGAACTTCAACGCCATTGTGATTGACCTCACTGAAACCCGCAGTATCGACAGCACTACACTGGGTTTGCTGGCGAAACTGTCGATTATGTCGCGCCAAAAAATAGGCCTGCTGCCGACGGTTGTCACCACCCACGAAGACATTACCCGACTGCTGGAGTCGATGGGCTTCGATCAGGTATTTAACATCATAGGCCAGCCGATTCCGTGCCCGGGATGCCTGACGGACTTGCCTTCACAGGATCAGTCCGAAGAAGTGGTTCGCGTCAAAGTGCTTGAAGCGCACAAGATCCTAATGGGGCTCAACGACTCCAATCGCGAAGCGTTCCATGACTTGGTGAATGCACTCGAGCGCCACTGAGCAGGGTGCGGCACATAAAAAAGGGGTCGTTCCTGTGCAGGAACGGCCCCTTTTTAATTACCCCGGCTTCAGCGACCCTCCAGCAACTCCCCGGCTTGATCCAGCAACGCCAGTGGGTCCTTGGCCTTATGGATGCCCACTGACAGCAACTGGCGGAAACGACGTGCACCCGGGAACCCCTGGCCCAGTCCCAAAATATGCCGCGTGATGTGGTGCATCGAACCACCTGCTGCGATATGAGCAGCGATATAGGGGCGTAACAGCGCCAGGGCTTGAGCGCGTGAAATAACAGGGGTGGTACAGCCAAACAGCTGCTGATCGACCTTAGCCAGAATGTACGGATTGTGATACGCCTCACGGCCGAGCATCACACCGTCAAATACCTGCAAATGCTCCTGGCATTGCTCAAGTGTCTTGATCCCGCCGTTGAGAATGATCTCCAGCTCAGGGAAATCACTCTTCAACTGCGCGGCAACGTCATAACGCAGAGGAGGAATGTCGCGGTTTTCTTTAGGCGATAACCCTTCGAGAATGGCAATACGCGCATGCACAGTAAAGCTAGTGCAGCCTGCATCACGCACAGTCCCGACAAAATCGCACAACTGTTCGTAGCTATCGCGCCCGTTGATGCCAATCCGATGCTTGACCGTGACGGGAGTGGACACAGCATCACGCATAGCCTTCACGCAGTCTGCAACCAGCGCGGGGTGCGCCATCAGGCAAGCGCCAATCATATTGTTCTGAACCCGATCACTCGGGCAGCCGACGTTAAGATTGACTTCGTCATAACCTGCGTCTTGAGCCATGCGCGCACACGCAGCCAAATCCGCCGGCACACTGCCCCCCAACTGCAAGGCCAGCGGATGCTCAGTTTCGTCATGACGCAAAAAACGCTCGGCATCACCATTGAGCAGCGCCCCAGCGGTGACCATCTCGGTGTACAGCAGCGCATTTTTGGATAGCAGGCGCAGGAAAAAGCGACAATGGCGATCTGTCCAATCCATCATGGGTGCAACAGAAAATTTACGATTCATAAAACCTTGATTTTAAAGGCCTGCAGCGTAGTTTCATGCTATTCTTCGTGTACATTTCAGGGGTCGAAATGACGGTTTCGGTACACCTGGGGTACACGTCGTGTGCATAAAAGGTATGCCTCGGGTACTAGTAAATGAACAGTGAGTGAACACGAGCATGGCTTCTTTTCAGCAGCTCCCCAGCGGCAACTGGCGTGTCTTGATCCGAGCCAAAGGCCACAAAACGATCAGCTCGACGTTTTCATCCGAGAAGCTGGCAAAGGCTTTCGCGAAAGAGAAGGGGCGTCAACTTGAAGAAATCAAAGCCACTGGCAGGACATCAGCTCCAAAGGGCTCGACTGTTGGTCATTATATAGACGACTACCTGGATTACATACAGCCCGGACGAACGCTTCAGCGGAGCGCTCTCTTCATCTACAGTGCCCTGAAGGATCGATTCGGGAATATCGGGATCGAGCGTCTATCCAAAAGTCACCTGGATGCTTTCATCGAGGCCAGGAAGAAAGAAGGCGTACAGGGCCAGACCATTGCAGGCGATCTCTCTCTCCTATCGACGGTTCTGCGTTACTGCTACGACGTAAAGCACTTGGATGTTGATCGGGATATGGCAGACAAGGCTCGCAAAAGCTTGAAGACTAGCCACAAACTGAGGATCAAAAGCCGGGAGGTTGAATGTGTTCCAACGCAATCGGAGATTGACGCAATCATTGGCGTGTTCGCGACGAAGAAACGCCAAAAAATTGATATGCCCAAGGTGATCAGGTTCGGGTTGTATACTTCAATGCGACAATCAGAGATATGCAACATCCGAATTGAAGATCTGAGCCATGAAAACAAGACTGTAATTATTCGTGACAGAAAGCACCCGGACGAAAAAATGGGTAACGACGAAACGGTGCCCTTGCTGCCATCAGCTTGGGAGGTTGTTGAAAATTTCATCGGGACTCGTACATCGGGGCCAATATTCCCCTACAACCCAAAGTCGGTGTCGGTTGCTTTCTCGCGTGCTCGGGCGGAAGCAGGCGTGGCCCGTCCAGTGAGATTCCATGACTTGCGACACAAGGCAATCACGGACTTCTTTGGAATTGGATTGAGCGTCCCCCAGGTAGCTTTGATGAGCGGACATCGGGACTGGCAAACACTGAAGCGATACACTCACATCAAGGCCTCTGATGTTCATGCTGCTTATAACTCCTTGAACATTAAGCAGCAGGATGCCAAGAATCTTAATGAGCAAATGGCTTGGCTTGTAGAGCAGGTTGGGGTGCTGAGAGCGGCTCAGGCTTAAAAGAGAGAAAGGGGCCAGCGGCCCCTTTCTCTCCTATATGCACTTCCTAGTGAATTCGTCTTGCCCAGTGTTCATTAATCCGTTAATAAATTCTATTAGTGATACCTTGGGAAGCTCCGATCAACTTGCCGCAACCGCGCAGTAAGTTGAAAATCCCGCTGAATTTGGCGCTATTGACCGCGAAATATCCCGTACGCGCCGCCTTGGCGAGCTTGTCAGCCCATTTCTCCGTGTTACGTGCGTAATTAGCCCATACCCATCAGCTTTTTTCGAGCCATCCATAAATTGGACAAGGCAAACAGCGTGGTCAATTGAGCGGTGTTTTTCATCAGGCCGCGAAAGCGCACTTTCACATAACCGAACTGACGTTTGATCACCCGAAATGGGTGTTCGACCTTGGCCCGTGTCTGGGCCTTGAGGTACTCGATTTTGCGCTTGGCTTTGTACAGCACGCTGCGCTTGTTCAGCTTGGAATAGGTGCTGCGTCGCGCGGCGATTTGCCAAACCACTTCACGGTTTTCATGCTCTTCGCGCTTCTCGACACCGGTGTAACCAGCATCAGCGTAGACCGCGTTTTCCTCGCCGTGCAGCAGTTCGGCAACCTGAGTGACATCGGCTACATTCGCCGCGGTGCCGTGAACGTGGTGAACCAGCCCCGACTCAACGTCGGCACCAATATGGGCCTTCATTCCGAAGAAATATTGATTGCCTTTCTTCGTCTGATGCATCTCTGGATCGCGTTTACCGTGCTCGTTTTTAGTCGAACTGGGCGCGTGGATAATCGTCGCATCGACGATGGTGCCCTGGCGCAGCGAGAGGCCTTTCTCCTGCAAATAACCGTTGATGACCGCCAGGATCGCCGGCGCCAACTTATGATTCTCTAGCAGGTGTCGGAAGTTCATGATCGTGGTGTCTTCAGGGATCGGCGCGCTCAGGGTCAAGTGCGCAAACTGGCGCATGGGCGTGATTTCATACAGCGCTTCTTCCATGGCAGGATCGCTCAGCGAGAACCAGTTTTGCAGCAAGTGAATGCGCAGCATGGTTTCCAGCGGATACGGTTTTCGGCCACCACCAGCCTTCGGATAATACGGCTCGATCAACGCCAGTAAACCGCTCCAGGGCACGACCTGATCCATCTCGGCGAGGAACCGTTCGCGGCGTGTTTGCTTGCGCTTGCCCGCGTATTCGAAATCGGAAAAGCTCATCTGGCTCATGACGCACTCGGGGCAGGTGGTGAGGCTGTATTTCAGCATACTTGGAGACTTGTTCGGAGTTTCCCTAATGAACTAACCGCTCGAGACACTAGTTTCGAGCTCGTACTGTCTTTGATTGGACGGATCGGGGGAAGGCGCTTTTGGATCAATTTATATGAAGTCTTATCTGCTGCTAAAATTTTGCTACAGCAATAATCGTTATTAAAATATATTATTGATTTGTATGAGTTTTTTAATTAAATAGTCACGATCCATCATAGGTGCAACAGAAAACCTCCTCGATACCGGATTTACTGCTGAGGCTAGGTTTTCTGCGGGTTTCGTGTGCATTCGGGTAGGTCTCGTTCACTACTGTTTAGCCCTTTTAAGCTCGATTTTGACGGCTTGTCGCTAAAGTGCAGCAACCTCAATCAAGGGCTCAGCATAAAAGGGTTCTATAACTGCTCGCAAGCACAAAAACGGCTCTGTCGCTTACAGCGCGCAGGTTCGGATCAGGCAGTAAGGCGCCATAGTTTATCAGGAAAGCCAGACGTTCGATGGCAAGGCGAGCGTCCAGGCTTGGAGTCGCGTTTTTACATTCAAATGTCAGTTCCCGGGCTAAGTGAAAAAGCCAATAGATCCGGCGTCGTGGTCAAGGAAATTATTGGGCAGTTCATTTCCTCCACCAAGCCCGCCTTTGCTGATGTCGACTCCTCCCTGCGGCCGCTCAAACCTCATACCCAGGCCGCAAAACAGATAACACCATGGGCGTGCGACGCCTCCAAGTAGCAAGGGGGCGGTCTGATCCAGATCACTGACCGGACCAACTACATGGCATGAGGCACGCGCTGGATGTTGACGTGATAAAGCAGCCCGAACTGCTGGAGAAGCCACAGGAAGACTACATGTCAGCGGTAGGTTTCAAGACGCGCAAGGACCTGAATACGCTGGCCATACTTGAAGAGACATGCATTGTTGCACGCCAACGTACGAGTACTTATTTCCCGCCGGATGAATATGCCTGCCGCATATCGAGGGCCCAGCCATCGAGCACCGGTTTGAAATCATCCAGAGTCATGACCTGCTTATCATTTTCCAGTGGCCGGCCAGTTTCTTTGCGCACTATTTGCGCCACAACGTCTTGGTCGACGGCATCCAGAACAGCCACTTCGGTGGTGATTTCACTGTCCTGGTCGCGGATGCCGGTAGCAGTGCTGACGCCGGCAGCAAGCAGTGTTACGGGAAGCCACTCATAAAATCGCAAGCTCTGCGTCCTGGCCGCGATAGAGATGATGGAGGACCTGATGGTTAGAGTGTCGGGGCCAGGGGTTTCGACGACAGTCATGACTTTGCCCAGTTCGTGTTTTAGGGCGGTATCGTAGTAATGGGTTACGGCCGAAAGCGTTGACTGCGGAGCGCGTTCGGTCGGTAGCATTTCTGGATAGAAAAGACTCGGCTCGATATACACACGGGTGTAATGGTGGGTATGCAGTGTCGGACTCGCCCAAGTCAGCACCTTTTTTCCGGATGGAAGCTTTTTTTCCGTCAGTTGGCTGTAGTCATGCAAGAAGCCCGAATACTCTTCGGGTCTGATGGTTTGACTGGTACAAGCAGTGAGTGAAATGGATAGGGTCGCCAATAGCGGTAGCGAGATACTTCTTCCCATTTTGTGCGTTCCTGAATCGATTTTAAATTAATGGTACTTGCAGCGCTCAGTTGCCCGAGCGGCTCTCTGAGTCCTCGATGTTCAGTTCGCCATTAGCCATGATCCATTGAGTGAACTCGCAGACTGGCACGGAGTAGGAGTATTCCACCCATTGGCCGCTTCCGGGACTGTAGTGCTCGATGTAACGGATCAGGACGATACGTTCACGATCGCTTGAAAGTGTCATGCGCGACTCTTGAAAAAGTACTGGATCGTTGTTCCAGACCTTGCTGGTGAGCTGCTTCAGGATTAAAGCGTCGGTGCATGTGTCTTTGCTGCTCAATGTCTGCATGGAGGGCGCTCCGGAATAGATTGCGCGCAGCTTGCCTGAGTGTTTTTTCCTGAAGATGTCTGATTTATGTCTGCAAAGCAGAAATGTTTCACGATTGAAATAAATGACCGTCACGCCAGAATAGTTTTAGATACCTTCCTTTTTGCACCATGGATCACTGAATGTGAGCAGGTTACTGATCGTCGACGACGATGTGGAAATCCTATTGCTGCTAGAGAAGTTCTTTCTCATGCATGCCTATGAAGTGGAACTGGCCACCGATGGCAAGGCAATGTGGGCGGCAATCGACCGCAAGCGTCCGGACCTCATCATTCTCGATCTGATGCTTGCGGGTGAGGGTGGTTTAAGCCTCTGTCAGAAGTTGAGGCTCAATACTCGTATTCCGGTGGTAATGCTGACTGCTATGGGGGAATTGAGTGATCGTATTGTCGGCCTGGAGTTGGGTGCCGATGATTACTTGACCAAGCCTTTCGACCCTAGAGAGTTACTTGCCCGGTTACGCGCGGTGCTGCGTCGCGCCAATGATCCTGTACACCCGCGTATCGAAGACGCACGGCTGGTTATCCGTTTCGCTGGCTGGCATCTGGACGTTACGCGCCGCGAATTGCGTTCGTCCGCAGATGTAATGATTCCGCTCTCTGGCGGTGAATTCGATCTACTGGTGGTCTTTCTTGAGCACCCTGAACGTATCCTTACGCGTGAGCAATTGATCGATCTGACGCGTGGGCAGAATCATGAAGCCTTTGATCGAAGCATCGACGTGCAGGTCAGCCGCCTGCGACGAAAAATAGAGCCAGACAGCAAACGTCCAGATCTGATTCGTACCGTGCGCAATGGTGGGTATATGTTCAACGCCAAGGTGACGCGGACGTGATCCGTCTGATTCCGCACATAGATACTCTTCGACGCCGGATTGCATTGACCATAGTCGCGGCGATGCTGTCCTCGCTCGTACTCTATGCCCTGTTTGTTCAGGTCGCCGGGGTCTGGGCCAAACCCCCGGTGGATCAAATCGGGTTGCTGGACCAGGTCGCTGCTACTACGCGAGTCATCCAGGCGGCACCCCCGGCAATGCGTGCGCAGTTGGCGGGCGCAGCGAGCAATCCGACACTTGAGGTGCAATGGCGCGAGCGCCGAAGCGGCTTCGAACTGCCTCTGTCTGGTACCTTGTTAGGCCCTGATAGTGCGCCGGTTTTGCGTGAGTTACTGGGGGAGACACATCACAAAATTGAAGTCTTGCAGCCCGCCAATTGGCCCGCGGATAGCCCGCAAGCTCGCTATGTCATGTTGGTACAACTGAGCGACGATAGCTGGTTGTCGTTTACGCCACCGCAACGCAGTTGGGGGGTGAGTGCTGCGTTGCGTTTTGCCATCGTCATTGCCCTCGGCCTGGTTGCGACTTGGTTGGTCGCCTGGTTCGCCACACGCCAACTGGCTAACCCATTGCAACGCTTCACCAGCGCTGCACAACGCTTTGGTGGGGACCTGCACGCTCCTCCCATTGATATCGAAGGGCCGTATGAAATTCGCCAAGCGATTATTGCTTACAACACCATGCAAGCGAAAATTCAGCAGTTCATCGCCGAACGCACGCACATGCTAGCGTCGATCTCGCACGATCTGCGCGCGCCTCTCACGCGTGTGCGGCTTCGTTGCGAGTTTATTGAAGACATTGAGCAGCAGCGCAAGCTGATCCGTGACACTGATGAAATGCAATCGATGATCAACTCTGCCCTGGGTTTTTTTCGCGACGAGGCACTACAGGAACAAGCCACCAGTTTTGATCTCTCAGAGCTGCTGCAAACCGTGATCGATGATTACAGTGATCAGGGTATCGTCGTCGATTTTGCAGGCCCGCCCCATCTGGTGTTTTTCGGCCGCCCGGTAGGCATTAAAAGGATCACTGCGAATTTGCTGGAAAATGCCGTGAAGTATGCGCAGCTGCCGTGCATACAATTGAGCAGTGACACGTGCTCGGTCCGCATCGAGGTGAGCGATAAAGGGCCAGGGATTCCTGAATCGGAGCTGGAAAACGTTTTCGCCCCATTCGTCCGACTTGAACCCTCTCGTAACCGTAACTCCGGTGGCGTTGGCCTGGGCCTGTCCTCGGCTAGGGCCATGGCACGCCAGCACGGCGGAGAGTTGCTATTGAGAAACCGTTGTGGCGGCGGGCTCGTTGCACACGTTGAGTTGCCCCATGGGTTGTTGAATCGGCCTTAGCGGGGCGGTTTTGGTCTGGTTCCGGTTAGTGACCCTTTTTACATACTCTCCGGTTGCGTTGGTGTTGGCCAAGCGACCGCGACGGACGTTTGATGGCTTCAACAGCGATTGGGTTGAGTATCTCGACAAGTTTTTGTAAAAGATTCCCATTAGCAATTCGTCTCCTGCCTGTGGATCACATAATCATCACTAACAGGAGCCGATGGATGTCCGCTTGTTTCTCTTGCCCCCCCTTAAGTCTTCGCAGGGCCGCGTTGGCGTTTAGTTTTTCTGGTTCGTTATTGGCCAATAGCGCTGTGTGGGCCGCGCCGGTCAGTTACACCATTTCGGCGGGGTCTCTAACCAACGCCATTAATACGTTCGCCAGCACGAGCGCAGTGAGCGTCCGCTTCAGCAGCGAAGAAACTGCTGGCTTGCTCACTGCTGGGTTGCAGGGGCATTACGAGCCGGAGCAGGGCCTCGCTCTATTGCTGCAAGGCAGTGGTCTGAAGTTTCAGCAAGTGGGTGACAAGCGCTACAGGCTGACCCGGTCTACCCCATCCAGTTCGATGGAGTTGGCTGCAACGACTGTCTCCAGCGTGGGCCTCGGCGCCACCACTGAGGAGACGGGCAGCTACACCACGGGCTCGGCCAACACCGCAACCGGTCTACGCCTGTCGGCACGCGAGACGCCGCAGTCGATCAGTGTAATAACGCGCGAGTTGATTGAAGATCTGAACCTGAACGATGTTACCCAGGTACTTGAGCAGACCCCTGGCGTGGTCGTCGAGAGCATGGGGCCCGCCGGTAGCGACGCTAATCACATCTATGTACGAGGCTTTGAAGTCGGCAGTATTCAGGTCGACGGGGTCAATCGACCTGATACCTATGGGTTTAGCGACGACCTTTCTGACACGGTCACGTTTGACAGGATCGAGGTGGTGCGTGGCGCCACGGGGTTGATGTCGGGGACCGGTGATCCCGGTGCCACCGTCAATCTGATTCGCAAAAAACCGACGCTAGAAACAAAACGTACGCTGACGCTCAAGGCGGGCTCTTGGGATAGTTACCGCACCGAACTGGACGTGTCCGGAAAGTTGTCCGAAAGCGGCAATGTTCGTGGGCGTTTTGTCGCGTCGAGCAGCGATAGCCGGAGTCACATCGACCGCCAGACCCTGAAACGGCAGGTGGGATACGGGGTGCTGGAATGGGACGTCACCGATGACACAATGCTGACAGTCGGGGCGGAGTATCAGGACATGGACAACAAAGGGGCTGGCAACCATGGCTTCCCGATGTTCACTTCCGATGGTGGTCACTTCAGCTCGTCTCGTTCGTTCAACTCGGCCTCGGACTGGAGTTACCACAAACGTCGAACCAAGACGCTGTTCACCACCCTTGATCGCGAACTTGATAACGGCTGGCATATAAAGTTCAACGCTGAGCACAGTCGGCGCAGCTACGACGACGCCTTTGCCACTGCGGCCAACGGCACCGTGAAGCCCGACGGCAGTGGTATTGGCACGTGGACTGGACGTTGGTCCGGGGAGCCACGACAGACCACGTTCGACCTGTCGGCTACCGGTCCTTTTGAGCTGTTTACCCGCGAGCACCAACTGTATCTGGGCGTCAGTCACTCCAAGTCGTATTACCGCAACGATGGTTATCCGCTCTGGTCTTTCCAGGACATCAACAACATCTACACATGGGATGGCTCGCTGGCCATACCGGATGCCATCTACACCAAGTCGTCAAGAGATGCGCTGGATGAAAAACAGGATGGGTTGGTCGCTTCGGTTCGCTGGAGTCTGGCGGATGACCTGTCGCTGATTACCGGGGCACGAGTGATCGACTGGAAGCGAGACGAAGTCGCCACCAAACTGTCGACAGGCGATATCAAACGCACCTCGCGCAGCGAAACCGGGATCGTGACGCCATACTTGGGCTTGGTCTATGACTTCGACGAAAACTGGTCGGCCTATGCCAGCTACACCACTATCTTCAAACCGCAAAATAACAAGGACGTCAATGGGATCTACCTGGACCCTAAAGAAGGCGTGAACTATGAGTTGGGGATCAAGAGTGAGTTCTGGGAAAAGCGTCTGACTGCTGCTCTCAGTGTCTTCGAGGTGCGCCAAGACAATCTCGCAGTAGCCGATGGCGCTCAACTGGCGCCGGATGGCAACCAAGCCTATCGCGCTGAGTCGGGCACAAAAACCCGCGGGTTTGAGATGGAAATGGCCGGGGAGATCCTTCCCGATTGGCAGGTCTTGGCCAGCTATACCTATGCCGAGGTAAAAAACTCGAGTGATAAACGCCTGTTGACCGAAGTGCCTCGCGATACGTTGAAGCTGTTTACCAGCTATCGCCTCGACTCACTCCCGCAATTGAAAGTGGGCGGAGGTGTGCGCTGGCAAGGTACGGAGTATTACAAAGGCGCCGGGCCTAACAAGGAGACATTCACTCAGGGTGCTTACAGTGTTGTCGATCTGATGGCCCAGTACGCGTTCACGCCACAAACCAGCGTCTCGCTTAACCTCAACAACGCGCTGGACAAGCGTTATTACACCGCGATCGGTGCTCGTGGATGGTATGGCACCCCACGAAGCGCTACGGCCACACTGGTCTACGCGTTCTAAGTCGTTTCGCTGCACGTTGTGGCCTTTTCTGCCGTGAGAGAAGCACCTTGAAGCCCGCGTAACTGCGCAATGCTCCTTACTTTAGAACGAAGCACGACCAGCGGTGTGAAGAACTGGTCGTGCTTTATTGCCAAAGATCGTGAGCAAGCTCGCTCTAATAAAGTCGGCTTTTACATAAGTGAACAGCATTGTCGCTTTGCGGGTTTTTTTGTGTCCGGCAAGCGGCGCAGCCGGGAGCAAGGCCCATGAGAATTGTAGCGCGTGAAAGCAGTACTTACTGCCATGACGGTAAGCTGATGTTTTAAGTTAAATGAGCGCAAGGACGTGATCGACTTCAGAGTGATACGACACGCTCGGACCTTCATTCTTGCGGGGCTTCAGACTTCGCACAAGCCTGGCGCAGGGCACAGAACCCCCTTTCAAAACTTAATCACTGGCTTGCCAAGGCAAAACAGCGCCTTAGAAACTGTAGCGGGCAGTCAGTTTCATATTGCGTGGATCGCCGTAGATGTCGTACGGATCATAGCCTCCGTTAGCAATGCTGACGTAGTAGGTACGGTCGAAGAGGTTGTTTACGTTGAGTTGCAGATCCAGTTGCTCGCTAGCCTTATATCCTGCCACCAGGCCGGCCACCGTGTACGAACCCTGTCGATTTTGCCATGCCGTGGTACCGCTGCCACCTGAGGTGCGAATCTGGCTCTGCTGGTAGACATCACCACCAATGCGCCAGCGTTGCAGGTCACCGGGCAGGGCATAGATGGTGGATAGTTTGAATAGCTGGCGCGGCAGTCTACGGTTGAAATCCTGGCCTTCCAGGGTTGCGTTGGTGTCGCTGACGTATTTCGTCTGGGTGTAGGTATACCCACCGGCCAGTTGCCAATTTTCGGTCAGGGCACCCTGTAGTTCCAGATCAATACCCCGGCTGCGCACCAGGCCGGAAGCTTCATAGCACGCACTGATGGCGCTGGTGCCGCAACCTTTGACATCAGGTAATTCCAGGGCTCGGTTTTTCTGATCGATCTGGAAAATCGCCGCGCTGGCGTTGAGTGCGCCATCAAAGTATTCGCCCTTTATACCCACCTCGTAGTTCTCACCCACGATAGGGACGATCACTTCTGCGCCGATGCCTTTTTCGGTTTGCGGCTTGAAGATATCGGTGTAGCTGGCATAGACCGAGTAATGGGGGTTCAGGTCATAGACCAGGCCGGCATAGCGGGTCAGATTGCGCGTGACCTTGTAGCTGCTTTCAGGATTTGTCCTGTTTTCGAATTCATACCAGTCCAGGCGGCCGCCGAGAATCAGCGACAACGGTTCGGTCAAGCGCAGGCGGGTACTGGCATATAAGCTGTCCTGGGTGGTGGTCTCGGGACGGCCGTTGGGGCCCTTGACGATATCGGGCTTGGCATGACCACGTGGATCCCAGGTGAAGAGATCGGTGCCCTTGTCGATGAACGCTTCCCAAAGCTTACCGGTACGATAATCCAGCTGGCGCTTACTGACGCCCACCGTCAGGTCATGTTCCTGGCCCAGTAACTGGAAGGGACCGCTGAAGGCCAGGTCGTAACCGGTTTCCTTCTGCTCCATGGCTTGCGTCCATAGATAGTGACGGTTGTATGCCCATATGGATGAGGCCAGCACATCAGTGTGGGTCGTCGACTGCATGGCGGCCATGCGCAGCTTCCAGTCGTTGGCTAGGCCATGTTCCAGAGTCGCGAAATAACCGATGGTGCGGTTGTCCATGTATTCCCAGTCATGCCCCAGGAATGTGTCGCGTGACAGCCCAAGGTGCCCACCACCTCGGACCATGGGCAAGCCACCCCAGACGTAGTTGGTATGGTCCTTCTGGCGGTAGGCGCCGAGCGTCAGTGTTGTGCTGTCGCTCAGGTCGGCATCGACCACGCCATAGAACAGATCTGCGTCACTCTCTACAGAATCACGGAAACTGTTGGCGTCTTGCCGCGAGATCACGGTACGCGCTCGCAGAGTGCCGTTTTCATTGAGCGGACCGCCGATGTCCAGCGTGCTGCTGTAATCGTCCCAACTACCGGCACTGCCAGTGAGTGTGGCCTGGAACTCATGGGGAGGGCGTTTGCGTATCAGATTGATGGCGCCAGCAGGGCTGCCGGCGCCCTGGGCCAGGCCAGTGGCGCCTCGAACGATCTCCACCCGATCATACATGGCCAGGTTAGCTTCGCTGCTGGGCAGGTAAGTGAGGAAGCTAGTGGGAAAGCCGTCGTACATGATGGTGTCGACGTCAAAACCGCGCGCGCTGAACGTGGGCCGCCCGGCTCCGCCAGAGTTATTAAGGTAAATGCCCGGCGCACTTTGGACCACATCGCTAATGGTGGTCATGGCCTTGTCGTCCATGCGCTTGCGCGTGACTACGCTGACCGACTGCGGCGTTTCACGCAAGGTCAGGGGTAGCTTGGTGGCGGTCTGCATGGCCCCGGTGGTGTATGAACCGGTGTTCTCGGTCACTTCGCCCATCACCCGGCCCTGGATTGAAGTCTCTCCCAATTGCAGAGTGCTTCCCGATTCGGGGGGTTTTTCCAGCATTACGCTGTTCCCACCGGTCGCGCGCCATGTCAAGCCGCTGCCTTTCAACACTTCAGCCAGTGCGACCTCTGGCTCTTTGGTACCGACCACCCCGGGGCTGCTCTTGCCGACGACCAGCGTGCCATCGAATATCACCTGCAAGCCGCTTTGAGCGGCCAGTCGATTCAGCGCGCTCGCCAATGGTTGTTGCGGGATGTTGAAAGTGTGGGAGTCGGCAACCGCCAGGCAGGACATCAGACCGCAGAGCATTGTTAGCGCAGCGACTGACAACGGTTTGATTCGCAAACCTTCAGGTAACGGATGGTGCATCGGTACTCTCCCAAATACGAAGTATTATCGTTCTAGGGAGGAGGACGGACGACACGCCAACAACCATAAAAATAGTTACGTTTTGGGTGAAACCACCAGCAGGTAGTTTGTGTAGCGCTCGATTTTGATTGGAAAGACGCTCTCCAGCGTCGCTAAGCCTTCATCCAGGTGGTCGAGTTGAAAGGTGCCGCTGACCTTGAGTGCGCCCAGGCGCGTGTCCCTGATCAGCAGGATGCCCGGACGATAGCGTTCGACCTGCTCAAGCACCTGCGAAAGCGGCGTCAACTCGAAGACCAGACGGCCTTGTTCCCAAGCCAGTACCCTGTCGACATCCACGCTCTGCTTCGCGCCCAGCCCGTGGAGATGCGCGCCGACGGCTTCGCCAACACCGAGCGTGATTTTGTCAGAGCCTTCAGTGACGGCCACACGTCCACGGCGAACCGTAACGTCGATGTTTTCACCCTCACGGCGCACCGCGTAGATCGTGCCAAGTGCCGTCGCGTTCAAGGCGCCAGCCTGCACACTGAAGGGTCGTTTCGGGTCGGGGTTTACATCGAAAAGAGCTTCTCCTTTGCGCAGGGTAATGCGCCGCCCATCGGCCGTGAGATTCACATCTACGGCGCTGTTGGCGTTCAGGACGATGCGAGAACCATCATCAAGAACGACCTGCCGACGCTCACCGGTGCCGGTGTAATAGTCTGCATCCAACGCCATTTGTTGAGCCCATACGAGGCCAAGCCCGAGCACCAACGACGCGGCGATACCCATCTGCCAGATTCGACGTGACGACGGCCGTGCCGGGGCGTGAGGCTCAGCCAGATGGGCACTTAAACACCACAGACGCCGTGCTTCGACAAACGCTTGTTGATGATCCGGCGCCAGCTCGCACCAAGCCCGCGCCGCAGCGCGGTCAGAGGGAAGTACGGAGCCAGAGGTAAGGCGAATGACCCACGCGTGGGCTGTGCGCTGAACCTCTGTGACGGACGGGGGAGGGGTGGGTTGATCGTGCATATCGTTATCGTTGCAGGCATTGACTGAGAAAGTCGAGCGCAATAGCTAATTGTTTTTCCACCGTACTTATCGATACCTGCAGTTGCGAGGCCACTTCCTTGTGGGGAAGGTTTTGTAGCCGACACAGCGTAAATATGTGCTGGCACTGAACAGGTAAACGGTTCAAGGCGTGGGCCATTGCCGCTAGATCTTGTTGCGCAACCACAACATCGAATAGCTCGGGGCTTTCACCCGTGACTTCATAAAGGTAGGCGATGCCTTCGTCGAGGTGCTCTCGGGTTTGGCTGCTGCGCGCGTGGTCAATGACCAGGTTTCGGGCAATTTTAAAGATAAAACCGCGTAAATTCAGCACAGGCTTGCGTGGCGGTTGACGGAGCAGGCGCAGGTAGGTTTCCTGAGCCAAATCGGCAGCGGTCTCGGGATTGCGCAACTGGCGATGAAGAAAAGAGCGCAACTCTGTTGCATGGGCCCGAAAGGCCAGCTCAAGCTCTTCGGTGGTCATGCTCGTCATAAGCAGAGATCACGCAGCGGAAGGTCGCACACTTTAATGATAACGCTTCGTATTAACAATATTTATTTGGCTGCCGCCAAAAACAGCCTGTAACTGATTGGTGGCTGCTTTTAGCCCCAGGCAGCTCTTAGTGACAGGGAGCCAGCGGCCCAGAGTGTGTAAAACGCAGACACCGTTTGGAAGTCTGCGTTACTACGTAAAATCTGCCAGCGCTTGGCTAGTATCGTGAGCGGTTAGTTTATTTTCTAACGTACAACGATATACTGTGCACCCCTCGCCCCGAGATGGTTCCAGGCATGCCTCGTCCAATTGCTCCCTTTGCACTGCAGCCCGCCGACGTTCTTACGCTTCAAGGTTGGCTGCGCATGAGTACGCTGGAGCAGAGCCTTGCTCAGCGGGCGCGGATACTGCTTTTGCTCAATGAAGGGGTGACGCCCATTGCCATCTGTGGGCAATTACTGATCACGACACCGACCGTGTTCAAGTGGCGAAAGCGTTATCTGGCGTCGGGCATCGACGGCCTGAACGACCTGCCGCGTAGCGGTCAGCCTTTGAAGCTGGGTGCTGAGAAAGTCAAAGAAATCCTGACCCTGACAACGCACCGGGTTCCCAAGGAAGCAACGCACTGGAGCGTCCGGTTGATGGCCAAGTACGCTCGCGTTACCACCTGGCAAGTCCGGCAGATATGGGCTGCGTCGGATCTCAAGCCGCACCGACTGAAGACATTCAAGATCAGCAACGATCCGCACTTCGCTGAGAAGGTCATCGATGTGGTCGGGCTGTACCTGAGCCCTCCGGACAACGCCATGGTGCTGTCGGTTGACGAGAAAACTCAGATCCAAGCGCTGGATCGTACTCAGCCAATGCTGCAACTTCGGCCTGGGCAGATCGAGCGGCGAACCCATGATTACAAGCGCCATGGCACGGCGAGCTTGTACGCCGCGTTCGACATCATGACCGGTGAAGTAATGGGCCGGATTACCCCGCGGCACCGGGCCAAGGAGTTCCTGGATTTCCTCCGGCAGATTGATAAGAACACGCCTGCCGAGTTGGATCTCCATGTGATCCTGGATAACAGTTCGACCCACAAAACCCCAGCGATCAAGGCCTGGCTGGAAAAACATCCGCGCTTCAAGCTGCACTTCACGCCGACCAGTGCGTCCTGGCTAAACGCGGTGGAAGGCTGGTTTTCACAGCTGGAGAGACGCGCACTGTATCGAGGTGTCTTCACCAGTGCTACTGATCTGAAAATCACGATCCGCCAGTTCATTACTGCTCATAACGAGCATTCAGCCAAGCCGTTCAAGTGGACAAAGACCGCAGCGGCCAACATCAGCTCGGTACATATGGCAAAGCTGAGTGTGATGAAGAATAAGCTAATGAACTAACCGCTCGAGACACTAGTCAGCAGACCTGAAAATTGCGTAGGGACGCGATTTTCGTTTTGGTTCTGACCGTAAAACCTGCTCTAAAACGTTTTTACACAGCCTCGGCCATAAGCCGCCGCTTGGATATATCCACGCATCTAGTGTCGTGAGCGGTTAGTTTATTTTCTAACGTACCACGATATACTGTGCACCCCTCGCCCCGAGATGGTTCCAGGCATGCCTCGTCCAATTGCTCCCTTTGCACTACAGCCCGCCGACGTTCTTACGCTTCAAGGTTGGCTGCGCATGAGTACGCTGGAGCAGAGCCTTGCTCAGCGGGCGCGGATACTGCTTTTGCTCAATGAAGGGGTGACGCCCATTGCCATCTGTGGGCAATTACTGATCACGACACCGACCGTGTTCAAGTGGCGAAAGCGTTATCTGCGTCGGGCATCGACGGCCTGAACGACCTGCCGCGTAGCGGTCAGCCTTTGAAGCTGGGTGCTGAGAAAGTCAAAGAAATCCTGACCCTGACAACGCACCGGGTTCCCAAGGAAGCAACGCACTGGAGCGTCCGGTTGATGGCCAAGTACGCTCGCGTTACCACCTGGCAAGTCCGGCAGATATGGGCTGCGTCGGATCTCAAGCCGCACCGACTGAAGACATTCAAGATCAGCAACGATCCGCACTTCGCTGAGAAGGTCATCGATGTGGTCGGGCTGTACCTGAGCCCTCCGGACAACGCCATGGTGCTGTCGGTTGACGAGAAAACTCAGATCCAGGCGTTGGATCGTACTCAGCCAATGCTGCAACTTCGGCCTGGGCAGATCGAGCGGCGAACCCATGATTACAAGCGCCATGGCACGGCGAGCTTGTACGCCGCGTTCGACATCATGACCGGTGAAGTAATGGGCCGGATTACCCAGCGGCACCGGGCCAAGGAGTTCCTGGATTTCCTCCGGCAGATTGATAAGAACACGCCTGCCGAGTTGGATCTCCATGTGATCCTGGATAACAGTTCGACCCACAAAACCCCAGCGATCAAGGCCTGGCTGGAAAAACATCCGCGCTTCAAGCTGCACTTCACGCCGACCAGTGCGTCCTGGCTAAACGCGGTGGAAGGCTGGTTTTCACAGCTGGAGAGACGCGCACTGTATCGAGGTGTCTTCACCAGTGTTACTGATCTGAAAGTCGCGATCCGCCAGTTCATTACTGCTCATAACGAGCATTCAGCCAAGCCGTTCAAGTGGACAAAGACCGCAGCGGCCATCATCAGCTCGGTACATATGGCAAAGCTGAGTGTGATGAAGAATAAGCTAATGAACTAACCGCTCGAGACACTAGGGGCCATTCACAAGGGAATCCAGGCCAGCCTGGACATTGTCTGGCGTGCCGCAGTTGGATTTAGAAATTCATGTTATTAGAAACTCGACTATAAGTAATACGGCGACCACTAAGATAGAGGATTAGGTGCTATACCCTGCATTATCAAATTACTGACAATAACATTCGACCGTATTATTTCTATGAGCCGATAATTTATAATGATCAAGATAATAGTGATTTTACTAGTAGCACTTTCCGCTGTGGGATGCAATGGCTTTGTAAAGCCCGATTTGTCGGGAGAATATAATGATTCGTACTTTGTGGTCTTCTCAGGCTTTCCAGCACCGTTTCTATATACGGCCTCGGCAGTGCAGTGGAACGATGATTACGCCGTAACGACCCGGCATACTCCATTCTTGCCCGATATTGCATACTCCTGCAGTACAGGCTGTGACCTCGCCTTCATCAAGCACAAAGCAGACGGCAGCTACCCTTCATGGCGAGCACCGTGTCTGGGTGAGGACATAACGGCCGTGGGGGTAAGCCCCTACATGATGACCACAACAGGCAAGGGTAAGGTGTATCAAACTCCCTTCCTCAATGTAAAAGAAAATAGCGGTGATCTTTATGGCATTCACGATGCCCCAGTGATCAAAGGGATGTCGGGTGGGCCGGTCATCGGCGTTGACGGAAGTGTGGTTGGTATTAATGAAGGTTACTACTCGGTCACACCACACGATATACCTGCTCAGACCGATTTAAGAGGTGCTGAGAGGGTAAGTATCTTTGTCCCTTACTCCATTATTGCGCGTGAGTGGAGATTGTTCCAGGCTCAGCTTAATCACGACACTCGCCCGATAGGGCCGACCCCGAAAACTGATTTCTGCCCTGAGTTGGGTTTGAAACCGCTGAACATAAAAGCCAAATAAATAATAATTTTTATGCCGCCTGCAGCGCAGCGTCATGGTGGACACATTATGCCCCGTAGTCAGGTTTGTTCACGTCGAACGTTCTTAGAAAGTGATGGCAGAAGTAGACGTCAAAGAGTCCATCTCTTTCAGGGTTGGGCCGTATTGCGATGTGCTGCCCAACTAAGCCCTTGGCGATGCTGAAATAGCGTTTCTGAAAGCGAAATCGGCTGTGATAAACCTTGGCCAACACATCGTCCGGCCCGTACTCAAACTCCGATAACTGCTGCGGATAAGCCCACGGGCTGGAGCGATATCGGTCCATCGGCACTTGGTAGTTCAACGCTTGATGAGGTCGTTGTAGGTTATAAACCTCCCGCCATCGATCGAACGCGGATTGAGCCTCCTGGACCGTGGAAAATTGACGTCCATCAAGCACTTCGGCCTTGAGAGAGCGGTGGAAGCGCTCGATCTTTCCATTGGTTTGAGGGTGGTAAGGGCGGCTGTAGCTGATCCGGATTCCCAAACGAATCAGCCAGATACTCAGCTCGGTGATTTCACCTGGATTGCGCGGTGAGCCCCATGGCGGGCCGTTATCAACATTGATACGAGCGGGTAATCCGAAGCGCTGGAATACCTCAACCAGCTTGTCCTTCACCGTAGCTCCACGCTCGTTATCACAAGCCTGAATAGCTAAATTGAATCGCGAGTGGTCGTCCAACAGTGTCAGGGGATGGCATCGGCCTTCTTGCGTTGAGAAGTGCCCTTTGAAATCCATCTGCCACAGATCGTTAGGCGCATCGTGTTCAAATCTCAGCTTGGCCTCTTGCTCATTCTGAGCAGGCTGAATCAGTCCGTGCCTGTGCAGGACACTGGTCACGGTGCTGGGAGCGATCTGCTTTTTCAAGAGGGTGCTGATTGTGCGTCCACCCCAAACCCTTGCCACGTTCCTTCTCGCTATAGGCATCAGGGGTGCCGTGATAAGCGTCGAACATCGCTTTACGATGGGTAGATCAGCATTCATTGTCCGGCTGGTGGTCATCAAAAAGCCAGTTACAAACGCGCCGCGCCGGGCAACGATTAATGGCATCTCTTGCATCATGGCTGCGATACGTGAGCGGGACAGGCTTGCTGAAAGTGACCCGCCACGGGCGGCCTGATTAGCTTCCTGGAGCTCTAGAATTCCGTCCAGATCGCTCTCGACGGCCTTGCTGACAGTGCATTCATGTTGGGTCATGGCTTTTTCTCCGCCAGTTCGAAACATCACAAGCCGAGCTTCAAGGCAAATGGCGATGAGCTAGAATGCCGGGCTCATGGATCTCAAGGACGCGCTATGAAAATACACTACCGGCCTGTGAAAGCGGATGACATCAAAACAGTCTGCGGCCTTCCTCAGGGCGCCCAGGAACTGTTTTATATGTTCCCGAAGGCGCACTACCCACTGACTGAAGCACAAATGGCTGATGTTATTGCGCAGCGACTCGATTCAACTATTTTCGAAGCCGAAGATAAAGTCGTTGGTTTTGCCAACTTCTATCGGGCTGATCCAGGCGGGATTTGCTGTATCGGCAATGTCATCGTTGCTCCGCAGGCGAGATGCAAAGGTGTGGCGAGCTTCATTGTGGAAACGATGACAGCGCTGGCGTTCGACCGACACGACGCCTCTGAAGTACAGCTCTCGTGTTTCAACGGTAATACTGCAGGTCTGCTGCTTTATCCAAAGCTGGGGTTCTTGCCCTTTGCTATCGAAGAGCGAGCTTCACCGGAGGGCGACAGATTGGCGCTGATCCATATGACTCGCAGAAGGGCAGGCTGAAGTCAGCGGCCAGTGTGAAGGCAATGCTGGCAGTACATCTGTGGGAGCGAACCTGCTTGCGAAGATCGGTGTTGACTGGATAGCCGAGGGGCTCGTGAGGTCTTCGCGAGCGGGCTCGGTCCCACAGTCGAGGAGTCACGGATTATTAGCGCTTTGACCCGGAATACGTCCATAAGGGCCTTGTTTTTGCCCCGAATACCACTAAGTAGCTGTTTTTGAATAAATTTATTTAAAAAGTGCTTCCCCAATCCAAAGAGTGTTGGTATATTTGCGCCCGTTCTTGCAGCGAACCCTTACAGGCTCGCAGCGAATGGAGGCATTTACAGGCTGCAAGCATCAGTAAAAGAGTGCCAGGCACTCATCGCTACAGATACAGGGGCGTCGCCAAGCGGTAAGGCAGCAGGTTTTGATCCTGCCATGCGTTGGTTCAAATCCAGCCGCCCCTGCCATTTTCCAGAGTCCATCCGCACGTGATGGATATCTTCAAGTTCAGCGTCAACGCCATCGGGCCTGACGCGCACTTATCAGCAAACAATCCTTCTGCTTCAACGTCTTCTGCGTGCCATGCCGGCTCATGCAGCATGGCAACGTTTTGCCCGGATCAGTCCTGGCCGTTTTTCGGCACCAGGGGGTGTGTGGCCGGGAAGTGTTGTTCATACGCCCGGCAGACCCGCAGCACCTGGTCATCCGCAAACCGCGCAGCCACCACTTGCAACCCCACCGGCAAGCCGTTTTCAGTAAGCCCGCAAGGGATTGAAGCCGCCGGCTGCTGAGTCAGGTTGAAGGGGTAGCTGAAGGGCGTCCAGTGCATCCACTCGGTATATGCCGAATCCGGCGGTACGTTATGCCCGGCGGCAAACGCCGTGATGGGCAGCATCGGCGAGACCAGCACATCGTAGCGCTCATGGAACGCCGCCATCTGTGCCACCAGCGCCGCTCGTGCTTCAAGGGCTGCGCTGTACTCGCTCAAGGTGATGCGTTCACCCAGTGCCGCAATGCGTTGCAGACCCGGGTCAAGCAGGTCGCGCCGGGCGCTGTCGAGTTGTCCGGCCAGACGTGCAGCCCCCGCAAACCACAGGGTGTTGAACGTATCCAGCGGATCGCTGAACCCCGGATCAACCTGATCGACATGGGCTCCCAGTTCCACCAGTCGTTCGACGGCCCGAGCCACCACGCTGGCGACCTGCGGATCGACCTTCACATGGCCGAAGTCCGGGCTGTAGGCGATGCGCAGCCCCTTGAGGCTGTCACCTTCAGGCAGCCACGGCAGGCTGCGCGGTGCGCCGATCAGGCCATCGCGGACATCCGGCCGGGCCACGGTTTGCAACATCAGCACGGCATCTTCCACCGTGCGGGTCATCGGTCCCAGGTGGGAGAGGATCGTCATCGAGCTGGCTGGCCACTGGGGCACATAACCAAAAGTGGGCTTGATGCCAAAGGTGCCGGTAAAGGCACAGGGGATGCGGATCGAACCGCCCGCGTCGCTGCCCTGGTGCAATACCCCCAGGTTGAGTGACGCGGCTGCGGCTGCACCGCCCGAAGAACCGCCCGCCGTCAGGCGGGTATCCCACGGGTTGCGGGTGATGCCGTATAGCGGATTGTCGGTGACACCTTTCCAGCCGAATTCCGGTGTGGTGGTTTTGCCCAACAGCACGGCGCCAGCCTGGCGCATGAAGGCCGTGAACGGTGCATCCACCTCCCATGGTCCCTGGGGCGATGTGGTGCGCGAACCCTTGCGCGTGGGCATGCCGCGGGTCAGGGTCAGGTCCTTGATCGATGCCGGCACACCATCCAGCGCGCCGCAGGGCTGGCCTTTCAACCAACGCTGCTCGGATTCCCTGGCAGCCTGCATCGCACCTTCGTGGTCCACGTGGCAGTAAGCGTTGACCGCCGGGTTGTAGCGCTCGATACGCAGCAAGGCATCTTCGGTGACGTCTACCGGCGACAGGCTCTTGTCGCGAAAGCGGCTCAGCAGTTCAACCGCGTTCATTTGCCCGATATCAGGGGTGCTCATGGTGTAACTCCTGCCTGCGCCGCATTGACCATTGCCCGCAGCAACACGGCGCAACCGTCAGCCAGATCCTGAGGCGCGGCATTTTCGATTTCGTTATGGCTGATGCCACCTTCGCAGGGTACGAAGATCATCCCGGCGGGGCCCAGTTCAGCGATGAAAATCGCGTCGTGGCCTGCACCGCTGACAATGTCCATATGGCTCAGGCCCAGCTGTTGCGCACCCTGGCGCACGGCTTCGATGCACGCCGGGTTGAAATCCAGCGGCGGGAAATCGGCAGTGGGCGTCAGCTCGAAACTCAACCCATGCTCGCTGCACGCAACTTCGATGGCCTCGCGCACCTCATCGACCATCGCTTGCAGCCGGTCGCTATGCAAATGCCGCAGGTCAATGGTCATGTGCACCTGGCCAGGAATCACATTGCGCGAGCCCGGGTGCAGGGTCAGGCAGCCGACAGTGCCGCAGGCGTGGGGCTGATGCTCATGGGCGATACGGTTGACGGCGCTGACCACATGGGCGGCGCCCACCAGCGCATCCTTGCGCAAATGCATCGGTGTTGGGCCCGCATGGGCTTCGACGCCGGTCAGGGTCAGGTCAAACCACTTCTGCCCCAGGCATCCCATCACCACTCCCAAGGTGATGTTGCGGTCTTCCAGTACCGGACCTTGCTCGATATGCGCCTCGAAATAGGCCCCCACCGGATGCCCGAGCACGGCTCGGCTGCCGGCGTAACCAATGCGCTGCAACTCGGCACCCACCGACAGGCCTTGCTCGTCCTCTTTGCTCAGGGTCTCGTCGAGGTCGAACTTACCGGCGAACACGCCGGAACCCATCATGCACGGCGGGAAGCGCGAACCTTCTTCGTTGGTCCACACCACCACTTCAATGGGGGCCTCGGTGCTGAGCTTCAGGTCATTGAGGGTGCGAATCACCTCAAGCCCGGCCATGACGCCATAACATCCGTCGAACTTGCCGCCCGTGGGCTGTGTGTCGATATGGCTGCCGGTCATCACCGGCGGCAGGTGCGGCTGGCGACCGGCGCGACGGGCAAAAATATTGCCGATCCCATCGACCGTGACAGTGCAGCCGGCTTCTTCGCACCAGCGCACAAACAGGTCACGGGCCTGGCGGTCGAGGTCGGTCAGGGCCAGGCGGCAGACACCGCCCTTGACCGTGGCACCGAGTTGCGCCAGGTCCATCAGCGATTGCCACAAGCGATCGCGATTGATCAATGGCGCGTTGCTGTTGAAAAGGTCGGATAACAGGATTGGACTGTTCATGGACACGAATCTCCCTTCAGGCGCTCAGGGCCAGGTAACGGTTCTTGATGGTCGGGTTGGCACGGAAATCGGCGGCACTGCCTTCGTACACCACGCGGCCTTGCTCCAGTACGTAATGACGGTCGGCCAGCTTGTCGCAGACCATCAGGTTCTGCTCCACCAACAACACAGGCAGACCATCGTCCTTGATCTTGCGCAGGTTTTTCACCAGCTCGTCCACAATCACCGGGGCCAGGCCCTCTGTGGGTTCATCCAGGATCAGCAGCTTGGGGTCATTGAGCAGCGCCCGTGCGATGGCGAGCATTTGCTGCTCGCCGCCGGACAACGCGTGGCCGGCATTTTTGCGCCGCTCCTTGAGGCGCGGGAACATGGTGTACACATCCTCCAGTTGCCAGCGGCTGGTTTTGCGTTGAGCAATGCGCAGGTTTTCCTCGACGCTGAGCAGGCGGAAGATGCCGCGATGCTCGGGCACCAGGGCCAGTCCTTCGCGGGCGATCTCGAAAATCTTGCGCCCGACCATGTCCTGGCCGTTGAAGCGGATCTGGCCTTTACGCGGGCAAATGATTCCCAGAATGCTGCGCAAGGTGGTGGTTTTACCCGCGCCGTTGCGGCCCAGCAGCGTCACCAGTTCCCCTGGGTTGACCTGCAGTGAGACGCCTTCAAGGACGTGGCTTTTGTCGTAATAGGAGTGGATGTTCTCGACGGTCAGCATCAGGCGGCTTCTCCCAGATAGGCGACACGTACGCGCTCATCGGCGCGAACGAATTCGGGTGTGCCTTCGACCAGGATCTGGCCGTGGCTCATCACGGTGATGCGCTGGCTGATGGACATGACGATGCTCATGTTGTGCTCGATCAACAGCACCGTGTGATCGCGCCCCAGGTCACTGATCAACTGGGTCATGATCGGAATATCGTCAATGCCCATGCCGGACGTTGGCTCGTCGAGCATCAGCAGCTTGGGTTTGGAGCAGATCGACATGCCCACCTCCAGCACCCGTTGCTGGCCGTGGGACAACTCACCGGCCAGGGTGTCGGCACGCTGGGTCAGTTGCAGGCGCTCCAGCACCTGATCGGCCATCTCCAGGTGTTCGCGGCGACTGTCCACACGGCGCCAGAAATTCAGGGCCGCCAGACCATCCCGGCCTTGGGCCGCCAGGCGCAGGTTTTCCCGAACACTGAGGTTTTGAAACAGGCTGGTGAGCTGGAACGAACGGGCCATGCCCAGGCCAACGCGGCCGTGGGACGGCTTCTTGATGATGTTCTTGCCATCAAACAGGATTGCCCCGCCGGTGGCCTGACGCTCGCCGGTCAGGCAGTGGAACAGGCTGGTCTTGCCCGCGCCGTTGGGGCCGATCACGGTATGGATGGTGCCTTGTTCGACGTTGAGGCTGACGCCGTTGACCGCACGAAAGGCGCCATAGGCCAGCTCCAGATTGTCGGTTTGCAGCAGATATTCAGGCGCGCTCATGGCTGCTCCTCCTGCACGGGCAGGCTGGTTTTACGTTGCCCTTTGATTCGTTCGTACAGGCTCGAGAATCCGCCCCACAAGCCGCCGCGCATAAACACCACCACCAGAATCAAAATGACCCCCAGCAGCATCAGCCAGCGTGGCCACAGATCAGACAGGAATTCGCCCAGCAACACGATGGAACCTGCGCCCAGCAAGGAGCCGAACAAGGACCCGGTACCGCCGACGATGGTCATGATCAGAATGTTTTCCGACATTGCCAGGTCGATATTGGACAGCGGCACAAAGTGCAGCAGCATGGCGTAAAGCGCTCCGGCAATACCGGTGACGGCGCCCGAGAGCATAAACACCAGGATTTTGAAATGCCGGGTGTCGTAACCAATGGCAGCTGCGCGGGTTTCGTTTTCGCGGATCGCCATCAGCGTGCTGCCAAAAGGCGAGCTGATAACGCGGCGGGCGCCGATGAAAATCAACAGGAACAACACCGCGACAAAACCGTAGAAGTAACGTGCGTCGCTCAAGGACATCAGCACGGTGTCACCGATACGGATTTCAGGCCGGGGCACGTTGAGCAGGCCGTTGTCGCCGCCGGTCCAGTCACTCAGGGTGTAGGTCAGGAAGTACGCCATCTGGCTGAAGGCCAGGGTCAGCATGACGAAATAGATGCCGGTGCGCCGAATGGCCAGGGCGCCCACCAGAAATGCCAGGAAACCGCCGGCCAGTGCAGCGCCCAGCAAGGCACTGAACAGCCCCAGGTGCAGATGGATCATTAGCAAGGCGGCGCAGTAGGCCCCGGCGCCAAAGAAGATCCCTTGGCCGAACGACAACAGCCCGGTGTAACCCAGCAGCAGGTTGCAGGCCAGAGCTGCCATGGCGAAGATCAGGATTTCAGTGGCCAGGGTCGCGGAAGGCAACACCAGTGGCAAACCGACCAGTACCGCCACCACCAACAGCAGCATGGAGCGCGACTGGGTTTTGGCGAAGGGCAGGGGGTTTTTCTCGCTCATGTCAGGCTCTCCCGAACAGGCCGTAAGGCCGCAGCAGAATGACCACGGCCATCGCGCCGTAAATCATCAGGCTCGCCCCTTGGGGCCAGATAGTTGTCATCAGGCTTTGCACCACGCCCACCAACAGGCCGCCCACCAGCGCGCCGCTGAATGAACCCATGCCGCCGATCACCACCACCACAAAAGCCACCCCGAGAATTTCCGGGCCGACAAAGGGCTGGGCGCCGCGCAATGGCGCAAACAGCACACCGGCCACACCGGCGAGTCCAGCGCCCAGGGCGAACGTCATGGAAAACAGGCGGAAAATATTGGTGCCCAATAGCGATACGGTTTCCGTGCTTTCACTGCCGGCGCGCACCAGGGCGCCAAAGCGCGTGCGCTCCAGCAGCAGCCACAGACCGAATCCCACCAGGGCTGAAAACACAATCAGGAACAGGCGATAGTAGGGATAGACAAAGTCGCCGATCACCAGCACGCCGCGCAGCAACTGCGGTACGGCAACGCTTTTGCCCACCGGGCCCCAGATCATCACGCTGGCTTCCTGGATGATCAGCGCGATCCCCAGGGTCACCAGAATCTGGAACATGTGGGGCAAGTGATAAATCCGCTGGATCAGCAATCGCTCAATCACCCAGGCCAGTGCGGCGACGAGCAAGGGCGCAAGCAGCAGCGACAGCCAAAAATTGCCGGTCAGGCTGACCGCGGTGTAGCAGATGTAAGCGCCCAGCAGGAAAAACGCGCCGTGGGCGAAGTTGACGAAGTTCAGCAGGCCGAAAATGATCGTCAGTCCGACGGCAATCAGAAAGTAGATCATCCCCAGGCCAAGGCCGTTGAGAATCTGAAACAGGTAGAGTTCGAGCATGCAGATACCCTCTGCAGGCGATCACGGGTGATCGGCTGCCAGTAGCAAAAGCTGAAGAAGTGCCGGGGCTCAGCCCAGAACGCAGCCGGTGTCTTGTACCGGGGCAAACGACTGACCGGAGCTGACCACTTGGGCGAGGTCGTCCTTGTCACTCATTTGGTCAGCCGGTTTGCCGACCAGCAGGTAGTAATCCTTGATCACCTGATGGTCACCGGCGCGGATCGATTCGGGGCCGGTCGGGCCTTCGTAGCTCAAGCCCTGCATGGCTTTGGCCACTGTGGGGCCATCGAAACTGCCGGTGGCAGCGATGGTGTCGAGCATGACCTTGGTACTGATGTAGTCGGCGGCCAGGGGGTAGGTGGGGTTGATCCCGTATTTGGCCTTGGTGATCTTGACCAGTTCGCGGTTGAGCGGAGTATCCACCTGATGCCAGTACTGGGCGCCGAGGTAAACGCCTTCCAGAATGTCGCTGCCCAGTTCCTGGAATTGATCCAGGCCAGCCGACCACACCAGCAGGACGTTCATTCGTTCCTTGATCCCGAAATTCACCGCCTGGCGAAGGGTGTTGGACGACTGGCTGCCAAAGTTGAGCAGCACCAGCACATCGGGCCTGGCAGCAATGGCATTGGTCAGGTAGCCGGAGAATTCCTGTTCCTGCAGGGAGTGATAGCTGTTGCCGACATGTTCCAGGCCATGCTCCTTCAGCACCTCTTTGGTGCCCTCGAGCAGTGCTTCGCCGAATACATATTGCGGGGTGATGGTGTACCAGCGCTTGGCCTCGGGCAATCGCTTGATCAGCGGCACCAGGGTTTCGCGCACGGCGCCGTAGGTGGGCACCGACCAGCGAAACGTCGCCTTGTTGCAGTCCTTGCCGGTCACTTCGTCGGCACCCACGGGGGTCATGAAGACACCGCCTGCCTTGTCCACTTCCTTTGCGACGGCCAGTGCTGAAGACGACAAGGTACAGCCCTGAAAGAAGCGCGCACCGTCCTGGGCAATTGCCTCCTGTACCTTGCGCACTGCCTTGCCGGCGTTGCCCTCGGTGTCGATCACCTTGTAGTTCAGGGGTCTGCCCAGCAACTGCGGATACTGCTCCACCGCCAGGCGCGAGCCCATGTCGGCGAACTTGCCGTAACTGGCAAAGGCACCGGACATGGACTTGAGGCCATAGAAGGTAAAGGGTTCGGAGGCGAAGGCATGGCGCATGCCCAGCGGAAGGCTCAGAGCACTGGCAGCGGCCAGGCTTGCTTTCAACAAAGTGCGACGTTGCATGGGGAAACTCCCTGGTTTGATTAGTTATTGGCAGGAGTAGCAATGGCAAACGGCGGATCATGGCCTGTGGGCAGGCCTTTTATTGGCACAGCGATTAGTGGTTGTGATCGAATTCCAGCAGGAAATGCGGGCTGACCTGGCCCTCAAGGGCGGTCATATGATGTTCGGCGTCGCACATGTGTTCGTGCATCAGGCTGCGCACAGAGGCTTCGTCCTCTGCTTGCAAGGCAATCAGCAGTTGCTTGTGATAGTCGAGGTTGGCGGCGTCGAACTGCTTGCGCTTGGGTTTGTAGGCTTTCTTCAGCACCACCAGGTCGCGCAGCAGATCGTTGAGAAATTGTGCCATGAAACTCAGCAGTGGATTGGGGCATGCCCGTGCCAGCAGGTTATGGAATTCCAGCTCTGCCAGCCGCTGCTCCCGTTGTCCGGCTTCACTGTCTTCGGGCGCGCTGCAAAAATCCACGTTGGCCTGCAGGGCCAGATAGTCCTCGGCACTCAGGCGGCCAATCACCGACACCGCGAGTTCGACTTCGATCACCTTGCGTAACTGGTAGACCTGTTCGCCATCCAGGTGCTGAAAGTGCAGGTAGTTGCGCAGGGCGCGACTGGCGGGCTCGGTCCCGGCCTGATTCAGGTAGGCGCCGCCGCTGGGGCCGGTGCGGGTGTTGACCAGGCCTTCGACTTCCAGCGCCTTGAGTGCTTCGCGGGCAGAGCCCTTGGAGCACTGAAAGCTCTCCATCAGCTCCCGTTCCGTGGGCAACCGGTCACCGGGCTTGAGTGCGTCGGTGACGATCGAGCGCTTGACCGACTCGACAATCACATCGGAGAGCTTCTGGCGTTTACGGTGCAGGGGGCGACTGAGCATATTTTCTATTTATCGTATTAATGCGGATTAATAGTAATAAATAGCGCCGAGCCCGATGAGTCAACAACAGGCCCGGGGAGGTGTCGCTTTCAATGGAAAAGGGTCGGTAACGGATAAGAAACGGCAAGGCGGGGTACTGTGGTGATGCCATCGCGAGCAAGCCCGCTCCCACATCCTTCGCTCGACGTGTCAGCCGATGGCCTGGGAAACCAGTGCGAACTGGCGTACGAAGTCGCCAGGCTGCGGGGGCGTACCCAGAGCCATCTGGGTTACGCGGTCCACCGGTTCAAGGCCCGCCAGGGTCAGCCATTCACACAGGCCGCTGTCCATCGGTACGTCGATGCGCGCAAATTGGTTGGGGATCCGGGCGAGCAGGGTGGCGATCAGGTGCCTGGCCTGGCGGGTATTTTGTGCAATGACAGGGCCAATGCAGTGACCGCGTCCGGCCCGGCGCAACAGGGCAAACGCCTGTAGCTGACCCTCGCGTACGATCCCCACCGAGTGCACGATCGTGTCATGCAACTGCTCGAAGAGGGCGCTTCGGTCCAGCCCGCTGCCGGCGTTGGCCAGCAACAGTTGCCGGGCCTGATCCTGTTCGCAGAGGTCACGCAGTTGCTCATCTTGTGCAAGGGGTTCAAGTGTCACGGTCTGGGCCAGGCCCTGGCGCTGTTCAATGGTGCCGAACTCGACAAAGCCCTGGCTCAGGTACAGCGGGGCGCCAGCAACGGAGGCATTGAGGATCGGAGTGCCTGGCTGGCAAGCGTCGAGTGCCCGTTCCATCAGCAGGCGGCCAATGCCCTGGCCCTGAAAGTCGGGGCTGACCACCACCAGGCCAATGGTTGCAAAGTCGCCCTGGGGGCAGGCAAATGCCGTACCGATCAAACGGTCATCGACCGTCGCTACAAATCCTTTGAAGACCCGCTGCAACAGGCCCCAGTCTTCCAGTCGGTGGGGCCAGTCCAGTTGCGAGGACAGCCCGTGGGCTGCGGGTAAATCGGCCTGGGTCATGGGACGATAAATACAGGCACTCGTGTGCAGCGCGGACATGGTGAATCTCCTTGGACATGTACGCACTATGTACCGGCATTGCGCCTTCGCTTTCAACCCCCGGGCATGACCTCATGCCTGGCTGACACAATGCTTGCCACCTGCCGTGGCTGGCAGTTGAGGTAGGCCGAGGATTGCAGCCAGCGCTTGTCGGGGTACCAGGCGAACATGAACTGGCCATTCTTGAGCTTGTCGACTACCTTGCGCGCCACTTGCGGGCGTACTGCCGGGCAGCCAAGGCTGCGGCCGATACGGCCCTGGGTCTTGCTCCACAGCGGATTAACGTAATCGGCGGGGTGGATCACGATCGCCCGTTCGCGGGCCTGATCATTGATGCCCGGCTCCAGGCCGTCCATGCGCAACGAATAGCCGTGGCTGCCGACATAGCTTTCCTGCGTACTGAACAGCCCAAGGCTGGACTGGTTGCTGCCTTCGGTGTTGGAGAAACTGGTGGCGAAGTTCTCGCCGGATTCTTTTCCGTGGGCCACCAGATCTCGTAGAACCAACGTCTTGCGGTTCAGGTCAAAGATCCAGAGACGTCGTGCCGTTGAAGGCTGGGAGAAGTCGATCACGGCCAGGTGCTGGGCCTGCTTGGCACCATTGTTGACCGCGCATTGCATGGCACTCAGGGCGCTTTTCAGGGCCTGCGGGTTGAGTTCGGGGGCGGCATGGCTGAGTTTGCTGAGCAGTTGAGGATTGGCAGCGTATGCAGTGCTGCAGGTTGCAGCCAGTGCGAGGGCTGCGAAACAAAAGCGACGTAAAAAGATAAGCATAAATAGCGTGTTCTCGATGATGTCAGGCCGGCAATCCTGCGCCGATAACTTGGCGATCCTGCGTTAGATGCTAGCCTGTGGGTTTACCGTAACTGCAGATTCAGTTGTTGTACCTGGTGACGGCCCTTAATTGGAGTTAAGCAGTTGTTCAAAAAACGCGCATTTTACTTGAGCATTGTCCTGCTGACTGCGCCATTGGTCGCTGTAGCCGATCCCCTACCTGCGGGTTCCCTGAGTCCGGTTCAGCAGGCACTCAGTCAACTGCCCCAGGACTGCCCGGGCCTGGCGGCGCGAGTCAATGGGGCTGCCAAGCAACTGCTGCAGGGTTTTTATCTGGGGCAAAACGATCAATTGGTCTGGACCGACAACCAACGCCTGAGCGCCTTGCAGTCGGCACTGGGGCAGTTGGCGGATGACGGTCTGAACCCTGACAACGACAAGCTGCCAGCCACTCGGGACGTGTGCGCCGATATCGAGATCAGCCAGCAGTACCTTCAGGCATTGCAGGATCTGCACTATGGGCGTCTGCCCCAGTCGCAGTTTGAGCCGGTATGGCATGCCAGCGAGGTGCCGCAAGACCGTCAGGCGCGGATTCTGGCCCTGGCAGGGCCGGGACTGAACGATATTCCCCGGGCCTTTGCCCAGGCGCGTCCCCAAGGCGAGTTGTATCAGAACTTGCGCCGGGTCTATGCCCGCCAGCGTCTGCAACCACTGCCACAATGGCAGCCCCTGGCCAGTGGCCCCTTGTTGCGGCCCGGCATGCAGGATGCCCGGGTGCCCGAACTGGCCCGACGGCTGCTCAACGAAGGCTACCTGAACCACCTGCCGGCTTCTGTCGATCACACCTACACCAATGAGCTGGCGGCAGCCGTGAAGAGCTTTCAGCTTGATCACTCGTTGCAGGCCGACGGTGTGATCGGGGCCGGGACCTTGAAAGAGCTGAACATCAGCCCCCGGGATCGGCTCGAACAGCTGCGCATCAACCTTGAGCGTTTTCGCTGGATAGCCCAGGACTTTGAGCCTGACAGCCTGCTGGTCAATGTGCCTGCTGCACAATTGACCGTGTACCAGAATGGCGTGCCCGTGTGGCAGACCCGCACCCAGGTTGGTCGTGCCGAGCGTCAGACGCCGTTGCTCAAATCCAGGGTGAATCGCTTGACCCTGAATCCGACCTGGACCATCCCGCCGACCATTTTCCGCGAAGACAAACTGCCGCAGATCCGCCGCGATCCGTCTTTCCTCAGCCGCCAGGACCTGCAGATAGTGGACAGCAATGGCCAGCCGCTGGCGGCCCAGGACATCGACTGGGACCGCCCGGGCAATATCCTTCTGCGTCAGGGCGCGGGGCCGAGAAACCCCCTGGGCCGAATTGCCATCCGGTTTCCCAACCCGTTCTCGGTGTACTTGCACGACACCCCTAGCCAGGCGTTGTTCAGCAAGGGACCGCGGGCTTTCAGTTCGGGCTGTGTGCGGGTTGAGTCGGTCTTCCAGCTGCGTGACTTGCTGGTGACCCCGGCCGAGAAGGCCCGTACCGAAGAGCTGTTGAGTACGGGGTTGACCCATGAATTCAGATTGTCCCGGCCGATGCCGATCTTGATGACCTACTGGACGGCCCAGGCGAACAAGGATGGAAAAGTGACCTATGCGCCAGACATCTACAACCATGACCCGGCTTTGATTGCGGCGTTGGCTGGCAAGAAATAGCGTCCGGTTTGGTGCGCCACTGCGTGCTCGAACGCAGCCTCGTTCTACTCGTCAGCGGCTACAAGGGTAGGTGGCGATCTGTAGTCGCTGACGAGCCGTGCGAGGCTGCGTCCGGCTGCGCAGCAGTCGTAAAATCGGCTTCCTCGGTTAATCAGGTATACCGCGTGACCGCTTCGTCGCAGTGGCGCACCATCTCGAACAAGGCTGCGCCTTCGCAAGCCAGCCGCTAGTATTGGCATCCCGATCATTACCCGTGAGTGCCCTCATGAGCTGCTGGCCCGATTCTCGCCTTATCGACTTGCTCGGCATCACCCATCCCATCATCCAGGCCCCCATGCTGGGCGCTGGCGCCGATATGATGATCGGTGTCGCCAAGGCCGGTGGCCTGGGCTCTCTGGCCTGTGCCACGTTGAACCTTGAATCGATTCGCGCCGAAGTGGCGGCCTTTCGGGCCGAGAGCAAGCAGCCCCTGAACCTGAATTTTTTCTGCCATCAAGCCCCTGCTTACGATGAAGCCGCGATCGAGCACTGGAAGTCGTTGTTCAAGTCCTACTACACCGAGCTTGGGGCCGACTATGACGCGCCCACGCCCGTGTCGAGCCGCGCACCCTTTGACGAAGCCACCTGTGCCCTGGTCGAAGCGTTGCGCCCCGAAGTGGTGAGTTTTCACTTCGGTCTGCCTGCCCCGGAGCTGGTGGCCAGGGTCAAGGCCTGCGGAGCAAAAATCCTCAGTTCAGCCACCACGGTCGAAGAGGCCCGATGGCTGGAACGCCACGGCTGTGACGCGATCATCGCCATGGGCTACGAAGCTGGCGGGCATCGGGCAATGTTCTTGAGTCGTGAGCTGACCACCCAAATCGGTACCTTTGCCCTGGTCCCGCAAATCGTCGATGCCGTGGACATACCGGTCATTGCCGCAGGCGGCATCGCCGATGCACGGGGTATTGCGGCGGCGTTTGCGCTGGGGGCCAGCGCCGTGCAAATCGGCACTGCCTACCTGTTTTGCCCGCAGGCAAAACTGGCCACACCCCATCACCGTGCCTTGCGCGAAGCCGACGCCAGTGACACCGCGCTCACCAACCTGTTTACCGGACGACCGGCCCGCGGCATCGTCAATCGTGTGATGCGCGAACTGGGCCCGATCAATACGCAGGCACCTGCCTTCCCGCTGGCGGGCGGTGTGTTATTACCGCTCAAGGCCAAATCCGACCCTGGCTGCGCAGACTTCATCAACCTGTGGGCGGGCCAGGGCTTCCCCTTGAGCCCCGGACGCACGGCCGAGCTGTCGTCCTATGAGCTGACCCGCACATTTGTCGATGACTATGCCGCCCGCTCCGCCGCTAAATAATGGGTGTGTGCAGCATGGGTGGAGGTGCGGATCAGCAACACGACCGCACCGGCTACCGGCAGACTCACCAGCAATAACGCGTAGCGCAGGGATTCAACGCCGAAGGCCGGTTGCAAGGCATCACTGAACAAGCCGGCCAGCAAAGGACCCACCCCAACCCCCAACAATGTGGAGATGATGGTCTGCAAGGCCATGGCCGTGCCTCGGCGGTTGGCCGGGACCAGTTGGGTGACCAGGTTGTATGACGGCGCCACCCACCACACCACAAAAAAACTGTACAGCGCGCACCACAGCATCGAGCTGGGGACAGGCACGCTGCCCAGTTGCGTCCACACCGTGTCTGGCCACAGCAGATAGGCGAACAGCGCAGCCAGCGCGGCCACATTGCCGATCACCGGAATACCCACTTGCCAGTGCGGGTTGCGTGGCGTCAGGTGGTCGCTCAGCCAACCGCTGAATAACGCGCCGATCCCGGCAAAACCACCACAGATGAAACCTGCCAGCAGCCCTGCATGTTGCAGTGACAACCCGTGGGAGCGCACCAGAAAACTGGTGTTCCACATGCCGATCGCATAGGAGCCCAGCGTGGTCAGGCCGCCCGCCATGACCAGGCAGCGGTAGGCGGGCAGGGCCCAGAGTTTGCGGGCCTCACTGCCCATGCTTTGCAGGGGATGGGCAGCATGGGCGCTGGCCAGGTCCCAACGGCCCCGGGCCGGGTCTTTTGCGATAAAGGCCAGCAGCGTGGAGAACAACAGCGCGGGCAAGCCGATCACGATGAATGCCGTGCGCCAGCCATACTGCTCGACCACCCATGCCCCCAGGCTCAGGCCGATGACGGCGGAAAAGGTCGGGGCGGCCGTGAAGCAACTGATGGCAAACGAGCGGCGATGTGGCGGGTACAAATCGGCAATGATCGACATCGACGCCGAGGTGGTCGGCGACTCGCTCACGGCAACCGCCATGCGCGCCACGGCCAGCATCCAGAAACTGACCGCCAGGCCACAGATCATGGTCGCCACCGCCCATAACAGGCAGGCAATTGCCAGCAGGCGGGTACGGGACATGCGATCTGCCAGCCGCCCGGCAGGCAAGGCGAGGAGGGCGTAGATCCCGGCAAATGCCAGGCCCGAAATCAGCCCCATCGCCGTATCACTGACCCCGAACTCTGCCTTGATCGGTTCAATCATCACCGCCAGAATCTGACGGCCGACAAAATTGTCGGCAAACATGGCCGCCAGCAACAACAGCAAAGCATGGCTGCGCCAGCCGACCTGAGCATTGGGCATGGTTGAATTCCTGTCAGATGGAAACGCCAAGGGCGCTGATCAGGTCAGCGCCCCTGGCAAGGAACAAAGCCTCAGGCCCGCAGGCGGGCCAGGGTCATGGCAGTGTCTTCGATCATGTCTTCCTGACCGCCGACCATGCCGCGACGTCCCATCTCGACGAGAATTTCCCGTGCCGGTACGCCGTATTTTTTCTCGGCGCGCTTGGCGAACAGCAGGAACGAGCCATACACCCCGGCATAGCCCATGGTCAGGGCATCACGATCGCTACGGATCGGGAAGTCCATGATCGGTACGACGAGATCCTCAGCCACATCTTGAATACCGAACACGCTGACCCCGGTCTCAATGCCCATGCGGTCGCACACCGCCACTAGGATTTCCATCGGCGTATTACCCGCACCTGCGCCCAGCCCGGCTGCGGCGGCGTCGATGCGTGTGGCACCGGCTTCGATGGCAGCGATGGAGTTGGACACGCCCATGGACAGGTTGTGATGGCCGTGAAAGCCGATCTCGGTGTCCGGGTGCAGCGCCGCACGCAGGGCCTCGACCCGGGCCTTGATGTCGTGGGGCAGCATGTAACCGGCCGAGTCGGTGAGGTACACGCAGTTGGCGCCGAAGCTCTCCATCAGCTTGCCCTGCTTCACCAGGCCTTCGGGTGAGTTCATATGGGCCATCATCAGGAACCCCACAGTGTCCATGCCCAGCTTGCGTGCATAGGATATGTGCTGCTCAGACACGTCGGCCTCGGTGCAATGGGTCGCTACGCGGATTGTATTGACCCCCAGCTCATAAGCCATTTGCAGATGGTCCACGGTGCCGATACCGGGTAGCAGCAGAGCCGAAACCTTGGCCTGTTTCATCATCGGGATCACGGCCGACAGGTACTGCTCGTCGGTGTGCGCCGGGAACCCGTAGTTCACCGAGCTGCCGCCCAGGCCGTCGCCGTGGGTGACTTCAATCAGGGGCACACCGGCGGCGTCCAGGCCACAGGCGATGTCTTTCATCTGTTGCAGGCTGATCTGGTGACGCTTGGGGTGCATGCCGTCGCGCAGGCACATGTCATGCACGGTAATTTTTTTGCCGCGAAGATCCATGGTCGACTCCTTAAGCGAGGGCAGGTTGAGGGGCGGATGCCTTGAGGTGCAGTTCACCCTTGAGGATTTCCTCGGCGAACATCTCTGCGGTGCGCGCAGCGGCGGCAGTCATGATGTCCAGGTTGCCGGCGTACTTGGGCAGGTAGTCGCCCAGGCCTTCGACCTCCATGAAAATCGACACGCGGTTGCCATCAAACACCGGCCCGTTGACCAGCTTGTAACCCGGGACGTACTGCTGTACCTGCTCGATCATGTTGGCAATGGCCAGGCTGATCGCGGCTTGATCCGGTTCGGTTTCAGTCAGGCAGTGCACGGTGTCGCGCATGATCAGCGGCGGCTCGGCCGGGTTGACGATAATGATCGCCTTGCCTTTTTTGGCGCCGCCCACCTGTTCGATGGCACTGGCGGTGGTGCGGGTGAACTCGTCGATATTCTTGCGCGTGCCCGGGCCGACCGATTTGGACGCCGCCGTGGCAACGATCTCGGCATACGCCACCGGTTGCACGCTGCTGACGGCCGCCACCAGAGGAATGGTGGCCTGGCCGCCGCACGTGACCATATTGACGTTCATCGCGCCGCGCTTGAGGTTGGCCTTGAGGTTGACCGGGGGCACGCAGTACGGGCCGATGGCGGCGGGGGTCAAGTCAATCATCAGTACGCCCAGCTCATTGAGCTTGCGGCTGTTTTCGGCGTGAACGTAAGCCGACGTGGCATCGAAGGCAATCTGGATATTGTCGGCCAGCACATGGGGCAACAGCCCGTCGACCCCGTCACTGGTGGTCTTGAGGCCCATCTCGCGGGCACGGCTCAGGCCTTCGGAGGTGGCGTCGATGCCCACCATCCAGACCGGTTCCAGTACGTCACTGCGCAGCAACTTGTAGAGCAGGTCGGTGCCGATATTGCCCGGCCCGATCAGGGCACATTTGATCTTTTTGGTCATGGGAAAGGTCTCGAACAGGGGTTAGGGCACGAAGCGCAGGCGGGCTGAGCCCAGGCCGCTGAGGGTCAGGCTGACCTCATCGCCGGGTTGCACCGGCACCAGCGGCGCCAAGGCTCCGGAAAGGATGATTTCACCCTTGCGAAACGGGATGTCGAACTTGCCCAGGGTATTGGCCAGCCAGGCCACGGCGGCGCAGGGGTGGCCCTGTACTGCCGAGCCGAAACCGTTACCGGCTGGCTGTCCGTTTTTCAGCATGTGCAGTTCGACCTTGGCCAGGTCCAGTTCGCGGGGGTTGATACGTTGCTCACCCAAGGCGAACACGCCGCACGAAGCGTTGTCGGCCACCGTGTCCTGAATGCGGATTTTCCAGTCGGCGATACGCGAGTCGACAATCTCGAAACACGGCGCCACCCAAAGGCTGGCAGCCATGACGTCTTCAGCGGTAATGCCGGGGCCGTGCAGGTCTTCGCCGAGAATAAAAGCGATCTCGCCTTCGGCCCGTGGTTGCACCAACTGGTGGGCGGCGAAGCTCACATCGCTGTTGTCCGGGACCTGCATGGAATCGGTCAAGAAACCGAAATCGGGCTGATGCACATCCAGCATTTCCTGCACGGCACGGCTGGTGACGCCGATTTTCTTGCCAATCACCAGCTCGCCCAACGCCTGGCGGCGTTGCAAAAAGCGCAGGGAAATCCGGTACGCCATGTCCAGCGTCAAGTCCGGGTAACGCTGGGTCAGTGGCTGCAGGCTGCGGCGCTCGCGCAACGCATGAAACAGCTCATCGCCCAGGGCTTCAATCAACTGTGTGTCCATAAATACGCTCTCTTGAAACTGAAAAACCCCTTGTGGGAGCGGGCTTGCTCGCGATGGAATCACTGCGCGCTGCCAGACAGACCGCATCGCCTGTATCGCGAGCACGCTCCCACCGTTGGTTGTGCCGTGAACTAGCCCGGCCAGACACTCGACTCGGCCCCGCCGTCCACTTCCAGGATCTTGCCGGTGACCCATCGTGAAGCCGGGGAGGCCAGGTACAGCGCCGCTGCCGCGATGTCTTCAACCTCGCCCAGGCTTTGCAGCGGGGTGGCTTTGATCATGCCTTCGCGCATGGCAACCGGCAGGACACGGTTCAAGGCGTCGGTCAGTACCGGGCCGGGGGCAATCCCGTTGACCCGCACCAGTGGGGCGAAATCCTGGGCCAGCAAACGGGTCATGTGGCTGAGCGCAGCCTTGGCGGTGCCATAGGCGCTGAATTGGGTTTGGGCATAGCGCGCCGCGCCCGAGGTGATATTGATGATGTTGCCGCTGCCCGCGTCGCGCATGTGCGGCACGCACAGCTGGCTCAGGTGATAGGCCGAGGACACGTTGAAACGCATGATTTCTTCGAAGCGCTCGACACTCAGGGTCAGCGGATCGTTGGGGCCTGCGCCGCCTGCGTTGTTCACCAGATGGGTGATACGGCCCATGTGCTCCCGGGCCTGGGTGACCACCGCGCTGCGCTGCTCGGCGTCAGTCACGTCGCAGCTCAGGGCCAGGGCGCGGCGTCCCAGGCGGCGAACTTCTTCGGCCACCGCTTCAACGTCGCTCAAGGTACGGGCTGCCAGTACCACATCGGCGCCTGCCTCGGCGCAGGCCAGGGCGATACCGCGGCCAATGCCGCGCCCGCCGCCGGTGATGACGGCCACGCTGCCGGTCAGGTTGAAGCGCTGAATAATGTTCATAAAGGGTCCGGTTCCTTCAAGGGGATTAGCGGGGCGCCCACAGATCGGGCAAGCCGGGATCACTGGCCGTAATCAGGCGCTTGAGCAGCACTTTAAGGGCCTGGGCATCGCCGGGAGCGAGCCTGGCCGACACGTTTTCCTCCACGGCCTTGGCCAGTGCCACCTGTTGCAGCGACGCCTCACGGCCCGTGGCGGTCAGCACATAGCGCGGTGCCTGCTGGCTGCCTTCGAGGGCGACCAGGTTCTGTTTTTCGAGAAAACGCATGCTTGCCACAGACACCACATGCCCGGTGTAACTGACGAAGTGATTGATTTCATCCAGGGTCAGGTTGTCGCGAATACACAGGACCGAAAGGATAAAGAAAGCATGCTCGTCCAGCTGCTGATTGCTCAGCAGGCGGTGCAGGGCGTCGAGCAACTGGTAATGGGCGCGGCCCAGCAGGTACCCGAGCAAGTCCTCGGTGTAGCTGCACTCCGGTGGTGGCGGAGTGGTTGCCAGGCGCAGCTCGCTGCGTGGTTTACGGGTTGCCAGGGCATATTGGCCGCTTTGAAAGGCCAGCGGTGCGCGGTCGCTGTGATCGAAGGCGAGCACTTCACCGACAAAAATCACATGGTCGCCGCCTTCATATTGAAAGGCCGTGCGGCACTGAAACCTGGCGGTGCAGTCCTGTAACAGCGGTGCTTCGCTAATGCCGTTGTCGAGTTCGATTTCGGCAAACTTGTTCTCGCCCTGCATCGCAAAACGTCCGGACAGAGGTTCCTGTTCGGTCGACAGCACATGCACGTTCCAGTGCTTTCCGGAACTGAACACCGGCAGGCTGCGAGCGGACTTGGCCAGACTCCACAGCACCAGCGGCGGGTTAAGCGACACCGAGTTGAAACTATTGGCAGTAATGCCGATGGGCGAGCCATCTTCAGCCTGGGTGGTGATGATCGTCACCCCGGTGGTAAAGGTGCCCAGCGCGGTACGGAATGCCTGCGGGTCGAAACTGCTTTGCATTGCCATGACGAACCTCATGGATTGGATTTTCGTGCTGGCAGTATTCGCCCCGAAGCGGTGCGCTACATCGTCTTAATGGACTAACGAATACAGCCGATTATCGTCCGATTGGACGAGGCTAATCGGGGTGCTATTCACTAGGGTCAGCTCATTGAACCGATGTATCAGAGGACTCATCCATGACGTTCAGCAGCACTGCTCCAGAACAGCTGTCCAGCCTGTTGGCGGCGCAAAAACAAGCCTTTGTCGATGCCGGGCACGTCAGCGCAGAACTGCGCCGGGCCCGCATTCAGCGCGTGATAGAGCTCGTAGTGCGCTATCAGCAGCCACTGATCGAGGCCATGGATGAAGACTTTGGCGGTCGGCCCCAGGGCTTTTCGTTGATGAATGACGTTCTGGGTTCGCTGGCATCACTCAAATATGCTCGCGATCACCTTGCCCACTGGGTCGAAGACGAGCCGCGACAGGTGTTTTCGCCCTATGACCAACTGGGTGCCAAAGCCTGGGTGATGCACCAGCCCAAGGGCTCCATCGGCATTCTGGGCACCTGGAATGCGCCGCTGTTCACCTTGCTCAGCCCTTTGGCCTGCGTACTGGCAGCGGGCAACCGCGCCATTCTCAAACCGTCCGAAGTAGTGCCCCGCACCGCCCGGGTTCTGGCCCAGGCCTTTGCCGACGTGTTTGATCCACTTGAAGTCGGTGTAGTAACCGGAGATGCCGGGCTGGCGCAGGTCTTCACCTCGCAACCCTTCGACCATCTGGTGTTTACCGGCAGCACCGCAGTGGCGCGTTCGGTCATGCGCAATGCGGCTGAAAATCTGGTGCCATTGACCCTGGAACTGGGAGGCAAGTCCCCGGTGATCATTTCCCGCAGCGCAGATCTGGCCAAGGCGGCCTTCAGCATTGCGGTGGCCAAAGCCAATAACGGTGGGCAAATCTGCATCAACCCGGACGTGGTGTATGTGCCGCGCGAGCTGATGGAAGATTTTATCGGCCTGCTGGGTGCTGCCTACAGCGAATTGCTTCCCACCACGGACGACAATCCGGATGTGGTGGCAGTGGTCAATGCCCGTCATGTGCAACGCATCGACGGCTACGTGCAGGATGCCCGCGAGCGGGGCGCCCGGATCGAAAGCTTCCCGCAGGCACCCGAGGCTGACGCCCGAACTCGTCGGCGTGCGCTGCACGTAGTGATCAACCCGCCTCGCGACAGCCAGATCATGCATGAAGAAATCTTCGGCCCGGCGCTGGTGTTGCTGCCTTATGAACAGATTGATCGGGCGCTGGGCGACATCAATTCTCGTGAGCGCCCGCTGGCGCTGTATTACTTTGGCCAGAGTGAAGAAGAGCAGCGCCATGTGCTGCAGCACACGATTTCCGGTGGCGTGAGCATCAATGATGTGATGATGCATGCGGCTCTGCACGACGCACCGTTTGGCGGGATCGGCGCCTCGGGCATGGGGCATTATCACGGCCGTGAAGGCTTCCTGGAATTCAGCCATATGCGCACCGTTTACAAGGCCCCGGCCCATGACCCGCGGCGTGAGTGGGGCCTGCTGCCACCGTATGGCGAGCACTTTTTGCCCACCATGCAATCGATGGTCACGGCTGACTGAAACACGCAGTGCAGGAGCGGGGTTGCTCGCGATGCTGTCGACCCGGCGCCTTCATGGGCCGCATTGATGCAATCGCGAGCAAGCCCGCTCCCACAGGACCCTGGCGCCTAAAACAACACGAAATGTTCTGGAGATTGACCTTGCACAACCCTGCTCAAACACCTGAAGAATCCACCGGCTGGCAGCGTCGACACGTACTCAAGGCCGGTGCCCTGGCCGTGGGTGCCGGTCTGCTGGGACGTTTTGCCCATGCCGACAGCACGGGCGCGCTGTCGTCTGGCGAGTACCTGGCGATGGACGCCACTGACATGGCCCGTGCCATACACAAAGGCGAACTCAGCCCGCAAAACCTGCTCGCGGCGGCCATGGCCCGATGTGATGCGATCAATCCCAGGGTCAATGCGGTCAACATGCGCCATGACGACTACGCCAATGCGCTGCTCAAGGCCCGTGCTGCCAGCGGTGCGTCGACCACGGGCCCTCTGGCCGGGGTGCCGATCCTGATCAAGGACCTCAATACCTACCTGGAAGGCACCCGCACCACCAATGGTTGCCGCCTCTACAAAGATGCGCCGCTGGCCCACCATACCAGCACCCTGATTGCCCGTTATCAGGCGGCCGGTGCCGTGCCGTTTGGCAAGACCACCTGCCCGGAATTCGGATTGACCACCACCACCGAATCCCTGCTGTGGGGGCAAACCCGCAACCCGTGGAATCTGGCAAAAAGCGCGGGCGGCTCATCCGGTGGGGCGGCTGCGGCCGTTGCAGCGGGGATTGTTCCCGTGGCCCACGCCACGGACGGCGGCGGTTCGATCCGGATTCCGGCGTCTTACTGCGGCCTGGTCGGGCTCAAGCCGACGCGTTACCGAACCCCCAGCGGCCCGGGAAAATATGAGGGCTGGTTTGGGGCCAGCGTAGGCAACGTGGTGTCGCGCAATGTACGCGATATGGCGTTGTTCATGGATGCCGGGCAGGGGCACGAGGCCGGCAGCCCGTACTGGGCCAAGCCGCTGGTACGCCCTTATGTCGAAGAACTGCGCACGGCCCCCGGTCGCTTGCGCATCGGCGTGGTGCGTGACTCGCTGACCGGCGCACCGCTGGACCCGGAGGTGGCGAGGGTGCTGGACGACACCGCCAAACGCCTCGCAGCCCAGGGGCATGACGTTGAAGAGCTGCGCCTGAATGTCGATCCGAGGCAGTTGTTCGGTGCCCATGGTTCGGTGATTGGCGATGCATTGCTGACGATGGTTCACGATCGCGAGCAAGTGCTGGGGCGAAGCGCAACGGCCGATGACTACGAGCGCATCACCCAGGTGGTGCTGGGCAATGCCCAAAAAGTCACTGGAGAAGGCCTGTACCGTGCGCGCCAGTCGTTCGAAACCATCGGCGGCTACATGGAAGATCAGTTCCAGACGTTTGACGTGATCCTGTCGCCGGTGACGGCCAATGTCACGCCGGACCTGGGGCTCTTGAGCCTCAATCAGCCCTGGGAGAGCTATGCCCACAACGCGATGGGCAGCGCGTCCTTTACCGTATTGGCCAACGTCAGCGGCCAGCCGGCCATTTCCTTGCCGGTGGGCATGAGCGACAAGGGCCTGCCCATCGGCATGATGTTCACCGGGCCATTGGGCGGCGAAGACGTGTTGCTGCGCCTGAGTGCGCAGATTGAACAGGCGCGGCCATTCGCGGCACTGCCGATCCTCTGAAACGGTGGGAGCGGGCTTGCTCGCGATGCAAGCCCGCTCCCACACAAGTTCAGTGTGATGCCGTGTGCCTAGTCCGCTTTGACGATGAACCACAGCGTTACAGGCCGGATTATTCGTCATACACCGCCCGCGCATTCGCGCAGCGAGAGACTGACGGAGAACACACGGATGGATCAGATACGAGAGAAAAGTCCGATTGAGCTTGAGCTGCTGCAACGTGCGCGCAATCTGATTCCTGCGCTCAAAAGCCGTTCAGCCCAGGCGGACAAAGACTGCAAACTGCCCGACGAAACCATTCGTGACATGCAAGAAGCCGGTTTGTTTCGTGCCCTGCAGCCCAAGATCTGGGGCGGTCATGAAGTCGATCTGCGCACCTTTTTTGAAATCCAGATGACCTTGGCTGAAGGCTGTATGTCCACGGCCTGGGTCTTTGGCGTGGTGGGTGTGCATCCGTGGCAACTGGCGCGTTACCCGATGGAGGCCCAGCGTGATGTCTGGGGCGAGGACAGCTCCGTGCTGGTGGCTTCCACCTACATGCCGGTGGCCAAGGTCACGCCGGTCAAGGGTGGTTTTCAGGTCAGCGGACGCTGGGGTTTTTCCAGTGGCAGCCAGCATGCACAGTGGTGCCTGCTCGGGGGCATCGTGCCGCAAGACGAAACGGGCCCTACCGAACACGGCACCTTCCTGATTCCGGCCAGCGACTATCGCATCGAACAGAACTGGGACGTGCTGGGCCTGCGTGGCAGCGGCAGCCACGACATCGTTGTCGAAGACGTTTTTGTCCCGGCCCACCGGGTCCAGCGCACCAATAACTTCAGCATCGAAGCTACGCCGGGGCGCCTGGTCAATACCAACCCGATGTACTCGATCCCGTTTGCCCAGGTGTTTGCCCGCGCCGTATCGACGTCGGCCCTTGGTGCCTTGCAAGGGGCCATCAACGAGTTTCGCGATAACGCGGCAAAGCACATTGGCAAGCACGGCGCCAAAACCGCCGAAGACCCGGCGGCCCAGGCGGCCGTGGCCGAAGCAATCATCACCGTCGACTCGCTCAAGCTGGTGCTGATGCGCAACTACGGGCACCTGCTGGCACTGGCCGCAGCCGGGGAATACCCGGATGTCGAGACCCGTCTGTTGTATCGCTATCAGTCCTCCCACGTGACCAACGTCTGCGCCGATCGGGTCAGTGACCTGCTGCGCTGCATGGCCGCTTCGGGCTTGTACAACACCAATCCGGTGGCGCGTTACTTCCGTGACCTGCACCAGGCTCGCGGGCATATCGCCAACAACGAGGCGGCTTACCGCCGCAGTTACGGTCTTGTACAGCTGGGCATGCCCAACGCGGACCCTTTTGTCTGATCGGGTCAATTCTGTGACCCGGTAATCAACCTCTGACCTCAGCGCAAGGCATAACAATAATGACGGCTCACGATCAGTCTCAGTCCAGCTATGACGTAATTGTTGTCGGCTCCGGCGCCGGCGCCATGACCTCGGCCCTGTTTGCGGCTGATCAGGGCCTGTCGGTTCTGATTGTCGAAAAAAGCGATAAATATGGCGGCACCTCGGCGATTTCCGGCGGCGGTATCTGGATCCCGAACAACCATTATTTTGCCGCCATTGGCGGGCAGGACAGCCCTGAGCTGTCCCTGCAATACCTCAAGGCCGCCACCGGCGAGCACGGTGATCCACAGCGGTTGCAGGCGTATCTGGACAACGCCGCGCCGATGATCAAAAAGCTCACCGACAACAGCCGCGTGCGTTACGCCGTGGCCGATAAATACCCCGATTACTACCCGCAACTGCCCGGCGCCTTGCCAGGTGGTCGCACCCTGGACCCGGAGCTATTCGACACCAGCCTGCTGGCTGAAGAGCTGCCCAACCTGCGCAAGCCTTCGCCGTCGACCCTGCTGATGGGGCGCATTGCCTGGACGGCCCGCGACGCGCACAAGGCCATGGCCCGCAGTTTTGGTTGGCAATGGCTGATTTTCAGGCTGATGGCCCGCTACAAACTCGACTTCAAATGGCGCCGCAAAAGCAAATACGACCGCCGCGCCGCACTGGGCAGCTCCCTGGTGGCGTCGTTGCGCCGTTCCCTGATGGATCGCAACGTGCCGTTATGGCTCAACACTGACTTTCAGGACGTGTTGCTCGACGGTGATCGGGTCAGCGGGATCAAGGTTGCAACGGGTGGCAAAGTCCTGGAACTCAAGGCCCGCCGTGGGGTGATTTTTGGCTCCGGCGGCTTTGAGCAGAATCAAACCCTGCGCGAGAAATACCTGCCGCAACCCACCCGGGCCAGCTGGAGCGCTACGCCACCGGGCAACAACACCGGGGCCGCACTTGAGGCGGGACTCAATATCGGTGCGGCCACGGCGCTGATGGACTGGGCCTGGTGGGCTCCCACCATTGCCGTGCCAGGCGAGGAAAAACCCCGTGGCGTGTTTGCCGAACGGGCGTTTCCGGGGGCCATTGTGGTCAACAGCCTGGGGCATCGCTTTGTCAACGAAGCGGCGCCGTACCTGGAGTTCGTCGACGCCATGTACACAGACAACCGCAAGACTGGCGGCCGCTCGGTGCCGTCGTGGGTGATCTTCGATGGTCACTTCCGTTTTCACTACGCCATGGGCCCGTTGATGCCGGCCCAGGTGGTCCCCGACAGCCGTCTGCGCAAGGAATGGCTCAATACCGTGTACTGGAAGGCCGACAGCCTGGACGCGCTGGCCATGCAAATCGGGGTCGATGCCCAGGGCTTGAGCAGCACCGTGCAAAAAATCAACAGCTACGCCCAAACCGGGGTCGATCTTGACTTCGATCGCGGTGGCAACGTGTTCGATCGCTACTATGGCGATAGCAATATCAAGCCCAACCCGTGCCTGGCACCGTTACGCAAAGGCCCGTATTACGCCATGCGCCTGGATGCCGGAGATATCGGCACCAAGGGCGGATTGCTGACCAACCAGCACGCTCAGGTCGTACGAGAAGACGGCCAGCCAATCCCTGGCCTGTATGCCATCGGCAACTGCTCGGCATCGGTGATGGGCATCAGCTACCCCGGTGCCGGTGGCACCCTGGGCCCGGCAATGACTTTCGGCTACATCGCTGCCAACCATATCGCCAGCAGCGTGTCGGCAACCGCCAGCGCCCGGGTACGGGCACTGTCATGAGCCGGGCGCAGAGCAGCTCCAGCAACAGCAAGATCCTCGCGCCCTTGCAGGCCGAACGACTGACCGCGCGGGACTGGCAAGACACCTGCGACGTGCTGGTGATCGGCTGGGGCGCGGCAGGCGCCTGCGCCGCGCTGGAGGCCATAAGCAATGGCGCCCATGTGATCGTGGCCGACCGCTTTACCGGTGGCGGTGCCAGTGCCAAGAGTGGAGGCGTGGTGTATGCAGGCGGTGGGACTCGGCACCAGCAGGCCGCAGGGTTCAACGACAGCACGCAAGCGATGTTCGACTACCTCAAGCACGAAACCCGGGGTGTGATCAGCGATGCCACCCTGCAAAAATTTTGCGACGACAGCGTCAGCAACCTCGATTGGCTTGAGAGTCACGGTGCCCGCTACGGCCATAGCATGCCGCCGGGGGGCAAGACCTCATACCCGTCCGATGGCTACTTCCTGTATTACTCGGGCAATGAGCTGGTGCCCTCCCACGGCGGTGATCAACCCCCGGCGCCACGGGGTCATCGCACCGTAGGCAAGGGCCAGTGCGGCGCGGTGTTGTACGCCCACTTGAAAGCCGCCTGCCTGCGTGACGGAGTGCAACCCTTGCTGCAATCCGCTGCCCGGCGTTTGGTGGTGGATGCCAGCGGGCGCGTGGTTGGCGCCGAGTTCTGGAGCTTGCCCGAGGGCAGTCGCGAAGCGCGCTTGCATGCACGCCTGGCGGCACGGGCCGAGCGCCTGCAAAATTTCGCCCCCGGCTACTGCGATCGCCTGCGGCAAAAAGTCAGCCAGCTGGAGCGCGATCATGGGCAGCCGGTGCTGATCCGGGCCAGGCGCGCCGTCATTCTCAGTACCGGGGGGTTTATCTTCAACCGCGGACTGATCCGCGATTATGCGCCCAACTTTCGCCGCAATTTCAAGGTCGGCGCGACCGGTTGCGATGGTAGCGGCCTGCTGCTGGGGCAGTCGGTGGGTGCCAGAAGCGAGCGTTTGAGCCGGGTATCGGCCTGGCGCTTTATCAACCCGCCGCACTGTTGGCCCAAGGGCATCGTGGTCAACACCCTCGGCCAACGGTTTTGCAACGAAGAAGTCTACGGCGCCACCCTAGGCCAGCCTTTATGCGAAGAGCAGGGGGGGCAGGCCTGGCTGGTAATGGATGCGCGCTTGCGCAAACAGGCGATCCGCCAGGCGCTGTTTGGGGGCTATTGGTGGTTCCAGACCTTGCCGGCGCTGGCCTTGATGCTGCTCAAGGTCCGCAAGGGCGACAACCCTGACCAGTTGGCGACGGCCTGTGGCATGCAGGCCGGGGAGTTGAGTGGTGCATTGCGCGCCTACAACGCCGGTGCCCGAGGCGACGCACCGGATCCCTTTGGCAAGTCTGAAGGCAGCCGTCAGGTGCTGGACAAAGGGCCGTTTTATGCCTGCGATATCAGCGTTGGCAACCCGATATTCCCCTTGGGGGCGCTGACGTTGGGCGGCCTTAAGGTGGATGAATCAAATGGCGCAGTCCTGGACGCACAAGGCCAGCCGATTGCGGGCCTGTTCAGTGCGGGGCGCACAGCCATCGGCGTGGCGTCACACCTCTACATCAGCGGACTGTCGCTGGCTGACTGCGTGTTTTCGGGCCGCCGTGCGGGGCTGGCTGCCTCGTGTGGGAGCGGGCTTGTGCGCGATACAGGCGGCGCGGTTTCCATCGATGAGCGCAGTGATGCCATCGCGAGCAAGCCCGCTCCCACAGAAACCACCAAGGTGACCCCATGAGCGCAAGTAGCCCGTTTGTGATGAGTATCTGATATGACCCAACCTGCGTATTTCTCCCTGCGTGTGGCGCAAGTCGTGACTGAAACGGCGGACTCCAGATCCCTGGTGTTCGACGTTCCGTTGGCCCTGCGTGAACAGTTTGCCTACAAGCCCGGGCAGTTCTTGACCTTGCGCGTACCCTTCGAAGGCGGCTGGTTGCCGCGTTGCTATTCGCTGTCGAGCACGCCGCTGCAAGACGAACCGTTGCGCGTAACGATCAAGCAAGTCCGGGACGGGCGTGCTTCCAACTGGTTGTGCGAGCACGTGCGCGAAGGCGATCAACTTGAGGTGCTGGCCCCGGCCGGGGTGTTTGTCCCTCGGCATTTTGACGATGACTTTGTGCTGTTTGGTGGCGGCAGCGGGGTGACTCCGGTGCTGTCGATCCTGCGCTCGGCCTTGATTGCCGGTACAGGCCGGATTCTGCTGGTTTACGCCAACCGTGATGAAGCGTCGGTGATTTTTGCGGCTGAGCTCAAAGCCCTGGCCAGTGCCTACCCCCAGCGCTTGCAGGTGATTCACTGGCTGGACTCGGTACAGGGTATTCCTGGCGTGGCGCAACTTGCGCAGATGGCCCTGCCATTTGTTCATGCCCAGGCCTATATCTGCGGGCCTGGCCCGTTCATGGACGCTGCTGTCAGCGCCTTGCATGACATCGGCATGGACCACGGGCGCATCCACGTCGAGCGGTTTGTGTCGTTGCCTGAAGAAGGCAGCGTGGCGGCCCCGGGCCCGGTCAACACCGATGTGATTGGCAGCCAGCTTTCGGTTCGCCTTGACGGTGAAGAGTTCGAAGTACCCTGTGCTGAAGGCGAAACGCTGCTCAACGCCATGCAGCGCGCGGGGTTGAAACCGCCCAGTTCATGCCTGGTGGGTTCCTGCGCGACCTGCATGTGTACGGTTGAGCGCGGCAGTGTAGAGATGCTGCGCAACGATGCCCTTGACCAACAAGAACTGAACGACGGCTGGGTGCTGGCGTGCCAATCAGTGCCCAACAGCGAACAACTGCGTGTGTGCTTTCCCGAATAATCTGCCAGACGAGTGCCTGATGACTTCCAGCCTGCAACAGATCCTGCCCTGCTCGATTCCACAATTACTGCTCAGTGCCGCGCAGCACCATGCCGGGCGTACCGCCATTGAAGAGCATGGGACCTGCACCGACTACAGCGAACTGCCGGGCCTGGCCCTGGCCGTAACCCGCAGCCTGATGGCCCAGGGCATCGGCAAGGGCGATCGGGTGGCGATATGGGCACCTAACGGGCGGGACTGGATCATCGCTGCATTGGGCATCCACTGTGCGGGCGCGGTGATGGTGCCGATCAACACCCGCATGAAAGGCAGTGAAGCTGCGGATATCCTGCAGCGTAGCGGGGCAAGGGTGTTATTCGTGCAGCCGCAGTTTCTGGGGACTGATTATCTGGCGATGCTGGCGCCCTGTCGTCCGGCGAGCCTTGAGTGTCTGGTCCTGCTGGGCGAAACCACGGCTGGCAGTTCCCAGGGCCTGAACTGGAACGGCTTTCTGGCCCTGGGTACGGCCATCAGTGAATCGGCAGCGCTGTTGCGGGCATCCGGGGTGGGCGCTGATGATCTGAGCGACTTGCTGTTCACTTCCGGCACCACCGGCAAGCCAAAGGGCGTGATGAGCGCTCACGGGCAGAATATCCGGGCCTTTAGCGAGTACGTGAAAGTGATCGGTCTGCAGGCCGGTGACCGATACCTGGTGATCAACCCGTTTTTTCATGCCTTTGGCTACAAGGCGGGCTGGCTGACGTGCCTGCTGGCGGGCGCGACGATCCTGCCCCATCCGGTGTTCGATGCCGAAGCGGTGTTCCAGCGTATTGCGGCTGAGCGCATCAGCGTGCTGCCGGGGCCGCCGACCTTGTACCTGTCGATGCTGGCCCATCCCAAGCTGGCTGAAACCGATCTGTCGAGCCTGCGCATTGCCGTCACGGGCGCGGCGACCATTCCACCGATCCTGATCGAGCGCATGCGTCGCGAACTGGGCTTCTCGGTCGTCACCACCGCCTATGGCCTCACTGAGTGCGGCGGCCTGGCGACCATCTGTGACCCGGGCGACGCTGCGACGGTTATTGCCGGCACCAGTGGCCGGGCGATCCCGGGGACCGAAGTGAGCATTCGCGACCCGCAAAACCGGGCATTGCCGGCGGGCAGTACGGGGGAAATCTGCCTGCGTGGTTTTCACGTGATGAAGGGGTATTTCGAAGACCCGCACGCCACGGCTGAAACCATCGACAGTGAAGGCTGGTTGCACACAGGCGACATTGGCGAGCAGGACGCGTCGGGCAACTTGCGCATCACCGACCGGCTCAAAGACATGTTTATCGTGGGCGGATTCAATTGCTACCCGGCGGAAATCGAAGCCGGGTTGATAGAGCATTCGGCGATTGCCCAGGTGGCGGTGATCGGAGTACCTGACGAGCGCATGGGGGAGGTGGGGTGTGCCTGCGTGGTGTTGCGTCATGGTCAGGCGCTGGATGAAGCCGGGCTGATCCTGTGGGCCCGTGAGCATATGGCCAACTACAAGGTTCCCAGGATGGTGCGGTTTTATGAGGCGCTGCCGGTGAATGCGTCGAACAAAGTGGCGAAGAATGAGTTGCGGGCGGGGTTGCTGTAGGCGTCCTGCGCAGCCTCGTTTCACTCGTCAGCTGACATATCGAATGGATATGGACTCGGCATAGGTGCGGGTGCATCGCAAAACAACTGGCACACGGGGTACATATCCGGCATTTGCGGTTAACTGAAATGATGGTTTCGCTCCGTGGGCCCGCCGTGACGGGCCATCCCTGGCCCAACACGGCTCTCCCGGTATCCATGCCGATCGACCCACTGCGCAGAACCTCCACTCGGCCTCCCGAAGGGGCGGGCAGATCAAAAGCACTGCCCGCCGAGGCGGCCGACCGGCCGGCCTGCGGCCGGCCTGGTTGGTGGGTTGCATTCACGACCTGTAGTCGCTGACGAGTCGTGCGAGGCTGCGTTCGGCTTGGTGCGCCATTGCGACGTAGCAGTCGTGAAATCGGCCTGCACGGTTAATCAGGCACTGCGCGTGTACCTGTTTTGCGACCGCTGTGCGATCGAACGCAGCCTCGCACGACTCGTCAGCGACTACAGGGGCGCGCCGCTCAATGCCCTTCAAACCGCGCTGCACGTTTCTCGATAAATGCCTGCATCCCTTCTTTTTGATCCCTGGATGCAAACAGCAGCGCATTGGCCTTGCGCTCAAGGGCCAGCCCGGTCTCCAGCGGTGCGTCCACGCCCGCCAGTATCACTTCCTTGATTTGCTCGGCAGCCAGCGGGGGCATAGCGGCGATCAACTGGGCCATCTCCAGGGCATAAGCCTGTACCTGGTCATCATCGACCACGTTACTCACCAACCCCGAAACCCAGGCCTCTTCAGCCGTAATTGGCTGCCCGGTCAGGGCCATGCGCATCGCCTTGGCCTTGCCCACGGCACGTACCAGCCGCTGGGTGCCGCCGATGCCCGGCATGATGCCGATGCGTATCTCGGGCTGGCAAAACTTGGCACTGCGCCCGGCCACGATGATGTCGGCCAGCATCGCCAGCTCGCAACCACCGCCATAGGCATAGCCGCACACCGCAGCAATGACCGGTTTGGGGCAATGCTGAATCGGCGCCCAGACCCGCTCGGTATGGCGCTGGTAAATATCAATCGGGCCGACCCCGGCCATGCTGTTGATGTCGCCGCCAGCGGCAAACACTTTGTCACCGCCAGTCAGCAGGATGCAGCGCACGTCAGGGTTGTGCGCCAGTTCCGTGAAATAGCGTGACAACAACCCTTGCAACTCAAGGCTCAGGGCGTTGGTGGCCTGGGGGCGATTAAGGCGCAGCAAGGCCACGCCCGGGGTCGGGAATTCAAGCAATACCGGCGCGGCAGATGGGTCTGACATGGGGTTCCTCGTTAACAGGGGCTGTCACCACAGCGTGCGCTGGATTGTTGCGTTCACCCGGTTGCGCTTCATCGTCCGTTCAGACGACGAGCAGCCCCCGGATTGCCCCTAGAGTGGCTCCATCAGTAGAAAAGGAGCATGTCATGGGCCAACTCTCAGGGCTGGACTACAGCGGTAAAGTGGTGCTGGTCACCGGCGGTACAAAAGGCATCGGCGCCGGTATCGCCCGCAGCTTTCTGCAAGCCGGGGCACAGGTGATTGTGTGTGGCAGGACAACACCTGAAATGTTGCCCGGGGCAGGCTCGACGCAGGCGATTTTCATGGCGTGCGATGTGCGCGACCAGGAATCGCTCAAGGCATTGTTCGAGGGCATTCGCGCTGACTTCGGTCGTCTCGATGTGGTGATCAACAATGCCGGGGGCAGCCCGCCAGCAGAGGCTGGCAGCGCTTCGCCACGTTTCCACGAAGGCATTATTCGCCTCAATCTCATCGCCCCCTTGAATGTTGCGCAACAGGCCAACGCCTTGATGCAGCAACAGGCCGAAGGCGGCTGCATCGTGTTTATCGGCAGCATCAGCGCCTTGCGCGCATCCCCTGGCACCGCGGCTTATGGCGCGGCCAAGGCCGGGGTATTGGCGCTGGTGCAATCCCTTGCCGTGGAGTGGGCGCCCAAGGTGCGGGTGGTCGCGGTCAGTCCGGGGCTGGTACGCACCGAACAGGCGCATCTGCATTACGGCGACGAACAAGGCATCGCAGCCGTCAGTGCCGGTATTCCGGCCGGGCGCATGGCGTTGCCGGAAGACATCGGCAACGCCTGCCTGTTTATCGCCTCGCCCATGGCCGGCTATGCCAGCGGCTGCAATCTGTTGTTGCACGGCGGCGGCGAACGGCCGGCATTTCTGAGCGCTGCGCATTGACGACCTTCAGCGGCGACCACCGGGTTGCTGCACTTGACACGCAGGAGACGAACTTGGCTGATTCTCAATTGCTAACCGACGTGCGCGCCCTGGTGGGGCGTGAGTATGGTCGCGTCTACGCCTGGGACGAAGTCAACGCCCCGATGATCCGCCAATGGTGCGAGATCATGGGCGTGGACAACCCGCTTTACACCGATCCGGCCTTTGCCGCCATCAGCGCTCAGGACGGGCTGGTGGCACCGCCTGCGATGTTGCAGGTGTGGTGCATGGAAGGCTTCCACCTGAACAACTACGCACCGGGCTCGACCACCGAAAACCCCTATGAAGTGCTCAAGCTGATTGAGTCTTATGGCTATGCATCCGTGGTCGCGGTGAACTCCGAGCTGACCTTCGAACGCAATCTGCGTCCGGGGGAAAAACTCTACTACACCACCCGGCTGGACTCGGTAGGCGACGAGAAAACCACCGGCCTGGGCACAGGTTTTTTCGTCACCCTGGTGATGAACTACTTCGTTGAACACAAAAGTGGCGACGAAGCGGTGGGGCAGTTGCTGTTTCGCGTATTCAAGTTCCGTCCGGCCAACAACCACGCGGCCAAAGAAGCACCGGCCAAGGTCGAGGCAGCCCCGGCAGTCAAGCGTCCCAAGCCGGGCATGAGTGATGACACCCGTTTCTTCTGGGAAGGCTGTGATGCGGGCAAGTTGCTGATCCAGCGCTGCACCCAGTGCCAGACTCTGCGCCATCCTCCTGCTCCCGTGTGCATCGAATGCCACTCGTTCGATTGGGACAGCGTGCAGGCCAGCGGCCGTGCCAGCCTCTATTCGTTTGTGATCATGCATTACCCCGAAGTGGCACCGTTCGACCATCCCAACCCGATCGGCCTGATCGAGCTGGAAGAGGGCGTGCGTCTGGTGGCCGGGCTTACAGGCGTCAAGCGCGAAGAGCTGAGTATTGGCCAGCCCTTGCAGCTTGAATTCCAGACCTTCGACGGCGAGCTGACCTTGCCCATGTTCCGGCCTGTGGTCGAGTAAGGGGAGGGCAGCATGGATTTCGAATTCACCGAAGACCAAGGCGCCATCGCAGAAATGGCCGGCAGTGTGTTTGCCGACTATTGCACCGATGACCGCTTGCGTCAGTTCGACACCCGCGAGCAGGCCTACATGGAGCCGCTGTGGCAGCTGTGTGTAGAGACCGGCCTGCAAGCCCTGGCCATCCCTGAAGCGCAGGGTGGCAGCGGACTGGGCATGACCGAGTTGATGCTCGTACTGCAGGCCCAGGGTCAGGCGTTGGGGCAAGTGCCGTTGTGGCGTCATCAACTGGCGGCCGCCACGCTGGCGCAATTTGCCGACCCTTCCTTGCAGTCGTGGGCGGTTGACGCTGCAGCGGGCAAGGCGCTGCTGACCCTGGACTTGAGTGGTTTGTACAACGCCCGGGGCATTGGGTTGCACGCTCAATCTGTGGACGGCGGATGGTGCTTGAGCGGTCATGTCGGTGCGCTGGCGCTGGCTGAACAGTCGCAAGCGGCCCTGCTGCTGGTGACGGTCGAAGGGCAAGCCCGGCTGGCGTTGGTCGAACTGGCAAACAAAGCCGTCAAGCCTGTACCCGGTCGCATGACTCACGGTGAGGCGGTTGCCGATTTACACATCGACGGGCTGCTGATCAGCACCGGGCAATTGCTCCCCGCAGCCGCACTCGGCTGGCTGGAGCCACGGGCCATCGCCTCGCTGGCTGCGCTGCAACTGGGGGTCAGCGCCGAACAGATCCGCCGCACCGTGGAGTACGTCACCGAGCGTCGTCAGTTTGAACGCAGCATCGGCAGCTTTCAGGCCGTGCAAATGAGCATGGCCAACGCCCATATCGCCCTCGAAGCCCTGCGCAGCTGCCTGTGGCAATTGTGCTACCGCCTGGATGCCGGTCTGCCTGCGCCGAGCGAAGCACTGGCCACCGCCTGGCAGGCCTGTGAAGCGGGGCATGTGATTGGGCACAACGCCCAGCACGTACACGGCGGTATCGGCGTCGACCTGACGTACCCGATGCATCGCTTTCTCTACTGGAGCCGCGCTTTGGGCTGTGCCCTGGGAGGATCGCCAGCCTGCCTGGAACGCCTCGGCGACTGGCTGAGCCATAACGACAAGCTGGGATGGAAATATGACCTTGCAGAACACCAAGCGCTTTGACGACGTGCGCCCCGGCGAAACCCTGCCGGAACTGGCGATCCCGATCACCGTGGGCCTGGTCACCGGCGGCGCTATCGCCACCCGCGACTACTTCCCCGGCCACCATGACCTGAACGCCGCTCAGGCCCTGGGCTCACCGCACATCTTCATGAACATCCTCACCACCAATGGGCTGGTGCAGCGGTATGTCGAAGGTTGGGCTGGCCCTGAGGCACGTTTTGCCTCGCTGAAAATCAAGCTTGGCGCGCCGAACTACCCCGGCGACAGCATGACGTTCAATGGCGCGGTTACCGGCCTGGACGCCGCCACCCGCACGGTGGAAATCACCCTCAGCGGCAAAAATTCCATGGGCAACCACGTGACCGGAACGGTCGCGCTGGTTCTGCCCTGATCGCGGGAGACAGCACACATGACGCAATCGACACTTTCCGGCAGCGCTGCCATCGTTGGCCTGGGCGCGACCGAATTTTCGAAAAACTCCGGGCGCACCGAATTGCGCCTGGCGCTTGAAGCCACGTTGGCTGCGTTGAAAGACGCGGGTATCGACCCGTCCGAGGTTGAGGGTTTCAGCTCGTACTCGGTGGACAAAGTCCCGGAATACGAGATCGCCCGCTTGCTGGGTTGCAAGGACGTCAAATTCTTCTCCCAGGTACCCCACGGTGGTGGTGCGGCCTGCGCGCCGATCATGCACGCGGCCATGGCCGTCGCCACAGGTGTGGCCAAAGTGGTGGTGGTCTACCGCGCCATGAACGAGCGCTCGTGGTATCGCTTCGGCAGCGGCAGCTACGGCTTTGCTTCCACGCCGATCTTCGAAAACGTCAACTACGGCTGGTACATGCCCCACGGCCTGCACACCCCGGCTTCATGGGTCGGCATGTTTGCCCAGCGCTACATGCACACCTACGGCGCCACCTCTGAAGACTTCGGTCGCGTGGCGGTGGCGGTGCGTGACTTTGCCGCCACCAACCCGGCGGCGTTCTTTTACGGCAAGCCGATCACTCTGGAAGAACACCAGGCCTCGCGCTGGATCTGCGAGCCGTTGCATTTGCTCGATTGCTGCCAGGAATCCGATGGTGCGGTGGCGATGGTGATTACCTCGGCCGAGCGTGCCAAGGACCTGCGCCAGAAGCCGGTGATGATCAAGGCCGGCTCCCAGGGGATCACGTCGGGCCAGCAGATCATGACCTCCTTCTACCGCGACGACATTACCGGGCTACCGGAAATGGGCGTGGTCGCCAAGGAGCTGTATCGCCAGTCGGGCCTGGGCCCGGAGGCGCTGCAAACCGCGGTCATCTACGACCACTTCACCCCGTTTGTACTGCCGCAGCTCGAAGAGTTCGGCCTGTGCGAGCGTGGCGAAGCCAAGGAATTCATCCGAGCCGGGCACCATGCCCGTGGCGGCAAGTTCCCGATCAATACCCACGGCGGGCAACTGGGCGAGGCTTATATCCACGGCATGAACGGCGTGGCTGAAGCGGTGCGCCAGGTGCGTGGCAGTGCGGTCAACCAGGTCGACAATGTGGAAAACGTGCTGGTGACTGCTGGCACGGGTGTTCCTACCAGCGGCCTGATTCTGGGAGCAGCCTGAATGTTCGTCGACCTCACGCCTGAACAACACGCCCTGCGCCTGAAGGTGCGGGACTACTTCCAAAACCTGATGACCCCGCAGTTGCGTGAGCAATTGCGTGGCAAAGAGGGCGGCGAACTGTACCGCGACACCATCCGCCAGATGGGGCGCGACGGCTGGCTGGCCGTGGGCTGGCCCAAGGAGCACGGCGGGCAGGGCTACGGCCCCACCGAGCAGTTCATCTTCTTTGAAGAAGCGAACATTGCCGGGGCGCCGCTGCCGTTTGTGACCATCAGCACTGTTGGGCCTGCGCTGATGGCTCACGGCACCGAATTGCAAAAGGCCAAATTCTTGCCGGGCATCGCTGCGGGCGAAATCATCTTTGCCATCGGCTACTCCGAACAGGATGCGGGCAGCGACCTGGCGGTGCTCAAAACCACGGCCCGCCTTGAAGGCGACAGTTTTGTGGTCAATGGCAACAAGCTCTGGACCTCGGGTGCCGAGTCGGCGGATTACATCTGGCTGGCGGCGCGTACCGATCCAGAACGACCACGGCACAAGGGCGTGTCGATCCTGATTCTCGACACCCAGGCGCAAGGCTTCTCGACCACGGTGATCCCGACCACGAGCAACCCGACTGCGGCTACCTACTACGATAACGTCCGGGTGCCCCAAGACATGCTGGTGGGCGAGCTGAACGGTGGCTGGAAGCTGATCACCGCCCAACTGAACCACGAGCGGCTGGGCCTGGGTGCCTGGTCGGACAAGGTTGTCGGGCTGTTTCGCCGGGTGCTGATGTGGGCCAGGGAAACGGATGAAAACGGCGTGCGTGCCACCGATAAAGCCTGGGTGCGCGCAGGTCTGGCGCAGTGTTACGCAAGGCTGGAAGCCATGCGCCTGATCAACCTGCGCATTGCCGCTGATCTTGAGCGTGAGCGCATGGACGTGGCGCTGGCCTCGACCACCAAGGTCTACGGCTCCGAATCGGCGATCGAGATTCTGCGCCTGTTGAGCAACATCGTAGGTGCCAATGGTCTGGTGCGCGGCGGTTCGGCGGCGTCGTTGTTGCAGGGCGACCTGGAGTACGAAGTACGTGCCAGCGTGACCCTGACGTTTGGTGGCGGCACCAATGAAATCCAGCGCGAGCTGATAGCCCAATTCGGCCTGGGCATGCCCCGTACCCAGCGTTAATAGAGGTCTTGTAGCAGCGGACGAGTTGAACGAGGCCGCGTCCGGCTGCGAAGCGGCCGCAAAACCATTCAACACGGTGTTTCAGATACATCGAGTGTGCAGGGTTGACGAGGACTTCGTCCCCGGACGCAGCCTCGCGCAGCTCTGCAGCTGCTACGGGGATCTTTATTTACAGGTGAAATAACATGAACACCATTGACCAGTTCAGAGAGCAAACCCGCAGCTGGCTTGAGGCCAACTGTCCACCCTCCCAGCGCAAGGCGATTCCTGAAGGCGAGTTGGTATGGGGTGCAAGGGATGTCGAGTTCCCCAATGCCGATGCCCAGCTGTGGTTTGAGCGCATGCGCGACAAGGGCTGGTTCTGCCCGGACTGGCCTGCCGAATATGGCGGTGCAGGGCTGAGCGCGGAATATAACGCCGTGCTCGAAAGTGAGCTGCGCCGCCTGAAGTGCCGCCCGCCACAAATCAATCTGGGCATCTGGATGCTTGGCCCGGTGCTGCTGGAGTTCGGCAGCGAAGCGCAAAAGAAAGACCTGCTCACCCCGATGACTCGCGGTGAAGTGCGCTGGTGCCAGGGCTTCTCCGAGCCCAATGCCGGCTCTGACCTGGCGAGCCTGAAAACCGCCGCCCGGGATGCTGGCGATCATTTTGTAGTTGATGGCAGCAAAATCTGGACCTCGTACGGAGACAAGTCGGACTGGATGTATGCGTTGGTCCGCACCAATCCCGCCGCCAGCAAGCACGCGGGCATCAGCCTGATCGTGCTCGACATGAAAAGCCCCGGGGTGAGCGTTGCGCCGATTGATTTGATCAGCGGCAAATCTGCGTTCTGCCAGGTGTTCTTCGATGCAGTCAAAGTCCCGAAAAGCCAGCTGATTGGCCCGTTGCACGGCGGCTGGAACTTGGCCAAGCGCCTGTTGCAGCACGAACGCAAAGCCATGTCCAAATTCGGCGAGTTCAGCCTGCCGACGCACTTTCACTTGTTGTCGTTGGTCGGCCAGTACTTGCCCGAACCTGCGGGGCAAAGCGAATCGGCGCTGGTGGCGCGGGCTGTGGCCTGTGCCATGGACGAGCACAGCTACAACCTGACCGTACAGCGCATGGGTGAAGAAGCCCGCGCCGGGCAAGACGTCAGTGGGCTGATGTCGATCATGAAACTGGTCCACACCGAACAGGAACGGGACAAGTTCGAAGTGCTGTTGGATGTCATGGGTTATCACGCATTGGGCTGGGACAAGGAGGCGTTCAGCCCCCAGGAGCAGGCCATCACCCGTGGCTGGCTCAACAGCTTCGCCCTGACCATTTCTGGCGGTGCCTCAGAAATCCAGCTCAACGTGATTGCCAAGCGGGTCCTCGGCCTGCCTGATGTGAAGTAAGGAAACCCACCATGAACCTGCTTTATAACGATGATCAACGGATGTTGGCCGACAGCGCCCGCGAGTTCCTGGCGGCGCGCAGCCCGGTGTCCCGCCAGCGCGCCTTGCGCGATGAGCCCCAGCCCGATGGTTTTGACTCGCGACTGTGGCAAGACGCAGTGGCGTTGGGCTGGAGCGCTATACCGTTCCCCGAAAACCTCGGCGGGCTGGACTTCGGTTGCATGGGCCTGGGCCCTGTCTTTGAATCCATCGGTTGCACGCTCAGCGCCTCGCCGCTGCTCTCCAGCGTAGTGCTCAGCGGTTCCTTGCTGCACCTGCAGGGCAATGCCGAGCAACAGGATTGCTGGCTGTCGACGACCATCAGCGGTGAGCGGCGCTTGGCGCTGGCGCTGGACGAAAACGCGCGTCACAACCCGCAAAAGGTCTCGTTGCAAGCCGTGCCCAATGGCGATGGCTACAGCCTGACCGGGGATAAATATTGTGTGATCGACGGGCTCGGTGCCGACGGTTATCTGGTGGCAGCACGCACGGGCACCCAGGGTATCAGCCTGTTTCTGATACCGGCCGACGCTGCGGGCCTCACTGTGGTTGCGTTACCGCTGATTGACTCGCGCAACCATGCACGGTTGCAGCTGGATCAGGTACAGGTCGGGCCGCAAGCACTGCTCGGCGAGGCCGGATCTGCCATGCCTGCGTTGATTATTGCGCTGGATCGCGGTCGAGTGTGCCTGGCTGCCGAGATGCTCGGCATGTCTGAAAAACTCTTCGCGATGACCCTCGATTACCTCAAGACCCGCGTCCAGTTTGATGTGGCCATTGGCTCTTTCCAGACCCTGCAACACCGTGCGGCGCAGCTGTATGTCGACCTGGCACTGGCGCGCAGCGCGGTGATGGCCGGGCTGGCAGCGCTGGACGATACACGCCTGAGCGAGGTCGAGCGTCAGCGCCTGGCCAGTCTGGCGAAGTGGAAGGCCGGGCAGACGGCGATCAAGGTCGCGAATGAAGCGGTGCAGATGCACGGCGGCATTGGCGTCACCGATGAGCTGGATGTGGGCTTGTACCTCAAGCGTATCCGGGTGGCTCAGGCAACCCTGGGCGATGCCGATTTTCACTGCGAGCGCTATGGCGCCCTGGAACTGGCGCACGCGCACGCTTGAGCCTGTTGTGAACGGTTCGAGTCAGGAGAATAACAAGATGAAACTTGAGCAATGGCAGAGCGCCTGGCAGCAGTTGGTGGGGGTGGGCTCGCCTTTTGAAGTCGTCACGCCGCCAGAAGGCGGGCCGAAGTATTTTCGACACACAGCAGCCAGCGTCTGGGCCGCCATCGACAGTGGCCGGGTGCATGCTGACCGCGAGTTTCTGGTGTGGGAGCAGCAGCGACTGACGTTCAGTCAGTTTTTCGATCAGGTGGATCGACTGGCCGGGCAGTTGGTGCAGCGCTTTGGTCTGCACAAAGGCGATCGCGTCGCGATTGCCATGCGTAATCAGCCCTCCTGGCTGGTCGCGTTTGCAGCCATCCAGCGATGCGGTGCGGTGTGTGTGCCGCTCAACAGCTGGGGGCTGCGTGACGAGCTGTTTCATGGCCTGCAGGACAGCGGTGCGTGCTTGTTGCTGTGCGACGAGCCTCGCTTGCAATTGCTTGCCGCTGACCTGCGTGATCAAGGGCTGGCAACCATTGTGGTTGGCCTGCGTGAAGACGCGCCGCTGGAGGAACACTGCCAGCGCCTGGAAGACCTGCTGGCTGCACCCGCGTTGAGTACGCCCGTGCAACCCGTCAGTGCCAGCGACCCGGCCATGATTCTCTACACCTCGGGCACGACCAGTCTGGCCAAGGGCGTGCTGTCGACCCACGGCGCAGTCTGTCAGGCGCTGGTGGCGCTGGAGTTCCAGGGTGCGTTTTGCGCGCTCAGTTCACCGCAGCGCATCAGTGTGGTGATTAACAGCGGTTATGCGCCCACCACCTTGATGGCAGTCCCGCTGTTCCATGTCAGTGGCTTGCATGCGCAGTTTTTGCTGGCCTTGCGCAGCGGTCGACGCCTGCTGCTGATGTACAAGTGGGACGTGGAAAAAGCCTTCGATCTGATCCGCGATGAGCACTGCACCCAGTTCAACGGCGCACCGGTGATGATGCAGCAACTGCTGACGTCGCCACGCTTTGGCAGCCCTGACACGGCCAGCCTGTTTGGTCTGGGGCTGGGGGGTGCGGCACCGTCCAGCAGCCTGCTGGAACACCTGACCCAGCGCAAACCCGAGGCAATCGGCGGCAGTGGTTATGGGCTGACCGAAAGCAACGGCATCTGCGCAGCCATTGGCGGTGATCAGTTTGTCTACAAACCAGCGTCTGCAGGCTGGCCCTTGCCAATTGTCGAGGTGCGCATCGGCGACAGTCCGGATCGACCACTGCCCGTCGGTGTCAGTGGATTGATCTGGGTGCGCTCGCCAACGCTGATGAGCGCGTACTGGAACCTGCCCGAGGCCAGCGCACAGACCCTGCGCGATGGCTGGCTCGACACCGGCGATATCGGGCTGCTGGATGATGAAGGTTTCCTCTACATCACGGATCGCGCGAAGGATTTGATCAATCGCGGCGGCGAGAAGATTTCCGCTGCCGAGGTCGAGTCCTGCGCCTGTGAGATGCCCGGTGTGATTGAAGCCGCAGCCTTTGCCGTCCCTGACGATGTGCTGGGCGAAGTGGTGTTTTTGGTGGTGCGTGGCGACCCGGCCTCAACCCCGGACCGGGATACGGTGCGGGGGTTTATCGCCCAGCGTCTGGCGAGCTTCAAGGTCCCTGCGCAGATCCATATCCAGCACACGCCGTTTGCCCGTAATGCGTCGGGCAAGATGCTTAAAAGCTTGCTCAAAGAGCTGTTGGTAACGGCCTGAATAGTCTTTGTGGACGATGTACTCGCCTGTGAATGGCGAAGAATGGACGCATACCCCTCAGCAAGCTTATTCGCGTAGGAGGCAATACATGAAAATAACAAGAACAGGCGTAATGCTCGCAGCCGCCATAGCCGTCAATGTGGCGGCCATCGGCACGGCATCCGCCCAGGTATCTCCCGCAGAAGCGGCCAAACTGGGTAAAGAGCTGACCTGTGTAGGTGCAGAACAGGCAGGTAACGCCGCGGGCACTATCCCGCCCTACACCGGCAAGTACCTGGGCGAAGTTCCGGGCTGGAACCATGTGAAGTTCTCGGGCGACCAACCGGTTGATCCCTACGCTGCAGAGAAGCCGATCCTGGTGATCACTGCGCAAAACATGGCGCAGTACGAAGACAAGCTGACCGAGGGCCAGAAAGCGCTGCTCAAGCGTTATCCGACCACTTACAAGATGAACATCTACACCGGTCATCGTGATTTCCGCTACCCGGACTACGTGTGCCGCCGCGTCATGAGCAACGCCTTGAATGCCAAGCTGGTGAACGATGGCATGGGCATCGAAGGGTTGGGCCAGGTGCCGTTCCCGATCCCTAAAAGCGGCATGGAAGTGCTGTGGAACCACCAGCTCCCGGCGCGCGCCTGGACCGAAGAAAAAACCAGTGACCTGGCGTCCGTACTGCCCAATGGCAGCATTGGGTGGGGCCGTGCCTATGCGCGAGGCCTGTCACAGGCCAACTCCCCGACGGTGGAGCCAAAAACTGAAGACAAGATTCAGGCAATGGGCAACAACACGACGCTCAAACCTGCCCGTGACAACGGCGTGATCAGCATTTCCCACGAACCCTACGACTTTCAGACCAACCCGCGTCAGGCCTGGAGCTACAGCCCGTCCACCCGTCGCGTTCGCTTGCTGCCTGGCTACGGCTATGACCAGCCGATGATTGGCACCAACGGCACCATGACCGTCGACGAAGACCGTTTGTTCAACGGTTCGCCAGAGCGCTTCGACTGGAAATTGATCGGCAAGCGTGAGGTTTACATCCCGGCCAACGCCTACAAGCCCAACGCAGGCACGGTGAAGTACGCAGACATGCTCACGCCCAACCATCCCAACCCTGACCTGATGCGTTATGAACTGCGTCGTGTGTGGGTGCTGGAAGGGGACCTGAAAGAAGGCTATCGCCACGTGTACGGCAAGCGTGTGCTGTTTATCGATGAGGACACCTGGAACTCGGTGATGGCAGACAACTACGATGCCCGTGGGCAGCTGTGGAAACACGCCATGATCAACTACTACTACCATCCGGACATGAGCGCCTGGCAGGCGGGTTCGCAGTTCTTCATGGACTTGAACTCGGGGCAGTACACCGGCTACGGCATGACCAACGAAGCCAAGAAAGGCCCGATCCTCAACGAAGGCAAGTTCACGCCTGACCAGTACACCGCGGATGCGGCACGGGCGATGGGACGGTAAACGCCAGGCTGCACGTTTTGAGCAACAAGCAAAAGCCCCGTCGGTGTTGCGCCGACGGGGCTTTTTTCGGAGTTATTTGTTTGCCGACCAGACCGCCAGTTCGTAGCCGTCCAGGTCGGTGAAGTGAAAACGGCTGCCCCCCGGGAACTTGAATTCGGGCTGGGTGATTTTGCCTCCGGCGTCAACGATTGCCTGCTGTGCACGGGGCAGGTCGTCGGCATACACAATGATCAGCGGGCCACCCGGGCGCACGTCCTCGCCAGTGGTGAAACCGCCGCTCAGGCGGCCATCGCTGAACTCGGTGTAGGTGGGGCCATAGTCAGTGAAAGTCCAGCCAAATACGGCGCCATAAAACCCTTTGCTGCGCGCGATGTCGTGGACGTTGAATTCGATGTTGTTGATGGTGTTGTGGTGGTTTTGTGTGGTCACGGGCATCTCCTTATGTGCGTGAAATATAGATAGCAGCAGGGATAAACGCCACCTGGCTGCCGGTTGCGATCTCTGGGACTGAGGCGCGTTCGGGCAAGATCGCGCATTGGCCAAAGCAGTCATTCAGCTTGAGCGGTTTGACCATTGTTGCAGAGCCTTCCCAGGGCGATTATCAACAGGATTGTTCACGGTTCCCATCCTAAAAATAAAGACCGAGGGATTCTGCTGATGCGCGACTATCTGACCGCGATGACTGATTTCGACTACCAACGCACGGTGACGGGCGCCCTGGACGGCCACCTGGAGGCCGTCAATGCCTGTGTCGAGTGCTGTGACCGGCATGCCTTGCCGGGCCGCATTGCGTTGTTCTGGGAAGGGCGCGATGCCAGCAGCGCAACGTATACCTTCACCCAGTTACAGGATCAGGCTGCACGCTTTGCCAACTTTCTGTTGGCCCAGGGCGTAAAACGCGGCGACAAGGTGGCAGGTTTGCTGCCGCGCAATGTCGAATTGTTGATTGTGGCGTTTGCCACCTGGCGCATTGGTGCCATCTACCAACCACTGTTTACCGCATTCGGCCCCAAGGCCATCGAACACCGGCTCAACAGTTCCGGCGCCGCGCTGGTGGTCACTGATGGGGTGAACCGGGTCAAACTCAATGAAGTCAACGACTGCCCGGCGATTGTCACCGTGGCCGGCCCCAAAGGGCAGGGCCTGGTACGCGGCGATTTCAGCTTCTGGGCCGAACTGGACAACTACACGGCGGACTGTGAGCCGGTCATGCTCACCGGCGAAGACCCGTTTTTGCTGATGTTTACTTCGGGCACCACAGGCCCGGCCAAACCGCTGCTGGTGCCGCTCAAGGCAATTGTCGCGTTCCAGAGCTATACCCGTGATGCGGTGGGGCTGCGTCCTGAGGATTCGTTCTGGAACCTGGCTGATCCGGGTTGGGCCTACGGAATCTATTTCGGGATCACCGGGCCTTTGTCCATGGGCCATCCGATCACGTTGTACGATGGCCCGTTTACGGTTGAAAGCACCTGTCGGGTGATCAAGAAATACGGCATCACCAACCTCACCGGTTCACCTACCGCGTATCGCATGCTGATTGCTGCCGGGGCTGCCTTCTCCAGCAAGATCAAGGGCCAGCTGCGAGTCGTCAGCAGCGCCGGTGAACCCCTCAATCCCGAGGTGATTCGCTGGTTTGCCGATGAGCTGAACGTCACCATCCATGACCACTACGGCCAGACCGAAGTCGGCATGGTGCTGTGCAACCATCACGGGCTCGACCACCCGGTGCATATGGGCGCTGCCGGTTTCGCCTCCCCGGGTCACCGGATCGTGGTGCTCGATGACAACCATCAGGAATTGCCGGTGGGCCAGCCTGGGATTCTGGCCGTTGACCGTAGCCAGTCGCCCATGTGCTGGTTTGGCGGCTATCAAGGTTTCAACACCAAGGCTTTCGTTGGCAACTACTACCTCAGCGGCGACACCGTGGAGCTGAACCCCGATGGCAGCATCAGTTTCGTCGGGCGCAGCGATGACGTGATCACGACCTCCGGTTATCGCGTGGGGCCTTTTGATGTGGAAAGCGCCCTGATCGAGCACCCGGCAGTCGTCGAAGCCGCCGTGGTGGGCAAGCCCGACCCCGAGCGCACCGAGCTGGTCAAAGCGTTCGTGGTGTTGAACCCCCACTATCTGGGTGATGCGCAACTGGCCGAAACCCTGCGTTTGCACGTCCGCCAGCGTCTGGCCGCCCACGCTTACCCCCGTGAAATCGAATTTGTCAGCGAGCTGCCGAAAACCCCGAGCGGCAAGCTGCAGCGCTTCATTTTGCGCAACCAGGAAATTGCCAAGGCCGAGCTGGCGTCAAGCGCCAAAGCCACGGCCTGATTTTTCACCCCCATTTTTGGTCAGGAACAACCATGCAAATCGAAAACAAGGTTTTTATCGTCACCGGTGGTGCATCGGGACTGGGTGCCGCCACAGCCGACATGTTGGTCAAGGCAGGTGCCCGGGTGATGCTGGTGGACATGAACGCCGACGCCGTGGCCGCACAAGCGAACAAACTGGGCCGTTCGGCCCGCAGCGCCGTGGCTGACATCAGCCAGGCAGACGCCGCACAGGCAGCTGTTGCGGCCACGGTGGCAGCCTTTGGCGGGGTCAACGGGCTGGTCAACTGCGCGGGCATCGTGCGCGGCGAAAAAATCCTCGGCAAAAATGGCCCCCACGGGCTGGAGAATTTCAGCCAGGTCATCAACGTCAACCTGATTGGCAGTTTCAACATGCTGCGCCTGGCCGCAGCGGCCATTGCCGAGACCACCGCCGATGCCGATGGAGAGCGCGGGGTCATCATCAATACCGCTTCGGTGGCGGCGTTCGACGGCCAGATCGGCCAGGCGGCCTATGCGGCTTCCAAGGGCGCCATCGCCAGCCTGACCTTGCCTGCGGCCCGTGAACTGGCCCGCTTCGGGATTCGCGTCATGACCATCGCACCGGGCATTTTTGAAACCCCGATGATGGCTGGCATGACCCCTGAAGTGCGTGAGTCTCTGGCCGCCGGTGTGCCGTTTCCACCGCGCTTGGGCAAGCCTGACGAGTACGCGTCGCTGGTGCGCCATATCATTGAAAACAGCATGCTCAACGGCGAGGTGATCCGTCTCGACGGCGCCTTGCGCATGGCCGCCAAATAAGAGGTGTGAAATGACAATTGCCAATGATCCGGTCGTGATTGTGAGTGTTGCACGCACGCCCATGGGTGGCTTTCAAGGTGACTTCAAGGGCCTGACCGCGCCGCAACTGGGCGCTGCGGCGATCCGCGCAGCGGTAGAGCGGGCCGGTGTGGCGCCCGATGGCGTAGAAGAGGTGCTGTTCGGATGCGTGCTGTCGGCAGGCCTGGGCCAGGCGCCTGCCCGCCAGGCCGCCCTGGGCGCCGGGCTGGACAAGGGCACACGCTGCACGACGCTGAACAAGATGTGCGGCTCGGGCATGGAAGCCACCATCCTGGCCCATGACCGCCTGCTGGCCGGGAGCGTCGATGTGGTGGTGGCAGGGGGCATGGAAAGTATGTCCAACGCGCCGTATTTGCTCGATCGCGCACGCAGTGGCTACCGCATGGGTCATGGCCGGGTGCTGGATCACATGTTCCTGGACGGCCTGGAAGACGCCTATGACCGTGGCCGCCTGATGGGTACTTTCGCGGAAGACTGCGCCCAGCTCCACGGCTTCAGTCGTGAGGCCCAGGATGCATTTGCCGTGGCGTCGCTGACCCGTGCGCAGCAGGCGATCAAGGACGGCAGCTTCAGCGCCGAGATCGTTGCGGTGCAGGTCACCGTGGGCAAGGAGCCGCGCCTGATCAGTGATGATGAGCAGCCGCCCAAGGCCAATCTGGCAAAGATCCCCACGCTGAAACCGGCGTTTCGGGAGGGTGGGACGGTCACTGCGGCCAACTCCAGTTCGATTTCCGATGGTGCGGCGGCACTGGTGTTGATGCGCCGTAGCGAGGCGCACAAACGCGGCCTGGAACCCCTGGCGGTGATCCACGGGCATGCGGCGTTTGCCGATGAGCCCGGTCTGTTCCCGACCGCCCCGGTGGGGGCGATCAAGCGGCTGATGAGCAAGACCGGCTGGGATCTGAACGAGGTTGATCTGTTCGAGATCAACGAAGCGTTTGCAGTGGTCAGCCTGGTCACGATGGCCGAACTGGATATCCCCCACGCCAAGGTCAATATCTACGGCGGCGCCTGTGCGCTGGGCCATCCGATCGGTGCTTCGGGAGCGCGCATTCTGGTGACCCTGCTTTCGGCACTGCGTCAGCAAAAGGCCAAACTCGGCGTTGCAGCGATCTGCATCGGCGGCGGTGAAGCCACGGCGATTGCCGTGGAATGCTTGTACTAAGGATTTTTTATGCTGCCCACATCCGAACAATTACAAATTCGCGAAGCAGCCCAACAGTTTGCCCAGGAGCGTTTGAAGCCCTTTGCCGCTGAATGGGACAAGCAGCACCGCTTCCCCCGGGAGGCCATTGACGAGATGGCGCAGCTGGGTTTTTTCGGCATGCTGGTGCCTGAAGAGTGGGGCGGTTGCGATACCGGTTATCAGGCCTACGCGATGGCCCTCGAAGAAATCGCCGCGGGCGACGGGTCGTGTTCCACAATCATGAGCGTGCACAACTCAGTGGGTTGCGTGCCGATTCTCAAGTACGGCACCGAGTATCAAAAACAAACGTTTCTGGTCCCGTTGGCCAGTGGTGCGATGCTTGGGGCATTTGCCCTGACCGAGCCCCAGGCGGGCTCCGACGCCAGTGACCTGAAAACCCGTGCCCGCCGGGAAGGCGATTTCTATGTGCTCAATGGCTGCAAGCAGTTCATCACGTCGGGGCAAAATGCCGGGGTAGTGATTGTGTTTGCGGTGACGGATCCGGCGGCGGGCAAGCGCGGTATTACCGCCTTTATCGTGCCCACGGACTCACCGGGTTACAGCGTGGCCCGAGTCGAAGACAAGCTGGGGCAGCACGCGTCAGACACCTGCCAGATCCTCTTCAACGACCTCAAGGTGCCGGTGGCCAATCGTCTGGGTGAAGAAGGGCAGGGCTACAAAATTGCCCTCGGCAACCTGGAAGGCGGGCGCATCGGCATCGCTTCGCAAGCAGTGGGCATGGCCCGCGCGGCCTTCGAAGCTGCACGGGACTATGCCCGTGAGCGCGTGACCTTTGGCCAGCCATTGGTTGAGCATCAGGCCGTGGCATTCCGCCTGGCCGACATGTCGACTGAAATCGCGGTTGCCCGGCAGATGGTTCGTTACGCCGCGGCCTTGCGTGACAGCGGTCAATCGGCGTTGGTCGAGGCCTCGCAAGCCAAGCTGTTTGCTTCGGAAATGGCCGAGCGAGTGTGCTCCAAGGCGTTGCAAACCCTGGGCGGTTATGGCTACTTGAGCGACTTTCCACTGGAACGCATCTACCGCGATGTGCGGGTGTGCCAGATCTATGAAGGCACCAGTGATATTCAGCGCATGGTCATTTCGCGCAATCTTTGAATCGAGGACATTAGTGATGAGCTACGAAACCATTCTGCTGGACATTCATGGGCATGTAGGCCTGATTACACTGAACCGGCCCCAGGCGCTCAATGCCCTGAATGCGCAGTTGGTCAGCGAAGTGAACCAGGCGCTGGACACGCTGGAAGCCGATAACGGGATTGGCTGCATCGTCATTACCGGTTCGAAAAAAGCCTTTGCCGCCGGTGCGGACATCAAGGAAATGGCGGACCTGAACTACCCGCAAATCTACCTCGATGACCTGTTTTCTGACAGTGATCGCGTGGCGACCCGACGCAAGCCGATCATTGCGGCGGTAGCGGGTTTTGCGTTGGGGGGCGGCTGTGAACTGGCGATGATGTGCGATTTCATTTTGGCCGGTGACAACGCCAAATTCGGCCAGCCGGAAATCAACCTGGGTGTGTTGCCGGGCATGGGTGGAACGCAGCGTCTGACCCGCGCAGTGGGCAAGGCCAAGGCGATGGAAATGTGCCTGAGTGGGCGCTTGATCGGGGCCGAAGAGGCCGAGCGTTCGGGGCTGGTTGCACGCGTGGTACCGGTCGATGAGTTGCTGGATGAAGCGTTGAAAGTCGCAGCGCTGATTGCCAGTAAATCCTTGCCGGTGCTGATGCTGACCAAGGAATGCGTGAATCGGGCATTCGAGATCAGCCTGTCTGAAGGTGTGCGTTTCGAGCGTCGGGTGTTCCACGCCATGTTCGCGACACATGACCAGAAAGAAGGGATGGCGGCGTTTGTGGAAAAGCGTGCTGCCGAGTTTGAAAACCGCTAAAAGTCACTGACTGTGGATGTGGGAGCGGGCTTGCTCGCGATTCAGTTAACCGGGTATGTCAGTCGTACCGGGGCGCTGACATTGCGAGCAAGCCCGCTCCCACAGGCTCAGCGCTGGTGTCTAGATCAGATAATTCTTCAATTCCCGCGCAATAACCATTCGCTGAATCTCGCTCGATCCCTCATAGATCTGGGTGATGCGCGCATCTCGGTAGTAACGCTCAACCGGGTAGTCTTCAAGGTAGCCATAGCCGCCATGGATCTGGATGGCTTTGGAGCACACATACTCGGCCATTTCCGAAGCAAACAGTTTGGCCTGTGAGGCTTCTGACAGGCAGGGCTTGCCCGCGCTGCGCAGGCGCGCCGCATGCAGGATCAGCAGTCGCGCTGCATTGATCCGGGTTTGCATGTCAGCCAGCATGTTGGCGATGCTTTGGTGTTCGATGATCGCCTTGTCAAATTGCACCCGGTCACGGGAATAGCCCAGTGCCGCTTCGAAGGCAGCACGGGCGATGCCCAGTGCCTGGGCGCCAATACCGATGCGTCCGCCTTCGAGGTTGGACAGGGCGATGGCCAGCCCCTTGCCGCGTTCGCCGAGCATGTTGGCTTCAGGCACGGTGCAATTGTTCAGGGTAACGGCGCAGGTGTCCGAGGCGCGAATGCCCATTTTGTGTTCGGTACGGTCGACGATGAAACCCGGGGTCGCGGTAGGCACCAAAAACGCCGAAATGCCTTTTTTGCCAAGGTTTGGATCGGTGACGGCAAACACGATGGCCAGCTTGGCGCGCTTGCCATTGCTGACAAACTGTTTGGCGCCGTTGATCACCCACTGGCCGTCGCGCAGTTCCGCTCGTGTGCGCAGGTTGTGGGCTTCAGAGCCCGCCTGTGGCTCGGTCAGGCAGAAGCAGGCGATGGTCTGGCCACTGGCAAGCTCCGCCAGCCAGGTTTGTTTTTGCGCCTCGCTGCCGTATTTGAGGATGGGCCCGCAGCCGACGGAGTTATGGATACTCATCAGCGCACCGGTTGCGCCATCACCGGCCGATATTTCTTCCACGGCCAGGGCGTAGGCAACGTAGTCGACATAGGTGCCGCCCCATTCTTCCGGAACCACCATGCCCAACAGGCCCAGTTCGCCGAGCTTGGCCACCAGTGCATCGTCGATCCAGCCGGCCTTTTCCCAGGCCTGGGCATGGGGGGCGATTTCACGGCGGGCAAAGTCGCGGGCCATGTCGCGGATCATCACTTGTTCTTCGCTCAGTTCGATATCTTGCATGGCTCAGGCTCCCGTCGCGTCGAATGAGGTGAAAAAGCTGACGACATGCACAGGGTCCAGTGCGTCCAGGGCAGGCGGGTTCCAGCGCGGGTTTTTGTCCTTGTCGATGATCAGTGCGCGCACGCCCTCCATCAGGTCGCCGCGATCGAACCATTGACGGTCAAGGTGCAGTTCGAGGGCAAAACACTGTTCCAGAGTCAGTTCACGGCCACGGCGCAGCATTTCGAGGGTGACGGCCATTGCCAACGGGGAGCGGGTTTGCAGAAGGTCGGCGGTTTCATTGGCCCAGTCGCGGGTTTCCGGCGCCGTGACAGCGCGCAGATGAGCGACGATTCGCGGTATATCGGCCTGGGCGAAAACGCTGTCTATCAGGGGGCGAAGCCTGGCCAGCGGCGGCTCGGGCAACACGGTCACTGCGAGCGTTCCGATCAGTGCTGTCAGATCATCAATGGGGGTGCCTCGCCATTCGAGGGTATCGAGGCTTCTATCCAGTTCAGGCAGTTTGCTGCTCTCCAGATAGCCGTCAGCCAGCCCGCAGTACAGTGCGTCACTGGCGCGGATTTGCACGCCACTGACCCCCAGGTAAGTACCAAGCTGGCCCGGTGTGCGGGTCAGAAAGTAGCTGCCGCCAACGTCAGGGAAATAACCGATTGCCACTTCAGGCATCGCCAGCTTGCTGCGCTCGGTGACCAGGCGCAGATCCGCGCCTTGCACCAGTCCCATGCCGCCGCCGAGGACAAAACCGTCCATCAAGGCAATCACGGGTTTGGGGTAGTGGTGCAGGGTCAGGTCGAGGGCGTATTCCTCTTCGAAGAACACCGTGTGCAGGGTGTCGTTGTTTTGATAACTGTCGTAGAGCGAGCGGATGTCCCCGCCAGCGCAAAAGGCTTTTTCGCCAGCGCCACGCAGCACAATGGCTTTTACCTGAGGGTCTGTGGCCCAGGCATCGAGATGCTGCTGAAGGCTGCGCACCATCTCCAGGTTGATGGCATTGAGACCGCTGGGGCGGTTGAGGGTCAGGTGACCAATGTGGTTGCGGACCTCGGCCAGAATCGTCTCGTCAATTGGAGCGATTTCCGGTGTCGGTGAGGAGGAAACCTGAGCAGTCATCACTAACTCCCTGCTTTATATTATTTTTAGTCGGTGTTCACGGGCGAACGATAACGGATGCTAACAGTGCAAATTTGCTCATTACAACCCTGATAAGTGCAGGGCTGGTGTGCATTTTTGCATGTTGGGTATGCAGCGATCCGCCCACTTATTGCGCCAGCCAACCGCCGTCCACGTTCCAGGCGGCACCACGCACCTGGCTGGCTGCCTCGCTGCATAAAAACAGCACCAGTTCGCCCAGTTGGGGCGGGGTCACGAACTCCAGGGAGGGTTGTTTCTCGGCCAGCAGATCGTGCTGCGCCTGATAGGGGTCAATGCCCTGGCTGATGCGCTGATCAATCTGTTTTTGCACCAGTGGTGTGAGCACCCAGCCTGGGCAGATGGCATTGCAGGTGATATTGCTGGTGGCGGTTTCCAGGCCAACGACTTTGGTCAGGCCGATCACGCCATGTTTGGCGGCCACATAGGCGGCTTTGCCGACCGACCCCACCAGGCCATGAACCGAGGCGATATTGACGATGCGCCCCCAGCCGCGCTTGCGCATGCCGGGCAAGGTCAGGCGAGTGCTGTGAAACACGCTGGACAGGTTGATCGCGATGATTGAATCCCAGCGTTCTACCGGGAACTCCTCGACGCTGGCCACATGCTGGATGCCTGCGTTGTTGACCAGAATGTCGATACCACCGAACTCGCGTTCGGCATAACTGATCATGTCGGCGATCTGCGCCGGGTCGCTGACATCTGCAGGATGGTGACCCACTTTGACGCCCAGTTGCTGGATGTCTGCAATGACTTTGCTGGCATCGCCAAAGCCGTTGAGTATCAGGTCGGCTCCAGCCTTGGCCAGGCTCAGTGCGATGCCAAGGCCGATGCCGCTGGTGGAACCGGTAACCAGTGCAGTTTTACCCTTAAGGCTCATGATCAATTCCTCAGAACGACGGGTTCGTGAATGAGGAAACGTAGCACGTGGTTTGCAGTTGCGGATACGAAACGGCCCACCAATAGGTGGGCCGTTTTCACGCAGCGCGGGGAGGATTAGTCCTGGCGGCTGGTGACTTCCAGCAGGTGATAGCCGAACTGGGTCTTGACCGGGCCTTGCACCACGTTGATTGGCGCGCTGAAGACGACGGTGTCGAATTCTTTAACCATCTGGCCTGGACCGAAAGAACCCAGGTCGCCGCCCTGACGGCTGGACGGGCAAGAAGAGTTGGCTTTCGCCACTTCGGCGAAATCAGCGCCGCCTTCGATTTGGGCTTTCAGTTCGTTGCACTTGTCTTCGGTGGCAACAAGGATGTGACGGGCAGTGGCTTTAGCCATGAGGGAGTACTCCTTTCAAGAAAGTGCCGAGCCTACCGGATTCAGTGGGTTTTTTCTCGGCAAAAGTTCTGTTTTGCGTTTTTGCTGACTGGCGGATCAATGCTTGACGTACTGCGACCGGACTATTTTTATAACCCTTTGTTTTTCAAAAGCTTGGCGTGTTCGACATAAAGCGTGAGCGGGTTGACGGTTTTTTTTCTCATGGGGGCCAGGTGATTAATGGTGTCGAGGTGATCAAGGGGGTAGTCCGAGCGGATCACATGGCCCAGATGGGAGCTGAATCGTCCCACCATTCCGTCATTTTCCTTGGTCTCACGGGTAAAAAAGCTGCCGAACACACGGCAGGCGTTGTGCAAGGGGTCGAGCAGGTTCAGCGATTCCGACAATCGTGAGCCTTTGATAATGCCGCTCCAGGAGTAATAGAACACATCGTTTACGTACTCGGCCCCCATGCCGCCCCAGGTTTCAGGCAGGCATTGGGGGTATTTAAGGTTAAATGCAGTAACTCCTTCGGTGGTCAGGGCGTTGAGCGCCTCAAGTGCGTGTTGCGGCAGTTGCGAGTGGTCGGTTATCGCTGACAGGAATGTGGAGAACGCTGTGGTCAGGGCGCCGGCGATGGTTTCGGGCAGTGTGCCCGGCACAAAGGCCTGACGCATGCGGTCTGCTGCTTCCGAACCATGATTCGGGCCGCTGACCGAGGTCACGGAGGCGACAAGATGTGGCGCGGTGGCAGCTGCATAGCGGGCGGTCAGGGCGCCCTGGCTGTGGCCGATCAGGTTGACCCGCTGTGCGCCGGTCTGGGTGCACACCCTGCGTATATGCTAAAGCAGTTGTTCGCCCCGTGTCTCGTTGTTGTTGGCGGCCGAAATGATCGGCACGAAAACCCTGGCGCCTGATTCAGCGAGCGCGTCCTCGATGCCTTTAAAGTAGTTGAAGGGGCCTATCCGGCCGAAACCGAACAGTCCGTGTACCAGCAGAATCGGGTAGTGGGTATTGGCTGAGTCATCCATGGGGTGTTTTCCTTGGTGTTGTTAACCGTAAAAAACACCTTAGTCGATATCGACTTCGCGCAGCCGTGGGCATATTCCCGGGCTGCGCAGAGGTTTGCCGAGCAGGCTTGTCAGGCGATGACCCGGGCGACGCGGCGCTGTGTTTGCAGCTGTTGGGCGGCGTTGCGCAGCAAGTGCTCGGTGGCATCCCAGCCCAGGCAGCCATCGGTCACGGAAACCCCGTAGCGCATGTTCGCACTCAGGGGCTGGCAGCCTTCGAACAGATGGCTTTCGAGCATCATGCCAATCAGGGAGTGATCACCTGCCAGGCGCTGTTCGAGCACATCATTGAACACTTCCGGCTGGCGCAACGGGTCTTTGCCGCTGTTGGCGTGGCTGCAGTCGATCATCATGCGGGCCGGGATGGCGCTTTTTTCCAGTCCGGCGCGAGCCTTGGCCACACTGGCGCGGTCGTAGTTCGGGCCGCTGCGGCCACCGCGCAGTACCAGATGGGTGTCGGGGTTGCCGGGCGTCTCGACGATTGCCGGATGGCCCTGGCTATCGACCCCGAAATGACGGTGACTGTGCGCGGCAGAGCGCATGGCATCGCAGGCGATTGCCACACCGCCGTCAGTGCCGTTTTTGAAGCCTACCGGCAGATCAAGGCCGCTGGCCATTTCGCGGTGAATTTGCGATTCGGTGGTGCGGGCGCCAATGGCCACCCAGCCCAGCAGGTCGTCGAAGTAGCCTGCAGCGATGGGCTGCAACAGTTCGGTGGCGACCGGAAGGCCCATGCGCAGGATTTCGAGCATCAGTTCCCGTGACAGGGTCAGGCCGTGAGCCATGTCATCGCTGCCATCCAGGTGCGGATCGTAGGCCAGGCCTTTCCAGCCCACAGTCGTGCGCGGTTTTTCGATGTAGGCACGCATGACCAGTAGCATGTCGTCGCTCACTTCATGGGCCAAGGCTGCGAGATTGCTGGCGTATTCGAGTGCGGCGAGGGGGTCGTGGATGGAGCAGGGGCCGACAACCACCAGTAAACGGGAGTCTTCACCGTTGAGGATGGCGCGAATGGCCTGGCGCTGGCTGCTGATCTGCTCGCGAAGCTTGATGCTCAGGGGCAGTTGCTGTTTGAGTTGCGCTGCGCTGGGCAGGCGACGGGTCGAAATCTGGGTAGTTGCAGTGTGTACGGCTGGCAGAGCGGATACGGATGCGTTCATGGTTTGTGCTTCCTGGGCAGGCGGCGGGTTCTCCCGCGCGCTCAGCCCTACTGGGGTGTTCGACAATTGGCCAGACTGGCTATGAGTGCTTGCGTGCCACCAATGTGGGTCCGTTCGGAGGCGGCAGGCTGTCCCGAACGGCGGCTGATAAATCGCCATGCAGTGCAAAGGTCGAAGCGGTAATAAGTGGCGTAGTTCATGGGGTAAATCCTCAATTCAATAAAATGTCAGGGGCCAGAAAAACAAAACCCCCGGTCGGGAAGCCGACCGGGGGTGAGAATTCTCTGGTAGGCGACCCCTAAGTAGTGGGCGCCGTGTGGGTATCAGGCGCGCCAGTGGCTAAACCAATACCCAAAATAAAATCGTGCGGTGGAGTGCATGTTGTTCGCGCACACAGATTCAGCCAGACGCTCGTCGCGTGCGGTCTTACAAATGTCTGTGGGGGCGTGATGCAACATGGGTGGTCTCCGATTGATGGTTCGCAGCTTACTTGAGGCGAACGGGCGTATTCAATCAAAAAATACTATGTGGATTAACAATTCAGACTATTGCCATCAGAGTCAGGGGCAGGCGAGATGTTTATTCGAACCGGTCACGAACACGTGAGGGCCCTGTTTCGGGCTTTGCGCCGCCGCTCGCCGTGCGTGCTGTTGGGGGGGGAGGGCGTGCCTGAATACTAAATCGGGAGTCACGCCCGATTAGGCGCATACTCAAGCGAACTCATCACCTTCTGCCTCAACTGAATGTGTGGTCTGAGAGGCAATGATGCCGTCTTTCATGCCCACAAGAACCGCTACCTTGTGGGCTTCACCACGCTTCCCCTTTTTGCGCCCGGCGAGCACTTGATAAGTGGTGGCCGGGTCGACGCCATGTTCCCGAGCGAACTCTTGAACGGATTTCCCCTGGTATTCCAGCCATGCCTTGGCTTGTGCGGCAGTACGAATTCCGGTCATAGTTCAAAACCGTTCAATTTTGTTTAATATTTATGGATTATACCATCCTTGCGGGTGTTTAAAATGGGATCCTACATCCAAATGAGTGGAATTGGTTTGCGCTTGCGCCAAGAGAGAGAGCGACTGGGTTTGTCGCAGAAAGCTTTTGGCGAAATTGGTGGTGTCGAGGCGAATGCCCAAGGCAAATATGAGAGTGGTGATCGCGCGCCCAAGGCGGACTACTTGTCGCGGGTCGCGGGTCGCAGGGCGTGGGGTGGATGTGCTGTTTGTATTGACCGGCAGCCCAACCCCGACATTAGTAGACAACCTCAGTCATATAGAAGAAAAAGTCCTGACCAGCTACCGGGTCTTGCAAAAGGAAGATCAGGACGCCATCCGCCGCTTGACCACAACCTTGGCCGAGCTGTCTGTCGCTCACCCGGCAAAGGAACTTCGTGATCCTGAAGATATTGAGGCCGTCAAGGGCTGAATATTTACAAGGATTTAACGCTTTGGCGTGGATAGTTGACGCAAGTCGGTAGGTTGGTGGATTAGTTTTTGCTAAGGTGTCCACAATCAACCAAGACCAATTTGCGAGGTATCGACTTGATTCGGGTTCTAGTGGTCGATGACCACGATCTTGTGCGTACAGGGATCACACGAATGCTGGCCGATATCGAAGGCTTGCAAGTGGTCGGTCAGGCCGAGTCCGGTGAGGAGTCCCTTCTCAAGGCCCGCGAGCTGAAGCCTGATGTGGTTTTGATGGATGTCAAAATGCCCGGCATTGGTGGTCTGGAAGCTACCCGCAAGATGATGCGCAGCCACCCCGACATCAAGGTTGTCGCCGTGACGGTGTGTGAAGAAGACCCTTTTCCGACGCGCTTGCTGCAGGCAGGCGCCGCAGGCTACATGACCAAGGGCGCGGGTCTGGCCGAGATGGTCCAGGCAATCAGGCTGGTATTCGCCGGTCAGCGCTACATCAGCCCGCAAGTCGCACAGCAATTGGCACTCAAATCCTTTCAGCCTGCAAGTGACTCTCCGTTTGATGCCCTGTCCGAGCGCGAAATTCAGATCGCGCTGATGATTGTGGGCTGTCAGAAGGTCCAGGTCATTTCAGACAAACTTTGCCTGTCGCCCAAGACGGTCAATACCTACCGCTACCGCATTTACGAGAAGCTCTCGGTCAAAAGCGATGTTGAACTGGCCTTGCTGGCTGTTCGTCACGGCATGGTCGATGCTGGTTAACGATGACTGACGTGTTTGACGCAAGTGCGTTTCTTTCGACCTGCAGCGGTCGTCCTGGCGTGTATCGCATGTTTGACGGCGATGCACGGCTGCTTTACGTGGGTAAGGCCAAGAACCTAAAAAAGCGTCTGGCCAGCTACTTTCGCAAAACCGGCCTGGCGCCTAAAACAGCTGCCCTCGTGGCACGTATCGCGCAAATAGAAACCACCATTACCGCCAATGAAACCGAGGCGTTGCTGCTTGAGCAGACGCTTATCAAGGAATGGCGCCCGCCGTACAACATTCTGTTGCGCGACGATAAGTCCTATCCCTATGTGTTTCTGTCGGATGGTGAATTCCCGCGCCTGAGCATTCATCGCGGTGCCAAGAAGCTAAAAGGCAAGTACTTCGGGCCTTACCCCAGTGCGGGCGCTATTCGCGAGAGCCTGAGCATCTTGCAAAAGACCTTTCTGGTGCGTCAGTGCGATGACAGCTACTTCAAAAACAGAACGCGGCCTTGTTTGCAGTATCAGATCAAGCGCTGCAAAGCGCCTTGTGTCGGGTTGGTTGAGCCGCAGGAGTATGCCGAGGATGTTCGCCACTCGATCATGTTCCTGGAGGGGCGCAGCAGCGCGCTGACCGACGAGCTCAACAGTGCAATGGAGCAAGCCGCCAGCACCCTTGATTTTGAGCGTGCCGCTGAGGTACGTGACCAGATTTCGCTCTTGCGCAGGGTTCAGGACCAGCAAAGCATGGAAGGCGGGACCGGCGATGTGGATGTGATTGCCGCTTTCGTAAACCCCGGCGGCGCCTGTGTGCATTTGATCAATGTGCGCGGCGGGCGGGTATTGGGCAGCAAGAACTTCTTTCCTCAGGTTGGTATCGAGGAGGAGGTGGCCGAAGTCATGGCGGCCTTTCTCGGTCAGTACTACATCAGCAGCCCTGAGCGCGACTTGCCGAGCGAGCTGATTGTAAACGTGGAGCACGAGAGCTTCGGCGCAATCATCGACGCCATCGAAGAGCTGCGGGGCCGAGAGCTGGCCATCAGCTACAGGGTGCGTGGCACGCGGGCGCGATGGCAGCAACTGGCGGTCACCAATGCCGAGCAGGCGCTGGTTGCCCGCCTGACAAACCGTCTGCATGTTGCGGCACGCTTTGAGGCCCTGGCCAAAGTATTGAAACTCGACGAAATCCCACAGCGTCTGGAGTGCTATGACATCAGTCACTCCAGCGGTGAAGCGACCGTTGCATCCTGCGTGGTGTTCGGCCCCGAAGGTCCGATCAAGTCGGATTACCGGCGCTTCAACATTGAAGGCGTCACCCCGGGCGATGACTATGCCGCCATGCACCAGGCGCTGATGCGCCGTTTCAGCCGGCTTAAAGAGGGGGAGGGCAAGCTGCCCGACATCCTGCTGGTCGATGGTGGCAAGGGTCAGCTCTCAATGGCCCGTGATGTGCTCAATGAACTGGCCGTGCCAGACTTGATCCTGCTTGGCGTGGCCAAGGGGGCAACACGCAAGGCGGGCTTCGAAACCCTCTATCTGAACGATGCTGCCCATGAATTCACGTTAAAGGGTGACTCGCCGGCCTTGCATTTGATCCAGCAAATCCGTGACGAGGCCCACCGTTTTGCCATTACCGGACATCGGGCGCGACGGGGTAAAACCCGTCGAACCTCAACCCTGGAAGGCATTCCAGGGGTAGGGCCGACTCGCCGCCGAGATTTATTGAAACATTTTGGTGGCTTACAGGAGCTATCTCGTGCCAGCATCGAGGAGATCGCCAAAGCACCCGGGATCAGTAAAAAGCTCGCTGAGTTGATTTATGCAAACCTGCACAGCGAGTAGAATGCCCCCTCACCTCGTAGCCAGTTGTGCCGATGAATATCCCTAATTTGATCACCGTACTACGCGTTCTACTCATTCCTTTCTTCATTCTGTTGTTTTACATGCCGTACAGCTGGAGTTATGTAGCCGCCAGCTCAGTCTTCGCGTTTGCGGCGGCGACGGATTGGCTCGACGGCTATTTGGCCCGTCGACTGGAGCAAAGCACGCCTTTTGGCGCCTTTCTGGATCCGGTAGCCGACAAATTGATGGTTGCTGTGGCGTTGGTCCTGTTGGTGCAAGAGCACCACAACGTGTGGCTGACCCTGCCTGCGGCCGTGATTATTGGCCGTGAAATTGTCATTTCCGCGTTGCGCGAGTGGATGGCAGAGTTGGGAGCACGGGCTCAGGTTGCCGTATCGAACATGGGCAAATGGAAAACAGCGGCGCAAATGCTGGCCCTGATCATCTTGCTGGCCAATCCATCGGACTTCAGCTTCTGGGTGTTGGTGGGTTACGGGTTGCTGCTGGTGGCGGCCGGGTTGACCTTGTGGTCGATGCTTCAGTATTTGCGGGCCGCCTGGCCGCATCTGAAGACGACCTCGGTAAAATAAATAAAACTTTTTGAATCAATGGGTTGACGCATTCTTTTATTGCTATAGAATGCCCAGCACCAAGACGCGGGAATAGCTCAGTTGGTAGAGCACGACCTTGCCAAGGTCGGGGTCGCGAGTTCGAGTCTCGTTTCCCGCTCCAAACATGGCTTTACGAATTCATTGCAGTTCGATAGAGCAGAACAAAGGACCTTCGGGTCCTTTTTTCGTTTCTGGCTTTTCATCAGGGAGCTTGTCCAGGCGCCCAACGATGATTTCTTTGCGGCATCTCTCTCAAGTCACCACCCAGGATGCTCCGGATTTTCAGGGGTTTGAAGGTGAGGGTGTTTGGGTATTCCCAAATGCGCAACGCCAGACCCGCAAGTCGTCTAGTGACGAGACTTTCAGTATCTGGCGCTGCCTGTGGGGCGGGAGTTGCAGAGTCTTCAGTTCAAGATAAACAGCCTGGGTGGCCGATCAGACACCGGCGACCAATGCGCCCTCGTTCATCCTGCGTTTGTAGGCACTGTCACGATTCGCCAGCCAGAAATACAACGGCGAAGTCACCACCAGCCCGACGATCCAGGACAAGTCCGCTCCGTTGATGTGTTCTGAAATCGGACCCACATACAGCGGCGTGTTCATGAACGGAATCTGCACCACAATACCGACCGCATACGCCAGCAATGCCTGGGGGTTGTAGCGCCCGTAAATCCCGCCATCCACACGAAAGATCGACGCAATGTCGTACTTGCCCTTATGGATCGCGTAGAAGTCGATCAGGTTGATCGCTGTCCACGGCACCAATACCACCAGCAACACCAGCACCATATCGACGAAGTGCCCGATAAAGTCCTTGGAGGCGAACACGGCTGCAGTTGCACACGTGGCCAGTACGATGATGGAGATCACCGCACGGCTTTTGGCCGTTGGAATCCAGCGATACGCAAAGGTCTGCACCAGGGTGATGATCGACAGTACCGCGCCGTACAGGTTGAGGGCGTTGTGGCTGATCACGCTGAGCAAAAAGAGCACCAGCATCAGGGGGCCGATGGAGCCCGTGGCGAGTTTGACCGCTTCCATGGTGTCCATTCCTACCGGGGTGGCGAGGACGGCAACGGCGCCAAAGATGAAGGACAGACTGGAGCCCAGGACCGAACCCAGGTAAGTGGTCCAGAATGTGGACGCAACGGGGACGTCAGCCGGCAGGTAGCGGGAGTAGTCAGACACGTAGGGGGCAAAGGCGATCTGCCACAGGGCAGCCAGGGAAATGGTCGCCAGCACGCCTGCAATGTTGAACCCGCCGCGGGTCAGAAAGTCGGTGGTCTGTATGTGGGTGAAGATGTAGCCGAAACCGAGCACGATCCCGGCGCCCAGTACCCAGGTGCCAATGCGGTTGAGCACGTGGATAAAGCGGTAGCCGATGATGCCGATAATCCCGGAACCGATGGCGCCGATCACGATGCCGACCGGCACGGGCACCGAATCGACCACGCCGTGCAGGGATTTGCCCGCCAGCACGATGTTGGAGGCAAAGAAACCGATGTACATGACACCCGCGATCACCACCACCAGCAACGCGCCGAGGGAGCCGAACTGGGCACGGCTCTGGATCATTTGCGGGATGCCCATCTGCGGGCCCTGGGCCGAGTGCAGCGCCATCAGCACACCGCCGACCAGGTGACCGATGAGGATGGCGACGATGCCCCACATCAGATTAAGGTTGAACAGTTGCACACCCAGTGCTCCGGTGACGATCGGCAGCGGCGCGATGTTGCCGCCGAACCACAGGGTGAACAGGTCTCTTACCTTTCCATGGCGATCTTCGGGGGGCACGTATCCAATCGTGTGTTTCTCGATGAGCGGGGCGTTGGCTGTTGCAGTGGTGACCATGACGAACTCCAAGGCAGGTGAGTACGTGGACGTACTTCGCAGTGCGCCGACAGGGCGGCGCTTTGTTGTTGGAGTGATCATCTGTAATGGGGGCAGGGAGGTAAATTAGTAAGTTTGTTGCTATAGACATTAAAAAAAGTATCTCCCGGGCTTTTTTGCTCCGGTATGTTGCATGCTCCGTGAACGCTGAATAAAACAGCTTTTTCTTGCACTGGTTTGGGGCGAAATCCCACGTTTCCCGAGGTTCCGATGGCTGCCTACAACCTGCGCCAACTCAGATATTTTGTAACCACGGCCGACTGCGGCAGCGTCGCCGAAGCGTCGCGCAAGCTTTACATCGCACAACCGTCCGTCTCGACCGCGATCAAGCAACTGGAAGACAGTTTTGGTGTGCAGCTGTTTATCCGCCATCACGCCCAGGGCGTGTCACTCACACCCAGTGGCGCACGGTTTTACCGCAAGGCGCTGGAGTTGTTGCGAGTGGCCCATGAGTTCGAACAAAACGCCCTGGCCGACAATGACGTGGTGGCGGGGCAGATCGATATCGGCTGCTTTGAAACCGTCGCACCGCTGTACTTGCCGCGTTTGATCGCCGGCTTCAAGGCGCGTTGGCCCGGGGTGGAGATCCGCATTCGCGACGGTGAGCAGCAGGAGCTGGTACAGGCGCTCACCGCAGGCACTATTGATGTGGCGATGCTGTTTGAACACGACCTGGGAACCGCCATCGAGACTGCGCCACTGATGCCGCCGCAGCAGCCATACGCCCTGTTACCGGCCGATCACCGCTTTGCACAGCAAGCCAGAGTGTCCCTGGCGGATCTGGTCCTGGAGCCCATGATTCTGCTGGATGTGCTGCCCAGCCGGACCTACTTCGTGAGCATATTCGAAGAGCGCGGGTTGACGCCGAATATCGTGTTCAGTTCGCCGTCGATCGAGATGGTTCGGGGGATGGTGGGCAGGGGGTTCGGCTTTTCGATACTGGTGACCAAACCGTTCACCGAGTACACCTATGACGGCCAGAAGGTCGTGTGTGTGCCGCTGGCTGAAACGGTCACCGGTTCAGGCTTGTCGGCTGTGTGGCTGCGTCGCGCACCATTGACCAAGCCGGTGCAGCTGTTTGTCGACTATTGCCGTGAAGAACTGGCGCAGTTACTGGGCTAGAACTGTGGGAGCCGGGCTTGCCCGGCTCCTACAGTTGATGGGTATCGTTTGGGGTATCAGGTGCGGATCGAGTGCAGCATCCGCAGCAACATGGCATCACATCCCGCCAACTGAGCCACACTCACAAACTCATCCGGCTTGTGCCCCTGGTCCATGCTGCCGGGCCCGCAGACCACCGTGGGAATGCCCACGGCATCGAACAGCCCCCCTTCGGTACCAAACGCGACGGTGCCGAATTCCCGCGAGCCGCTGAACGCAGCAATCAACTCAGCCGCCTGGCTGCGCTCATCAGTCACCAGGCCCGGGTACGCGGACAACTCGGTAAAGCGGATCGCACTTTGCGCGCTGACGGCCTGCATGCGTGGCAACACCTGTTGCTCGGCGTACGCCTTCAACTGCGACGCCACCTCACTCGGGTCCAGGGACGGCAATGCGCGAATCTCGAAATCAAACCGGCAATCGGCAGGCACGATGTTCAGCGCTTTGCCCCCGGTAATCACCCCGGTTTGCACGGTGCTGAACGGCGGATCAAAACGGGGATCCTGTGTCTCCTGTAGTTGGTGTCCTATACGCCCCAACTCGCCAATCAACGCGGCGGCATGCTCGATGGCATTCACGCCATAGGGCGCATAGGCCGAATGACACGCCTCGCCTTGCACATCACAGCGCATGGCGAGCTTGCCTTTATGGCCGAGTACCGGCTTGAGCTGCGTCGGTTCGCCGATAATGCACAACATCGGCTTCACCGGCCGCTGCTCCAGTACCTTGAGCAACGAGCGCACGCCCAGGCAGCCGACTTCTTCGTCGTACGACAGGGCGATATGCACCGGCATGCGCAACGGCGCCTGAATCAGCGCCGGGACCAACGCCAGCACACAAGCGATGTAACCCTTCATATCCGCCGTGCCCCGGCCAAACAGCTTGCCGTCGCGCTCAGTCAGCTCAAACGGTGGCACTGTCCATGGCTGGCCATCCACCGGCACCACGTCGGTGTGTCCCGACAGCACAATACCCGCCAGTCCTTGCGGGCCAATACTGGCGAACAGGTTGGCCTTGCTGCGCTCTTCGTTGTAGACCAACTCACTGGCCACACCGAACCCGGCCAGGTAATCGCGCACAAAGTCGATCAGTTGCAGGTTGGACTCGCGGCTGGTGGTGTCAAACCCCACCAGCTTGTGCAGCAGATCGCGGCTGCTACTCATCGATCATCTCCGGCCACGCCGTAGCCGGGGGAGCGGTCGGGAGCGATGGCGCGGTCGATGTAGTCCTGCACTTGCGGGCGATAAGCGTCCCAGAGTTTCTGCAGTTCAGTGATCGGGCGCTCATCGGCCCAGTCCACCCGCAGGTTGATGATCGGCCAGGTCAGTTCGCCCACCACCACCAGCGCGGCGGAATGCACCGGGCCGGCCTCGCCGCCAGCGTCGATGGCGGCATGCATGGCGGCCAGCAGCCGGTCCGCCAGTTGGCCTTCGCCTTGCTCGAACGCCAAGACCATGGCCTCGATCACTGCGCGGTCGGCCAGCATGTTGCCCGCCGCCACGCATTGTTCGCCCGCGACCCCATTGTGGGTACCCAGGGTCTCGCTGCCGCTGAAATGCACGGTGCGGCCCAGATGATCAATCGCCGTCAGTTGCCGGTACTGGCTGTAGCCATTGCTCGTAAGCGCCTTGTCCAGCGCTGCGGCCGGGGCGAGGCCCCGTTCCAGCAAGTCCAGCACGTCCGGGCCCAGGGCCGGCAGGGTGATGTTCTGGGTTGAAACCGCGCCAACACCGGGGCGCAACCAGGGGCAGCGGGCACCCACGGCAATACTCGATGAGCTGATGGCGATGCCCAGCTGGCCGGTGTCCGCGCAACGGCCAACGATTGAAAACGTCATGGGTAGCCTCCTTACTCCGGGATAACCGCGATCACATCGATTTCCATCAGCCACTGGGGCTGCCCGAGGGCCGACACCACCAGTCCGGTGGAGATCGGAAACACCCCCTTGAGCCATTTGCCGACTTCCTGGTAAACCGGCTCGCGGTAGCGCGGGTCGATCAGGTAGGTGGTGGTCTTGACGATATGGCTCAGGTCGCTGCCCGCTTCTTCGAGCAGTTGCTTGACGTTGCGCATGGCTTGCTCGGTCTGGGCCCTTGGGTCTCCCAGGCCAACGAGCCTGCCTTCGAAATCGGTGCCCACCTGGCCACGCACATACACGGTGTTGCCGGCGCGCACGGCCTGGCACAGGTCGTTGTCCAGGGTTTGGTTAGGGTAGGTTTCCTTGGTGTTGAACATGCGGATGCGAATGTGAGTAGGCATCAAATAAACTCCGAAAAAAGTGATCAGGCGCTGACAGTCGGTTGGCGAGCCACGGCAGGGGCTTGGCGGTAGTCGAGGTATTTGCGCTGGGTGGCGATGTGGTCGGCCACGTGCTTGGCGTCGTGCCAGACGCCCCAGATAAACGAAGAGCCTCGACGCGACTGCCACGGCAAGCCAAGGAAGTAGATCCCGGACTCGCTCGATACGCCGCGCTGGTGCTGGGGCTTGCCGGTGGCGTCGAACGCATCGACCTTCAACCAGCTGTAGTCCACGGCAAACCCGGTGGCCCAGATGATCGACGTGATACCCGCCGTGGCCAGATCCAGTTCCAGGATCGGGTTCTTGATGCACGGCGCATCAGCAAACACGCGACGGGCTTGCGGTTCCGCAGGCAAGTCCAGGCCGTTGCGCTCTACATAGGCATCGGCCGCATCCAGCAGGGCCAGGTAGTTCTCATCACCGCGGGCCAGGTTTTCCAGCAGGTTGGGCTGGAAACGGGCGACGCTGCCATTGAACGATTGGGTCAGGCCAACCAGCGTCATGCCTTGCTGGGCCAACTCGCGAAAATCAATGGTTTTGCCGCCCTGCGCGCCGCTTACCGCAATGGTCACGTGCTCGCGGCCAGGCTTCATCGCCGCCTGATCCCACTCGCCCAGCACACCCAGCCACCAGCAAAAATCGCGGTTGCGATAGGCGCGGGGCGGGCGGTCGTGGGCACCGACAGACAGGTACACCTGGCGACCGGAGCGTTGCAATTCATCGGCGATCTGCACGCCGGAAGAACCCGCGCCCACCACCAGAACGGCGCCAGCCGGCAGCTGCGAAGGGTTGCGATAGTCGGCGGAGTGAATCTGATGCAACGCGGTGTCTTGAGGTGCAATCGCCGGTATCACCGGTTTCTGGAATGGCCCGGTCGCCGCCACCACGCGGTTGGCTTCGATCACGCCTTCGCTGGTGTGCACGGTAAAGCCCGGGCGCCCGATATTGCGGGTTACAGACAGTACGTCAACGCCGGTACGGATCGGCGCATTGAACTTGCGTGCATAGGCTTCAAAGTAATCCGCCACCCGCTCTTTTGGCGCAAAGCCATCGTCGGCGACGTCATCGAATGCCATACCCGGAAACCGGTCATGCCAGGCAGGTCCGTTGGCCACCAGCGAATCCCAGCGCCCGGTGCGCCAGCGTTCGGCAATACGACTGCGCTCCAGAACTAGGTGCGGCACACCTTGCTTGCTCAGGTGCTCACTCATGGCCACGCCAGCCTGACCGGCTCCCACCACCAGGGTGTCTATTTTTGTTATCGCTACCGTCATGTCTCTGTCCTTGCGTAATGCAGTTGGATTCAGTTCGTGCATGACTTCAAGGCTAGGGGGAGGGCAGTTTTAAATAAAATATTATTAAGCTGGGAAGTGAGCATAAAAATTGAATGCAGAAGTTCTCGCCCTGATTACTCAATATTGCCCCTGTATCAACGCGAAAAAGGGTATGTACACGGTGCTCAGGACCCTTGTGCCAGACGGGCTGACGCCTTGACCGTGGCCAGGCCGGGGTGGCCAGGCTCCTCACCCTAACGGGTGATTTCGATGATTTTCAGGGTGTGGGAGTATCACTCCACTCCTTGGCGCCAGTGACGTGGTGTCGTACTCAACCGTACTTTCGGCGAGTCTTTGAAGTGGAAAACGACCGGCTTTCATCTGCGCAATGGTTCGAACAGATGGCCAGAGTGACCGAGAGCATCGGGCAAGCGGGCTTCACCGCTACGTTGTTCGAAGCCCTGGGATGTATCTGGCCCATTCAGGCGACCACGTTGTACCTGTACCCCCACGGGGGCATGCCCAGTGCGTTGTTCGAACTGGAAGGCCCCTGGTTGCCACAAGGCAATGTGCGCCAGTACCTGTCCGGGTTCTATTTGCTGGACCCGTTCTACGGGGCCTGCATCGAAGGCGTCAGTTCAGGGTGTTACAACCTTGAGGATGTTGCCCCCGATCACTTCGAACTCGGCGAATACTTCCAGTCGTTTTACCGTCACTCCCATCTGGAAGATGAGTTGAACTACATCCTTCAGTCCAGTGCCGGGCTGAGCCTGTCGGTGTCACTGGCGTTTACGCAAAAACTGGACGCAACCACCACCCAGCAGTTCAAGCGGATAGCGCCCTGGGTGCTGGCGGTGCTGGGCAAGCATTTCGTCGGTCTGGATGCCCGGGGATCGCGCTTCGAAAACCTGCTGGAACAGCGAATCCATTCGGCCCTGAACAACTTTGGCTCGTCGCTGCTGACCGAGCGCGAATGCCGGATTGCCCAGCTGATCTTGCGCGGCCACTCCACACGTTCTCTGGCCGAACGCCTTGGGGTCACGGAAGACACCATCAAGTCCCACCGCAAGAACATCTACAGCAAGCTGGATATCGGTACGCAATCGGAACTGTTTTCCCTGTTTATCGATTCCCTGGCAGAAGCCCAGGGGGTGCTCAGCAAAGACCCCCTTGAAAGCTACATGAGCAAGAACCGCTGAGCGGTGCGCTTGCCCTTGTGTGACTCCCAACAAAAAGAGAAAACCATGAATTTACCATTCGAGTTGAAGCGCCAGACCGAAGATTACCAGCAGGCTGACGCGGCCCACCACATCCACGCCTTTGTGGATCAAAAAGCCCTGAATGCCGAAGGCCCGCGAGTGATGGTGCGGGGCAAGGGCCTGTATCTATGGGACAGCGAAGGCAAGCGCTACCTGGACGGCATGTCGGGGCTGTGGTGCACCCAGCTCGGCTATGGTCGCAAGGACTTGACCGCCGCTGCCGCCGCGCAGATGGACCAGCTGTCGTACTACAACATGTTCTTTCACACCACCCATCCGGCGGTGATCGAACTGTCCGAGTTGCTGTTCAGCCTGCTGCCGGGTCACTACAGTCACGTGATCTACACCAACTCCGGTTCCGAAGCCAACGAAGTGCTGATCCGTACCGTGCGCCGCTACTGGCAAGTGGTCGGCAAGCCGCAGAAAAAAATCATGATCGGCCGCTGGAATGGCTACCACGGTTCCACCCTCGCGGCTTCTGCGCTGGGCGGCATGAAGTTCATGCACGAAATGGGGGGCATGATTCCCGACGTCGCCCATATCGATGAGCCGTATTGGTACGCCCAGGGCGGCGAGTTGACCCCAGCTGAGTTCGGTCGTCGCTGTGCCCTGCAACTGGAAGAAAAGATCCTCGAACTGGGCGCCGAAAACGTCGCGGGCTTTATCGCGGAACCGTTCCAGGGCGCGGGCGGGATGATTTTCCCACCAGAAAGCTACTGGCCCGAGATTCAACGCATCTGTCGCCAGTACGATGTACTGCTCTGCGCCGATGAGGTGATTGGTGGCTTTGGTCGCACCGGCGAGTGGTTTGCTCACGAGTACTTCGGTTTTGAGCCAGACACCCTGTCGATCGCCAAGGGCCTGACCTCCGGTTACATACCGATGGGCGGCCTGGTTCTGAGCAAGCGCATTGCCGATGCGCTGGTGGAGCAGGGCGGGGTCTTCGCCCACGGCCTGACCTACTCCGGGCACCCGGTCGCGGCAGCGGTGGCGCTGGCCAACCTCAAGGCGCTGCGTGATGAAGGCATCGTACGCACGGTGAAGGAAGACACCGGGCCATACCTGCAACAGATCCTGCGCGAAGTGTTCGCCCATCACCCGATGATCGGCGAGATCCAGGGCACGGGCTTGCTCGCGGCCTTGCAGTTCGCCGAGGACAAGAGCACGCGCAAACGCTTCGACAATGAAAACGACCTGGCCTGGCAGTGCCGCACCTTTGGTTTTGAAGAGGGCGTCATCATTCGCTCGACACTGGGCCGCATGATCATGGCGCCCGCCCTGGTAGCAACCCGAGGCGAGCTGGACGAGCTGGTCGAGAAGACCCGCATTGCAGTAGACCGCACCGCACGGATCGCGGGAAAACTGTGAAGTGATCGGCCCACCACCCCGCATCCGGGGTGGTGGGCGACATCGTTACATTGCCCTGCGTGCACATCACCACTTTCAACGAATGATTCACTAACGGTATCGATTTCATCGAATGCCGCGGCGCCCTGCATTCCAATTTCCAGGAGTCAGCAATGAATACAATAACAAACGTGGCCGATACTCCCTCCCATCATTCCCCCTCCAGCGCAACGTCGGCCCGCAGGTTTCGACAACCGCTGGGCCTTGTCGGACTGGTTCTTTTCGGCCTGGCCTACATGGTCCCGCTGGCGGTGTTTACCACCTACGGCCTGGTCACCCAGATGACCAAGGGGCACCTGCCGACCGCCTACCTGTTGACGCTCGCGGCCATGCTGCTGACCGCCTACAGCTATGGACGCATGGTTCAGGCGCACCCCTATTCAGGATCGGTCTACACCTATACGCGCAAGGCATTTGGTGCCTATTTCGGCTTTCTTGCCGGCTGGACGTTATTGCTGGACTACATCTTCCTGCCGTTGCTCAGCTATTTGCTGATCGGCATCTACATGTCCGAGTACTTTCCCGCCATTCCGACCGCGGTGTGGGTGCTCGGCTCCATTGCCCTGGTGACGGTACTCAACCTGGTGGGTATCGAGTCCATCACCCGGGTCAACTGGATACTGATCGTTGCCCAACTGGTCTTCATCGTGGTGTTCGTGGCGTTGTCAGTGAACACCCTGAGCGGGCGTTCCGAACCGCTTTCGCTGCTCGAACCTTTCCACCATGAAGGCTTCAGCGTGCCGTTGATCATGACGGGGGCAGCCGTGCTGTGCCTGTCATTTCTGGGCTTCGATGCGGTGTCGACCATGGCCGAAGAAACCCCTGACCCCAAACGTACGATCCCGCTCGCCATCATGGTGGTGTCGTTGGTCGGAGGGCTGCTGTTTCTGGTGGTTTCGTATTGTGCCCAAATGGTTTTTCCGGAATGGAACAGCTTCGCCGACCCGGATTCGGCGTCGGTGGACGTGATGCGTCGCGTCGGTGGCGAACTGCTGGTGACTGCGTTTACCGCAACCTATGTGGCGGGCTGTTTCGCCTCGGCAATGGTGTCCCAGGCCAGTGTCTCCCGCGTGCTGTTTGCAATGGGACGGGACGGAGCATTGCCCCGCGTACTCGGCAAGCTGGTCTCGAAAAAACGGGTGCCTGCCAACGCGATCATCTTGGTCAGTCTGTTCTCTCTGATTGCCCTGTTCATCACCCTGGATACCGTCGCCAACATGATCAGCTTTGGCGCGCTGTTCGCGTTCTCGGCGGTGAATCTGGCAGTGATCAAGCATTACCTGATTGATCAGAAGCTGCGCGGACGCCGCAACTACCTGATGTACGCCGTGCTGCCGGGGCTGGGGTTCCTCAGCACCCTCTGGTTGTGGACGAGCCTTTCGAGCATGTCGTTCCTCATTGGTCTGTGCTGGATGGGCCTGGGGCTCCTGTGTCTGCTGGGCGTCACCCGGGGGTTCCGGGTGGGCATGCCGGATTTGAAAATCGCGGAATAACTACAAAAACATCCACTTGGGAGTACTGACATGTTCAACCTTGACTACTGGCAGCAGCGTGTTGCCCGCCAAACCTTCATTGACACCGCGCTGATCGACGGCCAGCCAGTGAGTTCGATGTCCGGAGCGACCTTCGACGCCATCAACCCGGCGACCAATCAATTGCTGGCCCGTGTCGCCGCGTGCGGCGAACAAGAAGTCAACCTGGCAGTGCGCTCAGCACGGCGCGCCTTCAACACAGGCCCTTGGCGGCGCATGGCCCCGGGGGAGCGCAAGAAAATCCTGATCAAGTTGTCCGGGCTGCTGATGGCCCACCGCGAAGAGCTGGCGCTGCTGGATTCGCTGAACATGGGCAAGCCGGTGATGGATGCCTACAACGTGGATGTACCCGGCGCCGCACACGTTTTTGCCTGGTACGGCGAAGCCCTCGACAAGGTCTATGATCAGGTCGCACCTACGGCTCACAACGCACTGGCCACCATCACCCGGGAAGCGCTGGGGGTTGTTGCCGCGGTGGTGCCGTGGAATTTTCCGCTGGACATGGCCGCCTGGAAACTGGCCCCCGCATTGGCTGCCGGCAACAGCGTGGTGCTGAAACCGGCGGAGCAATCGCCATTTTCTGCGTTGCGCCTGGCCCAGCTCGCCTTGGAGGCCGGTATCCCGGAAGGTGTGCTGAACGTGGTGCCCGGCCTGGGCGAGAGCGCCGGCAAGGCCCTCGGCTTGCATCCCGACGTTGATTGCCTGGTGTTCACCGGTTCCACCCAGGTCGGCAAGTACTTCATGCAGTATGCCGCGCAGTCCAACCTCAAGCAGGTCTGGCTGGAGTGCGGTGGCAAGAGCCCGAACCTGGTGTTCGAAGACTGCCAGGATCTGGACCTGGCTGCGGAAAAAGCCGCCTTCGGCATTTTCTTCAATCAGGGTGAAGTGTGCTCGGCCAACTCCCGGCTATACGTGCAGCGCTCCATCCACGACGAATTCGTCGAGCGCCTGATCAGCAAGTCCCGCGCCTGGTTGCCCGGTGATCCCCTGAACCCGGGAAGCGCTTCGGGCGCCATCGTCGACAGCGAGCAAACAGCCCGCATCATGAAAGCCATCGGCCAGGCCACTGCGGGTGGTGCCACGCTGTTGAGCGGAGGTGAACAACTGACCATCAATGGCTCTTCAAACTTTATCCAGCCGACGATATTCGCCAACGTGAACAGCGCCATGAGCATTTCCCGTGAAGAGGTGTTTGGTCCCGTCCTGGCCGTCAGCGCCTTTGATACTGAAGAGGAGGCCGTGGCCCAAGCCAACGACAGCATTTACGGCCTGGCGGCGTCGGTGTGGAGCGATGACCTGAATCGTGCCCACCGTGTGGCCTGTGCCCTGAATGCCGGTACGGTGTCGGTCAATACCGTCGACGCTCTGGATGTGGCGGTTCCCTTTGGCGGAGGCAAGCAGTCCGGTTTCGGGCGCGATCTGTCGCTGCACTCGTTTGACAAGTACACGCAGCTGAAAACTACCTGGTTTCAGTTTCGTTAAGCCGGTGTGGGAGCGGGGTGATCGGACGGATTCAGAGGCTGGGCAGAACCCTCGTTTTGCGCCAGCAACCTATCTATCAAGCTGCGGATGACCTTTGGCAGAGCCTCAAGATCACGGACCAGAATGCTTCGCTCCCGCACGCGCCAGGGCTCGTCGAGCTCGATGACTGACAGGCCCATGGTCTGTTGATGTCGACGGGCCGAAGACTCCGGCAGGATGGCCAGGCCCACGCCCGCTTCGACCATCCGGCACATCGCTTCAAAGCTGTAGACCTTGATCCGCATGTTCAGCGTATTGCCGTGCAGGGCCACCTGTTCGCTCAAGAAACGCAGCAGGGTGGTGCCTTCGTGCAAACCGATGTGCGCATAGGCCAGGGTCTCCGCCAGCTTGATGGATGTGCGCCCGGCCAGGGGATGGTCGAGGGGCGTGACCAGTACCAGCTGGTCAGTACTGAAGTGTATGACCTGCAAACTGTCGGCCTCGACCGGGCCGGCAATGATGCCCATGTCCGTCGAGCCCTCCAGCACGCCCCGAACAATGTCGCGGCTCAACCGCTCCTGCAGGTCAACCGTCACCCCCGGGCGTTCGGCGAGAAAGCCTGCAAGGATTTCGGGCAAGAACTCCGTGGCCGCCGTGGTGTTGGCAAAGATCCTGATATGCCCCGAGGACTCGGTGCCGTACTCGGTGAACTCGCTTTTCAGGTAGTCCACCTGCCGCATGATCACGCGGGCATGGTGCAGGAACAGTTCCCCCGCAGGTGTGAGTTCAACGCCCCGACTGTCACGGTAGAGCAGGCGGCTGGAGAGGTTTTCTTCCAGGCTTTTGATCCGGGCGCTTGCGGCTGCCGGGGAGATGAATGCCTTGCGCGCACCCTGGGTCATGCTGGGGGATTCGGCGATATGGATAAACAGGCGCAGGTCGACGAGATCAAAGTGCATGGCAGATTTCCCCAGGGCATGAATGCTGCTGTGTGGCTGCGGCGTTAAGCAAAACCGAACGCCCCCTTACCGAAACGCAGATTCACAGATCGCTGTGCTTTTGGCAATCATGGTCAAAATAACAAGCCACGGGGCAATCACCGATGAGCGATAACGCACTGTCTGCCTGGATCGGTCGCACTGAAGAGTGCCATGACTGTCTGAGCCTTAACCTGGTTACCCGCATCGCCGCGACCTTCGGCGAGCAGGCGCCACTGGCCGGTGAGCCGCTGCCGCCATTGTGGCAGTGGTGTTTTTTCCAGAGCGCAGTGGCGCCGGGGGAGCTGGGTGGCGATGGCCATCCGGCACGCGGGGGCTTCCTGCCACCCGCCGATAACCGCAACCGCATGTGGGCGGGCGGGCGTATCGAATTCCACATCCCGCTGAAGGTGGGCGCTCAGGCGACGCGCCTCTCCACCATCACCGATGTCCAGGAAAAACACGGCAAGACCGGCGCTCTGCTGTTTGTCACGGTGCAGCATGACTACTTTCAAGACGGCCAGCTGGCGATCCGTGAAGAACAGGACATCGTCTACCGCGAGCCGACGCCCCCCAAGCTGGCGAGCGGCGACCCGATGCCCGAAGGCGCCTGGCAGGAGTCCGTCACGCCTACTCCCACCTTGTTGTTCCGTTATTCGGCCGTGACCTTCAATGGGCACCGCATCCACTACGACTGGCCCTATGCGACCGAGGTCGAGGGCTACCCGGGGCTGGTGGTTCACGGCCCGCTGATGGCCACGCTCAGTGTGCGCGCGTTCTGCCGGGCCAATCCCGATGCACGGCTGCGCCGCTTCGCTTATCGCGGCCTGCGCCCATTGATTGCGCCTCATCCCTTTGACGTGAGCGGTCGCATTGCCGCGGCGGGCAGGGCTGAGTTGTGGGTGGGCAATGCTGAAGGTATTGCCCAAAAGAGCGAAGTGACCTTCGACTGAATAATGACAATAAGGATCTGCAATGAATCCGTATCTGAACGAAGACTACAACGCTATTCGCGAGGGTGTGCGCGCCCTGTGTGCCGAGTTTCCCGCGCAGTACTGGCGCAGGATTGACGAAGAAAAGGGCTTTCCTGAAGCGTTTGTGGCTGCCATGACCGAGGCCGGCTGGCTGTCGGCGATGATCCCTGAACAGTACGGCGGCTCGGGCCTGGGGCTGGCCGAAGCGTCGATCATTCTGGAAGAAGTGAACCACTGCGGCGGTAACTCCGGCACCGTGCATGGCCAGATGTACAACATGTTCACTTTGCTGCGCCACGGCAGTGAAGCGCAAAAAAGCTATTACCTGCCCAAGCTGGCCAGCGGTGAGCTGCGCCTGCAATCGATGGCCGTGACCGAGCCCACCACCGGCACCGACACCACCAAGATCAAGACCACGGCCGTTCGCCAGGGCGACTCCTACGTGATCAACGGCCAGAAGGTCTGGATTTCGCGGGTACAGCATTCCGACCTGATGATCCTGTTAGCCCGCACCACGCCGCTGGCCGACGTGCAGAAAAAAGTCGACGGCATGTCGATCTTCCTGGTGGATTTGCGCGAAGCCATCGGCAACGGCCTGACCGTGCAACCGATTGCCAACATGGTCAATCACGAAACCAACGAGCTGTTCTTCGACAACCTGCACATCCCCGCCAGCAGCCTGATCGGCGAAGAGGGCAAGGGCTTTCGCTACATTCTCGACGGGCTCAATGCCGAACGCACCCTGATCGCTGCCGAGTGCATTGGCGATGGCCGCTGGTTCAATGAAAAGTCTGCGCAGTACGCCCGTGAGCGTGAGGTGTTCGGCCGTCCGATCGGGCAGAACCAGGGCGTGCAGTTCCCGATTGCCGAGGCCTACATCGAGCTTGAGGCCGCGGACCTGATGCGCTGGCGTGCGTGCGAGGAGTACGACAGCGGGCGCAGTGCCGGGGCTGCGGCCAACATGGCCAAGTACCTCGCGGCCAAGGCCAGTTGGGAAGCAGCCAACACCTGCCTGCAGACCCACGGCGGTTTCGGTTTTGCCAATGAATACGACGTCGAGCGCAAGTTTCGCGAGACCCGTCTGTATCAGGTGGCGCCCATCTCCACCAACCTGATCCTGTCCTACGTGGCCGAGCACCTGCTTGAGTTGCCGCGTTCTTTCTAAGCATTCACCCGAATTTACATCTGGAGCCTTAACGGAGATTAAGCATGCAGATCAGCCATCTCGACCATCTGGTACTGACGGTACGTGATATTCCCAGGAGTCTGGATTTCTACAGCCGTGTGCTGGGTATGCAGCCGGTAGTGTTTGGCCAGGGGCGCCATGCCCTGTCGTTTGGTCAGCAGAAAATCAACCTGCACCAGGCCGGTGCCGAGTTCGAACCCAAGGCTACGCATCCACTGCCGGGGTCGGCCGACGTGTGCTTCATCGTCAAAGACCGACTGGACGTCGTCATCGAGCAGTTGCACGCCCAGGGCGTGAAGATATTGGAAGGCCCGGTCATGCGTACAGGTGCCCGGGGACCGATCCGCTCGATTTACCTGCTTGATCCGGACCTCAACCTGATCGAACTTTCGAATGCCATGGAGCACGCTGAATGAGTCAGCACACACAAGCGCTCACCGGGTTTTTGGCCGGCCTGCGCTACGAGCAGTTGCCCGAAGCCGTGATCAGCCGTACCGAAGACCTGTTTCTCGACTGGCTGGGCTCGGCCCTGGCCAGCCAGGGCTCGCACCCCATCCCGTTATTCGAGCGCTATGGCGCAATGATGGGCCCGGCCAGCGGACCGGCCACGATCCTGGTCAGTGGCAAGACCAGCTCCGCGTATTTCGCCGCGCTGATCAATGGCGCCAGCTCACACCTGGTGGAGCAGGACGACCTGCACAACAGCTCCGTGCTGCATCCGGCGACGGTGGTATTTGCGGCGGTGCTGGCTGCTGCCCAGGATCTGGGTAAAACGGGCCGCGACCTGATCGTGGCCGCCGTGGCCGGTTATGAAGCCGGCATTCGTATTGGTGAATTCCTCGGTCGTTCGCATTACCGCATCTTCCACACCACGGCCACGGTCGGCACCCTGGCGGCGGCAGTGGGGGTGGGCAAGTTGATGGACTTCAATCAGGAGCAGTTCACCCACCTGCTCGGCACTGCGGGCACTCAGGCGGCGGGCCTGTGGGAGTTTCTGCGTGATGCGGCAGACTCCAAACAGCTGCATACCGCCAAGGCGGCGGCCGACGGCCTGTTGGCGGCCTACCTCACCGCCGAGGGCCTGAGTGGCGCTAAAAATATTCTCGAAGGCGAGCAGGGCATGGCCGCAGGAATGTCCAGCGACGCCAATCCAGCATGCCTGTCCGACAGCCTGGGCAGCCGTTGGGCCCTGATTGAAACCTCGTTCAAGTTTCACGCCTCGTGCCGCCACACGCACCCGGCGGCGGATGCCCTGCTGGAGGTGATGCAGCGCGAGAATCTGCGGGCTGAAGACATTGCCAGCGTGATCACCCGAGTGCATCAGGGCGCCATCGACGTGTTGGGGCGCGTGCAGGTGCCAGAGACCGTTCACCAGGCCAAATTCTCAATGGGCACGGTGCTGGGCCTGATCGCCGTTTACGGCAAGGCTGGATTGCCCGAATTTCATCAACACGCGTTGACCGATCCACGCATCGGGGCGTTTCGCGACAAGGTAAGCATGGTGCTGGACGAGCATGTTGACGGCGCCTACCCGCAGCGCTGGCTGGGCCGTGTGGAGGTGACGACGGTGCAGGGCCGGACCGTGTCCGGCAGCATCGATGAGCCCAAGGGCGATCCGGGCAACACCCTGAGCCGCGCCGAGCTGGAGGACAAGTTTCGCCGCCTGCTGGCCTTCTCGGGAGCGTGCAGTGACGAGCAGGCGACGGGGGTTGTGGAGCTGGTCTGGCACCTGCGCCATCTGGACAACCTGGACGTGCTGACCCGCACTGCCGCACCTGCAGGGACTGCATCATGAACGACACGGCATTCAAACCCCGCCCGCTGGACGGCATCACTGTTGTGAGTCTGGAACACGCCATCGCGGCGCCGTTTTGCACCCGTCAGCTGGCTGACCTGGGCGCTCGGGTGATCAAGATCGAACGCCCCGGCTCCGGTGACTTTGCCCGTGACTATGACGAGCGGGTCAATGGCCTGGCCTCGCATTTCGTGTGGACCAACCGCTCCAAGGAAAGCCTGACCCTGAACGTCAAGCAGCCGGACGCGGGAGAGGTTCTCGACAAGCTGCTGGCCACGGCCGATGTGCTGGTGCAGAACCTGGCGCCGGGCGCAGCCCAGCGTATGGGGTTGTCGTTCGAAGCCCTGCATGAGCGTTTTCCCAGGTTGATCGTCTGCGATATCTCCGGCTACGGCGAGGGCGGGCCCTACGAGCAGAAAAAGGCTTACGACTTGCTGATCCAGAGCGAAGGCGGCTTTTTGTCCGTCACCGGCGGGCCGGGGGAAAACGACATGGCCAAAGCCGGTTGCTCCATTGCCGATATCGCGGCGGGCATGTACGCCTACACCGGCGTGCTTTCGGCCCTGCTGTTGCGGGACAAGACCGGGGAGGGCAGCCGCATCGATGTGTCGATGCTGGAAAGCCTGGTGGAGTGGATGAATTACCCGATGTATTACGCCTACGACGGCGCGGCACCGCCTCCGCGGGCCGGGGCCGCCCACGCCACAATCTACCCCTACGGACCGTTCCCTGCGGGGGACGGCGGTACGGTGATGCTCGGCCTGCAGAACGAGCGTGAATGGCAACAGTTCTGCGACAAGGTGTTGCTGCAGCCGGGGTTGGCGGCCGACGTACGCTTTAATGCCAACGCGCGGCGCTCGGACAATCGTGCCGAGTTGCGGGCCATCATCGTTGACGAATTTGCCCGCCTGAGCGCCGATGAAGTCATCGCACGGCTCGACGGGGCGTCGATTGCCAATGCCCATGTCAACGACATGGCCGGGGTGTGGGCCCATCCGCAACTCCAGGCCCGTGACCGCTGGCGCGAGGTGGACAGTCCGGTCGGCAAGTTGCCCGCACTGCTGCCACCGGGGCGCAACGTCGCTTTTGAACCGCGAATGGATGCTGTGCCGCGCCTGGGCGAGCACACCGACAGCCTGCTTGGCGAACTGGGCTATGGCGCCGCGGACATCCAGAGACTCCACCAACAAGGAGCAGTGTGAGGCCCTCGCCTCAGACTGCCGTACGGAGCATTGCCATGAATAAAACAGTCATTCGATCAGCGCTGTTTGTACCCGCCACTCGCCCCGAGCGTATTGCCAAGGCGCTGGCAAGCAGCGCCGATGCGGTCATCGTCGACCTTGAGGACGCCGTGGCGGAACACCTGAAGGTGCAGGCGCGGGCCAATCTGGAGGCGTTTCTGGAGGCCAATCCCGACGCTCGGGTGCTGGTTCGCATCAATGCGCCGCAGCATGAACAACAGGCGGCTGATCTGGACCTGTGCCGTCGCCAGCCCGGTGTGGTGGCGGTATTGCTGCCCAAGGCAGAGAGCGCCGTGCAGGTCGAATTGGCGGCGGCTTGCGCCAAGCCCGTCTGGCCGATCATCGAAAGCGCCAGGGGCTTGCTTGAAATAAAAGCCATCGCCCGGGCAGCGGGGGTTGAACGACTGACGTTCGGTGCCCTGGACCTTGGCCTGGACTTGGGCTTGAACAGCACGAGCGCCGCAGCGCAGCGCATGCTCGACCAGGCCCGCTATGCCATTTTGCTGCACAGCCGACTGGTGCAACTGGCGCCGCCGCTGGACAGCGTTTTTCCGGATATCAAAAACATCGAGGGCATGGCCCGAATGGCTGCCGATGCCCGGGACATGGGATTTGGCGGCCTGCTGTGCATCCATCCCAGTCAGGTTGCTTTGATTCACGACACCTACATGCCGGGGGCTGAAGAGCTGGACCGGGCCCGGCGGATTCTGGCTGCGGTTGAGTCCGCAGGCGGGGTGTTCGTGGTTGACGGGCAGATGGTCGATGCGCCGGTGATCGAGCATTCACGACGAATCGTGCGGCGGGCAGGGGCTGCGCCTGTCTGACACAAACCGCACGAAGGCAACACCAGGCACTACCAAACTTATAACAACAAGAGGTATGTACCCATGTTCAAGCACACCCTTATGGCTTTGGCCTGCGCACTTCCACTATTGACCGGTCATGCGGGCGCGGCCGATCCCATCAGTATCAAGTTCGCCCACGTCGTCGCCGAACACACCCCCAAGGGGCAGGGCGCGCTGCTGTTCAAGAAGCTGGCCGAGGAGCGCCTGCCAGGGCAGGTCAAGGTCGAGGTCTACCCGAACTCCTCGCTGTTTGGTGACGGCAAGGAAATGGAAGCGCTGTTGCTGGGGGACGTGCAACTGCTGCGCCGTCGCTGGCCAAGTTCGAGCACTACTCCAAGCCGATCCAGATCTTCGACCTGCCATTTCTCTTCGATGATATCCATGCGGTTGACCGCTTCCAGCAAAGCCCGCAAGGCCAGGCCCTGCTCACATCCATGGAAGGCAAGGGCATTACCGGCCTGGGTTACTGGCACAACGGCATGAAGCAGTTGTCCGCCAACAAGGCCCTGCAGGAACCCAAGGATGCCCGGGGGTTGAAGTTCCGCGTACAGGCCTCCGCCGTGCTCGATGAACAGTTCAAGGCCCTGCGCGCCGCGCCGCGCAAGATGAGCTTTGCCGAGGTCTACCAGGGCTTGCAGACCGGGGTGGTCAATGGCACCGAGAACACCTGGTCGAACTACGAGAGCCAGAAAGTGTATGAGGTGCAGAAGTTCTTCACCGAGTCCAATCATGGCGCGATCGACTACATGGTGATCACCAACACCAAGTTCTGGAACAGCCTGCCACCGGATGTGCGCAGCACCCTGGATGAGGTCATGGCCGAGGTCACGGTGGAGGTGAACAAGCAGGCAGAGGTGCTGAACCAGGCCTCACGGCAGAAAATCGTCGATTTTGGCAACAGCGAAATCATCAGCCTGACCCCGCAACAACGGGAGCAGTGGCGTGAAGCCATGCGCCCGGTGTGGAAGAAGTTCGAAAGCGCCATCGGCCCGGATGTGATCGAAGCCGCCGAAAAAGCCAACCAAAGCAGCTAAGGCCTTGTATGTCGTTGGCGACCCCGGGTGGGGTCGCCCGCGCTTGCATCGGTTCCATGTGTCGCTTTGCGACCGCTTTTTCAAGGGAGATAACCCATGCACGCAGTTGTTCGTGTCTGGAACCACGCGGAAGAAATGCTGGTGGCGTTCCTGCTTGCAGGAATGACCCTGGTCACATTTTCCTATGTGGTGTTCAACAACCTCTACGGCATTTTCTACTCGCTGGGGGATTCGCTTCCATTTGGCAACGAAGCCATGCTCAGCATCGGCGACGGTATTTTGTACATCGCCCAGGAGATGACCTGGAGCGTGGCGCTGACCAAGGCGATGTTCGGCTGGCTGATTTTTGTCGGCCTGGCCTGGGGCGTGCGGATTGGCGCGCACATAGGTGTCGACTTGCTGGTGCGCCAGTTCAATCCTGCCAACCAGCGCCGCGTGGCCTTGCTCGCCGTGGCCATCTGCCTGGGTTACTGCGCCTTGATGGCCTACTCCAGCGAGCAGTGGGTTGCCACGTTGTATCAAGTGGGGACCAGTGCCGAAGACCTGGACCGATTCGGCATTGCCCAATGGCAAATCGTAATGATCGTACCCATCGGTTTTGCCCTGATGTTCGTTCGTTTCCTGCAGATTTTCATCCGTATCGCCCAAGGCAAGCAGCAGGGACTGGGCTTGCACAGTGAGCTGGATGACGCCGTCAAGCTGGCGGAAAACGACAAGCAGGGGACCGACCAATGACCATTACCTTCCTTTTTGTCGCCCTGTTCGTGCTGATGTTCATTGGCATTCCGGTGGCGATTTCCCTGGGTTTGTCCGGGGCCATGACCATCCTGTTCTTCAGCAACGACTCGGTGCGTTCCCTGGCGATCAAACTGTTTGAAACCAGCGAGCACTACACACTGCTGGCCATTCCGTTCTTTCTGCTGTCTGGCGCATTCATGACCAGCGGTGGCGTAGCCCGTCGCCTGATCGACTTCGCCAACGCTTGCGTCGGTCACATCAAGGGTGGCCTGGCCATCGCAGCGATCCTTGCCTGCATGCTGTTTGCCGCCCTGAGCGGTTCGTCGCCGGCCACGGTGGCTGCGGTGGGTTCGATCGTCATCGCGGGCATGGTGCGTTCCGGCTACAAGCAAGACTTTGCCGCCGGTATTGTGTGCAACGCGGGCACCCTGGGCATTCTGATTCCACCGTCGATTGTCATGGTGGTGTACGCCACCGCGACCGAGACATCGGTGGGCAAGCTGTTCATGGCAGGCGTTGTGCCGGGGCTGTTGCTGGGCCTTGTATTGATGATCACCATCTACATCATGGCCCGCGTGAAAGACATGCCATCGCTGCCACGGGCCACGTTCAAGGAAATCATGGTCGCGGGCCGAAGGGCCGGTTGGGGCCTGATGCTGATCGTGATCATTCTGGGCGGTATCTACTCGGGCATGTTCACACCGACCGAAGCGGCTGCCGTGGCCGCCGTCTATGCCGCGTTCGTGGCCATCTTCATCTACAAGGACATGACCGTACGGCAATGCCCGAAAGTGATTATCGAAGCGGGCAAGCTGAGTGTGGTGCTGATGTTCATCATCGCCAACGCCATGCTGTTCGCCCACGTACTGACTACCGAGCAGATCCCGCAGTCGATCACGGCCTGGGTGGTGGAGCAGGGTTTTACGCCGATTGAGTTCCTGCTGGTGGTCAACGTCGTGCTGCTGGTTGCGGGCACCTTTATGGAGCCGTCCGCGATCATCCTGATCCTTGCGCCGATTCTGTTTCCGATTGCGATGCAACTGGGCATCGACCCGATCCACCTTGGCATCATCATGGTGGTGAACATGGAAATCGGGCTGATCACACCGCCGACCGGGCTTAACCTGTTTGTCACCTCGGCGGTGACGGGCATGCCGCTGACCCGCGTGGTGCGAGCGGTATCGCCGTGGCTGCTGGTGATGCTGGCGTTCCTGGTGCTGGTGACGTATGTGCCGTTTGTTTCACTGGCGTTGCCGAACTGGTTGGGGATGTAGGTGTAGCCGCTTCGCGCTCGATCGACACGCGGGATGGGTGAAGAATCTGTAGTCGCTGACGAGCCGTGCGAGGCTGCGATCGGCTGCGCAGCAGTCGTAAAGTCAGCTTCCACGGTTAATCAGGGATACCGCGCGTGCCGGTTTTGCGACCGCTTCGCGCTCGATCGCAGCCTTCGTTCCTCGTCAGCGACTACACGCGGGATGGGTGACGAACGCTGTAGCCGCTGACGAGCCGTGCGAGGCTGCGTCCGGTTTGGTGCGCCACTGCGACGCAGCAGTCGTAAAACATCATGACGCCTATCGCAGCCTTCGTTCCTCGTCAGCGACTACACCGGCTACACAGCAATTGCCCGCCGCGCAGGTTTATACTCGGCACCTTCGCAATTCATCACTTCCCTGGGTATCGAGATTTCTCATGAGCCGTTCTCTTTCCATGTCTCCTGCGCGCAAGCCGGTCGCGCCACTGGTGGCTTTTTTCCTTTTGTTGTTTGGCGCAGCGTTCCTGCAAAACAGTGTCGGCTCGCGCCAGGTTCTGTTGCTGGTCGTCGGGGCTGCTCTGGGTTTGACGCTCTATCACGCGGCCTTCGGATTTACTTCGGCATGGCGGGTGTTTATCAATGATCGGCGCGGCGCAGGTTTGCGTGCGCAAATGGTGATGCTCGCTGTGGCGGTGGTGCTGTTTTTCCCCGCGCTGGGAGCTGGCACTTTGTTTGGCCAGCCGGTGGTCGGTCTGGTGGCGCCTGTCGGGATTTCGGTGGTGTTCGGCGCATTCATTTTCGGGATCGGCATGCAACTGGGCGGCGGGTGTGCGTCCGGGACCCTGTTCACCGTCGGTGGTGGCAATGCGCGAATGCTGGTCACGCTGTTGTTCTTTATCTGCGGCTCCCTGATTGCCACTCACCATGTTGATTGGTGGTTTGCGCTGCCCTCGTTTGCACCCGTTTCCATCGTCAAGAGCTTTGGCGTGGTTCCGGCTTTGCTCTTGAGTCTGGCCGTGTTCGCAGTCATTGCTGCGGTGACGGTGCGCCTGGAAAAGAGCCGTCATGGCACGCTGGAAGAGGGCGTTAGCAGCGAACATCAGGGGCTGCGCCGCTTCTTGCGGGGGCCGTGGCCGTTGGTGTGGGGGGCGATCGGCCTGGCGTTGCTCAATTACGCCACGCTGGCCCTGGCCGGGCGGCCCTGGGGTATTACGTCGGCCTTTGCACTGTGGGGCGCCAAGGCCGCGAGCGGGTTGGGCGTCGATGTCGGCAGCTGGGCGTTCTGGCAGATGCCGGGCAATGCCAAAGCCCTGGCCGCGCCTGTCTGGGAAGACGTCACCAGCGTCATGAACATGGGCATTGTCCTGGGTGCGCTCTTGGCGGCAGGTCTGGCCGGACGTTTCGCACCCAGCCTGAAAATCCCGGCCCGCTCGCTGGTGGCGGCGGTGATCGGCGGCTTGTTGCTCGGTTATGGTTCGCGTCTGGCCTACGGCTGCAACATCGGTGCGTATTTCAGTGGCATCGCGTCGGGCAGCCTGCATGGCTGGGTGTGGCTCGTGGCTGCGTTCATCGGCAATAGCGTGGGCGTGCGCCTGCGGCCATTGTTCTTTGAAGGCGAGCGTCGGCAGGTGGCGCTGAGCGGCTGCTGAGAAGGCGGGCGGTACGGGCGTGCTGATCCTTTCTCAGCAACGCCCGTATTAAAGCGACAGGAAATCTTTATGCCGATTTCCTGGGTTCAAGGTTGATCAGTGTTCTTGCTCGAAGTGCTTTTTACGGGGTGACGAGGCGTGCTCATGGTGCTCGTCGGTCTCCACAATCGGCACTTCCTTGCCGTTGCAGTCGAACAGCTTGCCATCGCGGAACACGTCACCGTCGTTGAGCCGGCTGATATCCCGTGAGTGCAGGATGCGATCGCTGGCGGCGACGAATACCGACTGTTGGTCGGAGTTACCGGCCCGCAGGTGGTTGAACAGCAGGTTGAGCAGGATGGCCATGATCGCTGCCGAGCTGATGCCGGAGTGGAAAATGGTCTCGAACCACGTCGGGAAGTGGTGATAGAAGTTGGGCGCCGCAATCGGGATCATGCCGAAGCCGATTGATGTCGCCACGATGATCAGGTTCATGTTGTTGCGGTAATCCACCTGGGCCAGGGTGCGGATGCCGCTGGCCGCGACGGTGCCGAACAGTACCAGGCCAGCACCACCGAGGACGGCAGTGGGTACGGCCGCCACCAGTCTGCCCATGACCGGCAGCAGGCCCAGCGTCACCAGGATCAACCCCGCCGTCGCCACCACGTAGCGGCTTTTCACGCCGGTGACGGCTACCAGGCCAACGTTTTGCGCAAAGGCACTCTGAGTGAAGGAGCCAAACAGTGGCGCCAGGGCGCTGGAGATCATGTCCGCCCGCAGGCCGTTGCCGAGGCGTTTCGAGTCGACCTTGGTTTCGATGATCTCTCCGACGGCGAGGATGTCCGCGGAGGTTTCGACCATGGTCACGATGATCACGATCAGCATCGACAGGATGGCGGCAAGCCTGAACTCAGGCATGCCGTAGTGCAGGACTTCGGGCAGTGCGACCAGCGAGCCTTCCAGCACATTGGAGAAGTCGGTCATGCCAAAGGCCCATGCGACCAGGGTGCCGATGACGATCGCCAGCAGAATCGACAGGCGAGAAATACTGGCGCTCCCCAGCTTGCTCAGCAGCAGTACGGTCACCAGCGTGAATGCCGCCAGGCCGATGTTGGCCGTGCTGCCAAAGTCTGCGGCCTGACTGTTGCCACCCATGGCCCAGCGGGCCGTGACAGGCATCAGGGTCAGGCCGATGGTGACGATGACGATACCCGTCACCAGCGGCGGAAAGTACTTGATGATGCTCGAAAACAACGGCGTGATCAGCAAGCCCACCAACGACGCCACAATCACCGCCCCGAACACCACAGGCAGCCCGCCAGCCCCGTCGCTGCCGATAATGGCCACCATGGTTGCGACACCGGCGAAGGACACCCCCTGAACCAGCGGCAGGCGACAGCCGAAGAAGGGAATGCCAAGGGTTTGCAGCAAGGTGGCCAGGCCTCCGGCGAACAGCGATGCGGCGATCAGCAGGCCAACATCGGCTGAAGAAAGGCCGGCAGCCTGACCGATGATCAGGGGGACAGCGATGATGCCTCCGTACATGGTCAGCACATGCTGAAGTCCGTAGGCCAGGTTGGCGCCAATACCGAGGTTTTCGTCCTCTGGACGAGATGAAGCGGAAGAAGTCATGGTGAGTAGCTCGCTTTTGTTATTTTAGATGCGTCTAACAGCACGTTCTCAGTCGCATTCGACGAGTGTTGGGCTCAGTCGCGGCCCGTCGTTGCCCTCAGTGCAGAGCGCAACGGTTTGAACGGATCATTCGCCGCTGACCAACTGGCGGGCCAACTGGTTGTGGCGCTCCAGCACCCGGGGCAGGTCGACGGTGGTGAGGTGGCCGTCCTTTACCACCACCCGACCATTGATCACGCTGGTGTCGACGTGGGTCGGGGTGCAGAACACCAGGGCAGCCAGTGGATCGTGAAGGGCGCCGGCATAGGCCAGGTGGCCAAGGTCGAAGGCCACGAAGTCCGCCACCATGCCGGGGGCCAGGGCACCAATGTCATTGCGGTTGAGTACTTTGGCGCCGCCCAGTGTTGCGATCTCCAGCGCCTCGCGGGCGGACATCGCGTCAGGGCCAAAACCGACACGCTGCAACAGCAGCGCCTGGCGTACTTCGCCGATCATGCTGGCGCCATCGTTGGAGGCCGAACCGTCGACGCCCAGGCCCACTGATACGCCGTGGTCGCGCATCGTGCGGATCGGTGCGATCCCCGAACCCAGTCGCATGTTCGAGCACGGGCAGTGGGCGACCCCGGTACCGGTGCGGGCGAACAGTTCGATGCCGTGCTGATCCAGTTGCACACAGTGGGCGTGCCACACGTCGGGGCCGACCCAGCCCAGGTCTTCGACGTATTGGGCAGGAGTCATGCCGAACTTCTCGCGGCTGTAGGCGATGTCGTTGATGTTCTCCGCAAGGTGCGTGTGCAGCGACACACCGTACTGGCGCGCAAGAACGGCTGATTCGCGCATCAGGTCGCGGCTCACTGAAAAAGGTGAGCAGGGCGCCACGACCATGCGCAGCATCGAGCCATGACGGGCGTCGTGGTAGTCCTCGATCAGGCGCTGGGAGTCCTTGAGAATGTCGCTTTCTTTTTCCACCACCGAGTCGGGCGGCAGACCGCCCAGGCTTTGGCCCACACTCATGCTGCCGCGGGCAGCGTGAAAGCGCATGCCAATCTCTGCCGCTGCATGGATGCTGTCGTCGAGCTTGCAGCCGTTGGGGTAGATGTAGAGATGGTCACTGGATGTGGTGCAGCCGGACAAAATCAGTTCGGCCATCGCGGTTTGGGTCGAAACGGCGATCATTTCAGGCGTCAGTCGCGCCCAGATTGTATACAAGTTTGTCAGCCAGTTGAACAATTCGCCGTCCTGCGCCGCCGGTACTACACGGGTCAGGCTCTGGTACATGTGGTGGTGGGTATTGACCAGCCCCGGGATCACCACTTTGCCGGCCATGTCCAGAATCACGTCGGCATGTTGGGGCAGGGTGTCGGTAGGACCGACCTGCCTGATCAGGTTGCCTTCGATGAACAGGCCACCGCGCCTGATCTCCCGACGTTCACCATCCATTGTCACCAAAAGATCTGCGTTTTTGACCAGTAAAGTTTTGGGCATGGGTTTTCCTCTTCCGTGATGGCTCAGGCAAGCATCGGTGTGCGTGTTGAATGACATGTCTGGATGACGCTCGATGGGTTCGAGCCGCTGTGGAGGTTGCATGGTTATTAACCGTCGCAGTACGCACCGGCGACTGCCGGGGTCGTAGGCGCGGATTTATGTAACCAGAATTTAAATAGATTGTATACAAGTAAAGTGGGTGCGCTGATTTGCCCGGTAACAGCGGGCGCCCGTTCCACCCGTCCAGTTCTTGGGTCAGGAAAAGGGAATGTTTTGCCATTACATTGCCATCACTCTATGATCAAAATGCGCTATTTACCGGACGCACAACCCTATGCCCGTTGACCTGGACGCTCTCTACCCCAAGCTGATTCATTTGATGCTGGACACGGTTTTTGTGGTCGACAGGGACAACCGGATTGCATTTGTCAGTAATGCCTGCGAGGCGCTGCTCGGCTACTTTGCCGAGGAACTGACCGGAACCGTCATTACGGACTACATGCATCCTGAGGATCTGACGACCACTCGGGCCTCTATTGCCCGGGTCATGAACGGCCAGGCTCACGTTGATTTTCGCAACCGCTACATCCGCAAGGATGGAAGCATCGTGCATATCCTCTGGGCTGCCTTTTGGTCCGAGGATGTGGGCGCGCGCATCGGCGTTGCGCGGGACGTGACGGCCCTCAGGGACGCCGAAGATGAATTGCGCTTCCTTGCCCATCATGATCCGCTGACAAAGCTGACCAACCGCTCGCTGTTCAATGATCGGCTGGACCTGGCCCTGCGGGCGGCGAACCGGCGCAAAAGCACTCTGGCCCTGCTGTTCGTGGACATGAATGACTTCAAGGGCATCAATGACATTTACGGGCATGCCATGGGCGATCGTGTGTTGTGCATGGCGGCTCGACGGCTGGAGAGCTGCGTGCGCGAGACGGACACCGTGGCTCGGATGGGCGGCGATGAGTTCACGGTCCTGTTGACGGATATTGGCTCGCAGGACGTCGTGCTCGATAAAGTCGCACAGATCAACGCGGTCATGGCGCAGCCGCTGGGCGCCGAGTTTGGCGGGATGTACATGCCGTCCTGCAGTATCGGCGTGGCCTTTTATCCGGCAGACGGGGTGGATGCCGATACGCTGCTCAGCCATGCCGATGGCGAGATGTACCGGGTCAAGCGAAGCCGTTCTCTGGCCGGGTGAAGGCCTGTGCGGTGGCTGCGCCTGCACCTTTTCTTGGCCGGATACAGCGCCGTTGGCGTTTTGCTCCCCGGAGAGGGCGTTTTTTGGCGCTATGGGTTGAAAAATCAGATCGCCGTCTCTTCAACTTGCACGTCTCAGCGGCTACCATGCGCGCCCTGGTTTTGCATGCCCGGTCAGTGCCAAGGTTTGCGCCCAGCCTGCCTTGAACCTTTCCTGTAACTCGCCAGCCACGGCTGTGGCGTCGAACGAAGCTCAATCACACATACCTGTTTTCTCCTCCCGCCCCGGTCTTTGCCCGTGCCGGGCTGCACCTGCCTGTCGCGGGTTTTTCCATTGATCAATGAGGTCGTGAGTTAATTATGTCTGTGCAACTGCTGGCGATGGCGCTGGCACCTTTACTTGGGCTGTTTATCATCAGCATCGGCAACGGCATGCTTGCGTCACTGACGACATTGCGACTCGATACCCTGGGCGAGTCAGCCACCATGGTCGGCATCGTCTCTTCGGCTTATTTCATCGGCCTGACCCTGGGCTCGATTTTCAATGACCGGTTGATCGTGCGGATCGGCCATATCCGCGCCTACAGCTGCTTCGCCGCCCTGATCGCCACCATGATTCTGTTCCAGGGGATGAGTTCTGATCCCTGGACCTGGTTCGTGTTGCGGCTGATCACAGGCTGGGCCAGTGTCGGCGTGTTTCTTGTGGTGGAAAGCTGGTTGCTGATGGCGGCCGACCCCAAGATCCGCGGGCGCCTGCTGGCGCTGTACATGATTGCCCTCTACGGCGCAGGCCTGCTGGGGCAAGTCAACCTGGGTGCCATCGCGCAAACCGGTGACACCATTCCCTTCATGATTGCGGCCATCCTGGCCTCGCTGTCCCTGTTGCCCATTGTCATGATTCCCCGTGCAACGCCCATCGTGGAACGCGCCGAACCGCTGATGCCGCTGCAGTTACTGCGCACAACGCCGACCGGGGTCATCGGCTGCTTTGGTTCGGGCATTGCCATTGCGGCGGTGTATGCACTGCTGCCGCTGTACCTGCAACGCATCGGTATGGACGTGACTGAAGTCGGACACATGATGGCCAGTGTCATCCTCGGCGCCATGCTGTTGCAGTACCCGGTCGGGCGCTGGTCGGATCATCAGGACAGGCATCTGGTGCTGATCGTGCTGGGGGCTGCCTGCGCGGTGTTGTCGCTGATCATACTGTTCCTGCCGCCTGGGTCGCCCTTGCTGGTCGTGGCGTTTTTCCTGCTGGGGGGCGGCATTTTCGCGATTTACCCGGTGGCAGTCAGTCACGCGGCGGATCGGGCATCGTCGGGGGCGATCGTGCGCATGATCCAGGGTTTGTTGCTGATCAACTCCCTGGGTTCTGCCGTCAGCCCGCTGGTGATTTCACCGTTGATGACCAAAGTGGGCGAAGGCGGGCTGTTCTGGGCGCTGGCTGCGCTCAATGTGTGCCTGGTGCTGTTGTTTATGTGGCGGCGCGGCAAGCGTTCGGAGCCTGTCACGGCCGCACCGTTCACTGCAGCGGCACAGATGTCGGCGGTGGGCGTGGAGATGCGCGTCACTGAAGACCTGGCCCAGGCCGTGCTCGATCACGAGCGCGATGCCGACGGTGAAGACGAGCACAGGGCGCAGCGTCAGGCCTAGGGGGCGGGCACGATGGAAAGGAAATGCGCCCCGGCAGGGGCGCATTGATCAGCTCACCGGCATTTGCGGGCGGCGTTTGACGCGGCGTTTTACAAACACGGCAATAAACAGCACCACCAGTGCCATTACGCTGAAGAACACCGTGTTGAACCAGGGGAAGGGTTCATCGCGGGTCTTGGTGGCTTCGATCGCGGTGATGTTCGGGAACACCGAGAAGATCTTGATGCGCCATCCGTAATATCGAATCAGTGCCAGCTGCTCGGCATCGCGGGAGTATCCCTGGGCCTTGGCCTGGATGTCAGCGGAGTCGAACTTGAAATACCAGGGGAAGGACCAGCCGGTATCCTCGTTGCGATAAACCATGACTTCCTTGGTCACCGGGTCTTCGGTGTTGATGAAGTACACATCGCGGGTCGGGCCGTCAGCCGGATTTTCAGCGTTGATGACGCCATTGTGATCGACCCGTTTGACTTCAACCCCGGTGACCATCACCACATCGTGTTGAGGCAGAAAGTAAAACAGCCCCAGCGCTACAGCGCCGACTGCAAGCAGGATCGCGCCCAGAATGATGCCCTTGAGCCACTTCATGCAAAAACCCCGTACATATTGATAATTCCTGATTGCTGTTGATTGAACCACTGGCGGAGCTTATCGCAGCCTACGTAAAGGACTACAAGTTCCGAGTGAGTTGGCTACATGATTTGTAGCAGTTTAGTTGTTCCTCTACACCATAAGCCGCTGTTGGGGCGTGGGGGCACAAAACCTGTAGTCGCTGCCGCAGGCTGCGATAAGGTCCGAAGGACCTTCGGCTTTTGCACAGCGCGAGCCCTTCGGGCCCGATCGCAGCCTTCGGCAGCGACTACAGGTTTTGTGCACAAGTACGGCAGCTGTGCCCCATGGCAGGAGGAGCTTTTTAGCCTGCCGGGGGGTAGCATTGGGCATTATCACGGCATAAGAAATGGATCGAACCTTGATCGAGCGACGTCAATTCAGCACTGGCATGAAGGGCAAGAACCTTCGCTATCTCAACGACAGCCCCGCCGAGGCTGGCCCGGTGGTCCGCACGGGTTTTGTGCTGCTTGAGCATTTTTCACTGCCCGCATTTACCCAGGCGCTGGACACCCTCATCACCGCCAACCTGCTGCGAGCCGGTTTGTTTACATCGCGCACCTATGGCTTGAGCGACGGTGAGGTCATCAGCGATCTGGGCCTGGTGATCCGCCCCGATGCGCGCATTGATCCGGGGATGATCGATGAACTGGACCTGCTGGTCATTTGCGGTGGCTACAGAACCGAACTCCACATCAGCGACGAACTGGTCAGTCTGCTCAGGGCCGCTTCCAGCGCGGGCATTACTCTTGGCGGGTTATGGAACGGTGCCTGGTTTCTGGCCAGTGCCGGGCTGCTGGACGGTTACCGTTGCGCTATCCACCCCGAACACCGGCCCGCACTGGCCGAAGTGGCCAAGGCAGCCCAGGTCACCAGCGAGCCGTACGTCATTGACCGTGACCGCCTGACGGCCTCCAGCCCTGCGGGGGCGTTCCAGATGGCGCTGGGCTGGATCAAGGGCTTGCATGACAAGGCGCTGGTGGAGGGGATCGAGGATATCTTGGCGTTCGAAGAGTCCCGCTATCGGCGGATCAAGCCTGCGCAGAACATCTGCGTGAGCGCCCCACTGCGTGAAGTGGTCATGCTGATGGACGCCAACCTTGAGGAACCCCTGGAGCTGGAACAACTGGCGATCTATGTCGGCCGTTCCCGTCGCCAGCTGGAGCGCCTGTTCAAGGAGCAGTTGGGCACCACGCCGCAGCGCTATTACCTCGAGCTGCGCATCACCGAAGCCCGTCGCCTGCTGCAACACACCGAGCTGTCACAGGTGGATGTGCTGGTGGCCTGCGGGTTCGTGTCGCCCAGCCATTTCAGCAAGTGTTACAGCGCCTATTTCGGCTACCGGCCATCCAGGGAAGTGCGCCTGGTCAAATAGCGTTGATGCATGGCGGCGCTGCACACGGCTGAACCTTGGCTATGCTGTTGGCTTGACTGCGCAGGCAGAAGCTCTGGCTTGAGGGACTTGAATGATTTCAGAATGGGAAATGATCGCGCGTCTGCTGTTGGCCTCGGTGTTGGGCAGCATGATTGGTTTGCAACGGGAGCATCAGTTTTGGACCGCAGGTTTGCGCACCCATATGCTGGTGGCGACCGGGGCGTGTCTATTTATGATCGTATCGGCCTTTGGTTTTCAACAGGCGCTGACCCAGCAGGGTACGCAACTCGATCCCTCGCGGATCGCCGCGCAGATCGTCACCGGTATCGGCTTTCTCGGTGCCGGCTCGATCATGATGCGCGGTGAAGTGATCAAGGGGCTGACAACGGCCGCAAGCCTGTGGGCGGTCGCGGCCATCGGCATGACCATCGGTGGCGGGCTGTATTTGCTGGGGGTGGCAGCAACCCTTCTGATTCTGCTTATCCTGATTACCATCGGGCCGATTGAGCACCGGTATCGCGATTACATAAAAGTGCATGTCATCAAGCTGGTAGCGCCGATCGGGGTGCTGAATCGCCAGAGCCTTGAGGACTTTCTCGGTGCCGATGCTGGCCGTCTCAAGCAGGTGGTGGTCGAGCAGGGGCCTGACATGGGCACCGAAAGCATCACGGTCGAGTTCAGGAAAACCAGTCGGGTGGAAACCGCAGAACTGTTGAAAAAGATTCTGACGATCCCGGATGTCCGTGAGGAACCGCCTCCCCACTGACAGCCGTTCGGCGTAGTTATCCGGTGTGCCGGGTGACTGTTCCCGTGTGCTGAACAGTGCTCGGCATCTGGTTCAGTGTGACGGCCCAGAATACGAGGGCCGTCAGGCTGACACCGGCGCCGAGCAGGCACACGCCGGTCCAGCCCCATGCCGCGTATAGGGCCGTGGACGCCAGTGCGCCAAACCCGCTGCCAATGGCATAAAACAGCATGTAGCAGCCCACGACACGACTGTGTGCATCGGGGTGTGTGTTGAAAATCATGCTCTGGTTGGTGACATGAATGGCCTGGGCACCGAGGTCGAGGATCACGACGCCGACAACCAGCCAAACCATCGAGTAACTCGTAAGCCAGAGTGCAACCCAGGCCAGTATCAGCAATCCCAGGGATATGCCGGTTGTCCATTGCCCCAGCCCTTTATCCGCCCAGACTCCGGCGCGGGTGGCCGCCAGTGCACCCACTACGCCCACCAGGCCAAATGTGCCGATGGTTGTGTGCGAAAACCCGTAGGGCGCTTGGGTCAGGAGAAACACCAGCGCACTCCAGAAAATCCCCAGCACCGCAAAAATGAACAAGGCGAGCATGCCGCGGATTTGCAGCACGGGATCTTCCCTGAGCAATGTAAACATCGAGAGCACCAGCCGCGCATATCCAGTGGGTGTGGCTGACGGTCGCTGTGACGGCAAGACTTTGTAGAGGATCAAGCCGAGCGCCATCATCACCAGTGCTGAACCCAGATAAACCCAGCGCCACCCGGCCAGGTCCGCAATCAGCCCGGCTGCCAGCCGCGACAGCAACAGGCCAATCACAACCCCGCCCTGGACCGTGCCCACCACCCGACCGCGTTCTTGCGGCAAGGACGCGGTGGCGGCGAAGGCGATCAGGCCCTGGGTCATGGCGGTTCCCAGCAGGCCTATCCCGAGCATGGCCAGCAGCATGATCAAGGGGGAGTGGGTCATGGCCACGCAAAAAAGCCCGGCGATCAGTGCGCCGATCTGGGCCAGCATCAAGGTCCGGCGATTTACCTGGTCGCCCAAGGGCACGATCAGCAGCAAGGCCAGCACACTGCCGACCTGAGTGGCGGTAATCACACCGCCGACCGCGCCAGGGCTGATGGCAAAATCTTCGGCCACCTGGTCAAGCAACGGCTGGGCGTAATAAACGTTCGCCACACTCAGCCCGCTGGCGCAGGCAAACACCCCGACCAGCCCTCGCGGTGTGCGCAGCGGGACCGATGCAGTAACGGGATAGAGTTGATTGTTGGGCACGGGTAAACCTCTCGGCAATCTAGTCTCGAAATAAGACTGGTTTCATTCTAGGCCAGCCAGTCTTAAAATGAAACTTGATGCGGGAAGTCACCCGGATTTCCAGGGCAAACAAAGGAGCGAGCATGGCAAGGCAGCACATGGATCCAGCCCCAACGTGTCCGGTGGCACGGACTGTGGACTTGATTGGCGATCGCTGGTCGCTATTGATCGTGCGCGACGCGTTCGATGGGGTCAGGCGATTTGGAGACTTCCAGAATGGTCTGGGGGTGGCGCGCAGCGTGCTGACCCAGCGTCTAAAGGGGCTGGTCGAGGCCGGTATTCTGCAGGTACAGCCAGCTTCTGACGGGACCTCGTATCAGGAGTACGTCTTGACGGCGAAGGGTGAGGGGTTGTTCCCGGTGGTCGTGGCTTTGCGCCAATGGGCAGAGCAGCATGCGTTCGAGCCGCACGAGGCCCGCTCGCAACTCGTGGATACAGCCACAGGGCAGCCGCTGGGGTTGATGCAGCCCATCAGCGCCCAGGGACAGGTGATTGCCCCTGAGCAGACCCGGGTCATCAAAAAAACGCTGTGACTGGCAATGCTGTTCACTCAGGTTTTTTTTGGCTCTGTGGGAGCGGGCTTGCTCGCGATGGTCGTTAACGATGACGCGTCTTTACTGAGTTAATGCGGTGCTCTTAAGACCCTCGCGAGCAATCCCGCTCCCACACTTGAGCAGCGTTGCTCTTGAGTGAACGGTTCAGACGAATTGCATTTCCGGGACGTGGTCCGGGACGATCAGCTTGCCTGCGGTTTTGCGAACGATTTCGTCGACGCTGACGCCGGGTGCGCGTTCCTTGAGGATGAATGCACCGTTGTCTATTTCCAGGTAGGCAAGGTCGGTCAAGACACGCTTGATGCAACCCGCGCCGGTCAAAGGCAGACTGCAACGGGATAACAGCTTGGACTCTCCGTCCTTGGACGCGTGGGTCATGGTGACGATGATGTTTTCCGCGCCGGCCACCAGGTCCATCGCGCCGCCCATGCCCTTGACCAGCTTGCCGGGGATCATCCAGGAGGCGATGTTGCCGTGTACGTCGACTTCAAAGGCACCGAGTACGGTGAGGTCGATATGGCCGCCGCGAATCATCGCGAACGACTCTGCCGAGGAGAAAATCGACGCCCCGGTGCGCGCGGTGACGGTTTGCTTGCCGGCGTTGATCATGTCGGCGTCCGCTTCACCGACGCGGGGGAATGCACCCATGCCTAGCAGGCCGTTTTCCGATTGCAGCATGACTTCCATGCCTTCGGGAATGTAGTTGGCGACCAGGGTCGGGATGCCGATGCCCAGGTTTACATAGAAGCCGTCCTGCATTTCGCGGGCGACGCGCTGAGCCATTTGTTCGCGGGAAAGAGCCATGGTTGTTCTCCGTGCTCGGGTTCAGGAGTTGGGCTGGGGATCAGGAACGCTCGGTGAGCTGTTCGATGCGTTTTTCGAAGGTGCCGCAAATGATCCGGTCGACGTAGATGCCCGGGGTGTGGATCTGGGTCGGGTCCAGCTCGCCGGGCTCGACGATTTCTTCGACTTCAACCACGGTAATCCTGCCGGCAGTGGCGGCCAGCGGATTGAAGTTCTGCGCGGTGTGGCGGTAGATCACATTGCCGAAGTGGTCGGCTTTCCAGCCTTTGACAATGGCGAAATCGCCCGTGATGGACTCTTCCATCAGGTAGGCGCGACCCTTGAACTCGCGGGTTTCCTTGCCGTCGGCAACCGGAGTGCCGACGCCGGTTGCGGTAAAAAATGCCGGAATGCCGGCACCGCCAGCGCGCATTTTTTCGGCCAGGGTGCCTTGGGGCGTCAGTTCGACCTCGATTTCACCGCTCAGCAGCTGCTTCTCGAACAGGGCGTTTTCACCCACGTACGAGGCGATCACTTTGCTGATCTGGCGGTCTTCGAGCAGCACGCCCAGACCGAAGCCGTCAACGCCACAGTTGTTCGAAACCACGGTCAGGTCGCGGATGCCCTGACGCTTGATCTCGTTGATCAGGTTTTCGGGGATGCCACACAGGCCAAAGCCGCCAGAGATAACGGTCATGCCGTCCTTGAGTCCGGCCAGAGCCTCCTCGTAGGAGCCCACACGCTTGTCGAAACCTGCCATACGCACCTCTCTTGTTTTTAGTGGGCTGTTGTTAGCCGTATGAAGCGAGTGTTACCGGATGTAATTGATTTGTTAAGTTGATTTTTAAGGTGGATTGATAGATAAAATAAATTAATACGCGTGAGGCAAAACCATGACCGTGAAACAGATCCGCGCCTTTCTTGCCGTGGCCCAGAGCCTGAGTTTTGCCGTGGCCTGTGAGCGCCTGCATTTATCGCAGTCGGCCTTGAGCCTGACCATCAAGGCGCTGGAGGAGGGGCTGGGTGGTCGCCTGTTCAGCCGCACCACGCGCCATATGGCACTGACACCCGAAGGCGAGTCGTTGTTGCCGTTGGCCCGACGCCTGATCGCTGACTGGGACAACGCCGAGGATGAACTGCGCCAGCGCTTCACCCTGCAACGTGGCCGTGTGACCCTGGCGGCGATCCCGTCGTTCTCGGGCAATCAGTTACCGTCGATCCTCAAGGGTTTTCGCGTGCGCTACCCCAAGGTCAACGTCACGGTGAACGACGTCATCAACGAGCAAGTGCTGGAGATGGTGCGCGATCGCCTGGTGGAACTGGGTGTGGCTTTCGAACCGGCGCCCGGTTCGTCGCTGACGTTTACCCCGTTGTACCTCGACCGTTTTGTCGCGGTGGTGCCCCGTGATTCCGGGTTGGCCGGGCACTCGCTGATTGACTGGAAGACCCTGCTGCAAGAGCCCTTTATTACCCTGCAACGGCCTTCTGCCGTGCGGGTGATGCTGGAGGAGCACCTGCAGGCGCGGCAGATGAAGTTGCCGGTGGCATTTGAAAGTCATCAACTGGCCACGGTCGGGCGGATGGTCGCCAGCGGGCTGGGCGTCAGCGTGGTACCGGCGCTGTGCGCCGAGCAGATGCGTGAACTTGGCGCGTGCTGCATCACCTTGCATGAGCCCGTGGTGGAACGTGCCATAGGCGTGTTGACCAAACCCGGCCATGAGTTGTCAGCGCCAGCCCAGGCCATGTTTGACTGCCTGCTTGAGAGCGGCGGGGCCTTTCAGGTAGGTCAAGGTGATGCCATCGCGAGCAAGCCCGCTCCCACAGTGAGGGTATGAGGGAGCTGGCTTGACTGCGATGCCGACGGTGCGGCCTGTCCCTAGGCCTCGCGCCCGGCCTTGTGTCCGGCACTGATGGCACCCTCGATGTAGCCAATGCTCCGGCAATCGCCAATGCTGGTGGCGCTCAAGCCCGCACGGGTCAATTCGTCGAGCAAGCCGGTGTTGGGCTGCGCGCCGATCGCCAGTACCACCGAATCGGCCTCGCTGCGGGCACTGCTGCCATCCGCCAGTTGATAAAGCACGGCATGGCCTTCAATGGCCGTTACGCAGGCTCCGGTAATCATCTCGCCGCCATGCACGCGAATTTCATGCAGCACCCGCCAGCGACGCACGATGGCCAGTTCGCGGCCCAGATGGGTGCCGCTTTCCAGCACGGTGACCTGGCGTCCCCGAGCGATCAGGAACTCCGCCAGTTCCAGGCCCACCAGCCCGCCACCGATGATGGTCACGCGCTTGCCCAGCGGCATCCACACCCGTGACAGTTTTTCCATGGCTTCACGGCTGTCGGTCACCCCGGTCAGGCTGCCGGCTTTCATCAGCGCACGCTGGGTAAAGGACAGTTTGCGCCGGGCAATCTCGTCAGCCCGGTCGCCGGTCATCAGGCGGCGCAATTCGTCGCCACTCCAAACGTGGTCCTGATCGGCTCCGGGGATCGCCGGTGCCGCGCGTTCGGCGCCAACGGCCACCAGCACTTGATCCGCGCCCAGGTCGCGGAGCAGGGCAGGGCTGGCCTGGGTGTTCAGGCGCACATCGATGGATGATTGCTGTACCTGAACCTTGAGGTTGTCCAGCAAACGGGCGTTCTCGGCATAGGCCAGGCCCGCAAAAAACAGCGTACCGCCCAGGCGGTCGCTGCGTTCGAGCAGGGTCACGCGATGTCCGCGCAGGGCAGCGATGCGGGCGGCTTCCATCCCGGCAGGCCCGGCACCGACCACCACCAGATGCTTTGGCGTTGGGGTGGGACTGATGACATATTCGAACTCATGGCCGGTCATGGGGTTGACCGCACACTTTACCCGCTCGTTGATGAAAATCTGGCTGACACACACGTAGCAGTAAATGCACGGGCGGATGCTGGTTTCCTGATCGTTGAGCAGTTTGTTCGGCAGTTCCGGATCGGCCAGCAGTTTGCGGGCCATGGCAATGAAGTCGCAGTCGCCCCGTTTCAGGGCAGCTTCACCGGCCTCAGGTTCGATCCGCCCTACGGCAATCACCGGCACTTGCACGCAGCGTTTGAGTGCGCCCGTCCACTCCATGAATCCGTTGGGCTTTTGTACCAGGGGCGCTTCGGTAAACACCACGCCGCTGGTGATGCGGGCACTGGCGGACACACTGACCGCATCGACCCCGGCGGCCTCGGCCATGCGCGCCACAGCCTTGGCGTCGTCCAGCGTGATGCCGCCGGGGGTGTGCAGCTCTTCTGCGTCCAGCCGCAGCCAGACAGCAAACTCATTGCCCACTTTGGCACGTACTGCCGCGATGATTTCCAGCAGCAGCCGGGCACGGTTTTCCAGGGAGCCGCCGTACTCGTCTTCGCGCTGGTTGTAATAATCGGAAAGGAAACCGGCAATGATATAGCCGTGGGCCGCGTGCAGCTCCACACCGTCGAAACCGGCGCGTTTGGCCCGGTCGGCAGCCAAGGCAAACCAGTCGATCATGTGTGCGATATCAGCGCTGTCCATCACCCTGATCGGTGAGCCTTCGGCGCGCCGCTTCATGGAACTGACAAAGTTGGCCAGTTCTTCAGGTGTGAGTGCGGCCATCATGTCGCTTTGCAGCACAGGCGGCACCGAAGGCACCCACAGTTGCCGACCTTCAGCCATGTCGCGCACCGAGGTCTTGCCCGCGTGCTGAAGTTGCATGGCGATTTTTGCGCCGTGCTGGTGGACGCGCTCGGCGAGGCGGCTTAAACCGGGGATGAAGTCATCGCTGGACACGCCGACCTGGAACGGCTCGGCGGTCCCGGCCGGGAACGCCACCGAGCACACGCCCATGATCAGCAGTCCGGCGCCGCCTCGGGCGCGGGCTTCGTAATAGGCTTGAATCCGTTCGCCGCAATGACCATCGGCTTCGGCGAAGTTGGAGCCCATGGGCGCCATGATGATGCGGTTGCGCAGCTCAAGAGAGCCAATGCGACCGGGTGCCAGCAACTGAGGGTATTTTGTCATTATTCGTTCAGCCCGAGCGGGTGTTTGAAGAAGGGACGGCCGCCCGCAGGCAGCCGTCAGTCATGGGGTGTACACGATGATGGTGTTCAGCCGCGTAAAAATTCCAGGCAAGCCTTGTTGAAGAGTTCGCGATGTTCCACCTGCACCCAGTGGCCGCACTGGTTGAGCATGATAAAGCGCGCATTGGGCGCGTGGTTCAGCACTTTGAGCGCGCCACTGGCAGGGTTGAAGTTGTCATCGGTGCCCCAGAAACCCAGGATCGGTGCTTGCAGCTCTTCAAGGCGCTCGGTCATGTTCGGCACCATCATGGTGGTAAACAGATTGCGCGGCTGGTGCACGGCCACGGCCACACGTTCGGCCAAGAGGCTGTCTTCCAGCTGCGAGCTGTCGAACAGTTGCAGGCTCATGATCCGGCGCATTTGCTCGATGCCCAGAGGGCCTGCGTTGTACAGTTCGACCATGCGTTGAATGCCGACCATCTTGAAGTAGGTTTCGCGGTCTTCAACACCGCCGGGAGCCATCAGGACAAGTTTCTCGACGCGCTCGGGTTCTGCCAGCGCCAGGCCCAGGGCAATGGCCCCGCCCAGGGAGTTGCCGAGCAGGGTCGCCCGCTTGACCCCCACCGCCTTGAGAAACCCCGACAGGGCGCTGACGAAGAACTCAAGGTTGTACTGGGCGCCCTCAGGCTTGTCGGAGCGGCCGAACCCCGGCAAATCCAGCACCAGATTGCGAAAACCTGCGGCGACAAACTGCGGGTAGTTGCCTTTGAAATTGCTGTAGCCGCTGGCGCCCGGTCCGCTGCCATGCAGCCACACCACTACCGGGCCGCTGCCTTCATCGAGAAAGTGCAGGCGCAGGCCGCTGTCCAGTGTCACAAAGTGGCCGATGGGCAGGGGAAGGTCTTGTTCTGTCATCACTCAATCTCCAAAAGTCAGGCTGTGGCCGCGTCAGCCAGCGATGCTGGGGTCGGGGTCTTGTTCATCAGATGGTTGCGATAGCGCGGCAAGGCCAGGGCCAGAAAACACGAAGCCAGCACCAGCAACGAGACACAGGAGGCCAAGGCATAGCGCAGGCCTTCGTTGCCCAGGCGATGGGCGAAGCCGTCACTGAGCATGCCGATCAGCAGCGGGCCGACGCCCACCCCGAGCAGGGTCATGGACATCACGAAAATCGCGGTGGCCTGGGCCAGTCGGGTAGCCGGGAACAGATGGGAAATGGCCCCCAGGCAGGGTGTCGCCCACCATGTGCCGAAAAAGCTGAACACGCTGTAGAAAATAAAGGCGGTCGGTACAGGCGTGCTGCCCACATAAAATGCGGTACCAACCGGCCACAGGAAGTAAGCCAGCGCGAACGGTATGCTGATCAGCGTGCCCAGCAGCGGCACCCCGATCTGCCAGCCCTTGTCACGACGGGCCAGGCGGTCACACAAAATACCGCAGGTGAGGGTGCCAAAGGTGGCCCCGGCACCGCCCGCCACCCCGGCCAGCAGCCCGGCGTCCTGCAGGCTCAGACCGTGAGAGCGGATCAGAAAGCTGGGGCTCCAGGTGCCGATGGCATAACCGGCAATGGCCGCAGAGCCGCCGGTGAGCACAATCCAGAGGAAGGACGGGGTCTGGAACAGCTCGCGCACCGTGACGGCCCAATTGGCCTGCGCCACCTGACTGGGGTTGACCAGCATCGCGGGTTTTGGCGCCCGTACGGTGAGCAGCAACAGCAGCCCGAGAAAAATCCCCGGTGCGCCGATCACCACAAATGCAAAACGCCAGCCGTAATGCTGCGCGATCCAGCCCCCCAGCCCCAGCCCGAAAATGGCCCCCAGGCTTGAGCCCAGCATCAGTACTGACAAGGCGGTGGAGCGGCGTTCGGGCGGATACAGGTCCGAGACCATTGCCATTGATGGAGCGGTGCCACCGGCTTCACCGATCGCCACCCCGATCCGGGCCACCACCAGCATCGCAAAACTGGCTGCGAAGCCGCAGAAAATGGTCATGACGCTCCAGGCGATACAGCTGAAGGCGATGACTTTCTTGCGTCCGATACGGTCAGAGAGCCGCCCCAGAGGAAAGCCGAAGAGGGTGTAAAAGACCGCAAAGGTCACACCTGAAAGCAGGCCGATACCGGTGTCAGAAATGCCGAATTCTGCTTTTACCGGCTCGATCAAAATGGCCATCAGCAGCCGGTCGATGTAGTTGAAGACATAGATGGCAGCCAAAACGCCTAATGCGTAATGAGTTCGCCAGGTGGGGCGCAAGGGTATGGACACGACGGGCTCTCCCGGTTTTTTGTTCTAGTGAATCCGTTATTCCATAAAGTGCCTGGCGGGTACATCGTCCATTCAGACCAGCCGGTCATCTTGTAGTCGCTGACGAGCGCCGCGAGGCTGCGTCCGGCGGCGAAGCCGTCGTAAATCCGGATGTTGCGGTGCGTCAGGAAAAGCCGGGGGGTCAGGTTTTGCGGTCGCTACGTCGTAGTGGCGCACAAAACAGATCGCAGCCTCGTTCTACTCGTCAGCGACTACAAGGCGGGTTGGCGGGTTGGCGGTGAAATGTGTAGCCGCTGACGAGCCGTGCGAGGCTGCGTCCGGCGGCGAAGCCGTCGTAAATCCGGATGTTGAGATGAATCAGGAAAAGCTGTGGGGCCAAGTTTTGCGGTCGCTACGTCGCAGTGGCGCACCAAACAGATCGCAGCCTCGTTCTACTCGTCAGCGACTACATGGCGGGTAATGCGCCAGCACGGTCTGAGTGCTGCTTAGTCCCATCGGACGATGTTCAGCTTTTTTCTCCAGTCAATGATTGCTCCCATACACCGCCCCGGCTTCAGGGCGGCCGGAATCGGGCAGGCGGGAGAACTCTATGAAATTGCTGAATAAAGTGGCGTTTGTAACGGGCGCTGGTCAAGGCATGGGACGGGCAATCGTTCGTCATTTTGCCGAGCAGGGCGCAAAGGTTGTCGCAGCTGACATCAATCTGGAAGCCGCGCGCCAAAGCATTGAAGGGCTAGGCGAAAACGCGCTTGCCGTCAGTTGCAACGTGGCCGACAGCGATTCGGTTGCCACCGCAATGGCCGCCGTTCACGCGCATTTCGGCAGCCTCGACGTGCTGGTCAATAACGCGGGCATCGGTTCGATTGACGCTTTCGCGCAAACACCGGACGAGAACTGGCAGCGTGTCATCGGCGTCAACCTTACCGGTACGTTTTTCTGCAGCCGTGAAGCGGTAAAACTGATGCTGCAGGCCGCCACCCCCGGCGTGGTGATCAATATCTCCAGCACCTCGGCCCTGACCGGTGAAGGTCCCAGCCATTACTGCGCGGCCAAGGCCGGTGTGATGGGGCTGACCCGCAGCATGGCCCGGGAACTGGCAGGCAATGGCATTCGCGTCAACACCATCGTTCCCGGTCCCACCAACACCCCGATGATGGCCGATATCCCGGAAGACTGGATGCAAAGCATGCTCAAGGCCATCCCTCTGGGCCGCATGGGTGAAACCGATGAAATCGCTCGCGTTGCGGCCTTCCTGGCCAGTGATGACGCGGCATTCATTACCGGCCAGAACCTCGCGGTCAACGGCGGCATGGCGTTTATCTAAACGCCGGGCGCAGCAATGGGAGAGCAGATCATGGGTACTCGTTTACACGACAAGATTGCATTTATCACCGGCGCCGGTTCCGGCATTGGTGCTGCTACCGCACTGCGGTTTGCCGAAGAGGGCGCCCTGGTGGTGCTCTGCGGGCGTCGCATCGAGCCGCTGCAAGCGGTCGCCGCACAGATCCGTGACAGCGGCGGTCGCGCCGAGTGCGCGGTGGCCGATGTCAGCAATGAAGCAGCCTATGTCGCAGCCATCAGTGAGGCGGCGCAGCGCCACGGTCGACTGGATATTCTGGTCAACAACGCGATGGCCTACAGCTGGGGCGCGATTGACAGCACTTCGACGGCTGACTGGCATTCCAACTTTGCAACCACCGTGGACGGCACCTTCTGGGGGACGCGCACGGCACTGGGTCTGATGCGCGCTCAGGGCAGCGGCTCGATCATCAATCTGGCCTCGATCTGCGGTCAGTTCGGTACGCCCTGGATGGCGGGCTATTCCGCCGCCAAGGCCGCCGTGATCAATTTCAGTCGCGCCGCCGCCAGTGAGGGCGCGAGCCACAACATTCGCTGCAACGTGGTCAGCCCGGGCGTGGTCGAGACACCCGCCACGGCCGGCATGCTCACCGACGACAAGACCCGCACCAATACCGAAAAACTGATCCCGCTCAAGCGCGTCGGCCAACCCGTAGAAGTGGCCAACGCCATTCTGTTTTTGGCCAGCGATGAAGCCTCGTATGTCACCGGCGCCTGTTTGCCGGTCGATGGCGGGCGCAGTAGCGAGCTGTACACGGTATTGGAATAAGGACCCTTTTATGGAACAGAACGCCTTGCTTGCCCGTCTTGATCGGCTGGAGTCGATTGAGGAAATTCGCCAGTTGGCCGGCAAATACTCGTTGTCGCTGGACATGCGCGACCTCGATGCCCACGTCAATCTGTTTGCCGAAGACATCCGTGTCGGTCGCGAAAAAACCGGGCGTGCGCACCTCAAAGCCTGGGTCGATGACACCCTGCGTGACCAGTTTCATGGCACCTCCCATCACCTTGGTCAGCACCTCATCGAGTTCACCGACCCTGATCACGCCGTGGGCGTGGTGTATTCCAAGAACGAACACGAGACCGGCCCCGAGTGGGTCACCATGCAAATGCTGTATTGGGATGACTACGAGCGGATGCAGGGGCGCTGGTATTTCCGCCGTCGCCTGCCGTGCTACTGGTACGCCAGTGACCTCAACAAACCGCCGATCGGCACGCAAAAAATGCGTTGGCCGGGGCGCGAACCCTATGCCGGTACTTTCCACGACCTGTTCCCGTCCTGGACCGAGTTCTGGGCCCATCGTCCTGACAAGGACCAACTGCCCCAGGTAGCGACAGCAGCCCCGGTCGAACACTTTCTTGCCACCCTGCGCCGAGGGGCTGGCGCACCGAAAATTCGCGTGCGCTGAGGACTGACCATGAGCATTTTGTTTGAACCTGTGCGCCTCGGTGAGCTTGAACTGGCCAACCGTATCGTCATGGCACCGATGACCCGCAGCCGTGCTGACCAGCATGGCGTACCCACTGCCGAGATGGTCGAGTACTACCGCCAGCGTGCGTCTGCCGGGTTGATCGTCGCCGAAGGCACTGCGCCTTCAGCCAGCGGCCTGGGCTATTGCCGTACGCCAGCGATTTATAACGCCGGGCAGATCGCTGCCTGGAAGGCCGTGACCGACGCGGTACACGCCGAAGGCGGTCTGATCGTGCTGCAACTGATGCACGTAGGCCGCGCTTCCAGCGCTCACAACAAACCGGCCGGGGCCGCGACGGTTGCGCCGTCGGCCTTGCGCGCACGCACCCAGTTGTTTACCGACACCGCCGGGATGGTCGATACCGACGAGCCCCAGGCCATGTCGCTGCAGGATATCGCCCTGGTGATCGAGGAATACCGCCAGGCTGCTTTGAATGCACGCCAAGCCGGATTTGACGGGGTCGAGTTGCACTGCACCAGCGGTTATCTGCCGATGCAGTTCATGGCGTCGGGCAGCAACCTGCGTGAAGACGAGTACGGTGGCAGCGTCGAGAACCGTGTGCGCTTCCCGGCACAGGTGCTGGCGGCAATGGCTTCGGCCATTGGTGCCGGGCGTGTGGCGCTGCGCTTGTGCCCGGGCAATCCGTTCAATGACATCGATGACGCAGACCCGTTGGCCACCGCCGTGGCGCTGTGCAAGGCCGCCGAGCCTATGGGCCTGGCGTACGTGCATATCATGCGTTCGCCCCTGACTGAGCTGGATGCCTTTGCCCTGGCCCAGCGTCATTGCAGCAACGGCCTGATCCTCAATGACGGTTTTGACGGTGAGTCGGCCGAGGCTGCACTGCAGGCCGGGCAGGGGGATGCGGTGTCGTTTGCCCGTCACTTTATTGCCAATCCGGATCTGGTGGAGCGTCTGCGCAAGGGGCTGCCGCTGGCCCGTTTCGATCGCAAGACCTTGTACTCCCCAGGCCCTGAAGGCTACAGCGATTACCCGCGGGTCGAGGCGGTGGCGCCATGAACGACATGTCACGCATCAGCGCGCTAACAGCGTCCAGGCAACGGCCCGTGCCCCGGGAGCACACCCAGGCGCTACTGGATGTGCGTTCTGCGGCCAGTGCCCGGATCAAACCGGCAGACCTGTACACCCTGGCTGACCGCCTTGAGGCCCAGGCGCTGGCTATCCCTGAACGGGTGTTTTTGATCGACGGCGAGCAGCGCTTCAGTTACGCCACCGTGAATGCACAAGCCGATCGCATGGCGCACGTGTTTTATGCCAAGGGCCTGCGCCCCGGCGACGTGTGCGCCATTGCCATGGAGAATCGCCCGCAGTTTTTCTTCAGCTGGTTCGGGCTGGTCAAACTCGGTGTCGTGGTGGCGTTTATCAATACCCAGGTCAACGGCAAGCCGCTGGTGCATGCCTTGCAATCCACCGCAGCCAAGGCTGTCGTGGTCGGTGAAGAGTGCGTGGCCAACCTGCTGGGCACTGAAGGTTTGCCTGACGTGCCGCTGTGGTTGGTCGCAGACCCGTCAAATCCGTTTGACGGTGATTTGGGCTGTGTTGACCGCCAGTTTGGCGAGCAGATTGCCGCGGCTCCAGGCACTGCGTTTACGCGTGAAGTGCGTGCTGCGATCACGGCTGAAACCACCACGCTGCTGATTTTTACCTCAGGCACCACGGGGCTGCCCAAGGCCGCGCGTTACAGCCACATGCGCTGGATGTCCTCGGGTGACGTGATGGAAGTCACCCTGGGCGCCACCTGTGACGATGTGTTTTATTGCTGCCTGCCGCTTTACCACGGCGCGGCGGCCACTTCGGTGACGTCTACGGCGCTGTGCGCAGGTGCGAGCATCGTGGTGCGGCGCAAGTTCAGCGTGCGCGAGTTCTGGCCTGATGTACGCCGCAACGGGATCACCGTGTTCCAGTACATCGGCGAGATCTGCCGTTACCTGCTCAACCAGCCTGTGGTGGCCGGTGAACGTGAGCACAGTTTGCGTTACATGCTCGGTGCAGGCCTCACGCCTGAGTCGTGGCAGCGCTGGCTGGAGCGTTTCGGCCCCGTACAGGTCTTCGAAGGCTGGGGCGCCACCGAGGCCAACGCCAACCTGATCAACGTCGACAACTACGTGGGCTCTTGCGGGCGCGTGCCGGACTGGAGCCGCACCAACCTGCGCCTGGTGCGCTACGACGTCGAAAGCGACAGCCATCCCCGGGACGAAAACGGTTTTTATCAGCTGTGCCAACCTGGAGAAATAGGTGAGGCAATGGGCTTTATCGTTGACCACCCGCAGATTGGCGGCGGGCGTTTTGAGGGGTATACCAGCGCAGCTGCCAGCGAGAGCAAGATCCGCCGCAATGTGTTTCAAACCGGGGACGCCTACTGGAGTTCGGGGGATCTGTTGCGCTATGACGACGACGGCTATTTCTATTTCGTCGACCGTATTGGCGACACATTTCGCTGGAAAAGCGAAAACGTTTCGACCCTGGAAGTGGCGGACACGCTCAGTGACATGCCAGGTCTTGAGCTGATCAACGTGTACGGCGTGCAGGTACCCGAACACGAAGGTCGCGCCGGGATGGCAGCCATTTTGATGCAGCCCGGGCATGCCTTCGATCCTCAGGCTTTCTTCGAACTGACCCAAGCGCGTTTGCCACGCTATGCGGCGCCGATGTTTGTGCGGGTTTCGGCGGCGGCAGACCTGACCAGTACCTTCAAGTTGCGCAAGGTCGATCTGCAGCGCCAGGGCTACGGACCGGGCTTGTTTGACGATCCGCTGTTTGTGCGTGATGACAGTGCCGGTACCTATCAGCCGTACTCGCTGCAAGCACTGGCTCGCGCGGGTTTGCTGCCTTTTGCAGGCAGCAGCCATGAGTGAATTCGACGCCCGGGGCCATGAATGGCGTGATGGTCTGCGTTACCCCTGGCCCCTGGCTCCAGCCAGCGGTCAGGTGCAGGAAGTTGCCGAGGGCGTGCTCTGGCTGCGCATGCCTCTGCCTTTCGGGCTTGATCACATCAACCTGTACTTGCTGCGCCACGGTGACGGCTGGGTGGCGGTTGATACTGGCCTCAACAGCGATCAGTGCCGCGCCGTCTGGGAACAGGTGTTCGTTGACGTGCTTGAGGGCTTGCCACTCAAGGCGGTGATCTGCACCCATTTTCACAGCGATCACACCGGCGTGGTTGGCTGGTTGGCCGAGCGTTTTCGCTGCCCGGTTTTGATGACTCAAGGTGAGTTCCAGGCGCTGCATCACGGCCCGCCCAAGGCCGCCGAGCCGGACTGGGCGTTTCTCGATTTCTATCAAAAGGCCGGGTTCAGTGCAGAGCGCACCACCTCGTTGCTGCCGCTGATCCAGGGCGAACACTTTCGTCCACAACTGGTCGCGGGGTTTACCCGTTTGAGCCAGGGCAGCCAGCTCACCATCGGCGGGCGCCGCTGGGAAGTGGTGATGGGCAACGGGCACTCACCGGAGCATGCGTGCCTGTACGCCGCGGACGATGGTTTGCTGATTTCGGGCGACCAGGTGTTGCCCCGTATCACTTCGACCATTGCGGTGTATGTCCCCGAACCTGAAGCCAATCCATTGCGTGACTGGCTGGACTCGATCGAACGGCTGCGTGTGATCCCCGACAGCGTGCTGGTGCTGCCGGCCCATGAGCGGCCGTTTTTCAATCTGCATCTGCGACTGGATCAGTTGCGTGATCACCATCTCAGACATTTGCAGCAGTTGCTTGAGGCCTGCGCCCAACCGCGTACGGCGCTGGAGATGATGGCGGTGTTGTTTAAAAAGCTGTCAGGTCGTTTTGACGAGCTGATGGCGCTTGGAGAGACGTTGGCTCACGCCAATTACCTTATGGCCGAGGGGGCGCTCGTTCGTGAGGAGCAAGGAGGGCTGCATCGTTATCGACAGGCCCGGACAGGAGTCGTGAAGTTCGACCCGCTTGAGTTGCTTTGAGCACAACGCAATGACGCTTGAACCCATCGAGGCGGCCAACGAGTCGTCAACCAGGAGAGGCAGAGTGATCAATAAAAACAACAATAAATGTCAAGGGCTGCGCCCGCACCGCTATCAGGTCAGTGGCCTGGCCGTCGCCGTGGCACTGGTGTCCAGCCCCTTGTGGGCTGGGGAAACCATTGAGTTCGATGACGGCACCACGATTGACTGGACGGTGACCACCAGCTACGGCATCGGCATGCGCCTGGCTAATCCCAGCGACAGGCTTATGGGGAGTAACGTCGATGACCCGAACCGCAACTTCGAGCAGCACAGCCTCACCACCAACCGTGTGGGCGCGCTGGGCGAGATGATTCTGCGCAAGGACAACTACGGTGCGGTCGTGCGGGCCAGTACCTTTTATGACGATGTGTACCACCGTAAAAACGACAACGACTCACCGGCCACCGTCAACAAGTTCGGCAGCAATGACGAGTTCACCAGCGACACCCGTTACTACAGCGGCGGTCGCACTAAATTACTCGACGCCTACGTGTTCGGCGGCTGGCGTTTTGAGAATGACACCATGCTCGACGTCAAGGCCGGTCGGCACATCGAGTCGTGGGGCGAGAGCCTTTACTACCCGGGCGTGAACGGCGTGCAAAACCCGTCCGATGCGGTCAAGGCGGCGCAGCCGGGGGTTGAGGTCAAAGAGGTGTTGCTGCCGGTGGGGCAGTTCTCGGCGTCCTACCGGATCAACCCGCAATTTACCCTGGGCGGCTATGTGCAGTACGAGTGGAAGGGGACTGAATTGCCGCCGGTGGGCAGCTTCCTGTCGACCTCCGATGTGATTGGCCCGGGCCGCGAATTTTTGTTCATGGGCAACAACAAGGTGCTTTATCAGGGGACTGATGAGCCCCGTAACAGCGGTCAGTGGGGCGCTCAGGTCCGTTACCGCCCGGTCACTGACCTTGAACTGTCACTGTTCCATGTGGTGTACCACGACAAAAACCCGGCCACCGCGCTGATTGGCTGGGACCCGACTCCAGTAGGTCCTGGTGCTCTGGCCTACAGGGCCAGCGGCTACCGGGTCAAATACTTTGAAGACATCAAGCTGACCGGTATCAGTGCCACCACCAAGCTGGGCGACGTGCAGCTGGGGGCGGAGTGGTCGTATCGAGACGGTGCGCCGGTGATGGTCAATACCGGGCTGGGGCCGGTGCCTGCCAAGGGCAAGGGGCAACAATTCCAGTTGTCGGCGATGCGAATTCTGGGTGACCGTCCCTGGGCCAGCCAAACCACGTTGACCGGTGAAATCGTCACCGTGCGTGCTGACCACGCCGATGCGACCTCGGCCGCGCCGAACCTAGAAGGTGTGGGGCTGTTGCCGTCTTTGGTGCCGTCTGTTCAGCCGTCCAATGATTACACCTACAAGGCCGGTACTGCATGGCGCACCCGCTCATCGAGCGCATACACCGTGGGCGCCTCGTTCAGTTATCCGGGGGTGTTCCAGGGCTGGGACCTTGAGGTTCCGTTTACCTACTCGGATGTATTCAGCGGTGCTGCACCGATGTCGGGGACTATTTCCGGGGTGGCCGGGGATCGTCGCCTGAGCGCAGGCACGACCTTCAAGTACCTGAGCAACCTGGAAGTGTCGCTCAAGTACATCGGCTACCTGGGCTCGCCAGACCCGATGTACCGCCCGCTGGCAGACCGTGACTACGCCACGTTCTCGATGAAATACACCTTCTAAAACACGCCCCTGTAGTCGCTGCCGCAGGCTGCGAAGGGTTGCCTTGCAACCCGTTTCCTTGAAGGCCCTTAGGTCCTCATCGCAGCCTTCGGCAGCGACTACAAAGTTGGATGAACTGACTAAAGAGAGATAACCATGGGTCTTAAAGGTCACGCGGCCATTGTGGGCAGCGCACAGTACAAACCTGAGAAATACGCCACGGCGCCGCGCATGTTCCACCTGGAGCAGGTTGCCGATCTGGCGGCCCAGGCGTTACGCGATGCCGGATTGCAGGCATCGGACCTCGACGGGCTGGTGATCAATGGCCCGCAATTTCATGAAGCTTCGGTATTTGTCCCGGCCATGGCCGCTGAATACCTGGGCTTGCGCCTCAACTTTGCCGAAGTTGTCGACCTTGGCGGCTGTACTTCGGTCGGCATGGTCTGGCGGGCAGCAGCAGCCATCGAACTGGGTCTGTGCCAGGCGGTGCTGTGTGTATTGCCTGCACGCATGGCGCCAATGGGGCCGGATGAAGACGCGAGCTGGATGGCCCGGGCCATGCGCTTTGGTGGCCACAGCACCGCGTTTGGTGCTCCCGAAGCCGAGTTCGATCTGCCTTACGGTCACATGGGCCAGAACACCGGTTACGCGATGATCGCTCAACGGTATGCCGCGCAATATGGCTACGACCCTCGGGCGATGGCCAAAATCGCGGTGGATCAGCGCACCAATGCGCAGTTCAACCCCCAGGCCATGTTTTACGGTCAGCCGCTGACCATCGAGCAAGTGCTGGCCAGCAAAAAGGTCGCCGACCCGTTGCACGTGCTGGAAATCGTCATGCCCGTGGCGGGTGGTGCGGCAATGATCATCGCTTCCAGGGAAGTGGCTGCCCGTGCCCGTAAACGGCCGTCCTGGATCACCGGCTTTGGCGAGCACCTGGCGTTCAAGTCGCCTTCCTATGCCCAGGACATGCTGCACACCCCGATCGGGCCGGCCTCGCGCCGGGCTTTCGACATGGCGGGGCTCAAGCCTGCGGATGTGGATGCGGCGCAAATTTACGATTGCTACACCATCACCGCCTTGCTGACCCTGGAAGACGCCGGTTTTTGCGCCAAGGGTGAAGGCATGAGTTTTGTGCGTGAGCACGACTTGACCTGGCGCGGTGATTTCCCGATGAACACCCACGGTGGTCAGCTCAGCTTTGGCCAGGCCGGTTCGGCGGGCGGCATGAGCCAGGTGATCGAGGCCGTGACGCAAATTGCGGGCGAGGCGGGTGAGCGCCAGCTCGAACGATGCGACACGGTGTATGTCTCAGGCACCGGTGGGGTGATGAGTGAGCAGGGCGCATTGATACTTCAGGGAGCATGAACCCAATGTCGAACAACAAACCATTGCCGGTTCCGACCGAAATTTCTGCACCGTTCTGGGAAGGCCTTAAAGCTGAGCGCCTGTTGATTCAGCAATGCAACGAATGCAGTGACTGGGTGTTTTATCCGCGTCGGCATTGCCCGGCGTGTTTTGCCCACTCGCTGGCCTGGCGTGAAGTCAGTGGTGGGGCGACGCTGTACAGCTTCACCGTGACGCGTATCGCAACCTTGCCGGATTTTGCTGATGAGATGCCGCAAATGCTGGCGGTGGTCGAACTGGATCAGGGTGTACGAATCAACACCAATCTGGTGGGGCTGGACGAATCCGAAGTGAAGATCGGCATGCGCCTGCAACCGGTGTTTGCCGAGATAGACGGCAAGGGTAATCGGCTACTGCGCTTCACGGGTGTCGATAAGGATGCTGATGCCCTCAAGGCGTTGCGAGCGGTTGAGCAACCGGCGCAAGAGCCGGTCGCCACCGTGCGCCAGATTGCGCTGGATGACGAGGCGGCGCTGCAGGGGCTGGTTAGCGAGACGTTCAGCCCGTGGAGCAATCAGGTGGTGGTCGATCAGGCCCTGATTGACACGTTTGCCCAGTTGTCCGGGGATGACTACTGGATCCACACCGACCCTGAGCGTGCGCGCAAGCAAAGCCCGTTTGGCGGCACCATTGCCCACGGTGCGCTGGTGCAGATCCTGCAGTCGCGGATGAAACTGAATCTGGGATACGAGATCACCGGTTTCAGCAACATGATCAACTATGGATCTGACCGACTGCGTTTTCCGGCGCCGGTTCCGGCAGGCTCGACCATTCATGCCCGGGCGCGGGTCAAGCGGGTGGAGCGGGTCAAGAGCGGCACGCAACTGACCCTTGAGCTCAATACCCATGTCCTGGGCAGCGAGCGGCCGTCGGTGATCAATGAGCTGGTGATTTTGTACATGTAATGATTGCTGGCACCTGTAGCCGCTGAGGAGCGACGCGAGGCTGCGACCGACTGCGAAGCGGTCGCAGCCTTCGTTCCTCGTCAGCGGCCTGTATCTTGGCGCTAAAACGTTTTGTGCAAGGTCCTGTGGCGTCTGCGATGCATTTTGCTTTTGCTGGAGCCACACGTATGTCCAGACCACGCGAATGCCCATCACAGAAGGCCGAACGCAGGTGCTGTTATGGGGGGGCGCGGCAGGACGCCGCGCCAGCCGCGATGGGCCATGGATGGCCCGTCGCGGCGTGCCTCCATGACAGTGCCGGAGTGAGGGAACCACCGAGCCGGGGCGAGGCGGCCGTATGGTAGGGCAAGCCTTTTTGGTTACTTTTTCGGCGTTTGGAAAAAGTGACCCGCCGTAAGGGCGGAACCCGTAGAGAACCGTGACACATCGAATGGATATGTACTCGGCATCGCTGCGGGCTCATCGCAAAACAACTGGCACACGGGGTACATATCCGGCATTCGCGGTTAACTGAAATATTGGTTTCGCTCTTACAGCGAGGCACTTTTGTCAAACAGCCACAAAAGTACCCAAAAAGGCCTTGCCCCAGCGTACGGCCCTCGCTTCGCTCAGGTGTCCCTCGTTCCGGTCCCGCTCCGTGGGCACGCCGTGACGGGCCATCCATGGCCCAACACGGCTCTCCCGGCATCCATGCCGGTCGACCCACTACGCAGAACCTCCTCTCGGCCTCCCGAGGGGCGGGTAGATCAAAAACCACTGCAAAAACAAGATCAACTTCCCGCCGAGGCGGCCTACAGGCCGACCTTTTTAGCGAAGCTCATTTCTTTAAACAGTCCGGCTGGCAACAGAGTATCTACAGCATTTCGGTGGTGACACGCTTTAGTCTCAACGGACGATGAGCCCCGCCCCCTTCCTTCCCATACTGCCCTCAGCCAATAAATACAGGCATTGAGGAGCAGGCACATGATCGACATTCGTGGTTTGAGCTACTTCGTTGCAGAGTCTGCAGATCCCGTTCAATGGCAGCGTTACGCCGAGGACGTGCTCGGGATGATGGTCAGCGAAGCCCCCGGCGGCGGCATGTACGTGAAAATGGATGAGCGTCCGTTTCGCATGCTGATCGTGCCTGGCGGCGAGTCGCGCTATCTGGCCTCCGGTTGGGAACTGGCCAGCGAAAAGGCATTCAATGCGGCCATCCAGGTACTGGATCAGGCCGACGTGAGCTGGCGCCACGGTACGGTCGAGCAGTGTGATCAGCGCGGGGTACAAGCGCTGCTGCACGTGACCGACCCTTCGGGCAATCGCCACGAATTGAGCTGGGGCCATCGCTCAGATTGCCAACCCTTTGTCTCGCCTCAAGGCGTGCCGGGCTTTATCACCGGCGACATGGGCCTGGGGCACACGGTGCTGCCCGCGCCGAATTTCGACGCCACCCTGGCGTTTGCCAAGGATGTGCTGGGCTTTGAGTTGTCGGATATTTTCAATTTTCGCCCCGACCCTTCGGCACCGCCGATTCGCATTCACTTTCTGCATTGCAAAAACAGCCGCCACCACAGCCTGGCCCTGGCCGAATACCCGGTGCCATCAGGCTGCGTGCATGTGATGGTCGAGGTCGAGTCCATGACCGAAGTGGGCCGCGCCCACGACCGGCATCTGGCCCACGACGTGCAGATGTCGGCCACCCTTGGCCAGCATCTGAACGACCGCATGACGTCGTTTTACATGAAGACCCCTTCAGGTTTTGACCTGGAATACGGCTATGGGGGCTTGCTGGTGGATTGGCAGGAACACAGCGCTTTTGAATTCACCCGGGTCAGTCTGTGGGGCCATGACTTTTCCGTCGGCCAGCAGCAGTAAGGAGCACTAGATGAACAAGCAAATGACAGCGGCAGACGTGGTCGGCCAATTGCGTGACGGCATGACCATCGGCTTTGGCGGCTGGGGGCCACGACGCAAACCCATGGCGATTGTGCGCGAGATCCTGCGCTCGGACGTCAAGGACCTGACCGTGGTGGCCTATGGCGGCCCGGAAGTCGGCATGCTCTGCGCTGCCGGTAAGGTCAAGAAACTGGTTTTCGGCTTTGCCACCCTCGATGCGATCCCCCTCGAAGCCTATTTTCGCAAGGCTCGCGAGGCCGGTGAGCTGGAGCTGATGGAGCTGGACGAGGGCATGCTGCAATGGGGCCTGCGCGCCGCCGGCATGCGCTTGCCGTTTTTGCCGACCCGATGCGGTCTGGCCACCGATGTCAGCCGCCTGAACCCCGAGATCAAACAGGTGCAGTCGCCGTATGACGATGGTGAGGTGCTGCTGGCGATGCCGGCGCTGAATCTGGACATCGCCTTCTTGCATGTCAACGTTGCCGACCGCCTGGGCAATACCCTGGTCACCGGTCCCGATCCGTATTTCGACCATCTGTTCGCCCGTGCCGCCAAGCAGTGCTTTGTGTCGTGCGAGCGGATTGAGCAGCGCTTGAGCCTGGATGCTGCCCTGGCCCGCTTCAATACCTTCGAACGCTATCTGGTCAGCGGTGTGGTGCATGCACCCTTTGGTGCGCACCCGACGTCGTGCCCGTCCGATTACGGCTGGGACATGAGCCATTTGAAACGCTACAGCGCCAGTGCCGCCGAGGAAGGTGGCTGGGAAGGCTATGTAGCCGAGTTTGTGACCCCGGGCGAAAGTGCCTATCAGGCCAGCAATGGCGGTGTCGATCGATTGAGCGCTTTGCCGCTGCCCGTGTTTTAAGGAGCTTGGACATGACTGCTACTAACGAATTTACCCTGGCTGAATTGTTGATCGTGGCTGCCTGTGAAGCCTGGCGTGGCAACGGCGAAGTGATTGCTTCGGGCCTGGGCGTGATTCCGCGCCTGGGGGCGAGCCTGGCCAAACTGACCCACAGCCCTGAACTGTTGATGACCGACAGCGAGGCATTCCTGGTGGAAGAGCCTATCCCGCTGGGGCCGCGTGGTGATTATGTACCGCGCTACTCGGGCTACCTGTCGTTTGAGCGGGTGTTCGAATGCGTATGGGGCGGACGCCGCCACGCCATGATCGGCCCGACCCAGATCGATCGCTGGGGCCAGACCAACCTGTCGTGCATTGGCGACTATCAGAAGCCCAAGGTGGCGATGCTGGGGGTGCGCGGCTTGCCGGGCAACAGCATCAACCATATCAACTCGTTTTTTGTTCCGGCCCATAACACCCGGGCATTTGTGTCGGGTGAAGTGGACATGGTCTCGGGTGTCGGCTTCAAGCCTGAACGCTGGGAAGAGGGCATGCGCCGCGACCTGATGGACATTCGCCTGATCGTGACCGATCTGTGCGTGATGGACTTCGGCGGACCGGATCGCGCCGTGCAGGTGCGCTCCCTGCACCCGGGTGTGAGCTTTGAAGAAGTGCAGGAAAAAACCGGTTTCCCGCTGCTCAAGGCCGCCGATATCAAGCAAACCGTGGCGCCCACGACGGAGCAACTGGCCCTGATCCGCCGCCTGGACCCCCATGACTATCGCGCAGCCGCGCTCAAGGGCAATCCGCCCGGCATTCGTCAGGCCTGAAGGCAAGGAACTCACATGAGCCGCGACAGCGAATTTGTACAGCGGGCTGATACCGCTGTGTATGAAACCGAAGAGCCGGTGCTTTATGGAGTGGCCGATGGTATTGCCACGCTGACCATGAACCGGCCCACCGTGAACAATGCGCAAAACTCGCAGATGACCTATGCCCTGGACGATGCCTTTCGCCGCGCCGTGAATGACGACGCGGTGAAGGTCATCGTGCTGCGCGGCAATGGCAAGCACTTCTCGGCGGGGCATGACATCGGCACCCCCGGGCGCGATATCAACAAACAGTTCGACCGCGCCAGCCTGTGGTGGGATCACACCAACAAACCGGGTGGCGAGTACCTGTATGCCCGGGAGCAGGAGGTGTACCTGGGCATGTGTCGGCGCTGGCGCGAATTGCCCAAGCCGACCATCGCCATGGTCCAGGGTGCGTGCATTGCCGGTGGTTTGATGCTGGCGTGGGTCTGCGATTTGATCGTGGCCAGTGACGATGCCTTCTTTCAGGATCCGGTGGTGCGCATGGGCATTCCGGGGGTGGAGTATTTTGCCCATCCCTACGAACTCAATCCGCGAATAGCCAAGGAATTTTTGTTCACCGGGGATCGCATGAGCGCCGAGCGTGCCTATCAGATGGGCATGGTCAATCGCCTCTTTGCCCGCGAAGCACTGGAAACGGGCACCTATGCGCTGGCAGCGGCGATTGCCAGGCAGCCGCGCATGGGCCTGGCGCTGACCAAGCAGGCGATCAATCACGTTGAAGATTTGCAAGGCAAGCGCACGGCGATGGATGCGGTGTTTGCCTGGCATCACTTTGCCCATAGTCATAACGAGTTGCTGTCGGGTGACAAGCTTGGGGGCTACGACGCCAAGGCCATGATCGAAGCGAACAAGACGGCTGCGGGAGAGGGTCGATGAGCGAGTACCTGAAAACGGCGTTGACCGATGGGTTGGGCTGTCGCTACCCCATCGTGCAAACCGCGATGGGCTGGGTGGCAGACGCCAATCTGGTGATCGCCAGTACCCGGGCCGGAGCCTTCGGGTTTTTGGCGGGTGCGACCCTTGCTGCGGATCAGCTGGAGGCTGAAATCAAGCGGGTGATCGAGGCCACCGGGGGCAGTAACTTCGGTCTCAATTTCCATATGTTCCAGGAAAACGCCGCGCAGTGCGTGGACCTGGCCATTGAGTACCGCTTGCGCGCTGTCAGTTATGGGCGTGGTCCGGACCGCCAGACCATCGACCGTTTCAAAAAGGCCGGGGTGCTGTGTATCCCGACCGTGGGCGCGCTCAAGCACGCGATCAAAGCCGTTGAATTGGGCGCGGACATGATCACCGTGCAGGGCGGCGAAGGCGGCGGGCATACCGGAGGCGTGCCGAGCACCATTTTGCTGCCGCAAGTGCTGGATGCGGTGCGGGTACCGGTGATTGCGGCGGGTGGCTACTCCACCGGGCGCGGACTGGCAGGCGCCCTGGCCAGCGGTGCGGCCGGGATTGCAATGGGCACGCGCTTCCTGATGACCCAGGAATCGCCCACGCCCCTTGCCACCCTGGAGCGCTATGTAAAAGTCGCCGATCCCCAACGTATCCGCGTCACCACCGCGGTGGACGGCATGCGCCACCGGATGATCGAGAACGCGTTCATCAATCGTCTGGAAAAGGCCAGCGCCTTTGGCCGTCTTCGAATTGCCCTGGGCAGTGCCTGGCACTGGAAGCAACAGACCGGCATGAGCCTGGGGCATATGCTTGGCGTGTTCGTCCAGTCGGTGAAGGAAGACCCCGGTGCCCTGTCGCAAACCGTGATGGCGGCCAACCAGCCGGTACTGCTGCAGCGCTCGATGGTGGATGGCGTACCGGATGAAGGGATTCTGCCGTGCGGGCAAGTGGCGGCGGCGATTGGCGATCTGAAAAGCTGCCAGGACCTGATCGACGAGATGGTGCAAGAGGCGGAGCGCTGCCTGATGGCGGTAAACATGCGTCATAAGGGATTGGGCGACCGGTATCAGCGTTGAGTGACACAACCTGTGGGAGCCTGGCTTGCCTGCGATGCAGGCGCTGCGTTCTGGCAGGCAAGCTGGGTGGATGCCATCGCGAGCAAGCCGGCTCCCACAGGGGTCAGGACAGAAACCCGCCATCCACATTCAGCGAAACCCCGGTGGTGTAGCTCGAGGCATCGCTGGCCAGGTACAGCACTGCACCGGCCATTTCACTGGGGGCGGCAACGCGTTTGAGCGGGATATGTTGCAGGACTGACTTGAGGATGGCGTCATTGCTGACCAGTGCCGAAGCAAATTTGGTGTCGGTCAGGCCCGGCAGCAGTGCGTTGCAGCGGATACCGTAGGCGGCACATTCCTTGGCAAACACTTTGGTCATGTTGATCACCGCGGCCTTGGTCATCGAGTACACCCCCTGGAACTCACCCGGTGTGACGCCGTTGATCGAGGCCACGTTGATGATGCTGCCACCGCCGTGCTCGCGCATCAGCTTGCCGGCCTCGACCGACATGAAGAAATAACCCCGAATGTTCACGTCGACGGTTTTCTGGAAGGCCACCGGGTCGGTGTCCAGTACGTGGCAGAACTGCGGGTTGGTGGCGGCGTTGTTGACCAGGATATCGATGCGCCCAAAATCTTCGCGGATGCGCGCAAAGGTGCGGGTGATGTGTTCCATTTCGCCGATATGGCAGGCAATGGCTGTTGCCTTGCCGCCATCGGCGATGATTCCGTCGGCTACAGGCTGGCAGCCTTCGAGTTTGCGGCTGGAGACAATGACGTGGGCACCTTGCTGGGCCAGCAGCCGGGCAATGGCCTCGCCGATACCGCGGCTGGCACCGGAAACAAAAGCGATTTTTCCATCAAGGTCGAACAGTTGAGTCCTGGACATGCTGATTCCTTGTGATCTCGGGCTTAGAGGCTGGAGCGGCCAATGACGTTGAGGCTCATGTGCTCAAGCAGGGCGTTCATCTGTACGAATTGCGCGAAACGTTTGTCCCGGGTCTGGCCGTGGAAGTAGCGGTAGTAGATCTGCTGGACGATACCCGCCAGACGGAACAGGCCGTAGGTGTAGTAGAAATCGTAGTTGTCGATCTCGATTCCCGAGCGCTCAGCGTAGTAATCAACGAACTCGCGGCGGGTCAACATACCGGGGGCGTTGCTCGGCTGGCGCCGCATTTGTTGGATCGGGGCCGGGTCGTCGGCTTCAATCCAGTAGGCGAGGGTGTTGCCCAGGTCCATCAGCGGATCACCCAGGGTGGTCAGTTCCCAGTCCAGCACGCCGATGATCTGCATCGGGTCGGCGGGATCGAGGATCACGTTATCGAAGCGGTAGTCGTTGTGGATGATGCCTGGGGTCGGGTGATCGGCTGGCATGTTGGTCTGCAACCAGTCCTTGACCGCCTCCCAGCGCGGCGCATCGGGGGTCAGGGCTTTTTCGTAGCGCTCGCTCCAGCCGCTGATCTGACGTTGCACGTAGCCCTGGGGCTTACCCAGATCACCCAGGCCACAGGCGTTGTAATCAACGCGATGCAATTCGACCAGCGTGTCGATAAAACGCTTGCACAGTGTTCGGGTGGCGTCGGCATCCAATGCCAGTTCCTGGGGCAGATCAGAGCGCAGGATGATGCCCTTGACCCGCTCCATGACATAGAACTCGGAGCCGATCAGGTTTTCGTCGGTGCAATGGGCATAGGCCTTGGGGCAGTAGGGGAAGGCGTCCTTGAGCTGAATAAGGATGCGAAACTCGCGGCCCATGTCGTGGGCAGACTTGGCTTTGTGCCCAAAGGGCGGGCGGCGCAGCACCAGCTCTTTGCCCGGGTAGTCAATCAGGTAGGTCAGGTTGGAAGCACCGCCGGGGAACTGGCTGATCGTGGGTGTCCCCTCAAGGTCCGGGATCTGGGCCTTGAGGTAAGGATCAATGCGGTTGGCGTCGAGTTCTTCGCCAGGGCGGATGCGGGTGGACGAGTCGGTAAGCGCCATGTTTATCTCTTCTGCTTATATTTGTGGCCTGACAACATTCGTTAATTTAATGGGCAACCAGGGCAGGCGCAGCCTTAATAGGCACGGGTGTTAATGGGGGATCAGCTCCCTTGATAACCATTGCCTGAGTGAAGCACAGGACAAAAAAAACCGAAGCGCGTGGGCTTCGGTTCTGGGTGTTGCCGGTGGCTTAGGCCGGGAACAGTTCGCTCAGCTTCATGGCCAGCATCATGTCGCCTTCAGCGCGCAGCTTGCCGCCCATGAAAGCTTGCATGCCGTCGGTTTCGCCGCTGACGATGCCTTCCAGGGTTTCGCCGTCCATGACCAGAGTGACCTGGGCGTCCGGGTTTTCGCCTTCCTTCAGTTCACAGGTGCTGTCTTTGACGATCAGCGAGAAGTGTTTGTCTTCATCAATGCGAAAACCAAATACCAGGTCCAGGCCTGCAGCAGCGGCTGGGTTGAATTTGGCTTTCATTGCTTGAACGGCATCAGCTACAGAAGTCATGGTTCGATCCTTATATAGGGTGGTTTACAGCGGCCCGAGGGCCGCGGTTGCCGACGCTCATCGATAGGTGATGAGTGACGGCGTCTTCAACAGTTGCAAATGCACATGACTGTTGAAGGAAGCCAGGGTTGCCTCGTTGCCATGGAACTTGAGCTGGCTGAGCGAGGTATTGACAATTTGCCAGCCGAGCTTGAAAGCATCGGTGGGCGCAATGCGGGTCAGGCTGTGGATCAGGGCGGTAATGGTGCCGGCAGACGTGAACACGACAATGTTCTGCTGGCTTTTGGCAAGTTCAAGAATGCGGTTGAGCCCCGCTTGAACCCGCTCGACAAACCCCATCCAGGTTTCCAGACCGGGGGTGTCCCAGCTACCGCTGAGCCAGCGGTCGATGATCCGTTCAAAGATGCGCTGGAACTCGGCCGGGTTGCACGCGGCATCGCTCATGATCGCCAGCGCCTCAGGCTCCTCTGGCAGCAAGCCGGGAAGCAGGGCTTCGAGTATGGCGAATGCATCGAATTCGTTGAATGAGGCGTCGGTTTCAAGTTCAGGGATGGGCAGCCCGGCTGCATTGATCTGTGCCAGGGCATGGCGCGCGGTGTCCTGCTGGCGTGACAGGTCGCCTGACAGGCAACGGTCAAAGCGCAGGCCCAGGTCGGCCAGATGCCGACCGGCAATTTGTGCCTGCAGCACGCCCAGGGGTGACAGCACGTCGTAGTCGTCTGCACCGAAGGAGGCCTGGCCATGTCGTATCAAATAGATGCTGCCCACGTCCGCGTCATTCCGGTCCGCTGAAAGTCAGGCGAGGTTAGGAGGATGGCAAGTGGCTGTCAATGAAAAAACATACGCTTGTTTGAATTCCTCCTGAGACTGAATGCGAGGCGTTTCACGGCTGGCAGGCCCCGGTTGGCGCCGGTATGCTGGTTGCCATTGCGCAGCCCTGACCCGAGGGCTGCAGACGTTTTAAGGAGAGGCTGTGGAATTTCTTGCCGAGTACGCCAGTTTTCTGGCCAAGACCGTGACCCTGGTGGTTGCCATAGTGGTGGTCCTCGTGACCCTTGCGGCATTGCGTGGCAAGGGGCGCCGGGCCACCGGGCAATTACAGGTGATCAAGCTCAATGACTTTTACAAAGGCCTGCGTGAGCGTCTTGAGCAGTCGTTGTTGTCCAAGAGCCAGCTCAAGGCACTGCACAAGCAGACCGGTAAAGCGGACAAAAAGCAGAAAAAACAGCCGGATGACAAACCTCGGGTCTTTGTTCTGGACTTTGTCGGTGACATCAAGGCTTCTGCCACTGAAAGCCTGCGTCACGAAATCACTGCGTTGCTGACCCTCGCAAAGCCGACTGATGAAGTGGTCGTGCGCCTGGAAAGCGGTGGCGGCATGGTGCACAGCTATGGCCTGGCATCGTCGCAACTGGCGCGTATTCGCCAGGCAGGCATCCCGCTGACTGTCTGCATCGATAAAGTCGCCGCCAGTGGCGGTTATATGATGGCGTGCATCGGGCAGAAAATTATCAGCGCACCGTTTGCGATTCTCGGCTCCATTGGCGTCGTTGCGCAGTTACCCAACGTCAACCGTCTGTTGAAAAAGCACGACATCGACTACGAAGTGCTGACGGCAGGCGAGTACAAGCGCACGCTGACGGTGTTTGGTGAAAACACCGAAAAAGGCCGCGAGAAGTTCCAGCAGGACCTGGACATTACCCATCAGTTGTTCAAGAACTTTGTGGCCAAGTATCGTCCGCAACTGGCAATCGATGAAGTGGCCACCGGCGAAGTCTGGTTGGGTGTTGCCGCGGTCGACATGCAACTGGTCGATGAGCTCAAGACCAGCGACGAGTACCTGTCCGAGCGGGCCAGGGATGCCCAGCTTTATCACCTGCACTATGCCCAGCGTAAAAGCTTGCAGGAGCGAGTGGGGCTGGCGGCCAGCACGTCGGCTGAAAAGGTGGTTGATTCACTCTGGGCACGTTTGACTCAACAGCGTTTCTGGTAATAACCCCCGGCACTGTTGCAGTTGCAGCAGTGCCATTTGTTTGGAACTTGTTCTGGTTTTTAAGTGCGGTAATTATTAATTGTTTTAAACCTGTTTTTAACTGAGTTGCTAACAGTGTGATCAAGTAATTAACGGACTTTATTAATGTGCGCTCTATAAGCTGGCGGTATCACACCTATGCCGAGCTTGAGCCATGACACACACTAGTGCATCACAGACAGAACACTCCGTTATTGAACGCGCCAGCCAACTGGCCAATACGCGGGCCGATAATCAACATGGTGATTATATAGCTGCCTTGTTGGCGCCCTGGTTTATTCAGGCAGACCCCGGCTTGCGTGAGGCATTGCGCAACAGCTTTATCCAGGGCCAGGAGGCCCAGCGCGCGGTAGGCGCTGTCCTGGCCGGGTTGCAACCCATCGAACAGTTTGCTGAACCGCTGCTCAAGGCCGCGCTGGCGGGTCGCGGCTGGGGCCAGGTGAACCCCAGAGCCTACGGGATCAAGCATGTTCGTCTGTTGAGTAACCTGACGCTGTTCTTTGCCCGTCAGCAAGTCAAGCTGGTGGACACGCTGATCAGGTTAACCTTGCCCGATATCCTGCACCCCGAGTCACTGGAGCTTGATCTGGTAGCCAGCACCACTGACCACAGTTTTTTGCAAGCGGCGTTGCAGAACTTTGAAGTTTCAGAAACCCGCAGTGACGGCTTTGATTCGGATAGTTGTATTTATGAAGTTGTTGGCCGAAGGCAGGTTGAACACGCGACCCTGAAGCCGCAACACTTTGCACTTATATGCCGCGACTTGAACCTGGGTATGCAGTACCAGAGGCATTTGGCTGATGTGTTTGAACCGGTCGATGGCAACTTGGCGCCGGAGAATGTCAATTCCAGAGTTTCCAAATTAAATCGGTTGTTCAGCCGGAACATACGCTGCGAAGTCTTGTCGGCCCTGCACATGGCGCATATGAAGAGGGAGGTCATGACGGCGCATTACGCTTTTGTGCTCAATCTGTTGTCGGCCCCCGGGAATCGATTGGCGGGCATGCTGCCTGGCCATAGCACGTTGCAGATCATGGGCTTTGAAGTGCCGGGGGTGATGGTCTTTTGGCCCGAGCAACAGCCCGTGCAGCAAGTACAGGCGTGCGTACTTTATCTGCCGAACAGTCCTGATCGGGCTTTTCACGCATTTGAATCTTTTGAAATGCTCAAGGCGACATTGCGCGAGTGGTTGAAGGGCCAGGTGTTTGCTCGTTACTTCTTTGAACGGGTGCCGCTGCGTCACCGCGCCGAGTTCATGCGGCGTACGGACATGAAGCATGTGACCTGGGATTCGCTGTTGCTGCGCCGCCCGCCCATTATCAATGAGCCGGCCCTGATGTCCGAGAGCGTGCATCTGCCCCAGACAGAAGCCCCCTGTGTCGTGGCCTGGCGTTTGCAACTGGCGAAAATCAAGGACGATGCCAGATTGCTGGTCGTGCCCACTGAAGACGAAGATTCCAAGACCCGCCTGGAAGGTCAGGCAACCTTTCTGAATACCGGGCTCAGCCTGCTCACATTGGCGCTGGGGTTTGTGCCTGTTCTGGGTGAGATTTTGCTGGTAACCAGTGTGATTCAGCTGGGTGTCGATGTGTATGACGGGATCAAGGCCTGGCAACGCAATGATCGCGTCGCGGCCCTGGAGCACTTGTTCGATATCGCACAAAACGTTGCCCTGGCGGCCGGTTCTGCCGGGGCTGCATCCACATTGCGTCCATTGCCCGTGGTGGATGCGCTGGTGCCTGTGCGCACGGTCACAGGCCAGTTGCGTTTGTGGCGCCCGGACCTTGAGCCCTATGTGTTCAAGGACGTCTCGTTGACCGGAGTCGTCCCCGATGCGCAAGGGCTGCACAGCGTGGGCGGCAGGCAATTTATCCAGCTTGAAGGTCGTGTGTTCCGGGTGATGCCGGTTGCCGGCGCGCGGCAGGGCTTTATCCAGCATCCCACGGACGCCGGGGCCTATACGCCCCGGCTCGAACATAACGGTTGCGGGGCATGGGTGCATGAACTGGAGACCCCCATGCAATGGTCGCGTGCGCAGTTGTTCAGCCGCCTCGGTCCTGAGGTGAAAGGGGTGTCACAGGCAACGGCCGAGCTGATTTTGAAGGTGACCAATACCGGTGAGGGGCTGCTGCGCAAGCTGTACATGGATCACCTGCCGCCACCGGCCATGCTGGCGGACAGCATCAAGCGCGTACGGTTAAGTGAAATGATCGAGAGTTTTATCGAGCAGATGAAACAGGGCATCAATCGCTCCGTAGACAATGCGTCGTTGCAACTGCAACTGCTGACCCGATTGCCGGGTTGGCCTGCGGATCGAGTGCTGCGCCTGGTCGACAGGGAGGGGGTGGTGCTGGAGGAATATGGCCCTGATCGGGTGGAAACCCATCCGCGACTGCAAATTGCTGAAAGCCAGGTCAGGAACGGCGATCTGTTGAAAGTGACCCTGGAATGCCTGTCATCCCGTCAAGTCGACAGATTGCTGGGGCAGCCTGTCAGGGGGCTGGAGGCGCAGGTTCAAGCTCTTTCGCGCATGTTGGGTGAGCTTGCCCAGGTGAGCAAAGCCGAGCTGCTCTCGCGGCTGTACAGCGGTGGCGAGGTTGTGCCAAGGCTGGCACACAGGCTTAGAAGACAGTTTCCCGGCTTGCCGGTGCCCGTGCTGGAAGAGTTGATCAGCCACTTGTCCCCTGAAGAACTTGATGCCCTCGGCAGTGGCGAACGTCTGCAGCTGCATGTTCTGGAGGAGGCGCGCCGTTACGCCCAGGTTGTGCGCTTGAATCGCTCGATAGAGGGGCTCTACTTTGAAGCCTTGCGCAACGCCGACAGCAACTCGCTGGCCTTGTTGGCCCTGGCGGATTTTCCGGGCTGGCCCGCGTATTTGCGCCTTGTGATTCGTGACAAGCGTACCGGTGAAGTGCTGCACTCCGTGGGCAATGCCACGGCCACGAATACCCGGGAGTTTCTCAAGGGTGATGGCGAGTACGAGATTTCTGGAACTGTTCAGAGAAGGGCTTATCGCAGTGCCGATCTGTTGAACTGTGTGGCTTATACGCTGACGCCTGCGGAGCGCAGCGTACTGGGCCTTCCCGTGGTCGATGCCGGGGCAGTGCTTGGTCGCAAGATTGCCGACGCGGCGGCACGCAATCGGGCGCGCAGTGCCCAGTTGATGGGTATGCAACCCATTAAACCCTGGTTCAGATCTCCGTTGCGCCTGGCTGATGGCCGTGTGGGATACACCCTGGGCGGGCGCTCGGGACGCTTGCTGGAAGAGCAAAGCCCCAGGCAGCTCAAGGACCTGGCCAGAGAACTGTTCCCGACCATGAGCGAGGCACAGGTGGGGCAGTTTTTGTACCGATTGAGGCTTAGTCCGCAATTGGCTGCCCAGGCCCTGACCCAGCTCAAGGCGCAGTTGCAGACACTGCGCAACGATCTTGACCATTGGGTGGGCAGCACGGTGTGGAGCCAGCCGACGGTGGGGCCGCGGGTGCAGGTATCGGCCCAGGTCAAGCGCGGGATCAGCCAGACCCTGATTCGCACCTGGCGCAGGCTGGGCGAGAGTGTGCATCTGGAAGGGCACAGCGGGTATGTCCTGGATCTCAATGCATGGCCGGTTGATTGCCTGCCGGATCTGTCGGCGGATTTCAGCCATGTCAGCTCATTGCGCTTGCACAACTCGCCAAACGGTCAATTCCCCGACAGGTTTCTGGAGCAGTTCCCTCATCTGCGAATAGTGTCCCTGGTCAACAGCCAGCTTGCCGAACTGCCTGCGGCGCTTTCCAGCATGCCTGAACTGCTCGAACTGAATCTGCGTGGCAATCAGATTGTGTTAAACGAGAGTGCAGCCACCCTGCTGTCGGGGCTGACCAGGCTCAAATCCCTTGATCTGGTGGGCAACCCTCTGGGCAGGCGCATCTCTGTTCAGCGCATGGTGGATCTTGAACAACTCAAGCTGCGCTATACCGGCCTGCAAACCTGGCCTGAGGGTGTGCTGTCACTCAGGCGCCTGCAAACCCTTGATCTGCGTGACAACAGCATCAGTCGCATACCGCCAGAGGTGCTGACTGCCGGCAGGGCTGCGGTTAATCGAGTCACGTTCTTGCATGACAACCCGTTGAGTGCGGACTCTTTGCGCCGCCTGGAAAATTACCGGCGCGAGCACGGCATCACCTTTGGCATCAGGCCACGTCGTCAACATGTCGAACCCGTACGCGGGATTTTTCATTGGGCGCCAGAGCCTACGGCCGAACAACTTGGCGTCTGGAGTGATCTGAGAGGCATTGGTCGCTCGACTGATTTTTTCCGCGTCCTGGAGGACCTCAGCGCGTCATCCCAGTATTTGCGCGGGCGTGAAAATTTAACGACGCGCGTTTGGAGCATGCTTGACGGAATGCACGGCAACAGTGAGTTGCGAGAGCAGTTATTTGACGTATCGGCCAATCCGAATACCTGTGCCGATGGCATTCCGATGATCTTTGCGGACCTGGAACTTCGACACCAGATCATGACGGCTCAAGGCGCAGCCAATGCCGAAGAAAAACTCCTGCGACTGAGTTATGGGCTGTTTCGCATCGAGTTGCTGGACACCCATGTGCAAGGGGTCATTGAATCGCGAATTGCCCAGGTCCATACCGATCAGCGAAATTACGTCCAGCAGTTGCAGCGCCTGGTTGATGCTGCGGGTACGGTTGAGCTGGATCAGCCCCTGGCGGACATGACCCCGCAGGAGCAGCAAGGTATTGCTTATCGGCTGGCAACGCCGCAAGCCATGCAGTTGGCGCAGAGGCTCAGCCCTGTTGACTTGCAGCTTCGGCTCGAACGGATCGAACCGTTGGAAGTACAGATGTTTTATCAGGTCAGGTTAGCCGAGGAACTTGGTTTGCCCGCACGGCCCAGGAGCATGATCTTTGAACGGTTGGCCAACGTAACCCCGGAGGAACTGGAGGCTGCAAAATACTATGTGTTGAGTGAGGACACGCTGGCCAAGCGGATTGCCTTCATTGAAAAACAGGCGTTCTGGGAAGCGTTTCTGGAGAAGAAGTACCCTGCGGTGTTTCAGTCAGCGGATTCTCCATTGCATGAGCGCATGCAGTCGCTATATGTCGGGCGCGAGAGCATGTCCAGTCAGGACTATGTTGAGCAAACAGGGGAGGTAGGGGAAAGTCGTCGCCAAGCGAGAGAGGTCATCATCAGCCGATTGACCCGGGAAGAAATAGCAGAACATCCGTTTATGCAGGTTTAGCCTGGCGCGGCGCCTGAATAAACCTTGAAGATGGGCTGGCCTTGGGTGAACCCAAGGCCAGCCACACACTTAACGACGGCGGAACAGCGGCATCGGCTCGTCGCTCGACGACTGGTAGGTCACCGAAAAATCCTTCAAGCCTTCCAGTGCTTCGTACGGGTCTTTATCGGCGCGAATGGCGAACGCGTCAAAACCGCAGCGATGCAGATAGAACAACTGGTCGCGCAGCACATCGCCAATGGCGCGCAATTCGCCTTTGTAACCATAACGGTCACGCAGCAAGCGGGCATTGGAGTAGCTGCGACCATCGGTGAAGGCCGGGAAGTTCAGGGCAATGACCTGAAAATGCGCCACGTCTTCGCCCAGTTCCTCGGCTTCTTCATCGCTGTCCAGCCACACACCCAGGCCGCCATCACGGGCCTTGAGTGCATGGCCGTGCTCGCGCCACATCACCAACGGGACGATGAGATCGTCGCAGTTGGAGATTTCGTCAAAGGTGGTTTCCTTGGGCAGCAAGTGCCAGGTTTCGTCGATGACCTGATTGTTCTTAATGATTCGCTGCATAGACGCGCTCCTTGAAAGGGTCAATGCCGATACGTTGATAGGTGTCGATGAAGCGCTCGTCTTCGGTACGTTTTTCAACATAGACGTCGATCAGCTTTTCAATCACATCCGGCATGGCGTCTTGTGCGAACGAAGGACCGAGGATTTTGCCCAGACTTGCGTCACGGCTGGCGCTGCCACCCAGGGACACCTGATAGAACTCGGCGCCTTTCTTGTCGACACCCAGAATCCCGATGTGACCGACGTGGTGGTGACCACAGGCGTTCATGCAACCGGAGATGTTCAGGTCCAGCTCGCCGATGTCGAACAGGTAGTCCAGGTCTTCGAAACGACGCTGGATCGATTCGGCGATCGGGATCGACTTGGCGTTGGCCAGGGAGCAGAAATCGCCGCCCGGGCAGCAGATCATGTCGGTCAGCAAGCCAATGTTCGGCGTGGCAAAGCCATTTTCGCGCAACTCGCCCCACATGGTGAACAACTGGTTCTCTTCCACATCGGCAAGAATGATGTTCTGTTCGTGGGAGGTGCGCAGCTGGCCAAAGCTGAAGCGGTCGGCCATGTCGGCGATTGCGTCCCACTGTTTGTCGGTCACATCGCCCGGTGCGACGCCGGTAGGCTTCAGCGACAGGGTAACAGCGACATAACCCGGCTTTTTATGGGCCAGGGTATTGCGGGTACGCCAACGGGCGAAGCCCGGGTGCTGCTTGTCGAGTTCGGCCAGTTCAGCGCCGAAGTCAGGCAGGGCTTTGTAGTCCGGGTCCACGAAGTGCTTGGCGATACGCTGTACTTCAGCTTCGGTCAGGGTATTCGAGCCACCGCGCAGGTGAACCATTTCGGCTTCAACGCGCTCTGCAAACACTTCAGGCGTCAGGGCCTTGACCAGAATCTTGATCCGCGCCTTGTACTTGTTGTCACGACGGCCATAGCGGTTGTAAACCCGCAGGATGGCTTCGAGGTAGCTCAGCAGGTCTTGCCACGGCAAGAACTCGTTGATGAACGCGCCGATGACCGGCGTACGGCCCAGGCCGCCACCCACGAGTACGCGAAAGCCCAGATCGCCGGCTTCGTTGAATACGGGCTCAAGACCAATGTCATGGACTTCGATTGCAGCACGGTCGGATGTCGAGCCGTTGATTGCAATTTTGAATTTGCGTGGCAGGTAGGCGAATTCCGGGTGGAAGGTCGTCCACTGACGCACGATTTCGCACCAAGGGCGCGAATCGATCAGTTCATCGGCAGCGACACCGGCGAACTGGTCGGTGGTGACGTTGCGCAGGCAGTTACCGCTGGTCTGAATGGCGTGCATCTGCACGGTTGCCAGCTCTTCCAGAATGTCCGGAATATCTTCCAGCGCGGGCCAGTTGAACTGCACGTTCTGGCGGGTACTGATGTGGGCATAGCCCTTGTCATAGTCGCGAGCGATTTTGGCCATCATTCGCGCCTGGCGCGAAGTCAGTTGACCATACGGCACCGCAACTCGCAGCATCGGGGCAAAACGTTGAACATAAAGGCCATTTTGCAGGCGCAGGGGGCGGAACTCTTCTTCGCTCAGCTCACCTGCCAGATAGCGTCGGGTCTGATCCCGGAACTGCTTTACGCGGTCCTCGATGATCCGCTGATCGTACTCGTCATATACGTACATATAGGTCCTGTTCTCAGGCTGCTAACAGCTTATCTGCGCGCACGGCCGCGCACTCCCCACGGAGCGGGGCACGATACCAGTTTGTAGTTATGCGCAAAAGTGATGTTTAAGCATATGCAAAGAACCAAAACGACTATAAGAGGTTGATTCTCAATCCCTTACTTGTGGTCGGGGCATTGCTGGACTTAACTGAGCAGAAGTCTTCAAGCAATCACCCATAAAACCGAAAAGAGGCGATGCGATGAGTACTCCCGTGAAAGCGCGCAAAAACGACAGCAAGGTTGATGCGTGGGCTATTTTTTTCCTGATCATTCTGGTGGTTGCCACGGCGGTGTTTTGGGTGAGTCATCAGTAGCCGCCCTGTAGTCGCTGACGAGCCGTGCGAGGCTGCGATCGGCGTGAGGCGGCACCCCGACGTAGCAGTTTTAAATCAGCTTCCACGGTTAATCAGGCAAACCGCGTGTACCGGTTTTGCGACCGCTTCGCGATCGATCGCAGCCTCGTTCCACTCGTCAGCGACTACACGCGGGATGGGTGATGAAGTCCGGGTTCGTTATACCCCCGCCAGATGCAGCACCAGCTTGACGATCCCGAACAGGATCAAGGCAAACACCGCGGTAAATAACAGGCCCAACAGCAAAAAATGGGCGGGTTTGCCGTGGGTGAAATCCCGGGTCCGGTTTTTTCCGCTCTGTACGCCAAACGCAGCGGCCATCACGCTGTGCAGCATTTGCCAGAAGGTCGGTGGCTTGTTGTCCGCAGGATCGTCCATTTGCCTCTCCTCTGTTGTTCGCACCCGCTCGATACAGCGTAGCCAAGACCTGGGGCTGGGAGCGGGTATTTCCCGGTGCGCTAACGGACTACCACCCGCCGATTTGGAACTTTCGTAGTAGTGAGGCTCATTCAAACGAGTCTCTGGAAGTTCCCACTATGGACAATCTATACATACGCAATGGGCTGGGGCCGCACGCGGCTTTTATCAAACGCCAGCTGCCGGGCTGGATCAAACACAGCCATGTGGCCGATATCAAGCGTCTTGAACCGGGTTTGTGGAAGGGCCAGGTGTCTGCGGTCGAGCCACCGCCCTGGTTCACGAATGCACCGTCCTGGTTGCGCCAGGCGCTGATGGTCAGTCAGGACCGCAGCCAACGGGCCTATGTCGAATTGGCCAAAACCCTCAAGGACCTGCAAGGCATCACCCAGTTTGCCGAGCCCAGGCTCAAGGAGGCGCTGCACAGTCACAGTGCCTCCAGCCAGGGGATGGATATCAACAGGAACCGGCTGTTTTATCTGCGACGCAATCAGCCGGTGCAACATCAAAGCCTGTTGCAAGCCGCGTTGATGAACTTTGAAGGCAATGAGGCGTTTTCCCTGGTGGTCAAAGGGCAGGTCAGTGCACTGGCCCCGGCAGGGGCTTTGCCCCTGGGCATGACGAATGCGGCGCAACCCCCGGACATCTATGCCACGGTCGCTGACGGGTTACTGCACGGTACCGGGCCTGTGGTCAGCCTGTTTGAGGAGACGCTGGACAATCTCAAGCCCGTGCCTGGCTTCAGCTATCGGGAAAAACTGGACATGTCCCCCCAGGTGTTCTCGCAGATCTGCCGGGCCCTGGATCTGGGGCAGCAGTATCAGGCGCATCTGGGCGCGGTGTTTGATGTCCCTGGTCGGGCACCTTTGGTGCGGCGCCAGATGATCCGCGCACAAAAAGAGCTGCTGGCTGTGCGCTTGCATACCGCTTTGATGCAAAAGCAGGTGTCAGCAACGGCCTATGACATGTTGCGCGGCGTGCTCGAAGACGACCCGCAGCCCAGGCTAAATGGCAAGCCGGTGGTCTTCAGTCAATTGCAGTTGTATGGATTGACCGTGGCCGAGGTGTTGCTGATCGGTCCCTGGCGCTCAACTCTACCGGTGACCGAGTGGCAGGACAGCGGCTTTGGGTTCCAGGTGCCGGTGATGAAAAAACCCGATATGGAACCCCTGGTGGTCTATATCCCCGGTGATCCGGTGGCGCCACTCAAGCAATACCCGTCCCTGGAAGCCTTCCAGTATGAGCTGGGCCTGAACCTGCGCACACCGCAGTATCAGCGGTTGTTTGCCAACCTGATGCCCCAGGGCGAGGCCCAGGCATTTCTCTCGCGGCTCAACCACCAGCTGTACAAGCGCGCGGCTGACCCCAAGGGGATTGAGCCTGCGGTCTATGTGGATGAAGTCGACCTCAAGCTTGGCCAGGTCTACCTGGATACGCCCCCCGGCCAGTTGTTTAACGGGCTGTACAGCCTGCACCTGGAACGGTTGAAAGCCAATGCGCGCAAGCTCGCGGTGCCAACCGCCGATGCCGACAGCAAGCTGCTGCAAGAGCGTCTGGATTACTGGCTGGGCCTGGGGATGGATGCAGTGAATGTGGCCGCGTTTTTTATCCCCGGCGCAGGCGAGGTGATGATGGCGGTCATGGCGTTGCAAATGGGCGCGCAGGTCTATCACGGCGTCGAAGCCTGGACAGCTGGCGATGTTGACGGTGCCTGGGCGAGCCTGCAGGCAGTGGCCATCAACGTGGCGCTGGCCGCGACCATGAGCGGCGGCGGTTATGCGTTCGGCAAGGTGGCAGACGGTAGCCTGGCGAAGTGGGTCGACCATCTCACGCAAATCGTCCTGCCCGGGGGTGAGGCCAGGCTGTGGAATCCGGACCTTGTGCCTTATCGATGTGATCCGTTGTTTCAGCCACACGTCAGGCCCAATGCGTTGGGCCAGTATCGGGTCGATGGCAAGACCTATGTGCAGATCGACCGGTACTTCTATGAGCAGGTGTTCGACCCGGCGCTCAATGCCTGGCGGGTCAAGCACCCGGCGGACAACGCGGCCTATCAACCGTTGCTCGAACATAACCATGGCGGTGCCTGGCGGCACCATCATGAGCGGCCCTTGCAGTGGTCGCGCGAAACTTTGCTGCGTCGGCTGGGGCACGAGACTGACAGGTTTGATGACCGGACCCTAGGCCAGATTGGCGATGTATGCGGCATCAGTGACGATGCGCTGCGCAAGATCCATGTCGATGGCCTGCCTGTCCCGGCCATGTTGATGGACACCCTGGAGCAGTTTGCCGGCGGGGCCCAAATGGGCGGCCCGGGCAAGCAGCACAATCCGGATGTCGACTGGCTGCGCCGTCGCTATCCCATGCTTTCCGAGCGGGTGGCCCAGGAACTGCTGGAACAGACCGGGTATCGCGAGTTGGCCCGTATGGGCGAGACCCGTCAGGTGCCACCGGCAATGGACGATCTGGCGCGCACCCTGGCCCAGCAAAGCCGTCTTAACCGGGCATTGGCGGGCCTGTACTTACCGGCTCAGGCGACACGGGACACGGCCCGGCTGGCCCTGTATTGCCGGGAGCATTTGTCGGCCATACCCCTGGCGACTCAGGGCGCCGAACTGCAACGAGCACTGGGGGACTATGGGACCGCGCACCGCGATGAAATGGCCCGCTGTCTGAATCTCCACGTCCCGAGGTCCAGGCCCCGGCTGCAAAAAATCAACAGCCGGATCGGCTACCCCCTGTCGGGCAGGGCTCAAGCGGGGGAGGTGTCAGCGTCGCTGATTGCCCGCATGCGCGAGGTTTATCCGAACATGACCGATGAGGAGGTGATCAGCTATGTCAGTAACCGCCTGCGAGAAGGTCAGTCAGATCAGCAGGTATATCACTTTCTCATGACCCGGCAGCGCGAACTGGACGGGTTGCGCCAGACACTGCAGCAATGGAAGGTTGCTGCCAGAGAGCCGCTCCATCAGGCCATGCGCCAGCACGTCAGCGACCGCCTGGTCGCGTGTTGGCGCGAGGGGCTCTACCGCAACGGTGAGCCTTCGTCTTACCTCAATCTGGAATTCGACCTGGACTGGATCACTGGCCTGCCGGCACTGCAAGCCGATTTCTCCCATGTCAGGACGCTGAAGCTGGATGCCGACTTGCTGATGAGTGAGCCCGGCATGGGCTTTGTGCGGCGTTTTCCCGGCGTGCAGCGCCTTGAGGTGAATGTTGAGCATGCAGAACTGTTGGCGGTGCCCCAAGGCTTGGCGCAACTGTCCTGGATCACGGATCTTTCCCTTGAGGCCCGATGGCAGGGTTTCTCCCGGGCCTTTATCGAACAACTGCGCGCTGTCACCCAGATCGAGCGCCTGTCCCTGGTGGGGGCGCTGGATACCCTGGACGTCAGTGGCTGGCCCGGGTTGAGGGCATTGCGGGTACACGGGAACCTCGGACACTGGCCCGGCGGCCTGCTCGACCTTGAGCATCTCGAAACCCTTGATCTGTCAGGCACCACCCTCAAGACCTTGCCTGAGCCTTTATTTTCCGGGCATTTGCGGCTCTGGCGGGGTATGCACCTGAACTGGCCTGGCATTGACCCGGCGACGGTGATGAGGGCCTACGAGTACGTGCGTGACAACCCGGCGCATCCGATGGATGCGCAGCAGTGGATAGCGGATTACTGCCGGGGATGTATCAAGCGTTTTGTACCCCAGGATGTGCATTTTCGCGACACGGTGCTGACTCAATACGCAGGCCGGTACCAGGCGTTGCCTGACCTGCTGGTGCGAGTGAATGCGCTGCATGCAGAGCAGGATGCACTCACTGTGGCGATAGACCGGTGGATAGACAAGCAGCCACCCACCGCCGACATGTTTTTTCGCAGGCAAGTGGCCGACAGGCTTCAGCAGTGCTGGAGCCAGGGTGTTGCTGCCCGTCTGGAGGTACAAGAAGCCAGCCCGGGCCCCTCGTGGCGGCAGGCTTCAAGAAGCGGTTCTCTTGATCTGTCGGGAGGCGGGGTGCATGACTTGCCAGCACTGCCCGCGAACGGTTTTGGTCATGTGCATAGTCTGGACATGAGTAACCTGAGAGTTCCCCACGATGAGCTGGACCGCTTTCTGGGCGTGTTCCCCCACGTCAAGACCTTGACCCTGAGCCGCAGCAATCTGACCTCATTGCCCGCGGCCCTCGGTGAACTGAGGCAGATCACTGACCTCAACCTGGCGTTTAACGAATTGACGCTCAGCCCCACGATGCAGGGCCGGCTGAACCATTTGACCGAGTTGCAGAAACTGAACTTGCAGGGCAATCGCATCATAGCCCTGGACGTCAGTACCCTGACCCGGCTCGAGTCACTTGACCTCAGTGACTCGGGGATCAGGTTGCGGCCCACGGGGGCGTTGCAGTTACCGCTGTTGCGCCAATTGAACCTGAACCGCAGCGCCATCAGCGAAGTCCCTCGAGCGGCATTGCAGGGGCATGATCAATTGATGCTCGGCACACACCTGCGCGGATGCCGGTTAACCCCTGCCAGCTGTGCCGATTTGCTGGCCTATGCACGCCGTACCGGGCGCGAGAGCGCCGGGGATATCAGCCCCTTTTTGCTGGCATCAGGCAAAACCGGTGGCACGCCCGAGTTTTTTCCCGAGGACGTATCCGACAACCCGGATCTGTTGCTCGTGGCCGCTCCGGCGCTCGACCCTGATCAGCCGCTGACCGATCCTGGTGCCTTGCTGCTCAGGATCCATCCTGACATGGGGCTTGCGGACGCCATCGCGTGCATCGAGCAATGGCGAACCCAAGGGCTGGGTGCGCTGGACATCGAGGCTCGGCTGGCACAGTGGAATCATCAGTACGATGGGCTGATCCAGCGTCTCAACACCTGGATTGATGTCCCTGGTCGTCGAGAGGGAGGGCGCTGGGTGAGTGCGATCGACCGCAGGCGGGCGGCTGACAGGGTGCTGCATGCGTGGCGTCATGTGCGGGGTGCTTCTGCCACGGATGACGTGGGCAATATCCATAGCCTGGATTTCTCGGATCTGTGCCTGGGTGATATCGCACCGTTGAATGCCTCGCTGGATCATGTCACCACCCTTGACCTCAGTGGCGTAAGGCTTGGTGCACACGGCAGTTCCGGGTTTATCAGTGAGTTCCCGGCCTTGAATACCTTGCGGCTTAACAACAACAGGCTGACCCGCTTGCCCGAAGCACTGGGTTCACTGGACAACCTGACCCGCCTTGAGGCTTCCTACAACCTGCTTGAAAGCGGCGAGCACCTGCAGCGCCAATTGCAATCGCTGGCCCATTTGCAGTGGCTGGACCTGAGTTATAACGGCCTCGACAGTTTTGACCTTACCGGCCTGAACCAACTGCAAACCCTCAATTTGCGCGGCAATAACCTGGAGCGCTGGCCTGTGTGTGCGCTCACCAGCCCAGCCCTTGGCGCCCTGGACCTGAGCAATAACCACATTGACTACATCCCCTCGGAGCTGTTCGAAGGCAATAACGACGGGCTGATGGCCCACACCAACCTGTCCGATAACCTGCTGTCCAGCGTCAGTTACAGCACGCTGAGGGACTACATGGAGTTTTCGGGCAACAGCCTTGGTTTTACCCGTGAGGACATTGAGCTGGCGCTGGAGGACACGGACACAGCGGCCAGCTCCTCCGATGTGTCGGATGAGGATCTGGTGCACCCGGGCTCGGAGCCAGAGAATCTGCAAAAGGAACGCTGGTTTGACACTGTGCCCGATCTTTCGCCAAAGCATGCCATCTGGGCCGACCTGCGTGCCCGGGAGGGCAGCGAAGGGTTGTTTCATTTGCTCGCGCAGTTGAAGTACACCCGCGACTTTATTCAGGACAAGGCTGATCTGACGCGACGGGTCTGGGATGTTTTACAGGCGGCCGATTCCGATCCGGCTCTGTGCCGCGACGTGTTTGTCATCGCCCATTCACCCATGACCTGCGGGGATGGACGCATTCTGCTGTTCAGCGATCTGGAAGTGAAAGTCCATGAGTTCAATGCGCTGCATGCCGTGCTGCCGGGCGAAGAAGGCAAGGTGCTGCTGCGCCTGGCCACCAGCCTGTTCCGCTTGGGGCAAGTGGAAGAAATAGCCGCTGCGGCCATCAGCCTGCATCCTGATATTGATCCTGCGGAAATTCGCCTGGCCTATCGCATCAGCCTGGCCGGTCGCCTGGACCTGCCCAGCCAGCCCAGGGACATGCTGTACAGGAACGCGGCGCAGGTGACTGCAGACGATATCGAAACGGCGTTCACCAGGGTGCTTGCCGCCCAGGACAGTCCGGCCTATATGGAGCAACTGATCGCCCAGGATTACTGGGTCAACTACCTGAAGCGCACCTACGAAGCGGACTTCTCGGCGCTGGAGCAGCGCTTTGAGCTGGAGGCCGAAGCCCTGCAGGATCTTCACCCGGAATTGGGCGAAGCCTACAGTCGCGAAATCGAAGCCATGGGGCATAAGAAGGCGAGCGAGCGACGGGCGTTACTGATGCGCCTGTCGCAGCGTGAGCGCGGCGAGAGTGTGCCGATGTGACAGACAGCCCCGGCGGGAGCTGTCTGTCGCCGGGTGACTCAGTTGTCATAGCCCAGGTTGGGTGCCAGCCAGCGTTCGGTCACGCTCAGGTCCTGACCCTTGCGTGCCGTGTAGCTGGCGATCTGGTCCTTGTCGACCTTGCCCACGGCAAAGTATTGCGCTTGCGGGTGAGCGAAGTACCAGCCACTGACCGCTGCCGCCGGGAACATGGCGTAGTGTTCGGTGAGGAACACCCCGCTTTTGCCTGCGCGCATTTCTTCGGCTTCGGGGTCGAGCAACTGGAACAAGGTGCCTTTTTCGGTGTGATCCGGGCACGCCGGGTAGCCGGGGGCAGGGCGGATACCGCTGTATTGCTCCTTGATCAGCTCTTCATTGCCGAGCTTTTCATCCTTGGCGTAGCCCCAGTAGTTTGTCCGCACCTGCTGGTGCAGCCACTCGGCGCAGGCTTCGGCCAGACGGTCGGCCAGGGCCTTGACCATGATCGAGTTGTAATCGTCGCCCGCGTCCTGGTAAGCCTTGGCCACCTCTTCGGCGCCGATCCCGGCGGTGGTGATAAAGCCGCCCACGTAGTCGGTCACGCCGCTGTCTTTGGGTGCGACGAAGTCGGCCAGGGAGAAGTTCGGCTTGCCGTCGGTCTTGATGATCTGCTGGCGCAGGTGATGGAGTTTGGCCAATGGCTGGCCATCGTCGCCGTACAGCTCCAGGTCGTCATCGTTGACCTGATTGGCCGGCCAGAAACCGAACACAGCACGGGCGCTGATCAGCTTTTCGTCGATCAGCTTGGCAAGCATTTCCTGGGCGTCGGCGTATAGTGCCGTTGCCGCTTCGCCGACCACATCGTCGGTCAGAATGCGCGGGAACTTGCCCGCCAGGTCCCAGGAGATGAAGAACGGCGTCCAGTCGATGTACTCGGCCAAGACCTTGAGATCGATGTTGTCCAGCACCTTGGCACCGGTAAAGGTCGGCTTGACCGGCTGGTAGCCAGCCCAGTCGAACTGTGGTTTCTTGGCGATGGCGGCGGGGTAGCTCAAGCGCTCGGTGCGGGCGCTGCGGTTGGCGGTGCGCTCGCGCACTTCAACGTACTCTTCGCGGGTCTTCTGGACAAAGGCCGGTTTCAGCTCTTTGGACAGCAACTGCGTGGCCACACCCACGGCGCGGGAGGCGTCAGTGACATAGATCACCGCATCGTTCTGATACTTGGGTTCGATCTTGACCGCGGTGTGTGCCTTGGACGTCGTGGCGCCGCCGATCATCAGGGGCAGATGGAAGTTCTGGCGCTGCATTTCACGGGCAACATGCACCATCTCGTCCAGTGACGGCGTGATCAGTCCCGAGAGACCGATGATGTCGCACTTCTGCTCCTTGGCCACCTGAAGGATTTTCTCCGCGGGCACCATCACGCCAAGGTCAACGATGTCGTAGCCGTTGCAGCCCAGCACCACGCCGACGATGTTCTTGCCGATATCGTGTACGTCACCTTTCACGGTCGCCATCAGGATCTTGCCCTTGGCTTCCGGCTTGTCGCCTTTTTCCAGCTCGATAAACGGGATCAAATGCGCCACGGCCTGTTTCATCACGCGGGCGGATTTAACCACCTGGGGCAGGAACATCTTGCCCGCGCCAAACAGGTCGCCGACGATGTTCATGCCCGACATCAACGGGCCTTCGATCACTTCGATCGGGCGCTTGAAGGACAGGCGCGACTCTTCAGTGTCTTCAACGATATGGGTGGTGATGCCCTTGACCAGTGCGTGCTCCAGACGCTTGTTCACGTCCCAGCTGCGCCACTCTTCAGTTTCGGCTTCCTTGACGCTGCCATCGCCCTTGTACTTGTCGGCAATGGCCAGCAGGTTGTCGGTGGCATCGGGGGTGCGGTTGAGCACCACGTCTTCTACCGCGTCGCGCAGTTCAGTCGGGATCTGGTCGTAGATCTCCAGTTGGCCGGCGTTGACGATACCCATGGTCAGGCCATTACGGATCGCGTACAGCAAAAACACCGAGTGGATCGCTTCACGTACCGGGTTGTTGCCACGGAACGAGAACGACACGTTGGACACGCCGCCCGACGTCAGTGCATAGGGCAGCTCGTCGCGGATATAGGCGCACGCGTTGATGAAGTCCACAGCGTAGTTGTTGTGTTCTTCAATGCCGGTGGCCACGGCGAAGATGTTCGGGTCGAAGATGATGTCTTCCGGCGGGAAGCCCACTTCATTGACCAGAATGTCGTAGGAACGTTTGCAGATTTCCTTTTTACGGGCTTCGGTGTCGGCCTGGCCCGCTTCGTCGAAGGCCATCACCACCACGGCGGCGCCATAGCGCTTGCACAGTTTGGCGTGATGTTTGAACTGCTCGACGCCTTCTTTCATGCTGATCGAGTTGACGATGCCCTTGCCCTGGATGCACTTGAGGCCCGCCTCGATCACTTCCCACTTGGAAGAATCGATCATGATCGGTACGCGAGAGATGTCCGGCTCGCCAGCGATCAGGTTGAGGAAGGTCACCATGGCCTTCTTCGAATCCAGCATGCCCTCGTCCATGTTGATGTCGATGATCTGCGCACCGGCCTCAACCTGTTGCAGCGCCACTTCCAGGGCTTCGGTGTAGTTGTCTTCGCGGATCAGGCGGGCGAAGCGGGCGGAACCTGTGATGTTGGTACGTTCACCGACGTTGACGAACAACGAGCTGCGGTCGATGGTGAACGGCTCCAGCCCGGAGAGGCGGCAGGCCTTGGGAATGTCCGGAATCTGGCGCGGGGCGTAACCGGCCACGGCATTGGCGATGGCCTGGATATGGCCCGGCGTGGTGCCGCAGCAACCGCCGACAATGTTCAGGAAGCCGCTTTGAGCGAACTCTTCAATGACCTTGGCTGTTTCGCTCGGCAGTTCGTCGTACTCGCCGAACTCGTTGGGCAGGCCCGCGTTCGGGTGAGCCGAGACGTAGGTGCTGGCCTTGTTCGACAGCTCTTCGAGATAAGGACGCAACTCGCTGGCGCCCAGGGCGCAGTTCAAACCGACCGAGATCGGTTTGGCATGGCTCACGGAGTTCCAGAACGCTTCGGTGGTCTGGCCCGACAGGGTACGGCCAGAGGCGTCGGTGATGGTGCCGGAAATCATGATCGGCAACTCGACTCCCAGCTCTTCGAACACGCCCTGTACGGCGAAAATCGCGGCTTTGGCATTGAGCGTGTCGAAAATGGTCTCGATCAGGATCAGGTCGCAGCCGCCTTCGATCAGGCCTCTGGTGGCCTCGGTGTAGTTCTCCACCAGTTCATCGAAGGTGACGTTGCGATAACCCGGGTTGTTGACATCCGGCGACAGCGAGCAGGTACGGCTGGTAGGGCCGAGCACGCCTGCAACAAAGCGTGGTTTGTCCGGGGTCTCCAGGGTCTTGGCGTCGGCCACCTTGCGCGCAAGGCGTGCGCCTTCTACGTTTAGTTCGTAGGCCAGCGCCTGCATGCCGTAGTCGGCCTGTGAAACCTGGGTGGCGTTGAACGTGTTGGTTTCGAGAATGTCGGCACCAGAGTCCAGATACGCCTTTTCAATGGCTCCGATCACATCGGGGCGGCTGAGGATCAAAAGGTCGTTGTTGCCTTTGACGTCGCTCGGCCAGTCGGCGAAGCGTGTGCCACGATAGTCGTGTTCCTCTAGGCGGTAGCTTTGGATCATAGTGCCCATGCCGCCATCGAGAATCAGAATGCGCTCTTTGAGGGCTTGCTGAAGTGCTTGGAGACGAGCGCTGCGGTCAGACATAGGACTACCTGTTAGAGCCATGCAAAAGATGGGAAATCATAACAAACCTGCGTGGGATTTGAGCGCCCGCTGATTTACATGAATTTCATTCATGTTGTGGCAGGGCGGCGACAGGTAGAATCGCGACATATTTTTGATATCAGGACACTGGCACATGTTTTTTCGCCTACTCGCCAGCGCCGTGACGCTGGTGGCGTGCAGTACAGCGTTGGCACAGGCCCCGTTGGTTAGTCCGGTCATTTCCTACACCAGGGATATTCAGCCGATCCTCACCGAAAAGTGCGTTGCCTGCCACGCGTGCAACGACGCAGCCTGCCAGTTGAACCTGGGCAGCGCGGAGGGTGCGACCCGCGGTGCCAGCAAGGTGCCGGTCTATAAAGGAGATCGTGTCGATGCCGTTGCCCCGACGCGGATTTTCTTCGATGCCGATGGCCCGCAGGAGTGGAGGCTTAAAGGGTTCTACCCGGTAGTCGATGCCCAGGGCGCGCAGGCGTCCTTGATGGCGCGCATGCTGGAGCTGGGCCACAGCACCCCGTTGACCCCAAATGCCAAATTGCCCGAGGAAATTGTCCTGGGCATCAACCGCGAAAACGTCTGTCCGGCGCCGGGGGAGTTCGACGCTTACGCCCAACGCCATCCAAAAGAAGGCATGCCGCTGGCCGTGACCGGATTGACCAACCAGCAATACCACACCGTACAAACCTGGCTGGCCCAGGGCGCGAAGGTTGACCAGCACGCAATCAAGCCGACTGCGGTCGAAGCGGCACAGATCAGCGAATGGGAAGAATTGCTCAACCGTCCAGGTTCAACCGAAGCCCTGGTGGCGCGCTGGTTGTACGAGCATTTGTTTCTGGCCCATACCTACTTCGACAACGGCGTGCCAGGGCACTTCTTCCAGTGGGTGCGTTCGCGCACCCCAAGCGGTCAGCCGGTTGACCTGATTGCTACCCGCCGCCCGAACGACGACCCCGGCACCACGTTTTACTATCGGTTGATACCCGTTCAGGGCGTGATCGTGCACAAAACCCATATCATCTATCCGATGGGCGAGCACAAGCTGGCGCGGGTCAAAGAGCTGTTCTACAGCGGTGACTGGCATGCCACCAGCTTGCCGGGCTACGGGCCTCGAGGTCGGGCCAACCCGTTCGAAGTCTTTGAAGCGATTCCGGCGGTGGCGCGTTACCAGTTCATGCTCGACAACGCCGAGTATTTCGTACGCACCTTTATTCGTGGGCCGGTGTGCCGTGGGCAGATTGCGACTGACGTGATTCGCGACAACTTCTGGACCGTGTTCCAGGAGCCTGCCCATGACCGCTATGTCACCGACGCCGCCTATCGTGGCGAAGCGACGCCGTTGCTGGCAATGCCCGGCCAGATCGACGACGTTGGCAGTGTTATTTCGTTGTGGCACCGCTATCGCAACAAGCGCAATGACTATGAGAAGTTGCGCCAGCAAGCCTATGCCGACATGCCGCCACCGAGCTGGTCGACCCTGTGGGCAGGCAACGACAACGCCTTGTTGACCGTTTTCCGTCACTTCGACAGCGCCAGTGTCAGCAAGGGCCTGATCGGCGAAATCCCGCAAACCCTGTGGCTGTTCGACTACCCGTTGCTGGAGCGCACCTACTACCAGTTGGCGGTCAACTTCGATGTGTTCGGCAACGTTTCCCATCAGGCCCAGACACGCTTGTACTTTGACTTGATCCGCAACGGCGCCGAGGTCAACTTCCTGCGCTTGATGCCGGCCGACGCCCGTTCGGGCATCTTGAGCAGCTGGTATCAGAACAGCGGCAAGCTGAAGATGTGGATGGACTACCAGAAGATCGACACCGGCACGCCGAGCGGCATGAAGCTCGATCCGGCCGACCCCAAGCGTGACTTTGCGCTCAAGCTGATTGAACGCGCCGGCACCCTGAATGCACGGCCCGACCCGATCAACCGTTGCGTCGGTGCTTACTGTTCACGCCCCGACATCCCGCAAGAGTTCAAATACGCCGAGCAGGCACTGAGCCGTCTGACCTCGCGCCCTGCGGCGGGGCTGTCGGTCATCAGTCAATTGCCAGAAGCCAGCATGCTGCGGATCGAGGGACGTGACGGCAAGCGCGAGATGTACAGCATGCTGCGCAATCGCGCGCACACCAACGTGGCCTTCATGCTGGGCGAGGAATACCGGCTGGAGCCTGGGCTGGACACCCTGGCCATCTACCCCGGGGTGCTCAGCAGCTACCCGAACTTCATGTTCAATATCCCGACGGGGCAGGTTGAGGCCTTTGTTGAAGCGATGGAGCAATGCAAGGATCAAGAGACCTTTGACACCATTGTCGAGCGCTGGGGGATTCGCCGTAGCCATCCACAGTTCTGGCAGTACTTTCACGATATTGGCCAGTACATCAGCGAAACCGACCCGGTAGAGGCCGGTGTGCTGGATATGAACCGCTACGAAAACCTGTAATCAGCCACTAGAATTTGATACATGGGGTGTGGCTTTCCTGACAAAAACACTAGGACTTTGTCAGGCGCGCCGATTGGCGTAAACTGCGTCCCATGTCTGCGAGGAGATTCCATGAGCGCCATAACGATTACCGACGCTGCCCACGATTACCTGGCTGATCTGCTGTCAAAGCAGAACACCCCGGGTATCGGCATCCGCGTCTTTATCACCCAACCCGGTACCCAGTACGCCGAAACCTGCATTGCTTACTGCAAGCCGGCTGAAGTCAAATCTGAAGATACCGCCATCGGCCTTAAAAGCTTCACGGCCTGGATCGATTCGTTCAGCGAACCCTTCCTTGACGATGCCGTGGTGGACTACGCCACCGATCGCATGGGTGGTCAGCTGACCATCAAGGCGCCAAACGCCAAAGTGCCGATGGTCAATGCCGACAGCCCGATCAACGAGCGCATCAACTACTACCTGCAAACCGAGATCAATCCCGGTTTGGCCAGCCACGGCGGTCAGGTCAGCCTGATTGAAGTGGTTGAAGACGGTATCGCGGTGCTCAAGTTCGGTGGCGGTTGCCAGGGCTGCGGCCAGGCGGACGTGACGTTGCGTGAAGGCATCGAGCGCACCCTGCTTGAGCGTGTGCCGGAGCTCAAGGGCGTACGTGACGTGACCGACCACTCGCAGAAAGAAAACGCCTACTACTAACAGGGCGTTCGCTGCGAAGCTGAAGAAAAAACGGTGCCCCGTGAGCACCGTTTTTTTATGGCTGCGCGATTCGGATTGTGCGGGCGCAGCAGAACCTAATGGGATCTACCTGACAGGCCACGCCGTCCGTATCGCGAGCAAGCCCGCTCCCACAGGGGGAGAGCGTTCAAGGCCGATACAGATGCGCATGCCCCGCACGGTACAGCGACGAGTCCCCAAAACTGTCACTGGCCAGCACCCGGCCCACCAGGATCAGCGCCGTACGCCTGAATCCCTTGGCCTGGACCTTGATCGCGATGTCTGCAAGCGTCCCTTGCACCCAGTCCTGGTCAGGCCAGCTGGCGCGATGAATCACGGCAATCGGGCAATCACTGCCGTAGTGCGGGATCAGTTCGGCAACGATGTTTTCAAGGTTCTTGACCCCCAGATGAATGGCCATGGTCGCCTTGTGCTGCGCCAGGCTGGCCAGTTCTTCTCCGGCTGGCATAACGGTTTTTTCGGCGTAACGGGTCAGAATCACGGTTTGCGAAATATCGGGCAACGTCAGTTCGGCCCCCAGAATGGCCGCACAGGCCGCGGTGGCAGTCACTCCCGGAATGATCTCAAAGGCAATGCCCAGCTCACGCAAGCAGCGGATCTGTTCGCCAATGGCCCCGTACAAGCTGGGGTCGCCGGAATGTACGCGGGCCACGTCCTGGCCTTTGGCGTCGGCGGCCTTGATCAGGGTGATGATCTGCTCAAGGTGCAGTTGCGCACTGTTGATCACCTGCTCAGCCTGATGGCCTTGCAGCACGGCCTCGGGGACCAGCGAACCCGCGTAAATGATCACCGGGCAACTGCGAATCAGGCGCTGGCCCTTGACGGTAATCAGCTCAGGATCGCCGGGTCCGGCGCCGATGAAATAAACAGTCATGGCAGTCTCTTGAAGGGGTTGAGATAGAGCTGTTCTTGAACAACGCTCATAGTGAGGCGGGGGATTATCGCGGGTTTTGCTCGAAACAGGCCAACGCAAAGGTGGCGCCGGGTGATTTTTGTCGCGTAATCAGCAAGGTAGCGGGTGCGCCGGCGAACCGCTCGGCCAGGGCCAGCGCAGCACTTTCGGCAATCCCGAAACACCCGGTTTTCTCGAACACAAGGTTCGACCGGTGACTCAGCTGAGGGGCGTACGGGGCAAGCTGTTGCGCACTGAAGACCTCAAGCTCCAGTTCCAGTCGAGCTGCCAGTTGCAGCAGTCCGGGTTCCTGGCGCTTGAGATCGACACTGGCCAGGGCACGGACCGCATTCAGCGGGATCCCGGCCCGGGCCAGAGAGCGTTCGATCAGACTCAACAGCTCTGCCGCGGTGCAATCCTGGCGACAGCCCAGGCCAATCACCAGGATTGGCGCTGTGCCGGTTGCCGTCATGCCGAGTACTGGCCTTCAGACTTGCGGCGAAACAGCCAGGCGCTGATCACGCCCAGGGCCAGCCAAAAGGCGAAGTTGGTCAGTTGCGAAGCAATCTTGAACTGCGACTCCAGCTCGGCCGGGGCCAGGCTTGAATGCACCAGTGGCTGGGGTGCGCCAAAAATATGCGGAACCACCAGAATCGCCACGCCCAGCACTTTCAGCGCCCAGTGCTTGCCAAATACCATCAGTGCGATGGCCACTGCGGTCGAAGCTGCGGTGCTGACCCACCAGATTTGACGCTGCAGCAAATCTGCCGCTGCAGTGCCCGGCAACTCGGGTGGCAGGCCCAGGGTCGGCGCCAGGCAGAACACCGCATAACCGGCAAGGCCCCAGAGCAGGCCCTGGGAAGTGCGCGTCGGGGCACGCAAGGTGTAAAGGCCGGCCAGCATCAAGGCAAAACCCACAGCAACCACCAGATTGCCGCCCGTGGTAGACAGCACGCGCTGCCAGCCATCTTCCGGCTCCCAGGCCTCGGCGTCGTGCTCGTGGGCTGGCATGGCCATGTCGGCATGCTCGTGCACTTCAGTGGCAGCAGGTTTTTCGTAGGTTTCGGCCTGCAAAATGAGTGGCGACACCCACAGGCTTTGCAGCAGGGTCAGCAGCAGGGCGGCCAGCAAGCCGGTGAAGCCTGCGGTTTGGGCGATACGCTTAATCATGGCAGGCAGTCTCAATGGCACGGGAAGGCGGAGCTGTGACGGGTGTCATGGGCCGCATTGTGAACCGCATCGATATGGGAGAACCCGGCGAAGTAAACGAGAAAAGCCCCCAGTACCGCAGCACCGACAGCCGCCACAATGCGTTGGCTTTGGGTGGCAGTGGTCGCGGCGGAATGGGTACGGCTGGTGCTGATAGACATGGCGCTTGCCTCAGGTCGGACGACGGGCAGCAAAGCGCAAGAAAACCCCGCGAACGAAGCCCGCAGGGTTTAACAGCGCCCGCCCACCGCGGGTTTGTTATTGAAAAATAACCAGGCCGGTCTCCGGGCTTGCGAGGGGCTCAAGGGTTGAGCCTGCAAACATCTCCTTCCCATGCACTCGGCACAGTGGATTTGATGTTTCTCTCGCTTACCGTTGCGGGGGCAGCGCCGGACTTGCCAGGACTAACGCCTGACGCACCGGTTTCCCGTTTCACCCTGTGAAGGGCACCTGATACAAGATGTGTAGGAAACCACAGCCCAGGAGAGTCGTCAATTTAAAGGGGGGGGTGTAGTCGCTGCCGCAGGCTGCGATAAGGGCCGCAGGACCTTCAAAAAGCGGGGCCGCTACGCAGCCCTCGCAGCCTGCGGCAGCGACTACACGTCAGGCGGTCAGCAGGCTTTTGACTTTGTCGCGCAACTGATCAATGGAGAAAGGTTTGCCAATCACCGCCATGCCTTCTGCGACCTCAAGGGTTTCGGCATAGCCGCTGGCAAACAGGATGGGCATTTTCTCGCGCATTTGGCGGGCCTTGGCTGCCAGCTCCCGGCCGTCCATGCCCGGCAACCCGACGTCGGTCATCAGCAGGTCAATGGGCTGGGCCGCATTCTCCAGCAGTTCCATGGCCTGCTCGCTGCCGTCTGCTTCAAGCACGCTGAAGTCCAGTTCTTGGAGCACGTCTACGATCAGCATCCGAACAATGGCGTCGTCTTCGACCACCAGGATGGTGGAGGGTGTAGCGGACATAATCATGATCTCGATAAAAAATGTAAGCGTGGGTCTCGCTGCAGCAAGGATAGCCTTGCCCAGCATTTGAATGTGCCTCTTTGTACGAAAATGTTCATTGTTGGGTAAGAAAATAGAACTATTGCTCGGTAATCCGGCAAACTCCAGTTTTTTAAGACTGCCCACAGGCCTGAAAATGAACTCACCTGTATCAATTGATGAGCGAAGCTTTCGCAAGCTTCTGAGTCGCAACGTTGGCTTGCCCCTGGCTGTCGGCGTGCTCAGTGCCGCGTTATTCGTGATCATGGTCAGCTATTTGTTATCAGTGATCAGGTGGGTGGAGCACAGCGACCGGGTTATCAGTAATACCAACGACGCCGTGCGGCTGACGGTGGATCTTGAAAGCGGCATGCGCGGGTTCCTGATTACCGGCGATGAGCATTTTCTGGACCCCTATGCCGTCGCCAAGCCGCAAATTGCGCTCCAGTTGAAGGGGTTGCAGGAGCTGGTCAGCGACAACCCGCAGCAGGTCGACCGGCTGAAACGCCTTGAGGCGCTGCAAAATGAGTGGAATGCCTACGCCCAGTCGATGGTCGATCTGCGCCGTCAGGACGGTGATTACCGTGCGGCCATACAGGCGGGGCGGGGCAAGCGCCTGGCGGACGAAATTCGCAAAGAATATCAAGACTTCATTCAGATGGAGCAGCAGCTGCGAGTGGCTCGCAGCGAAGAGGTCAGTCGTACAACGATCATCAGTATTGGCCTGTACCTGATTTTCGTACTGGGTTTGAGCGGCTTTTTGGCCTATATCGGTCGTCGCGATTTACTTGAACTTTCAAAGAGTTACAACAATGCCTTCGAGTCGCAGATCAAGACTGCTCAGCGTCTGGAACAACAGGCCTGGTTGCGCAACGGCCAGACCGAGCTGGCTGAACAGGTGCTGGGGCGCCTGACGCTCAACATGTTGGGCCACAACATCCTGCAGTTCTGTGCCCAGTACCTGGGATCCGTGGTGGCGGCCGTCTATGTGCGTGAAGATCACGGCGATCTCAAGCGTGTGGCCAGTTATGGGTTTTCCCGCGAGCAAGAGGCGCAGGGCCAACTGATTCGCAACGGCGAAGGGATTATCGGGCAGGCAGTCAAGCAGGATAAGTTGATTCGACTGGACAACGTACCCGCCGACTATTTCTCCAAAGTCAGCTCCGGGCTGGGCGAAGGCAGCCCGCGCAGTGTGCTGGTGGTGCCCACCAGTGATGATGATCGCGTCAACGGGGTCATTGAGCTGGGCTTCCTCAGGCCCCTGAGCGAGCGGGACGTAGAGCTGTTCGAATTGATCGCCGACAACATCGGCATGTCGATTGAAGCGGCGCGCTATCGCCAGCGCCTGCAAGAGGTGCTGGCCGAAACCCAGCAGCTCAATGAGCAACTGCAGGTGCAGCAGGAGGAACTCAAGACCGCCAACGAGGAACTCGAAGAGCAGTCGCGCATTCTCAAAGAGTCCCAGACCAGCCTCGAAACCCAGCAGGCCGAGCTGGAGCAGACCAACGAAGAGTTGGCCGGCCAGCGGGATGCAATGGACCGCAAGAACACCGAACTCAACCAGGCCCAGGTGCAACTTGAAGAACGGGCTGAAGAGCTGCAACGCTCCAGCAAGTACAAGTCCGAATTCCTGGCCAACATGTCCCACGAGCTGCGCACGCCGCTGAACAGCTCCTTGATCCTGGCCAAGTTGCTGTCCGAAAACCCGCAGCAGAACCTCAGCGCAGAACAGGTCAAGTTTGCCGAGTCTATTTACTCGGCGGGCAATGACCTGCTTAACCTGATCAACGACATCCTGGACATTTCCAAGGTAGAAGCCGGCAAGCTCGAAGTGCGCCCCGAGCACACCAGCGTGGCACGGGTGGTCGAAGGGTTGCGCAACATGTTCCAGCCGCTGGCGGGCGACAAGTCCCTGGGCTTTGAGGTCCAGTTGCAGCCCGGCACGCCGCCCATGATCTACACCGACAGCCAGCGTCTGGAGCAGATCCTCAAGAATTTGCTGTCCAACGCGGTCAAGTTCACGGAGCAAGGCCAGGTCAGCCTGACGGTATCCTGTCAGCCGGGCGAAGGGATTGCCTTTACCGTGAGCGATTCCGGGATCGGCATTTCCGAGGAGCAACAAGACTCCATCTTCGAAGCTTTCCGTCAGGCCGACGGCACCACCAACCGCCGCTATGGCGGCACAGGGCTGGGCCTGTCGATCTCCCGTGATCTGGCGACATTGCTGGGCGGTTCGATCGATGTCAGCAGCGAGCCGGGCAAGGGCAGTATCTTTACCCTGATCCTGCCGCAGCAGTATGTGGAGCACGGCGAAGAACCCGTGCAACTGCCTGTTGGCCCCGCGCCACGGGTTGCAGTGCGGGTACCTGAGCCCCGGCCGCTGCTTGCCGTTGAGTCTGCGGCGGTGATTGAGCGCTTCATGGATGACCGCGAGCAGGCGCCATTTACCACGCGCTGTATTTTGGTGATTGAAGATGAGCCAAACTTTGCGCAGATCCTCTTCGATCTTGCACATGAATTGGGCTATCGCTGCCTGGTTGCCCATGGTGCGGACGAAGGTTTCAGCCTCGCGGTGCAGTTCATTCCCGATGCAATCCTGCTGGACATCCGCTTGCCGGACCATCCGGGGCTCACGGTGTTGCAGCGCCTGAAGGCTATGGCGTCGACGCGGCATATACCGGTTCACGTGATTTCCGCTGAAGACCGGGTTGAGGCCGCGATGCACATGGGGGCGGTGGGGTACGCCTTGAAGCCGACGACCCGTGAAGAGCTGAGAAATGTGTTCGCTCGCCTGGAGGCCAAGCTGACGCAGAAGGTCAAGCGGGTGCTGCTGGTCGAGGATGATGACTTGCAGCGCGACAGCATTGCCCGCCTGATCGGCGACGATGACATCGAGATCACCGCGGTCGGCTATGCCCAGGAGGCGCTCGACCTGCTGCGCACCACTGTTTACGACTGCATGATCATCGACCTCAAGTTGCCCGACATGCTGGGCAACGACCTGCTCAAGCGCATGTCGACCGAAGATATCTGCTCGTTCCCGCCGGTGATCGTCTACACCGGGCGCAATCTGACCCGGGATGAAGAAGCCGAGCTGCGCAAGTATTCGCGCTCCATCATCATCAAGGGCGCCCGCTCACCCGAGCGGTTGCTCGATGAAGTGACATTATTTCTGCACAAAGTCGAATCTCAGTTGTCCCATGATCGGCAAACGATGCTCAAGACCGCTCGCAGCCGCGACAAGGTGTTCGAGGGCCGCAAGATTTTGCTGGTGGATGACGATGTACGAAACATCTTTGCCCTGACCAGTGCGCTGGAGCAGAAGGGCGCGATTGTGGTCATCGGTCGCAATGGACGCGAAGCCATCGAGCGCCTGGACGAAGTGGAAGATATCGACCTGGTGTTGATGGACGTGATGATGCCCGAGATGGATGGCTACGAAGCGACCGTCGAAATCCGCAAAAACCCGCGCTGGCGCAAGCTGCCGATCATTGCGGTCACGGCCAAGGCAATGAAGGACGATCAGGAGCGCTGCCTGCAGGCAGGTTCCAATGACTACCTGGCCAAACCGATTGATCTGGATCGACTGTTTTCGTTGATCCGGGTCTGGCTACCGAAAATGGAACGACTCTAAGTGCAACGAAACACTGACATCGAGTTAAGGCTGCTGATCGAAGCGATCTATCTCAAATACAGTTATGACTTTCGCGATTACTCCGGCGCCTCGATCAAGCGCCGGGTCAATCATGCATTGCGTCAGTTTGACTGCAGCACCATTTCGGCCCTTCAGGAGCGCATCCTCCATGACCCGACGGCCTTTATGCAGTTGCTGCAGTTCCTGACCATTCCAGTGAGCGAGATGTTTCGCGACCCGGAGCATTTTCTGGCCATTCGCCAGGAGGTGGTGCCGATCCTCAAGACCTACCCGTCGCTCAAGATCTGGATTGCGGGGTGCAGCACCGGCGAGGAGGTGTATTCAATGGCCATCCTGTTGCGTGAAGAAGGCCTGCTGGATCGCACCATCATCTATGCGACCGATATCAATCCGCGCTCTCTGGAAAAGGCCAAGCAGGGGATTTTCTCCCTGGACAATATCCGGACCTATACCCACAACTACCAAAAGGCCGGTGGTCAGCGTTCGTTTGCCGATTACTACACCGCCGCCTATGACTACGCGATTTTTGACAAGACGCTGCGCGAGAACGTGACCTTCGCCGATCACAGCCTGGCGACGGATAGCGTGTTCTCAGAAACCAATTTAATTTCATGCCGTAACGTATTGATTTATTTCAATAAAAATCTTCAAAACAGAGCCTTTGGTCTGTTCGAGGAATCGTTGTGTCATCGCGGATTTCTGATGCTTGGAAGCAAGGAGACGCTGGATTTTTCGGACTACAGCAAACAGTTTTCCCCCGTGCTCAAGCAAGAACGGATCTACCGCAAGCTATGAAAAACCATGACCGTTACCTGACCGATCCCAGACCTGTCGAGGCGGTGGTGATCGGTGCGTCTGCGGGCGGGGTTGAAGCGTTGCTGACTATTTTTTCCGAGCTCAAGCCTGGCTTCCGGCTGCCGATTATCGTGGTGCTGCACTTGCCTGAAGAGCGACGCAGCCAGTTGGCCGAGGTGTTTGCCCGGCGCTTGCCATTGGCGGTCAGGGAGGTTCAGGACAAACAGCCGATTGTGCCGGGCACCCTGTACTTTGCAGGTCCCGGGTATCACGTTTCGATTGAGCAGGATCACAGTTTTTCCTTGAGCCAGGAGGAGCCGGTGCATTACTCGCGACCTGCCATTGACTACCTGTTCGAATCCGCAGCCGATGTGTATCAACAGCGTCTGGCTGCCATTTTGCTGACGGGCGCCAATCGGGATGGTGCCCAGGGGCTGAGCGTGGTCCAGCAGTCGGGCGGTCTGACCATTGTGCAGGATCCTGACGAGGCACAGGTTGCAACCATGCCCCGTGCGGCACTGGACCTTTTTCAACCGGATTGCATTCTTCCATTGCGCGGCATTGGCCGTCTGCTTGTCGAGCTGGAACATAGCCAATGCTACTAAACGAAATTCAAGCCAAGCTGCTGATCGTCGATGACCTGCCGGAAAACCTGCTGGCGCTCGAAGCACTGATCAAGCGCGAAGATCGCATTGTGTACAAGGCCTTGTCTGCGGATGAGGCGCTGTCGTTGCTGTTGCAGCATGAGTTTGCGATGGCCATTCTTGACGTGCAAATGCCCGGCATGAACGGTTTTGAACTGGCCGAGCTGATGCGCGGCACCGCCAAGACCAAAAACATCCCCATCGTGTTTGTCAGTGCCGCAGGGCGCGAGATGAACTATGCCTTCAAGGGCTATGAAAGCGGTGCGGTGGACTTTCTGCACAAACCGCTGGATATCCACGCGGTCAAAAGCAAGGTCAATGTCTTCGTCGAGCTTTATCGCCAGAGCAAGGCCATGAAGCAGCAGGTCGAGGCCCTGGAGCAGAGCCGTCGCGAGCAGGAGACTTTGCTTGCGCAGTTGCAACTGACCCAGGTCGAGCTTGAGCGCGCGGTGCGCATGCGTGACGACTTTATGTCGATCGTCTCCCATGAGGTGCGCACGCCGCTCAACGGGCTGATCCTGGAAACCCAGTTGCGCAAGATGCACCTGGCCCGCGACAACGCGGCGGCGTTCACCCTGGAAAAGATGCACGCCATGGTCGATCGTGATGAGCGCCAGATCCAGAGCCTGATCCGCCTGATCGAAGACATGCTCGACGTGTCGCGTATCCGCACCGGCAAGCTGTCGATCAGGCCTGCCGAGTTTGATTTGGCCCGTACAGTCGGGCAATTGCTGGAGAATTTCACGGCCCAGATCAGCGCTGCGCAATCGAGTGTCAGCTTCACTGCACAAAAACCCGTAGTGGGGCAGTGGGACGAGTTCAGAATTGAGCAAGTGATTTCCAATCTGCTGACCAATGCCTTGCGTTACGGTGCTAAAAAGCCCATTGATGTGTCTGTTTACATAGACGGCGATCAAGCTGTGGTGGATGTGCGCGATCAGGGCATCGGCATCAGCCAGGAAAACCAGCAGCGGGTGTTCCAGCAATTTGAGCGGGTTTCAGCCAGTCAGGTGGCTGCCGGGCTTGGTTTGGGGTTGTTTATCTCGGAACAGATTGTCGCGGCACACAGCGGCACCATCAGCGTGCAGAGCGAACTGGGTGAGGGCGCCTTGTTCAGGGTTTGCCTGCCGCTTGCACAAAAGACTTAAACTCGGCGCAACCTATGACCGCGCTCGGGGTCATACTGGCAGCGACGGCATGAATTAAGGTTTCCCATGAGTGAAGATGCGCAAGATGTTGTTTTGATTGTCGAAGATGACCCCTCGATCCTGATGGTCCTCAGCGCCTACCTGTCCGGCGAAGGCTACCGGGTATTGCAGGCCGAAAACGGCGAACAGGCGTTCGAGATTCTGGCGAGCAAGCCGCATCTGGACCTTATGGTGACCGACTTCCGCCTGCCGGGCGGAATTTCCGGGGTGCAGATTGCCGAGCCAGCGTTGAAGCTGCGGCCTGACCTGAAAGTTATTTTTATCAGCGGCTACCCTGCCGAGATCCGTGATACGGGCAGCCCGATCACCTTGACGGCGCCGATCCTGGCCAAGCCGTTCGACCTCGATACCCTGCAAGAGCAGATCCAGAAACTATTGGCCTGAATGCCCAAATCTTGTGGGAGCGGGCTTGCTCGCGATGCAGGCGACTCGGTCATTCAGCCAGACCGACGTGATGCCATCGCGAGCAAGCCCGCTCCCACAGGTGATATGAATCACAAACCCTGCTGCAACGACGGGTCATCAGGGTTCATCTGCTCAAGCTGCGCCAGCAGCACCTGCACATTCTGCAATTGCCCGGCTTCTTTCCAGTAGCCGATCAGCAATACGCGCGCCTTGCGATTGGCCGGTTGGCGTTGCAGCAGCTCTTCGAGCTGGCGTTGCGCGGCTTCAAGCTGGTCCAGGTCATGGAGGGCGGTCGCCAGCTTGTACCGGTAATCACTGTTGTCCGGTTCCAGCTCAACGGCCTTGGCCAGGCCCAGAAGGGCGTATTCCGTCTGGCCATGGTTAAGCAGCCAGATCCCCAGGGCATGTTGCAGGTACGCGGAATCGGGATGGGCTTCAAGCTGCCTGGCCAGCATCTGTCGCGCCTGCTCGGCCTTGCCGCGTTTTTCCAGAAGCTCGACCTGCGCGACGACTGCCTTGAGGTTGTCCGGGTCCAGGCGGGTGACTTGCTCCAGTGCGGCCTGGGCTTCGTCCAGTTGACCTTCGTGCAAATACAGACGGGCGAGTTGACCCTGTGCCTGCGGGTCGTCGGGCCTGGTTTTGAGGTCGCGCTCGAATTCGTCGATCACTTGCTGCAACGGGCCGAAGTACAGCCCCTGTTCGTCGGGCGACAGGCCGAGCAGGGCATTGGCGGCGGCAAAGCGCACGCTCTGTTCGGTGTCATCCAGTAGCGGGCCCAGCAGTAACGTGCGCTGGGCGTTGGGCACCAGGCCGACAATGCTCTGGATCGCGGCTATGCGTACCAGGGGCGAGGGGTTATGCAAGTCAGCGTCTGCCAGTTTCAGTGCCAGCGGGCTTGGGTAATTGGGCAGCTCGGCATGCAGGCTGGCGCGCCGGGTATCCGACAAGTCCTTGCGGGCCAGTTGCTGATAGAGCACACGGGCGGCGCCGGGCTTGCCGTTTTGGGCCATGTCCAGGGCGATGGAGAATCGTTGACTGACGGATTGCGTGGGAACGGCTGGATCAGGGCGCATCGAATACCAAAGACCGGCAGCGATAAGCGCTGACAGAAAGCTGATTGCGAGGTAGCGGCGAGGCTGGGTCATCCAATATCCAGAAGCATGCGTGCGTATGGGGTGCAAGAGTGGGTGAGTCGGGGGCTGGAGTCAAACGCAGACCCTGTAGATACTCTGTTGCAGGTCAAGCTTTCGATAGGTGTTTTTCATCGAAAAGCTTGGCCGTATCAAAAGGCTCACCGCTGCGGATGCATGCCCAAATACCTGTCAGATATTTGCGCATGATTGCCCCAATTGCCTGCATCTTCTTCTTACCTCGGCCGACCAGTCCTTCATAGAACGCCTTAACAATGGGGTCACAACGCAGCGCGCTCAATGCGGGCATGAACGTCGCCGCGCGCAAGTAGGCATTCCCGGCCTTACTCATCCGGCCAGGCTTGTTCAAACTCGTTCCTGACTGCGTCAGACGCACGTCCAATCCTGCATAGCGGCTCACCTGGTTCGATTTCAACGTCGACGGCAAGGTCACCAACTCGGCCAGCATCGCAATAGCCGAAGCCTCTCCGATGCCAGGCCCTGCAATCATGCATTTGTAGCTTCTGCTCAGGTTCGGGCTTTCGAGAATCAGTTCAAGTGCGGCCTTGCGGAAGCGCTCAATGCGCTTGTCCAAGGCGTCGATGGCATCCTCTTCGTCCTCGATCAGCATCGACGACGTACTTTCGGTTGCCTTGAGTGCGTGCAACTCATTTTTGGCCTGCGTGCGGCGGCCGGTCAGGCGGTTCAAATGTCGTCCCAAGGCACGCAGTTCCAGCATTTGCGCGGTTGGCGCAGTCCATACCCGCGGCGTCATACGCTCGGCATACTCGGCCAGCAATTGAGCATCGATTTTGTCGGTTTTGCTGTTAGCCAGCATGATCTTGGCAAAGTTATGTGCACTTTTCGGGTTGATCACCGCCACGGGTAAGCCGGCGTTGGTCAGCTTGACGGCCAAGTCCAGGTAATAGACGCCGGTGGCCTCCATGACGATCAGCTCCGGCTTCAGGCTGAGCAACTTTTTCACCGCCAATGAGTGGCCTTTGGCGCTCTGTTCGATGGTCCAGTTTCCAACGACGTTTCCATCTTTACGCCACGCCATAGGCGCAGTTCGAGAGCCAATATCTACACCAACGACGAGAGCCATGTGTTCCACCTCAACGAAAAAAAGTAGAATGCTTCCGGTTCCCCGACCTCGCACTTCATGCCATCACAACCTTGTAATACGAAGTCCGACTTGTCGGCTTCTGGTTACTCTTCGTGGTAGGCAATGAGGCGGGGGGCCTCTCTACAGACAAGGTCAGGAGCAAATCCTGCCTTAAGCAGCTATCGGCCTCCCCGAAACGCTTTTTGTACACGCCCCGGCATTTTCTTGGGCACCGGGAAAACATACAAGCAGCTGCCGAAGGCTGCGTTCGGCGGCGTAGCCGTCGCAAAATCAGACACTTCGGTGTGTCAGTCAACCCCGGTTGCCAGGGTTTACGACGACTGCGTCGCCGAACGCAGCCTTCGGCAGCTACTACGGGTAAAAAAAGCCCCGCGACCGAATGAGCGCGGGGCTAAAAATTGGTTGGTTGCGGCCAACCAAAGGAGCTCTTGAATCAGTGTGCGCTGGCGACGGTCTCGGCTTGCCAGCCACCACCCAGTGCTTTGTAAATCGCTACTACGCCGCGATACAGCTCAACCTCGGCCTGGGCCTGGCTGTCTTCTGCGGCCAGGCGCTCCCGTTGGGCGTCGAGCAGCACCAGAAAGTCCACCGTGCCTTCGCGATAGCGAATAGCAGCCAGATCCGCTGCGATCCGGCTGGATTCGCTTTGACGAATCAACGAGACCAGACGTTGCTGGCGCTTGCCGTAATCGCTGAATGCGTTTTCGGACTCTTCCAGCGCCAACAGCACCTGCTGCTCGTAACTGGCCAGTGCGCCATCAGCCTCTGCACCGGCACCGCGCAGACGCGCACGCACGCTGCCCAGGTCAAACGCCGGCCAGGTAATGCGCGGGCCCAGCGCCCAGGCATTGGCTGCAGCCGAGCCTATTTGCGAGCCGCGTCCGGCGGTAAAACCGAGAAAACCACTCAGGCTGACCCGAGGGAACAAATCGGCCTTGGCCACCCCGATCCGGGCAGTGGCGGCTGCCAGCTTGCGCTCGGCACTCAGGATGTCGGGCCGGCGCTGCAGCAAATCGCCGGGGTTGCCGATGTTCAGTGCCTTGGCAATGGCCGGCAACTGCGCCGGGCTCAAGTCAACGCTGAGCTGCTCAGGGCGCTGGCCCAGCAGAGTGGCGATGCGATTGCGCTCACGCACCTGCTCGGCCTGCAGTTGCGGCACGCTGGCCTCAACCGCGGCCAGGCGGGCGTCGGCACGCATGACGTCCAGTTGATCGCCAACACCTGCGTCACGCAGGCTTTCGGTAATCGCCTTGGAGTCCTGCTGGTTCTTCAAGTTGGCCAGGGCAATCCGCTCACGCAGTTGGGCGCCGCGCAATTCACCGTAGGCATCCACCAGTTCGGCAATCATGGTCACTTGCAGCTGGTAGAGATCCGCTGCAGCCACTTGCTCGTCGGCGTCGCTGGCCTCCAATTCACGCTGGATACGACCAAACAGGTCGACTTCCCAGGCCATGTCCAGGCCCAGGTCATAGCGTTCACTGTTGACCCGCTTTTCGGTCTGGCCCGGAATCTGGCCCTTGCCGACATCGCTGCTGGCACGGCTGGTGATGGTCGGCATGATGTCATTGCTGACGTCATCACGAATCGCCCGGGCTGCCCGCAGGCGGGCAAAGGCCACGCGCAACTCGCGGTTGCCGGCCAGTGACTGAGTCACCAGCTGGTTGAGGGTCGGGTCGTCGAACTGCTGCCACCAGATCCCTTCAAAATGCGCCCGGTCAAAGCCCTTCAGGTTATCGGCACTGATATGGGCAGGCTCTGTGGCCGGGGTCTTGTAGTCCGGGCCTACGGCGCAAGCGCTCAAGGCCAGCACCAACAGACTCGGCAGAAAAACTTTCACGCTCATTGTTGCGACTCCAGCTTGAGGTGCTTGGCCGCTTTGCGCGCTTCACTGCGCTCCACATAACGGCGGATCAAGACATAGAACACAGGCGTCAGCAGCAGGCCGAAGAAGGTCACCCCGAGCATCCCGGAGAACACCGCAACACCCATGGCGTGGCGCATTTCTGCACCTGCACCGCTGGACAGCACCAGAGGCACCACGCCCATGATGAAAGCGAAAGAGGTCATCAGGATCGGCCGCAGACGCAGGCGGCAGGCTTCAAGTACCGCATCCAGCGGGCTCATGCCTTCTTCCTGTTTGTCCTTGGCAAACTCCACAATCAAGATCGCGTTCTTGCACGCCAACCCCACCAGGACGATCAATCCGATCTGGGTGAAGATGTTGTTGTCACCCCCCGACAGAATCACACCGGTAATGGCTGACAGCAGGGTCATGGGCACAATCAGGATCACCGCCAGTGGCAGGCTCCAGCTTTCGTATTGGGCGGCCAGTACCAGGAACGCCAGCAGAACACAGAGCGGGAACACGAACAGCGCGGTATTGCCCGAGAGGATTTGCTGATACGTCAGCTCCGTCCACTCGAAGGTCATGCCGTTGGGCAGCTCTTCCTTCAGCAGTTTTTCCATCGCTGCTTCTGCCTGGCCCGAGCTGTAGCCCGGTGCCGCGCCGCCGTTGATTTCTGCGGTGACAAAGCCGTTGTAGTGCATCACGCGATCGGGCCCGGCGGTATCGCTGACCTTGATAAAGGTCGCCAGCGGGATCATCTCGCCCTTGTTGTTACGCACTTTCAGCTGGCCGATCTGCTCGGGCTCCAGGCGGAACTGCTGCTCGGCTTGCACGTTGACCTGATAAGTACGACCGAAGCGGTTGAAATCGTTGGCATACAGCGAACCCAGATAGATTTGCAGGGTGTCGAAGATGTCGCTGATGGCCACGCCGTGGGTCTTGGCTTTTTCACGGTCGATGGCAGCATCGACTTGCGGTACGTTGACCTGATAGCTGGTGAACAACCCGGCCAGTTCCGGCACGCTGCGGCTCTTGGTGATCACGTTCTGCACTTCTTTGTACAGCTCGTCATAGCCCAGACCTGCGCGGTCCTCGACTTGCAGGCGGAAACCGCCAATGGTGCCCAGCCCCTGTACCGGAGGCGGCGGGAAGATGGCGATGTAGGCTTCCTGGATGTCGGCAAACTCTGCGTTCAACGTGGCGGCAATGGCAGCGGCGGACTGGCTCGGGTCTTTGCGTTGATCAAAGTCCTTGAGCGCAACAAACACGATGCCGCTGTTCGGGCTGTTGGTGAAGCCGTTGATCGACAGGCCAGGGAAGGCGATCGAGTTGGCAACGCCAGGCTGCTTGAGGGCCAGCTCCGACATGCGCTTGATCACTTCTTCACTGCGATCCAGGCTTGCAGCGTCCGGCAGTTGCGCGAAGGCCACCAGGTATTGCTTGTCTTGCGGCGGTACAAAGCCGGTCGGCGTGTGGGCAAAACCTGCCCAGGTCAGCGCCATCAGGCCTGCATACACCAGCATGGCGATACCGCTGCCACGAATGATCCGGCGCACCGTGCCCACATAGCCGTTACTGGCCTTGACGAAGAAACGGTTGAACGGACCAAACAGCCAGCTGCCGAACAGGCGATCCAGCACGCG